>NZ_CP168033.1:0-39414 GCF_056716055.1 Wohlfahrtiimonas sp. XWW7 | reverse complement strand
GTTTATTCCTTAATTCAAGTGTTCTGCTGTAATAATGCGATCAACTTGCTTTTTAAATTCTATGAATTCCATTTTGATTTTTGTCACTGGATAACCATTAGCAAAACCAATGTAGCACTCAAGGTTTTTCATATTAGCGATTTCATCAGGTGAAACTATACGTTCCTCTCTGACTTCAATTGATGTACTTTTTGATGATGTTGTACCAACGCTTGTGGATTTTTTCTCGCGTTCAACTTCATGTTTACCAATTGCATCACTTAATTTATCGCGTGTCTCGGGATCAGTTTTTGCACCGCCCAATACATAAATATTTCTAAAGCAACTGCGTAAAATGATTGATTCATCTTTTCCGTATATTTTTTCAAGCTGAGCTGTTGATTGAAGCCCTGCTATAACACGCAAACCATGTTTTCGTCCTTTGGTTAAAGCATCTTCTAAGCTTGGTAATTTTGTTAAGCTTGCCAATTCATCTATATTGAGCCATATCTTGCGGTTTCTATCTTCTTCTAATGACAATATAGAGATACAAATAATATCAATCCATGTTGAAATTAGTGGTCTAAGAGCTTCAGCCATATCTTCACGCCATGTGATGTATAAATTACCTTTACCGTTTTCAAGCCAATTACGAATTGAAAAATCACCTGTGGGCATACTTCTATGTGCGGACAATGCTTTAGAGATAGTGAATCTAGCACTTGCAAGAGCCTTACTTGCACCCTCGTCAAATAAGCTTTCAGCATCAGTACCTTTTAGAAACTCTTTGAGTTGATCAGATGGCATGATTGTTGCAACCTTAAATAGATCATCCATAGTTTCTTTACCAATTAATTTTAAACGTTTAGATGCCTCCTTTACGATTAATCGACCATAACCAATAAAACTTTCTTCATCTGCTGTTGCGCCCTCTGTTATCAATGATTTAATTAACGTGTCATAGTCAAAGCTATTTTTAATTTCATTAAAAAATGACCATTTTTCAGTGCGAGCATCAAAGGGATTCAAGATAACATCCCCCTTTTTATAAAATTTTGAAAGCATGTCTCCGTTTGGATCGACAATGATTTGCCTATCACCACGTTTTAGGGCTTCAAAAACAAACTTTCGGATCAAAACAGACTTACCAACACCAGTTGCACCCGCAATGAAGTGATGAAGTGTTTCAACTTCTGTTGGAATTGGTATGCCCTCAATCTTAATCTGTGTTGCATTTCTATCTTCAGTCATGCTTGCCAACTTGCTTGGCTTAACTAAGTTACTTCCTCTGAAAAATTTAGAATATTCTGCGCCCTGGAAAGTCCGTTGAGTCATTTTCATAAATACGATAGTGAGTATTAACCAAATAACAAAACAAACGATCAGATTAATAATTAAAGGTGTATGACTAAAATATGACGTGAGAGCCTTTAGCATTTGAGATTTATCCTCAATGCCCATGAATTTTTTAAGTGTGATCATTGTTCCCAAAATTGGAAAAACAAAAAAAAGTATTGCAGATATTTTCTTTACATCATCCCTATTCATCTTTTATTCCTTTGTAGATTATGAGCAATAATTGCTGTATTTCATTTACACTTTTTTCTAAATTTTCCAACCTATGATTGGTTTGATTAAGTGCCTGGTTTAAATTTTGAGCGTCAATTAGCCGTCGATTTATTTGATCGTTGATTGAACCTTTGCCCGCTTCCTTTTCTAGCTCCAATTCAAAAAATAATGACATTGGGATGCGTATTGAAAGATTTTTACTTCTTTTGTTATCCATATTTAAAATGTATCTCAAAAATTATAGGTTAAATGAGGCTTACAGATCATATTGTATTACATTGTGAAGAAATTAAAAAGCAATTATCCTATTGAATATATTGCACTTTTGATGCAACCGAAAGGTTGCGTATGGTGTGAACGTTTTTAAGGGGGAAAATTTTATCATCTTCCTGTATATTTTATACGCATTTTAAGGGCAAAACTGACCTTTTAAGGGGAAAAAACATTTTGCTTTTTGAATATGTCTAAAGTATGTCTAAAATATGTCTGAAATATGCATAAAATATGCTTGCTTTATGTCTGAAATATGTCTATTATGTTCAAACTATGTCGGATATATGCTTTAAGTATGTTCAAAGTATGTCTAAAAGTTCGACTATCTTTAACAAATGGGGTGCGATATGAATATCAGCGATATTTTGGGCGGGTTACGTCCAAAAAGTAAAAAGGCGGTGGTGTTTTCAATCATGCACGATATTCAGAATAAGTTGGATAATGGCTTTACAGTTAGAGAAATTCATCAAGCCTTAGTGGATGGTGGATTTGAAATTGATGAAGTATATTTTCGGAAAACGATAGCTGAATTTCAACGCAAAAACATTACAGCAAAAAATAATTTGGCTACTGTTAATACAGAACCGAATATTCAAAGCAGTGAAAATATTGTAATTGATATTACAAATTCTGAGGATGTAGGATCGAATGATCCAATACCTCAAACTGGTGATGAAGAATCAAAACCAGTAAACAAACGGGTGAAAGTTAATAAAGCAGGTGGAAAAACTATCACAACCGAACATGATATATTTTAAATACAGAGGATAAAATTATGAGCAAGAAAGTAGCATTGGTTAGTTACGCAGGTGCAATTGGTAAAACAACTGTTTCAACACATGTATTGAAACCATTCATGCCTGAAGCTAAAATTTTCTCAATTGAAACAGTAAACGAAACATCTAGCGAATCAGGTGTTGAAAGTGAAGTGATCATCGGTACAGATTACCGCAAGCTGTCTAATGAATTACTTGTATTGGATGAAGCAATCATAGATGTGGGTGCAAGTAACATTGAATCATTCTTAATTAAAATGGTGGAATTTGATGGTTCACATGAGGACTTCGATATTTTCTTAATTCCAACGGTATCAGGAAAAGATCGTCAACAAAAAGATGCTATCAGAATGGCTGAGGCATTATTAGAAATTGGCGTTGATCCTAAGAAAATTAAATTTTTATTCAACAACGTTCAACGTGATATTGAAAATGAATTTGAAATCACAATGAACTATTTGAATTCACAAAAGAAAATCAAATTTAACCCAAATATTATATTGTGGGATATTGAAATGTTCTCTATGCTGACTAGAGCTAAGAAAACATTAATAGAAGTTTATAAAGATCAGACTGATTACCGTAAAGAGTTGCAAACGTTGTTGCTCAAGATTAAAAATGGCGAAGTCAAAGAAGATGCAAAAACAGATCGTGAAATTATACGATTAAAAAACAATATCGCACTGGTTAGAGCTGTTCGCAGTAACTATCCGCAAATAGAAGAGGTGTTTAATGAAATCATCGGATGATTTTGATTTTGGAATACATGCAAAAGGGATGATCAATACAAAGGTTGAAGCCCTTTATGCTGAGATTCTCACCGAGCTTGAACCGCTTATTCGAGATTTTCAGGCGGGATCAAAGGACTTGAAAATATCAGTTGAGGGATTAGAGCAAGCGATCAATACACAAAATGTATTACTCCAAGAGCAAAACAGGCTCAATATTGATATGAAAGCGATGGTTAAAGCTGAGATAGAAAAAAGGCTCAACGACTTGGAAGAATCGCAGAGCCTAAATACTCAAAAGGTGAATAACCGTTTATCGAATGTGTCATTCGTCAACAAGCTAATCGTTGCATTGGTCGCAGGTGTGCTAATAATGCAATTCATATTTATGATAACATTTATGTAAATACAAAAAAAGGAGGTTTTTAACCTCCCTTTTTTTATGCCAATGATCTGATATTGTGCTGTATATCAGTGATCATCAAATGTATATCTGTCACTATCTTTTTGGTGTTGCCAGGATTGGCTACAATTTCGAGATAGTATTTAATATCACTATGGCTCGTTACTTCATTATGCACATAGTTGCAAAGCTCTCGCATATCCCCCGCATAAATATGCTTATTGGTTCTTAATAGTGCCAATGCATCTGTTAATACTTGGTAGCCCACTGCATCCATTGTTTTTTTAAACGCTACCACATCAAAGTTATTTGCTTGTGCTGACATAATCTAAACTCCTAGTTAATCAAAGATAGTTAAGCCAATCGCTTAACATGTGATACATTATACAGTACAGTATAATAATGTCAACGACTTTATGCACCAAAATACAAAATAAATGCAGTGTTTATCAGGCTTACACGCCATGCGAACCCGCGCCCACAAAAAACGGCAATCACTTTCTATCTGGAAGAGGCACGCCGTAGGCATTGCGCTTTAGCGCAACATGGATTGAATGATCTTAGCTGAAGTAACATTTCGCCCTTTGGGGCTATCACTTCCTAGAGCTGTTGTCGGCATGAATCTGATAAACGCATCGGCAGAGGAAAAGCAAGGGCGGGCAAAAGTGTTGCAGCACCAAAAACGGTTTTTTGTTTTTGGGCCGTAACACGTAAAGTTTTTGGGGCTTCATCCCAAAAAGTTTTTTGCACGTATATTTACCCTTGCTTTTGTGATGACGTAAATGCGTTCAGATTCGTTCATGCGACAACCTCGGGGAAGTAGTTTGCCCTGGCTATGTACTGAAAGCGTTAAGAGATCATGACAACGTGGCAACTACTTTGATTCAGGGCAGTGATTAGCATTGCTGCTAAACGATTTATCGTTTGGCCGTAATGCGGGCGGGCATAACTTTTGTTTGGCGGGCGGTAGCCCAAGAGGGGAAGAGACCCAACCCGCAGGGGCGAGACTGCAAGGCGTAGCCTTGTGGCTCGATTCATTGGTGGCTCGGTTTTCGCACCGCGAAAATCCCCCCAAAAGAACCAGGCAATGCTCACACTAATTGTAATTGATATTCCAAAATGAAAACTGAGGATAGTTAATGCCTGTACGGTTAAAAACACTGAAGCAATGATTAATGTGATGACTGTTGAAAGCCTTGCAACGCGTTAAATTCTGAGTGAGTTGTTAAACTCACGATAGGATTTTAGCGTTAGCAAAGCGAAAAAAAAGCCCTGGCATCAGGGCTTTTTCGGGATTTAAATATGGCAGGTTTGGACACGATCATTTACATACTTTGGTGTGACACTACCTGTTTCCTTAAAGATCAAATAAATTGAGCCACTATAGCAAATTTCCTCAAATAGCCCTGAACCGTCAATCATTCCATTGGCTCTATTAGTCTGCTTCTCTTTCTCTATGCGCTCTTCCACTTTTGCTGAATATTCAGCCTTTCTTTGTTCTGTGGCTTCCCAATATAATTCATTATCAGTGGTAATTTTTTTATAGCCCAATTCTAAAAATCCCATGATTATGATATAGATAAAGAGGCTTATTAAAGCTTTTAATAACCATGAATCATTAGCATGTTTTTCTTTCCAATTGATCAAGGTTACGACTACAACAAAAAATAAAATAACCAAATAAATCGACAAACTTATATTAAACAAAATAACCTCCTTATGGCTAAATTGTAATATCAATTACAATTTAGCCAACTATTAAAATTATGCTTCTGTCTTGGTCACTTTGTCCAAGTTCCACATGCTCTTAGTATAATCGAAAAATGCGCCCTCTTTTGCCTCTTTGACCGCCTTTGTAAAGGCTTCATCATCTGACATATTGCCCGCTGTAAATGTGATAACTGTTTTATATTGTTCATATACTGTGGGCTTTGTTGTCATCTCAACAACATAATTAAATTGCATGAAATCTCCTGTTTTAACGCGTTGGTGATGCCTCGCCGTTGTTGATCTTCTGAAGATGCGCTTCTGCTTCTTCATACGTTGCAAAGTAACCCGAATTTCGGGAGTATGGTAAACCGCTCATGCCGTCCTCGGTATAGGTGCGTCCAACATAGAAACCTGCTCTTGTTGATAAAACTTTAAAGCCTGGGTCGATTGTATATTCTTCCATTTTTAACACTCCATCTAAGTTGTAAAAGATTAAAGCTAATCGCTTCAGTATGTGTAACATTATACAGTACAGTATAAAACAATGTCAACCTTTTTGTAATATCAATTACAAAATATTTCACAATAAAAAAACCCTGAATTGATCAGGGCATTTTATATTAATGCTGTATTGCATTTGGTCGTTTGCCTGTGGCATTTTGTGAGCCGTATTTGTCTCTGATTTGGTCTAACGTGCTAGAACCATTTGAACGAGATTTAAAATCTTTCGTTCTGAAGTACCATGCGACTTTTTTAGATGCATAGAAAAAACCTGCTGATTTCAATACATCTTTATGTTCTTTTGTCGTGCCTGTAACCCATACCCAAGCCCCACAAATTTCAATGATCAAGCCATGTAAGCCAAAAATAGCATTTAAAGCATTGCTGACTTCTTCGCCGTAATCCTCTGTATTTTTACCTGTAAATGATACAGACACATTTTCAGGATTTGCTAGGTGCTCCATTAACGCACTGTATGCACAATTAACCATCTTCATCATTTCCAACCCTTGCGGATTTCTATCAGGATGATACTTAGAGCACGCCACACGATAAGCTTTTTTCACTACATCAATAGTGATTGATTCTTCATGTGATGCTAAACCCAATACAGATAAACAGTCGTTAATATTCATAATAAAGCCCTACCTAGTTAATCAAAGATAGTTAAGCTAATTGCTTAACATGTGATACATTATACAGTACAGTATAATAATGTCAACGACTTTATGCACCAAAATACAAAATAAATGCAGTGTTTATCAGGCTTCCACGCCATGCGAACCCGCGCCCACAAAAAACGGCAATCACTTTCTATCTGGAAGAGGCACGCCGTAGGCATTGCGCTTTAGCGCAACATAGATTGAATGATCTTAGCTGAAGTAACATTTCGCCCTGTGGGGCTATCACTTCCTAGAGCTGTTGTCGGCATGAATCTGATAAACGCATCGGCAGAGGAAAAGCAAGGGCGGGCAAAAGTGTTGCAGCACCAAAAACGGCTTTTTGTTTTTGGGCCGTAACACGTAAAGTTTTTGGGGCTTCATCCCAAAAAGTTTTTTGCACGTATATTTACCCTTGCTTTTGTGATGACGTAAATGCGTTCAGATTCGTTCATGCGACAACCTCGGGGAAGTAGTTTGCCCTGGCTATGTACTGAAAGCGTTAAGAGATCATGACAACGTGGCAACTACTTTGATTCAGGGCAGTGATTAGCATTGCTGCTAAACGATTTATCGTTTGGCCGTAATGCGGGCGGGCATAACTTTTGTTTGGCGGGCGGTAGCCCAAGAGGGGAAGAGACCCAACCCGCAGGGGCGAGACTGCAAGGCGTAGCCTTGTGGCTCGATTCATTGGTGGCTCGGTTTTCGCACCGCGAAAATCCCCCCAAAAGAACCTGGCAACGTTCACACTAATTATAATTGATGTTAAAAAATTAAAGCTGAAGATAGTTAATGCCTGTACGATTAAAAATGTTAAAGCAATGATTAGTGTGATGACTGTTGAAAGCCTTGCAACGCGTTAAATTCTGAGTGAGTTGTTAAACTCACGATAGGATTTTAGCGTTAGCAAAGCAATAAAAAAACCGCCTGTTATGGCGGTTGGTGGTTAGGGCTTAATCTTCTTGCCGTAGCGTTTCATGATGTTATTCATGCCAATTCTATAAACAAAGATTTTTCTTTCGATCTTATAAATTGAGCATTTATAACCTAGTTCCCTCAAGTTCTTAGCTTCTTGGATCGCTTCGTCCAAGCTGTCTACAATTTCATTAATTTCAAAATTATCATTCTTATCAATTACTGCATACATATTTCACATTCCTTGCTGAAGAGTGTTAAACCGCCTTTTATAGCGGTTTAACTTTATAGAGTTAGATTGTCCACTGTGCGCTTTTATATTGCGGTAAACGGCTTATGATGCTGTCACCGATCTTTTTTTCGGCTTTTGATAACACCAAGATACATTCTAAAAACTCATATCCCTCTAATTCTTCCGATTGATAAAGATAACATTCAATCAATTTTTTAACTTCGCATAAATACTCTAAACTTTTTTGAAGCAGTAAAGAATACGTGCAGGCATCATGCCCAAAATATTTACTATCGACTGGATAGATGTCACCTAATTTAAAAGTAGATTGATACAAAGCCAATAATTCAGGATCGTGATTTTCCTTATAGTTTGCATTGTATGATTTGTAATTGACTTCATACAGATCATTAAACATTTGCTGTGCATCATCTTGTTTGATGAATTTTAAGCCTACTAACGCAGTTACAATTTTATTTAAATGGTCTTTTGAAACAACAAAACATGACATTGTAAATTCTCCTAGTTAATCAAAGATAATTAAGCGATTCACTTAATATACAAAACATTATACAGTACAGTATAATAAAGTCAACTAATTTTATAGAAGAATATTCATAAATAAAACAATAAAAAAAACCGCATATAATGCGGTCTTTATTCAGAAATATTAATAATTTATTGGCTCAAACAGTGTCGGCAATATCCATGACCTTTCACCGCAGGTATTGTTATGCAATTACTACAAAATTCAAGATACTTTAATCCTGTTATTTCTATTGCAGTATTGTAATTTTGTTTTTCAACACAATCATCACAAATATTACATTCATCTTGAATTTCAATCATAGTGTATGCAGTTGATGGTTGTAATTTTTGACACTCTACGCATTTGATCATGATTCCCTCCAGTTAATTATTTACTATACACACTATTATACAGTACAGTATAATAATGTCAACTACTTTATGCACCAAAATACAAAATAAATTCATTATTTTCCATTGTATTAGGCAATAAAAAAACCGCCTATCATGGCGGTTATATTTTGTTATTCATCAGGGCACATTTGTTCTTTATATTTTAGAATCCTTTCACGCGTGAGCCACTCGGGTTTTTTATCTTCAGGGAAGTTATCCCATATCGCAAGCATGGTGTCGATTTGCTCTTTTTCACTATCTGCCCACAATTGAAGCGTGTATCTATTGCCATTTCCAAGATAGTAATCACAATCACCTCTTAATCTATCTAATAACATATATAAAAAACTATCATCATTCGCGTACTTAGTTAAATCAAAAGCCATAGTAAACCTCACCAGTTAATCAAAGAAGTTAAGCCAATTGCTTAACATGTGATACATTATACAGTACAGTATAATAATGTCAACGACTTTATGCACCAAAATACAAAATAAATGCAGTGTTTATCAGGCTTACACGCCATACGAACCCGCGCCCACAAAAAACGGCAATCACTTTCTATCTGGAAGAGGCACGCCGTAGGCATTGCGCTTTAGCGCAACATGGATTGAATGATCTTAGCTGAAGTAACATTTCGCCCTTTGGGGCTATCACTTCCTAGAGCTGTTGTCGGCATGAATCTGATAAACGCATCGGCAGAGGAAAAGCAAGGGCGGGCAAAAGTGTTGCAGCACCAAAAACGGTTTTTTGTTTTTGGGCCGTAACACGTAAAGTTTTTGGGGCTTTATCCCAAAAAGTTTTTTGCACGTATATTTACCCTTGCTTTTGTGATGACGTAAATGCGTTCAGATTCGTTCATGCGACAACCTCGGGGAAGTAGTTTGCCCTGGCTATGTACTGAAAGCGTTAAGAGATCATGACAACGTGGCAACTACTTTGATTCAGGGCAGTGATTAGCATTGCTGCTAAACGATTTATCGTTTGGCCAACAATGCGGGCGGACATAACTTTTGTTTGGCGGGCGGTAGCCCAAGAGGGGAAGAGACCCAACCCGCAGGGGCGAGACTGCAAGGCGTAGCCTTGTGGCTCGATTCATTGGTGGCTCGGTTTTCGCACCGCGAAAATCCCCCCAAAAGAACCTGACATTGTTTCAATATCGGATCGAATCTAATGCTGTAAGCGGACAATAAAGAAATACTTAATACAAAATGCCTGGCATAAAAAAACCGCCTAAATAGCGGTTAAAATTGTAAGTATAGATTATTCTATTTTTTTAATTGGCGTTCTTCAATTAGAGTGTCAATATTAGGCTTTTTTATTCGCACTATAATTCTAAGTGATACTATGGACATCCAAATACCTATACATAACCCTATAAGAATAGGGATTTCTCTTGTGATAGATGGGAAAATTATTTCCAATAAACTACTAATACCCATAGGGATAATAAAAGTAACTGCTATTGCTATCATGAAAACAAAATTAGCTTTTTTTTCTTGAGACATTTCTTTAATTTGAGAAAATTTGTCCATTTCTTCGATAAAGCCTTTCGAGTTACCTTTTAAAAAATATTGAAAAATTTTGTTTTTGCTCATTATATTTCCTTTAGTCTTTTATTCATTCTTAAAAATGTTCATAGATGTAAGCGGACAATAGATAAAGTTTACATTAATCAATTTTTTAGGCTACTTTTAATTGAATAATCTTTATCAATGACTGAATTATTTGCTTTTCCAACGATTGTTGCTCTGACATAAATCACCTTATCAGACGCTAAACGTCTAAGATGTCCACGCCTTAAATGCGTACTTTTTGATGATCCTGAACCTACGTTGTAAATCTTACTGTTTGAATATCCAACGCCTTGCGCTTTGATTTCTAAAACCTTATAACTGTGCAGAGGCTTTGCACCTCGTTTGGCTCTACTTTTTTGTAATTTATCAGGTACAGGAACGTCCTTAGATTCAATGTTTTGGCAATTCAACACACACAATGACTGAAGCACAACCCAAGTTTCATAACCTATGTCATGCCATAACTGTTTGATCACCTGATTAACGTTATTTTGATAGTTAAATATGCTTATTGCGCTAAAAAATGCAGGGAATAGGTTTATTGGTTTGCCATAAAGCGTGGTATCAGAATGACCAACATTAAATTCATACGGATAAAATCCACCTGCGGGCGTGTGCTCCCATCGTTTGGTGTCTTGATTGTAATAGAATACAACTAAACAAAATCCGTTAGGTGAATCATCAAGATCACCAACTAAATAGGGCTTTTCATTAACAAATTTAAAAGCATGATGATTGCTATTAATTATCTGATTAATGGTTTGTATGTCTGCATCTTGTTCTTTGGGATTCCAACACAATGCAATTCGCTTTGGTGCGTGTATCTGTTGGCTAAATCCCGCTACTTGTGCAATTTCTTCACCCTCGGCATATTCAAAAGGCAATTCAAAAACTGTAATTGGATAGGGCAGAAACATTAAATCTATCCACTCTCTATCGAATCCCGTAATGGCTTTGGCTTTATCATAAGATTCTAAAATTTCACCTCGATTTGGGAGCATGAATTTTACGCCTTTATCGAGTAGGTTTAATAATCCTGGAAGCGCACCTTTGTCGTTTGGTGAAAACTCCCCTGCATAAAGCTTCTCATTCTCAAACGATTCTATTGCTTGGCGGACGTAGTTGAGCGCTTGATAATCATTGTTCATAGTCACAATCCTTTATTTAATTGTGATGTTTTCATCAATACCGTGATTGTTACAGTATTCTTTTAGAATCAAGCGGAATGTGTCTGTCTTAGATTTCACAACGCCATCTGCTTGTAATTGTTCGTAAATTTCATCAAACGTATTCAACGTTTGTGCTTCCAACTGCAAACGCATTTGGCGCAATACTCCCTCTTGCAATTGGTTTGCTGTCCAGTTGCGAGAATTTTCAGCAATCTTTTTTCTAGATTGTGGCGTGATCTTTGCATAAGTGCTTTTTACTTCTTCTTTCTTCGTCGCTTTCTTTGGTTTTGCCATGTTCTATCCTCTTAACTTTTTACATAAAATTTCGATTGTATCACCTGTTTTCAAGGCGTATGCAGTGTAAATATTGGTAATAGCCGTAAGGCTCTTACCATCTAAAAATCTGATCCCTGATAGGGTTACTGGATCATCTAACAATAAACCATCAATGAAGCTAGTTACAAATCTTGTTGACGATGTTGTAATTCTGGCATTGTATTGGGGCTTAATGTGTTTAATTGAAGTGATTAACTCTGCCATTACCATTTCTAAGCGCTTTTCATGTTCCAAATCTTCTAAAGCGATTTTTGTGTTTCTAGCCACAAAATTTCCTCGTAGTATAGGCGCTATAGGGAACTATAGCGCCATAAATCTATTAGTTAAAATCGAATGTAAAAGAACCTTGTTGATCTGCTTTATCAGGAATTTTGATAGATGCTGTTGTCTCAACGTTTCTATTTTTCAATTTAGTATGCCAACCGCCCATAATGTGTGCAGGTGTATAAAAATGATTCCACTCTTTCAATCTCAACGAATCACCATGAATGATAATTGCAGGGATGTCTAATGCTGACAATTGTATATATGCCATGCATACAGCCGTATAATCAATATCAACACCTGTAATATGGATTTTGTCTTGGTATCTTACATCATCAGGTGCATCCTTAGCCTTTAAATGGTTTTGCAACATACCACATGCACCCAAAGTTGTTGAACCTGCACCAATACACGGATCAAAGATCGTACTATATTCACGGCTCATTACTTCGTATGCATCAATCGAGCATGATGCCATTAAGTAAGATACTGTATAAGGTGTGAAGAATTGACCAGTGCGATCATTTCCAAGTTCTAAGCTCATGAAAATTTCGCCTAAAAAATCGCTAATTTCAGCGTTTAAAGCACTGATAGTTGTTGCCAACATTTTAGAGAAAGTGATGATGTTATCAGAACCATACTTTGCTAAAATTTCAAAATAACGTGCTTCACGTTTTTCAAAACGAACCATATCAAAACGATTAGAAATGGCAATTGCATTGACTTCGCAAAAATCACAAAATACTTCATGCTTATTAAAACCTTGTCTAGCAATGGTGTTGTATAAGTCGATAAATTCTTTTTTAAACTTGCTCATAATAAAGCCCTACCTAGTTAATCAAAGATAGTTAAACGATCTGCTTAACATGTGATACATTATACAGTACAGTATAATATAAGCAAGCCCATTACAAAAAAAAACCGCCTATTTTTTAGGCAGTTTCAATTTGGATCAGATTAAAATCTAATTAATATATTGATGGTAAATAAAATATATAACACTACCAACCAACAAAATGACAATACCATACACACCAATTGACAAGTATTGTGTAGAACGTTTTTCAGCTATTTTATCAGCATAATTGATTGATCGTTCATGCAAAATTGATGATACAAACAACAATACAATAAAAACAAGAAAAGCGACTGTTTGTAATATAGGTATCATATAAGATCACTCCTTAGCTTGTGTTGGGAACAGTCTTTTTTTATGACTGTTGAATATAAAATAAAGCACTATCAATAATGATTGGTATTTTATTATATTTTGGAACTAGACATAAAGTATCATACTAAATTGTCTAGTATTGCTGTTTAGATCGCTTTTATTTTTTGAATAATTTCATCGTATATTTTGAGCATTTCTTTACTATTATCATTCAGCTTCTCACTAATTTCAGCTTTGTGATGATCTCCAAAAACGGCATTTAATAACATTCCATTATATTCATCATAAAAATCATGATTACAGAGGCAACTATAAAACGTATCGTCATTAACATTATATTTTTTTGCTTCTTGCATTGTCATTGCATATATTTTATTGTTAAACACGATAGCAACGTAATCTATTGTGAAACCTGTCTGCGAGTCCTCTGTAATTTTCTTATATAAAGCTTCAGTTATTAGTATTATCTTTTGAGATTTAATAGATTCATTTGTTTTATGAGTAATTAAATGACCGTAAAAATAAGCGATAAAATTAAATTTGATTGGTGGAAGAGATAATCTTTTTTGCAATGCTACATTAGGAATACAGAAACCATTAATGTTTTTGTATATGATTTCCGAAACCATAGAGCTTTTTAATTGGTTTTTTACACTGTTGCTAAAATCTTCCAAATTATTTGCATACTCTAAGATTTTAGAATCAGTTTCATTGTTTAATGAAACTCTTTTTTGTACTCTTTTTTCTTCATAGGCATCTTTATTTGAAGATGGATAATTAACTATTATTTCTTTATTTGTAATATCCCAATCTTTAAATCCTAATTGAATTTCTTCGTTGGCTTTCTTTACAAAATCAGATGTAAACGGAGCAGATTTAAAAAGCCCATGCAACCACCCTCCTAAAGGTACTGTCACATAATTTTTATCATTAATAAAGGCTTCCACTTCTCCTTTATTTGATTTTAACAAGACATTATAACCGCCCATATAGTCATTTCTACTAATAATTTTAATTTCAATTTTTACAGTTTTCATTTTTCAATCCTTTTAGTTACGTGGCTACGAATTAATTATATCGTAGCTACGGAATTACGCAAGCTTTTATTCTAACATGTGATACATTATACAGTACAGTATAATAATGTCAACGACTTTATGCACCAAAATACAAAATAAATGCAGTGTTTATCAGGCTTACACGCCATACGAACCCGCGCCCACAAAAAACGGCAATCACTTTCTATCTGGAAGAGGCACGCCGTAGGCATTGCGCTTTAGCGCAACATGGATTGAATGATCTTAGCTGAAGTAACATTTCGCCCTGTGGGGCTATCACTTCCTAGAGCTGTTGTCGGCATGAATCTGATAAACGCATCGGCAGAGGAAAAGCAAGGGCGGGCAAAAGTGTTGCAGCACCAAAAACGGCTTTTTGTTTTTGGGCCGTAACACGTAAAGTTTTTGGGGCTTCATCCCAAAAAGTTTTTTGCACGTATATTTACCCTTGCTTTTGTGATGACGTAAATGCGTTCAGATTCGTTCATGCGACAACCTCGGGGAAGTAGTTTGCCCTGGCTATGTACTGAAAGCGTTAAGAGATCATGACAACGTGGCAACTACTTTGATTCAGGGCAGGGAATAGCATTGCTGCTAAACGATTTATCGTTTGGCCGTAATGCGAGCGGACATAACTTTTGTTTGGCGGGCGGTAGCCCAAGAGGGGAAGAGACCCAACCCGCAGGGGCGAGACTGCAAGGCGTAGCCTTGTGGCTCGATTCATTGGTGGCTCGGTTTTCGCACCGCGAAAATTCCCCCAAAAGAACCTGGCAATGTTATGTATAATGTTGATTATTAAAACAAGGAAATATGAATGAATGAATTAATCTACAATGTATATGATGTTATGAGGCTAAATGCCCAATTAGAGCACAATGTAATGTATATTTTTGGTCTGACATGGGCATTATCATTATTTACTATTTTTAACGTATTTAATGCCAAAGTGGGCGCACAAAAGAAAGAGTTTAAAATCAAGCCTACAATAATATTGTTCGTGGGTTTAGTTGGTATCATTGCTACCCTTAACATTGCTGAGTATGTTTACACTTATCCAACACCTGATAAAGTATTCAACAAAGTGTGTATTGATAATTATGACATGATGTCTGTAATGGAAGCGATGCACAATTCAAGTGATGAATTACAAGACTTAATGAGTGGCAAAACGATCCATGATACATTTAACCAGGCTTGTTCCAACTTCCAATAAAAAAGCCTCGAAAGAGACTTTTTAAATGCTGTAATAAATTAAATTTTGTATATTTCGCTAACATCAAACATTTCAAGAGTTCTGATTTTACCTTGTATAAAAGCAGATTGATCAGTATTTATTTGATCAGAAAGTAACAAACCTATAACAATTCCATGTAACTCATATCGGTTCTTAATGTTATCTACATCATTTTGTGTTTTCGTAATCACCTTTATACGGTGATTGATTGCATTTATAACTTTTCTTAATCCATAAGGTATATTTTCATCATCATCTAAACACTCTCCAACTGATTTTCTCTTAACTGGATTGCCTATCAGTTGATAACCATCAATCGAATAATATTCACTACCATTGTGTTCGATTCTAGTTTCTTTCCATGTACCATCCAAATAAACAATCACTGCATCACCACTTGTAAATTCTGTACCATTACATTCAATGCGATCTCTACTGTTAAAATATGCTTTATATGTCATGTTGTTTTCCTTTCAAAATATTTAATTTGAATAGTGGTAACTTTTAGCCTTTAAACGGCTTTAATTGTTCATCTAATGTTGCCAATTCTTCAGCATCATTTCTTGGTAATTTTACGAATCGTGTTTTAAGCACCATAACCATTGATTGATTAGAAAATGGCACACCTAAAAATTTCATTTCTTCAGTAATTTCGTTGCCAAATTCTTTGCTCACTGAAGCTAGATAGTTTTGAGTTTTTATATTGCTCCATGCTGTGCTGTCATTACTGTTGAATGAATTAATTAAACTTGTGGCAAGTAAAGCAAAAAATGTTGTGCAAACACCTACCATGAGATAAATAATTCCATCCGTTTCACCTAAATTTTTATAAGCAAAATAATAACTAGCAAGAGAAATAACAATAAGTGAAAGAGCCAGGGTAATGATTGATGATTGGGTTTCTTTAACCATGAGTTTAAACGTAGCTTGAGCATCTTTTTTATATTGCTCGTTTGGCATAGATGCAATAATTGTTTTCTGTGACATATAAAAATCCTTAAAAATAGGGCTACTGGATCGTAGCCCGAAAATGGTTATTATTTAGTGAGATAATCGCAAATTTCATTCAGCTTTCTTTGAAGTTTAAATCCATTCTCACCACGTTCCATAATGCGTAAAATCGCATCCTCCTTAGATTCATCGCTTGTACTTGCACCAAAGTATAAATGAGCGTGATCAGGTGTTCTTGGATCATAACAAGACACAATATAGATCGGTGTTAGAGTAGTTCCATACTCATACAATGCACATTTTGGGTGTTCTGAATCATAAATTAAGTTACTGCTTTTGGATTCCACAATCATATTAATTTCCTCCTTGATTGCCTTGAAAGTAGTCCTGGTATTCACCAAAATCATTACTATTGTTTGAAGTGCTATCATTAGCATTGTCTGAGGGTTTACGATCTAATGGATTCACATTACCAACCGCATTATTAACAACAATTTCTGTTGTCCAACGATCTTGCCCTGATTGATCATTCCACTTACGCGTTTGTAATTTTCCCTCAACCATAACCAAAGAGCCTTTCTTGATTACTTTAGACAAAAATTCTGCTTGATAACCAAATACAACGATTTTATGCCACTCTGTACGGCTTTGCTTTTGGTTCTGTGCATCTTTCCATGTTTCAGTTGTTGCCAAAGTAAACGTTAAGATGTTTTCATCTGCACCTGTTTTTTTCAATTCAGCATCTTGACCTAAAAAACCAATCAACTGCACTCTGTTCATGCATCTAGCCATATTTTACTACTCCTTATGATTAAAATACTTATAAATTACGATTAACTACTAAAGCAACTTAGTATGCGAATCATTATACTGTACTGTATAATGATTTGTCAACTACTTTTTAACAAAAAACTATATTTATTTGCGCCTGGCACTGGGCTTTTTTGGCTTCATCTTCAGCCTTAATTCTTAATAAACGCGCTTCTAAATTACCACTATATTTATCAACTAAATGCATGAAGTACGTGGATTCAAGCGGGTATATTCTGCTATTCCAATCATTCATGATTGTACGCTTAACATCTTCAGAGCAAGAAGCATAAATTTTTCTAGCTTTACGCCATGTGCGAGCATGAAAGTTGCGGATGCGGTTATCAAATTCTCGATGCGCTAAATCACGTTTAATTTTTTCTTCTTCCAAAGATACAACACTTGCTTTTACTTCTAAGATTGGCTCAAACAGTGGATATTTTTTGATTGCTTTCTTCAGGTCGCGTTTAGGTTTATCTAAGAAAGATTGCGCCTTTCTATCTGTCCACTCATATTCATGCTTAATACGCTTTGTGAAAATCATAACAAGCCCTCAACCTAGAAAGAAAAATAACCATTTGGCGTTGAAAGATGAACACCACCGCCTGAGTTAATTCTAATACGACTATTTTCAATAGGAATATCAACGCTACCATAGCCATTTGAATAATAATAATTTGGCTGAGATGTGCTCAAACATCCAGTTAATACAAGTGCTAAAAGTACAGTAATTGCTATTTTCATAATAAAGCCCTACCTAGTTAATCAAAGAAGTTAAGCCAATTGCTTAACATGTGATACATTATACAGTACAGTATAATAATGTCAACGACTTTATTCACCAAAACATAAAATAAATGCAGTGTTTACCAGGCTTCCACGCCATGCGAACCCGCGCCCACAAAAAACGGCAATCACTTTCTATCTGGAAGAGGCACGCCGTAGGCATTGCGCTTTAGCGCAACATGGATTGAATGATCTTAGCTGAAGTAACATTTCGCCCTTTGGGGCTATCACTTCCTAGAGCTGTTGTCGGCATGAATCTGATAAACGCATCGGCAGAGGAAAAGCAAGGGCGGGCAAAAGTGTTGCAGCACCAAAAACGGTTTTTTGTTTTTGGGCCGTAACACGTAAAGTTTTTGGGGCTTCATCCCAAAAAGTTTTTTGCACGTATATTTACCCTTGCTTTTGTGATGACGTAAATGCGTTCAGATTCGTTCATGCGACAACCTCGGGGAAGTAGTTTGCCCTGGCTATGTACTGAAAGCGTTAAGAGATCATGACAACGTGGCAACTACTTTGATTCAGGGCAGGGAATAGCATTGCTGCTAAACGATTTATCGTTTGGCCGTAATGCGAGCGGACATAACTTTTGTTTGGCGGGCGGTAGCCCAAGAGGGGAAGAGACCCAACCCGCAGGGGCGAGACTGCAAGGCGTAGCCTTGTGGCTCGATTCATTGGTGGCTCGGTTTTCGCACCGCGAAAATCCCCCCAAAAGAATCTGGTATTGTTTCAATATCGGATCGAATCTAATGCTAAAAAACAAACTTAATACAAAATGCCTGGCATAAAAAAACCGCCTAAATAGCGGTTATTGTAAGTGGACAGTTATTCAAAATTTTTTGGATACATTTTTCCCGCCACTAAAGTTGCATGAGCCGTTGATATTGCTATCATTTGAATGTGTTTTTCACTTGCACGTAGAGCTTGAATTAAATTTTCCTCTTCTTCTGTTAGTGAATTATCAAACTTAACTCCAGTAATAATGTATTGAACATCAACTCCAATTTTTGAAAGATTAGATAAATATACGCAATCGGGCTTCCTATCACCTTTTTCATAATTTATTTGAGCTTTTTGACCAACTCCAGCAATAGCACTAAACTCTGTTTGGCTCATTGATAAACTTTCTCTAACCTCTCTTAATCTTTTCCCAAATTCTTTCATTCTATCCCTTTTAAATGATGTTGATTACGAGTTTTACTAAGTTATAAATAGCAATAAATAGCATTACAATCACATTGATAGTGAATATAATCCTACTACCATCTTCATTTATATATCCTTATCAACATTTTTTATATATTGACATAAAGTCGCAATTACGACAATATATATTTTATTGATATTGTGGAAAAACAAAAATGCTAAATAAGGTTATTAATTATAGGGAGCTACAAGCTATTAGAAAACATCTAATGTTAGATGTTAAAGAAGCATCTGAATATGTAGCACATGTATCACCTAGATCATGGCAACGTTGGGAAAAGGGGGATGTACCTATCCCTAAAAACATTAACGATATTGTGATTGAATTAATTCAGAAGAGAAATGACTTAGTAAAAGGTTTAAAAGATATTAAGCAAATAAAATTCTATCCTACATTTGAACAATGGCTCAATGATGGAAAACCTGATAGCAAATTAGATTGGCGTATATGGCAATCAGCAACAGCAGAAATTTTTTTTTCCAAAACACATACAGAATTAATTTAAAAATAAGTGAAATATAATGGCAACTATAGACGATCAATTAAATTCTCTTATGAAAACGGCAGTTAACAGAATGACATCTGAAGATGCTATTCAATTTACATTACCGTTTGGCGAAAATACACATGTTCACCATGATAATCAAAGGGCACTACCATCAGACTTGTTACAATCTGCTTTGTTTGGCATTGTTAAGCCAGGCAAAAGACGATTTATTCATAATGAAAAAATTAGTAGTTTAGAAAATATAGAAATATTACAAACAGGTGAGCAACTTGATCAAAATGACTTGGATGTTTGGATGGCTATATTATACCTAGCTAACAAACCCAATAATGATTTAGAAAAAGCAATACACATTTCACAATATGCCTTTCTAAATATATTGGGTATTCATCATGGCACTGCAAATAGAAAACATGTTGTTGGCAGACTAGAAAGGCTTGTAAAAACAAGTCTCTCTATTATTAATAAAACTAGCGGTTCAAAATATTTTGGTCATCTGGTAAATACTGTAGAAGTTAATGAAATTGATAAAAGCTTAATTATTAATCTTGATCCAAAAATTGCGGGATTATTCAATCGTACTACCTTTGTTGATATAAATGATAGAAAGGATTTAGGCAATAATCAATTATCAAGATGGGTACATATCTTCTTTCTAACGCATAAAAACTTTCATCCATATCTAATTACAACACTCAAGTATTTATGTGGATCATGCCAAAGTGACAAACACTTTAAAAATGCTCTTAAAAAGTCTGTTGAGGAAGTTAATGTTATTAGACTTAAAAAAAATCAAAGGCTAATCATTGTGGGCAAAGTTAAAATAGGATTAGATTCTCCGTCAAACAAAATATTACTTTAGTTGTGGATAACTAATTTTAGTAGGGGTACAGCTCCGACCTTTTAGGGGTACAGCTCCGACCTTTTTAGGGGTACAACTCCGACTTTGCATAAAAAGTAGTCAAATTGAATTTTAAAAGTGATCAATTAATGATCAAAAATAGGGGTACAGCTCCGACCTTTTTGGAGACATTAGGGGTACAGCTCCGACCTTTTTGGAGACATTAGGGGTACAGCTCCGACCTTTTCGGAAACATTAGGGGTACAGCTCCGACTTTTTTAGGGGTACAGCTCCGACCTTTTTTTTTAAAAATGTTATGTAACAAGTTGAATATTAATATTTATTTTGCATATATAATTTTGCCTTACTATCTTCTAACTACTCTAACTATCTTCTAACTAGCATCACATACCATTTACCATTTATAATGTAGAATCTCACCATTCATGAAACGGCATCTCAATTCGTGAAACCAAATCTCAATTGATGAAACGAAATCTCACAATTCATGAAACCAAATATGACAAAACAATTTTATATTTTAATTGTAATATCAATTACAATATTTAAAACAATAACTGGAATGAATAATCATGCAAATTTATGACGAGCTTTACCAAGCATATAATTTTTTCAATGAGAAACTCTTTGAAAATAAATTGCCTAAATGTTTAATCACTCTTCAGAGGAAAAAACAAACATTAGGTTATGTATCGTATAAACGATTTGTGAACAAAGATGGAGAAGTAGCAGATGAATTAGCAATGAATCCTGTTTATTTTGGTGTTAGAACCATTAAAGAAACACTTTCTACATTAGTTCATGAAATGGTACATATTTTACAAGCCGTGGAAGAAACAGCGGGGCGGGGTGGCTATCATAATAAAAAATGGGGTGATAGCATGGAAAAAATAGGATTAATGCCTAGCCATACTGGGCGTGAGGGTGGGAAAAGAACTGGTGATCAAATGTCACATTACATCATCAAAGGTGGATTATATGAATTAGCCTGTGAAGAGTTAATAACTGAAGAATTTAGATTATCTTGGGCTGATAGATTCCCTCCAGTAAAAGAAGCGCTCATATCAACTCTACGAGGTGATGATGAAGAGTTGGAAAATGAAGATGTAATCTTAACAAGTGGTTTTTCATTAAAAGATTTAGTTTCAGACGAACCTAAACAAGAATCAACAAGAGTTAAATACACATGCCCTACATGTCATCAAAATGCTTACGGTGGAAAACACATTAAATTAATCTGTGGCGTTGATAAAGTTGAAATGTTAGTTAATGAAAAACCAACTTATAAAAAATATGAGCCAATGGGGGATCAAGAATAAAACAACTAACGCTCTTCGATTGTTGGATCGAATTTTTATGACGATTATAAATCCTCAAAAAAATTCAATCTTGTAACTGACTACAATGTTGCAGCGAAACGTTTTCTTGTTTAGCAGCAACATTGCAAAACAACTTTACAGAGATATATTAAACAATTTTTAGAATATGTTTTTAAAAAAACGTTTTTAGGGTATGTTTTAATTATAAAAAATGCTACTATTATTTGAACCTTTTAGGGTTTACCCTAAAAAATTAACAACTGATAAGAGGAATTGATAAATGAATACTTCAAACAATGTAGAACAATTAGAAATAATTAGAAAAGATGCTGAGACTAAAGTATTAGAAATTTTGCCTAATTGGATTGGTACTGACAGTGAAACAAAGCACATAAGAGCTTCTATACAAGCCTTAGCAATATTAAATGGCAACATGGCTGTAAATAACCAATTACTACTTGATCAACTTGAAATAATGAATAACAAGGTAGGTGATTCATGATTTTGTATATATTTTTCTTAATTTTGGCATTGGGTGGTTTAATATTTTTTATCATTTCAAACGATTTTTAAAAAAATCTATTAAGAATAAAGGAATCATTATGATTATCTCAACAACACTATTATCACTAACCCTTTTTTCCTATTTCTTGCACATGTATTTTTCATCTAAAAAGTGCGTTGCTAATAGCCAAGAGGAACAAGATACATTTTTTAATTATTCAAGATGGAGCATTAAAACATCTATGTTTTTTGCTTTAGCTTCCGCAATCTATATTTCAATTATTTTATAAAAAGGTGAATCGTGATGTCTAAAATTAATTTGTTAGATAGATTTATTCATTGGGCAGATACTCCCCGTGGCATTAAAGTTATTCGTATCATGAATATTATTAATTCATTTATATCAATAACAATGTTTTTATTAATAGCCTTATGCATTAGTGTTCCACTATATTTTATGGGATATAACTTATTTCTATGCATAGGTGTGTTCATTGTTACATTCATGTTTTTCTATAGCATCTATCAATTCATGATGAATAGGTAATTGTCATCATTTCTTCAGGGGATTATGTATGGTCACAACATTGATCACTGTAGCGGTGTCAGGAACGTTCATGGCGGTTATTTTTTTAATTATGATGCCTGAAAAGATTAAGTTTCTAAGTGGTTTTTATTTTAGCTTCTTATCTGTTGTTGCCATTAGTGCCAGTGTTATTCAACTTTATGGATAAGTTATAGGAGAATATTTAGATATGATCTATTTTGTTATGCTTCCGTTCATCGGCTTTGGCGTTTTGTATGGCATTAAATATTTTATGCGTTCAATGCAGAATATGGATCGTGTAGACGGTTTTGTTTTTAATCCGACCATATCTACACCATTTGTATTTTTATTCATTTTATGGGCTATTGCAGAGCTTGTAGCGCCATTTTTTAATTAGGTTTGTATGAAAGTTGCTAGAATTTACATGCGAGTGAGTAGCCAGGATCAAAATATTGATCGTCAACGTTCATTAATTGATGAAGCAAAAGCAAAAGGTTTTTACGTTGCAGGTGTATATGAAGAATCTGCATCAGGCGCAACAAGAGACCGAATAGAGCTAAATCGTTTACTTAATGATCTTCAGGTAGGGGATGTGGTCATTGCCGAAAATATCGACCGTATAACGCGTTTACCGCTTGAAGAAGCTGAAAGCCTATTAGAAGAAATTAAGAGCAAAGGCGCGAAAATTTGTGTGCCAGGTTATTTTGATATTGATGATCTTTTGGAACACCAAGATGATGTTGGAAAAATTATCTTAGAAGCTGTGCAAAAAACAGTGATTAAAATCTTACTTAAACAAACTGAAGCTGATTACAATTTAAGAAGAGAGCGCCAACGACAAGGTATAGATAAAGCCAAAAAACGTGGGATTTATACTGGGCGCAAACCTAATGTTAAAATGCATGCAAAGATTGAAGCTATGTTAAACACTGGATCAACTGTGGCAGAAGTTAAAAATATTTTAGGCTGTTCCGAATCGCTAGTTAGAACTGTACGAAAAAATTTGGACGAAAAAAAAGACAGGACGGAATAAACATAAAAATTTTTAGCTCTTTGATTAACTAGATTACTATGAGAACTCGTCCTGCCGTGCGGGATTATACCAAAAATAAAGGGCAATTTCCATTGCCCTTTTTGTTAAATGTTTTTTAATTTATCTCGATGTTGCTGAAGAAAGTTAGTTACAGTTTTTTCAAAGTTTTCAAAATCAACAGAAGAGTATCTCGAATAAGCCTCACCGAATTTATGCCAGGCATCATGAAATTTAATACGGTTAGTTTCTAGTGCATCATCATCATAATCAAACTCAATTGTGATACTGAAAGTGTGCTCAAACGCTTCAATAATGATTGTTGGTGTGATTAAACCGTTATGCCCCCAATAGTCCAATCGTTCTTCTTTGACTAGCACAATTTTATTGGGTTCATCTGATTCAATGTTCACATTAAATACGTTGTCCAAAGATGCCAATCTATATGCCACATGAATAGCTTTTGTAAAAATTATAGCGTTCATAATCAATCCCTACCTAGTTAATCAAAGAAGTTAAGCCAATTGCTTAACATGTGATACATTATACAGTACAGTATAATAATGTCAACGACTTTATGCACCAAAATACAAAATAAATGCAGTGTTTATCAGGCTTCCACGCCATGCGAACCCGCGCCCACAAAAAACGGCAATCACTTTCTATCTGGAAGAGGCACGCCGTAGGCATTGCGCTTTAGCGCAACATGGATTGAATGATCTTAGCTGAAGTAACATTTCGCCCTTTGGGGCTATCACTTCCTAGAGCTGTTGTCGGCATGAATCTGATAAACGCATCGGCAGAGGAAAAGCAAGGGCGGGCAAAAGTGTTGCAGCACCAAAAACGGTTTTTTGTTTTTGGGCCGTAACACGTAAAGTTTTTGGGGCTTCATCCCAAAAAGTTTTTTGCACGTATATTTACCCTTGCTTTTGTGATGACGTAAATGCGTTCAGATTCGTTCATGCGACAACCTCGGGGAAGTAGTTTGCCCTGGCTATGTACTGAAAGCGTTAAGAGATCATGACAACGTGGCAACTACTTTGATTCAGGGCAGTGATTAGCATTGCTGCTAAACGATTTATCGTTTGGCCGTAATGCGGGCGGGAAACTATTGTTAAGTTTTATTTAAAAATTTGGCGGTATTATTTTAAGAAATAACATAGAATACAACCTGTTTTATGTTTCAACCATTAAACAAAATGTTTATAATTATTGTATTTTATTTATTAAAATTAATAGCTTATAAGCTGTTTAAATTTGTTTAATATAATCAAAATTAAAATTTGATTTGGTGAATCTATTTGGATATAATAACACACAATCTTTGATTAGTAGATATTGAGATGAAACTTAAAAATAAAAATTTTTTACTTGTTACTCACATAACATCATTACTTTTTGTTAGTAATACTTCTTATGCTAAAGAAAATCTCAATGACCTGTACTTAAAATGTACCCAACAAAAGATTGAGCTTGATGTGATGAAAGCGATTATCAAAACAGAATCAAGTTTTAATCCTTTTGCTATTGGCATTAACACTAAAAATCATTCTATTAAGCAACCTACAACATTAGATGAAGCAAAAATAACAATGAAAAGCTTACTTGATAATGGTATCAATTTTGATACTGGATTAGGTCAAATCAATGTTAAGAACATGGGGTGGTTAGGGTTAAATGCAGACAATATTTTTGATCCATGCAACAACATTCGCGCACTTGAAGATGTTTATTTAGAGTGCCGTAGACAATCAACATCTAGTGATCCAACTCAACAAAGAGACGAAGCGTTAAGTTGTTATAACACTGGGTCGTTAGTGCGTGGGTTTAATAATGGGTATGTAGCAAAAGTTTTGAAAAATTTAACTAATTCGGGGGATATACAGATCGCTAAAGTAACAATGGAAAAAGCGGTGTTTGAAATTAAAAAGCAAGATGTATTTAAAGGTAAACTAAATGATGTTTTCTTACCTAAAAAGACATCGGACAATGAGACTTAATTTACTAGACACCACAAAATTAATTGACAAATACAAGTCGCTAATAGGGCAACTTTATATTGTAAGAGTAGAGGATAACTTCGTTTTACGAATGGAGTTAATAATTAAAGGTAAAACGTTTCTATATGGAAACAAGTTACAACGAGGAGGCGAAAGGAAATGGAATGATCTAACACGTTTAGTGTTATTTGTAGAACAAAATTTTGAAGTAAAAACAGTTACAGTATTTTTATAATTAGGAAAATTGAAATGACATTTTTAAAAAAACATTACGAAAAATTGATGATCACAATGATTATTTTTGCAATGGGCAATAGCGCTGTTGCTCAAGGTTTAGCAAAGGCTAAATCATCTTTAGAAACATTTAAAACAGACTTGATGACAATAGTTCCAATTATCTGTGTTGTAACTATCATTGTTGCAGGTACCTTATATGCATTAAAAGTTATTCAGAAAGACTGGTTTGTCAATATTGTAGTTGGAATGATCGTAATTGGATCAGCATCAGGTATCGTTGGATGGTTTATCTAATATGAAACATAGCTACCCACTTTTTAAAGGTTGTACTCGTTTGCCGACAATGTTAGGTGTTCCTATTCAGGCTCTATTTTTTGCGTTTGTTGCTGTAGCAATTTTAGCTATGGGAATGAACAATCTTTTGTTGTGGGGGCTACTTGTTCCAATTATTTTAATTATGAGGTTAATTACAAAGAAAGACGATAAAAAGTTTAGAATTATTTCTTTGTGGTTTTCCTCTAAATTAACGAATCGAAATAAAGATTTTTGGGGCGGTAGTAGCTACGCAGTGCGAAAACCAAAGGGGATTAAATGAAAGAGCAATATATAAGCGACTTTTTACCTTTTCGATACCATGCAACAGATGACATTATTGTTTGTGAAAATGGTCATTTAATTTGTTCATTTAGATTAGAAGGTAAATCACATCAAACAGCATCTAATATACAGCTCACAAAATGGGCTGATGATTTAAATAATGCTTTGAGAACAGTTGGTGCAGAATATAGCAATGTTGCAATTTGGACGCATATCATTAGAAAGCAAGCGCCAGTAATTGAAGTTGATCAAAAACATAAGAATTATTTTGCAAAAAAATTTCATGAAAACTATATGTTAGGATTTTCTAACAATACGTTAATGATTAACGAGCTATATGTAACGTTAGTTTTTCGTAATAGTGGTAATGATGCAACTGTCGATTTTTTAAGTAAATTTGTTAAATTATCTGAAAAAGAAAAAAAACAGGATCAAGATGCTCGAATCGCTGAATTTGGTGATTTAATTGATACTTTTGAGCGTGCATTACATAGTTATGGTGTAGATCGTTTGAGGTATGTAGAAAGAAATAATGGAATTATGTTTTCTGAACCTGCTGAATTTTTTTCATATGTATTAAACAAAGAAAGTTTGAGTGTACCTATTACTCGCGATTATCTTTCTGAACAATTGCCACAAAATAGAATTATTTTTGATTCTCATGGTGAATATTTTGAAATCAAACAAATTGAAAAATCTATCTATGGCGGTATTTTAGAAATCAAAGAATATACAGAAGAAACATATGCAGGACAATTAAATCAATTATTAAATGTAAGTTTTGAATTTACATTTACTCAATCATTTACATTTTTGGATAGAGCATCATCCGCAGGTTTTCTTAATAGACAAAAAACTTATTTAGAAGATGCAAAAGATTATTCAGAATCTCAAATTAAGCAATTATCACAAGCTTTAGATGATGTCACATCGGGTCGTTATATCATGGGTGAACATCATACTGTTTTAAGCGTTTATGGAGATACTTTGCGTGATGTTTCATCTAATCTTGCAACAGCACGTAACATTTTTTCAAATGAAGGAATTATTGCTGTTCCAAGTGATTTGGCATTAGAAGCATCATATTGGTCACAATTTCCTGCTAATTGGAAATATAGAACAAGACCTAGTGTAATTACTAGCCAAAATTTTTTATGTTTTTCATCATTTAATAATTTCATGACAGGGAAGCCAAAAGGTAATCCTTGGGGTGATGCTTTAGCAATTTTGAAAACTACATCAGGAACACCTATTTTTTTTAATTTTCATTGTACTGCATTGAATGAAGATTCTCGTGGCAAAAGACCTTTAGGTAATACTTTAATTTTTGGTAAATCTGGTACTGGTAAATCTGTAATTTTAGCAACACTTTTAGTATTTTCATTAAAATATAATCCAAAGATAGTTGTTCTTGATAAAGATAGAGGCTTAGAGGTTTTAATTAGAGCAATTGGTGGTAAATATTCACCAATTATGGAAGGAGTACCAACTGGCTTTAATCCTTTTCAACTGCCTGATACAGAAAAGAACAGAGCATTTATTAAACGTCTATTAGTAATGTTAATTCAAACATCAGATCGAGTGTCGTCAAAAGATGAATATGAAATCAGTAATGCTCTTGATGCTGTATATTTGTTGGATCAATCAAGTAGAAATATTTCAACATTACTTGAAAATTTGAATGATGTTAGCACTTACGATAACACAAGTAATGATAAAGCATCTGTAAGAGAGCGTTTGGTTAAATGGTCAAGACTAGGCGAATATGGATGGGTGTTTGATAATGATGATGATATTTTAAATTTAAAAACACATCGTATTTATGGTTTTGATGTTACTGATTTTTTAGATAACAAAGACTTATGTGCACCAATTAATTTGTACTTAAATTATCGTATCAATGAAATGATTGATGGTGAACCATTCATTATGGCTATAGATGAATTTTGGAAAGCAATGATGAATGAATCACTTGCTAATGATGCATTTGATAATGCAAAAACTATCAGGAAAAAAAATGGTTTGATGATTTATTGTACTCAAGAGCCTGCTGACTTATTGAAATTTCAACAAGGTGAATCAATTGCAGGTCAATGTTCTACAACTATTTGTTTGCCTCATTCGTCTGCTAAATCTTCAGATTATGTTGATATGTTGAAACTTTCAGAAAGTGAATTTGAAACGTTTAAATTGCTAAATGAATCATCACGTCAATTTTTAATCAAACAAGGTGACGTTAAAGACTTTGAAAAAACAGAGTTTTTTACATCCGCAATTGCAACATTAGATTTACGAAAATGTTCAAAAGAGTTATCAATTTTATCTTCATCAGCAGATTTAGCTGAATTGGTGAACGGATTAATTAAAGAATATGGTAACAATCCTGAGGACTGGATTCCTCATTACTATAATGCCTTAGCAAAAGGAGTTGATTTATGAAAAAGAAATTAGTTATAGCAACATTGTGTGCATCTATGTGCATTTCTTTAAGTAGTGCCGTGACTGTTCATGATCCATTGCATACAGCGTTTACAATTGCTGAATCTGCAAAACAGATAGTAGAAATGAAAAATCAGTTAGAAGAAATGAAAAAACAGTATGAAAATGCTGTTAAACAGTTGGATGCAGTAAGTGGATATAAAAATTTTGGTGAAGCATTTGATGATTTAGCGCAAGTTCCCGATGAATGGAAAGACATTTATCAAAACGCAAGTAATAACAATGTTCAAGGTTTAATGGATAATATTTTAGAGAAAAATAATATTGGTAATAAAAGTAGTCAACAAATTGAGGACGAAATTAAAACTCGTATATTAGAACGTCAAGCTAAAGATTATGCAGTCGGCATTAAAACTTACGAAACAATAATTGGTAGAGTTGAACGCATTAAATCTATGCAAGAGAAAATTCAATCTACCCAAGATTTAAAATCTATAGCTGAATTACAAGCGAGTATTCAAAGTGAACAAGCATTAGTTCAAACAGATTTATCAAAAATTGAATTATTAAAAGCACAATCACAAAATGAAGCGGATTTGATTAATAGTCAAAAACAACAATATCAAGATCAGTTATTTTCTAGACAAGGAAAAAACTGGAAACCAAATATTAAATAAAGGAATTTAAAATGAAAAAATTATTAATTATCGGATTTGTAAGTGCTTTTTTAGTAGCTTGTTCATCTGAAGAAATTAAGTCTATAGAGTATTACAAAGAAAATCAGAAAGAAGCTGAGAAGGTGTTAAAAGAATGTAAAAAGAATACAGCAACTATGTCAGAGAATTGTAAAAATGCCGAGTTAGGTTTAAAACAACGTATGTTTTCACGTCCTAAAAATAATTAATAAAGGCTCATTATGTTTTCTGATTTTAGTGCATTAATAGCAGAAATTACACGCATACTGACTGTAGATAGTTCAGGTAGAATTATTACTGCGATTACACCAATTGTTACTATAGGATTTACATTGAGTTTGATAATGATGGGTATATTGTCAACATTTCAATTAATTAATAATCCTCTTAGTGAGATATTAAGAAAATTCTTCAAATGGGGAATTATTGTTTCTATCGCTTTATCTACTGCAAACTTACAATCATATGTTGTAGATAATATTTTGTCATTTCCAAACGATATCGGGAAACTATTCATAACAAATAGTACAGAGTATGAATCTGTACTAGATGCTATGTTAGAAAAATGCTGGACATTAGCTGAAGAGGCATTTAGTAAAGCAGGTATTGTCTTTGGTGATTCTGCTTTTTATGCATATGGTTTTTTAGTAATTTTAGGTGGTGCTATTTTAGTCGGTATAGGGAGTGTATTTATTTTTTCTTCGCAAATTATTTTAGCTCTTTTATGTGCTTTAGCACCTATTTTTATAATTTTATTAGCATTAGATGTAACGAAAGATTATTTCAACCGTTGGATACAACAAGTTGTTGTATATGTTTTAATTATTACATTAGTTAGCGTTGTATTTTCTTTCTTTATTGCAATGATGGTTAAACTTTTTGATTCAATTAGTTTTGAAGCAAAAGATTTTGATTTCTTCAAGTCATTAGGCTCATTAATTTTAATGTATGTAATGGGAATTGGTACTTTATTTCTGATACCAACAGTTTCAAATGGTTTGAGCGGATCAATTAGTGCTTTGCGTATAGGTACAGGAGGTAGACCCTCTACATCTGGTAGAAAATAATAATTAATAAAACTCTTATTAAATAAGAGTTTTATTATGGATTTTATAAATCAAATTTTAATTTTGAGGATTACAAAGTGAAAATTTTAAGTATAGGAATTATTGTGTGTTTATTAATGGGATGTTCTAGTCTTAATGCGCCAAGAGCACCTGAATATGGTGATTATAAATACAAAAAACGAGTAGTAGTTAATCAAACTATTCCTAGTGAAGTAAGAGTGAGAAATTAAAAATGGCAAAAAATAAAGGTATGAATAAAAAAGAAGTAGAGCAATATATTAATCAATCTAGGGGCATTGAGCGAGATTATATTGGAGAAATAGTTAAATCGCGTAAAATTGCTTGGAATATAGCTAAAATCGGTGGTGCTTTTGCTGTTCTAGGAATTGTTGCAGGAATCTTTGGATTATATCAAAAAACACCTGCTCCGCTTGTTTTACGAGTAAATGAATCAACAGGCAATGTTGAAATGATTTCAACTATGAAAGAAACTGAATATTCATACGGTGAAGTAGTTGATAAATTTTTTATTGGTGAATATGTTACAAAACGTGAATCATACAATTACTTCTTATTACAAGGAGATTATAACAAAGTTGTTGCTATGTCTGATTATGGTGTATTGACATCATATAATGCGTTATGGGATGCACCTAATAGTCCTGATAAAATTATTAATAATGACGGCTCTGTGATTGTTAATATCACATCTATTGTATTAAATCCTGAATCAAAATCAGCTCAAGTTAATTATAAACGACAATTTAGAAAGAACACTGGCGAAATTTACCCGTGGAAAAATTATATTGCAACTGTAAGTTATCAATATGTGAATTTACCAATGACTGAGGAAATGAGAATGATCAATCCCCTTGGCTTTAGAGTGACTGGTTATAGAATAGATGAAGTAATGGGAGAGTAATATGAATAATAGAATTGTTGCTAGTGTATTTGGTGTATTATTATTTTCATCAATAAACATTGCTCTAGCCTTAGATGAACCATCATCGTCAAAATATGATAATAGAATCAAAAGAACTGCTTATAATCGCAATGATGTTGTATCTGTAGATGGTGCCGTTGGTGTTGCAACACATATTGAAGTGGGCGAAGGTGAATATTATAAAGCACATGCATTTGGAGATGCATCTGCTTGGGAATTTGCAAATATTGATAATCACTTTTTTTTGAAACCTATTGCAGAACAAGCAGATACAAATTTGACAATTGTAACAAATAAAAGATCATACTATTTTAAATTGAACTTTCATTCTGATATGACAAAAAATGGTATTTATGCGTTATCTTTTGCATATCCCGAGGAGATCAGAAAAAAACAAATTGAACGTCAAAGAAAAACTAGAATTGAAAGAGAATTTAAAAAGTCTCAAGATAGACGAACATATAATATTGATTACACAATGGCTGGTGATATTGATATTGCTCCTATCAATATTTGGGATGATGGATCATTTACATATTTTAAATTTAAACAGAATGTAGATATGCCATCAATTTTCTTTTCAGAAATGAAAGGTCAAGAAGCAATAGTGAATAAAACGATTGATTCTAAAAATAATAATATTGTTATTGTGCATAAATTATTAAACCCAACTGATAAATGGATCATCAGAAAAGATAAGAAAGTTATGTCTATTTTTAAAGAATCTGATGCAAGAAATTTAAATGATAATTCATCTGGAACAATTACGAATTCTATTCGTAGAGAAATATTAAAATAAAGGAGTCATTGTAATGTCAAAAGAAGTAGATGCTATTGCAGTTGCTCAAACAACAGAAAATGATAACGTAGAACGTTTTGAGAATAAACGTTCATCTAAAGCGCAAAAAATTATAGCTGTTGGATTTCTTGTTATTTTTGGTGTAATTGGCGGTGTTATTTCATATAAGATGTTTCAAAGAGCTAAAATTGTTGATGAGAAACAAGAACAAGCTCCAACTTTTGTTAACACCAAAGAATTAAATATTGCACCAATATCTAAAAAAACACCTCCTCCTCAAGCTAATTCTGAACCTCCTCAAGATTATGGTACGCCTGAGTTACAATTATTAGATGATTTAACATTGAGAAGAATGGGTTCAAAGTTGATTGGTGACTTTCAACCGCCTGCAAGAACTGAGAATCAAAGTGGTAGTGCTTCAGAACAAACAGAAGATGTGGGCGGTGGTGCATTGGGTCAACAATTGCAACCATATCGTACAGTTGGTGCTAAAGCTCAAGTTATGATGAATCGTGACTATATGATTACACAAGGCACTATGGCTGAATGTATTCTACAAACTCAACTTGTTAGCACCGTTTCAGGTATGGCAGTTTGCTATACCTCAAGAGATATTTACTCGACAAATGGTCGTGTTAAATTGCTTGAAAAGGGGTCAAAAGTCGTTGGTTTTTATCAAGGTGGCATTAGTAAAGGTCAAAACAGAATTGGCGTTACTTGGTCTCGTGTTGAAACTCCAGAGGGCGTGATTGTCAATATTGATTCGCCTGGGACTTCAGCTTTGGGTTCGGCTGGTGTTGAGGGTAACGTAGATCATCATTTTTGGGAAAGATTCGGTGCTTCTATTATGATCAGCTTGTTTAATGATGGTATGGAAATTGTTAAAACAAGAGCTGAACAAGCGGGGCAACGTAAAGGTGATAACACTAACTATGGTTCAACCACGATTGAGAATACTCAAGATTTAGTAACTGAAATCTTTAGATCAACAGCAGATATACCGCCAACTTTATACGTTAATCAAGGAACACGAGTTTCAATCATTTTTGCGAGAGATTTAGATTTTACAGGAGTGTATAAATTAAGTTATGGCAACTAATACTAAAAACGTATCAATCCCACAATATATGCGTCCTATTCAACCTTTTTTGGATGATTCAAAAGTAACTGAGGTTGTGGTAAATAGACCCAAAGAAATTTGGGCAAAAACTTATGAGGGGTGGCAAAAGCACGATCTTCCTGAGTTTAATGAAAGCTTAGTAAAGGCTTTGATTGGAGCAATCGTTTCATATAATAAAGTCACAAATAGCTCAATTAATTCTGTGATCTTTCCGAACGGTGAACGTGGTGAAATTTGTCGTCCTCCTGCTTGTATAGATGGCACGTATGTTATGGCTATTCGTAAACATTCATCAAGTGTATATACGCTTGATGAATTGAAGCAACAAGGTACATTTAGTGACGTAGAGGATATGTCTTTTAATATCCTGGATGATTCAGAAATTGATACTTACTATAATACTCACAAAGCTACGGCTAAACGTATTTCTCAAGTTGATTGTGATTTACTGAAGCTCAAAAATTTAGATACTGTTGAATTTTTGCGTCAAGCTGTATTAGCCAAAAAAAACATTGTCATTGCAGGGAAAACAGGATCAGGCAAAACAACGTTTGCTCGATCTTTAATTGAAAATATTCCTTATGATGAACGTATTATTACAATTGAAGATGTGCACGAATTGATGTTAGAGAACCATAACAACAAAGTCCATTTGTTGTATGGTAGTGGCGATGGTAGATCAACGGCTGAACAATGTTTGAAATCATGTATGCGTTTATCACCTGATCGAATATTGTTAGCAGAGTTAAGAGGCGGTGAGGCTTGGGAATATATGAACTCATTAAATACTGGTCACCCTGGCTCTATCACAACAACTCATGCGGGCGGTGCATTTGAAACGTTTGATAGAATCACGCAATTGATCAAATCATCTAGCATTGGCTCAACATTGGATCGTGAACTAATCAAAGAGATTTTATTTAAAACATTGGATATTGCAGTTTGGATGCATAATAGAAAGATTAAACAAATCTTTTTCGATCCAATTCACAAAAGAGAAATGTATGAATAAAGATATAGAAATGCAGTTAATTAACATTGAAGATCATCTAAAAATGATCGACTTAGAAAGTCATCTTAGTGATCGTTGTTTACAACTTCTACGTGGTTTTAGTCAAAGCACCTTTAAAATGGAAGATGCGAATATTGCAGTGTTTAACTTGGTTCATGCTTCTAAAGATGATTTTTTAGAAAAGTCACTAACTGTATTGTTATCTGATATTAAAATTTATCTTCAGCAACCAAAAAAGATCCAAAGCGATTCTGTAGATTGGGGCGAATTTTTCAAATTGAATTACTAAACAACTAACCAATAAAAAAGCATCTTGATAGATGCTTTTTTTGTGCTTGTATTTTATCAAGTGATCACTAATTTTTTTTAAAAAAAGCCAAAGTATCTTCTAATGTTAGTGTGCTTTTATTAATTGTATCTTCAGTTATATTCAATGCTTGAGTAAGCTCTTTAATATTCTGTATAGGTGCTGTTTTTTTTGTAAAAATAACATTGTCTCCGAAAAATTGTAAGAGACTTTTATTATTAGCTAATTCATGCGGGTATGCTGTTAATACAAGGTTAGTTTGTCTATTGCTAATCATTTCTAATGAATTTAAAAATGATGTGAATGATTCGATTAGATTTTGAGTTTCAAAGATACTTTGACTTACAAGATCATCTATGTATATAGATAATGGCGTAGAACCTTTAGCCTGTTCCAACATAGAAGTAAAAATATTTTGATCTTTTAGATCATTCATAGTTAGGATGATCTCATTTGTGGAAACAGAAGATTTAATATTATCTAATAAAACTGACTTACCACTTCCAGTGTTGCCAACGATTAATAGATCACTGTGATTCTGTATGAGAGATTTTAAATTTTTGTTCATTGCTTTTTTCCTTAATTACTCTAATCAAAATATGTAACTTTAGTAATGGCTGCTATAACTCTAAAATAAAATTTTAGAGTTATGGCCAACATTACGATGTCGAAAATTATTCACCAAATCCTTTCTGCTTATCAGCCATTTGATGTTGTTTTTCTTGAACACTGTCACCTGCTTCTTTTTCTTTAGGTTCACGATGGAATACTTCTGACAATGATGCTATATCAACACTGCCACTACCGCCATTAATAAAGCTTCGGGCATTATTAACGTTGGACGCAACGAAACCATCTTTTTGCAATTCTTTCTCTTTCTCTTTTTTCTCTTTGTCATCTTTTGAATCATTAGAGCCAGGCGCTTTTGAATCATAGGATTGATCTGCTTTTCCATCTTTTTCAATAGATGGGGATTTGTCCATACCAACGGCATGTGCAACTTCTTTTTGAACGTTTTGTTGGATGCTTTGAACATCTTCAGCAAAGTTCTTTGTTGATTCACCAAGAGATTGCGCGTTCACTTCGTATGGATTGGTTTGTTTGTCCATGCCCTGTGGTTGATGCTGTTGAACCATATCAACGTAAGATTGAAAATCTGATTGATTTGATTGATGCTGTTGTTGTGGTTGCATTTGATCCATCATCTTAGCGTAATCATCGTATTCATTTGACATAACACTTTCCTTATTTATTTGTGGTTGCGTTGGCATTTCCACGGTTAATGTATCTTTTGGTGCTAAAGAATTTTCTTTAGCGATTATATCCTGTATTGCTACTGTTAAATTTTCTTTAGGTGCGTATTTGTTATTTATATCCTCCATTGTGTACTTGGGTGAATCATTGCTAATGATGTGTTGAATTTCTGCGCGTGATAAATCCTTAAACTGTGATAACTCGGTTGCACTAGCAGATAAACTGCTTTTACTAATAGATTCAGTTAATTTGTTAGGTGCTTCAGTAAATATCATTGCTTCATGTTTGGCTCGTGAAATCGCAACGTAGTATGTCTCTTTAGATGTTGTTGCAATTTCTGCGGGCATATCAATAATTACTCTGTCACTTGTTAAACCTTGTGAGCTGTGGACGGTTGAAACATAAGAGTAATCCGTATGTAATATTTTTGATTGATCTAGCTCTATTGTTTTATCCTGGTTAGAAATTGTAATTGATTGATCTTTAATACCTATAACAGTGAATCTGTCACCATTGGCAATATCAAGAGAAGCATCATTACGTGTGATTTTTATTTCTTCACCAATGGCAATATTCTTTTCTTTGATGTCATATACAGAAATATTTTTATTTATTGGATCAAATACGATTGGCTCTGCTTCTTTATTGAAATAGTCTCTAACTGTGATTGTCTTATCAACACCTGCATTGATAACTTCATAGGTGTTGCTTTCATACAAGCCCAATTTTGGATAATCAACTTCAACTTGTATTGCTTGACCAATTGAATAGTTGTTGCTGTATTGTCGCTGTTCTTGCGTTGTATCACTACGTTTTAGAGTGTCAAAAGATGCGTTTTGGTTACTTTCCATGTTGAGGTTGCCACGGATCATTTCATTAATGGAATCACGCGCAACGTTTGTGCCTGTAACAACGATAGTTTGTTTTCTATCTTCAGCACTTAATGATGTATAGGTGTCTGCAACCTGTCTTTCTCGTTCAGTATTATTTTTAATGCATGTAACAGATACATTGTCCAAAGATAGTTTTGCATCGCCTTTTACAATAGCTTCTACGGCTGTTTTTAGTTCCTGGTTCTTTTGTCGTAGGATTTCATCCATGACAACGGTTTGCATCCCATTATGTTGCAATTGGTAAAATGGTTTACCTGCTTCTACGGCTCTAGTTTGCTGAGTATCACCGAGAGATACAATTCTTGCACCATGTTCTTCAGCAATTTTCATTAATTGCTCATATTGTCGGGTTGGCACTAAACCTGCCTCGTCCAATACAATGACTGTCTTGTTATCAATATCCTTTTCTTTGGCATGTAAAAACGATGCCAGGGTTTTTGCTTCTATACCATCAGATTGCAAATTCTTTACCTGTGAAGCGTATGGGGCAAGCGCTTTAATTTTATAGCCGTTCTCTTCTAACATTGGTATTGCTGTTTGAAGCATGTAGCTTTTGCCCGTACCTGCTTTACCTTGAATACCAATATATTGATTAGTGGTTGTTAGGATAGTTTCAACGCTTTTCTTTTGTGTTGAGTTTAGCGATTTGGTTGCGAGTTTTTGCTGAAGCGTTATTTTGCTCATAATTGGATTAGCTTTTTGTCTGCCCTGCTCTTCCATTTTGAGTATGTTTAACTCACTTTTCATAGTTCGCTGCGTAACATATTTTGTCGGTAATTTTTGAAAACGTCCTTTGTCCAATGAAGTATTAAAAGCTTTATTCGCTTTAGATTCACTGTAAGCGTGATCCTTGATCAATTTATCAATCCATTGAGATTTAGTCATCGCAGTTTCATTTCGTGCATCTATGACCTTGTAGAGCGGTTCTTGCGCTATTAATTTTTTGCTATTTAATTGGTTAACAATTTCTTTATTGATACTCTCTTCAGTAGCAGAGCCAAGATTAAAATTAATCGCGTGCTCTAAAACCTCTTTATGAGATAAAACACTACTACGTTCATTGAGGTGATTGATTGAGTAATTGACTGCTCTTTGAGCAATCAATTCATTAGATAATTCTTTTTGTTCTTTGATCAGTGGATTATTTTTTTGAAAAGCACTTTTAGTTTCAACTGAATTGCTAAATTCAATCTTTAAATCTTTGGCGGTCTTTTCCCATACTTTTGCAATATCTTCGCGGGATAATGAATGGTCTTTAGATTTACGCGTAGCTAAATTTGCTATTTGCTTCTTCCCTGCACTGGCTGTTTCCCTTGTTAGGTTTTGTGATTCTAAATATTTTTCGATTTGAGCATTTCGATTAGAAAAGCCCTCAATTTGCTTGCGTGAAATATTCGCTAATTCAAAAAAACCGCCTTTCTCCTGGCGCAGTTCATATCCGCGCATCGTTAGTTCTTTTGCGAGTTCATTGCGATAAATCATGCCTAAATATTTGGTGTTTTTGATGATTTCATCATTCTTTAATGCTCGCCACGATCCATCAGCGCGTTTTGTTGCGTTCATGACGATTGCATGGGTATGTAGTTGCGGGTCTGATTCTCTATTGGTTTCATGTCTGTGTGTAGCAATAACGAGGTTATCCGTTTTTTCTAACACGGTTTTTCCGTTTACAGTTTTACGCGCATAAGCAAAGTTTTCGACCTCTTTTAATGCACGTTCAAGAGCCTTTTCATGGGCTTCGATCATTTGTATATCTTTTCCAACTAATGCTTGAATAGATACGCTTTTTGGGGCTGAAAATGTAAGATCAACCGCAAGCCTCTTTACTTGATCTTCACGAGAAGATTTATGTAATTGTTGATTTTCAAATTTGCCCAATAACAAACTTCCAAAGTCATCACGATCAACTGTACCACTTAGCCCAAGTTCTTCAGAACCTTTACCGAGCCACTTTGTACTATCAATATTTTCAAGGTAGTAATCGTCTCGACTATCAACATAGTACGCAACGGCAGAACCTACAGAGTTTGTATTAGTGATGACTTTGTGAGTTAGCAT
>NZ_CP168032.1:1295000-2552008 GCF_056716055.1 Wohlfahrtiimonas sp. XWW7 | reverse complement strand
AAAAAGTCCTTAAAAGTCCTTCAATAATATTTGGCTTATTCTAAGCGTTTTTTCTCAACATATTCAAAAAACTTCTGAACACGTTCAAATTTTTGAGTTTTAGCCATTTCAGGCAGGCTACTTAAAAATTGTTTGCCATATGTTTTGGTGATTAATCTTGGATCGGCAATGACTAATAAGCCATAATCATTAGGATCGCGGATCAATCGGCCAATACCTTGCTTTAAAGTAATGATGGATTTGGGTAATTGATAATGGATGAATGCATTCATGCCTTTTTTATTGATCAAATCAATTTTAGCTTGCTCAATAGGATCACCAGGTGATGCAAAGGGCAGCTTTTCGATGATGACGCAGGATAATGCTTCACCGCGAACATCTACGCCTTCCCAGAAGCTAGTTGTGCCTAATAAAACACCATTGCCAGATTCTCTAAATTGATCAATCAATGTGATTTTAGGTGCATCACCTTGAATGAATAATGGATAACTCAGAGACTTTTTCAAAATGGCTGCTGCTTCATTTAAGGCGCGATAGCTTGTAAATAGAATAAAAGTTCTGCCTTTTGCTTCTGTAATGACAGGCAACATGGCTGTGATGAATTTTGCAATATAAGTTGGATGATTAGGTTCAGGTAGTTCAGGTGGGTGATAAAAAAGCGCATTGCTTTTATAGTTGAAGGGGCTTTTTAAACAGAGCGTATTATCATCGGATAATCCGAGTGGCGCACAGAAATAAGCAAATTTACCATTCACAGCGAGCGTTGCAGATGTGAAAACCCAACCTGCTTTTAAGCCTTTACTATTTTTTTGGAAAATTTCTGAAATATCTAACGGCGTTGCACAGATTGTTAAATGATGCACATATGTTTCTAGCCAAACCACGGTATTATCATCGGGATTTTCTTGTGATGTGACTGTGATTTTCGTCCATAATTCTTGCAGTTCTTGTAATCGCTCGACAATTTGAGCCAATGTTTTGGAGCGAATGATCAGTGGTTTTGTTAACACAACCAATTCTAATAATTGATCAGCAATGTGAGCCAATTGATCTGCAATTTTTGGATCTTGATAAAACTCAGATAAAGCGTAGCGTTTCGTCCCTTCGGGGAGTAATTTACGCAATTCAATCATATTTTCAATGATGCTGGAAGAGATTGAATCATGGCTTGAAAAATCTTTCGCTTCCAAAGCTAAAAGGCGATTAAAATCCTCTAACCAATCGGAGAACATTTTTGTGCCAATTTGCTCGCTGAAGAATAAACCAGCTGTTTCGGCCAATTGATGCGCCTCATCAATAATGATGCTATCGGCTTCTGGTAATAGTTCACCAAAGCCTTCTTGTTTTAAAGATAGATCCGCACAGAATAAATGGTGATTGATGACGATAATATCTGCATCCATTGCTTTTTTACGTGCTTTGAAAATGAAACATTCTTCATAATCAGGACATTCTGTGTGTAGGCAGTTTTCCGTTGTAGAAGTTACATGGCTTGCCAATGTGGAATCTTGGAAATTCTCTAATTTTGTAATATCACCCGTTTCATCTTGCCCTGCATAACGCTCGATGCGGTAGAAATCATCCACTTGTTTTTTATTTTCAAATCGACCGCGTTGGCGCAAAGTTTTGATGCGATATAAGCATAAATAGTTGCTTCGACCTTTCAATAAAGCCGTTGTGACAGGCTTATATTTAAATATCTTTTTGAGTAATGGCAGATCTTTATCATATAACTGATCTTGCAAGTGTTTTGTGCCTGTGGAAACAATCACTTTTTTACCTGATAACAATGCAGGGATTAAGTAGGCAAATGTTTTGCCTGTGCCTGTGCCTGCTTCAATGATGACAGTTTCGTGATCTTCTATCGCACGTTGAACGGCTTCTGCCATTTCTATTTGAGCATCGCGCGGAGAATAGTGTGACAAAGCTTGGCAAAGCTCGCCACCTTCAGAAAATATGCTGTTAATGTCTGTCATTATATTGAAGTGTTATGAATAACGTCTTGCGGAAATGATTCATTATACGAACTTTATCAGGAATTTCGAGGGTAATATTTATTAAGGATATCGTATAATGAGCTTTTGCTAGCTATCTGAAAGATTATCCATGATGAATGAATTTTTGAAAACTGTTGCAACATTAAGATCGCCAGAAGGTTGTCCTTGGGATCGAAAACAGACGCATAGAAGTTTGATTCCTTTTTTAAATGAAGAGAGTGCCGAAGTTGTTGAGGCAATTGTGCAAGATAATAGCGATGCATTAAAAGATGAGTTGGGTGATTTGTTATTACAAATTGTTCTACATTCACAAATTGCGCAAGAAGAAGGTCGTTTTAATTTTAATGATGTTGTCAAAAGTGTGAATGATAAAATGTTGCGTCGTCATCCTCATGTTTTTGATGGTGTTGTTTATGCAGATGAAGCAGAGCAAAAAGCTGCTTGGCACGCAATTAAGTTAGAGGAGAAAAAGGCTAAAGGTGAGCAGCAAAGTTATTTAGATGGCGTGAAAGCTTCATTATCAGGCTTGACTGTTGCCAATAGTTTACAAGCAAAAGCTGCAAAAGTTGGGTTTGATTGGGGCGAGCCTGAACCAATTTTAGATAAAATTGAAGAAGAGTTAGAAGAAGTTAAAGCAGAATTGGCAAATAATCATCAAGAAAAGCTCCAAAAAGAGATTGGGGATTTGCTATTTGCTGTGGTGAATTTGGCAAGGCACTGTGAGATTGATCCTGAAACTGCCATCACAGAAACCAATGTGAAATTCAAAAAGCGTTTTCAGTACATTGAAAAACATCTCGATAAACCAATGACAGAAGCAACCTTGGAAGAGATGGATCATTTATGGGAAGCGGCTAAGAAGGAAGATTAATTGTGCTCAAAGATATGAAGTATTTAAGTGTCAGTGAATTGAATCATCAGATTAAATTTCAATTGGAAGACTCATTTTTTCATTGTTTAGTGGAAGGCGAAATTTCCAATGTGATTCGTGCGCAATCTGGGCATATTTACTTTAATTTGAAAGATGCAAATTCTATGATTCGTTGTGTCGCTTGGCGCAGTAATGCCATGAGCTTTAATGATTTTATAGAGAATGGTGCAAAGGTAGAAATTCAAGGCAAACTATCTCTGTATGTGCCACGCGGCGATTATCAATTGGTGATTAATCGCTTAGCGCCATTGGGGCGCGGAAATTTGTATTTAGCTTTTGAGCAATTGAGGGAAAAATTACAAAAAGAAGGTTTATTTAACCTTGAGCATAAAAAATTGATAGCACAATATCCCCAAAAAATAGGGATTGTGACATCACCGAATGCGGCAGCACTTCAGGATGTGTTAAAAGTATTGAAAGATCATCGCCCTGATATTCCTTATGAAGTTTATCCAACTTTAGTGCAAGGTGATGAAGCTGCGCCACAAATTGTTAAGGCGATTGAAAGAGCAAATTATGAAGCCAATTGTGATGTGGTTTTGGTGGTTCGTGGCGGTGGCAGCATTGAGGATTTATGGTGCTTCAATGATGAGCGCGTTGTGCGGGCAATTTTTGCTTCCATCATTCCTGTGATTACAGGCATTGGACATGAAACAGATACAACATTATCCGATTTTGTGGCAGATTTACGAGCGCCAACGCCGACAGCAGCAGCAAAATTATCGAGCATTTCTCAGCAAGAGATCATACAAACTTTGGATCGCCATGAGTATCAGTTTGCACAATTGATGCGGAATGTGATTGCACTGCAAGAAAAAGCATTGAAAGAGCGAATGGTGAAATTATCTTACCTTCATCCATTGCAAAAAATCAAAGAAAAACAAACAGCTTTGGATGCTCAATCTGAAAAATTACAATCATTGATGCATCATATTCACCAAAAGCATGTTGCTACGTTTCAAAATTTGGAAAAACGCTTACAAGTTGGCTTACTGCAACGAAAGCAAATGCAATTAACAGAGCAGTTATCCCGTTCAGCGATATTGTTGAATAAAACGATGTTAGGGCAATATCAGCAGTTAGAAAATAATTTTCAACAAAAAGCATCGTTATTGGATAGTTTAAGCCCATTAAAAGTATTGGCGCGTGGTTATTCAGTGACGCAAATTATGAAAGATCAGGAAGAGTTGGCCATTGATTCTATACATGATCTACAAGTCGATGATGAAATATCAACAACAATGGATCAGGGAAAAGTGTTTTCCAAGATTATTAAAATTCAATCAGTGGAATGATAGGTAAAAAAACCGTACTCACTTTCGGGGAGGGGATGAGTACGGGCTATGAAAATTGTTATTTTGGGGAAATATCAATTATTGAACTTTTGTGATGTAATCAACATCGATTTCTACAGAATTCCAGTCTTTATCAACTTCACCAACGATTTCGATTAAATCTTTTTCTGAAACTGTTAGACCGCGCCATTTATCTTTATCAATCTCAATTGTGATGTCGCCTGTGTTATCACTGAAAATATATTTGTCTTTATGTGAATGTTTGGTGATTTTACCGCGCATTTTGACATAAGCATCATCACGCAATGTTTTTGCTTCTTCAACTGTTGTGATGGATTGGCTTAAAGAAGGACCGCTGTAGCCACCTTGATTAATGTTTTGTTCGCCTTGAGGGCCTAAATATTGTGCAGAAGCAGTTGATAAACTTAAAATCATAAAAGTTGCTATGGCAAGCTTTTTCATTTGAATCTCCTAATGTATTTTTATGAGTAATCATTCCATGGCGCTAAATATATCACTCTTGTTTTAGAATGAATAATGGCTTTTCTAAGTTTTACGGCTCATTTACAATCTTTGACATCTGAATTTTGCTCAGAAGTTCATCAAAAAAGGATTCAGGAGCGACTTGCTCGAGAATCCTCATTGTGTTCATTGTATTGTACGTGTTATTCGCAATGCTTAGTGCGCTTTTTTAAATGTTTTAACGTAAATAGCATGGCCTGCTAATACGATATAGCCCACGATTAATCCAAGGATAAAACTATAGGTAATGCCAACAAAATGTTTGAAAAATGAGTCATTAAGCATTGTGATCCAGTTATTTTGTAACGCGATTAATTGTGGGATTTCACCAATGATAATGCCGCCGCCCACTAAAAACATGGCAACAGTGCCTACGAAGCCTAAAATTTTCATTAAGTAAGGTGCAGCATTGATGAGCATTAAACCAGTTTTAGCTTTTAAGCTTGCGGCTTTGGCATTTTTCATCATCCAATAGCCTAAATCGTCCATTTTAATAATGCCAGCCACTAAACCATAAACACCAATAGTGATTAAAATAGCGATACTTAATAACGTCATAATCTGTGTGGTTAATGAGTATTCTGCAACAGTGTGCAGCGTGATGACGATGATTTCTGCGGATAAAATAAAGTCTGTGCGAATCGCACCTTTAATTTTATCTTTTTCCATTTTTTTGATCATTTCATCCGTAATGGCTTCGCCTTCTTCTGTAATTAAAGACTTTTGTTTATGATCATTTTTATGAAATAAAGTATGGTGAATTTTCTCTGCACCTTCAAAACACAAATAAGCGCCGCCCATTACTAATAAAACCACCATTAACCAAGGTGCAAATGCATTAATTAATAATGCAGCGGGAATGATCAATAATTTATTAATGAAAGAGCCTTTTGCAACAGACCAAACAACAGGGATTTCTCGGCTTGCTTGCACGCCCACAACTTGTTGAGCATTGACGGCTAAGTCATCGGTTAATACGCCTGCTGTTTTTTTTGTGGCGAGTTTAGTCATGGATGCAACATCATCCAACACTGCTGTAATATCATCTAATAATGCTAATAAACTTGGGCTTGCCATAAAATTTCCAAAGGATAAAAATTAGGCGATTATAAAGAGCATTTTTAAATATTTATAGTTAATTTTTATTTATTGTTCTTTATGATGATTCATATAATGTAAGATTATGGCAATGTTTGTAGTTCCTTTTGATACGCTTCTAGTTTTATTTGGCGTTCTTGTAATTTTTCGGTTTTTTCACGAATTTTTTTAATTTTGTCAGATAACTTTGCTTGCATGAGCTCTTTTTCAGCAGCTGCAACTTTGGCTTGCTGTTTGATGATTTTTTCATTGAGAGTCTTTTTGTAAAGCTCATCATCTAACTGTAAAGCTGGATCTTCTATATAGCTTGATTGCCCACAATGCTCGCGGACATTGATCAGGGCGCGTTTTAGATTTTCAGCACGTTGAATATTGCCATGTTGTTCTGCGTAGCGTAGTTGGATTTTTAAGTTATCTTCTTTCTTTTTACAGTTGAAATCCACTTGAGCATAACTTGTAGATATGAATGTGAAAAAAGAGATGAAAAACGCAACGATGAAACTTTTTTTCAAAATTTATACCTTGTTGAAAGATGAATCATCGTTGAATTATAATCTAAAAATAATATTGATTAATGAATCTTTACATTATATTTACCCGAGTTTGTTCGTTTTTATTAAATAATCGTTAATTTTGCATAAGCTAAAACTAATGTTTTAGAGCCAGCTTGTTTAAAATTAACGGTAACACGAGCATGATCACCAACGCCTTCAAAATTAGTGATGACGCCCTCTGCAAACACAGGATGAGAAACCAACTGACCAAGAGAAAATCCTTTCATAGATTGATCTTGAGATGAACCAGATTGTCCATAGTTGCGCGCGGTCATTGGTTTAGAAATGGCAACTTTTTGGCCTTGTGCTTTGATTAAATGCAAAGGAATGTCTCGAATAAAACATGATGGTGCTAAGTAGACTGTTTTGCCGTGAATCATACGAGATGCAGCGGTTGTGATTGTTAGTTGTTGCTTTGCGCGGGTAATGCCAACATAAGCCAATCGTCGTTCTTCTTCTAAGCGAGCGGGATCATTCATAGAGTTTTCACTCGGGAATAAACCATCATCCATTCCAACGAGATACACATGATCAAATTCTAAGCCTTTGGAGCTGTGCAAAGTCATGAGTTGAATTTTATCATCGTTATCAGTATCTGCATTGACGGCGGAATCCAATGTAATTTGCCCAAGGAATTCCGTTAAATAACCATGTGCAGTTAACGGTGGGGCGCCTGGTTCATTATTGTAATCTTCCACAAATTGGCGGCTTGCAGAGATGAATTCGTTTAAGTTTTCAATGCGATCTTCACCGCGGCCCATGGGTTCTTTCTTATAATGTGCTTCTAATTCTACTTTTGTGATCACATCTTGAATGAATTGATCTAAAGTGACATCATCAAGCGCACATAATAAATCTGTGATGAGTAATCTAAAGCCCATCAATGCATTGTGTGAGCGTTTGGCTAAACTTTGACTTTCTAGGATGTTATTCATTGCATCCCACAGTGAAACTTCCGATTGCATGGCTTCTAGACGAATTTTTTCAACAGTTGCAGCGCCGATGCCTTTTGCGGGTGTTGAAATCGCGCGTTCAAAAGAGATGTCATCGTTAGGATTGACAATTAATCGCAAATAACTCGTGATGTCTTTAATCTCCATGCGATCGAAGAATCGTAAACCGCCATAAATGCGATAAGGAATGTTTGCGCGCAATAAAACTTCTTCAAAAATACGGGATTGTGCATTCGATCGATATAATATTGCTTGTTCTTTACGAGCAATACCGTTATCAATAGCATCTTTGATTTTGCTGATCACGAATTGTGCTTCTTCATAGGCATCCATCGCACTATATTGTGTGATGAGGGAATCATCATTATTCTCTGTCCAAAGTTTTTTGGGTAAACGCTCGCTGTTTTTTTCAATCACGCTATTGGCAGCATCGAGAATTGTTGAAGTGGAGCGATAGTTTTGTTCTAAGCGAACTGTTGTGCTATTAGGGAAATCTTGATCAAAATTTAAAATGTTTTCAACACGAGCGCCTCGCCAACCATAAATGGATTGATCATCATCACCTACAACAAAAATTTGTTGATGTTTGCCACTGAGCATTCTTAACCAAGCGTATTGAATACTGTTGGTATCTTGGAATTCATCCACTAACACGAATTGAAAGCGCTCTTGATAGTGCTTTAATAATTCTGGTTGATCACGGAACATTTCCAACGTTCGTAATAAAATTTCAGAGAAATCCACCAGGCTTGATTGATCACAAATGGCTTGATACTGTGCATACAGCTCGATCATTGTGTTATGTGCTTGGTTGGGTCTTGTTTCAATGTGGCTCGCTCTTCTGCCTTCATCTTTGTGATGACCAATGAAACCTTGCAAGGCTTTTGGGCTCACAAGTTTTTCATCAATGCCACGTTCACGCAGCAAGCGCTTACATAACCTCAACTGATCATCACTGTCCATGATCTGAAAGTTTTGATCTAGTTTTGCATCTACGTGATGTAAACGAAGTAAGCGGTGGCATAAAGAATGGAATGTACCTAACCATAAATTGCGCAAAGGGCGTTTGAGGGAAGATTCTAATCTAGTACGCATTTCTAAAGCAGCTTTATTAGTGAATGTCACTGCTAGAATGCCATAAGGAGTTGTTTGTTCTGTCTCTAATAGCCATGCGATCCTTGCGACTAATACGCGCGTTTTTCCAGAACCTGCCCCCGCAAGTACGCGAATAGGGCCTAAAGGTGCAGTGACAGCATCGTATTGTGCTGAATTTAAAGTTGATAGCATGGACATATTTAAGAATTGAATAGTATCTGATTAAACAAGTCCTCATCATATCATGAGCATAATGAAATAAATAATTTAGAGGATTATTAAGAGATAGCACTTTTTTATGGTAGAATTTCTCGGTTTTTATCATGAAAACATATATCAATTTATTTGTTTAGCTATCGTTAAGCTTTAAGGAGTATTTAATGGCTATTGAACGTACTTTCTCTATCATCAAACCAGACGCAGTTGCAAAAAATGTAATCGGCGAAATCTACACTCGTTTTGAAAAAGCAGGTTTCAAAATCGTTGCTGCTAAAATGGTTCATTTAACTCAAGCAGAAGCTGAAGGTTTCTACGCTGTACACAAAGAGCGTCCTTTCTTTAATGATTTAGTACAGTTCATGGTTTCTGGTCCAGTAATGATGCAAGTATTGGAAGGCGAAAACGCAATCGCTAAGCACCGTGAAATCATGGGTGCAACAAACCCTAAAGAAGCAGCAGCTGGTACAATCCGTGCTGATTTCGCTGATAGCATCGATGCAAATGCTGTTCATGGTTCTGATGCGCCAGAAACAGCTGCTGTAGAAATCGAATATTTCTTCGGCGCAAATGCAGTTGCACCAGTAAAAATCTGTGATCGTTAATTTTAAGTAAAAGTGAATCAAGTCGTGAGTAATGTAGTGGAAAAAAATTTGTATGGTTTAACTTATCAAGCAATGCTCGAACTCTGTGAAGAGATTGGCGAGAAGCCTTATCGTGCCATGCAGATTATGAAATGGGTCTATCATAAAGGCGCTGAGTCTATCGATGATATGACGGATATTTCAAAGAAAACACGTGAGAAATTAAAGTCACGACTTGTTTTTGATTTACCTAAAGTTTTGTTGGATCAGCCATCCAGTGATGGTACTCATAAATGGCTGATTCAATTAGAACCAGGTAATGCGATCGAAATGGTATTCATTCCAGAAGATGATCGCGGAACTTTGTGTGTTTCATCGCAAGTAGGTTGTGCATTGGAATGTACTTTCTGCTCAACTGCGCGCCAAGGTTTTAATAGAAATTTAAGCACAGCAGAAATTGTAGGGCAGGTGATGCTCGCTAAAAAGCTGTTGGGCGAATATGAGAATGACACTCAGCAAAGTCAAAATCGTCGTGTAACCAATGTTGTATTAATGGGGATGGGCGAACCATTGTTGAATTTTACAAATGTTACGCAAGCTATAGATATCATGTTGAATGATTATGGTTTTGGCTTATCTAAACGTCGCGTGACATTGAGTACATCGGGTGTTGTACCTGCATTGTACCGTTTGAAAGAAGTTTCAGATGTATCTTTAGCCATTTCATTGCATGCACCTTATGATACGTTGCGTGATGAGATTGTGCCAATTAATAAGAAATATCCGTTAGCACAATTGCTAGAAGCATGTAAAAACTACATCACTGATTCATCAGCATATCGCAAAATCACATGGGAATATGTTATGTTGAAAGATGTGAATGACAAAGAAGAAGATGCTTTTGCGCTGGCAAAATTGATCAAAGATATTCCAGGTAAAGTGAATCTAATTCCTTTTAACCCATTCCCTAACTCAGGTTATGAATGCTCATCGATGAATCGTATCAATCGATTCAAAGAGATCTTGCAAAGACAAGGCGTTGTCACAACAATTCGTAAAACAAGAGGGGAAGATATTGATGCAGCATGTGGGCAGTTGGCTGGTCGTGTGAAAGATCGAACTAAGCGCACAAAAACGGAAAATTCTTGATACAATCACAAGGCATTAGATTAACAAAAAATTAGAAAGGGGTAGAGTATGCGGTATTTAGCGGTGTTATTGCTTTCATCTACATTGTTAGCATGTACAACCACTCAAGGTACAAGTACTTCTATGCGTTCATCACCATCGATGACTGCAGAAGAATTGCCAGAAGCGGATAAACTAACTTATCAAATGGGCGTTGATTATATTGGTCGTGGCGAATATCAAGTGGCCAATGAAAAATTGCTATCCTTAACAAAGAAATACCCAAAATTTTCTGAGCTTTATGTCATGCTTGGTGTTGCTCAAGAACGCCAAGGTAAACAAAGTGATGCTTTAGCTTATTACTCTAAAGCAATCTCTATTAATCCCATGGATCGCATGGCTATTAAACATTACGGTATGATTCAGTGTGGTGCTTATGATAAGGCTGCACCTGCAAAACTGGCGCAAATTGCAGACAATGCAATGTCAGAATTGAAAGCTGGTATGAATAGTGCGGCAGCAGCCTGTTACTTGGTGCATAAAAATGCCGTGAAGGGCAATGAATATGCTGATCGTGCAATTGCGGCTAATCCAAACTATGCTGATACTTATTATTTTAAAGCGATTGCAGCTAATGAGCTGAATCGACCAAATGAAGTATTTCCAGCTTTAGATCGTTATCATGATGTTTATGGTTATGAGCCTGCCAGCGTTTATTTAGGTTTAAATGCTGCTAAGAAAGCACGCAATCAAGCAGAAATTAATAAATATGAAAATGTGATTGCAATGCACCAAGGGCAACGACAATAACTGAAGAGTTGATATGATCAAAGATGAATTAACCCAGAAACTAAAAGATGCTAGAGAAAATCGTCAAGCATCTTTGCAAGACGCATCTAGAGTGCTCTCAATTCGTGTTCAGGTCTTACAAGATTTAGAAGATGGTCGGTTTGATCGACTAGGTTCACTTTTGTATATCAAAAATTACGTGAGAAAGTATGCCGATTATTTAAAAATCGATCGTGATGAAATTGAATCCTTGTTAGCACAATTGATGGATCCGTTTAAGGATGAAAAAAGTGAAAGTTTAATCCGAGCGCAATTGAATGAAGATAAAAGAATGGTTCATCGATCATTCTTTAAATGGTATTCAGTGATTTTGTTCGCATTGTTAGGCGCAGGGATTGTTGTGTATTTTGTGTATGGTGAAAAGGTTGCAGATATTTTTCATATTAAACCTACGCCTGACAAAATTATTAACTATCAACATAATTCATCATCTGAAATGAATGATCAGCAAGATTTAGAACCGATTGATTTTTCAGATCAAGAGTTAGTCGCAACAGATGCAAAATCTCCAATGATTGCAATGAATAAGGAAACTGTTAATTCTGTGGTTTCTAGTGTTATACCGAGCATGGATACAAAGTCAGCTTTGTCAGAGTTTGAGGTGGAGCAGATTATTCGTGATGGTGCATTAACCTTGTCATCTGTAGAGAATGATCAGCAAGCAACTGAGAATTTACCTGATGAAACGCAGAAGATTTCTGAGTTGCCTGAAGGCATTTCTGCATTATCTATGACTTTGAATAATGCTGAATGTTGGGTTCAAATTCGAGATAAAAATAAGAAAATATTAATGAACGAAGTTTTACCTGCAAATGCTACATATCATATTGAGGGAGAAGCACCTTTCTCATTGCATATTGGCAATGCTCAAAGCATTGATAAATTAACGTTCAATGGTGAAGTGGTAGATGAAAAAATTTATCGCCCAACTGCGAGAACAACAGTTTCAAAAATTAAATTAGAGCCTAAGGAAGAGAATTAAGTCATGAGTCAAAAGATTCAATCTGTGAAAGGGATGCACGATGCTTTACCAACCCAAACTGCAAAATGGCAATACATTGAAGGTATGTTACGACATTTGTTTGCGCAGTATGGATATCGTGAAATTCGCACTCCAATCGTAGAAGAAACAAGATTATTTACACGTTCTTTGGGTGAAGTGACAGATATTGTTGAAAAAGAGATGTATGTTTTTTCTGACAGCGATGAAAAAACAAGCTTGGCTTTGCGTCCTGAGTTAACAGCAGGCATCGTTCGTTCGGGCATTCAGCATGGCTTATTTTACAATCAAGTACAAAAAGTATGGCAAATTGGTTCGGTTTTCCGTTATGACAAACCGCAACATGGTCGTTATCGTCAGTTTAATCAGGCGGATATCGAAGTATTTGGCATCGAATCACCAGATGTTGATGCTGAAATCTTAGCAATGATTAATCGTTTATGGCAAAAATTAGGTGTTTCTGAGTATGTGACTTTAGAGTTGAACTCAATGGGAACAGAAGAGTGTCGTCAACGTTATCGTGAAGTGATCGTGAAATATTTTGAAGATAATATTGAATTATTGGATGAAGATAGTTTGCGTCGATTAAAAACAAATCCATTGCGTATTTTGGATTCTAAAAATCCTGCGATGCAAGATTTATTGAATCAAGCACCAACATTATTGGATCATTTAACGGAAGAATCGGCAGAACATTTTAAAAAGTTATGTGCATACTTGGATGAATTGGGCATTCAATATGTGATTAATCATCGCATTGTTCGTGGTATGGATTACTATACGCGCACAGTATTTGAGTGGACAACTAATAAACTGGGTGCGCAAGCAACAATTTGTGGTGGCGGCCGTTATGATCGAATGGTTGAAGAGTTAGGTGGACATAAAACACCAGCGATCGGCTTCGGTTTAGGTATGGAACGTTTATACTTATTGTGTGAAGAAGTTAAAGAAATGGAAAATGCTCAACACTCTGATCTAGTGGCTGTTTTGTTGGGTAATGATGCAAAAAAAGCAGGCTTATCTTTGATGGAAAAAATTCGCACAGCTTATCCTGATTATTTGGTATCTACAGTATTAGGTGAATCAGGAATGAAATCACAGATGAAGAAAGCAGATCAAAGCGGTGCAAGATTTGCCATGATTATCGGTGAAAATGAATTAAACAACAATATCGCAATCATTAAGAATTTACGAGAAAGTGGTGAGCAACAAGAGATCGCTTTATCTGAATTAGTAGATTGGCTAAAGAATATTAAATAAAAGGTAATGAGATGAGTTTGAATCAGTTTGAAACAGATGAACAGCGTGCAGAAGCACTCGTTGATTGGTTAAAGTCGAATGGCGTTTGGATTTTTCTAGCTTTGGCATTGATTATTGGCGGGATTATTGGTTGGGATTATTATAAAGGTCAAAAAAATAATCGTTTATCCGAGCAAGCTCTGAATTATTACTTATTCGAGCAATCTTTGGAAACAGGTAAATTGGATGAAAAAGCAATTGCTGCTGTAATGAATGATGCTAAATCTGAGGGTTTTAAGGATTTAGCAATGTTGCAAAAAGCTGCGTTCCAAGTCAATGATAATGATTTAAAAGGTGCAATCGCTGATCTACAAGGCCAAGTGGCTAATGTGAAAGATCCTGTGATGAAAGATTTATATCGTTATCGTTTAGCTGTTGCTTTGTATGAAAGTGATGATTATGTTGCATCAATGGCGGAATTGAATCAAATCACTACGAAAAGCTATACAGGTTTAGTGAAATCCTTACAAGGTGATATCTACGTTAAAGAAGGTCGCTTTGATAATGCTAAAACTGTTTATACGGAAGCATTTGAGATTTTACAATCACCTATGATTCAAAGAAAAATTAATCAATTATCAACCGGAGCGTAATGGCTGGGTCATAAGATTACAATTGAAGGATAATGTATGAATAAATTAAAGATTTCAGCTGTATTAGTGGCAACTTTAGCTGTGACAGGTTGCTCTGGTTTTTTTGTGGGTGAGACAAATGCACCGACACCTGCACCGATCGATGCTTCTGCTAATCAAGGATTAGTAAGAACAGTTTGGTCTGTATCTGGATTAGGTAATTCAGCAGATACTGGTTTGCGTTTTAACATTGCTAATAATGTGAGTTCACTTTATGTAGCAAATGCTAATGGTACAGTTTCATCCATTGATGCAGCTAGCGGTAAAAAAGGCTGGTCAACTAAAGTTGATGAGCTTTATACAGGCGTTGCAAGCAATGGTAATTTAGTGTTTGTGGGAACTAAATCAGGTGAGCTTGTTGCATTGTCTTCGGCTAATGGTTCTAAAGTATGGAGTGCTAAATTATATGGTGCACCGACGACATCTCCAGTGATTGCGAATTCTCGTGTGATCATTCGTACGATTGGTGGTGCAGTTGAAACATTTGATGCTCAAACAGGCGAAAAATCTTGGGCATATATGGTACAAGTGCCAGAAGTTAGCTTGCGAGGTGGTGCAGCACCAGTTGTTGTAGGTCAAAATTTATTAGTGCCAACAGATCTAGGTTTAATCGGCTATTTGAATGCTGAAACAGGGGCTGTGATTTGGGGACAAAAAGTTAGTAATCCTCGTGGTGGCACAGAAATGGCTCGTTTAGCTGATATTGATGCTGAACCAGTCATTGATAATAATGTTGCTTATATTCCTGTTGCGCGTACAGGTGTAGCGGCAGTATCTTTACAGAATGCACGTAAACTTTGGGAAACCAAATCAGGTGTTTATTCTGGATTAACAGTAGATGCATCACGACTATATGTTGCTTATGAAAATGGCAATATTGGTGCATTATCAAAACGTGATGGGAAAGCAGAGTGGGAGAGCAGTGCATTGTTTGCTCGTCACTTAACGCGTCCTGTATTGATTAATGAACGCATTGTTGTGGGTGATAACGAAGGATATGTTCACGTTCTAGATAAGAATAGTGGGCAATTACTTGGTTCAACTAAAGTAGGCAAATCGGGATTCATGCCCGATGTTCTCGCTTTGGCTGGCAGTGCGGTTTTCCAGGATCACTCTGGAAATGTTTATCGTATTAGTATCTAATTTATGAAAGATTTACCGATTATTGCTTTGGTAGGGCGCCCTAATGTAGGAAAATCTACCTTATATAACGCATTGACTCGTACACGCGATGCTTTGGTTGCAGATCAACCAGGTTTAACGCGCGATCGCCGTTATGGCATGGGAAAAGTGGGTGCAGAACAAACACCTTATATCATCTTGGATACAGGTGGTTTATCTGGTGATGATGATAATCAAATGGATAATTTGATTGCTGGCCAAGTTTGGAAAGCAGTTGAAGATGCTGATTTGATCTACTTTATCGTGGATGGACGTAGTGATTTAACAGGTTATGATGAAGAAATTGCCGATCAAATTCGTCGTACTAACAAACCTGTGATCGTTGTTGTGAATAAAGCGGAAGGCAAAGATGAAGATATGGCTGTTGCGCCATTCTATGCACTTGGCATGGGTGATCCAATAGCTGTTTCTGCAGCCCATAATCGCGGCATTTTAGATTTGGTTCATTCGACATTTGCTCGTCATCCTGACTTGGAATTCGAGGAAGATGAGTTTGATGATTATGACCATGAAGGTGATGAATACGAAGATGATGAAGTATTGGATGAAGGTCCAATCCGTTTAGCTGTATTGGGTCGACCTAATGCAGGTAAATCTACTTTGATCAACCGTATTTTGGGTGAAGATCGAGTGTTGGCAAGTGATGTTGCTGGGACAACACGTGATGCTGTAGAGATCCCATTCTCTAAAGAAGATCGTGACTTCATTCTAATCGACACAGCAGGTATTCGTCGCCGTAGTCGCGTAGATGATAAGATCGAAAAATTCAGCGTGATCAAAAGTATTGAAGCGATGCAAAAATCTAATGTTGTTGTATTCGTATTTGATGCGCACGAAGGCTTGTCGGATCAAGATGCAGGGTTATTAGGTAATGTATTGGATTCAGGCCGTGCTTTAGTATTGGCTGTGAATAAATGGGATCATCTGCCTGATCACGAAAGAGAGTGGATCAAAACTGAATTCACGCGTAAATTTGCATTCATTGATTTCACACAACCGATCTTCATTTCTGCTTTACATGGTACAAATGTCGATAAAGTTTTGAAAATGGCGATTGCTGCTTATGATAATGCAATGCGTAAATTTACAACGAATGAGCTTTCTAATATCTTAGAAGCAGCTGTTCATAGACATCATCCACCTGTATCACAAGGTTTAGCGCCTAAATTACGTTATGCTCACCAAGGTGGGAAAAACCCTCCTCGCATCGTAATTCATGGCTCTCGTGTGAGTCATGTGAAGCCTGATTATATTCGTTATTTGATGAATACTTATCGTGAGCAATTAAAATTAGTGGGCACGCCAGTGCGCTTGGATTTCCGTTCAGGTGAAAACCCTTATGCGGTTGAAAAGCCAAAAACAAAAGTTCAAGCAGATAAGTTGATCTTAGCGAATGCAAAAGGTAAGCACTTAAAAATTCGTAAGAGCCGTTAATTAATGTATTTAAATATCACTCCTGCGGGGGTGATATTCATTTCATAACAAGTAAAAAGGAATGTAGATGTGTGGAATAGTTGGAGCAATTGCAGAGCGTAACGTTAGTCCTATTTTATTATCAGGATTGAAGCGCTTAGAGTACAGGGGATATGATTCAGCAGGTATTGCTGTTATCAATGAGCACGAACTATTTCGAGAACGAAGTCAAGGTAAAGTTGCTGCATTAGAAGTAAAAGTGATTGCAGCAGATTTAAAAGGTCCACTTGGTATCGCGCATACTCGCTGGGCAACTCATGGCGTTCCACATGAACGTAATGCTCATCCTCATATGAGCGGGACGATTGCAGTGGTTCACAATGGCATTATTGAAAACTATCAAGAATTGAAGGATGAGTTGGCGGGTCGTTATAGCTTTTCTTCAGAAACAGATACCGAAGTGATTGCTCACTTAATCCACTCTATGCGCAATAGTTCAGAAACTTTATATGCAACTGTGCAAAAAGCCCTGATGCGCTTGGAGGGTGCTTTCAGTATTGCTGTGATTGATTCTAATTTGCCTGATGAATTAGTGGCTGCTCGTAAAGGTACGCCATTAGTGATTGGTGTTGGTTTGGGTGAAAATTTCATCGCATCTGATCCATTTGCATTGCTACCTGTGACTAATTCATTCATTTACCTAGAAGATTTTGATTGTGTTCGTTTAACTCGTGAATCGATAGAAATTTTGGATAAAGCAGGTCATCCTGTGAAACGTCCAACTAAAAATCTTTATGCAACGGATGATGCGGCCGATAAAGGTTTGTATAAACATTACATGCAAAAAGAAATTTTTGAGCAACCAAAAGCATTGAGTGAAACTTTGCAAGGTCGCTTAAAATCTGATTTAGCTACTTTGATGGGTTGTGATACAGCAATTGTAGATAAGATTGAAGCTGTGCAAATTAACGCATGTGGTACAAGTTATCATGCGGGCTTGGTTGCAAAATATTGGTTTGAATCTATTGGCATTGCGTGCCATGTTGAAGTCGCAAGTGAATATCGCTACCGTGAAAGTGTTACGCCAAAAAATACTTTATTCATCTCTATTTCACAATCGGGTGAAACATTAGATACGATTGAGGCTTTAAAATTGGCAAAACAAAAGCCATTTTTAGGTTATTTAGCGATCACCAATAGTCCAGATAGCGCGATTACTCGTGAATCTAATTGGACAATTTTAACGCATGCAGGTCGTGAAATTGGTGTGGCTTCCACCAAAGCATTCACAACACAGTTAACTGTATTGCTAACATTGGCAGATGTTTTATCTAAGCATAGTCATCCTGCAATGAATGAAGCATTAACATCATTGCCATTCTATTCTGAAGCAATGCTCGCGATGGATGAAACAATCCAAAAAATGAGTGAGGAATTTGCAGAATCCACCAGTGCATTATTTGTTGCGCGCGGCATTTTGTATCCTATTGCAATGGAAGGTGCTTTGAAGTTAAAAGAAATTTCTTATATACATGCGGAAAGCTATCCTGCGGGTGAATTGAAGCATGGTCCATTGGCCTTAGTGGATAAACATATGCCAGTGATCGCAGTTGTGACTGAGAATGCTTTAACAGATAAGATGATTGCGAATTTAGAAGAAATTAATGCACGTAATGGCCGCTTATATATCTTCAAAGAACGTCGAGTTCAGCAAAAGATAGGCTTTGGCCATGAGATCGAATTGCCTGATATGCCAGAAATGACAGCACCAATTTTAGTATCGATTGCATTGCAGTTATTTTCATATCACGTTGCATGTGTGAAAGGCACGGATGTTGATCAACCTAGAAATCTTGCAAAATCAGTTACAGTCGAATAATTTCAATAGCTTATGATGAATTCTTGTAAGCAAACGATAAAGTATCATCCTGAACAATAAAGTTTGGAACTAAAGTTCAGTTTAAAAACACCTGTTATTCTTTTGAAAAATTAGAATAATGGGTGTTTTTTTATGAATAGTGAAAAGATTGCGCTCAGATTAAAGTATCTACCAATGCATTGTATACTAATTGAACACCAAGATTATGGATTGGTGTATCAAGCAATTATTAAACTAGACAAAGATTTTTTAATGATCAATGAGAAGAAAATACCATTGACAGCGGGGATGAATGTAACGGCTGAGATTAAGATCAGAGAACGTCGAGTGATAGATTATTTCTTATCCCCTTCAAACGAAGGTGGATGAGAGTATGAGGGAGTTGTAAATGAATAAGAAAAATAACATTAGTTATATTATTTTAGCGATTATCGTATTTATTTTTGGGGTTTATTTTTTTGATAAACTTTTATCTCCAAAATCACAAAAGCTAGATACAAGCCAAGTTCTTGAATGGAAACCGCCTAAATTAAAGTTTGCGGATGATAGCTTGGTGCGAAAATATGGAGTTTATATAAAAACTTACGAGAGTTCTATAAGCACACAAGAAGAAGTTGATGAAAGAAGAGATAAGTTTAGAGAAGAAGAGTTAGATCGTATTATTCCTAAGTCAAGAGGCGTATTTACTGTTGAAACAGTGGCGTTGCCAAAGAAAGGTTTTACCAAATTTATCGAAAGATACGAAGATAGAATATGGTCAATAAAATATTTAAGTCATAAAGAAGAATATAGATTAATTGATGGTAGAGATTTCTTTCTTTCTTGTCGAGGAGATGATGGTTTTTGTAGGGAAGGTTTTGAGGATTCAGTACATGGATTATCGGTAATGTATGATTTTTGGATAAATCTAAATAGATTAGAGAATGAGTTAGAAAATATAGTGAAAATTCAAAGAGAAATAGAGATAAGTATTAAAAAATATTATGAAGAAAATCCACAATTAATCATTAAAGGAGAAAATAATGAGTAAGCCCAATAACACTGGCTATATTATTTTAGCGATTATCGTATTTATTTTTGGGGTTTATTTTTTTGATAAACTTTTATGGTAATCCCCTAAAAATAACCTGATTCAAAAGTAGAATTTTCATTTAATATTAACTTAAATAAGTTAGGAGATTCTCAATGAAAAGAAAATACCGCTGACAGCGGGTATGAATGTGATGGCTGAGATTAAGATCAGAGAACGTCGAGTGATTGATTATTTCTTAAGCCCACTTCAAACGAAAGTGGATGAGAGTATGAGAGAACTGTAATAATGGGAATTGAAAAATGAAAGATTTATTGAGTAATAGGAAAATAATAATAACAGTTATCATTGTCTTTTTAAGTTTAATAAGTGGATTCGGTTATTTTATCTATCAAAAAAAAGAAGCAGAAGGTTTTTGCTGGGCAGCAGGAAAGCGATTAAGTGATGATGAACTTTATAAAGAAGCTATATTAAATTTAATTGAATTTCATCAAGAATGGCAAGAAGAACAATATACAAAATGGCGTTATGCTTGTAGCCATACGGCAAATTGTAAAATATGGATGATTAAAGAATCTATGAGTATTCCTCAGTTTAAAGAAAAAATGGAACGTTCTTGGAATAAAAAAATGTTAGATATTATCAAAATAGTTGATATGCAAGAGTTGGAGAGTAAAGTTTTTTTTAAAAGCTTAAAACAAAATAATAATGATTTTGCCTTATTTCATAATCTAGGTGGATCTGGATATTTTTATCCTTATGATTGCTGTGAGATTATATCCATGAAAAAAATTAAAAAATTAAAAATAGAGTTTGAAAAAAACAAACAATTACTTCGATTTAAATCTAACTTGGCTCATGTTGAACCTGAGAGTCAGCCCTTAGAGCGTCGTTATTTGCGATTTAATGAATTTAGAACAGGAATTCATGATTCTAGGAGTAATTTCAGAGATGGATTAAAAGGAGTATTTGATTTTGAATCAATGAAAAATTATACGGGAATAAGTGATCGCTATTTTCCTTTGAGTAATTGCGGAAAAATATTATCTAATTAATGAGCAAGGAGGATAAAATGAGTACAACAATACCAACTATAGAAGAGATCATTAATCTTTATTTATGGGGAAGCAAAGAGGCCCCAAGCCCAGAAGAAATAACAGATGATAAATATATTCGGGATGCTAAAAATGAAGATGGAACACCATATACAATTTTGACCTATGCTGTCAAATCTAGATATTTTCACTTGGGAGATTTTCATTATGCAGCATAACGCTCATAGTATAAATTTGCTAGCTGTCTTGGCGACATCCAACCCAATCCTTTTTGAATCCTAGTTTGATTGTATTCAAGCTCAATATACTGAGTGATATCAGCTTTAGCTTCAACTCTTGTTTTGTCATCGTTGTGATACACCAACTCATTCTTTAAAGTTCCCCAAAAACTCTCGATTGGCGCATTGTCATAGCAATTGCCTTTACGACTCATTGAGCCCAAAAATCCGTGTTTTTGAATGATGGATCGATAATCTTTACTGCAATATTGACTGCCACGATCGAGTTAAAGCACCAATTGGTGCTTTTTATTTGAGCATATTTTGATATAAAAATATTAATTTATATTCGTACTTCAATATTTTCTTGTCGTAAATATTGTTTTAAAGCTTGGATTTCAATAAGGTTTTTATGAAACACAGAGGCGGCCAATGCGCCATCTACTTTGGCTTCTTGGAATACTGTTTTGAAATGTTCCATTTTACCAGCACCACCTGATGCGATTAATGGCAAAGCACATATATCTCTAATTTTTTTGAGCTGAACAATGTCATAACCAGAGCGAACGCCATCTTTATTCATTACATTGAGAACAATTTCACCAGCGCCCAGCATGCTGATTTCCTGAACCCAATCGATGGTTCTTTTGGATGTTTTAATGCTTTTTTTCTCATCGCCTGTGTATTGATAAACCCAATAATCATGACTTGCTTCGTCATACCAGCTATCGATACCGACAACAATGCATTGGTCGCCAAACTCTTTTGCTAATGCGGAAATGAGCTGAGGATTATTTAAAGCAGGTGAGTTGATGGAAATTTTATCAGCACCATTGGCCAATAAGATGCGGGCATCTTCGATAGTATTAATGCCACCTGCAACGCAGAAAGGTATATCTATCACTTGAGCAACTTTTGTGACCCAATCTTTGCCCACAACGCGGCCATCGGAGGATGCTGTGATGTCATAAAAGACCAGTTCATCCGCGCCAGCTTTGGCATATTTTTCTGCCAATGGAATGATGTCGCCGATAATTTCATGATTTCTAAATTGTACGCCTTTAACAACGCTACCATTGGCAACATCTAAACAGGGAATGATTCGTTTGGCTAGCATGTTAAATCCTCTTCGATAAAGTTGCGTAATAGTTGTGCACCAATTGTACTAGAGCGTTCAGGGTGAAATTGCATGCCGTAGAAATTGTTTTTTTGCACAATACTACTGAAAGTTTGTCCATAAGCTGTTTCGCCTAAAGTTTTGTCTGATATTGGCAAACAATAACTATGGACAAAATAGGCATAAAAGGGATCTACAATGCCTTTGAATAAAGGCGATGATTTTGTAATGTGTACAGTGTTCCAGCCCATATGTGGCATTGGTAAATTGCCTGATTCGATCTTTTTAACTTCATCATCCATGATGTTTAAAAGTGGAATTGGTTCGCTTCCTTCATCGCTTAAAGCTGCCATTAATTGCATGCCTAAACAGATGCCTAAAACAGGTTGCGTTAAAGACTTAATGGGTTCAATGAGTGATCGTTGTGCTAATTTATCCATGGCTGCTTCTGCTGTGCCAACGCCAGGTACTAAAACTCTATCTGCTTGTGAAAATATTTGAGGATCTGCGCTGATGATTGCGGGATAGCCAAGGCGCTCCACTGCGTACTGTACGGATGCAAGATTTGCGCATCCTGTATCAATGATGACGATGTTCACTATAAAACTCCTTTAGAGTTTGGTCAGTTGTTATTTTTCATGCTTTTTCGATTATAAATTGATAAATTCTGACCATCAACTTTTATCAAAGCTCGTGATTTTTAAAAAGACTTTTAGACAAATTCCTGTACCATATGCACTTTATTTTATGCAGGCAGTGGAGTTTTAATTTTGATGTCCTTTAATGATTTAGGTTTATGCAAGGAATTACTGACAGCGTTGAATGATGTGGGTTATGCAGTGCCAACACCGATCCAAAAAGCGGCAATTCCTGTTGTCTTAAAAGGGCGAGATATTATGGCTTGTGCACAAACAGGCACAGGCAAAACAGCCAGCTTCACCCTGCCGATTTTGCAGCAATTGACACAAAAAACACCGAGTAAAGAGCATAAGAAACGTCCCGTTCGTGCTTTGATTTTATCGCCAACGCGTGAACTCGCTGCACAAATTGGTGAAAATGTTGAGGCTTACAGCAAACATTTAAAATTGCGCACATTGACTGTATTTGGCGGTGTGAGCATCAATCCCCAAATGATGAAACTCCGTGGCGGCGTAGATGTGTTGATCGCAACACCAGGGCGATTATTGGATTTAGAGCAAAAAAATGCGGTAGATTTATCGAATGTTGAATATCTTGTATTAGATGAAGCAGATCGAATGCTCGATATGGGCTTTATCCATGATATTAAAAAGGTTTTGGCTAAGTTGCCAAAAAGACGACAAAATTTATTATTTTCAGCGACTTTTTCTAAAGAGATTAAAAAGCTTGCCGAAGGTTTGTTATTTAAGCCTGAAATTATCGAGATTGAAAGCTATAAGCCAACGCCAGATCAAATCACTCAGCATGTGCATTTAGTGGATAAAAGCCGTAAACGTGAGTTATTAGCGCATTTGATTACGGAAAATAATTGGTCACAAGTTTTAATATTCTGTCGCACAAAGCATGGTACGAATCGCTTAACAGAGCATTTGAATAAAAAAGGCATTGTGACATTGGCGATTCACGGTAATAAAAGTCAAGGTGCGAGAACGCGCGCATTATCAGAATTTAAAGCAGGGAATATTCGTATCTTATTGGCAACGGATATTGTGGCGCGTGGTTTAGATATTGCAGAGCTACCTTATGTTGTGAATTATGATCTACCTGATCAAGCTGAAGATTATGTACATCGTATTGGTAGAACAGGGCGCGCAGATGCTGAAGGTGAAGCAATCTCTTTATGTGGTGCAGAAGAATTGGAATTATTGAAGGATATTGAAAAACTTTTGGGTAAACCAATCCCGAGAATGAATATTAAAGGCTTTGAGCCAACTGAGCATTAATAATTTTAAAATCTCAGCTTAAAGTTTGTTAGAGTTAGGATTTTCATTGTTCAATGGGATGACTATTTAATCAGGGGAGGGATTAGATTATGAGTAGTGAAGCATTAGATGCTTTAGTCTTTCTAGGGTTCATTAGCTTTATTTCAAATATCGCACCAGGTAGCTTAGAGGTTGTATTGACAGTATTTATTCACAAGCATACCGATTTAGCGATTTCGGGATGGTTAACTGCGACAATTTTTAATGCTTTAGGTAGTACGCTGATTTTCTTATTAGGTAATAAATTACCGAATAAAAAAGAATTTTCCTCCAGAACTAAATATTTAATCCAGAAATATGGTTCCTTTAGTTTATTGTTTTCAGGTGTACCATTGATTGGTGATGTTTTACCATTGGCTGCGGGTTGGTTTCGCTTAAAAATTTTACCTAGCATTATTTGTTTATTTATAGGTAAAGCGGTTCGTTATGGATTGATCGTTTTATTTTTAGAATATGTAATGCATAAAATTGCGAGTTAAATAGGTTTAACAAGATTATTTCAACATTTCGCTGTATAAGCGAAATGTTGATGTGTAAATTATTTTCAGTAATATTTATTTTATGGTGTCCACTTTGTAGTTTGTACTCCGTAACCAAGATCTTCAAACAATTCATCTTGTTCTTTACCTGTTAAATAGCGCCATTCGCCCACAGGTAATTTACCGAGTTCAATATTCATAATGCGCAATCGTTTCAAGCTTGTCACATTATAACCAAGGGTTTCGCACATTCTACGAATCTGACGATTCAAGCCTTGCATCAAAATAATATTGAACTCATTGCTGGATAGCTGTTTGACTTTACATGGCAAGGTTTTAGTGCCTAAGATTTTCACGCCCGCAGACATTTTTTGCACAAATTCATCATTGATTGGGCGGTCTACTGAAACGATGTACTCTTTTTCATGTTTGTTTTCAGAGCGCAATATCTCATTCACAATATCACCATCATCCGTCATTAGGATTAAGCCTTCTGAATCTTTATCCAAGCGGCCAATGTGGAAAATTCGTGTAGGATAATTCATGAAATCAACGATATTGCCTTTCACATTTTTCTCAGTGGTACTTGTGATGCCAACTGGTTTATTCAATGCAATATAAACAAAGCTTTGTGGACTTGCGACTTCTTCGATTAAAGCGCCATCCACAAGGACTTTGTCACCAGGATTGACTTGATCACCAATTTTAGCTTTTTTGCCATTGATTTTGACACGGCCTTCTTCAATGAGCTTATCTGCACCACGCCTAGATGTTTTACCAGATTCACTGATAAATTTGTTTAAACGCATATTTTTTCCTTCATGTTTAACCGTTATTTGATATTTCACCTAATGGGGAAATATTAAGAAATATATGGCAGGGAAGTTATCAAATTTAATGTGATAAGAGAAGCAATACTTATTTTATTCATGCTTTAATAAACAAAAGCTCCAAATTGGAGCTTTTATTATTGATTTTATAAAAAATTATGGTGCTTCGCCGCCCACAATCACAGTCACAAAATCATCAGGATGAACATGCTTTTGGAATGCTTTCTGAATCTCTTCTTTTGTAATTGCACGAATGGTTTCAGGGTAAGTATCATAGTAATCCAAAGGTAGATCATATTGTGCAATTGTTAATAAAGCACCTGCTAAACCACTATTACTACTGATGCCTAAAATAGAACTGCCGATCAAATTATTCTTAGCGCGTTCGAGATCTTCATCATCAGGCCCGTTTTTAATGAAGTCTTTAGTGCCTTGAATTGTTGCTTTGATTGCATGATCAACGCTTTCATTTTTAGTGGATAAACCGATCGTAAATGGACCATGTAGGAACGAAGGTGCAAAGTAACTGTAAATTCCATAAGTTAAACCTTGTTTTTCACGGATATCCATCATCAATAATGATGTTAAACCGCTACCACCTAATACGTGATTACCTAAAATTAACGGCCAATAATCAGGGCTGAAACGATCGATACTAACATGTCCCATAATGATTCTACTTTGTGGGCTGTTGAATGATTTACGAACAGTTTGAGCTGGTACAAGTTCAGCCTTTTCTGAAATCTTAGGTAATGTTTTGCCTTTGCCTAATACTTCACTGATACCAATACTAATTTTTTCAGCGGCTTCACGATTTAAAGCACCAACGATGATGATGTTGGCACCTGTTGCATGATAGTAATTTTTACGGAACTGTTTTAATTCTGCAATGTCCATTGTTTTCAATGATGCTTGAAGCATTGCGCTTGTCACACCTTGAATCTCATTAGGATAGAGTAGGGTGTTATAAGTTTCGCTTGCAATCGCATCAGGACTATCTAATCGTGCTTTTTGTGCATCGATGACTTGTGTGCGCTCACGATCAAAGATTTCTGAATCGAAGCGTGGTTCTTGAACCATTTCTCGCCACAAAGATAAAGTACTATTTAATACAGTATCATCGGTTAAAGAGCGAATTTTAATTGCGGTGCTGCTCACACCAGATGACACAGAAATAGAACTGCCAAGGTTTTCTAAAGCTTCAGAAAATTCATTTTCATCTTTATCTTTAGTACCCAATGTCATCATTTGTGATGTCATATTGGCTAAGCCATGTTTTTCACCTTCTCGGAAGCTACCTGCATCCATAGAGATGATAAAGTCCACCATAGGAATTTCTGGTGCTTCAATGAAAAGTACGCGGGCACCTTCATCTGTTGTCCATTCTTGAATACGTGATTTCATATCAGCCGCCATAACGATAGAAGAGATGCTGACACCAATGATGATCGCAATAGTTCTTTTTAACATGATTATTCTCCTTCATTGATCGCTTCTACAGGCGCTGTATGTGCACGAAGGCGACCTACAGTTAAATTGCCATCCGTTAGATATTTTTGTGCCACTTTCTGGATATCTTCTGGCGTAACTTTCTCTAAGTATGAAACTAGATTTTCGCGGTTTCTCCAACCTTCGCCTGTTGTTTCAGCAGAACCAATCGACATTGCTTGAGAGTAGATAGAATCTTTAGCAAAAACTTGGCTTGTACGATACGCTGTTAAAATTTTATTCAACTCTTCTTTTGTGACTAAAGTGGTTTGAAGGTTTTTAATTTCTGCTTTGAGTTCTGCTTCTAAGATTTCCAATTCAACACCTTCAGCAGGTACTGCGCTGAATAAGAATGTTGTATCATAGCGAGCGCCTTCATTATAGTAGCTAGATGCATCCAAAGATTGTTGAGATTCTCTCACCATTTTTTTAGGTAAACGTGCTGTATTGCTACCACTTAAGATTTCAGAGGCTAACAGTAATGCATAAGCTTCTTGCTTGTCATCTGTACTGTTAATGCTGGGTACTTTGTAGCCCATAAATAAAACAGGTAGATTGGCTGGTGTTGCCATTTCAATGTACTTAGTATCATTTTGTGGCACTTCAAAGTTAATTTCACGTACGATCTCTTCACCACGTGGGATTTTGCCAAAATATTGCTTCACCAATTCATGTGTTTGGTCTGCATCCACATCGCCCACAATGACAACTGTTGCATTATTAGGGCGATAGAATTGGTTATACCAAGATTGTAAATCAGCCAAAGTCCAGCTTTGGATTTCTGGCATCCAACCAATGATTGGATTACGATAAGCATTGGTTGTCCAAACTGTTGCATTGAAGGCTTCGTAGAATAATGATTGTGGATTACTATCTGTACGTTGACGACGCTCTTCTGCCACCACTTGGCGTTCAGGTGCAAAGTCTTCTTCTTTAAGCACAAGATTTGCCATACGGTCTGATTCTAATCGTAAGCTCGTTTCCAATTCCCAGCTGGGTAAAATTTCAAAGTAAGCTGTGTAATCATATGAAGTGAAAGCATTATCTTTACCACCTAAGTTTGCAATGATTGTGGAATGTTCATTAGGCTTCAATGTCGGTGTGCCTTTAAACATCATATGTTCTAACATATGAGATAAACCACCTTTACCACGTGGTTCATCCACTGAACCAACTTTGTACCAAACCATTGTTACCGCAACAGGCGCACGATGATCTTCTCGGACAATTAGCTTTAAGCCATTATCGAGTATATATTCATGAGTGTTATGAGTGGTAATATTTTGGCTTGCCATGGTTGTTGTCGCCAATAATGAGAGTGTTGTTGCAGCCAAAATCTGCTTAAATCCTTTTCTACTTTGAATCGTTGGCGATGCCATAGTGATCTCCTGAGTTAGAAAGTGAGTTTGATTGTGGGTCAAATGAAGAAGTCTAAATAAAGTAATGATCTCGCCCACAAGACGAGATCATTTGGTGGTTTTGCTCAACTGCTATTATATTTTTATAGTGTAAATGTTTGCCCAGTTGTGAATGGCTGAGTACTATCATTTAAATCAATGATAATTTTTGTAACATCGTTAATATTTTTAGCATCACGGCTGCCAGAAGGTGAAACACTGTAACGCAATGCCGAGTTTAAACGAACAGGATCGATGCTGTTGAACTGTAATTTGCCTTGTACTTCAAATTCTGTCGCAAATAGCTTCATTAATGTTGCTAAGCCTGCTTTGGCAACAGCATAACTGCCCCAATAAGCTTCATCACCACCTGCAACTTCGGCATGATCAAAGAAGATAACAGAGGCAAATTTATCTGCTTTATTCAATAATGGTAACAATGCTTGTGTTAAGTAAAATGGTGTATTCAATGTTGTATTAATACTGAGTAACCATTTTTCTGGATTGGTATGTGCCAATGGCGTTAAGTTGCCAAGATTAGCTGCTGTATGGATGATGCCATCTAATTTGCCAAATTCAGCTTCTAAAGTTTCATACAAAGCGTAGAAATCTTCTGTGGTACATTTTGCGAAATCCATGTACAAAATTGCAGGTTCAGCACCACCTTCGGCAACGATCTGATCATACAAATCATCAATGAGTTTTTTCTTTTTCTCACGGCCTAAGAGAATGACCGTAGCACCTTCTTTGGCTAATGCTAATGCACTATTTCTACCAACCATGCCTGTAACACCAGTGATTAAAATCACCTTGCCTTGTAAGCGACTCATGTTATACCTCTGTTGAATGATCTGTTAATGGTTTTTCTGCATACAAAAGATAATTCATAGAAAGATCTTTGGTTAAATAAGCCACACGATTGAACGGATTGAAAGACATTCCACGTGTTTCTTTCACGGATAAACCTGCATTTTCACAATATGAATAAAGCTCAAAAGGTGTAATGAACTTATCGAAATCATGCGTACCTTTAGGTACGATTTTGAGAACCGTTTCTGCTGTAAAAATGACTAACTGTTTAGCTTTGAATGTGCGGTTGATCGTTGATAAAAAGATCTTGCCGCCTGGCTTCAATAGTTTGCTACATGCATATAAAATGGATTGAGGATCTGGTACATGCTCAAGCATTTCTAAGCAAGTAATGACATCATAAGTTTCAGGTTGTAAATCTGCCAATGCTTCAACGGTGGAGAGTTGATAATCAATGTCTAATCCTGTTGCTTGAGCGTGATCACGTGCAACTTCTAATGCACCAATTGCTAAATCAACACCCGTTGAAATTGCACCGCGACGAGCTAATCCTTCAGTGATGATTCCGCCTCCGCAGCCAACATCTAATGCTTTAATACCATCTAGTTGTGCAAATTCTGTAATGAATTCAAAACGAGTGGGATTGATATCATGTAAAGTTTGGAAGCTACCATTAGGTTGCCACCAATCTTGCTGGTCAAATTTGTTGATCTCATCTTGAGAAACATTCTGCATAACTTATTCTCCTAGCTATGAGTTATTGTTCTACTGGTTTAGGTGCAACTGGTGCTGTTTGAGCAGGTGCACTTTGAGGCTGAGCTTGAGGTGTTTGCAAATCTGATTGCAATAATTTAGAAAGCTCACTGATATTAATTTGTTGTAAAAACTTTGTTGGCAAGAATTTAGCAATCATGTTGGCACTGGTTTCTACAAAAGGTGCTAATTGTGCTTTTTGCCACATAGGAATGCTGTTTAAGCCTGCATTCATCGCGAATAATCCTAAAAATGCCACAACTAACCAACCGCGCAATAAGCCAAAAAACATGCCTAAGAAACGGTCAATGAAAGAGATTTTTAAAAAGCGAATCATCAGAGATATGGCAAGATTCACTAAACCTGCTAAGAATAAAATGCCTAGGAAAGTGATGGCATAACTTAAGATAGAGACTAATAATTCTTCGGTTGAACCATCTGTCGCTACGAGATCAATTTTACCGCCGCTGAGTGAATTTAATTGACCTGGTAACATCGCTGCAACATCTTGTGAAAAATAAGCTGCCCCCCAGAATGCAACAATCCACACGAGCAAAGAGAGGGCTTCTGTAATTAGCCCTCTGAAAAATGCGATGATGGTTGATAGCCCGATAATACCGACGATGGCAATGTCAATGTAGTTTAGATTGTTCATAATATCCCGTTATGAATTATTGAATTTGAATGATATAGCTATTAACACCTTGGCGTTTTAAATCTGCTTGTACGTTTTTGGCATTATCTTGTGTTTTAAGTGGCCCGATGCGCACTTTATACTGTCCTGATAGATAGGCAACCTCGGATGAATAACCTCGTTTTTTATATTCCATCATTATTTTATTGGCATTTTCTTTGCTGGAATATGAACCCACTTGTACAAACCAAGTGAATTTAGGTTGGGTTGCTGCTTGTGTTTTATTGTTTGTGTTTGGTTTAGATTGAGCTGTACCAATTAATTCAATTTTTGGCAATTGACTAGGTGCCTTTGCCTGATTGCTATGTGTTGCATTATTAGGGCGATTGTGAGAAGAATTGGCGGATGTTTGCTGATTCGCTTCTGCTAATAGTTGTTCCGCAACGGAAATATTAGGATCACGCTGTGTTTCTGTTGGAATCATCGGCGCAACATTGTTGTTAGATTGTTGGTGTGTGACATTGTTCCATGTATTTTCTGAAATAGGATCAACATTTTCCATGTTTTGACCATTATTGGAGAGTGTAGGAATAGGGTCCACTGAAATTGTAGGCGATTGAAAATCATCAAAATTGTTCTGCATAGCATTAGATTGCGATGTTTGTGCAATATTTTGATTGTTTTGAGAATTGGTCGGAACTTTGTATTCATTGGATGATAGGAGATGCGGCAAAATTAAGATTAATAATGCCAAAACAGCGATAGCGCCGACGATGCGTTGTTGTAATTTTTTATTCATAGTTTTATCTCTGAGTAATCCAGTCTAGTCCTTCACTTACAGTATGGAATGATCCAAACACCAAGATTATATCATCATTTTGCTGCATGCTAAGTGCCTTTTGACATGCGTTGGCGACAGAATCTTCCATAAAAACAGTATGCTGTTCATTGAGGAATGGCAGGATGCGTTCTTTGAGCTCTGAGGCAGTTTGTCCTCGATCACCTTCTAAAGTTGCTAATACCCAACTATCCACATCATTCTTCAGAGCAGAAGCAAGATTGGCGGCATCTTTATCTTTGAGCATTCCCAATACAGCGACAACTTTTTGACTATTTGCACGATATGGTTTTAAAAGGTCATGTAAGATCGCAGCACCTTGAGGATTATGTGTTACATCAAAATAAAATTCACAGTTGTTATGAATGACTTGTTCAAAGCGGCCTTTGAGTTGTGTATTTAATAATCCGTGCCCAATGATGGACTCTGTTAATTGCTCTGCAATTGGGCTGTTGAGTAAAACAGTGATTGCTGTTGCGGAGTTCTGTAATTGATGGGCACCTTGCAAACGCGGCATAGGTAACATCAATGTTTTGCCCTGATGTTGATATTGCCATGAAGATTCACTGACTTGTTGATACTTAAAATCTTTATCCCCATGCAAAAGCGTTGCATGATTTTTGTCAGCTTGTTGAATAATAGAAAGATTGGGTGAGTTTTCCGCGGAAATTGCTAAAGCATTTGGCTTAATGATGCCAGCTTTTTCAAATGCAATCTCTGTAATGGTATTGCCAAGAAGATTGGTGTGATCCAAGTCTATTGGTGTAATGGCAGCAATATTTGCATCTACAATATTGGTTGCATCTAATCTTCCGCCTAAACCAACTTCCAAAACAGCGATCTCTATTTTATGTTTATGAAATAGATAAAATGCTGCCAAGGTTGCAAATTCAAAATAAGTGAGTGTGATTTCACCTCGCGCCGTTTGAATTGCTTCAAATGCCTCGATGATCTCTTCATCACTCGCATTTTGCCCATTAATTTGAATGCGCTCATTGAAGCAATGCATATGCGGAGAAGTATATAACCCTACAGAAATGCCTGCTGACTGACAAATGGATGCAATTGTATTCGTCGTCGAGCCTTTACCATTCGTGCCTGCAACAGTGATGATAAATGGCGCGATCGGCGAAACATTGAGTTGTTGAAATACTTTTTGAATGCGCTCTAATTTAAAATCCATCGCTAAAGGATGGATTTTTTCGAGCTCAATTAACCATTGGTTAAGGCTTTTAGGCATTTTTTTCTGCTGTATCTTCTGGCTGTTGGAAAGAAGTTTCCGCGAAAGGTTCTGGCAATTGATAGAGTTTAGACAATACCGAAGAGATTTCATTTCGCATTTCACGGCGATCAATGATCATATCAATGGCGCCTTTTTCCAATAAGAATTCACTTTGTTGGAAACCTTCAGGTAATTTTTCACGGACTGTTTGCTCGATAACGCGAGGGCCAGCAAAACCAATGAATGCTTTAGGTTCAGCGATGATGATATCACCTAACATTGCAAAACTCGCAGAAACACCACCATAAGTTGGGTGAGTTAATACTGAGATAAATGGGATTTGTTCATCATTCATTTTACCGATGATTGCTGAAGTTTTTGCCATTTGCATTAGAGAAGTCAGGCCTTCTTGCATACGCGCACCACCACTTGCTGCAAACACGATTAATGGTCTGCGTTCTGCAAATGCTAAATCCGCTGCGCGTTTAAAACGTTCACCAACAACAGAACCCATAGATGCGCCCATGAACTCAAAATCAAATGCACATGCAACAACAGGAATGTTTTTCAGTGTGCCAGACATTGCAATCATGGCATCTGTTTCGCCTGTTGCTTTTTGTGCCTTGCTGATGCGGTTCTTATAAGGCTCAATATCTTTAAAGCCTAAGAAATCTACAGGCTCTAAATTGCCAGCAATTTCATTGGTAGAACCTGTATCCAAGAAGTTCAATAAACGACTTCTTGCAGAAATTTTCATGTGGTGATCACATTTTGGGCAAACATTTAAGTTTTGCTCTAATTCTTGCTGATAAAGAATAGCATCACAGCTTTTACAGTTTTTCCAAATGCCTTCAGGTACTTTTTTGTTTGAGTTTGTACTTTTGATACGCATTGGGTTAAGACGGTCGAACCATGAACTCATTGATACACCTTTAACTAAGTTGAAGTGGATTAGCAATGATAAATTATTCCGAATAAATACTCAATAGAACAGAATTTAATGGCATTCTTAATGCGAGCCTTTTAAAAAGAGCGTATAATAGTGAACTCTTTTAGTCCTATATGATGAGCAAGACAAATGATGGATTCTGATTTACAGGCGTTGTATCAAGAAGTTATCCTTGATCACAATAAGAAACCTCGTAATTTTCGTGTAATTGATCCTGCAACGCATTCTGCCCGTGGGCATAATCCATTGTGTGGTGATCAAATTAAAGTATTTTTGACCGTTGACGATAATGGCGTGATTCAAGATGTGGCATTCAAAGGCGAGGGCTGTGCAATTTCAACAGCATCCAGTTCTTTGATGACAGAAGCTGTGAAGGGTAAAACGATTGAAGAAGCAGAAGCGCTTTATCATCTTTTTCATGATGCAGTAACATCTGATGATGACATTGATAGCAGTGGTTTAGGTCGTTTAGCAATTCTAACTGGCGTTAAGAAATATCCTGCGCGCGTTAAATGCGCAACATTATCTTGGCATGCGCTTCATGCAGCTTTGACTGAAAACAACGAACCCGTTAAAACAGAGTAATGTAAGGATTATAGAATGAGTGATGTTGAAAGATCACCGCACGAAGCGGTCATTTATTATGCTGAAGGTGTTGAAAAAACTGAAGCGAGTGAAGCTTTAGTTGAGGATATTGTTGCAAATATTAAACGCGTTTATGATCCAGAGATTCCTGTAGATATTTATGAATTAGGCTTGGTTTATGTGATCGAGTTTTTGGATACAACAGAAGACAATTTTAAAATTAAAATTGATATGACATTAACAGCACCAGGTTGTCCTGTTGCGGGCTCAATGCCTGAATGGGTTCAAAATGCTGTCATGGCATCGCCTGAAATCACAGAATGTGTTGTAGATTTAGTATGGGAACCATTCTGGACACCAGAACGTATGTCGCTGCGTGCGAAATTAGAATTGAATATGCTATAAATTTCTATTTCAGTGATTCAGAGAAAGGCTTCTAATATTGTTAGATATTAGAAGTCTTTTTTATTGGTTTAAATATATTGATAGTAACGCATTATTATTAGAAAAAATAAATTAAGAATGTATTTTATTTGCAAATGATAATCATTATTATTAATATATCGCCTTTTTCATAAGGCCAAGATGTTTAGCATTAAGAAAGAGCAGTATCGTATTCAGCCATTAGCAATGATTGTTGGGTGTTTAATCATGGGGCAAATGACATATGCGCAGGAGAAAAGCGCTAAAGTAAAAGATGAATCAGATGATGCGATCATTGCGGATCTTTCAGGTGTGATTGTTCAAGCAAATGTACAGAATCTTATTGGCATGGATGCAGGTTTAGGCAAAAGTGACGTTGGTACGAGCACCTTGAATCAAGCACAAATGGATGTCATTCAGGCAAGTAATATGGCCTCTGTTTTGGATAAAATGCCAGGTGTTAGTTTATCAGGCAGTCCAAGACCTGGTGGGCAAACCATAAATATTTGGGGATTAAGCGATAGTAAATCAGTGCCAATTATGGTGGATGGCGCCTTAAAAATATTCGATAAATATCAGCAGGGTACGTTATATGTAGATCCTGATTTAATCAAAGAAGTGACTGTGAATAAAGGTTCATTCAGTCCTGAAATTGGGAATGGCGGTTTTGGCGGTAATATTCAACTGAAAACGAAAGATGCGACTGATTTCTTGAAAGATCAGCAAAATCTTGGGGCTTTTATAAAGTACGGGCATCACACAAATAATGATCAAAATAATTATACGGCAGCGATTTATGGTAGAACGAAAAATCAAGTCATGGATGGATTGTTGTATTATACGAAAACTCGCTCGAAAGATGTTGAGTTGGCGACAGGTGAAAAATATCATGATTCTTCTATGGATCAATATAGTTACTTGGTGAAAAGTAATATCTATCTCGGCGAAGAAGCAAAGTTGACAGTATCATTGGCCAATACGCAGTATAAAGGTTGGATGCCATTTGCAGCGAAAAGTAAAAATACAATTAATTTTGATCCCAATAATGATTATGATCGAAAACGTCGAATGTTTTATCGTGATCAGCGTGATAAAAGTTACAGTGCTAATTTTGAATATGCGCCTTCTGAAAATCCTTTAATTAATTTTAAAGCTGAAATTGCTCATTCTGAAACTAAACAGCACGATGAGAAAATTAAACCAATGGCAGGGCAAAAAGCACCATCGGTATCATTATCGACATTTGGTAAAGAGAATTGGACGCGCTATAAAAATACCAGTATTCATTTAAGTAATAAGAGTGTATTAACGACAGGTAAATTTGAACATAATGTAACGGTTGGATTGCAGTATTTGCGTAAACAACAAAATGCCCTGATGCTTTATGATAAAGGGAAATATGCGACTGAAGAGTTTAACGGCGGTTATTTTACGCCACCATTCTTGCCAGCAGGTAGACAAACAATCACTAGTGTATATGTTAATGATGATATTAAAATCGGTGATTTTACGATCAGTCCATCATTGCGTTATGATCATGTGAAAAATCAGAGTTTTGGTAATGTAGTAGGATATTCGTCCACAGATCCTCGAGATGGCCATGATTATCGTTCAGTAAAATATGAAGGCTTTTCACCACGGATTGCACTTTATTGGCAACCGAATGAAACTTTTGCACTGTTTGCAGATTATTCACGTAGTTGGCAATCGCCTAGTATAGATGAGCAGTATACTGTGCAAGGAAAAGGCATTAGAGGCCCCAATGGTACAAGTCGTTATTTAGGTAAAGAGAAATTACAAGCCTTTCGTTTTGGTGGTATGGTTAATCTTCAAAATGTGATCACATCGGATGATCGCTTATCACTACAAGCTACAGCATTCCATAATAAAGTTAAAAATGAAGTGCTTCGTAAAATTGGTGCAAAGCAATGTTATGGGCATCATCAAACAGGTAGTTCCTCTATGTGCCCGAAACCTAAAGGTACATTTCATAATGGACCAGGTTATACCATTCAAGGTTTAGAGTTAGACATTAAATATGATAGTGAATATATATTTGGTGGTGTATCTGCGACGATGATCAAAGGGCAGAGAAAAGCTTCTCCTGTGGATATTTGGTTTGAAAAAGATACTTGGATGCGTGATATTCCGCCAAGAGAATTAACAGCAACGATTGGCTTTAACGTGCCTCAATATAATTTTAGTATGGGTTGGCAAAGTAAAATCGTGCGTAAACAAACAAGAACGCCCAATACGATTGATACAAGCTATGCAGCTAAAACGATGAGTTATAAGTTAACACCAGGTTATTCTGTGCATAATATTTTTATGGTGTATGAACCTTATGGTGATAAAGGGCCGAAGATTAATTTAACCGTGGATAACCTGTTTAATAAAGAATACGCACCTTATCTGAGTGATGATATTCCAGCACCAGGACGAGATATTCGTTTGAGCGTTTCATATCAATTTTAGTATGATTTAAGCTGTATTAGAGCTATTCATGTTGGAGAACCACAATTGAGAAATTGTGGTTTTTTGTGGGATCAATAGCTGAAATGCTGTTAATAAAAAAGCTCTGAATATTTCAGAGCTTTAATAACTTATTGAAAATAATCTAAAAATTAATCAGATTCTTTCAACATTTTTTCTAGGTAATGAATATCCGTACCGCCTTTGATGAAGTTAGGATCGTTTAAAATCTTCAAATGCAATGGGATATTTGTTTTGATACCTTCGATCACTGTTTCTTGCAATGCGTTGCGTAAGCGAGCGATTGCGATGTCGCGCGTATGACCATGAGCGATGATTTTACCAATCATTGAATCATAGTAAGGTGGAACTTTGTAACCAGCATAGATATGTGTATCTACACGGATACCAGGGCCGCCTGGTGGCACGAATGTCGTGATTGTTCCTGGTGAAGGCAAGAATGATCTTGGGTCTTCAGCATTGATACGGCATTCAATTGCATGACCAGAAAATTTGATATCTTCTTGTGTGAATTTCAATGGTTTGCCATTAGCGATATCAATTTGTGCACGGATTAAGTCGATGCCTGTTACTAATTCAGAAACGGGATGCTCAACTTGAATGCGTGTATTCATTTCGATGAAATAGAATTCGCCATTTTCATACAAGAATTCAAATGTACCAGCACCACGATAACCAATACGTTTACACGCATTAACACATGCTTCACCAATTTTTTGGCGTTCTTCTTCTGTGATTCCAGGTGCTAATGCTTCTTCGATAACTTTTTGGTGACGACGTTGCATAGAGCAGTCACGTTCACCTAAGTAAACGGCATTGCCATGCTCATCTGATAATATTTGGATCTCTACATGGCGAGGTTTGCCTAGGAATTTTTCCATGTAAACCATTGGGTTGCCGAATGCTGCACTTGCTTCTGCTTTCGTCAATTCAATGGATGATAATAGATCTTTTGCATCGTGAACAACGCGCATACCACGACCGCCACCGCCACCAGAAGCTTTGATGATTACAGGATAGCCGATTTCAGCTGCTAATTTTAAGTTTGTATTGCCATCTTCTGTCAAAGCGCCTGGTGAACCTGGAACGCAAGGAACGCCAGCTTCAATCATCGCTTTTTTCGCAGAAACTTTATCACCCATTAAGCGAATTGTTTCAGCGCGTGGGCCGATGAAGATAAAGCCTGATTCTTCAACACGTTCTGCAAAGTCTGCATTCTCAGCTAAAAAGCCATAACCAGGATGGATCGCATCAGCATCTGTTAATTCAGCCGCTGCAATCAATTGTGGCATGTTTAAGTAGCTTGAAAAAGATTGTGGCGGTCCGATACAAATTGAATCATCCGCTAGTAATACATGTTTTAAATCTCTATCTGCTGTTGAATAAACTGCAACAGTTTCGATATTCATCTCTTTACAAGCTCGCAAAATACGCAGTGCAATTTCACCACGATTTGCGATTAGTATTTTTTTAATCATGGAATGGTCCTTATCTTATTCAAGAATGAAGAGCGGTTGATCGAATTCCACTGGCTCACCATTTTGAACAAGGATCGATACAACTTTTCCAGAGATTTCCGCTTCGATCTGATTAAACATTTTCATTGCTTCTACGATACAAACTGTGTCGCCCATATTTACAGTTGCACCCACATCAGTGAATGATTTTGATGTTGGAGATGCTGCGCGGTAGAAAGTACCAACCATTGGTGAACGAATCACTTTACCTTCTGGTAATGCTGGTGCAGCTGGCTCTGCTGCAGCTTGAGGCGCTGCTGGTGCTGCAGTTGTTGCAACGATTTGTTGCATTGGATTGTATGCTGGTGCCGCTGCTGGTGCGATATGTGCTACTGCTGCGCCTTGAGTATTACGGCTAATGCGGATTGAACCTTCACCTTCGATAATTTCAATTTCAGAAATTGTTGATTCATCAACTAGATCGATTAAGTTTTTAATTTTACGAATATCCATGAGTTTTTATTCTCCTACGACAAAGTTATTAATTATCTTGATGAGATGATATTTTGAGCTCTGTAGAGCGCAAGCTCGTAGCCGAAAAGACCATGTCCCACCAGAATTCCTGAAGCAACATCTGATAAATATGAGTGATGTCTAAAATTCTCACGAGCATACACGTTTGAAATATGAATTTCTATAAAAGGAATTTGAACGCTTAAAAAAGCATCGCGAATACCAATACTTGTATGTGTATATGCACCTGGATTTATGATGATCACATCAACATTATCTGATTTTGCTTGTTGAATTTTTGTGATGATTTCACCTTCAATATTGGATTGAAAGCAAGATAGCGTGAGTTGTAACTGATGTGCTTGTGCTGTTAATTGTGTCTCTAATTGTTCGAGCGTGGTAGAACCATAGATATGAGGCTCCCTTGTACCAATCATATTGAGATTAGGACCATTGATTAACAATACCTTAGGTAAGTCTGCTGTAGACATATTGCCTCATAGTTAGTACATAAAATAGGGTAATTATACGGATATCACTTCAAAGTTTCAAAATTTAAGTGAAATTCGTTGAAATTTATCAGTCGGTGGGATCGTAACAGATTTGTTGGATATAACAAACTAAAATATAAAAAAAAATAGATTTGTTTAAAATATAATATATTTAGTTTTTTTTTGAATTTTTATGCATCATCCTAAAATTTTTTAAAATAAAATACTCAAGATTAATATTTAAGAATCTTTGTGATTAACCTATTTCCCTAATGTTACAGATTTTTATCTAAATATCATTTGGATTTTGTTAATGCTTCTTTTAAATTTTTGATCGCATTTTTGGTGTGATTATTTTTCACTGTGCTAAAATTACGCACTTTAAATTGATTGGACATTGATATAGATGTTTGAATTAAATGGAAAATATATCCGAAATTACCTTAATTTGATCCTTGTTTCTATTGTTGCTGTATTGATTTCAGCATGTGCAAATGCAAATACTGCACATAAATCATCTGCGAATCGTACTGAAAAGTTGTTGGTGGATGATTTTAACAAACATAGAAAATTACAGGATGAGATTAATCATAAAGAAGTACAAAAGCACATTAATAATTTTACGAAAGATCCAAGAATTTTTAATCATTTGGATTCTGAGCGTTTAGTGATCATGAGCTATATTCTCACTGAAATTAAGAAGCGTGATATGCCAGCTGAATTAGCAATGATTCCACTGATTGAAAGTAGTTATCGTCCTGCTGCTTCTAATAAAGGTCAGCATGTAGGTCTATGGCAATTTGGTAAGCAAACTGCTAAAAACTTTGGCATCGATGTGAAGAATAATTATGACGGCCGTTATAATACAGAGGCTTCTACTAAAGCTGCGTTAGATTATTTAGAATATTTGAATAAAATGTTCGATGGCGATTGGTTGTTAACAATGGCTGCCTACAATGCAGGTGAAGGCCGTGTTTTAAGAAGTATGAAGGCAAACCGTAAAAAAGGTAAAGCCGAAGATTACTGGAGTATTGAGTTACCTCAAATAACGCGCGCTTATATCCCTAAAGTTTTGGCATTGTCTGAGGTGATTTCTGAAAGAGATAAACTCACGAGTATTCAGCAGAATGACATTCCTAAATTGGTTCGTGTTAAAACAGATAGCCCTGAAAAGTTGAACAAAATCATTAAAGCTTCAGATGTTCCTAAGGATGTGATTGAGTTTTATAATCCTAACATTGCTAAGCGCAATAGTGTTAAAGGAATTGTCTTGCCAGAGAATGAGATTCAAAAACTGAAAGGTTTGCCTAAAAAAGAGTTGGATAAATACATCATTTATGGCACAACTGGGAAAAAAATTGCTAAGTCTTAAATTTGGTTAAGATATTGTCTTATCATTTTTCACGCGTACAATAATCGTTTGCTTAGAAAATAGAATGAGACATTAATTTATGAAAACGAGACAACCATCTGTACTTGGTGGTGCGATGATAGCAGCTGGCACAATGATCGGTGCTGGTATGCTAACGCTTCCTATAGTATCTGCGGGCATGTGGTTTACATGGACCATTTTTATCATGTTACTGACCACATTTTTCATGCAAAACTCAGCAGAGCAGATTTTAGAAGTTAATCTGAGTTATCCAGAAGGCTCAAGTTTTCATACATTAGTTAAAAGCAACTTAGGAAAGTTTGCCAGCATTGTGAATGGTTTTTCAGTTGCTTTCGTTTTATATATTCTTTTATATGCCTATGTAGATGGTTCAGGCTCAGTTATTCAAAATGCACTAGAAAGTAATTTCGACATTGATTTACCTAAGGCAATGTTGGGGTTACTTTTTGCCGTTGTACTTGCCTTTCTAGTTTGGTGGGGCACAAAAATGGTGGATCGTTTATCAACAGTATTAATGATCTCTATGTTCATTACGCTGTTTGTTGCGTTGACGGGTTTATTGGATTCAGTTTCTGCTACTAAGTTATTTGATCCATCAGGCAAGCCTGATTTTGCCATTTATGCATTTGCAAGTTTACCATTTTTCTTAACATCATTCTGCTTCCATGCCAGCGTGCCAAGCTTTGTGAAATATTACGGCAGAGAAGGTGGGCATAAAATTCGTTTAGCAATCATAATTGGTATGATTATGACATTGGTTTTCTATGGTATATGGATGTTAGGGATCATGGGGAATGTGGATCGTGCACAATTTCAGATGATGGAAGGCGATGGTTTAATTTGGTTATTTGATTCTGTTCAGCTCTCTTCATTTTTTAGAAACACATTAGATTTCTTTGCATTTTTTGCTGTTGTCACATCATTTTTGGGTGCAGGTTTAGGGCTGTTCGACTATATTGCAGATCTCTTTAAATTTGATGATTCTGCATTAGGTCGCGCTAAAACAACTTTAGTCACATTTGTACCACCTGCAATTTTAGGTATGAGTTTACCTGGTGGATTTGTCGTGGCGATTGGTTTTGCGGGTTTATTTGCTGCAATTTGGTCTGTGATCATTCCAGGCATGACAGTGATAGCACATCGGAAAAAAAATCAAGGTGCTCAAAATGTACCATTTAAAGCATTTGGTGGTAGCTTAATGCCTTATTTAGTAATTATTTATGGTATGATTGCTGCTGTGTCACATTTGTTGGTTGAAGTATTCGATGTGAACGCGTTAAACTTCTTCGCGCCATAATATTTTTGTTTGCCAATTAGGAGCTTTATCATGAACACAACTCAACCTGAATTAATGTACTTGGATTTTGCGGTAATGTTACAGTTATCAGAGTTGAGTCCTGATTTGCAAACATATTTAGATAAAGAAACCGCAGAAGAGATGAGTCGTAAAGTTACCTCATCACTTCTGCAGTTGTATCCTGAATTGTCGGATGCGGGTGTTGTATTTGTTGGTGCAGGTTATCAAGTGGCACAAATTATGCGCCCTAAATTTCCGATTTATCATGAAATGACAGAAGTTTCTAAAATTACCTTTAGACCTAATAATTTTGAACCATCCATTGTAACGATTACTGCTAAAGATGGTGAGTTTTCGGTCGGTGCTTTCAATAAAGATACTCAATCACCAGATCCTTTATATATATTTCCAGCGTTGTTGATTCTACCGAAAACGGAGGATAATCAAGCGTTGGTGGATCGTATTGAAAACACAATTTCTCAAGAAGGTATTGTGACAGATGTATTAAGCCCGATGATTGAGCAAGCATTGCAATGTAAAATTGCACACATGCATATGATCACATTGAGCGATATAAGTAGTTTCTATGCGACACAACTCATTCAAATTAATTTAGAACCATTGTGGGAAGTGATGAAACATATCATCTTTGATATGGGACCAACCTTTCAAGTATTGGGCAGTGGCCATTTAGTCCTATGGAATGGTGAAGAAGTTGTATTCATTGTGCCATCAAAAGATGCATTCAAAGAGATTTTTGGTGGAGAAGATGAAGATTATATCCACTATAAGCAGACATTGAAGCGTTTAAAATTGTTGTTAACGGATCATGGCATTCAATTTTCAGAATTTGTGGCGCATGATGCCAACTTCTTTCAAAGTGCTCAAACGCTCGATAGCGCGCTTAATTATATAAAATAATCAAATTATTACAGAATCATCATGTATATTATGTATGAATGCATGATGATTTGTTGATATTAGTAGATCTCTATAAAACTTATAGTATTTGATCTCGCATAATTTTATTTAATTAAATATAAAACTGACCCAATGAAGACTTTCTATATAATATTAATCTTAATTACAATGGTGTCATTATCGGATGTTATAAGACGCTTATTGCCCTTTAAAATGCCATTACCTCTGATGCAGATTATTATGGGTGCTGCAATAGCATTTCCATCGTTTGGTTTGCAAGTTGAATTCGATCCAGATCTTTTCTTATTTCTATTCATTCCACCATTATTATTTGCAGATGGCCGTAGAATGCCATTTCATGAGTTTATGGAGTCACGTTGGGAAATCATTAGCCTTGCGATGTTTTTAGTATTTGTCACAGTGATTGGTTTGGGCTTTTTCATTCCGACATTGATGCCAGATGTGCCATTGATGGTGGCTTTTGCTTTAGCCGCTGTATTATCACCAACGGACGCTGTTGCATTATCTGGTATTGTAGGAAAAGGACGTTTACCTAAAAGGATCAATAAAGTATTAGAAGGTGAAGCATTATTGAATGACGCTTCAGCGCTGGTTTCTTTGAAATATGCTGTGGCCATCATTATGGGCACAATGGTCTTCAAAACATCTAAAGATTACGCTGAAATGGGTGTGAACTTTTTATTGATGGCAGGTGGCGGCGTTTTGATAGGTTTCGGTGTGACTTGGTTTTATGTGCGTTTAGTGAGAGTGTTAGCGCGTTTGAAAGGCGATGAAACTGCTATTCAAATGATCTTTTTGTTGTTATTGCCATTCCTTGTATATGTGGTGGCGGAGCATGTCGGTGCTTCTGGTATTTTAGCAGCTGTTGTTGCGGGCATGACAGTGACTTATAGCAATACAATGAGTTCCGTTTCCATTGAAATGCGCTTTCAAGCCAATAGTATTTGGACTGTTTTAGAATATCTTTTGAACGGTATTGTATTTTTAATGTTGGGCTTACAGATACCAAGCATTATTGAATATTCCATTGAGCGTATTGCAGCTGATAATGGTGTGGATTTAGTGGGATTAATTTCAGATATTTTCATCATTTATGGCATGTTGATGTTAGTACGCTTTCTCTGGTTATTGGCGATGAAACATTTGAAGAAAATTCTGTTTTTGAAAAAAGGATTGGCATTTGAACACTTCACTGTTAAAGAGCTACTCATTATGACATTTGCAGGTGTTCGTGGTGCAGTAACATTAGCAGCTGCATTGTCTATTCCTTGGTATATCAGTACATCGCCGACATATATTTCTGTACCTGCTCGTTATCAGGTGACATTCATTGCCATTGGTGTGATTTTAACATCGCTATTAGTGGCGATCGTGATTTTACCATTACTATTGAAAGGTTTTACGCTAGATAATAGTGATGTAGAGCAGGAAGTCAAAGTTGCAAAAGCAGCCATGCAACAAGTGGCATTATCTAGCATTCAAACATTGGAAAATCGTTTAGTGCAGAATAATGAGTTAAAATTGGACCCACAACACATTACAGATATTCATAATCTCGTGGCTCGGAATATACGACAATCTTTAGGCATTTCAGATGCAGAAACAGCGTATTATGATTCGCTCGAGTTACGCTTTCGTTTGGCTGCCATTCGTGCTGAACGAGCAGAGCTGATGAGATTAAAATCAACTCGTCAAATTAGTGAGGAAACAGCTAATAAATTAAGATATGAGATTGATTTATTAGAGAAAATTTTAGCAGGTAGAGAGCAAAAACATTAAGTTTTAGGTTGGTCCATGTGAATCAAAGTGAATATAAAAAAGGTATATTTTATACATTAGCGTGTTATCTCATGTGGGGAAATTTTCCACTGTATTGGTATTCACTGAAAATGTTAGGCTCAACTCAATTAATGTCACAGCGCATTGTGTGGTCTGTGATTTTTATTGTGTTGGTGTTGACGTTATTAAGAGAATGGAGATCTATTTTCTCAGTATTAACGCAACGAAAAACAGTGCTAGTTTTGTTCATTACATCTCAATTACTATTTTTTAATTGGTTGACATATTTATGGGCAATTACGGCAAACCGTGTGGTAGATGCAAGTTTAGGTTATTTCATTACGCCGTTGTTTAGCATTTTTTTAGGGCGATTGATCTTAAAAGAGCGATTGTCCCATTCACAATCTATGGCTGTTGCGGTTGCAATGATTGGCATCATTTGGTTAACCATCGTCGGTCAAACAATTCCTTATGTGGCTTTAGGCTTGGCCGTGACATTTTCGTTTTATGGTTTATTGAAAAAAGCCTATCCTGTCAAAACTTTACCAAGCATTGCATTTGAAACATTTTTTATGTTGCCATTTGCAAGCATTTATTTGATTTATGAGTTTAATCAAGGTCATTTGGTGTTTACAGAGTTGCCGACTTTATCATTAATTTTATTATTGCTATCAGGCGCAGTCACAACGATTCCTTTATTGCTTTTTTCTGAAGGTGCAAAAAAGATTCCATTATCTTTGGTGGGAATTGTTCAGTTTGTTTCACCAACATTACAGATGATCAATGGCGTGATTTTCTTTGATGATCCTGTAGATTTTATGCGTTTAATGGGATTTGTGATTGTATGGATTGCTGTTGCCATTTTTATTATTTCTGAATATCGTCGTTATCAAACGCAAGTACGATTATTATCAATGCAATCAAAAGATTAAAACTTATGGATTATTATTACGATCCTGCCATTTCACCTTGGTTGGAAATTCTCTATCAAGACAGAGATATTATGGTGGTGAATAAGCCGCATGATTTATTATCTGTGCCAGGAAAGCCCGCAGAATTGTGGGATAGCATTTTGACGCGCGTACAATGGGAATTTCCAGATGCAGAAACCGTTCATCGTTTAGATTTAGCTACAAGTGGCTTAATGGTGGTTGCATTGCATAAAGATGCAGAGCGTGAATTAAAGCGTCAATTTAGAGAGAGAGAAACAGATAAAAAATACATCGCAAAGGTTTTTGGAGTTCTGGCACAAAAAGAGGGAAGCATTGATTTTCCATTAATTTGCGACTGGCCCAATCGACCGAAACAGATGGTTTCTTATGAATATGGAAAAGATGCTTTAACACATTACAAAGTATTATCAGAAGATGATGAAGGCAATACTTTGATCGAGTTAATGCCAGTGACAGGAAGATCACATCAATTACGCGTTCATATGATGAGCCTTGGGCATCCTATTTTGGGCGATCGTTTTTATGCGCATGATGAAGCTTTAAAAGGTCGAGATCGATTGTATTTACATGCCGCAGAATTGGCTTTTACACATCCTATGACAAAAAAAAGGCAGCTGTTTCATCAGCCGCCTAACTTTTAATGAATATCTCGCTGATTGAGTGAGATATTTATGGTGTATTTATTACAGAGCATTCATGATGTTTTTTACTGATCTTAATAATCTTTTGCCTTCAGTATCTTCTGGCTGATCTTCAGATGTATCAGCTGCTTCTTGAGGGAACAATACTGTGGCATTTTCGCCTGAAGTATTGGTTTCTGGTGCGATTTCAATTTCTTGCATATCACCATTTTCATCAATGATAGTATCACTTTGTTCTTCAGGAATGATGATTTCGATCGGTGCTGCATCTGTACCATTTTCTTCGATGGCCATTTCTTCTGCGACATTAATTTCTTCGTCATAGCCATAAAGCAGTGCAGAGCATTTTTCGGAATCTAATGCTTCAAAGTCTTCATTCCAACATTCCATAGATTGGATGCTATCATTTTTGATGACAGCTTTAATTTTAGGATAGCCATTTTCATACCAGCGAACATATAAGCCATCTTGTTTGCCATCATTGAAAGTCAGCTCATCAAATTTTTGTGTAGGATAAATGCCAGTGTACCAATTGGTAATCGTACCATTGAGTTTGCCGTTCTCGTAATGTTCTACTGTTGTTAAATCACCTTCGTCATTGAAGTATGAATATGTACCATTGCGATATTGAATATCCCAGCTTAATAGATCTTCACGATTAATCACGACTGGATCCATTTGGCGCATGCGACTATCTGTAAAATAGTCTGCCACTAAATATTGCCCAGTTTCAAAGTTTTGATCCAAAATTGTTCTAAATGTACCACCTGGCACTGGCATTGCCTGACGATTACCATCTTGATCAAAATAAGAGACAATCATTTCACCGTTGATTAATTCGTAAGTTTCTTGATTACCATTAATGTCCCAAGTTTTCCAAAAGCCTGAGTTGCCGCCATCTTGTTGGCTATAGCCCTCTTGCATCTTGTTACCTTGAATGTCCCAGAAAACTAAAGGACCTTGCATGCTTTGTGGGAACCATGATTGTAATTCTGCGGGATCTGTAAAGCAGATTGGATCTGTCTGTTTTTGATCATTCACGCTATAAAAATCTTGCACAAGATAACAACCACTGACGATCTCTTTAAAATAACGATAATATTCACTGCCATTACGATTAGGAAGCAATGTGCCATCTTCTGAGAAATAGGCAATGATAGAGTTGGGTGATAGATCAGTCGATGTCTCTGTTTGGGCTGATGCGAACGTTCCAAGAATTAAGCTTGCTGCAATTGAAAGGGGGATTTTCTTGTAGCTCATGATCTTTCCTTAAACGGTAAGTGATTATAAATTAATGTTCAATAGTTTACCGCAAAATCGAAGAGAAATCATAATAGGCTAATGGATGATTGAAAATTTGAAGGTTATAAAACTTATTGCATCTTATTTGTAATTAAATATTATATGATTAATATTTCTATTTGATAATGATAATCATTTAATATATTGTATCGAATCCTAATTCTGGGTGAATGATATTTGGGTGAGTGTTTTGAGGTACAATTTCAGTAAAATTTTTGTTGCAATGACTGTAGCGACAACAGGTTCATATGTTTTTGCGGATGATAAAGAGTCACAAGCAGTCGAGTTGTCTAAAGTTGTTGTCGTTGCAGATGCGGTGAGTGATTCTCCATCGACAACAGCTATTTCAATGGATGAAATCACACGCCATCGTGGTACTGGTAACGGTGATGTGTTTTCAGGTATTGCTGGCGTACAAATGAATAGTTTGCGTAATGAGGCAGGTGCTTTAGATATTGGTATTCGTGGCATTCAAGGTGAAGGGCGAGTGCCAATTGTGATTGATGGTGCAATTCAGTCAACACATACTTTCCGTGGTTATCAAGGTGAAAGTGATCGTACATACATTGATATGGACTTGATCAGTGATGTGGCAATTGATCGTGGCCCAACGATAGGATCTGGCAATACTGGCGGTATCGGCGGTACAGTACGAATGCAAACTTTGGGTGTTTCCGATGTTTTATTGCCTGGGAAAAATTACGGTGCATTGTTGCGTGGCAGTATTTATAACAATAATAAAACGCCAACGATTTCAGGTGATCAATTGGCTCAAGAGCATTACTTGCTCACTAAGAAGATTAAGCAAAGCCGATTTGAAAATGGTGCATTTACAGCTGCATTTGCTTATAAACATGATATTTTTGATATTGTGACAGCATATAGCCAAAGAAAAGTGGGTAACTATTTTGCGGGTAAACATGGTTCAAAGAGAATAGAAAAAACAGTGGTTAGCCCAGGGGAAGAAGTTGTTAATACTAGCTACCAAAGTAAATCAGCCTTAGTTAAATTAGGTGTGAATTTAACTGATGAGCAGCGCATAGAATTTAATTATCGTCAGCATGATCAAAAAGCGGGTGAAATTATGGCTGTTTATTGGTATGCATATAATGAAAAAGAGTTGCAAGACTTAAATGATTACTATCAAAAATATATGGGGCAGAGCATTCCTATTGGTTATAAAGCAATGCCACAATGGTCTTTGGGCAGTGCAAAAGTTGATGCTTATCGTATAGATTATCGTTATCAGCCTGCTAATAATTCTCTCATTGATTTCAAGACAGCCATTTGGAAAACAGAGGCTAAATTGCGTCAGCGCAATGGCATCGCAAGCGGAGCAGGTCAAAATGGTGATCAGTATTGGGGCAGTTATCAAGATGTGCGATATGGTTTAGATATCGATAATACAAGTAAATTTAGGGATTCATCCATCGTTTTGAATTATGGTTTTAATTATCAAGTACAAAAGATGAAGCCTCGAAATTTATTTAAAAGAGAATCTGCAAGAGACGGAGAGCGAAAAGAGCACGCTGTATATTTGAATGCTAACACGAAAAGTGAATGGGTTGATTTTAATGTCGCAACACGTATCCATAAAGCTTCAACATTAGATCGAACGGTGGATAAAAAACGTGATTTCTCATATAAAACTGATTGGACCGCTCAAGCCAATATTCATCTGCCTTATGGTGTAGATTTATATACAAAAGTGGGTAGTGTTTATCGTAATCCTAGTTTGTTTGAAACCACTCAATCTTTCGGGCAGACTTTTAAATATAACGAAAAGTATCCTTTAAAGGCGGAAAATACTCGTTTATTTGAATTGGGTTTTATGGGCGGATATGCTGATCTGTTTGCATCGAATGATACTTTAGATTTTAAAATTAACTATTTCCAAAATGATGTAAAAAATTACATCAGCGAAGCAGCATTACCAGGTAATAATCCTTGGATGCCAAGTTTCTCTTTTGCTAATTACAGTAGAGTGGAAACGCGCGGTTTTGAATTGGGGTTATCTTATAAAAATGATCATATGTTTGCAGATTTGAGTGCGACAGAATACAAAGATCCTAAAATTTGTCCTCATGATCGAAATGTTTGTGATGCTGTTGGTGAGCGCTGGAGCTTGATCTCAACAAGAATTGCACCTAAAAGGACGATTGCTTTGAATTTGGGTGGTTATTTGTATGATCAACGATTAATGTTTGGTGGTCGAGTTAAATATCATTCAGGTAAAGAGAATCCTAAAGGTTGGTTAACAGGCACAGGATTAAGTGGCAGAGCCATTGAACGTGTGCCTTCATCAACGACATTGGATCTTTATGGGCAATACAAAATTAATGAAAATATGAATTTCACATTCAATATTGATAATGTCACAAATCGTTATAGTTATGATCCTGGAACAGTGATCGGCATGCCAATGCCAGGAAGAACTGTTAGAATAGGCTTTGAAGCACGATTTTAATGCATAAATTAGATATATACTTTTATTGGTATTTGTTAGAATATTAACTATATATTTTAACTTATAATTTAGCATATATATTTAATAATGGATTATTATAAAGTTATTTCTTATAATAATCCCGTTGCACATGTTGAATTGTCATAAGGAGAGTCTATGTTTCAGTTGAAAGATCAGATCGCTTTAGTAACAGGTGGCGCAAAAGGTATTGGTAAAGGCATTGCAGAGGCTTTGGCGGAAGCTGGGGCAAAAGTGATCATTGCGGATATTGACCAAGTGGCGGGTGAAGCGACAGCTCAGTCGGTTAATGGTGAGTTTTTGACAATGGATGTAACAAAGCAATCCGTTGTGCAATCATGTATTGATGATATTGTTGCAAAATATGGCAAATTAGATATTGTGTGCTCGAACACAGGTATTTTCCCGCAAGCAACATTAGAAAAAATGACAGAGGCAGATTGGGATTTAATGCAATCCGTTAATGTCAAAGGTATGTTCTTTGTAGTTCAAGCAGCATTGAAACAGATGCAAAAGCAGAATTATGGTCGCGTTGTGATTACATCTTCTATTACAGGGGCAATCACAGGTTTTCCAGGTTGGAGTCATTATGGTGCATCGAAAGCTGCACAATTAGGTTTTATGCGTAGCGCATCATTGGAATACGCACGTTTTGGAATTACAGTGAATGCTGTGATGCCAGGTAATATATTAACGGAAGGTTTAGCTGCACAAGGCGAAACTTATCTGAATCAAATGAAGGCAAGTATCCCAACACATACATTGGGTGAGCCGAAAGATATTGGCTATGCTGCTGCATTTTTAGCATCGAAAGAGGCAAAATTTATTACAGGGCAAACCATTATAGTGGATGGTGGACAGATCCTACCAGAATCACCTGAAGCACTGTTGTAAAAGTTTCAAACTTATCCTTCTTGGCTAATTATCAGTTTGGTAATTAGCCTTTTTTCTTTGTATATTTTTTTATATATAGCTTCAAAATGGTTACAAAAAAACTTTTATTTTTTAATAAAATTAATAATAATGTGTTTTTTATATGAAATTTTTAAATACAAAGAAAAATGCCTTTGAATTTATTGTGATATGTATATTATCCTCCCTCGAGTTTGTATGTGATTTGTTATTTATTTAGTAGGGATGAAATATGGCGACAACTTCAGCCGAGCCTCAGAATAAAAAGGGGTTTTTAAACACTGTGGAACGCTTTGGTAATGCAATGCCTAGCGTTACGATGCTTTTTATCTATGCACTTATTATCTGTTGGGTGCTATCTTTAATCTTATCGTATGTTGATTTTAACTATTATTTGCCAGCAAATGGTACAGGTGCTGAACCGCAAAAAATAGAGATCATTAATATGTTTAATTACAATGAAATTGTGAAATTCATTGTATCTTCTGTCAGTAATTTTATGAGCTTCCCACCATTGGGCATCACGATTGTTGCTACATTTGGTATCGGGATCGCGGAAAGAAGTGGTTTCATCAAAACTGCATTGAAAAAGTTATTGGGTTTAATCTCACCTAAATTCCTAACACCAACAGTTGTGTTAGTGTCTATCATTGCCCATTTAGTATCGGATTCTGCGTATGTAATTTTAATGCCAGTGGCTGCTTTAATGTTCTATGCAATGGGCCGTCATCCATTGGCAGGTGTTTCTACTGCATTTGCAGGTTTAGCAGGCGGTTTTAGTGCAAGTTTTACACCATCGAAGATTGATCCAATCATGCAGGGTTTTACACAAAATGCAGCGCATATTATGGATTCAAGCTATGTTGTGAATGTATTGTGTAATTACTTTTTAAGCGTTGGTAGCACATTTGGTGTGATTGCAATGTGTTGGTATGTGACAGAAAAAATTGTTGAACCATGGTTGAACAAGAACTGTCCAGTTGATCAACAATTATCTAATGATGAAGCGAATGAATTATCTGTGATTCAGCCAATTGAAAACACAGGCTTTAAATGGGCAGGTTTATCCATTTTAGCGTTGATCGTATTATTGGTTGTATGTTTGGTACCAGAAGGATCTCCATTACGCGCACCAGATGGTAGCATGACAAGTTCTCAAGCTGGTATCATGAAAATGATCGTACCTTTGATCTTCATCTTCTTTGCATTGCCAGGGATCATTTATGGTTACATCACTCGCTCATTTACATCATCGAATGATGTGATTAAAGCAATGGAAGAGATTACAAAATCTTTGATTCCTTTTATGGTTTTTGCATTCTTTGCAGCGCAGTTTTTGTATTCATTTGGTCACTCGAATTTGGGTAAATTGATTGCATTAGCAGGTGCGGATGCTTTAACAACTTTGAAAATTCCAGCTGAATTAACAATTTTATTGGTGATTTTGTTGGTGGGGCTTTTAAATATCCTGATCACATCAGCAACATCTAAATGGGCAATTATGGCGCCAGTTTTAGTACCAATGTTGATGGCTGTGGGAATTTCTCCTGAATTAACACAAGCGGCATTCAGAATCAGTGACTCAGCGGTGAACGTCAGTACGCCAATGTTTCCATTCTATCCATTGATCATTATGTATTGCTGTCGTTACTATAGTAAAACAGGTGTGGGCACATTGTGTTCCATGATGTTGCCATACACTGTAGGTTTATTCATCGTATTGACTGCAACTTTATATCTATTCTGGTGGTTAAACATTCCATTAGGATTTGAAAGTACCTATACGATTCCTGTGATTAATTCTGTCGCACCATAAATTAGGAGTATTGACGTGTCCACTTTAGGTCAGCAATTGACAACGAGATTTTTCAGATATTTAGCAGTAGAAAGCCAAAGCTGTGCGGCTTCGCCAACTGTACCATCGACACCAAGCCAATGGAACATGGTGAAGTTATTGGCTGAAGAGTTGAAAGGCTACGGTTTAGCTGATATTCATATTGATGAGCATGGCGTTTTAACTGCATTCCGTAAAGGTACAATGCCAAATGCACCAACGATTGGTTTCATCACGCATGTAGATACTGTGGATGTTGGTTTATCACCAAATGTTTATCCACAAGTATTGAAGTATGAAGGCAAAGATTTATGCTTGAATAAAGATGCTGATGTTTGGTTTAAGCGTAATGAACATCCTGAAGCTGAGCCTTATGTGAATGAAGATATTATCTTCAGCGATGGCACAAGTGTTTTAGGCGCGGATAATAAAGCCGCTGTCACATGTGTGATGGAGTTGATGGATCAATTGCAATCCAATGAAATTGCTTGTGGCGATATCTATGTTGCATTTGTGCCTGATGAAGAGATTGGTTTACGCGGTGCAAAAGTGATGGATTTGGATCGCTTTAAAGTGGATTTTGCTTACACAATCGATTGCTGTGCAGAAGGTGAAGTGGTTTATGAAACATTCAATGCCGCAACTGTTGAGATCAAGATCGAAGGTGTGACAGCGCATCCGATGTCTGCCAAAAATGTGTTGGTGAATCCACTGCGTGTGGCACAAGATTTGATGGGCTGCTTTGATCGCTTAGATGCGCCAGAGCATACAGAAAATCGTGAAGGTTATTTCTGGATCAATGCGATCAATGGCACACAAAATGATGCAACGATGAAAATCAATATTCGTGATTTTGATAAAGCAAGCTATGAAGCGCGTAAGAAATACATCGGTGAAGCTGTTGCATTGATTCAAGCGCGTCATCCTCGTGCGAAAATCAGTTATACAATTACTGATGTTTATAGCAATATTGCTGATTCATTGGGTGAGGATCGCACTGCATTGGATCTATTGTTTGCATCATTTGCTGAGTTATCCATTGAGCCAAATGTGATTCCAATGCGTGGTGGTACAGATGGTTCGGCATTATCTACTCGCGGAATTTTCACGCCAAACTACTTCACAGGCGCTCTGAACTTCCATTCACGCTTTGAGTTTTTACCAATTTCAGCATTTGAGAAGAGCTTTAACGTGACGGTAAAAATCTGTGAATTAGCAGGCCAACATCAGAAGTAAGTTGATTTAATTTCTTTGAATCATGATATAAACCCAGCAATGCTGGGTTTTATTTTGAGGGAATTATGCTAAATATTATTTATTAGCTTTTCCATATAAATAATAAATTCTGAAGCGCATTCTTGCGACTCTATTTTTTGTTCTACCATATGAATAGATACTTTGATGCCAAATTTTCTTTCTATATCAAAATAATGATTTTCTAATAATAGGCTTAATTGTTCTTCTAGGTCATGAGGCAATAAATATCCAGTTGCTGTTAGATATAGATATTTTCTATTTTGAGTTATAGTTATTTTCCATCCACTTCCATTTCTTGAAGATGTTATTGGTATTATATGGTCAGATTGATTCATGTATCCTCCTTGATTTTTAATTAGTTTTTGTATAGTAACACTACATAAATTAATGAAAAGTAATATTGCAAAACTTTAAATATTTTACTGCAAAAGATTGTTCCATAAATATCAGTTTATTTTGTCTGTCATTCAGTTATGCTTGATCTTATATTTTATGACTGAATTGTGTGGAGATTAATATGACACAACAAAAAAAGAGAATGCCTGTTTTATTCATTGGTCATGGTAGCCCGATGAATATCATTGAAAAAAATAAATGGACAGAAAGCTGGCGCGATTTAGGTGAGAAGATCGGTAAAGTGGACGGCATTGTGATGTTATCTGCCCATTGGTACACGGATGGTACGTTTGTGACGGAAGAACATAATCCTAAAATGATCTACGATATGTATGGTTTCCCCGCGGAGATTTATGAGTATGTTTATCCTGCCATTAACGCAGAGCCGATTCGCGATTTAACATTAGAATCTTTGGATCATATGGGGAAACCCAATCATGATTGGGGTTATGATCATGGTAATTATGGCGTACTTTCCCATTTATTCCCTGAAGCGAATATTCCTGTGTTGCAAGTGAGCATTAATCGTAATGAATCAAGTCAATATCATTATGAAATAGGGCAGAAGTTGAAGCAGTTGCGTGATAAAAATATCCTCATTGTAGCCTCTGGCAATATTGTTCATAATTTGCCAAGAATTGGCCAGAGACAAACAACTGATTGGGCAATTAATTTTGATAATGATGTCGCAAAATTAACAAAAGCACGTGATATTGCAGGATTGATTGCACTAGAAACAATGCATCCTGATTTTAAATTGGCAGCACCAACGCCAGATCATTTTTATCCTTTTTTATCTGCTTTAGGTGCAACGGATGATAGTGATGAGTTAACCATAATGAATCAAGACCTAACTTTAGAAACTCTCACAATGACGAGTTATATTTGGGGAATGTAGTCTTTGATGCCATATGTCGGTAGAATGTAAAAAAAATTGTATGTATGTCAAAAAATTAATATTTTTACAGTGTGTCGATTTTGTTAAAAATATATAATTATTTGCAAATAATAACTTATATTTACGAGGCGCATCATGAATAATAAAGGCTTTACTTTAATAGAATTAATGATTGTGGTTGCAATTATTGGGATTTTGTCAATGATTGCCGTGCCATCTTATCAGGATTATACAAAGAGAGCTTATGTTGCTGAAGGCTTACAATTGGCTATGCCAATGAAGCTGGCGGTTGTAGAGCATTACTTAGAATACGGAAAATTAGCTTCTGATACTGATGAGTTAGGCATTCCTAATACGAAGTATGGTGGCACAGGAAAGCAGATGGTTGCATTGGGAGGTAAACGTGCTTTAGGTGTTGCCTTACACAACCAAGTTATTTACATTTATTTTGATCCTAAATTGCAAGATTATGAAGATGTAGCAAACCATCCTATTGAAATCCCAATAGCTCCTTTTATCAAAGATGGCTCCATTGAATGGGCATGTGGTTATGATGCTTTAAGAAAATCACGTGCACAATGGCCAAATTCTGTGTGGGTAGAGACAGATCCAAACCGTAATGGATTAAAAGCACGATATATGCCTGCAAATTGTCGTTAATATTTGCATTCAAATTAAAAATAATTTGTAAAAATTTTGCCCTGATTTTTCAGGGCATTTTTTTGTGCTAACACTTTGTAAAAAATAAAAATATTCCTGAATTAATATAATTGATTTTTTGTTCAATATTTTCAATTAATCAATAATAAATATAAAAAAATATTGTGTAAATTTTCAGTAACCGTTATTATAAGTCGCTTCTATGACATGAAGAAGCTATGTCACAAAGCACGTAAAACTCTCACTTTTGAGAGGGACGTGTTTTTTTTTGCCCAAAAAAAATGACGAATGAATTAATTAGGAAATAAACGAAATGACGATGCCAGCAGTATTAGTTTTAGCAGATGGAAGTGTGTTTGAAGGCACATCCATCGGCTCAGAAGGTCAAACGGTCGGAGAAGTAGTATTCAATACTTCGATGACTGGCTACCAAGAAATTTTGACAGATCCATCTTATGCGAAACAGATGATCACTTTAACTTATCCTCACATTGGTAACACAGGGACTAATCGTGAAGATGAAGAATCAGACTCTGTATATGCAGCAGGTTTAATTATTCGCGATCTGCCTCTACTTGCTAGCAACTTCCGCAGTACTGAGAGTTTAGGTGATTATTTAAAACGTCATAATGTGATTGCAATTGCAGACATTGATACGCGCAGATTAACAAGAATTTTAAGAGAAAAAGGCGCACAAGCTGGCTGCATTATCACAGGCAATCATATTGATATTGTTAAAGCGCAAGCAGATGCATGTGAATTTGGTAGCATGGCAGGTTTGGATTTAGCGCAAGAAGTTACTTGCGAAAAAGCATACGAATGGACAGAAGGTGAATGGCATTTAGGCGAAGGCTTTAAATCAGATATCGAACAGCCTTTGCATGTTGTGGCTTATGATTTTGGCGTTAAACGTAATATTTTAAGAATGTTAGCAGAGCGCGGTTGTCGCTTAACAGTTGTGCCTGCAAAAACACCAGCGAGTGAAGTATTGGCGATGAATCCAGATGGCGTGTTTTTATCTAATGGCCCAGGAGATCCTGAACCATGTGATTATGCGATCACTGCAATTCAAGAAATTTTAGCGTCGAAAAAACCAGTATTTGGTATCTGTTTAGGTCATCAATTATTAGGTTTATCTGTGGGTGCAAAAACTGAAAAAATGACATTTGGTCATCATGGTGCAAACCATCCCGTGCAGGATTTAGAAACAGGACGAGTTGTGATTACGACGCAAAATCATGGTTTCCAAATCAATGAATCAAGTTTACCAAGCAATGTAGAAGTAACACATAGATCTTTGTTTGATCAATCCATTCAAGGCATCAGCTTGAAAGATCAAGTTGCATTCTCTTTCCAAGGACATCCTGAAGCAAGTGCAGGCCCAAATGATGTGGCTTATTTATTCGACCAATTCATCAACAGCATGCAGGCTAAATAGGGGGAAATTATGCCAAAACGTACCGATTTAAAATCCATTTTAATCATTGGCGCAGGTCCAATTGTGATTGGCCAAGCATGTGAATTTGACTATTCTGGAGCTCAAGCTTGTAAAGCATTGCGTGAAGAAGGTTTCCGAGTCATTTTGGTGAACTCGAATCCTGCAACGATCATGACAGATCCAGAAATGGCAGATGTAACTTACATCGAGCCAATCACATGGCAGACAGTTGAAAAGATCATCAAAAAAGAACGCCCTGATGCTATTTTGCCAACAATGGGCGGCCAAACAGCATTGAACTGTGCTCTAGATTTAAGCCGCAATGGTGTATTGGCTAAATACAATGTTGAATTGATTGGCGCAACAGAAGATGCGATTGATAAAGCAGAAGATCGTGGTCGCTTTAAAGAAGCGATGGAAAAAATCGGATTGAGTTGTCCTCAATCTTATGTTTGCCATAGCATGAATGAAGCATTGGCAGCGCAAGAGAAAGTAGGATTTCCAACATTGATTCGTCCATCGTTCACAATGGGCGGTTCGGGCGGTGGTATTGCTTATAATAGAGAAGAGTTTTTTGATATTTGTGATCGTGGTTTTGATGCATCGCCAACGCATGAATTATTGATTGAACAATCTGTATTGGGCTGGAAAGAGTATGAAATGGAAGTGGTGCGTGATAAATCTGATAACGCAATCATCATCTGTTCTATTGAAAACTTTGATCCAATGGGCGTTCATACGGGCGATTCTATCACTGTTGCACCTGCGCAAACTCTGACAGATAAAGAATACCAAATCATGCGTAATGCAAGTTTGGCTGTATTGCGTGAGATTGGTGTAGATACTGGCGGTTCTAATGTACAGTTTGCTGTGAATCCTGAAAATGGCGAAATGATCGTGATCGAGATGAATCCTCGTGTTTCTCGCTCATCAGCATTGGCTTCAAAAGCAACAGGCTTCCCAATTGCGAAAGTTGCGGCTAAATTGGCGATTGGTTATACATTGAATGAGTTACAAAATGACATTACAGGCGGTAGAACACCTGCATCATTTGAACCTTCAATTGATTATGTTGTGACAAAGATTCCTCGCTTTGCATTTGAAAAATTCCCAGCGGCGGATGATCGCTTAACAACACAGATGAAATCTGTGGGTGAAGTGATGGCGATGGGTCGTACATTGCAAGAATCTATGCAAAAAGCATTGCGCGGCTTAGAAACAGGCTTATGTGGCTTTGATCCTCGCACAACGGATAAAACTGTGATTCAGCGTGAATTGGGTAATCCTGGGCCTGAACGTATTTTATATGTGGCAGATGCATTTCGCATTGGTATGACGCAAGCTGAAATCTTTGATATTTCTGCGATTGATCCTTGGTTCCTAATGCAAATCGAAGATTTGATGAATGAGGAAAAAGCGATTGCAGCGGGAACTTTGCAAGATTTAGATTTTGCAACAATGCGTCGTTTGAAGCGTAAAGGCTTCTCTGATAAGCGTATTTCACAGTTGTTAAATATCAAAGAAAAATTGGTGCGTGAAGCTCGTTATGCTTTGAAATTGCATCCTGTTTATAAGCGCGTGGATACTTGCGCGGCTGAATTTGATACAGATACTGCTTATTTATATTCAACATACGAAGAAGAGTGTGAAGCTCGCCCAAGTGATAAGAAAAAAATCATGATTTTGGGTGGTGGTCCTAACAGAATCGGGCAGGGCATTGAGTTCGATTATTGCTGTGTTCATGCATCATTGGCACTCCGTGAATCAGGTTTTGAAACCATTATGGTGAACTGTAATCCTGAAACTGTTTCAACAGATTTTGACACATCAGATCGTTTATATTTCGAGCCATTAACATTGGAAGATGTCTTAGAAATCGTACGTGTTGAAAATCCTTATGGTGTGATTGTACATTACGGTGGTCAAACGCCTTTGAAATTGGCAAATGCTTTGGTTGAAAATGGTGTGAATATCATTGGTACATCAGCAGATAGCATTGATGCTGCGGAAGACCGTGAGCGTTTCCAGAAAGTATTGAATGATTTGGGATTGAAACAGCCACCTAATCGTACTGCGCGTGCAGAAGAAGAGGCGCTTGTGTTGGCGAATGAAATCGGTTATCCATTGGTTGTGCGTCCTTCTTATGTGTTGGGTGGCCGTGCAATGCAGATCGTTCATTCTGATGAAGAGTTGCGCCGTTATATGAATGAAGCTGTACAAGTTTCTGAAGATAGTCCTGTATTGTTAGATTTTTATTTGAATCATGCAATTGAAGTAGATGTTGATTGTGTGTCTGATGGCAATGAAGTTGTGATCGGCGGTATCATGCAACATGTTGAACAAGCTGGTGTTCACTCAGGCGATTCAGGTTGTTCATTGCCACCTTATTCTTTGAGCAAAGAAATTCAGGATGAAATTCGTCGCCAAACTAAAGCGATGGCAAAAGCATTGGATGTTGTAGGTTTAATGAATGTTCAGTTTGCTGTGCAAGATGATGTTGTGTATGTATTGGAAGTCAATCCTCGTGCTTCTCGTACAGTACCATTCGTGAGTAAAGCAACAAGCGCACCTTTAGCAAAAATTGCAGCACGTGCAATGGCAGGTATTAGCTTGGCTGAGCAAAACTTCCATGAAGAGATCATTCCTGATTATTACTCTGTGAAAGAAGCGGTATTCCCATTCATTAAATTCCCAGGTGTGGATACAATTCTTGGACCAGAAATGCGTTCAACAGGCGAAGTGATGGGCGTTGGTAAAACATTCTCAGAAGCTTATTTGAAAGCACAAATGGGCGCAGGTGAGCGAATTCCTAAAATGGGTAAAGTATTCATTTCAGTGCGTGATGAAGATAAAGCTGATTTGGAAACAATGGCGCGTAATTTCCTAGAGCAAGGTTATGGTTTATGTGCAACTGGTGGTACAGCGCAGAAATTAACTGAATTAGGTTTCTATGTTCAGAAGATTCATAAAGTGGCAGAAGGTCGCCCACACATTTTGGATTACATCAAAAATGGTGAAATTGCTGTGGTTGTGAACACTGTTTCAAGTGATGCGAAAGCGATTGCGGATAGCCATGCGATTCGTCGTACTTCCATTAATTTGCGCGTACCTTTATATACAACATTGGCGGGCGGTGAAGCTGTGAGTGAAGGTGTGAAAAGTATGTTTGCAATGGATGTTTATTCGGTGCAAGAGTTACATCAGCATCTTAAAGGTTAACCCAACCTAAAATTTTAAGTATAAAAAAACCATCTTAATGAAATTAAGATGGTTTTTTGTTATACGGTTGAATTAACCGCAAGTTGCTTTGATAATTTTATTACGCTTGTTAGTAACAACAGTCACACGATCACCTCTAAATTCAAGAGATACAGGTTTCAATGATTGAGTATGACGAACGATAGGCGCTTTAGTGATGGATTGGATTTGCTCATCCGTTAAGTTAGATTTGCCCACGATTTTACGTGTTTCTTTGACATCACATTTGCTTTCTGCAGGCACCATTTCTGGGTGAATTTGTTGGTAATATTCCCAGTCATTTAATTCAAAACCATTTTCTAACACACAAATACCATATTCATGATTTAGGTTATCTTTTTTGATGATGTTTTTACCACCTTTATCTGTACAGAATTGAGTATTAGGCGCTGATGGTGCCGCGCAAGCAGCTAAAACAGAAACCGATGCAACGAGTAATAATGTTCTAAACATATAAGTCCTTTATGTTGTTATGAGTATTTTTAATAAATTTATCTAATATGCGCTATTTAGTTAAAATAGCTTTATAATTATAGCATTAATATCAAATGTTTCATATGTCGAAACATTTGATCAGTTATCATAACAATGGTTTATACAGCAGCAATAACTTTGACTTCCATTTTCCAATTAGGTCGCATTAAGCCTGCTTTAACAGTACAGCGAACAGGAGAATTGTTTGGATCAACCCATTCATCCCAAGCGCGGTTCATTTCATCAAAATCTTCGTCATTTACTAAGAAGATTGTCACATCTAAAATTTTACTTTTTTCACTGCCATTTTGTGCCAATACAGAATCAATATCTTCTAAAATACTTTTCATTTGCGCATAAGCGCAGTTGTCTTCAACTGTTGGCACAGATGTATAATAGATAGTTTGATTGTATGTTACAGCATCTGACATTCTTGGTGTTAAGTTAAAACGTTTGATCATAATCTTCCTTAAATTAACAAATTGTGGTTAGCAAAATTGCTAGTGCATTATACGAGTTTATAAAAAAATTTATTGTAAATATACTTAAAATTCAATTCGATGGAATACTTAGTTAAATTAAATGAATATTTTTGTTAACTTATGTAAAAAATAATGATAATGTATTTTCCTTGTGACCACATTCGGTGGTTATCATTGTGCCATAAGTCGCACTGTAGCAATATCTTGTGATGAAAGATGCGGTTAAATAACTGTAAAGATATTGAAATATATTATCAAAATTATAAGGAGATAGCATGGAAGCAACGCTAAACTCACGTAAGTTTAAATTTAGTCTGGGCATGCAAATTATGGTTGCTTTGATTTTAGGAATCATTGCTGGCTCAATTTTACATGGTAGTACAAATCAATCTTGGGTGATTGAGAATTTATTGAATCCTGCGGGTCAGATTTTTATCAAAATGATCCAAATGATTGTTGTACCTATCGTTATTTCAACATTGATTGTTGGGATTGCGGGGGTAGGCGATACTAAAAAACTAGGTAAATTGGGTTTAAAAACCATTATTTACTTTGAAATTGTGACAACAGTTGCCATCATTTTAGGGATTGTATTGGCCAATGTTTTTCAACCTGGTGTTGGTATTAACATGCAAGAATTAACCGCTGTTGATATTTCATCTTATCAGGCAACAAGTGCAGCGATTGAATCAGAAAGTCATGGCATTGCAGATACTTTATTGTCCATTGTGCCACACAATGTGATTGCTTCGATGTCAGAAGGTGAAATGTTACCTGTTATCTTTTTCGCAGTATTGTTTGGTATGGGTTTATCATCTTTATCAGCAGAGAAGAAGGAACCTTTGTTAAAAGTGTTGGATAGTGTTTCTGAAACTATGTTCAAAGTGACAAATATGATCATGTTGTATGCGCCCATTGGTGTATTCGCTTTGATCAGTGCAACAGTTGCAACATTTGGTTTTGCATCACTTTATCCACTCATTAAATTAGTATTGTTAGTTTATGGTGCAATTATTTTCTTTGCTGTTGTTGTTTTAGGTGGCATTGCATATTTCTTTAAGATTAATATTTTCTTAGTCATGAAATTATTGAAAGATGAATTGCTACTAGCATATTCAACTGCAAGCTCAGAAACAGTTTTACCAAGAATGATGGATAAATTAACACAATATGGTGTGCCAAGTTCAGTCACAAGTTTTGTTGTACCTATTGGTTATTCATTTAATTTAGATGGTTCTACGTTGTACCAAAGTATTGCTGCAATCTTCATTGCACAGTTATATGGCATTGAATTGAGTTTAACTCAGGAAATCATTTTAGTTTTCACATTGATGTTAACATCTAAAGGTATTGCTGGCGTTCCAGGCGTTTCGTTTGTTGTTTTATTAGCAACTTTAGGCAGTGTTGGTATTCCTGTCACAGGTTTAGCATTCATTGCAGGTGTGGATCGTATTTTGGACATGGCACGTACAGCACTTAATGTTGTTGGTAATGCTTTAGCAGCAATCATCGTCGCTAAATGGGAAAATTGTTTTGATGATGAGCAAGCTAAAAATTATTTTGATCAGCAAGAAAGTAATGCGGCAGAAGCGGAATCAATGGCAGTAGAAACAAAGTTAAGTTTAGAGCCTTAATTATCTAATTTAATGCTATACAGCTATAAAATCCTCAAAATAAATTATTTTGAGGATTTTTTATTGGCAATTTTACGGGATTGCATTGAGATATTTCCTAGAATGATTAACATGTCTTTTTAAAAAGATACTTGAGTGGGATATTATCTTTATATAAAGATTACTTTTGATGGAATTTCGGTATGATATGCAAAAAATTGAGAGAATATTATGGATAATAAAACTGATTTAATTGATGCAATTGTGTCTGCTTGGGCAAAAACAGATGAATCTTTAAATACAAATGGTACCGAAGTTGTGGGTAGAATTGTACGTTTGGCATCATTGATTAATCGTAAGGTGGATGCAAATTTAGCAGATTTTGATTTAAATGTTGGTGAGTTTGATGTTTTGGCGGCTTTATTGCGAGCGGATAATCATATTTTAGCGCCATTTGAATTACAGGATTTGATCTTGATTTCATCAGGTGGATTATCTAACCGTATGAAGCGATTAGAAAAAAATGGTTGGATTACAAGAACACAAGCGCGTAAAGATGCACGCGGCGTTGTTGTTAGCTTAACGAAAAGCGGTAAGGCTTTAGTGGAAAAAGCTGTGGTTGCGCATTTAGCCTTAGAAAATTCATTGATCGAATCATTGAATGAAGCAGATGCTAAATCATTACAACAGCTGCTTCGTGGCTTATTGATTAATGTGGATGTAGAGTAATTAACATAAATTTAATCCTGTTAAATCAATGGGCGATTGGTTTTGGCAAATGAGTGCAGTTAATACAGCTGCGCTACCAGCTGCTAATGTAAAACCTAAGCTACCATGCCCAACATTTAACCATAAGTTGTTATAACGAGTTTTACCTAAAATTGGCGTGCCTTTGGGCGTAGAAGGACGTAAACCTGCCCAAACATCAGCTTCATTAATGCCTTGCAATTCAGGGAACGTGGATTGCACAGTTTTCTTTAGAGCATTGATTCGGTTTTGGCGAATCGATACATCATAGCCAATGTCCACCATCGCGGCGATTCTTAAACGATCACCCAATTTTGCATACACAGTTTTATGCCCATAATCTGTTACGCTTGCATTCGGTACAATGCCATTTTGCTCTGGGAATGGCACAGTTAAGCTGTAACCTTTCAATGGATAAATTGGCAATTTGATATTCATCGGATTCAATAATTCCGTTGAGCCATTGCCTGATGCAATCACCAATTCCTGTACATCCATTGTGCCTTTCGTTGTCGTAATGCTGTGAATCGCATCGCTACCATGAATGGCTGTCACTTTTGTGTTTGTCATCAGAGTGAATAGATTTGATTCTTTAAGTTTATTGAGTAACGCAACGCAATAAAGATAAGCATCGGCAGTTTCATCATTCGGTGCGTAGATTGCACCTTTCAAATCAGCATAAGCATGCTTCAATGATGGCTCTTTTTCTACGATTTGATCTTTATTCAATACTTCTTGGAATTCAGGATTGATTTTAGATGCTGCTTTATCAAAATCTGATTGATGGCGATGAAGAATCATCTTGCCTGATTTCTTCCAGCAAAAATCATCTAAATTGTCATTGTCGCGCCAATCTTGTAAAACGCTTTGGCTCAAAATGGATAACCTGAGGATATGGGCGCCATTAATTTTGTTGGTTTTCTGGTTACATGCCAGTGTAAACTGCATTAACCATTGCCATTGCTCTAAAGAGAAGCGAAAACGTAGATTCAATGGAGAATCTGATTGACCTAACCATTGAATGCCTTGTAATGGTACGCCTTTATCAGCAAGAGGTGAAACGTAGCGGTAGCTTAATTGTGCGCCATTGGCAAAACTAGCGCCTTTGCCAACGCCATTTTCTTGATCAATTAACGTCACTTTTTGGCCTGCTTTCACTAAAGCATACGCCAAAGAAATACCAATCACACCGCCGCCGATGATGGTGATTGTCCGCGCCATAACATCCTCATATCTTTGATTGAAACATTGAGAATCATTAGAGCGAATGATAGGGCTTTATACAATTGATTAGTTTTCGTTAGGGTATAACTTTTGGTTAAGTCCTTTCGTCTTTTTCTCTAGGTAACTTTTCAGCATTTTCTGATAATTATGCGCCGCTTGAGAAAGCATTCTATCTGATCTGTATAACAAACAGATATCTAAATACATGGCAGGTTCGAGCGGATAGATCATGGATTCAGGTAGAATTTGCTCTGCGGAGAAGATATCGCAGATCGTACATCCTTGGGATAATTTCACAAATCCTGCTGCCATATAATAAGTTTGCACATTTAAGCGTGAGGATTGAAATTGGCGATGTTGCACGATTAACTGTGCCAATGAATCAGCACCAGGATGAATCCAGCGAGAGAGATCAATGTCATCAATTTTAACGGGCGATTCATTTGGCTGGCTGTCGATGTATGCCAGCGGTACTTTTGCCAATGGCACAACAGTAATATTGGGATTTTTCACATTTTGGAATGTAATGGCAAAATCGAGATCACATTTTGCTAAGCGCTGTAGCATCGTTTCTGTGTGATCAGTGCTGACATCAATTTTAATGGCAGGATTTTCTTGAATGAATTGCGCCGTAATGGCAGGCATTAAACTCAAGCCTAAACTTGGAATACAAGCGATGGATAAGCGCCCTTCAGGATTGATGGCAAGATTATCCGCCAATTCTTTTAAATGACCCAATTCACTGTAAATTGATTGTGCTTTGTCAAAGAGAATGTGCGCTTCTTTTGTTGGGATTAATTTACCGCTTTTGCGCTCAAATAGGCTGAAACCTAAGCGAAGTTCTGCATGCTTTAATGCTTTACTTGCCGCAGGCTGAGAGATACAAAGCATCTCGGCTGCTTTGGTTAATGAGCCACATAACATAATGGCATAGAAGATTTCGAGATGTCTGAGTGTCATAACTCAGTTTTTTCAGAATGATAGTTATAAATGATCTCTTCAATGATCCAAGTTTTTTGGCTAACATCCGTTTTTACTAAAACATCATCCCCATCTTCTTTGCCTAAACAAGCGCGCGCCATTGGTGCATCCACTGAAATATATTTTTTATTATGATAGATTTCATCGGGGCCAACAATGCGAAAGAATAGCTCATTGTCATCGTCATCACTTAATCTTACCCAAGCACCAAAAAAGACTTTGCCTTCTTGTTCAGGTGAATAGTCCACAATGCGAATTTCATCTAAACGCTTGGTTAAATAATGAATTCTGCGATCAATTTCGCGTAGCTTTTTTTTGTTGTAATGGTAATCGGCGTTTTCTGACCTATCTCCGAGGCTCGCAGCCCATGAGACTTTCTGGGTAATATCAGGGCGCTCTTCATGCCATAAAAAACGCATTTCTTCTTGTAGGATTTCCATGCCACCGCGCGTGACCAAGTTTGTTTTCATGTTATTCCACAGTTATTCATTGATATTGTGAGCATCATAGTGTGTTGCGGTAAGACAAGCAAACAATCTATTGTCTTTTGATAAATATTAATTATACTATACCCCCTATAGTATAATTAATAAGAAAAGGTAGATGATGTTTTCAGTATTGAAGAATAAAACTTATAGAAATCTATTGACGGCACAAGTTGTTGCATTGATTGGAACAGGGCTAGCAACAGTTGCATTAGGATTATTAGCGTTTGACTTAGCGGGAGATAATGCAGGGCAGGTACTTGGTATTGCTTTGATGATTAAAATGTTTGCTTTTATCTTCATTGCACCGATTGCGACTGCTTTTACCAATCACATTCCGAGAAAATCTTTATTAATTACATTGGATATTGTGCGTGCATCCGTTGCCGTATTCTTGCCATTTGTGACGGAAATTTGGCAGATTTATGTATGTGTATTTGTTTTACAGGCTGCATCTGCTGGCTTTACGCCAGTCTTTCAGGCAGTGATTCCCGAAATTTTACCCAAAGAAGAAGATTATACAAAAGCCTTGTCATTATCTCGTTTGGCTTATGATCTAGAAAGCCTAGCAAGCCCGACAATTGCCGCAATTTTGTTGACGATTGTGAGTTATAACAATTTATTTATGGGTACATCTTTAGGCTTTTTATTATCGTCATTGATGATTCTTGCAGTGACATTGCCGAAAATTAAACAACAAATCAAAAGAGATGCTTGGGATCGCATATCGCGCGGTACGATTTTGTATTTAAGCACACCAAGATTAAGAGGATTGTTATCTCTCAATTTAGCTGCAGCTGCGGCAGGTTCAATTATTATTGTGAACACCATCATATTGGTTCAAAGCGTATTTAAATTAAGTCAAACAGATACCGCAATGGCGCTGGCTGCTTTTGGCTGTGGTTCAATGGTTGTTGCCTTTTTATTGCCAAAAATTTTAGAAAAACACAACGATAGAACGATTATGTTTTTGGGCGCAGAAATACTGTTGATCACTTTAATTGTCAGCATATTTTTATCCAGTTACACGATGTTGATCATTTTGTGGTTTTGTTTTGGTATTGGTTATTCACTTGTTTTAACACCATCAGGTAGATTAATTAGAAGATCAGCAGATTCAGATGATCTACCAGCACTATTTGCTTCTCAATTTGCTTTATCTCATCTATGTTGGCTTTTAACTTATCCATTATCAGGGTTTGTTGGTAATCACTTGGGCTTGCCTATGACTTTTGGTGTAATGGCTGTGATTTCATTCATTGCAATTGTATTGGGGAAATATTATTGGACACCAAAAGGCTCATTACAACAACATAGTCATCCTGATTTACCTGAAAATCATCCGCATATATTGGCACATACTGTGAATGGTGTGCATCAACATGTATATAATAATGATGATGTATATCACTACAGCATTAAGTGACTAGAAGATAAAAGGAATTTTTGTGCACACAGTTAAAAGCAAAAAGCAGTTAAAAACACGAATCAAAAAGATTAGTGGACAAGTTCAAGCATTGGAAAAACAGCTAGATGATGGCAAAGAATGCATCGATATATTGCATCAAATTTCTGCTATCCGCGGTGCTGTGAATAGCTTAATGGCAAACGTGATTGAAGGACATTTGTTAGAGCATGTGGCTCATGAAAATAGTGCTGAAAAACGACATGAAGAAGTGGAAGTTGCTTTGAAACTGATTAAGTCGTATTTGAAGTAATGATTTAAATGATGAATATAAAAAAGAGATCTTGCGATCTCTTTTTTACGCCACCTACCCCTAAGTGGCTATCGATTCTATTAGGAGAGAACTCGATTGTATTCATACTACATGACATAAAGCTAGATGTACATCATACATTGGCTTATTCATAATCTATTCAATTAATGAAATATAAATAATCGGTATAATGAACAGAATATGAATTTAAAACGAGGTTGATATGCCTGAGAAAAAAGAAACAGCAATTCTAGTTCGTCCGCGTATTTATATTGGTGACAATGCCACAATTGGGCCAGGAAAGATCGAATTGTTGAAAGCATTGCAAACAGAATCTTCCATTACAGCTGCTGCAAAATCCTTAAATATTCCCTATAAAAAAGCATGGAACTTATTGGATGCTTTGAATAAAGCATTTAATCAGCCAGTTTTTGAGGCGAGAGTGGGTGGCAAAGGTGGCGGTAAAACAGAGTTGACGCCAATCGGCACCCAATTAATTAAATCCTATGAAGCTTTAGAGAAAAAACTCAATCAATGTGTTGAGGATGAGCTTTTGGATATTAAAAAATTAACAGAGACTCAACAATAAAGCTTTTATTATCATAAAAAATCTGCTGAAAACTGATTTTGTAGATGTTTTGTGGATGTTTTTTGCCAAAACTTGTAGAGCTTTAATTTCATTGTTTTATAAACATACCATTCACCTTGATTGTTCAGTGCTTGAAGATTGAACTTGTAAGGTTTGTCTGCCTTACAAAAGATTTCTAGCTTAACTTTGCCTGTTAATGCGTGAAAAATCAGATGGATCATCGTATGAATATCATGATCTGTGTGTGCAAAGTGATGATGAAAACCATCTAAATGGAGAATGCTTTCGTTTTCATCCGAGTAAAGCACAATGTCAAAACCATCATCATGATTTGTAAAAATAGAAAGTTGATTTTTGATATCGCTGTTATAAAGAATTTCAGGATAATTGTTTAATTTTTCAGTAATAAATTCGATAATGTCATTATCGTCATTCATTGTCACATTCTCCTTTTTTGTATTGTTTTTATTATGTCGATGATGATCGCTATGTTGATTGTACTATTACGGTAAATATTAGTCACTAATATTTTTATTAAGATAATTGATTTGTTAATTATTATGTAATACCGTTAGTTTATTGATAATCGTATCGATGATAATAAACAGAGGAAAACACTATGAGAAAAACAATTTTAGCATCTATTTTATCCGCATCTGTATTAGGTTTTGCGGGCTTGACAGCAGTTGCAGAAGAGAAAACATTGGTTGATCAAGTGGAAAATGCTGTGCAAAAAGGTGCAGATAAAACAGCAGACACAGTGAAGGATGTTGTAAAAGATACTGGCAAAGCAGTGGATAAAGTTGGCGATAAAGCAGGTGATGTCACCAAAGACGTTGTGAATGATACAGGCAAAGCACTGGATAAAGCAGGCAAAGCAACAAAAGATGTTGTCAATGATGCGAAAAAAGATGGTAAAGATGCAATTAAGGACATTAAAAAAGCATTCTAATACCATTTCCTCTCGAATCATGAACTGCGCCCCAAAAGTTGGACACAACTTTGGGGCGCTTTGATATGGCGAAGTATTATTTGGCCATTAATTGACCCATCATGCCTAATGTTTCATGTTCTAAAATATGACAATGATACATGCGTAATCCTTTCTCATCTTGAATAAAGCGAATGGTCACTTTTTCATAAGGGCGAATGTTCACAGTATCTTTAAAGCCATGAATTGTAGGCTGAGATTTTTTACCTTGGACATCATGTTCGACGATTAAAAATTGTGTACCATGAATGTGGAAGTTATGATCCATATGGGAATTATTGAAAATCACCCATTCTTCTACTTCGCCAGCTTGAAGCGTGACATCATTACGATGCATATCGTGCATTTTTCCATTGATTAAGAAAAGCATTTGGTTATGATTCATCACTTCTGTGTATTCAATTAAGCGTTTGATGACAGGTTTGTCATAAATTGGCAGTGTACGAACATTATTGGGTAATGTGATTTCTGCACTTTTTTGTAGATGAATGGTTGCCAATGTCATATCAGTATCAGCTGGAACCATACCCATTTTACCGCGATCATAAGCCAAAGACTTCAATGCAACTGTCGATGTTGATGTAGGTACGATCAGTACTTCAGCGCGTTCGCCAGGTGTTAATAATAGCTTTTGAATCTCTTGTGGATTTTCTAGGAAACCGCCATCCGTCGCAATAATATAAATTTTAGCGTTATCTAAAGCTAGATTAAGATACTTAGCAGAGCAAGCGTTCCAAATACGAATGCGCGTTGGTTTTGTGATATTCACTGTAGGTTTTAAAGCACCATTCATGAGCAAGAATTGACCTTCACGGCCATTCATCCAATCATTGAAACTATTGTCTGCAATTTTACCATTCGCTTGGAGCTTAAGATCTGAAAATAACCAGTTTTGCTGTGCAAATTGAGCATAAGGATCTGTTTTAGATTTCACAATGAAAACGCCAGCTAAACCACGATAAGCTTGTTCTGCAACTGTATTGTGCCCATGTGGATGATACCAATATGTGCCTGCTGTGCCTTCTGGGATTATGAATTTATAAGTACGTTTTTCACCTGATTTCACTTCATCTTGTGGATTACCATCTTCGCTTGCAGGTACTAAGATGCCATGCCAATGCAGAGTTGTGGCTTGTGGTAACTGATTATCTAGGGTGATTTCTACAGTATCGCCTTCATAAACCTCGATTGTTGGGCCAGGAATTGAATCATTGTAAGCCCAGAAATCAGTTGGTTTGCCTTGGATCAATTCAATATTCACAGGCTTTGCAGTTAGCGTTGCTTTGAATAGTTTAGGTTCGTTACTTTCATTGTTGAGCATTGGCAATGTAGGCAGATCTTTACCTTGTAGAATGGCTTGAGTTGGCAACAAATCAGCGTTTGCCTGTTGCATGGTTGCGATGTTTTCAGCGGTCAATTTATGATGACCTAATTGGTAACCTGGCGAGATCATTTGTGCCATATCATGTTCGCCATTACTCATAGTGCCGTGATGATTATGTTTTTGTCCAAATGCTAATGCATTAGTTGTAACAACGGCGCCTGCGACAGAAGCCGCACGAATCATAAATGTTCTACGTTTCATTATAAAATCCTCATAATTTTCGATAAAAATTGTTATTAATTTTTTGCCATCGCCGTAAAAGACAAGGCGTGAATTTAAATTAATTATGAGAATATGGGCGGTTTATGATCTTTTGCTAAGTCAGTGGAATAGAGAGAATCATCAGAGATGTCAGTGATCTTTGTGGAAGCATCTAATGCGATATGGAGATTAGCGTTATGCATTTCACTAATGCCCGCGCTGCAAGACATCATCAACGCATTACAGTGAACTTCACAGGAGAGAAGGTTATCGCTGGAATGGTGATTATTATGTGCAGTGTGATGAGCAGAATCCATTGTTATCATTTCATGATTTGTGGCGGGCACAAAAGCATCTTTTGCAATCAATGCAAAAGAGAAATTAGTGATTAGTACGGTGATGATCACCAATACAATGGAAAATAATTGTCGTTTCATCATGGTGAAAAATTATAGCGTAAAAGTATGCGATCTCAATTGTATTTACAGATGATTTACACTAATCTTGATATGGATTCGCATAATTAAAAACTTAAGGAGAATAATCATGAATCAGCACGCAAAAGACTTTTTAGCAGCCATTAAAAATAACTACGCAGAAGAAGCCAATAAATATTATTCGATAGATCGTGCAGTGATTTTTGCCAAAGATGAACAAAAGCGCACCGCAATACAGATTGCAGCCATGAATCAATATTATGACTTGGTGCAATATCTGATTTTAGTTGGTGTGGATATTAATGCACAGGACAATATGCGTTTTAATCCATTTTTGTGGGGCTGTATTCATAATGATCTTAAACTCGTTAAGCTTATGGTGGAAGCAGGCGCTGAAATTGATCGCTTAACACGTTTTGGTGGTAATGGATTAACGCCAGCTTCTGAAAAAGGTCATGTTGAAGTTGTAGAGTATCTCTTAACAGAGACGGATATTAATCCTAATCATACTAATTATTTGGGTTGGACAGCATTGATTGAGGCTGTCATGTTGAATGGCGATGATGAAAGGCAGCAAAAGGTTGTCGAATTGTTATTAACGAATGGCGCAGATCCGAATCTTGTGGATCCCTATGGTAAAACGCCATTTAGGTTGGCAAAAGAGCGTGGCAATATGATGATTGCTGAAATTGTTGCAAAACATGGTGGTGTATAGCCATAATGGAAGCATTTTGAAACACCTTTAGGATGAAATTTTATGACAGAATCATTGCAAACATATTGGTTGCAAGTTGGTCAGCAGGCAAGGGCGGCCAGTAGTTCCCTTTTAAAAGCAAGCACAGCAGAGAAAAATCGCGCATTACAATTGATCCATGATGAGATCATGAAGAATGTTGATGTGATCATGTCCGAGAACCAGAAAGATTGTGACATTGCACGTGGCAATAGCTTAACGGAAGCATTCATCGACCGTTTATTATTGGATAAAGCGCGTATTGAATCAATGGCTCAGGGCGTTGTAGATATGATTGCTTTGCCTGATCCTATTGGGGAAATTACAGATGTTAAACCGCGTCCTTCAGGCATTTTTGTGGGTAAAATGCGTGTGCCTTTAGGCGTGATTGGCATCATTTATGAAGCGCGCCCGAATGTGACGATTGATGCTGCTGCACTGTGTATAAAATCAGGTAATGCCGCGATTTTACGTGGCGGCAGCGATGCTTTTCATACTAATCAATGTTTAGCAAAGATTTTACAAGAAGCATTGGCGAGAACAGCTCTATCAGAACATTCTGTACAGATCGTTGCCACACAAGATCGCGCAGTTGTGGATTTAATGGTGACAGCAAAAGATTATATTGATGTGATCATTCCGCGTGGTGGGAAATCATTAGTAAGCCGCATTAATGCAAGCGCAACGGTACCTGTGATCAAACATTTAGATGGTGTTTGTCATACATTTGTGGATGAATATGCGAATTTGGATTTGGCCTTATCAGTGGTAGATAATGCAAAAACTCAGCGCTATGCACCGTGCAATACTATGGAAACATTGTTAGTGCATGAAAAAGTTGCGCAAGAGTTTTTACCAAAGATCGGTGAAGTATTTGCTGCTAAAGCTGTAGAAATGAGAGCATGTGAGCAAGCGCAGGCAATTTTAATTGAGCATGAGATTTCATCATTAATGGCGACAGAAGATGATTGGCGCGAAGAATATTTGGGGCCAATTATTGCGATTAAAGTAGTGAAAGACATTGACGAAGCAATGGCGCACATTAATCATTATGGTTCTCATCATACAGATGTGATCATCAGTGAGCACTATTCACACACAACGACATTTTTAAGAATGGTGGATTCTGCTTGTGTGATGGTGAATGCATCGTCTCGCTTCTGTGATGGCTTTGAGTTTGGTTTAGGTGCAGAAATCGGCATCTCAACGGATAAAATTCATGCGCGTGGACCAGTTGGGCTAGAAGGCTTAACATCACAAAAATACATAGTATTGGGACATGGTGAAATCAGAACTTAGTGTTATGAGCTATAGTTGTTGGAGAGCGTTATTTATTGCTAATGAATAACGACGTTAATAGTGTTAGAATGATTCGGATTTTCATTCATTTAGGAGTCGTTAATGAAAGAACAAACTTTAGAGTTGATTCGTCAACAAGTGACGGAAAACCCAGTAGTGATCTACATGAAAGGTACACCACAATTTCCAATGTGCGGTTTCTCTAGCCGTGCAGCACAAGCGCTAGCTGCAACAGGCTTGCCATTCGCTGCTGTCAATATTTTTGATGATGAAAATATTTATAACTTTTTGCCTTTCTATCAAGATTGGCCAACATTCCCGCAAATTTATATTGCAGGTGAGTTGATCGGCGGATGTGACATCACTTTAGAAATGTATGAAAGTGGTGAATTAAAAGATTTGATGCAAAAAGCCATTGACGAAGCGGCAAAATAAACATCATTAAAAAGTCCCATATACTGGGGCTTTTTTCGATAGCGTGAAAAAATTAGGAGATCAAATGAAAGTCGTTGAAATTAAACATCCATTAGTAGCACATAAATTGGGCTTGTTGCGTCAAAAGGAGATCAGTACTGCTGAATTCCGCCGTTTATCTTCTGAGATCACAACAATGTTGGCTTATGAAGCAACGAAAGATTTACCTATGGAAACAGTAACCATTGATGGTTGGGCTGGTCCTGTGGAAGTTGAGCGTTTAAAAGGGCGTAAAGTAACAGTTGTGCCAATTTTGCGTGCAGGGATTGGCATGTTGGATGGTGCTTTGGAATGCATTCCAAGTGCTCGTGTTTCAGTTGTGGGTTTTGAGCGTGATGAAGAGACTTTAGAACCTCGTGCTTATTATGCGAAATTGACAACATATATGGATGAACGCACAGCGATTATTTTGGATCCAATGTTGGCAACAGGTGGTACGTTGATCGCAACAATTGATTTATTGAAAGCAAAAGGTTGCACAAAGATTAAAGGTTTATTCTTAGTGTGTGCACCAGAAGGTTTAGAGAAAGTTAAAGAAAAACATCCTGATATTGAAATCTACACAGCATCCATTGATCAAGGTTTGAATGAAGATGCATACATCTTGCCAGGTTTGGGCGATGCAGGTGATAAAATTTTTGGTACAGTAGCATACGATTAAGTCACAAAAGGTAGATATTTAGAATGAAGGTTAATGTAATCGTAGCAACGCTTATCTCAATGGGCGTTTTTGGGCAATTGTCTTGGGCTTTAAACTCTAATGAGATATCCGCTTTTACGAAGGGGAAAGCCTTCATTCAAAATAATAATGTCGAAGGTTATGAGAAATCTTTGAAAGCTCTTAAAGGTACATCTGTTGCACCTTATTTAGAATATTATTATATACAGCAAAACTTTAAAAAATTACCACGTAAAACTGTTTTGAATTTTATTCAAAAAAATCCCAATGAGTTATTTGCTAGCTCGTTGAAGAATGATTTTTATCGTTATGAATTGGGGCAAAAAGAGTATGGCTTCATCATTGATCAGTTAAAAAATGATCAAAGCCAATTTTTGCGTTGTATTTATGATGATGCCATTTTGCAAACAGATCCCAAAGCATTCGATGCGACACGTTTTCAGTCTTATTGGGTCAAAGTGTCAACGCCATTATCAACATGTTTGCCTGTTGAAAAGGTTTGGTTAGATCAATATGCAACAGCAGATTTATTGGATCAAAAGTCAGGTGAATTGATTAAGAAATTGCAACTAAGCCGAGCAAAAGCTTTGTTGCCATATTTGCCAGAAGCAAAGCGTAAATATTATCAATCCATGATTCAAATTGTGCAAAATCCTGCGGGCCAGTTGATGAAGCAAAAGCAGTATTTTAAAGATTCAAGTGCTTATTATGCTTTAGCTGTTCGTCAATGGGGCAGAAGTGATTCTACAAATGCTTTAAAAGGCTTGGCATTTGTGAAGAAAAATCAATTGGTTACTAATGGTGATTATTCTGCGCTGAGAAATCTATTGGCAGTTTTTCAAGCAGGGCGCGCTGATGCGATTGATCCTTTGGGTAGAATTGAAGGTATTCCCAAAAATGAACAAGGCGATGATGTAAAAATCAGCGGCTTTAAATTGAATGCTGAAGCTGGTAATTGTAAAGCCGCATTAGATTACTTAAATCGTTTGTCAGCCAAAGCTCGTGAAGATGCTACATGGACATATTGGCAAGGCCGCATGTATCAATGCATTGGTAATGATGTGAAGGCTGCAGAATCTTTTAAACAAATTGCAGGGCAAACAAGTTTTTATGGTTTTTTAGCAGCTGATGAATTGAATCAACCTTATTCTGTGTTGGAATCCATTGTAAAACGTAAGGCGGATCCAAGAGAACCTTTGACTGATCGTTCTTTTAAATTGGCATTGGATTTGATGAAAGTGGATGAAAGAAACTTTGCCAACCAGGCTTGGCGAGAAGGTTTGCGTACAGGATCTAATGGACAAAAAAACAGTGCAAGTTTTATTGCATATGATCAAGGTTATTACGATTTAGGCATTCGTGCAGGTGTTGCTGCAAGAATGCCAGGTGCATTGCATATCCGTTATCCAATGGGGTATGAAAAAGAGGTAACTCAAGCCGCTAATTTATATGGCTATCCACCTGAATTACTATGGGGATTGATTCGTCAAGAGAGTTTATTCCAACCTGATGTTAAATCTCATGCAGATGCTTATGGTTTGATGCAATTATTGATCCCAACGGCTGAAAAAATGGCGAAAAAATTGGGTGAAAAACGTGGAAGCTTGTATGATCCTGTTTATAATATCCGTTATGGCTCTGCATATTTAGATGATGTGAGCGGCGTTGTTGGGGATAATTGGTCATATATGTTAGCGAGTTATAATGCAGGACCACATAAAGTTAAAAACTGGATCAATCCACCGATGGCAGATATTGTATTGTGGGTAGAATCCATTCCTTATCGTGAAACGCGCGGATATGTTAAAAGTATTTTGGAAAATGTGGTGATTTATCATTATCAAAAAGGCCGTAAAGTGCGCATCACAGAATATTTAAATAGCTTTTATCCCAAATAAATAAAGCGAGTTGATATGTTATTTAAGATTTTTTTTACAATAGTTGTTGTGGTTGGTTTGGTGTTTTTGTTTAAATTTAAACGCACGAAGCCGAAGAAAATTGCCAGTCCAACATCCAATAATGATCATATTCCCAATGCTTTTCGTACAAAAACAAGTGGTTTGAGTATCCATGAGCAGAGTTTATTGAAGTTTTTACAGGATATTGTGAGCAAAAAAAGCCACATTCAAGTTTTTCCTAAGCCACAATTGACGACATTCATCACGTTGGATCCTAATTTAGCACCAGAGATTCAAGCAAGATTAGAGCAGGAATTAAAGCAGATTAGTTGTGATTTTATGTTGGTTGATAATCGTACATTTTCACCGATTGTTGCACTGTCGATTGATCCTTCACCAAATTTAGAAAAATTATTGCAGGATTTAAATGTACCATTGATTTCATTGAAGAAAGATCAGCAGTATGATCAAGAAAAATTAGAACAATTAGTGATTCATTATTTATAACAATAACTAGAAGATAAATTTTATGGCACAAGATATACAACCTAGAGGAATTCCAATTCAATTATTGGGGATTTTCCGTCTAATAATGGCGGTGATTTTGTCCTCAGTGTATATCTTAAGTGCGCGAGTTTCGCCTGATGCTTTGCCAATTTCTCGTTATTTTCAAATTGTCTTGTTAACGTATTTGGTATTTTTATTGATCTCAACATTGATCTTAAAACGTCAGCAATTCCAAACTACAAAATTCATTTATATTTTCGGTTTGTTGGATTTAGGTTTTATTTCGGCACTGTGTTATTACACAGATGGCTTAAATAGCCCATTAGTGATCTTGTTATTGATCTCTTTTATGGTGCATGGCGCGTTCTTGTCAAGAATCGGTGCATTATCATTATTAGCTGTGTCTGTTTTGATTCAATTAATGCTTTGGTTGAAATTTGATTTTAATCCTGGAGAATTTAACTATTCTTGGCACCAATTGATGATCTCGCAAGGGATTTTACGATTAATTGGTCAAAACTGTTTCGCTTTTTTAGCATTAATGCTCACAAACTCTTGGTTGCATAAATATGAAGCCTCACAAAAAGAGGTGGATAAAAAGAATGAAGAGCTAAAAAAAGCAGCCATTTTGCATGAAGCCATTATTCAGCAATCTCGTTCAGGTTTGATCGTGTTGGATCCCGCAGGGCGGATCATTTTAATGAATAATTATATTAAATCATGGTTTGGCGATTTAGACTTGCAAGATGGTTACTTAATGGATTATTTGCCCTCTTTGACGGAAAGATTTTATCTTTGGAACTATTTGAAGTTTATGGATCCATCATTATTTGAGTATAACAATGAAAAATATTATGTGGAATTTGATGAGATTAAACAGCCAACAGGGCACTATGCATTGATTCAGATAGAGCCAACGGATATCGTGAATATGCGTGCTCAACAAGAGAAATTAGTGGCATTAGGAAGATTAACAGCAGCGATTGCCCATGAAATTCGTAATCCAATGGCTTCGATTTATCAAGCGAGCCAATTATTGGGCGAACAAGAAGGCGTGACGCCAATTGAAACTAAGCTCATTAATATGATCAATAATAATGTGCAACGGGCGAATCGAATCATTACAGATGTATTGGTTTTGGCTCGTAAAACAGAGTTAGAGCGCAAATATTTTAAGTTGCCGCCTTTTTTAGATGAAGTGATGGATGAGTTTTTTATGGAGCATCCTAATTTAAAAGATCGTATTGATATCATCATTCATCCTGAAGTTTCTCGCGTTCTATTTGAAATGTCGATCTTAAGACAAATGATTACGAATTTATTGAATAATGCCATCATTCATTCAGGCAAGCATGAAGATGAACTCAAGATTGTGATCGAAGCGGAAATGAAAGGTGAAAACCCTATCTTATCCATCTATGATAATGGGCAAGGTTTGACTGAAAATGTTAAGCAACATCTGTTTGAACCATTTTTTACAACCCATAAAAATGGTACAGGATTGGGTTTATATATTACAAAAGAACTGTGTTTATCCAACGGCGGTTTAATTCAATATGTGGAAGTGGATGAAGATAAACATGGTTTTAGAATCATTTTTCCTAAAAATGTATAATGACTAATGATTTTCTAACCGATAGCGAAGGAGAGCAATGTATAAAGCACTCATAATTGATGATGAAGAGAATATTTGTGAATTAATCTCGATGAGTTTTCTATCAATCAACATTGATTGTGTGGAAGCATATTCTGTTTCAGATGCCATTGTTGCGCTTCAAGAAGAGAGTTTTGATGTTTGCTTGACGGATCTTAAACTGCCCGATGGTGATGGCTTTGATATTCTTCGTTACATTCAAGATAAGTTGCCCAATTTGCCAGTGGCGATGATGACAGCACATGGCAATGTAGAAAGTGCCATAGAAGCTTTAAAGCTCGGTGCATTTGATTTCATCTCAAAGCCATTTGAAGTGGAAGCACTGCGCAATTTAGCATTGAATGCTATTGAAACTAAAAAAATTCCGAAAGCCGAATCTGTGCATGGTTTGTATGGTGAATCGACTGCGATGGTTTCAATGCGTGAACAAATTCGCAAGATTGCGCGCTCGCAAGCACCAATTTATATCACAGGCGAATCTGGCACAGGCAAAGAAGTGGTTGCAAGAGCCATTCATGCAGAAAGCCCAAGATTTGAAGGGCCATTCATCGCTGTTAACTGTGGTGCTTTACCAGAGCATTTAGTGGAAAGTGAATTGTTCGGCCATAAAAAAGGTAGCTTTACTGGCGCAGATAAAGATAAGAAAGGCTTATTTCAAGCTGCGGATGGTGGAACATTATTATTGGATGAAGTTGCTGATTTACCATTAGCAATGCAGGTGAAATTATTGCGTGCCATTCAAGAGCGTGCGATTCGCCCGATTGGTGAAATGAAGGAAATTCCCGTCAATGTACGAATTTTATCGGCTTCTCATAAAGCGCTTGGGCAATTAGTACAAGAGCAAGAATTCCGACAAGATCTTTTTTATCGTTTAAATGTCATTTCATTAGCTGTACCGCCTTTGCGTGATCGTTTATCCGACGTACCTTTGCTATCGGATGTGATTTTGCACCGCTTAAATGATGAAAATAGACGTTCTGTTAACATTTCTTCATCCGCGTTAGAATCATTGCAACACTATGCATTTCCAGGCAATGTGCGTGAATTGGAAAATATTTTGGAAAGAGCATCTGCATTGTGTGATGATGAAACAATTCAGCCTGAAAATTTATTGTTGAATGTTGATCAAGATGTACCTACATATCCTGTAAAAACAGATGTCGTGCCTGTGGTTGAAGCAATCAATGTTGCTGTTCCTGAGTCTAATGTGAAAGCAAAGCCAGAGCTTGAGTCGGAAAAAATTCCGATGATCTCCACAGAGGACAATGATCATGATCTAGAGGATCCGTCAATTCCTGATCATGTCGATGATATTGAGAGTTATTTGGAAGCTGTAGAACGCAAAATTTTAAAAAGAGCATTGGCAGAAAATCATAGTAAAACTGAAGCTGCGAAACAGTTAGGGATTTCCTTTAGAACATTTCGCTACCGTTTGAAAAAACTCAATATAGAGGATGACGAATAATGAAAGCTGAAATCATCTCAGTTGGTACAGAATTATTATTGGGGCAATTGGTGGATACCAATTCTGTGTGGCTATCTCAGCAATTGACTTTATTGGGCATTGATAGCCATTTCAAAACAACCGTGGGTGATAATGCAAATAATATTGAGCAAGTATTTAAATTAGTAACTGAGCGTGCGGACATTATCATTGCAACAGGTGGCTTAGGACCAACGCAAGATGACATTACAAAAGAAACTCTAGCCAAAACATTGGGTTTAGAATTATTTTATGACGAACAATTAGCAGAAGTGATTCAAGAAAAATTTATCACGCGCAATATTGAAATGAGTGAAAATAATTATCGTCAGGCTTATTATCCGCAAGGCTGTGAAGTTTTAGATCAATTTCCTGGAACAGCACCAGGTTTATATCTTTATCATAATGATAGGCACTATTTCTTATTGCCAGGTGTTCCTTATGAAATGAAGGCGATGTTTGAACAATCGATCATTCCGAAATTGCGTGCAATCTATCCCTCAGAGGAGCAAATTTATACAGAAATTATTAAAGTTTGGGGCATTCCTGAATCAGATGTTGCAGAAAAGGTTGCAAAAATTGATGAGGAATTGGCCGAAATTGGTAACCCAAAATTATCTTATTTAGCTTCTGGTATTAATGGCATTAGTGTGCGAGTATCAGCTAAAGCAAAAACCAAAGAGGAAGCTTTAGCATTAATTAAACCGTATCAAGTTGATATTGAATATGCATTAAAACCTTATATTTTTGGTTATAACTCAGACACAATGGAAGAACATATCTTAGCGTTGTGTCATAAACATGATTGGAAAATTGCGTGTGTAGAATGGTTCACAGCTGGAATGATGGCGAGTCGATTAATGGCTTATGGTAAAACATTGGAAGTATTTACTGGTGGATTAGTTAAACGAGGCTCGTTTAAACGTGAATATTTAACACAAGTACAAAATGATTTAGGTAGTGATATTGTATTGGCAGTGACAGAACATCCGAGCGAAAAGACAACCGTTTGGGAATGTCAGCTACATATGTTATTAAATGATCAATATTTTTCAAAAATGATTCAAATTCCGCGCCATCAAAAAGAAGAAGCGATGGCATTTGCAGTGATTAACTGCTTTAATTTTTTAAAGAACCAACTACAAACAGTGGAAAAGTGATGGAAGAAAAGCAATATTTGCGCGTTGTAATGGCCGTGATCTGGAACGCATCTATGGATGAAATCTTAATTTGTCAAAGACCTGAAACAAAGAACTTTGGTGGATTGTGGGAATTCCCTGGCGGCAAAGTGGAATCAGGCGAAACTGACATTGAAGCATTGGATCGTGAATTGGATGAAGAAGTTGGCATTCTGGTGAATGACTTTGTTCATCGTATGGACTTTACGCATGATTATGAAGATAAAGAGATCGAATTTGTGGTCTATGATGTTTACAGTTTTGAAGGTGAACCTTATGGCAGAGAAAGCCAAGTGATTCGCTGGATCAATGCAAAAGATCTAACATCAGCAGAGTTTCCACCAGCAGATTATATTTTAATTGATGAGATCAAAAATGGAATGATGCCAGATTAGATGGCGATTCGATTGAATGATCATTTAACCATGAAAGAGGATGTATATGAAAAAGACGAAAATTGTATGTACGATTGGTCCTAAAACTGAGTCAGAAGATGTATTGTTAAAGCTTCTGAATGCAGGAATGAACGTCATGCGCCTCAACTTTTCTCACGGTAATTATGAAGAGCATCAAGGACGCATTGATAATTTGCGTGCTGTGTGTGAGAAACATGGAAAACAGGCTGCAATTTTATTGGATACTAAAGGTCCTGAAATTCGTACCATTAAGTTAAAAGATGGCCAAGATGTACCGCTTAAATCAGGTCAAACATTCACATTAACCACAGATAAAACTGTCATTGGTGATGAAACACGCGTTGCTGTGACTTATGAAGGTTTGCCAAATGACTTGAAAGTAGGCAATACAGTATTGATCGACGATGGTTTGATTGGCATGAAAGTCACTGAAATTCGTGGTGCAGATGTGATCTGTGAAGTATTGAATGATGGCGATTTAGGCGAAAACAAAGGCGTTAACTTGCCAGGAGTTGTGACAAATCTACCAGCTTTAGCTGAAAAAGATAAAGCTGACTTAGTATTTGGCGCAGAAGTTGGTGTGGATTATGTTGCGGCATCATTCATTCGTAAGAAATCTGATGTTGAAGAAATTCGTGCGCATTTAGATGCAAACGGCGGAAAAGATGTGATGATCATTTCAAAAATCGAAAATCAAGAAGGTTTAACGAATTTTGATGAAATCTTAGAAGTATCTGATGGCATTATGGTTGCTCGTGGTGATTTAGGTGTTGAAATTGCTGTCGAAGAAGTCATTTTTGCTCAAAAAATGATGATCGAAAAATGTGTGGCAGCACGTAAAGTTGTGATCACTGCGACACAAATGTTAGATTCTATGATCAAAAATCCTCGTCCAACGCGTGCTGAAGCTGGAGACGTTGCCAATGCAATTTTAGATGGTACAGATGCTGTGATGCTATCTGGTGAAACAGCTAAAGGTAAATTCCCTGTGGAAGCAGTTTCGATCATGGCGGCGATTTGTGAGCGTACAGATGATGTGATGCCAAACCAAGTATCATTGCAAAAGCCACCGATGCGTAAAATGCGCGTGACGGAATCAGTGTGCTTGGGCGCAGTTGAAATGTCAGAAATGTTGGATAGCCCATTGATCGTCGTTGCGACCTATCAAGGTAAATCGGCACGCTCGATCCGTAAATATTTCCCAACAGCACGTATTTTGGCATTAACAACTAATCCAAAAACAGCAAGACAATTGCAAATGGTGAAAGGTGTGACAACTAAAGTTGTAGAAGAAATTCGTTCAACGGATGATTTCTATCGCATTGGTAAAGAAGAAGCATTGAACAGCAACTTTGCACAAAAAGGTGATGTTGTTGTGATGGTTTCTGGTGCATTGGTACCAAGTGGCACAACGAACACTTCATCAGTACATACATTGTAATAGAAGATAAATAATAATGATTTTCCTCCCGTAGGAGGAAAATATTGTGAAAAATTTATTTATAAAATCAGCATGAAAGCCATTCGAGAGAATGGCTTTTTTATTGATCATTATTTTCTTTATTATTTTTATCTTCTTTTTCATATTTGTTGAGAGCAGAAAACATAAAAATCATGAAAAGAATAAATCCAATAGGCAAAACAATAAATACAACAAAGAGTGTATTTAGAAAATCATCAGATATAGAAAAATCACCAGTAGCATGAGCGAGATTTAATAAAGGTAAGAGGTAAATTAATAAGTACTTTTTCATAATGATAGTTTTGTAGATATATGAATTTTTATTTTAACATATTGTTTTTAATATTAATTGATATGTATAAGTCAAAGTCATAAATTATGGGATCACTAAGATTGTATTGACATTTATTCTCATTACATGTTTACTAACTGAGCGATTAAACAAACGAGTTAATACTGAAATGACACACAATATGATGAACACAGCATGGTGGCAAAATCTCCCTTCCTCGGGCGGTTGAGCTGTGTCTGTTTGTCATTAACGTACAAAAGAACAAATGAAAACCCGCCCAAAAGGCGGGTTTTTTCATATCTGAATTTAATTATGTCAACAGAGGAAAATATATGGGATACACATTTTCAAGCGTGCAAACTGTGCTGAACTACCAAGACAATCCAGCAGAATTGTTCCATCATTACTGCCATAATAGAGACAATACATTGTTGTTAGAATCTGCGGATGTTAACAGCAAAGAGAATCTCAAAAGCTTATTGGTGATAGATTCAGCTGTTAAAATCACTGCAAATCACTACTCTGTTACATATCAAGCATTGACGAAAAACGGTCAAAACCTATTGAAAGTGATTGCAGATAAATTATCTCAAATGGGCGCAACAACTCATCTAACAACTCATGAGCTGGTTGCTGTATTTCCAAGCATTAATGGCGAATTATCAGAAGATGATAAGCTTCGTGCTTTCTCGATTTTTGATGGTTTGCGTGTATTATTGACGCTTGCACAAGAGCATTTAGCAAAGCCAGAAGAGATGTTTATGACAGGCTTATTTGCTTATGAATTAACATATTTATTCGAGCCGATTGCAAAAGAGAATTTTGCGAAAAAATGTGCGGATTACACTTTTTATGTGGCGGAACATGTGATCACGTTGGATCATCAGAAAAAAGAGAGCAAGTTAATTTCTCTAATGACCAATAATGATGAAACATCGGAATTGTATCAATCCATTAATGAACAACATCAGCATCTTTTGGAGCAATATGATGCGGAACTTGTTGCTATTAACAGAGATCAATTTAAGAATGAAACAAGTCGAGTTTCAACAAATATTGCAGATGATGCTTTTGGTGACAAGGTCAAAATGTTGAAAGGTTATATTCAGCAGGGCGATGTATTTCAAGTTGTGCCATCTCGACAATTCTATGTAGATTGCCCATCACCATTTTTGGCTTATTTACAGTTGAAGCAAAATAATCCTAGCCCATATTTATTCTATATGCAGGATCAAGATTTTACGCTCTTTGGAGCATCACCAGAAAGCGCATTGAAATATACAAAAGATACAAATGAAGTGGAGTTATATCCGATTGCTGGCACTCGTCCACGTGGTTTTGCTGAGGATGGCGGTATTAATCGTGATTTAGATAGTCGATTGGAATTATCGTTGCGAACGGATCAAAAAGAGTTATCAGAGCATTTTATGTTGGTGGATTTGGCGCGTAATGATTTAGCGAAAATCTGTGTGCCAGGTTCTCGTTATGTTGCGGATCTCACAAAAGTGGATCGTTATGCCTATGTGATGCATTTGGTTTCGCGCGTTGTGGGGCAATTAAAAGGTAATTTGGACTGTTTTCATGCATATCAATCCACTATGAATATGGGTACATTGACGGGCGCACCTAAAATTAGAGCCATGCAATTGATCCATGAATATGAAACCGTACCGCGCGGTAGTTATGGTGGTGCAGTTGGCTATTTCACAGGCAAAGGGGATTTTGATACATGCATCGTGATTCGTTCTGCCATTGTGCAAAATGGTGTTGCTTCAGTGCAAGCTGGCGCTGGCGTTGTTAAAAACTCTGATCCAACCGCTGAAATGGAAGAGACAAAATCAAAGGCACGCGCAGTCGTGAATGCCATTTTACAAGCCCATCAATCGAAGGAGAAATTCTAATGGCTAATATCATTTTTATGGATAATTTTGATTCATTCACTTACAACATTGTGGATGATTTAAGAACGATGGGGCACAACGTAGAGATTTATCGTAATAATTTATCCACTGATTTTTTCATGGAGAAGTTAGCTCAAACAAAAAAACCTATTTTATTTTTATCGCCAGGACCTTGTTATCCTAAAGATGCAGGTTCTATGTTGGATGTGATCAAAGCATCCATTGGGCAATATCCGATGATTGGTATTTGTTTGGGGCATCAAGCGATCATTGAAACGTATGGCGGTCACATTATTCCAGCCAATGATTATATTCATGGGGAAACATCTCATGTTGAACATGATGGATTAGGGATGTTTAAAAATATCCCTAATCCAATGAGCGTTGCACGTTATCATTCTCTTGTTGGTATTGATATTCCTGCATCTTTAACCATTAATGGCACAGTGGATAATATGGCGATGGCTGTACGTGATGATGAAAATCGAGTCATGGGTTTTCAGTTTCATCCAGAGTCAATTTTAACAACCAATGGACATAAGTTATTGAAGCAATCCATAGAATGGTTAGAAGAGTTTTATGCATGAAATTATGAGATATAGAAGCGTGCTATAAACGTATTTTAGTTCTATAATGACATCGTTGCGCAATGCAATGATGGTTTAGCTCCTTAATGGTGGCATTACCAAGTCTTTTGTATATACCACAATTAAGGAGGCTCGTAAGAGAGTATGACGCAATCGGACCGTATTTTAGAACTCAGAAACGCACCCATTAATAAGCTGTTATGGAAATATGCTCTGCCAGCAATCGTAGGGAGCACAGTAAGTGCGCTTTATAATATCATTACCCGCTATTTCGTCGGTAATGCTGATTACTTAAATGATGATGCAATGAGCGCAATGGGCTTAGCTTTGCCTATTATGACGATCATTGCTGCATTTGGTATGTTGGTGGGCGCAGGGGCTGGGAGCCGAATTTCTATCTTTTTGGGCAATGAAGATTATGAAAAAGCAGAGCGAGTTATTGGGACATCATTGCTGTTAACCATTGTCATTACGACAGTTGTCGCCATGTTTTTTTTCATATTTTTAAAGCCATTGGTCTATTTTTTGGGGGCGGATGAAGGCACCTATCAATATACTTATGATTTTTTGAAGTATTTTTTATTGGGCGCGCTATTTTCTAATTTGTGTTTTAGTTTTAATAATATGATGCGTGCATCGGGTTATCCGAAAAAAGCGATGTACACAATGCTATTAACGCTAGTGCTGAATGCTATTTTTGCACCGCTTTTTATCTATCAATTCCGTTGGGGCATCGAAGGTGCGGCATTGGCCATTGTTTTATCTATGGTAATCGGCACAGTATTTGTGATGCATCATTTCATGAGTAAAAATTCAACACTGCGATTCAAGTGGGATTATATTCGTTTTGATGGCGTGATTACTAAAGCGATTTTGAGCATTGGGATGTCACCATTTTTAATGAATTTAGTCTCTGGCAGCATCATTTTTATTGTGATTCAACAAGTGAAAATATATGGTGGTTCGGTCGCGGTAGGCGCTTATACTATTGTGAATGTATTGTTAATGCTGGTTGTGTTGATTTTATTGGGTTTAACACAAGGCATGCAACCAATAGTTGGTTATAGTTTTGGTGCAAAAGAGATATTGCGCTTAAGAGAAGCACTGCTGCAAACGATTAAAATTGGTGTAATGATTGGTGTGATCGCAATGATCATTGGTGTGTTTTTCCCATCTGCTGTGGTATCGTTTTTTAATCCGTCAGAAGAGTTGGCCGTTGTTGCTATTAATGCGATTAAAATTGTGACCATTTTATTTCCATTGGTGGGTTTTCAAGCGGTTGTGACAATCTTTTTCCAAAGCATTGGTAAAGTGAAACATTCAATTTTTCTCAGTTTGAGCCGCCAGATTCTGTTTTTAGTGCCAGGATTATTTATTTTGCCGAATTATTTTGGGATTGATGGCGTTTGGTATTCAATTTTGATGGCAGATTTATTGGCAACTTGTACAGCGGTGTTATTGTTATGGATACAATTAAAAGAATTTAGAAGGTTTTTAAAAAATTAAAAATAAAATAAAAATTAGAGGATATGGTCGATGTTGCATGTATTTTTATCCGTGTTGCCCATCTTTTGTTTGGTGCTGACGGGATTTGTCATTAAGCGTTTATTGCCACATACTGAACTTTGGCAAGGGATTGAAAAATTAGTTTATTATTTATTTTTCCCTGTTTTATTGATCCTTGAGGTTTCTAAAGCAAACTTCTCAGATGGTGGTTTGCTGCAAGCCTTAATTGCACCATTCATTGCAACATTGATGATAGCTGCTATTATTTTTATTTCTAAATATATTTTTAACATCGAAAATCGTCTGTTTACATCCATCTTTCAAGGTGGCACTCGTTATAATTCCTATGTGTTTATAGCATTATCACAATCTTTATTCGGTGATGCTGGCATTATTCTAGCAGGCGTATTTATGGCATATATGATCATTACTGTGAATATTTTATGCATTACTGTGATGAATGTTTATGGCAGTAACCAAGGGACTAAAAAGGGCATTGTTACGATTTTAGTGGCGTTATTTAAGAATCCTTTAATCATTGGTGTATTGATTGGCTTAGTGCTCAATGGATTGGAAATTCAAATCACAGGGGCGATTAAGCAATATTTATCTTATCTTGGGAATACAGCAACACCATTGAGCTTAATGTCTGTCGGTGCGGGACTAATCATCATGATGGATGCCAAAAAAATGTTGGGTATTTGCTATGCCATTGGCTTAAAACTATTGGTGATGCCGATTATTACTGTGACTTTATTGTATTTTTTAGGCTCATCTGGTTTACCTGCAAACATTGCATTACTATTTGCAGCAATGCCATCGGCAGGGAATGCCTATATTTTGTCTCGTCAAATGGGTGGAGATTCGGAAGCAATGGCATCCATCATTACATGGAGCACATTATTATCAATCGTAACGATTCCAATTGTGATCGGGTTATTTGAATTTTAATATTGTGCTGAGTTTTATCAAAATGCGATAATGCTACAGAATTATCAGTACTAACATTGAGGAGAAAGTATGAATAAAATTATTCGCTTAACTGTATTAATCAGCATGATTATAGTATTGGCAGGTTGTTCTACTTGGAACGGCATGAGTTCGAGAGAGAAAAAAATGGTTGGTGGTGCGGCAGTTGGCGCTGCTACAGGTGCTTGGATTTTTGATGGTGCTGTACTTGGTACAGTGGGTGGTGCTGCTGTTGGTGGTTTAGTCGGCGATCAATTGGGTAAGTAATTGTTGAAATGAATAAAGAAAAAAGGGATCTTGATGATCCCTTTTTGACGCGTAAAATTTATGTTTAAACTTTAGTGATTTTTGCAGGAATTCCTTGGCGAACAACAGAACCCGCCGCCCAATCAATCCACGGTGTTGGAATGTTGCGGCTTGGGTCTTGGATGGCAAGATCGTTTAAATTCAATCCACTGCCAACATGTTCATTGAAGTACAAAGGTACGCCATCAATAGTGTGAGCACGTGCGCCCATATCTCTATGGCCATAACCATGTTCAACGGCAATTACACCTGGCATGACGCCATCTAATACCATGATTTGTGCTTCATGCTTACCTGATGGTGATTCAATGTTCACAATTTCACCATTGTGGATGCCCATTCTATCTGCATCATCAGCATTCACACCCACAATATTAGTAGGCTTAATCATGCGCATGCGAAGGTTGGAACCTGCTGTGCTACTGATTAAATTAGATTTGAATGATGTTAATAAGAACGGCCAATCTTTTTCAGCATAGTGATCACGCATGCTTGAGCCATCCATAAAGCGAGCAGGATAATACGTTGGGCAGCCGCTATAGCGTTCTGCATTCATGCTGTGTTTGTGAATGCCCACTTGCTCATTCCACATCTGCATTGTGAGCGGCCATTTTTTGGTCATGTGCTCTTTATCCCAGCCTGTTTCAAAGCTTTCCACTCTGCCACCGCGGGCATACATATATGCGACTTTGAGTTGTTCTTCAGGTTTGAGCACTGCTTCAAGACGTGATTTTAAACGATTAACACCTGTTAAACGCATATCTTCACGGGTTGCATCTGGCACAGGTGAACCATCGTAAGCCACGTTTGCGGCAGCTCTTAAGTAATAATCTTCAGGTTTATGGAAAGGGTAATGAATTTCAGGATTTTTCGCATCTTGAATGCCTTTTTCACCAAAGCCAGGAAGGTTCATCATTTTACCAACAGCAATCAGGAATGTTTCCATACAGATTGCATCGCCTTCGGCATTTTTATAAACGCGCGGTTCAACAATTGGCCAACGGGCAGTGGAAGCTTTAAATGGCACGCCAGCCCAAGGATTTGTAAATCCCCAACTTTCAAAGTTATGTGTATCTGGCACGATGTAATCTGCAAATGCTGTAGTTTCATTAATGAATGCATCAATTGCTACAAATAGTGGTAAAACCTTTGGATCCGCTAATTGTTTGCCTAAAATTTGTCTAAAGCCAGTAATGCCATATACAGGGTTTGTCATGTGGCTGATCCAAGCTTTGAGCGGATAAGGATCTGCGGCAAAAGCAGATGCTAAAATCTCGGATGTTTGACCGCCTGCAAATGGGAACCAAGGGCGAGAAGCAGGATAAGGATTTTGACCATCTTTTTTCAATAATTTAAATGCTGTAGATGTTTCATAAGGCTTTTTAGAGCGTGCCAATAACATGCCTTTAGGTGATACTTTGCCTTCAAAATCCACCATATTATATCTTGGGCCAGGTGTATATTCTTTATATTTTCCACCATTGACTAACATGCCACCTTTGTGGTTCATGTTACCGATTAATACATTCAAAGTCATAATGGACCAAGCATTGTAAAAGCCGTTGCCGCTCATCATTCCGCCGTGAGAAACAATGGCTGCTTTACGGCCGTGACTTGTGAATTTACGTGCTAAGCCTTGAATGGTCGCTTCAGGCACACCACACATTTTACTGTATTCCGCCACAGTATGTTTTTGTGCGGATTCTGTTAGTAAAGTGAAGCTTGATTTTAATAATGCTGTTGTGCCATCACGCAGTGTGATTGTTTGATTAACATTGAGTGTGCCAATTGGAGAAGTTGCCTCTGACATAAAGTTTTGGGAGGCTTCATCTAACACTAGAATATCACTGGTAGCACGATCACCTGTCATCTCTTTAATATCCCATTCACGTAAGAAATGGCCATATAAAGGATGATCTTCATTGGCAATCACTAAGTGAGTTGCATTACATACGCTCACTTCATCATTGTGTTTCATGCCAGCTTTACCTGGTGTTTTCAAATACTTTCCGTTATACCATTGTTCATCAATGATGGTGCGAATCATCGCCATTGCCATTGCTGAATCTGTGCTGGGTAAAATTGGCACCCAAGTATTGTTGCTTGTGGCTAATGTATTGGTTAATTGTAAGTTGGGTGCAACAACAACATAAGAGAACTCTTCGGCATCTTTCATGCGTGCTTTTGCCAGTAAACGGCCTTGGCGTTTGAATGGATTACCTGCTTGGGCAGGCGACGTTCCCATAAAAATTGCAAATTCTACATTGTCAAAATCAGGTTTTGCATGGGCATTTTTTTGCATATCATTCATTAAAGCACCAGAACCTAAACGATAAGCTAAACCACAATATGCACCATGAGCACCAAAATTTTTAGTGCCAAAAGAATCATTCGTGAAGCGTTTAACCAAGGCTTCACGGCCTTCATTGCCTGCATTGGTCACCAATAGTTGATTGGCTTTTGGACCATATTCAGGGAAGTTAGGATCAATGGGTGTTTTCAAATCACGAATGGTACGCAAACCATCCACATGGCCTTCACCAAACAGATCGCCGCCTTCCACAACTTCTTTTACGAGTTGCTCGAAAGAGATGCGCTGCCATTTGCCTTCGCCACGTTTTCCGACACGTTTTAAAGGTGATAATACGCGGTATTGACTGGTTAAACCTTCGCCCATAGAAGCACCGCGTGCACAAGCTGTAGAACGATCATTAATGCCTGATTCACCACCCAATCTTGTCCAAGCTTCTTCTATCGGCATTTCATAAGGATAATGTTCTTCATGTGATAAAGGGCTGTAAGGATTACCACAGATGCGGATCACTTCATTTTTAGCTTGATCTACACGAACACGCACGCCACAAACTGTCCAGCAACCAAAGCATTGTGTGTTTGACATCACTTGGCCTGGTGTTTGTTCAAAATGACCATCTTTGATGACGCCTTCCACTTGTAACGCATTACCAAAAATTCGGTTATCTGTTGGTTCTGCTGATGTCCCTTTGATCATACCAACAGCCATATTTTTAGCTGTGTTACTGTAACCTGCAACAAAGGCACCAACACCGCCAGCAGCTGCAATGCCTTTTAAGATATTGCGGCGTTTTTTGTTAGTCTTATCCATGTTGAACTCCTTTGAATGTAAACCAGCGGTCGTTGAGTAAGCTCCAGAACACAATTAAAAGTGTGAGCCATAAACCAAATGTTGAAATAATGCCAAGTGCGCCATCGAATCCCCAACTTAAGTGATAAGGATTGATGAAGATATTGTATTTTGGCAGCGTTTGAACTTGCATGAGGATCGCCCAGCGAATCGTCCAAGCTAAAGATAAGCTGAATAACGCTAGGATTGTATGAATGAACCAACCAAATTTATGATCAGCTTTGAATGTGTAAATCGTATAAATGAATAGGGCAACGATATAAACCAAGATGCCAAAGCCAATGGTGAACCAAACGCTACCTTTTTCAGGTAAGGATCTGAATGCCTCACCTGCTGGCGTATTGGATGTTGCCCAGCCAATTAATGTCACAACAACACCAATGAGCGCAGCGAGTTGTAAACGATTTAAGCAGGTATTTTGTTCTTGGATGTTCGCCCAGTTTTTCCATGTTTTGACAAGCATAGGAATGGTTTGTAATGCTGTGAAGAAAAGCGCCCAAGGTAACCAAGGTGTGAACCACATGGCTTGTGCTTTTAGAATATTCACTTCTTTACCTGTGTAAAGCAAGATGCCGCAAGCTGTTAATGCTAAAAAAATACTAGAAATTGGGAGGATTTTACTTTCGTTATACTTGAACCAATGAACAAAACGTAGCCATTTGAAAGTTTTGCTTTTATCTGTGTTTTCACGCAACACCAATAAAAATTGCAATAATAAGAAGACAACGAAGAATGGCACGATGATGGCGCCAATCCACATCCATGACCAAGGTGTGATGGATAGATAAAAGTTAATGATTCTGCCAGGTTGATGTAAATCTGCACTTAATGCAATTGGGCCGACGATGCCAGTTGTTGCTGCAATGGCTAATGTGATCATTTCAGCTTTTGGATATAAGCCTTTGCGGAATAATCGTAAAAATACTGCCACTAATGCGCCAGTTGCCGCAATCCCGATGAAGAAGAAATATTGTACTGCCCAAGGCAACCAAGCTAATTCTTGTGGTGCTGTTAAAATTTCACGGATCATAGTTTGACCTCCTGCCATAGCATTGCTTGGCCTTGTACATTGCTTGTGAATGCTTCATCTAAACCAATGTAAAAGACTTGTGGAATGGTTCCTTGTTCAGGTTTTAAGACTTTGATTTGATCTTTAAATTCGATGAGCATTTTGCTTATCTCGCTTTCAGGATCTTTCATATCGCCAATGATGCGAGCACCGCCGACACAGGATTCCACACAACCTGGCAATAAACCTGCTTCTAAGCGATGCACACAGAAAGTGCATTTATCTGCTGTGCCTGTTTCATGGTTAATGAAACGTGCTTCATAAGGGCAAGCTTGTACGCAATAGGCACAGCCTACGCATTTCTTATTATCCACAACTACAATGCCATCTTTGCGTTGGAATGTTGCTTGTACTGGGCAAACAGGCACACAAGGAGGATTATCACAGTGATTACATAAACGCGGCAAAACCACATTGGTGGCTTCTTGATTTGTATTATTGATCACTTGATATTGACGAACTGTGGTTCTAAATTGCCCTGGTGGCATTTGATTTTCCACAGAGCAGCTCACTGTGCAAGCTTGGCAACCGATGCAACGACGTAAATCGATCATCATTCCATAGCGTTTGGCATCATCACCTTCTCTTCTTGGTGGTGCCATTGCGGATTGTGCTTCGGCTAAACTCATTACCGTTGCGCCTGCTGTAATGGTTGCCAGCTGTTTTAATAGTTCTCGGCGGTTTAAAGTCATAAGATCTTTCCCTTTTAAATTTGTGACTTTCCCCAAAAGCCACTAGAATCACTGACTATATATTCATCGTTTTCTAAAATTCGCTCTATTGTGGAAAACCACATAAAGGGTTAAAAGTTGACTTGTGACAAGAAAGGCGATCGTGAAAATTTATAACTCATTCATTCATAAAATTTTTGTACTATTTTTTTTGTTGTTACTCGCCATTGTTCAGGCAGAAGCGCTGTCGGTTAAAACGATTAAAGTGGCAGTTTTAGCACCAATGGGCAAAGAAGCCACGTTAAAAAGTTGGGCTAGCTTTCAGTCATTATTGGCACAAAAGTTTCCTGAGGATGAGGTGATTTTAATGCCTGTCACTTTGGAGCAATTTAAAAAAGTTGCCATCAATAATGAAGCTGATTTGCTCATTGCTAATCAAACTGCATTTTTATCCGTATTTTCAGACATTAAGTTACGCTGGATCGCAAGTTTGGATCGCAATGTGAGTGCATTTAATCCAAACTCTGTGGTTGGTAGTACCATTATTGTACGAAGGGATAGCGACATTCATACATTATCTGATTTAGAAAATAAGAAAGTGGCGGCTGTTTCTAAAGATGCTTTAGGCGGTTTCTTGTTAGGTTATAAAGCGATTTATGATGCGGGTTTAGAAGCCCCCAAAGATTATTTTGTGACTTTTTTAGGTTTTCCCATCGAGCGTGGCGTTTTCAATGTGCAAAGCCAACTGGTGGATGCTGCGATTATTCCTGCATGTTTATATGAAAATATGATTAAAGCGGATCAAATTAATCCTGATGATTTTAGACTGTTGGCAGCCAATGAAACCGAGGAAGGCTGTATGAGTTCAACGCCATTGGCATATAATTGGTCGTTGGCAGCATTGCCCACATTGACGGAACAAGATGCACAAACGATTCAAAAAGCACTCTTTGAGAATGAAGATCCTACTTTAACCACATGGCGCTTGCCTGTGGGCTTGGGGGAAGTTTATGCCATGAAGCGCTTTGCAGGGTTAATCGAAGTGGAAGAAACTTTATGGGAAACTTTTTGGCGCATTGCGAATCAATATAAACTATGGTTGTTGGCGATCGCATTGATTATGCTTTTATTGGCAGTGAATCATGGTTGGCTCACTTGGATTGCGCGTAAGCGCCGTTTTGCATTGGAATCCTCTTATCATCGCTTACATGAATATGAAAAAATGTTGTCTAGAGCAGATCGTGTGAATATTTTGGGTGAAGTGGCAAGCGGCATTGGGCACGAACTCAATCAGCCGTTGATGGCGATTCGTAATTATGCAGAAGGCAGTTTACTCGGCTTGCAAAAAGGAAGAGATCCGCAATCATTTGTGCAACCAATTGAGCGCATTGTGCAGCAAGTGGAGCAATGCAGTTCCATCATTAAAAATCTGCAATCGTGGGTGAAGCCTAAAACGATGGATCAATTGGAATGGTTTAATTTTAATGATTTTATGACAAGAATGATCGAAATTATCCGATTACAAACCAAAAATCGCGTGGCAATTGAACTGCACATTAATTGTGATCAAAAGGTTTTTACTGTGGTTTCTATTTTGGAACAAGTGATGATGAATTCATTGTTAAATGCTGTGCAAGCAGGTGCAAATCAGATCATCATTGAAGCCCATTGCCATCAGGATTATTATAAAATTTTGATCATGGATAATGGTTCAGGCTTTACGAAAGATGAGTTAGATGCACCATTTGTGCCATTTAGAACATCTAAAGCTACAGGTTTAGGATTAGGTTTGGTAATTTGCGAGCGCTTAATGGCTGTGATTGGCGGGAAATTTAGAATCGATAACCGCAAAGATGGCGAACAAGGTGCTTCTGTACGCATTATTTTACCAACAGGCGCAACGATTGAGGAAAAGAAGTCATGAAAATACACATCGTAGATGATGAAATTGAAGTGCGTGAATCGTGCGAATTTTTGGTGAATCAGTTGGATTATTCATTGGTTGAGCAATGGGAAAATGGTGAGCAATTCATTGATGGTGCAGATTTATTGGAGCCAGCAATTGCCATCCTAGATTTGCGCATGCCGAAAATGAATGGCGAAACAGTTGTTGATCTCTTAAAGAAAAAGGGCAGTGTGATTGCGCCGATCATTTTAACTGGGCACGGCGAATTATCTCAAGCTGTAACATTATTAAAAAATGGTGCTGTGGATTTTTTAGAAAAACCTGTTTCCATGGCAAAGCTCGAAACAGCCTTAGAACGCGCACAAATAGAAACGGAAAAGCTATTTTATGATTACACCATTCAACAGCAATTTGCACAATTATCCGAGCGAGAGCAGCAAGTGAGCCAATTGGTTTATGAAGGTTTAACTAACCGAGAAATATCTGAGCAACTGTGTGTTTCCGTGCGAACAGTGGAAGTACAGAGAGCCAGCGCTATGAAAAAACTGAATGTGGAAACATTGGCAGAATTTGTGGTGAAATTATCAGATGTGAAAGAAGCATAAATTATGGATCGATCAGAGTTTGCAAATTATTGGCATTTGCCTGAATTGAATGGATTGGAGTTATTGAATGCTCGATATGAAGAGCAATCTTTCACAAAACATTCTCACGAAGGTTATTGCATTGCGGTGATCGAAGATGGTGCGCAAACTTTCCAGTGGCAAGGCAGTAACTATTATGCCAATGAACGGCACATAGTATTGATCAATGCAGATGAAGTTCACACAGGCGCGCCAGCTAAAAATTTTGGATGGGAATATCACGCCATTTATCCAACGCCAGAGATGATTGATCACATCAATAAAGATCTATTCAAGCAAACTGGCGCGCCTTGGTTTGCGGATGCAGTTGTGGATGATCAAGGTTTAGCACAACAATTAATGCAGTTGTTTCTACTCTTAGAACAAGCGGGCAATATTTTATTAAAAGAGACATTTTATCTCTCAACAATGGCTTATTTGATTGCAAAACATGGACAATCATTACCAGAAATACAGCAATTATCTGATAGTAAAAAGCAAATTTTATGGGTGAAAGAATTTATTAATGCTTATCCTGAACGTGAGTTTACCTTAACAGAGTTAGCGAATATGGCACATTTGAGCCAATGGCACTTTTTGCGACAATTTAATCAACATGTGGGAATGACGCCGCACAAATGGCTCATTCAATCTCGATTGCATAAAGCGAGCCGATTATTAAAACAAGGCTTGCGCCCGATTGATATTGCGGTGGATTGTGGGTTTTCAGATCAAAGCCATTTCAATCGTCATTTTAAAAAGGCATTTGGCGTAACGCCCACGCAATATACGCAATCTCTATTTTCATAAAACAGCAATTTTGTTCTATTCAAGCGAAAGCGACATTCGCAATACTAAAGCTCTATTGAGTTTAAGTGAAGGTTGAATGGAAAATGAGTCACAAAAAGTTGTATGTGCAAGCTCGGCACTTTATGAAAGGTTTTATGATCATGTTGCCACTCAGCATTGCAGCATTGCCTTGGGGAATTTTGGCGGGCTCGATGGCGATCAATGCTGGATTATCTGTGGCTGAAGCAATGGCGATGCCGATCTTTATGTTCGCAGGTACAGCGCAATTGGTGAGTTTAGGTTTAGTCATGGCTGGCGCACCAATTGCGATGATCATTGTTTCAGTGTTTTTTGTGACATCACAGCATTTCATTTATGCATTAGTATTTAGAAAAAAGATTGGTAAATATCCATTGAAAACTCGACTGGCATTAGGTTTCTTACTAACGGATGAGCTCTTTGCCATTCGTTCGAGTGTCAATTCAAGCAATCGTTATTATTTGATTGGTGCAGGTTTCTGTTTTTATTTCTTTTGGGTGATTTTTAACTACGCGGGCATTGTGGTTGCCAATACTGTGCCTGATCTACATAAATATCATTTAGATTTTTCCATTGTGGCGATTTTTATTCCGATCATTATTGCGCTCACTAAAAATAAAGCAACTGTTTTGGGTGTATTTGTATCGTGTGTTTGTGCCTTTGTGTTGCAATTATTACAGTTCAAAAGTGGATTGATTGTGGCAGGTTTAGCAGGAATGTTAGTAGCTTCATTGTATGAAACATTTGTTGTGAAGCATGAAGTTGTGGAGTTATAAAATGAGTTACGGATTAATTTTTATTTTAGCCATCATCATCTATTTTAATCGTTACTTTTTCTTAGAGCCTAAAGTTGCGATCCGTTTACCGAAGTTTATTGAAAAAATGTTGAGCTTTTCAGCGCCATGTTTATTGAGTGTGATTTGTGTGCCGATTATCTTTTTTGATGGTGAAACAGGTTTACGAGAAATATCTACTAATGCTTATTTATATGCGGCGATTTTTGGTTGTTTACTGATGTTTAAAGTGAAGAATGTATTGTGGAATATGGTGGGTAGTGTGACGTTTTTCTATCTGCTACTTTTTCTGATTATTCCTAACATTTAGTTTATATTAACTAAGTATTTTATAAAATTAATATAAAACTAAGGAGATTATAATGAAGTTAATCAACATGTGTTTAGTGATAGCATTGTCGGCAATGTTAACAGCATGCGGTGGTATTGCTGCTTATATGGATACAAGTGATGAGAAACTGAAAGGTCAAGGCGTTACTTTATCTGAAACTGTGAAAACTAAAGACTTATATGGCGCATGGATGTTTTCAACGGATGATACAGACCCAGATGACATTATGTTAATCTTTGCATTTTATACTGATCATACAGGTTTAGCGTATGGTTTGGATGTGAATCGTAAGACAAAAGCAGAGCACATGAGCGCTGAATATTTCACTTGGAAATTGGATGAAACAAACAAAGAACTTCATTCTGTGATTTTTAAACAAGTGGATCGTAAAGGTGATAAGCGTACTGAAAAAACAGTGAATGAGCGTGATACACATAAAGTTGGTTTATATCGTTTAGATAACCAAAAATTTGCGATTACATTGGATAACAAATCACAGCGCATGATTTTCTTTAGAATGCCGAATGAAACTTATAATGATTTTATTAAATTGCGCCCTGATTTACCAAGATTGAAATAATATTAAATAACAATGTTACAAAAGCGGCTCTGAGGAGCCGTTTTTATTTTATAAAGGGTTAATATCCTGTTATTATAATCAGATTACAAAGAAAAGTAGAAGAGTGAAATGTTGCATTATGGAAGTAATCAAACACAAGTATATTCATTTATGCCAAAAAATTATTTTAATATTATGTACATGTGGAATAGCATATATTAATAGTTTCATAATGTTATTAGGAACTAATTCACTAGATTCACCTACTTCAGTTTTGTTTATTGCTTTTTTTGTTCTAGTATTTAGTTCTTCTAAGAATCTTTTTTGGTTAATACTCTTTCCATTAGTTATATTGCATGCCATATATATACCTTTAGGATTGATGTATGGCCCATTACATTATAGTTTTTGGATTGCAGGTGCAGCTGCGGATATATCTGAATTGAGTGAGTTTTTTCAATTAGTAGATAGGTCTAGTGTGTCTTATAGTGTGTTGTTAGTGGTATTAATTATTATTAATAGATGCATGATTGTAAAGTATAAAATAAGTTTGTATAAAAATTATAACTTTATGTCTATAGGGATATTGTGTTCAATGTTAGTATTTCTTCCGAATTCTATCTTTCAACAAATGTATATATCTTTACAAGATTTAAGAGAAGAATATAAGAAAATAGAGTTGCTTAGAGAAAAAAATGATTGGAAACATGTATCTAGAAATGATAATCTCAAACAATATGATACATATGTATTAGTGATAGGTGAGAGTGCGCGAAAAGATTATCATTATGCATACGGATATCCTATAGAGAATACACCATTTATGAGTGAGTCTAGTGGGGTTGTCATTTCAGGGCTGACTAGTGGGGGAAGTGCATCTGTTTCATCATTGAGATTAATGTTAACCTTGGCCCGAACTGTTGATTGGTCTGCAAGATATAGTTTGAATTTAGTAGATTTAGTGAAAAGTTCTGATATTACTACATATTGGTTATCAAATTCTGGGTATTTAGGTGAACATGATACACCAGTGACTGCTATAGCCAAATCTAGTGATGTAGTGACTTTTTTGAAAACTGGAGATTACTCTTCTAAAAACACTAGTGATTTTGACTTGTTACTAGAGTTTCGGAAAGTATTGATGATTAATCAGAAACAGCCTAAATTTATTGTATTGCATTTATATGGCTCTCACCCAGATGCTTGCCAAAGAATTGATGATTATCATTTAATTACTATGGTAAGTAATGCTTATTACTCAAATCTGAATTGCTATATCTCATCTATACATAAAACAGATGAGTTTTTAGAAAAAGTCTATGAGCTTTTAAAAGAACAAAAGAAATTAAATAATAAAAGTTTTTCAATGGTATATTTTTCTGATCATGGCTTAGTTCATAAAGAAGTAAGCAATGAACTAAGGTTAAATAATAATATGCTTAGTAAATATCACTATGAAATTCCTTTGTTCAAAATATCTTCAGATGATACTGAAAGAAAGGAATGCCAATCATTTAAATCAGGATTGAATTTTACAAATGGCATTGCTAATTGGATGGGAATTACTGCAGATCAACTAGATCCGAATTATAGCCTATTTGATTGTCAAGATGATCCAAGCGATTTTGGTCTGTCAGAAAAAATTAAAGAAGGGGTGGATGATCCTGCGATCGATATTACTGGGAAATAAACATTAAGTGTATTGAAATTCTGATTCTTAATAACCATATTGTTAAGTATTCATGCCATAATGGCATTCATTTTTAATACGGTGAGGAATTTCTTACATGTCATTTACCCAGCTAAAATCAACTTATATTGATTCTCTCAATGTTACATTGGAAGAATATGTTCATAATGAAACTAAAGCGAAGCATTTTCACATTGCATCGGATGATACGAACAACACATTTTTAGTCGGGTTTTTAACGGTTCCACAAGATTCTACGGGCGTTGCACACATTTTAGAGCACACAGCATTGTGTGGTTCTAAGAACTATCCTGTGCGTGACCCATTCTTTATGATGATTCGCCGTTCTTTGAATACATTCATGAATGCATTTACATCATCGGATTGGACGGCTTATCCATTCTCAAGTCAAAATAAAAAAGATTTCAATAACTTATTGAATATCTATTTGGATGCAGCATTTTTCCCAAATTTAAATTATTACGATTTCTTGCAAGAAGGCCATCGTTTTGAATTTGAAGAGACAGAAAACCCAGAAAGTCCATTAGTTTATAAAGGTGTTGTATTCAATGAGATGAAAGGTGCGATGAGCTCGCCAATTTCATTGCTATATCAGGAAATTACCACAAATTTATTCCCAACAGTAACTTATCATCATAACTCGGGCGGCGATCCTAAAAATATTCCTGATTTAACCCATGAAGAGCTCAAAGCGTTCCATGCTAAGCATTATCATCCTTCCAATAGTGTGTTTTTCACATATGGTAATTTAGATCCTAAAGATCATCAGAAAGTGTTTGAAGATCGTGTGTTATCACAGTTTGAAGCGCAGACTTTTGATTTTGCAGTGCCTAATGAAGAGCGCTTTACAGAGCCAAAATATGTCACAAGCTATTATCCATTGCCAAAAGAAGAGAGCATGGAAAATAAAACGCATGTGATCAATACTTGGTTATTGAACCCAATTTACGATAACTACGATGTTATGCGTGCACGTATTTTAAGTGGCGTATTGTTGGATAATTCAAGTTCGCCACTGCGTCATGTTTTAGAAACATCTGATTTAGGTGTTGCGCCATCCACTTTCTGTGGATTGGAAGATAGCACGAAAGAGATCTTTTTCTGCGCTGGTTTAGAAGGTGCTGACAGCGATAATGCAGAGAAAATTAATGAGTTAATTTTATCAACATTGATCAAAGTGCGTGATGAGAATGTCGATATTTCTGTTGTTGAATCTGTATTGCACCAGTTGGAATTATCATCTCGTGAAATTGTAGAAGGCAGAATGCCTTACGGTTTAAATATGATTCTTCAATGTTTAGCACCAGTTTTACATGGCGGCGAAGCAGTGGATGCTTTGGCGATTGATAATGTATTATTGAAAATGCGTGAAGAGATTAAAAATCCTAACTTTATCCCTGAATTGATTGATCGTATGTTGATCAATAATCCTCATAAATTGTGCTTAACTGTTAAACCAAGCCAAACAATGGCGGATGAAATTGTTGCAGATGAAAAAGCGCGCTTGGCGAAAATTCAGTCAGAGTTAACAGCTCAAGAACAACAAGAGATCATTATGGAAGCGCTAGAATTGAAAAAGCGCCAAAGCCAAGAGGATGATATTAGCGTATTGCCAATGGTTACACGTGAAGATATTCCTGCAAAATTGGAGATTCCAGAAGTTTCTGCAATTCAGTTGAACAATCAAACGATTTATACTGGCGCAGTGAATACGAATGGCATGATTTATCAAAGCTTGATCGTAGAGCTGCCTGAATTAACAGAAGATGAAAGTCGTTTATTACCATATTTAAACAGTATTTTGACAGATGTTGGTTGTGGTCAATACAGCTATACAGAACAGCAAGCGCGCATTTATGCTGTCACAGGTGGTTTGAGTGCAACATCGTTGTATCAAACGGATCGTAAAGATGGCAAATTAAAAGCGTTGTGGATTTTATCGGGTAAAGCATTGTCTGCGAATAGCCAACATTTGGCTGATTTATTGAAGGCAACATTCTTTGATGCGCGTTTTGATGAAACGAAGCGCATTCAAGAGTTATTGAATCAATTAAAATTGTCTCGTGAAGAAGGGATTGTTTCTAACGGCCATTTATATGCGATGGGTTCTGCAAGCCAAAACATGTCACAGATTAACTATTTATCTGAAGAAATTGGCGGCATGAAAGGCATTCAATTGGGTAATCAATTAACAGCACAATTGAAAGATGTGGCTGCTTGTGAAACATTTGCGGCTCAATTAAAAGCATTATTGCAAAAATTGAATGGTGCAAAATATGAGTTAATGGCGATTTCAAGTGACAACGAATTGACTCAATTCAGCGATTACTTCACAAAAGCGTTAACGCACGATGTGACACAAACAGCCGAATATAACTTCCCATTTGCAGTGCCTGATGAACAATTAAACATTGGTTGGGCGATCAATGCACCTGTTCATTATTGTGGCAAGAGCTATAAAGTGGCAACAGGCGATCATGCAGATGCGCCAGCATTAACAATTTTGGCAGGTTTCTTACGCAATGGTTATTTACACCGCGCTATTCGTGAGCAAGGTGGTGCTTATGGCGGTGGCGGTAACTACAATGCGAAAGGTGGTTCATTCAATTTCTTTAGTTATCGTGATCCTCGTTTAGCAGAAACATTGGCGGATTTTGATGCTTCCATTCAATGGATGTTGAATACTAAGCATGAACAATTAGCATTGGAAGAAGCTGTATTGGGCGTGATTTCAGGGATCGATAAACCAGCATCACCAGCAGCTGAATATCAGCAAACAGCATTAGCAAACTATTTTGGTAATACGCCAGATGTTCGCGAAGCATTCCGTGCCAATGTATTGAAAGTCACATTGGATGATTTGAAAGCAGTGACAGAGAAATATTTTGTAAATCAGTCTGCTGATATTGCTGTTTTAGGACCTAAAGATGCACTCGAAAAAGCAAATCTGAAGGTTTATACTTTAGCTTAGAATTGTTAAGATAAGCGCTCGAAAGGGCGCTTTTTTTTATGCCATAAATTTCTATCCATCATATCTTTAGCCTTGAGGAGACAATGTGTCTAGTAAAAGACTAATCCGTAGATTTCACAGTATTATCCTATTGTTCATTATCGTTTGTTCATCTCTATCATTGGCGCAAACAGATTTGCCAAGTGCGCCTGTTAATGCGATAGATAAAGGTGGCAATTGTTGCGCTGAATTGAATCAGATTGATCAATCTTTGAGAGAAAACTTGGAAAAGCAAAAGCAGATCCAAAATAGTTTAAAACAAACAAAAGATGAAGAGAGAATCACTGAGCTTAAAGCTAGCTTGGAAACTTTGAAGTCTCAAGAGAAAAGCTTAGAGAGTATTTTTAATAAAATGGCTTTTGGTGGTGTGAATCCTCATCTTTTAGCCAATAAAGCACCCAATGCAGATGATTTTAAATGGCAAGAAGAGTTGTTGGTGATTGTTAAACCACTTTTTACTGAAATGCGCTCATTGACGGAAAAGCCACGTGAAAGAGATCGTTTAAATTATGAACATCAAGAGGTTGAAAGTAAATATAAGGCGATTACAGATGGATTGACAGCTCTGAATGAAATACCAGAAGATCAAGTTTCCGAAGAGACCAAAAATCGTATAGATGCTTTACGAAAACAGTGGACGAATTATCAGCAAGAGTTGTTGAATCAGAAAAATATTTTAGATTTGCAATTAAAAGAGTTGGAAACTACGGAAATATCTTTAGAAGATAGAATTAAGAATGCTTTAAGTGCTATTTTCTTAGGTCGAGGTTTGATTTTATTAATGGCAGTTTTATCAGGTGCCAGTGTTGTATTGATTTTTGGTGTTGGTGTTAAAAGAACCTATATTCATTTTGACCAAAAACGTAAAAAACACAATCGTTCCCGTAAGGTGAATACACGCTTACGTTTTTTATGGATTGTTTATAACTTAGTGGTTTATGTATCTGCCATTTTGGCATTTTTGAGCGTGATTTATGTTCAAGGCGATATGGTGCTATTTGGATTGGCTGTATTATTGATCTTCTTTGGCATTATCAGTTTAAGAAATTATGCGCCGCAATATGTGAGTGAGCTGAAAATTTTCTTGAATCTTGGTGCAGTACGAGAAGGTGAGCGCATTATGTATCGTGGTATTCCGTGGGAAGTACAGCGATTAAGTTTTTACTGTACATGTGTCAATCCTGTATTAGAAAATGGTCGCATTCGTATTTCATTGAGTGAAATTGCTAATTTAAATTCTCGTCCATTCAATTCGGAAGAGGAGTGGTTCCCAACACAAGTGGGCGATCAGGTGTTTTTACCTGATGGTAATTACGCTGTCATTAAACGACAAACGCCAGAAATGGTTTATTTGGAATCATTTTTCAGGGAAATTATGGTGCCCACTGCAACTTTTTATAATATGCAGGTACAAAATGTGGGGAATGGTTTTTATGTTACGCCAACTTTTGGTTTAGATTATAGCCATACTAATTTACCAGTTGCAGAAGTGACAACAGCGCTTGAAAGTAGAGTCAGAGAAAAATTGGATGAATTGGGGCTGACTCAGTATTTACGCAGTTTGAGCGTTCAATTAAAACGCATTGTTTATGGTCAAGCGATCGAATATTCTGTGATTTTAGAATTTAGCAGTGAAGCTGCAGGTTGGTATTGGCGAATCGAGCGAATGGTCAATCATGCAGGTTTAGAAGTTTGCCAAGAAAAAGGCTGGTTATTACCACGCCAACAAATTTTAGTTAGTGATGATAAACCTGTACAATATGGGGCTTAATTGAGGAATTATAATGAATATTTTTGAGTTAGAAAAAATTCTAAACGATAAGCTTGAAGCATATAAGATTAAAGATTATGCGCCAAATGGTTTGCAAATTGAAGGCAAGCATGAGATCAAAAAAATAATTACAGGTGTGACAGCATCGCAGCGTTTAATCGACTGTGCCATTGAGAAAGGCGCAGATCTAATTTTGGTGCATCATGGTTATTTTTGGCGCAATGAAGATATGCGCATCATTAACATGAAATATCGTAGAATCGCATCATTGATTAAAAATGATATTAATTTGATGGGTTATCATCTACCTGTGGATATGGCGCCAAGCATTGGTAATAATGCGCGATTAGGGCAACTATTAGAGATTGAGGATGTTCAAGGTTTAGATCCTTTTGAAGTGAATCCTTTGATTTTAAAAGGCCGTTTAAAAACACCAATATCAGGCAGTGAATTTGCTAAAGTTATCGAGAAAGCTTTGGATCGTGAACCGCTTCATATTGCGCCAGAGTCTGATAAATTGATTAGCACAATCGCTTGGTGCAGTGGCGGTGCACAAGATTATATTGATAAAGCTGCTGAATTTGGTGTGGATGCATATTTGTCGGGTGAAATCAGCGAACGAACAACACATAGCGCACGCGAATTGGATATTCACTATTATGCGGCAGGTCATCATGCAACAGAGAGATATGGCATTGAAGCTTTGGGCGAATGGTTAGCAGCAGAGTATCATTTAGATGTTGAATTCATTGACTGCGACAATCCAGTATAGAGAACATTCATGACAGAAGAAATTGAAGCAGGGAAAGTGGCGGAAGTTGTAGAAGCGCCCATTAAAAAACGAAAAAGTCCTTGGCGTTGGTTAAAGCGTTTTATTTATTTGATCATCTTTTTATTAGTTTTAATTGTGGGGTTTGTGGCTTTTGTCATATTCACACCACAAGGATTAAAGCTTGTAGATTATGCACTGAAAAAATCCCCTGTCAGTGAAATGGTGCAGATTGATGAATTGCGTGGAACATTATGGAAAGGCATTCAATTTGATCGATTGCATTTAACCCTTAATGAAGAAAATTACATTGAGTTATTCGATGCTAAACTTCAATGGGATTTGAATCAATTATTGGATAAAACAGTCACTATTCGTGAAGTTTCGGTGGCTCAAGGTGATGTTATGTTGCCTAAAGCAGGTGAACCAACGCCATCAGATCCTAATTCTCCTCCATTTTTACCATTTTCATTTCAACGTGGTCAATTACCGATTGATATCACTATTGATTCTGTCAAAGCATCTGATATTGCGATCATTTTGCCAGACTTATCTGTGTATGTAGATGAAGCAAAAGTGAATGAAGGCGTGATCAGTCAAACAACTTGGGCGTTTAAAGATGTGGCTTATAAAGGTTTAGTGAACATCGGTGATGATGTAACTTTGCCTTTGAATGCAACAGCGAGTATTGATACGAATAAAGTTACGGATGATGTGAATATTCGTTTAAAAAATTCCACACAAGAAATGCGTGTCGGTGATGATTATTTTGATCATGCCATGAATATTATTGTGACAGGCAAATTGAATGATTTAAAAATACATGATGCCATTACATTCAATTGGCCTAATAAGTTAGCGAAGCCTTTGGTCATTGAAACTAAATTGGGAATTAAAAATCAAGCGGATTTAACGTGGGATTTGACGCTATTCAATATTTCTAATCAATTGGCAACAACAGGCGCTTGGTCTTTGAATCAACCCAAACGATTGACTGCTAATTTGGATCTTTATATGTCCGAATTAAAAGATATCTACCCCGATTTAACAGGCTCTCTAAAAGGTGATTTTAGTTTTGCAGGTGACTTTAAAAAGCCTTTATTATCGGGTGATGTGAAAGGCGATAATATTACTGGCTTTGGTTTGGTTTTGGATTCGTTAAAGATTAAAGCCAATCATAATGAAGCTCAAACTACAGAATTTACAGCAGATTTGAATCAATTGAAAATTCAAGATTTAACTGTGAAATCTGGGGAGATTCGTTTAAAAGCTGAGAAAATTGAGCAATTTGATTTTTCAGCTATGATCAAAAAGATCAGCAATAAAGGTGAAAATATCGTTGATAGCGTAGCATTAACATCTGTGGGTTCACTGGAAAATCATGATATTCAATTAAAAGTGCGCAGTATTTTTAATACGACAGATTTTGCGGGCGTGGGGCATATTAATCCTGAAGATTTTAAAGAATGGTCATTGAGCATTAATCAATTTGATGTGTACAGTGACATTATTGGACGCTATAAGTTATCTAAGCCCGCACAATTGAAAGTTGCGGCCAGTGATATTGAGCTCTCAATGCTGTGTTTGCAAGAGTTGCCGACAACAATGTGTATGCAAGGGCAGAAAATTGGCGACCAAAGTTTGGGATCATTGGTGATTCGTCGTTTACAACCTAAAAAACTTAAATCATTATTGCCGCCAGAGTTGGATTTAAATACAACGATTGATCTTGTTGTAGCAGGACAATTCATTGATCCAACAAATTTTAATGGTGTTGTAGATGTATCATTAGCGCAAGGCAGTGTACGTTATCGCATGCAAGGTTATGAATTAAATGTACCATTAACAAAAACTAAAGCAGTGGTGCATGCTCAACCTAAAGAAATTACTTCTAAGCTGGATGTGGATTGGGGTAAATATTTACAGATTCATGGTGGCGGTAGTTTAGTGGACCCATTTGGTAAGCAGGCATTAGACTTTAAAGTGAATGGGAATGCTCCTACATTAGATTGGTTATTGCCAATAGTGCCAAGTTTGCAGAAGTTAGATGGCAATCTTACGATGAAGTTTGAAACAACAGGGGAATTGTCTTCAGATAAATTGCTCAATATGGGCTTTGATGTCAATCTGACAAAGGGTGAGATTTATAACGCTGAGTACAATACATCACTTAAAAATATTCAACTGAATGTTGCTTTAAAGAAAGGGCAGCCTTTGCTCTCCATTGATGGTGGTTTGACAGCAGGCAGTGGGAATATGAAGATCAATGGTTCTGTAGATTTAAAAACTATGGATTCAGAAATAAAAGTGCGTGGTGACTCTTTGCTACTTGCCAATAGTAGTAATGTAAAAGCATTGGCATCACCGAATATTGATATTTCTGTGAAGAAAACAGGCGCTGTGATTCGCGGTAATTTATTAATTCCTGAGTTGAAGTTTTTGTATAAAAGTTCGGATGATCCACGGGGCAGTGTACAGAAAGTTTCGGAAGATACAGTCGTGATTTCATCCAAACGCAAGCCCGTTGAGAAAAAAGAACCTTCTCAGTTTTGGAATAATTCTACTGTCGATTTTAAGGTAACTTTAGGTGACAACATCACTGTCGGAGCAGTTGGATTTGTTGGAAAATTAATGGGTGGAATTGATCTGAAAAAATCTGTCAATAGCCCATTAACAGCGCTTGGTATCATCAATATGGGCAGCGGTATCTATAATGTATTAGGGCAGGAACTTAAATTGGATAAAGGTAAAATTCAATTCACTGGATTGGATATTGCAAATCCTAATATTGAGTTCCAAGCATCGAGATCGTTTGAGAATAAACGTACAGGGACAAAAGTGAATGTGGGTGTTCGTGTGACAGGAACAGCACAAAATCCTAAACTGAGCTTATTTTCTCAGCCAGGCATGCCAACCAACTCAATAGTTTCTTATTTAGCATTGGGTTCGGATGTGGATTCATTAACAGCAGTTGAGATGTTACAAATTGCAAAAATGGCACAAAGAATCGCGTCAGGTGAAATAGTGACATCTAATGATAATGCTTTTGCTAAAAGTGTTGGTTTGACGGATTTAGGTGTGATGAAGGATTTGTCGGGCAATACCAGTTTAGGTATTGGCAAATACATCACTGAAAATTTCTATGTTGGTATTGGTGTAAGTATTTTTGAAGAGAATAACAGTGCATTTGGGTTAATGCGGTATAACTTCTTAAAATACTTTAGCTTTGATACCCAAGTGAGTGATGAGTATTCCACGATGGATTTAAGATTTTCTAAAGAGATATAAGCATAAAAAAACCAATCTATCACGATTGGTTTTTTATTCATTTTGAGATTTTAATTATGAGCTTGGAGTATCGTTAATTTTCATTAAATGTGTATTTTTGAAACGAATCACTCTTGTTAGTTTACGTTCAGGGACATCTCCATGCGCGCCAAATGTGAATTGGAATTTGATTGCTCTAACTCTACCGATTAGATCTGTATTGGAATATCTATCTTTGGGCTCATCTGCGCCTTTAAGAGGATAGGTTTTTATATCAAAGCCTTCCTTATCGATAGCTTCATTATGTAATTTTTGACTAATTAAATGTGGCTTTTGATTATTGCCATTAATTAACAGGCTATTATTATTTTTTGTACTAAATGGATTGATCCATCCACCCTCTCCGTTAAGTAAGTTTTGTGCATTGTTAAATGTTGTATTAGGAACATGGGTATTACCTTTACCTGCCGGGGAAAATCCTAAGAATATATCGACACTATTTTTACCTGTAGAGATTGTTTTTTTATTCTCTTCATCAGAGAGAAACATCACCGTAGCATCATCCATGGTTGGTTTATATATATCAACTGAAGGATACAGATCGCCATCTTTTCTTGACTGAATTGCTGATAATGCTACAAATGCCATGATTTTATCAGCACTTGCCGAGTAGTCATTTTTGGTCGTGATATTTTTTATTGGAATCATTTCTAGGACAGTAGTGCCAATGTAAATTGTGCTTTGATCTTGACCACATCCTACATTGTCAAGTTTACGAGGCGTATAGGACTGAAGAGTTTCACCATTGAATTTTAACATTCCTAATGCAGAGTGTTGATATTCATCAATAATAGGGTGAAGAAAAACAATTTGTTTTCTATTAATATTATCGCCTAATGAAATGATTGCTGAGGGTTGATAATCTGATATGAATACATTGTCTGCACATTCAAATCCACCAGTATTTTCAATGTCTGTTTCTAAGAGATTGAGCATGCGACGTAGTTGTTGCTGCTCATGGTTGTTAGTTTGATGTTCTGCAACATTTTGTAGGCTGATACTGTAAAACGCGAGCATGGAAAGTATCAACGTAAGACCTAATCCTACAGCGACCATTAACTCTATGAGCGAAACACCTTTATTTTTATATAGTTTCAACATATTGAAATCCTTGTTAATTTTTACTGTAAGAATCTTGAGCCACAAATGCTACGGCTGAAAGATGGTGCTGAGCCGCTAGTGCCATCAATAGGATGGTGTGTGAATGTATTGGCATGTGTGATCACAGTGGAATCATTCGTATAGTTTATGCTATCAATGTTTAAACCTCCTGCCATTCTACAGCCTGCTAGCACACCTGTAACATTTGCAAGATCTGCAGCTGTAATATTAAAAAAATTAGTTGTAGATAATGCGGTATTAGAGGTCATAAATACTGGGATTACAACAGATCCTGATGGGTAAAATACTAGGAAGGTAGGTTTTCCTACTTCTGCGCCTTGGCCTTCTTGGAATATAGGTTTTCCTTCATCATCTTTCTCAATATTTCCATTGTTATCTCTTTTGATATAGGGAACTCGAACGTTACTATAACCTTCCATTTCTATGGTTGAACTATTATCAAAATTTTGTCGATCAATCGCATTGTGCATAGTGCTAGTTAATACAGTTAGGATAGATGTAGTGCTAGGAGTAAAAATGGGTTGTTGAGCAATCAGGTAATTAGGGTTAGGTGTGCCTGGACTTTTGGCATTCTCAAGTGCTAAGTCTTGTGCTGAGATTCTGACATTGTTTTTACCAATAGGCTTAAAGGACATAACCCAATCTTGGGTCCAATAATCATCTTTATGATTGGTATAGTCAAAATAGCCTGTCGTATAAACATAAACAATTCTATTAGTAGATGTTGCGATTTCTTGTGCGGAGCGTAGGAAGTTCGCAGCTTTTACCATTTGTGTTTTTGCACGTGATTGCTCAATAAAGTTATAAAAAGCAGGAACACCAAACATTGTAATGATTGCAAATATAAAAAGGGTGATCATGAGCTCTATGAGCGTATAACCTTTATTAGTATGAAGTATTCTTCGTAAGTTCATTTGTTATAGCCTTCTTGTTTGTCATGTAGAGTATACAAATATTGGTCTTATAAATTCAGCATTGTATCATTTTCTGTCTATTTAATTAATATTAAAAATCAGCAAGTAGATCAAGTTTCTGCCAGATTGGTTCGTAAATTTTGTTACAATCAATTCTTTTCAATTTGGAAGATGATATGGAACTTGATTTTACAGTTCTTCTCTTGATGTTAGTACCGCTAGTATTTGCGATCACGATTCATGAAGCTGCACATGGTTATATGGCGTATTGGCTAGGTGATAATACCGCAAAAGCACAAGGTCGTTTGTCTTTATCTCCCATTCGTCACATTGATCCTATCGGTACAATTGCTGTCCCGTTGGCATTATTTGTCTTATCGACATTGACAGATTCAGGATTATTTTTATTCGGCTGGGCAAAACCTGTGCCATTTGATCCCAGAAATTTTAAAAATCCTCGCAAAGATATTGCATGGACTGCGGCAGCTGGGCCATTATCAAATTTAATTCAGGCTTTTGTTTGGGCAATCGTCTTGGTGATTAGCTCAAAGTTTTCTAATGGACAAATGAATGAACCAACAATGCTGTTAGGTTTGATGAAGATGGCATATTTTGGTGTCATGGTTAATGTATTTTTAATGGTATTGAATTTATTACCGATTCCACCTTTGGATGGCGGTAAAATTGCTATGATGCTTTTGCCGTACAATATATCTCAGCACCTTTATAAAATTGAACCTTATGGGATTTGGATTTTATTGGGTCTGCTTTATTTAAATGTTTTGCCTTTAGGTGCAATATCACAAGCTGTGATTCAGCTAATTCTTTCAATCGTAGGAATTTTTTAGGATAAAGAAATGTCTAAACAAGTCGTATTAACGGGAATTACAACAACAGGAACGCCTCATTTGGGCAATTTTGCTGGCGCTGTTGGCCCTGCAATTAAAATGAGCCAAGAAAATGATAACTGTTTTTTCTTTTTGGCTGATTATCATGCGTTGATTAAGTGCCAAGAGCCTGCGCGAATCATTCAATCTCGTCAGGAAATTGCGGCAACTTGGCTAGCATTGGGTTTAGATACAGATAAAGCAACGTTTTATCGTCAATCAGACATTCCTGAAATTACGCAATTGATGTGGTTATTAACATGCGTGACATCGAAGGGCTTGATGAACCGTGCACATGCTTATAAAGCTGCTGTGGATGATAATGTCAATAATTCTGAAGATCCTGATAAAGGCATCACGATGGGATTGTTTTCTTATCCTGTATTGATGGCTGCGGACATTTTAATGTTCAATACGCATCAAGTACCTGTTGGCCGTGATCAGATTCAGCATGTTGAAATGGCGCGTGATATCGCGCAGCGCTTTAACTATTTATATGGTGAGCATTTTGTATTGCCTGAAGCTAAGATTGAAGAAAGCGTTGCATTATTGCCAGGTTTAGATGGTCGTAAAATGAGTAAGAGCTATAACAATACGATTCCATTGTTTTTACCTGAAAAACAATTGCGTAAATCCATCATGAAAATTGTGACAGATTCAACTGAACCTGGTGTTCCGAAAGATCCTGATCAATCCACTTTGTATGAAATGTATAAAGCATTTGCAACAGAAGCAGAATGTGCAGAAATTCGTAAAGCTTATGCAGAAGGTATCGCTTGGGGTGAAATGAAACAAGTATTGTTTGAAAAAATCAATGCAATCTTGATGGAGCCACGAGAAAAATATAATGAGTTAATGGCAAACCCTGAATATGTAGAAAGTGTGTTGTTGAAAGGTGCAGAAAGAGCGCGCGAACATACAGTGCCTTTCATCGCTCAATTGAAAAAGGCTGTAGGTCTGTAAAATGTTGTTTGAAGCTGAACAGGAAAACGTTGGTGCGACTTATCGAGGTGAAGCTGTTCAGCTCCCTTTAGATCTATTCATTCCGCCAGATGCATTGGAATTATGGTTAGAAGCATTTGAAGGGCCATTTGACTTATTGTTATATCTGATTCGTCGCAATAATTTTGATATTTTGGACATTCCAATTTCAGAAATCACGCGCCAATATATGGCTTATGTGGATTTATTAAAAAAAGATCGTTTTGAATTGGCATCCGATTATTTAGTAATGGCTGCATGGTTGGCAGAAATTAAATCACGGTTATTGTTGCCAAAGCATCCTACAGTTGAAGATGCGGAGGAAGAAAATGATCCAAGAAGAGAGTTAATTGAGCGCTTACAGTTGTATGCGCAATATAAACAGGCTGCTATGGATATGGATGCGTTGCCACGATTTGATGAGGAAATTTTTCCAACATCGCCATCTTTGCCTGAATTGATTAGGGAAGAGCGCTTACCACAAATTCATATTGATGAGTTAACGGCAGCGCTTAAAAGGCTTTTAAAGGATCAGGCTCATTTCACACAACATGTGATTACAACGGAAGTATTGTCTGTGCAGGAAAGGATGGTCAATATTTTGGATCATTTGAATGATGTTAGCTATTTATCATTTGAAAAAGTTCTGAATTTAAAAGAAGGTAAGCTTGGTGTTGTCGTTTCTTTCATTGCGATTTTAGAATTATCCAAGCAACAGATGATAGATATCGTACAAGAAAATGCTTATGGTACGATTAATTTGAAATTAAAAGCATAAAAAATATTTGTAATTATTTGATTTTGAAGTTCTTAAAGTAATTGTTTAAAAGTTGATCAGTGATAGGGGTAGACAAGTTAGTAAAAATCCCTATAATGCATCCCATCTTTTGGGCTGTAGCCAAGCGGTAAGGCAGCGGGTTTTGATCCCGCCATTCCCAGGTTCGATCCCTGGCAGCCCAGCCAAATTTCTTCTTTACTTTTGAGTTTGTAGATTTAAGAGCTTCTCATGCTTATACAAAATATAGTAATATATCAGGGCTACAAACATCACCTTTATTTTAATCAATCTTTAATCAAGGAAGTATAATCATGAGCAGTGCTCAGATGATGATCTTTGCAGGGAACGCGAACCCAGAATTAGCGAATAAAATTGTTGAACATCTTGGAATGACCCTTGGCGATGCCACTGTTGGTCGTTTTTCTGATGGTGAAGTTATGGTTTCAATTAATGAAAACGTTCGTGGTAAAGACGTATTCTTAATTCAGCCAACTTGTTATCCAACAAATGACAACTTAATGGAACTTTTAGTAACGATTGATGCGCTTCGTCGTGCATCAGCAATGCGAATTACTGCTGTAATTCCTTACTTTGGTTACTCAAGACAAGATAGACGTCCTCGCTCAGCGCGTGTTCCAATTTCAGCAAAAGTTGTTGCAAACATGATTACAAGCGTTGGCTGTAACCGTGTATTAACAATTGATCTTCATGCTGATCAAATTCAAGGTTTCTTTGAAATCCCAGTTGATAACATTTATGCAACACCTGTAATGTACCGTGACATCATTGGTCTTCAACAAGAAAACTTGTGTGTTGTATCTCCAGATGTTGGCGGTGTATTGCGTGCTCGTGCAATTGCTAAACAATTGGAAACAAATGATTTAGTGATCATTGATAAACGTCGTCCAGCACCAAACGTATCAGAAGTTATGAACATCATTGGTGATGTTCGTGGTAAAAACTGTGTCATCGTGGATGATATCGTAGATACAGCTGGTACATTAACAGCAGCTGCAAATGTATTGAAAGAGAATGGCGCAATGTCTGTTCGTGCTTATTGTTCTCACCCAATCTTGTCAGGTAAAGCAATTTCTAATATTGAAAACTCTGCGTTGGATGAAATGATTGTAACAGATACAATTCCATTGTCAGAAGCTTCAATTAACTGTGAAAAGATTCGCGTATTATCTGTTTCTCACATTATTGCAAATACGATTCGTCGTATTCACGCAGAAGAATCAGTCAGTAGTCTTTTTGCTTAATTGCAAAATTGCGTTATATTATAAAGCCAGATTTTTTCTGGCTTTTGTTTTATATGAGGATTTAAAATGTCACGCACTGTATTTTGTCAAAAACTCAAAAAAGAGGCGGAAGGTTTAGCTCGCCCAATGTATCCTGGTGAATTAGGAACAAAAATTTTTGAAAATATTTCTAATGAAGCTTGGCAGTTGTGGTTAAAGCAACAAACGATTTTGATCAATGAATATCGTGTGAATCCATTGGATCCTAATGCACGTAAATTCATTGAAGAACAAATGGTTCAATTTTTCTTCAGTGATAGTGATATTGAATTGCCAGAGCAATTCGTACCACAGCAATAAAATAACCGCCTAGATGGCGGTTTATTTTGTTATGGTTCGATTGTACTTAAGCGCTCATCTTCTAATAGTGGATATTCATAGGTATTGAAGAATTGATAATGCCACCATTCATGTGAATAGTTGTCGAATCCAGCGTTCAGCATTATGCCCGCTAGAATTAGTCGATTTCTTTGTGCTTCAGTGGATACACTATAGTTAGCATGCCAAGATTCGGGTAAAAAGCTATCAAAAGGTGTGCCCATTTCTACAGGTTCACCTGTGATCATATCAGCTAAGCCGACATCTAATGCAACACCACGAGAATGTGGTGAGCCTCGTTTATGAGGATTGGCTAGGAAATCTGGGTCTGGCGTGTGATCCCAAAAAATAAATTGAGCTTTGGGTGGGCGATAAGCATCATAAACAATGAATTTTAACCCTAGATGATGTGCCTGTTCGATGGCTTTTCTAAATTTGATTTCTGCATCTTTATGCAACAATACGCGCGCTTGATTATAGACTGCTTTACCCGTGAAATTACGATCATCAGCATATGGCATGTCTATGAAGATATTATGGGAATCTTCGGTGAGTTCAACTAAATCGCAGCTCATGTTCTATCCTTAACTAAACTTTTGAAAACTGATACACATGATAATCTTTTCAATAAATTTATGTGATTTTGTTTAAATAGTGATCAAGTGATGATATTGGTGTTGACGCTGAATAGAAACCTATTTATAATTCGATGCCTTAATGCAGTACGGACATGTAGCTCAGCTGGTTAGAGCACAGCACTCATAATGCTGGGGTCGGTGGTTCGATTCCACCTATGTCCACCATATTAAATATCAAAGCCCTTGGTTAATGAACCAAGGGCTTTTTTATTTTCCATAAAACTAATTATAAAGAATTGTAATCATGAAGGGTTGTCGCACAATTATAAATTGGTTTATGATTCGTTCTCAGTATGAATAATGTTTTATAAATATAAAAGAGGATGTGATGGCACATTTTACAGTGATTGGTTTAGGTCGATTTGGAGTTGCAGTCAGCCAGGAATTAATTCATTTAGGACATACGGTAACAGGTGTGGATAGTGATCCTAAAGTTGTCGATAAATATGTGGAATCACTCACGCAAGCAGCAATTTGTGATGTTGGTGATGAAAGTGCATTGCAAGAATTAGATGTGGCCAACAGCGATGCGGTATTGGTTGCAATCGGTGAAGATATGGAAGCAAGCCTATTATGTACTCTAGCTTTGAAAAATTTGAATGTGAATAATATTTGGGTGAAAGCGAGTAGTAAAGCGCATCATACATTGGTAGCTAAACTTGGTGTTCAGCGAATCATTCATCCTGAAGAGGAAATTGGCGTTCGTACCGCACAGATTTTGAATGATCCAATGTTGGATGATTATATTGCATTAGGCGATGATCAATATGTGGCGGAAATGCACATTACTAAAAAATGGCATTTAAATACATTGCATCAAGTGTTTGGTGAGATTAAAAATGAGATTAAAGTGTTGCTCATTAAGCGAGGAAAAGGTTTAATTACGGATATTGGGCCAGATTTTTCATTACAAACGAGTGATGTGATTCTTTTTTGTGGTTCTAGCCAAGATCTAAAGAGTTTATCGAATAGGTTGGTGTAATATGGCTTTTTGGCAACCAACTCGAACGGTGCATGATCATCGTTCCCAACCCGTTAAGAAAATATTTGGTGCACCGCCGTTCATATTAAGTGTGAGCTTTTTCTGTCTCATCATATTGGGTAGTTTATTATTAAAGCTCCCTTTTGCAACTCATGAGCCGATTACGTGGCTAGAAAGTTTATTCACAGCAACTTCAGCAACAACAGTAACAGGGCTTGCAGTTGTCGATACTGGTACGCGTTTTACTGTTTTTGGACAAGTGATCATTGCATTATTAATTCAATGTGGTGGATTGGGGCTGATGACATTTGCAATTGTGACATTGATTGCATTGGGCGGTAAAATTGGCTTTTTGGAACGTACTGTGGCGCGTGAAGCATTTAATCAAACAGATGCTTCCACATTGGTTGCAACGGCAAAGTCTGTATTGATCTTTGCATTATTTGTTGAAAGTATAGGAATATTAATCTTATCTTTGTATTGGATGCCAGAATTAGGCTTTGCAACAAGTCTTTATCATGGTTTTTTCTATACGATCAGTGCGTTTAATAATGCTGGTTTTGCACTGGATTCTAATAGCTTAGTGCCATATGTAGCTGATCCTGTCGTAAGTTTAACCATTAGTGCACTTTTTATTATTGGTGGTTTAGGTTTTTCCATATGGACTGATTTAATTCGCAAGCGTTGTTGGTCTAAATTGACCATTTATAGCCGCATGATGATCATGGGAACTGTTGTGATTAATGTTGTGGCTTTATTATTAATCTATTTCATTGAGCGCAATAATCCAGAAACTTTAGCACCTTTAAGTGAATCAGGGAAATGGATCGCATCTTGGTTTCAAGCTGTAACACCGAGAACAGCAGGATTCAATAGTTTACCGATGGATCAGCTAGAAGATGCAAGTACAGCATTGATTTTAATTTTGATGTTCATTGGTGGCGGATCTCTCAGTACAGCGGGTGGCATTAAAATTGTGACTTTTATGGTATTGCTCCGTGCAACTTATGCATATTTGCGCCGTGATGATCAGGTGATGATGTTTAAACGGGAAATTCCAAAAGAAACCATTCATAAAGCATTATCTCTTGTGATGATTTCAGCCATTGTGACATGGATTGCTATTTTTGCACTGTTATTGAGTGAAAATGCAGCCTTTATCGATGTTGTATTTGAAGCTGTTTCTGCATTGGGAACAGTCGGATTATCTCGTGGATTAACGGGCGAATTATCCGTTACGGGTAATTTTATCATTATTTTTCTGATGTTTATGGGAAGATTAGGGCCGTTAACATTGGCATATTTTTTGGCAACGCCAAGGCAGAAAAAAGTTAGGTATCCAGAAGTCTCCATTACAATTGGATAACAAAATTAATAGCATTTTTATAATATAAGGAGCATAACTAATGTCAGCACTTTATCTAGCGGGCATTGCAGTGATCGGTGTGGTTGCGCAATGGCTTGCATGGGCTTTTCGGGTGCCTGCAATTCTATTTTTATTACTGTTTGGATTAACATTAGGGCCAGTGACATCGTTTCTTGATCCTGATGCATTATTGGGTGATCTTTTATTTCCTGTTGTATCGTTATCGGTTGCGGTTATTTTATTTGAAGGTGCGATGACTTTGCATTTTAAGGATCTAAAAGGATTAGGCAAAGTCGTTCGCAATTTATGTTCTATCGGTATGTTTGCAACTTTTGCTGTGATCGCATTGAGCGCTTATTGGATCTTAGATTTAGATTGGCGTGTTGCAGCAGTATTAGGTGCCATTTTGGTTGTGACGGGTCCTACAGTGATCGCCCCTTTATTAAATTCTATGCGACCAACGCAGGACATTGATCGAATATTGCGTTGGGAAGGGATCATTATTGATCCTATTGGCGCGTTGTTTGCGGTTTTGATTTTTGAAGCCGTTATTTTGATTAATCCAGATGAAATTCTTAGCCATACATTGATCGCGTTAGCGAGAACTTTGGGGGTTGGTTTAACCATTGGTGTTGCTGCGGGTTGGTTGACAGCGTTATTAATTCGCCGTGAATGGTTGCCAAATCAGCTACATAAATTTGGTGTATTATCGCTAGTTTTAATCACAAGTACCGCTTCAAACTATTTAAGTGAAGAATCTGGTCTTTTAGCCGTGACAGTTTTTGGTATGTGGCTTGCGAATCAAGATGATATTGATACGGAATCCATTTTAGATTTTAAAGAAGATTTATCTGTCATATTGATCTCAACGCTCTTTATTTTATTGGCAGCGCGTTTACAGCTGAGTGATATTTTAAATCTGGATTTATCTGTCATCTTATTTTTAGTGGTGGTGATTTTTGTTGCGCGTCCTTTGAATATTTTTCTCTCCACAATGGGGAGCGACTTATCACTTCGGTCGAAAATTTTATTGTCATGGATTGCGCCACGAGGCATTGTTGCTGCGGCTGTTGGTTCTGTTTTTGCGTTGAGCATGGTGGATGCAGGGATTTTAGATGCACAAGTGATCGTGCCATTAACCTTTATGGTGATCATTGTGACAGTTGTTTTAAATAGCTTAACCGCAGCGCCTTTTGCCAAAATGTTGGGTGTTCAGCAGCCTGAGCCATCTACAATCTTATTAATTGGTGCGAATCATGTGGCTCGCGCGATCGCAAAAGGATTGCAAGAACAGGATATTCCTGTGTATTTATCTGATCCTTCGTGGGAGCATTGTAAAAAAGCGAGAATGGAAGGTTTCCCTTGTTATTATGGGAATGCACAATCTCAACATGCTGAGCTATTTTTACCATTGGCGAGCATTAGCAAAGTGTTAGCCGTTTCCCCTAATCGTCATAATAATGCATTAGGCGTTCAGCATTTTGCCCATGCTTATAGTAAAGATCGAGTGTTTTCTCTGCGTTCATCAGATAATCATGCTAAAGCTAATCAAGACAGCTCAACCTTTTTGTCACGTCAGATTTTATTTGGTGATAAAGGGAAGTTTATGGATCTTTCACTGCTTGTGATCAATGGTGGAAAAGTTAAAGGGACATTGTTGACAGAAGAATTTAACTGGGCTGAATACCAAGCTTATCATCATTCAGCAATTCCATTGTTTATCATCACTGAAGATGGCGATTTAAAAATCGTTACTGATGATATGGATGATCCGAAAGTAGGCGATAAAGTGATCGCGTTGCAAGCAGGTAAAGCAACAGAGCAAAAACAAGCAGAAGTGAAGAAAGATACGACTTCAGCGACACGTTTACCGTAATTGGATAATAAGTGTTGACGTGCATATTAAATATCTCTATAATGCCACACCTCAACACAGTACGGACATGTAGCTCAGCTGGTTAGAGCACAGCACTCATAATGCTGGGGTCGGTGGTTCGATTCCACCTATGTCCACCATATTAGAGAAGCCCTTGGTTAATGAACCAAGGGCTTTTTTATTGCTCAAAATTCATAATGATCCATTAAGCGAGCAATCGATGGAGTATTGCTTTAGCCTTAATGGCAGATTGAACATCATTTAAAACATGTGCTTGGACGATTGCTCCTTCTTTAAGCGTCATAATCGCAGTGATTAAAAATGCTTGTTGTGGCTTATCATCAGTGATGAGCTCAATGTGTTTTGTGATTAATTGTTGGATTTTCTCTTTATGATGGGCACACAACTGATGAATAGGATCATCAGGCGCTTTAAATTCTGCTGCAGTATTGATGAAATAGCATCCACAAAAAGGTGATAGTTCAGTCACTTTTTGATTGAACCAATCATCCAGTGCAAAAAATAATTCATATAAGGCATCTTTGCCCGCAGTGACATTGGCTAAACGGTTGGATAACCAGTGATAAAAATGTTGATCTCGCAATTCTAATGTTGCAAGGATTAGTGCATTTTTACTTTCAAAATGGTTATACAGCGTCTTTTTCGCAACGCCCGATTCACTCAAAATAGTATTGATGCCAGTTGCATGAATACCATGACGATAAAATAGATTAAATGCCGTTGTAATGATTAGTTGTCGCTTATCCATTGTGAGCTCTCTGATTTGGATGATTGAAATTATGTTGACATAAGGAGACAGATTTGTCTATTATTTTATAGGTAGACAGAATGGTCTCTTTTAATCTCAATGATCACGATAGGGAGTGATGAATGGAAAAGTATTACGGGAAATTAAAAATAGCAACATTGGCTGGTATTGGTGCGACGGTTTGTATTTCACTGTTGGCATATTTCAGTTCACAAACAGAAGTACTGTTATTGATGGCACCTTTTGGTGCAACGATGGTGATTTTATTTGGTCTGCCAGAAAGCCCATTGGCACAGCCAAAAAATATCGTATTAGGGCATTTAATCACAGTGGCAGTTGGTATGATTATTTTATATTCATTGGGTGTGAATGCATTCAGTTTGGGAATAGCGGTAGGTTTATCCATCTTACTTATGTTATTGACCAATACAACGCATCCACCAGCGGGTGCAAATCCTTTGGTGGTGATGCTTGCAGGGGAAGATTGGAGCTTTATGATGATGCCTGTCGCTTTTGGTGCATTTGTGATTGTATTATTTGGCTGGTTGTATCATAAATATGTTTCTCAGAGACAGTATCCAGCCAAATGGTTTTAACGAAAATCAGCGCTAGGGCAGCGGTAGAAACGTGCTTGTGTTTTACTGCTGACTTGGTTTTTAATCTGCTGATTTTGAATCAGTGACATTGTAGCTTGGGCATCATCCATATAAAAAAGTAGGGAAAGAATCTTGTCGTTGTTTTCGATGATGAAATGATAATCAGGCGGTGTTTGCTTGGGTGCTGAATATGCGATGGCTTCGCATGTTTGCATAATATCATCCAAGTTTTGCACAATATCATCATAAGCTTGAACCCATCCCATATTTTTAGAGATGGGTTGCAATTGCATGATTTCAGCAGGCATGAATGGGCTGATATATAGCTTAGTCGCAGGACGAAAGGCAAAGTAGAGCGCAATGCCGATGATGATAAAACTACTGAATATTATGGTGTAAATTTTTACATTCATCATTTACCCAATTGATTGACGAGATTGAATGCGTTCTTTGATGAAATTCATATGCTTTGTTCCTGGCGATGCGCGATTTTCCAAGCGATTAATCTCTGCATCTGCCTTCGCTAATATGATGGGATGCGCGGCTTTACCTATCCGTTCTTCTAAATGAACAAAGAGCGTACCGAGTTTTTCATAATGAAGATAGTTAATAAAACGCTCGTATAATTGAGGTAATCGCGTGCTATCTTTGGGCTCGATGGCATTGAATAGTGAGAGCACGCAAAATGCATCACTCACTGTATAAGCGCGTTTTTCATTTGGTGTATGTAACCATAATAAAAATTGCTGAGTTGAACAAAACTCGTAAAGATAATCTGCCCAACGAGGATCACACGATTCTGGATTAGGTACAGTTTTAAAGCAGTGATGTGTAATGAAAAAATGTGCATAAATTTCATCAGGATGATCTAAAAAACCATCACGCAACATTAAGAAATCCAAATGATGAATGAAATGGAGTAATCCACCTTCATTTGGCGATGGCAATAGTCTCATCGTACGATAAATGAAATGCGGTTCGGCTTTTCGTAAATTCATCTCTCTGAGTAGATTCAGTTTGCTGTAATGGTTTTCAATGTGAATGGCATGGAGCGTTGTTTCAAATTTTGGATCATTCTCTGGCAAACGTAATAGTGCAAAAGTGAGCGCAATTTGCCATTGCAGTAGATTGAATTGTTTTTTGAATATTTTGAATTCCGCAGAGGAATCTTTGTCTTTTTTTGGGGAAGGATGTGCATGTAATAGCTCACTTAAATCCATCATCCATTGTATGAAATCATCATCATGCACATGGTAAAACATGCGAATATACAGTGAAATTGCTGCCATTAATTCACTTGTTCTGTTGTAATCTTCTGACCAATCAAAAGTTGTCAATGTTGTGATGGCAGAACGAAGGGGAATGATGAGTTGTGCTTCATATCCATTCAAATGATCTAAAGGTTCAAGTGCATTGCTGATGACTTCTAGCGCAGTATAAGTTTTCACTTTTTGGAATGATTCTAATAAAAATGTCCAAGCTTCTGGTGATTGTGTGCGTGCTAGGCCAATGAAGGCAGCTTCTTTAACAGCTTTTTTCTTGCCTTTAACCGCAGCCATTAAAATAGGTAGATATTTAGGATCGCGTGATAAGGAAGGTACGAGCGCCACTTGTAGCTTGGTTGCGTTGCTGTTCATGATCTCTGTGATCATATCTTCACTTAAAGATGCGCCTAAACGATCCAATATCTCGATGCGCATTGCATTGCCTTTGGTATCTGCCATTGTGACATCTTTGAGTAAAAACGGAATCATGGGCGCACCAATGGCAGGAATGACATCTTTGATGATGCGCTCTGCAATTTCTGAATATTTGTCCTCAATGGCTCTGGCAATGTAAGCGTATAAACGCACATCGTGGATTAAACCTTGATCAATCGCTGTTGTGAGAATCTCATAACGACCGCTGCCAGTTGTGGAAAGTGCAGTGATGGTTGGCTCTAATTCTAAGTAAGTGAGCGGCGTTTGTATCGTTTGAATGTCCATCATTGGCTGGGATGCTGTTTCATCGCCATCCATAGCACTTTTGCCTTGCGTGTATAAAACTGCATAAACAAGCGTGGATAATTCTGTTAATCGTCCAGCGCTTTCATTATCAGTTGATTTTAATAATGTTTCGATGTTACTAGCAATCTTCTGAAAAACAGGTGCTTTTTCGCCCATTTTTTGAAAAATAGGTAGTAATTTTGCTAAACGAGGATCATTGCTAGCAAAACGGCTGCCTGCAATCATTAAACGATTGATCTCAGTTTGGAGATCAACTAATGGTTGTAATAAACTCATAATCTGAATCTTCCTTCATTAAGGGCGGTTATGAATGATCTCTTTAATGAGATTCATGGTTTGAGAATCTGGTGATTTTTCAGCTCTTGCTAAAATGATTGGATGAGCAGCTTTCCCTAAGCGTTCTTCGAGATATTTAAATATCGCGCCGATATGATCATCGGATAACTCATCCATCACTTTAATGAGCAAATCATTCATTCTTTGGCTATCTTTGGGTTCTAATGCTTCTGTGATCGCCAAAGTGTAGGTAACATTCATAAAATTATAGTGATGATTTTTTTTGCGTAAAAGCGCTAAATCCTTCAAAAATGCTTGGCTATTACAGTAATTAAAGAAAAGATCTTGCCAGCGAGGATCAGCATTGTCCGCATTTCTAGTCATCACTTGGTTAACATTGGGAATGTAATAATGTGAAATGACCAAATCTGCAGAAGTAGAAATAGCTGCCTCTTTGATTAAAAACTGGCAATCATCAGCCACAGCACAAACTGAGCTGCCTTCAAAGGCACGAGCTGCTAGCTCAAAGATCATTTCAGAGGACATTTTGTTGTAGTGAATGAATTGCAATAAATTGCCTGTATAACTGTCATCATCCATCTCAAATGAAGCCAAAAATCGCAAAAATAATGGATCTTGGCTATCTTTTGTGATGTGGGCAATATAATTGGCAATGGAAATTTCAATCGCATGGCGTAAATGCTTCATCGAGTAAACAGAATGAGGCAAACGACGCGACATTTTTTCACAGTCCATGGTGCTTAGTTTTTCATGAAGTAATAATGCTTTTTCTGTCAACTCTGGAGATGGTTTATTGATGAATACTTCAAACATATCTTCAACAAACTCCAAGCGTTCAGCCAAGGAGATTAAATTATCTTCGTCATTATCAGTGAAGCTTTGTGCTAGTAATTCATCGATTTTTTCCATCATCACAGCGGTAAATTCTGTATCTCTGCCATGGAAATGCGGCACATTGCGAAGCGCATAAACTGCACGATTGAGGCTTTCACCAATCGTAGCTTCTTTGAAAATGTTCAGTAAAATTTCCCAGGCTTCAGGTAGATCCGTATTAGACAATGCATCAATGGCAACATCTTTGAGCGCTCTTTTCTTGCTTTTTGCTGCGGCTAAAACCATGGAGGAATATTCAGGTTGCTTACTCAACCATGGCAATAATGCTTCTTGCAATTTTGTTGCTTTACCATTCATGATGCTTTGAATCATTGCATCATCAAATTGATTACCGCAATCTGCCAATGCTGCAATGCGCGCGGCATTGGGTTTTTTATCATCCAATGTTAGATCTTGCAATAAAAATGGAATCATCGGCTTGCCAACATGAGGAATAATATATTTCCCAATGTGCGCTGATAATTCTGAATATTTATCCTCTAATCCTGCTGCAAGATAAGGATGTAGACGAATATCATGCACTAGGTTTTGAGCATAAGCATCGAGTACAACTTCATAACGACCGCTGCCAGAAGATGTTAAAGCGGTAATGGTTGGCTCTAATTCTAAATAAGTGAGCGGCGTTTGAAGTTCATGGATATTCATCATTGGCTTTGGTTCGATGACATCACCATCCATTGTGCTTTTGCCTTGCGTATATAAAACGGCATATAACAATGTGGAAAGCGATGTTAATGTTTCAGCACTTTTTTCAGTAGGTGCTTTCAATAATGCTTCGATATTGTCTGCAATTTTTTGAAAAACAGGTGCTTTTTCCCCCATTTTTTGAAAAATAGGGAGAAGTTTTGCCAAACGAGGATCATTGCTAGCAAATCGGCTGCCTGCAATCATCAAGCGATTAATTTCTGTGTGTAGATTTGATAAAGGTTGTAATAGCATAAAATTTCTCTGATTATCTACGTGATTGGATGCGCTCTTTCACAAGTTTCATATATTGTGTGCCTTCGGCATGAGGATCATGGATGCGTGCGATCTCTGCGTCAATTTTAGCCAAAATGATGGGATGCGCCGCTCTGCCTAATCGTGTTTCTAAATATTGTAAATGGGCGCCGAGCGTGTCAAAAGTGGCATTGTCAATGAAGGTGCGAAGAAGCGTGATGATGCGTTCGCTTTCTATAGGCTCAACAGTATGATAGATGGATAAGATACTGAAGGCATTTTCCGCTTTTCTACTACCAGAATAGGGTGTTGAAAGTATGTGTGAAAATGCTTCTGTGGCACAATGTTGATGTAAAAGATCAGCCCAGCGAGGATCACAGTTATTTTTATCACAGTAAAATGTGCGATGAGCCATGATAAAGTAAAAATGATGGTAAAGCTCATCTCGTGAAAATTGCGATCGGCGGCCTGATCGAATGAGAAAGAATAATTCATCTGCGAAATCATCCAAAGGTTGATCGCCTAGAACTTTTACACAAGCATGATAAATAAATGCTGGTGTGGTTTGATGATGGCCATTGAAGCTAGAGAGAAAATAAGCGGTGTAATCATCATGCACGTTCAACATGGCAAGTGTATCTTTAAAGATAGGATCAGATTCATCCAGCTGTAATCGACCAAGATAAATCATAATGCTTTGCAATAAATAGTGCCGAGATTGATTGGTTTGATCATCAAAAGGTTGATTGGCCAGCATTTTGCCAAGTGGTAATAACATATTTGTCAGGACATCTGTCAGTGCTGTGTGATGCTCATATAAAAACAGTTGTAGATGACCGTAAACCCTCTGGATCAGCAGATTTGTTTTTTTAAGATTAGTCTGCCAATCAACGGACATTAAATCGTGAATGCTATCCACTAGCGGTGACAAGAGTGATTCATGATATTCAGGTTGCTTTTGTAAATCACACAATAGTGTGCCTAAAACATTTGCATGATCCATATCGCGAAAGTCTCGATATTGTGACAATAATGCCGCCCAAGCTTCGGGATGATTCATCTCTGCCAATGCATCCCAAGCTGTTTCTCGTACATCCATTTTTTTAGCTTGACTCGCTTCAATTAAAATTGGCAAGTGTTTAGGATCTTTAGATAATGCAGGTAACAGCGCTGTGATCAAATTTTGCGATTTGCTGCTGAGAATTGTTGAAATCATTGCATCATCGAAGGGATAATCGACCTTTGAGAGGGCAGAAATGCGCATGGCATTGCCTTTTTTATTATCCAACACAAGATCTGCCAAAATGAAAGGTGTGATCACTTGTCCCACTTTGGGAATGACAGTATTGAGAATGTCATAAGCAAGTTCTGAATATTTATCCTCTAAGCCTTTGACGATGTGAGGATATAAACGAAGATCATTGATTTTTTTCTGCTCAGTTGCTTCCATCACAATATCATGGCGGCCGCTGCCTGTTGTGGTGAGCGCCGTGATTGTAGGTTCTAACTCTAAATAAGTGAGTTCAGTGGATAGCTGCTCAATGTCCATCGTTGGCTGTGGCGCTGTGCTATCGCCATGGATAACGCTTTTACCTTGCGTGTATAAAACTGCATATAACAAAGTGGAAAGCGTTGTTAAGGCTTCAGCACTTTTCTCGGCAGGTACTTGTAATAATGCTTCGATATTCTGAGCAATTTTCTGAAAAACAGGTGCTTTTTCCCCCATTTTTTGAAAAATAGGGAGCAGTTTTGCCAAACGAGGATCATTGCTAGCAAAGCGGCTGCCCGCAATCATTAAACGGTTGATCTCTGTTTGGAGATCCACTAAAGGTTGTAATAACATCATGTTTACCTATGTTTAGTAGATCAAGCGGATGATGCCATTAGGACGAATCACTGATAATACTTGCGCTGCAAATAATCCTGTTGATAAATCAGTGTGAAAGCGAACCAAAAGGGCGCTGTCTGCTAACTCTGCGGGCATGATATTTTTTAGTAAAGTTGTAGAGGCTAAATGTTCTGGGACATCTTTAATCACAAGCGTTGCACCTTGTGCATCTGTGATGACGGGCACATCATCTATGAGCTGCATTGTACCCATTTGGATCAAAGCGACAGGATTTTTATCTGCCAAAGGATTTTTAATGCTGTTTTTGATGGATTTAATCAATGCATCATAATCTTTATGCGCATGTGCGATCACCTTTGTGAAATCAGATTCAGCTGTTGCACGAGTTTTACATTCACCATCTTCCCAGCGAATGCGAGGATTGAGATCACCAGGATAAATATACAATGTTTCCAATTGTTGAACATGATTATTGGAATTGGCTTGTTGAATGTATTTTGCGGCGCGATAAGGGCGATAGTTCAATGTTGTGAAGATTTTGCCGTTATTTAAGTTCAACCAAATGCCTTCATCCACAAACTCTTTTCGTGCAGAGTGATCAAATGAGTTGAATGATAGTTGGATTAATTCCGCATTCTCTTCATATTGCTGAAGTTCTGCCAACTCATTGAGCTTCCAAGCTCGGCCGATTTGCTCTTCAATGGCAGATGTCATTTCGGGTGCTTGGCTTGGATCATCTTTAAAGCTTGTGAGATAAGTGCGGCTTTTTTTCAATAACGAAGCGATGATATTGATTTGATCAATGGCTTTCGTGTAATCATCTTTTTTAACAGCTTTAACTTCTAGGATCAAATGGTTAAATGCAGTTTGAATGCCACCAATGTTGTAGTTACCCAATTCTTTGATCTGTGCATTGTAAGCTGTAATCAATTTGCCATCCATGGCGGATAAACCAGCATGAATGATGCTATTTAATAATGTATCTGCAATGGTTAAACCTTCAAGCTGCTTATCAATGCGCTTGATGATCGTTGTTGGATTAACTTTTTTAGGCTTGCTTGCAGTTTTAGCCGCGGCTGTATCTGCTTTTTTCTTTTCAGTGCGTTTTTCAATTTTGCCACGCTTACTTTCAATATCTTCTGGCACCGCAGATTCCGTAAAGCTCTCAGGTTTATTGGCGTAGAAATAGAGTAAACCAATCGCATGTTTACATGGAAATTGGCGGCTAGGGCATGAACAACGAAACACAGGATTACTGTCATCCACATAGTCAGCAGAACAGTAGTAAGGATTTTTACCGCTGCCAGCACATTCTGCCCAAATGAGGTTTTTTTCAGGAGAAATGTGCGGTACGCTGAATTTACCTTTATTGAATAGGGATAAGCCATTACTGTTAGCAGAAGCATTTGGCGCTAAGGAAACGATGTCAGATTGATTAATGTTCATAATACTTTATTGAATTTGATTAATTAAGATGCTTTTTAGGGTAGCAAAATTTGCGTTGAAGTCATTTTTTATTTGCGCAAAAAAACACCGTTTTTTGTATAAAAAACGGTCTTTGTTTTCTTGACACAAAATAAGTGTAAAGATGATTTAACGAATTAAAACAATAGGTTTATTTGATGCAGATAAAATTTTCGTTGTGGTGCTGCCAATGAAGAATTGACGAATTTTAGAATGGCCATAAGCGCCAATCACCATTAAGTCTATGGCATGATCATTTTGATATTTCAATAATGTTGGCTCAACATCACCTGATAAAATATGCGTTTCCACTTGCCAACCATGATCACTCAGCAGTTGCTTGGCATCATCAAGAGTTTTTTGAATCTCATCCGATGGATAACCGACATAAACAATGTGGCAAGCTAAACCTTGTAAAAATGCACTTTGAACGATTTTCTGAATGCATTGCTGGCTAGTTTCGCTGCCATCAAATGCGACAAGAAAGGATGTTGGTGCAGTGAAATCTTGAGCACACACTAAAATAGGGTGAGAAAATGCGCGGGCAATATTTTCGATTTGTGTGCCAATGGTTGTGGATTGGCCTTCCGTTTTTTGTCCATTTTTGCCCATAATTAATAGATCAACATCTGTTAATTCGGTAACAACTTCCAGTAAATTTCCACGCTTTTGTAATGTATCAGCTGTGATTTTATGTTGCTGTTCAACGTAGTTATGGGCAGCTTGCAATAGCAATGTGCTGTGCTTCATCTCCACTTTGCTTTTGGCGGATTCTAATTCCACAAGTTCACTTAACAACTGCTTTCGGCTATCAATGCCGATGGTTCCACTCCAATCATGTGCAGCTTCAATTTTTACTTTTTCAATGACATTCAGTAGCGTTAAAGGCAGGGCGCATTTTTGGCTGAACCACGCACCATAATCACATACGCTATTGCTGATGGTTGTGCCATCTATGCTTGCAATGATCTTAGACATATTTCTCTCCTTTATGCTCGCTGAATTTATTCATTAATTCTGCGCTCGATGGATTCAATCCTACTATTTTGACATCAACGCCTTCGCGTTTAAACTTCAATATCACTTTATCCAAAGCGCTGATGGCTGTCACATCCCAAAGTTGAGCATTGCTCACATCGATCACAACATCGGTAATGGCTTCTTTGAAATCAAAAGATTGAATGAGTTTTTCTGCGCAACTAAAAAAGATTTGCCCAGTGATAATGTAATGGCGCGTTGTACCTTCTAATGTGGATTCTGTATGAATATTTAAGACTTTTTCCATTTTATACGCAAAAAATGCCATGGCAAATGCTACACCAGTGATCACGCCGTAGGCTAAATTTTTAGTGTAGAGCACAACAGCAACGGTTGCTAACATCACAATATTTGTGAAAAGAGGCGTTTTATTCATATAGCGAATAGAGCCCCAATCAAATGTACCGATGGAAACCATCACCATCACAGCAACTAACGCAGCCATTGGGATAATTTTGATCCAATCTGACATGAACACAACCAATAAGATCAAAAATACGCCTGCGCATAATGTCGATAAACGTGTGCGACCGCCTGATTTTACATTGATGACAGATTGTCCGATCATGGCACAACCTGCCATTCCGCCCATAAATCCTGTCACAATATTGGCAATTCCTTGGCCTTTACATTCGCGGTTTTTATCGCTGTTGGTATCTGTAAACTCATCTAAAATAGAAGCTGTCATCATGGATTCTAATAAGCCCACAACGGTTAATGCAGCAGCATAAGGGAAGATGATCTGTAATGTTTCAAAATTCAGTGGAATGTTTGGCAGTAAAAATACTGGCAATGTGCTGGGTAATTCGCCCATATCGCCCACAGTACGAAGTTCAACGCCTGTGATGGCAACAAAAATTGTCAGCGCCACAATGCAGATCAAAGGTGATGGCAATAGTTTGCCAATGACAGGCACATAAGGAAATAGATAGATGATGCCAAGTCCTGCGATCACCAAAGCATAAACGGACCATGTAACATCCGTTAATTCAGGCAATTGAGCCATAAAAATTAAGATGGCAAGGGCATTCACAAATCCCGTAACTACGGAATTGGGGACAAAGCGCATTAAAGCACCAAGCTTTATATATCCTGCGATGATTTGTAAAATTCCCGTCAAAACTGTAGCTGCCAATAGATATTGTAAGCCGTGATCTTTGACTAAGGAAACCATTAAAAGTGCCATTGCGCCTGTTGCCGCAGAGATCATAGCAGGGCGACCGCCTGCAAATGCAATCACAAATGCCATAGAAAAAGATGCATATAATCCAATTTTAGGATCAACGCCCGCAATGATAGAAAAGGCAATTGCTTCGGGAATGAGTGCAAGTGCAACAACTAAGCCTGATAAAACGTCGGCACGAGTGTTGGAAAACCAATGTTGTTTAATCGATGTCAGCATGAATTTTAGTTTGAAAATGAATGTTAAAACCGATAATTATCGCATAGATACTTAGGTGAGAATATGACTTTTTGATATAGTGGCTTTGAATAGAGTTTGGTTTGAGCAGATAAATTGGGTGAATCATGACAAAATTTGAAAAGTGTTTAGCGGATGCAGAACAAGGTGATGCAGATAGTCAATGCACGTTGGGTGAATATTATTATCAGCACCAAAATTTTACAGAGGCTAAGTATTGGTGGGAGCTTGCCGCTGCTCAAAATTGTCCGCAATCAACTTATAATTTATCGCTCTTGTATTATCAAGGATTGGGTGTTGCTCAAGATTTTGAGCGCACATTGGCGTATTTAGAATCAGCTAAAAATTTAGGTGATGTATCAGCCATTTTTATGTTGGGGGTACATTATCTTAAAGGTGGAATGGTCCCAAAAGATATTGAAAAATCTTATCAATATCTCAATGAAACAGTGGCAATTGTGCCTGATCATATTGGTGCACACTACAATTTGGCCGTGATGAAAATTAATGAAATTAAAAGTGAAGAGAATCTGAAAGAGGCGATTGAGCATTTGCTTTATGTGAGCATGATGGAAAGTGAATTCAAGCAATCGGCACAGTTATTGCTCGGTGAAATCTATCTTGGGCGACAGAAATATGATCATGCGTTAATGACATTGGAAGCTTTAAGCAGATTAGTGAGTGAAGATAATCAATTACATGAAACGCAATTAGGCATTTTATATTCCTATTTGGGCTGTATTTATAAGCATGGCTTGGGAATAAAAATGGACTTAAATAAAGCAAAGCTGTATTTTACACAATCTGCAAAGTGCAATAATGTTCAGTCACAATGTGAGATCGCTTACTTATTGATTCAAGGGAAAAATGATAATGATTTGCCAGAAATTCGGCATTGGTTAACATTGGCTTGTGACAATGGTGATGACAAAGCATGTGCAGTACTGAAACAGGTGGATGCATTGCAGAAAAAGCTGTTAGAAGAGTACTCATTTGATGGTGTTTTACCATCATAATTATCTTATGGAGCGATATGAAACATATTTCTTTGAATCCTAAATCATTATTCAATAGTCAGCAGTACGGTTTTAGTCAAGCTGTGATCACAACAGGTACAAAGCAGGTATTTTTATCAGGCCAAGTGGCGGTTGATGAAAATGAAATGTTAACGGCTACAAGCATGTATGATCAAGCATGTAAATGTTTAGAAAATATCGAAAAATTATTGTCTGAACTAGATGCTGATATGACAAGCGTTGCGATGTTGAGAATCTACATTCGGGATGATGCAAGCAGTGAACAAGAGCAAATTGAGATCAGCAATGCATTGAATTTATATTTCAAAACGCACATGCCAGCTTCATCTTGGGTATTGGTTTCAGGGTTAAGTCGCCCAGAGTGGTTATTGGAAATTGAAGCGCAAGCAGTCATCGCTTAATTAAAAGTTGGAGAGTTCAAATGAGAAAAATGTTAGTGTTGGTTGGGATGTTAGTCACAACAATGATCGCTCATGGGCAATCAACAGAAACTATTTTTACGATCCAAGATACGAAAGATGGCGAACAAGTGATTGATGTTCAATATGAAGCTAAAGCTTTAGAGTTTGAAATGGATGGTTTTATACAAGCTGATCAAAATGGTGATGACTGTGTAGATCGCGCGGAAGCACGCGAAAAAGGTATTGTAGATTTTGATCGCTTTGCGCTCAGCAATGCTCGCTGTTTGAATGAGGAAGAGTATTCGCGGGCTCTACAAGAATAGTCGAAGTAGAGCTATGGATCATCATTTTACCCAACATTTGGACTATGTTTCTGATTTACCTTTGGTGCCATGCCGAACTTTAATGGGCTATCAAGCCAATGAATTATCAGAATCGGCAGGCAATGGATTCATTGATTTAGTCCATTTTAATCGGATACAAGTGATTCGTAGCCATTTTTCTCTGAAGCAAGATCATCGATTGGAGCGGGACATTCCGCTTCAATTTTTTGGCGTGAATATCTTTTTGCAAGGTCATCATGTGATTGATTTTTTGGATCTGAATAAGTCCTTTGATATTCAACCCAATATGATTTTGCTTCGTAAGGGCTATTTGGGTAAAACGCGCATCGCATTGTCTTCTGATACGCCCATTGCAGTGTTATCGTTAGATTTTGATCTGGCATTATTGCAAGAGTATGATCTCCCATATTTAAACCATGAAATTATGCAGTTTAAAGAGGGTAGAGAACAGATCAAATTATTAACAAATATTGAGGATCAACTGCTGCGCTCTGTGCAGCATATTTTGCATCTACCGATGTGCCATTCCACTTTAGATGTGATGGCGCTAGAAAGTGCAACGTTGGCGCTGTTGGTGAATTTGCTAAAAAATCAGCAAGCTAATGGTGAAGAGTACTCTCGCACCATCATTAATGCGATGGATATTTTACAAAATAATTTGGCTAAAAATATTAAAATTCAGCAATTGTCACGCCTAGTTGGCATCAATGAATGTGATCTAAAACGCAGTTTTAAGGAAGAAACGGGCCAAACCATTGGCGAATATAAATTAAAGCTGAAAATGACAGAAGCACTCTATTTATTGAATCAAGGGCAATCCATTGAAACGATCAGTGATGCTTTAGGTTATAGTTCCGCTTACTATTTTAAAAATGTTTTTCAGCGCTATTTTGGGCATGCGCCCATTGAAATTAATCGATAATATTTTTATAAAAATATCAGTCACTTTCCCGATTTTCTAAAAAAATTCCTGATCATAAGTTAAATGATAATTAATATCATATAGAATTGCGAGTCATTCTTAATTGATATTTATTTTATTATTTGGGCGTGATCATGACGATAAGATTGTTTAAAAAATCCCGTATCTATGCAGTATTAATGGCTAGCATTGCTTATTCTGGTGGGCAATTTGCCATAGCAGAAGATGACAAAGTAGTGAATTTGGATGAAGTGGTGACAAAAGTTGAAAGTGTTCAATCCTTGATGAATACTGAGAAAACGAATCAATACACAACATCTTTAACGAATTCCACCATTGGTATTCCACAAGAACTGAAAGACACAACGCAATCCATCAGTATCATCACGAATCAACGCATTTATGATCAGCCTGATTTTAATCGTGTGATTGATGTTGTGAATAATGCAACGGGATTAACATCTCAACAAAATGATATTGATCGTTTTAATATCACTGCGCGTGGTATGAATGTGGACAGTATTTCATATGATGGTGTGACAAATTATTACGATACGCGCTTTAACTATGGTGATAATTTAATGGATACAGCGATGTATGATCGCGTTGAAATCGTTCGTGGTGCAACAGGCTTTATGACAGGGCCAGGCAATCCTTCTGCTTCCATTAACTTAGTGAGAAAACGTCCAACATCAGATTTTCAAGGTTATGTATCTTTAGGCGGCGGCTCTTGGAATCTATCGCGTTTAGAAGCTGATGTTTCAGGTAAGTTGAATCAATCGGGCTCTATTCGTGGGCGATTATTGGGCATTCATCAGAAGCGTGATTCTTTCATCGATCGTTATCAAGAAGAGCGTCAAACGTTATATGGTATCATCGAAATGGATTTGACCAATAAAACCTTGTTGACATTGGGTGCGGATTATCAGCGCAATAAGCCTGAAGGCACGATGTCTGGCGGTTTACCGATGTTTTACAGTGATGGCAGCTTAACGCACTATTCTCATTCAGCGAATACTGCACCTAAATGGGCATCTGCACGCACAAAGAGTTTCAATACCTATTTAACTTTAGAACATGAGTTTGATAATGGTTGGCGCACAGAAGTGAACACAACTTATAGTCGCAATAACTTAGATTTTAATAATACTTATGTCTATGGTGCACCGAATCCTGTAACGAATGAAGGCATGGGCACAAGTTACATTAACCACATTGAAGGTAAACGCACGCAGAAAACTGTGGATTGGAAGTTAAATGGTACTTATGATGCTTTGGGTCGCACACACTTTGCAAGATTCAATTATAACTATAACCAAAACAGTTATAACAATGCTTATTATAATCCTGTGCCAGGGCATTTACCGCCTGTTTTAGGGGATTTCACGCAACCGAATTTTGATTTTCCTGAGCCGCCATTTTTGCCATACAGCTTCACAGCATTGAAAGGTAAACGTACACAACATGCAATTTCGGGGATTACAGAGCTAACTGTTACAGATCATTTATCTGTGACGGCTGGTTTACGTTTGACGCATCTTAAAACGAAAGACACAAGTTATGGCCCATATTTTAAACCTTATGACAATAGCTTTACTGAGGTTTCCAAATACTTTGGTGTGAACTATAAATTGACAGATCAATATTCTGTCTATGCAAGTTATACAGATATTTTCCAACCGCAATCGGTGATGGATATTAATCAGAAATATCTTGATCCCATCATTGGTGAAAACTATGAAGTGGGCTTTAAAGCTGGCTTAAATGATGGTGCTTTGAACTTCTCTATCGCGGCATTTGAAACAAGACGAGATAAAGTAGCAGAAGCAACGGGCGAGCGTTTACCAGGCGGTGAAGCAGCTTATCGTGCAGTGAATGGTGCAAAAACACGCGGTTTTGATGCAGAGCTTGTGGGCGCAATTACAGATCATTGGAACATTCAAATGGGCTATACGCAATTTGTGGCAAAAGATCCAAAAGGACAACGCATCAGCCGTGAAATGCCGAACAAAACTTTTAAGTTATTCACCACTTATCGATTGCCAAATGCTTTCAATAAGATGACGATTGGTGGCGGTGTGAATTGGTTTGGACCAACATCTCGTGAAATCAGAACGCCACAAGGTCAATCATTTGATGCGAAACAAAATTCGTATGCGATCGTTAACTTAATGATGCGTTATGAGTTTAATGACAATGCAGCTTTGTCTGTCAATGTGAACAATCTTTTAGATAAAACGTATTACCGCAATTATGGACAATTCTCGCAGTATCAATATGGCGCACCGCGCAATGTTTCTGCGACATTTAGGTACAATTTTTAATGGAGCGACGTCAGTTTTGTCGTAGCTTGGTATCTTTGGCCATTCTAGGTGCATTAACACATGTGTTGAGCGCCTGTCAGCCAACAACTGAGCGAACACATTTAGTTGAATATGAAAAGAATAATCACAGTTTTCCTGTGATCATTCATCATGCTTTGGGCAGCAGTAAAATTACAAAGCAGCCAAAGCGAATCATCTGTTTAGGTGCAGGCTCTGAGGATATTGTTTTTGCCTTGGGTCAAATGCCCATTGCCATAGAATCTCACATTTGGGGTGGCGATGAGAAGGGTTATTTACCATGGTTTAAAGAAGCTGTGTTGAATCAAGGCGAAGTATTGCCTGAAGTGATCCATATGTATCCAGAATTGGACATTGCCAAAATTATTCGATTGGCGCCTGATATTATTGTTGCGCCACAATCGGGCATTACGCCAGAGATTTATCGTCAATTGTCTCGTAAGATTCCCATTGTTGCTTATCCTAATCGCCCTTGGTTAACGCCTGTGCATCAGCAAATTGAGATGATTGGTGCTGCATTAGGTTTAGCACAAAAGGCAGAGGCATTAAAGGCACAAATGGCTGAGAATATGCGTCATTATCGTGAACAATATCCGCAATTGAGTCAATATACGTTTGCTTATTTAAATGCAGGCAGTCGCATGGCTTACTTATCGGCTTATGTGGCAGGTGATCCTCGAGTGGATTCTTTGATAGAGCTTGGTTTAAAACCAGCGCCTTTTATGAAAGATCTTCATGTAAAGCAGGGCGCATTTGCTGCAACCATCGGATTAGAGAATGTGGATTTATTGAAAGATGTGGATGTTGTGATCAGTTGGTTTAACAGTGAAGCAGTGAAAGAATCTGTGGATCAGATCCCATTGTATCGTGCGATTCCTGCCATTCAAAATGGTGCTTATGTGCCTTTGACAGATCAATCATTGGTGATGGCAATGTCTTATGGTTCACCTTTGAGTTTGCCTTGGGGAATTAAACGATTTGTACCGAGATTATTATCAGCTTTGGCAAACGTACCTCAGCCACAAACTAAGGATCTCTTGGGATGAAACGACAATGGTTTTTATTGGGGTTTTTACTGATCGCATCCATGATCTGTTTAATGCTCGGCATGATATTTGGTAGTAAATCACTCTCTTTAGAGAGTTTTAATCTTTATTTACAAGGGCGTGCGCCCACTTATGAAACATTGGTTTTCGATGTGCGTTGGCCAAGAACTTTGGCGGCCTTGGTTTGTGGCGCTGCCTTAGGTTTATCGGGTGCGTTGATGCAAGGTTTAACGCGTAATCCATTGGCAGATCCAGGTTTGTTAGGTGTGAATGCAGGCGCAGCAGCAGCTGTTGTCGCTTCTGTTTTTATGCCATCGGTGATGATTGCTGATCTATGGTTCGCATTGCCAGGCGCGTTACTGATTGCAACCATTGTTTGTGTGCTCGGCATGGGCGATGATCGGGATGATTTAACACGATTAATTTTGGTGGGGGCTGCAATATCAGCAAGTTTATATGCATTCATTCAGATGGTGACGCAATGGTATCCCACTATTTTTGATCATTATCGTTTTTGGAGCAGTGGATCATTGACGAATACCAGCAGTGATCAGCTTTATATGTTAGTACCTGTGATGATCATTGTTTCACTGTTTGCATTGTTGTTGGGCAAATTCATAAATGTTTTGGCATTAGGGAAGAGTACCGCACAATCTTTGGGTATGAATATCATTTGGGTGCAAGTCATAATTTTATTGGTGGTAAGCCTTTTATCTGCTAGCACTGTGGCATTGATTGGCCCTGTTAGTTTCATTGGTTTGGGTGCGGCACACATTGCGCGCTTTTTGGTTGGGCAAGATTATCGCTTTGTTTTACCTGCCAGTTTATTAATGGGCGGTTTGCTTTTGGTGATGGCGGATATTTTGGCAAGAGTCATCATTGCGCCTTCCGAAGTGGCAACGGGCATTGTGACAGCATTATTAGGTGCGCCATTGTTGTATTGTTTAATGATGAAGAAAAGGCGTTAACATGGCTAAAATTCTCCCATTAATTGTATTAGTATTGGCGGGTTATTCTGCTGCTGTGCCATATTTTGAAGGCGGTGATTCTCATGTGAATCATTGGCTATTTTGGGAATTGTGGTTACCTAGAACTTTAGTTGCCATCGGTGCGGGCGCTGCGCTAGGATTATCAGGTGCCATATTTCAATCATTGACGAAAAATCCATTGGGCAGCCCAGATATTATTGGCATCAATGCAGGTGCTTCTGTCGGGGCGATAGCGGTTTCTCTCATTTGGGTGAATAGTTTACCCATCGCAGCGGGCGCAATGATGGGTGCATTAATCGTTCTATTATTGATTTTATTAACGCTGAGAATCGCAGGAACATTTGGCATGCAGATGATTGTGGCAGGGATTGCCATCAATGCATTTGCATTGGCATTGGTACAGTTTGCGTTAACAGGTGTTCGCCAAGAGGATGCTTATCAGATCAGTATTTGGTTAAGTGGCAGCTTGGCACAGCGAACATGGCAGGATGTGATATATATTGGCAGCGCCATCCCTATTTTTGGCTTAGGTTTATGGGCATTGAAACGACCATTGATCGTGATGCGATTGGGTGATCATACGGCTCAAGTTTTAGGTGTTTGTGTGTTAAAAGTGACGCTGATGAGTTTAATATTTGCAACATTATTGGCAACATTTGCAGTTGTTTCAGCAGGGCCTATAACATTTTTGGCATTGGTGGCACCGCACATTACCTATAAATTATTTAAGCAACCATTATTATTACTGCCCACAGCAATGGTGGGATCAATCCTGTTATTAAGTGCAGATCTACTGGCGAGAGCTTTACCGAAAGGTTCGAGCTTGCCTGTAGGCGTTGTGACATCAGCATTGGGCGGAATCTATTTATTAGTATTATTGCTCAAAGCATGGAAGCGATAGAGGGAAAATATTGTGATCGCCATAGAATCATTAACATTGTCGTATCAATCTCGTACGATTATTGAATCAATCTCAACCAATATACCCGAAGAAAAAATTACGGTATTGATTGGCGCCAATGGTTGTGGGAAATCCACGTTGTTGAAATCATTGGCAAAGCTATTATTGCCATGTTCTGGGCAAGTTTTGTTGAATGACCAGAATATTACGAAATTATCCAATAAAATATTGAGTCAGCAATTGGCAATGTTGGCACAAAGCACCAATATGACAGAAGATATTACGGTTGAGCAGTTGGTGCGTTATGGTAGGCATCCTTATCATAGTTTATTCAGCCGATGGCGTGATGAGGATGATCATCATTTAGAGAATGCATTAGCATTGACTCAAATGAAGGATCTACGATCCGAATCACTGTTGTCCTTATCTGGTGGGCAGCGACAAAGAGCTTGGATTGCTATGACATTGGCGCAAGATACGCCATATTTATTATTAGATGAGCCCACAACATATTTGGATTTAACGTATCAAATAGAAATTCTATCGCTGTTGCGTGATTTAAATCGTACCACTCAAAAAACGATTGTGATGGTGTTGCATGATCTGAATTTAGCTTGCCGCTATGCAGATCATATGATCGCCATAAAAGATGGCAAAATCGCAGCAATGGGCAAACCTATAGATGTTGTGACAGAAGATAATGTGCTCAATATTTTTAATTTGCCGAATAAAGTGATCATGGATCCATTCAATCAAACCCCTTTGTGTATTCCCCTTTCTTAGATAGGTTTTATGATGTTTAAAGTATTGTGTATTGATAATTTTCCTGAAGTGACCATTCGTTATTTTCCTGCAACCATGAGCGATACAGATATTTGGTTGGAAGAGATGACACAAGTATTTGATCGAAAAGAGCCATTTGTACTGTTTTACCCTATTTATAATGATCAAAGATTGGTGGATGTGGATGCAGAAACTACGCAAGCTATGCGGAAAAAAGTTGTATTGTGGGTGAAGAAAAATAAGGATAAATATGCCCAATATTGCCAAAGCATTGTTTTGCCTGTGCATCCTGAACGGGATGATCGAGCGTTAATTGAAAAACAATGCAAAGCCGTTGAGGCTTTTTATAAAGTGCCTGCGAAAATTCTAGAACGTGGTGAAGATAAAAAGCTTAAAATGGAGACTTTTAGTCAATAAAGTATCTGGACGACATATGGCACATCAAGAAGTTTTTTATTTAGAAGATCATGCACACATTGCTTTGAATAGTTTGTTAAAAATGGCGGGATTCGCAGAATCTGGCGGCAGCGCAAAGCACATGGTGGCAGAAGGATTGGTTTGCGTCAATGGTGAAGTTGAATTGCGTAAAACAGCGAAAATTGTTGCAGACAGTATTGTTTCAGGCGAAGGCTTTGAAATTCTTGTGAAAGCAGGATTTAAAGGTGAATAGCTGTGAAATATTTTACAGAGGCAGATCTTAAAGATCTTTGGAACGATTCACTTTATGCTCAGGATAATTATGTTGGTGAATATCCCACAGATGAGTTGATCAAGAAGGTAGAAGCTGACATTGGTGGCTATAAACTACCTGAATCCTACATTGAGTTGATGCGCATACAAAACGGCGGTGATTTAAACCGCTGTTTTGTTATTTTGGGCGATGACAGTGAATTTGCGGATGGTATGAGCTGGGCTTCAGGCATTTTTGGTATTGGTTTTGATAAAAGATATTCTCTATGTGGTGATTTAGGAAGTAATTTCATGAAAGAAGAGTGGGGTTATCCCGATATTGGTGTCTGCTTTGCTGATACACCGAGCGCTGGTCATGAAATGTATATGTTCGATTATCGTGAATGTGGTAAAGATGGCATTCCTAAGGTCGTGCATGTAGATCAAGAGGGTGATTATTGCATTACACCGATTGCTGAGACATTTGAAGAATTCATTAAGTCTTTGGTTACAGAGGAAGAAGCAGAGGATTATCAGGCTGATAACAGCATAGAGTAATGTATGTTTAATGCGCAAATCAATGGAATATTGTATGAATTTTTATCATAAATGATTGGTATTATTCGACAATTTTAGTTAATTATTTTGATCTTACGCACAATTGAACAGTTGTTTTTTTGCCATGTTTTTTTTAATAAGTTCTTATAAAATCGACAAATATTTATGATTTGTCGATTTTTTTTGCGATTTTAGATGACTTTTGAGCGTTATATGTCACAAATTGCATTTATGTTGTTTAGATTAAATGAGTAAAAATTTTTGTAAAAAAGATCAAAAAATGACCACAATTTAATGAAAGTTTGATAATTATCAATTAATTTTTTTTGTGTTATGCTACGCGCCACTTGTTCCTAGTGTTGCTAGGAAAAAAATCCTAGCGATCCTAGGTATAGATAAATATTCAAGGTTTTAATGGAGGTAATCAATGAAAATTTCGCGTAGGAACTTTCTTTTAGGGCTTGGTGCAACAGGCGTTGTTGCTGGTGGTGCATCTGTATTGGTGCCAATGATGCAAAGAGAAGGCACTTTAGTTAACACTAAATCTAGAGCATTGCATGTAGAAGGGACAACTGGCCCGCTACCAAAAGAATCTGACGTTGTGATCATTGGTGCTGGTATTCAAGGCATTATGACTGCGATCAATCTTGCTGAAAGAGGATTGAGCGTAACGATTTGTGATAAAGGCGAAGTGGCTGGTGAAATGTCTGGCCGTGCGTACAGTCAAATCATCAGTTACAAAACAGATGAGCATATTTTCCCATTGCATCACTACGGAAAGAAAATTTGGCGTGGTATGAATGAGAAGATTGGTGCTGACACAAGTTACCGTACTCATGGCCGCGTTGAAGCGATTGCAAATGAACAAGAGTTGGCAGTGGTTGAAGAGTGGATTAAATTGAACTCTACAAACCCAGGTTTTGATACACCATTAAAAACTAGAATCATCAAAGGTGAAGAGTTGGCAGCACGTTTGCCAAATGCACAATCTAAATGGACAGTTGCTGGATTTGAAGAAGATGCAGGTAGCGTAGATCCAGAAACAGGTGTACCAATGTTAGCGCGTTACGCGATGCAGCAATTGAGTGTGAAAATCTTCACTAACTGTGCAGTGCGTGGCATTGAAACAGCAGGTGGCAAGATTTCTGATGTTGTGACAGAAAAAGGTGCGATCAAAACATCTTCTGTAGTATTAGCGGGTGGTATTTGGACGCGTCTTTTCATGGGTAACATGGGCGTAGACATTCCAACATTGAACATCTACTTATCACAGCAGCGTGTAACTGGCGTTCCTGGTGTACCAAAAGGTAACGTACATTTACCAAACGGTATTCACTTCCGTGAACAAGCGGATGGTACATATGCGGTTGCACCACGTATCTTTACAAGCTCTGTGATCAAAGATAGCTTCATCTTAGGCCCAAGTTTCATGCATTTATTGGGTGGCGGTGACCTTCCATTAGAATTCAAATTGGGTCCAGACTTATGGAACTCTTTCACAACGCCAACTTCATGGAGCAATGATGAAGTGACGCCGTTTGAAGAATATCGTGTAGCAATGGCGACACCAAACAATGAACACTTGGATTTAGTATTCAATCGTATGAAAGCTGAATTCCCTGCATTCAAAGATTCTAAAGTGGTTGAACGTTGGGGTGCTGCGATTAACTTAACAGCTGACCATTTACCAATCATTTCTGAAGTACCACAATATCCTGGTTTGTTCATCAATACAGCAACAGGTTGGGGGATGACAGAAGGTCCTGCTTCTGGTGAGATCACAGCAGACTTAGTGATGGGTAAAACGCCGATCATCGATGCAACACCATACAGCATGAAACGCTTTGGTTAATTAATACCATATCGATATGTTTTAAAGAGCCTTGATGATGATATCAAGGCTTTTTTATTGCATTTATTTCAGATATTAATTTAATAACATATTTATCATGTATGTTATATATGTAAAAAATGCTTGATTCTAGGTTTTCTAAGTGTTATAAATATTGCCATTCAATGGGATTTTATAGGGGCTTGCTATGAAAAAGCTAATGTCTATGATGTGTTGCTGCTGTGAAATGCATGTTTATTTTCAACATCTGTTAAGTCAAATTTCATATCTACCACGGACACATTATCATGATCGAGTTTCAAAATATCACTAAAACATTTACGAAAAACAATCAAGAAGTCGTTGCACTTCATCCTATCAATTTAAGCATTCAACAAGGCGATGTATTTGGTGTGATCGGATACAGCGGCGCAGGTAAAAGTACACTCATTAGATTAGTGAATGCATTAGAAAAGCCAACGTCAGGCGATGTTATTATCAATGGGCAGGTACTGAGCCAACTAGATACAACATCATTGCGCAATGTCAAAAAGCGCATTGGTATGATCTTTCAGCACTTTAACTTATTAGAAACTAAAACCGTTGCTGAAAATATCGCACTACCATTAAAACTAAATTCAAGTTTAACGAAACAAGAGATCGATGCACGCATTGATGAATTGTTGGCTTATGTAGAAATCCCTGATAAAAAGTATGCTTATCCTCGTGAATTATCTGGTGGGCAAAAGCAGCGCGTTGGCATTGCAAGAGCATTGGCAAATAATCCTGATATTTTATTGTGTGATGAAGCCACATCTGCATTGGATCCACAAACCACACAATCTATTTTAAATTTATTGCGTAAAATTAATAAAGAGCAGGGCATCACTATCATGATGGTGACGCACCAAATGGAAGTGGTGGTTGCCATCTGTAATCGCATTGCAGTGATGGATAAAGGGATTGTTGTGGAAACAGGCTCAACGAAAGAGATTTTCCAAAATCCTAAAGAGCCAATGACACGCAAATTTATTAATACCTTGATCGAAGAAGAGATTCCAAGAAGCATCATTCGTAACATTGAAGATGCATTGCCTAATCATATTTATCGTTTAGAGTTTTTGGGAGATTCTGCCAAAACTCCAGTGGTTAATGAACTGATTTTAACGAAAATTGTTGTGGTGAATATTCTGTTTTCCAACATGATCGAGATCGAAGGATCCGTCATTGGCAGCATGTTTGTGCAATTAGAAGGTTCACAGGAGTCGATTGTAGAAGCTGTCGGATTTTTAAGAGAGCGTGGTGTTCGCGTTACGCTCAATCAGTTGGATAAGGAGTAAATCATGAAGAGTTTATTTGTGACACAAGTTGGGTTGGATGGTTTTTTACTTGCGGGCCAACAAACATTGATCATGGTTGCCGTTTCCCTTGTGATTGGCGTAATTTTAGGTGGAATCATTGGGATCACATTAGTATTAACGCGCCCAGATGGTATTCGCCCGAATCATTTTATCTATTCTGTTTTGAATCCGATTGTGAACGTGATCCGTTCATTGCCATTCATTATTTTATTAGTGGCGATTATTCCGATCACACGTTTAATCATTGGTAGTTCGATTGGTACAGCTGCTGCGATCATTCCTTTAACCATTTATATTTCGCCATTCATTGGGCGATTGGTGGAAACATCATTGTTGGAAGTGGATCATGGGATCATTGAGGCTGCAAACTCCATTGGTGCATCGACATTTGAAACCGTTTGGTACTTTCTATTGCCCGAAGCAAAATCTTCGTTGATATTGAATTTTACAACAGCAACCATTGGCTTAATTGGCGCAACTGCAATGGCGGGGGCGATCGGTGCAGGCGGTATCGGTGATTTGGCCATTAACTATGGTTATAACCGCTACGATAATGCTGTACTGTTTTATTGTGTTGTGAGCTTAGTGATCATTGTGCAAGCAGTACAAATGCTCGGTAACTATTTAGCGAAACGCGTTCGCGCTTAATCACAAAGCTATCTAAATTAATATCGCTCCATCAGGAGCGATAAATAAAATTCTCATACTTTAGGAGTATCTTATGTCTTTATTTGCCTATGAAAATATGGCAGATCGTCTTTCGTTGACTCGAAAAACTGTCTTACCATTCAAAGAACGTGCCTCCGAACATGATCAATCCAATACTTTTCCATTTCAAAACATCGCAGATTTAAAGGCGATTAACTATCCTGCTTTAACATTAGGCAAAGCATTTGGCGGATTAGGTGTATCACTAGAAGAGATGCTTAAGCATCAACAAATTATTGCCGAAATGGATGGTTCAACGGCATTAGCAATGGGTTGGCACGTTGGCATTACTTTGCATTTAAGTGAGCAGCAAGAGTGGGATGAAGCCGTATTCAAACGCTTCGCAGATGATGTATTAGCAACAGGCGCTTTGATTAATAATGCAGCATCAGAAGCAGCAACAGGCAGTCCAACACGCGGCGGTTTACCTGAAACAACTGCAAAGCAGAATGAACAAGGCTGGGTAATCTCTGGCCGTAAGATTTTTACGACATTGTCCCCAGTTTTGGATTATTTTGTTGTGTCTGCAAGAATCAATAACAGTGATGAAGTGGGGCAGTTTTTAGTGCATAAGAACCGTCAAGGTTTATCCATTGATGAAACATGGGATTCTGTTGCAATGCGTGCAACAGGCAGCCATGATTTAGTACTGGATCAAGTTCAGTTAGATGTAGAAGATTTATTAACGAAAATTACACCAGGGAAAAAGCCACCACAAGGTTGGTTGTTGCACATTCCTGCGGTTTATCAAGGCATTGCAACAGCAGCATTTGATTATGCGCTGAATTTTGCGAACACTTATGCACCGAATAGCTTAGCTTCTGGCACAATTGCACAATTTCCGACGGTTCAGCAGAAACTGGGCGAAATGAAATTAAAGCTCACTCAAAATGAGTATCTTTTATATGGTGTAGCGCGTGATTGGGATCAAGCCAATGAAACAGAGCGCTTCGAGCTTGCGGATGCTTTGGCGGCGACAAAAGTTGCAGTTGTGAATAATGCTTTAGACATTGTGGATTTATCAATGCGTTTAGTGGGCGCAAAATCCCTTTCTGCCAATAATCCATTACAGCGTTATTATCGCGATGTACGCGCAGGATTACACAATCCACCGATGGAAGATATGGTGCTCGTCAACTTAGCCAAATCGGCACTGAGCAAGCTCTAAAGTACTCACAATTAATGTTTATGAATAATCGCATTGATGTTGCAATCAATGCAACGGGATTTTGTATCTTCAATAAAGTGAAAAGGAATAAAAATGTTTAAAAAAATGGCAATTGTGTTGGGCATCGCTTTGGCTGTTTCAGCATGTAGTAATGACGAGCAAACTGAGCAGGTTGTAAAGACATCACCCAAAAAAGAGAAAATTGTGGTGGGATTTGGTGCAGGCACGTACATTACGCAGTTTGAAAAAGGCGTTCGTCCTTATTTAGAAAAGAAGGGCTATGAAATTGAAACTAAAACATTTTCCCACAATAAATTGATCCCACAAGCACTGAAAGAAGATGCAGTGGATGCATCTGTGCATATCAGTACCGCCAATATGGGCGAAATGAATCGCCGCTTACAAGCGGACATGATTGTATGGGCAGATACACCCAGCGCACCACAATCATTGCGTTCGATTAAACATACATCTTTGGATGTTGTGAAAGATGGTATGACTGTGGGTTTGCCAAATGATCCGATTAATTTGGAGCGCGCTGTACGCATCTTGGAGGATTTAGATTGGGTCACTGTGGATCCTAATGTGGAAACGGTTGTATTCAGTACGAATGCTGTTTCACCGAAAAAATTTGATTTAGTTTTTAAACCAATGGATGCGGCGCAATTACCACGCGCAATGGATGATCTGGATTTTGCAGTGATTAACGGTAATTTTATTGCCAGTAAAGGTGAAAGAATCAGCGATGGTTTAGCCATTGAAAAATCACCGCCAGAACATTTGGTTAAAGTGGCGATTCGCGATGTGAATAAAAATGAACAGTGGGCCAAAGATCTGCAAGAAGCTTATCAATCTAAAGAATTTGAAACATATATCAAAGGCGAGCGCTTATTTGATGGTTTTATTTATCCTAAACATTGGGATTAAAGGGGAACAATCATGATGAAAAAAATAATGGCAGCAAGTGTAATGTTATTGGTTGCTGCTTGTGGCAATAATGAACCTCAAGAATCGGCGAATGTTAAGCAGGAGAAGAAGCAAATTGTTGTGGCATTTGGGCCATCTTCATATGGCACACAATTCACAACATCTATTCAGCCAATTTTAGAAGCGAAAGGCTATGAAGTTGTACCAAGAGTATTTTCTCAAAACAGCCAGATCAATCGCAGTATGAAGGATGGCGAAGTGGATGCTTCAATCTTTCAAAGTGTAGCTTATATGGAAGACATTAATCGTTTACTTGGCATGGATATGGTAAAACTTGCTGATACAGCAAGTGCGCCACAATCTTTGCGCTCTTCCCGCCACCAAAGTTTGGATGCCATTCAAGATGGCATGACGATCACTGTGCCAAATGATCCTGTGAATGCAGAGCGTGCTGCAAGAATTTTGGAACAGTTGGGCTGGATTAAGATTAAAGCGGATGTGGATCCTGTAAAATTCAGCGTGAACGACATCGAAAAAGGTCAGTATGATTTAATCATTAAGGAAGTTGATCCCGCACAAGCTTTACGCGCGATTGATGATGTGGATTTTGCAGTGATCAACGGTAATTACATTGCCAATATGGGATTGAAAATTACTGATTCTTTAGTGGTGGAAAAAACGCCGCCAGAGCATGTTGTGATGGTTTCTATCTCGGGTAAAGATCAAAATGAGCAGTGGGCTAAAGATTTGAAACAAGCTTACGAATCAAAAGAATTTGAAAATTATATTAAAAATGAGCCATTATATGACGGTTTTATTTTCCCCAAACATTGGGATAATTAGTCAGAGAAAGAGGCAGCAATGAAGGTAAACGGTTTAAAAATGGTGATGACATTATGTGCATCATTGATTGTGGCGGCGTGTGGTAATAATGATGAAGTGGCGAAAACTGCTGAACCTGTTCAGCCAGTGGAGATTAAAGTTGGCTTTGGTCCTTCTAACTATGCAGTACAGTTTCAAGAGTCCATTCAACCGATTTTAGAGAGAAAAGGTTATAAAGTCACACCAGTTGTTTTCTCTCAAAACCCTATGATCACGAGCAGTATGCGTGATAATGAGATTGATGCTTCTATCTCTCAGAGTTATGCATTTATGCTGGATTTAAACCGTTTATTGAATATGGATATGATGAGCGTTGGCCATACAGCAACAGCGCCGCAATCGTTGCGTTCCACTAAGCATGATTCATTGGATGATGTGAAAGATGGCATGATTGTGACGTTATCGAATGACCCGATCAATATGGAGCGCGGTGCTAGAATTTTAGAAAGTTTGGGTTGGATTAAAATCCGTGAGGATGCTAAGCCTGCAACATTCAGCTTAAAAGACATTGAAAAAGGTCAATATGAGTTAGTGTTTAAAGAGGTTGATCCTGCTCATTCAATGCGTTCGATGGATGATGTGGATTTTGCGGTTGTGAATGGTAATTATGTTGTGAATATGGGGCAAAAAATCACAGATGGTTTATATGTGGAAAAAACGCCTGATGAACATCGTGTGATTGTAACGATCCAATCGAAAGATAAGGATCAGCCTTGGGTTAAAGATTTAGCAGCAGCTTATGCTTCTGATGAATTTAGGGATTATATTTTATCGAAACCGATGTACGAAGGTTTTATTATGCCAAAAGAGTGGAATTCTGTTGCTGATCAAAAATAATCACTGAGCTTCGCTTTTTATCATTATCAACCTCGCAAATGCGAGGTTTTTTTATATTCAAGTAACTTCGTGGCATGAAAGGCGCTGAGTATAGTAGGATAGTGTCATTGATTTTAATAATGATAGGAAATATCCATGAGCATAAAATTGATCGCAATAGATTTAGACGGTACTTTGTTAAATTCACAACATCGAGTGAGTGATCGAGTTAAGCAAAGCATCGAATGCGCTCAAGCTCAAGGTGTTCAGATCATTTTAGCCAGTGGTCGCCCTTATTCTGGTATGTTGCCTTATTTAAAAGAGTTGGCAATTAAGAATGATAAAAATTATGTCATTACCAATAATGGCGCCAATATTCGGGACATTGATAGCGGTTATGCTTTCCATGATAATGCTTTGAGTTATGAGGATTATATAAGAATTGAAGCTTTGTCTCGTCAATTGGATGTGAATATGCATTTGGTGAGCGATCAATGTCTTTATACTGCCAATGAGCAGATTGGGCGTTATACAGTTTGGGAATCCTATCTGTCCAATATTCCTTTAGTTTATCGTGAAGTTGCCAAAATGACAGAGGATATGTACTACAATAAATGCATCTTTTCAGATGAGATTGCCAGAATGACAGGCATTGAAAAGCATGTACCACAATCCTTTTATGATGATTACGAAGTATTCAGAAGTGCTTCATTTTATTTAGAGTTTTTACGAAAAAATTCCACAAAGGGCTATGCATTACAAAAAATTGCAGATGAGATGAATCTCCAAGGCTCAGAAATTATGTGCATTGGTGATCATGAAAATGATTTTTCAATGTACAAAGTGGCTGAGACTAAAATCGCTATGGGTAATGGCATTGATTTATTAAAAGAAAACGCGACTTTCATAACAAAAACTAATAATGAAGATGGTGTTGCCATTGCGATCGAGAAATATATTTAAATCTTAAATCAAAAAATTGGTTATCTGTTTTTAATCAAATGGTTAATATATATACACAATGCAGTAGTGGTAATGTATTCAAGGTAACTTTATGATGTATAAGTGATAAATGTCATTATTTAAATTATTTCTCAGAGCGATATGAATTTTTCGGTTTCGCCTTAATGATAAAAGTAATATATTGATTCCGCATTTTGTTATTAGCCGGAGGAAATTAATATGGCATTTGCAACAGTTAATCCTTATACCAACGAATTGGTTAAATCATTCCCAAGTGCAACAGAAGCAGAAATTAAAGCTGCTGTTGATCGTTCTCATGAAGCTTTCCAAAGCTGGAAGAACTTATCAGTGGCGGAGCGCGTAGAGCATTTGAAAAATGCTTCTGCGTTATTGCGTAAAAACAGTGATGAATATGCACAATTATTAACATTAGAAATGGGCAAGATCTTTGCTGAATCTAAGGCAGAAGTTGAATTGTCTGCACAGATCTTAGATTACTATGTAAACAATGCTGCAAACTTATTGGCACCAAGAAAATTGCCAGTGATGATGGATCCAGCAGAAGGCGAAGCAGAATTAGTGAATGATCCAATGGGCGTTTTATTGGCGATCGAGCCTTGGAACTTCCCGTTCTATCAAGTGGCTCGTATTTTGGCACCACAATTGTCAGCGGGTAATACGTTGATCTTGAAGCATGCTTCAAACGTACCGCAAAGTGCATTGGCATTTGAAAAATTGATGCTAGACGCTGGTTTACCAAAAGATGTATTCATTAACTTGTTCATGGAGCATGATCATGTTGAATTGGTTGTGGCGGATCCACGTGTTTGTGGTGTCGCTTTGACAGGTTCTGAGTTTGCAGGTTCAGCGGTTGCACAAGTTGCTGGTAAACATTTGAAAAAATCCATCATGGAATTGGGCGGTGCGGATGCATTCGTTGTATTAGATGATGCGGATATGGATAAAACAGTTGCTTGGGGCGTTTTTGGTCGCCATTGGAATGCGGGTCAAGTATGTGTTTCTTCTAAGCGTATGATTGTAGATGCTAAAGTTTATGATGAATACTTAGAAAAATACACAGCGGGCGTTGCAGCATTGAAAGCAGGTGATCCTATGGATCCTGCAACACAGTTGGCGCCATTGTCTTCACAACGTGCTAAAGATGGCTTATTGAAGCAGATCGAAGAAGCAGTTAAACACGGCGCAACAGCAACAGAAGTGGGCGAAAAAGTACCTGAGCAAGGCTGCTTTGTTCAACCAACAATTTTGACAAATGTAACGCCAGATAATCCTGCTTATTATCAAGAGTTCTTTGGTCCTGTATCAATGATCATCAAAGCAGAAGATGAGGCCGATGCAATTCGCATTGCGAATGATTCTCCATTTGGTTTGGGCGGTTCTGTATTTACTTCTGATAATGCTCGTGGTCGTCGCGTTGCGGGTGAAATCTCTACAGGTATGATCTTTGTGAACCATCCAACAATGGTTAAAGCTGACTTGCCATTTGGTGGCGTTCGTCGCTCTGGCTTTGGTCGTGAATTGATCGATTTAGGCTTGAAAGAATTCGTTAACCAAAAATTGATTGATGTTGTGGATATCGACGCACCATTCTAATTAATTTAACATCTACCTAGATAAATAAACGCTGTCCGAAAGGATGGCGTTTTTTATGAAGATAATCTTTTGAGGTTGCTTATATAAAATATTTTGATAATACTGAGGGAAATGTTTTTAGTTTATTCAAGTATCAGTCATTCTAATAAAGATAAGCGAGTTGAGATGGATTATCTACATGGTTCAGATTTAAAAGCAATTTTGCACTCCAAACGTGCCAATATTTTCTATTTAGAGCATTGTCGAGTGATGCAAAAAGATGGGCGAGTGCTGTATCTCACAGAGGCGAAGAAAGAAAATCAATACTTTAATATTCCCATTGCCAATACAACAGTCATTTTATTAGGCACAGGCACATCTGTGACGCAAGCTGCTATGAGAATGTTGGCAAGCGCGGGCGTTTTAGTAGGCTTTTGTGGCGGTGGCGGCACGCCATTATTTATGGGGGCAGAGATCGAATGGCTGACGCCGCAAAGCGAATATCGCCCAACAGAATATATGCAAGGCTGGATGAAGTTTTGGTTCGATGATGATAAACGCTTAATCGCTGCCAAAAAATTTCAGCAAGCTAGGATTGAGTTTATTCGCACAACTTGGGCAAAAGATCGTGATTTAAAATCAGAAGGCTTCGACATCAGCGCACCTGAAATCACTCAGGCCCTTAATTTTTTCGAGCGCAGAATCCCTGATTTAACTAAAGTGGGTGATCTACTGTTGTCAGAAGCACAGATGACAAAGCAGCTCTATAAATTTGCGGCAACGTGTACAAATTATGCGGATTTTAGTCGTCATCATGGCGAAAGTGATTTGGCCAATACTTTTTTGAATCATGGTAATTATTTAGCTTATGGATTGGCTGCTTGTACTTTGTGGGTGCTTGGTATTCCTCATGGCTTTGCTGTAATGCATGGCAAAACTCGCCGAGGAGCGCTTGTTTTCGATGTGGCTGATTTGATTAAAGATGCTGTTGTATTGCCATGGGCATTCATTTGCGCAAAAGAGAACGCAACAGAGCAAGAATTCCGCCAGCAGGTTTTGCAAAAATTCACAGAGCATAAATGTTTGGATTTTATGTTTAATGAAGTTAAAGGGATTGCTTTATGATCGTCACTTTTGTCAGTCAATGTGAGAAAAAATCCCTCGCTAAAACAAGAAGAGTGCTAGATGCTTATGCCAATCGCATTGGTGATAATGTTTGGCAAACCATCATTACAGAAGAAGGACTTTTGATGGTGAAAAAGCTCCTTCGTAAAACTGCCACAAAAAATACTGCTGTGAGTTGCCATTGGATTCGCTCTCGTCGGCGCAGTGATCTATTATGGATTGTCGGCAATCGACAAAAGTTTAATAGTGAAGGCATTGTGCCGGTGAATGTAACAGGTGAAACATTTGATAAATATATTGATCCAGAAAAATGGCAAAGACTAGCTCTTATGGAAGATGCGGTAGTGATTGCAGGATTGTTTCATGATTTTGGAAAAAGTAATGTTTTATTTCAATCAAAGCTCAAAGGAGAAGGACGAAATAGATATGAACCGATAAGACATGAATGGATTTCTTTAAGAATATTTCAAGCTTTCGTTGGTGATCAAACAGATGAAGAATGGTTGATAGCATTAACTGAGATTAATAAAAATCAAAGAGATATTCTATTCAGGGATGGGATAGATCAAAGTAAGAATAATCCATTGGCAAATTTGCCACCTTTGGCTCAATTAGTTGGTTGGTTAATTTTGAGTCATCATAAATTACCTTTTGTGCCTAGTTGGAAAAAATCTCTTAGATCAGAAACTAAATTAGAAGTTATTAATCAGCAGAAAATTACACCTTTTTATGCTTGGTTTGAACAGGAACTTAAAGTTTATTGGAACTCATATAACTTTAGGGATGATGATATTCAAGATTTAATGCCTGAAAACTGGAATTTTTCACAAGAAGGATTACCATATAAAAGTGCAAAATGGCGGTTGAGGGTTATTAAAGCCGCTGATAAAGCTTTAGAAAATATAAAGTTGTTAGGCCAACAAAACCTATTACATGATGATTTATTTACAGCACATTTAGCAAGAATGGCTTTAATGCTAGCAGATCATTATTATTCAGCAAAGGATACGGTCACTGAGAGATGGCAAGCTCCGAATTACAAAGTATATGCAAATACAGATAGAGTAACAGGTGAGCTAAAACAACAATTAGATGAGCACTTAATAGGTGTTTCTGAGAATGCTAAAGAAATTATACGTGCTTTACCGAAATTAAAATCGGAGCTTTTATCTTTAGAAAATAATCAGTTTTTAAAAAATATAAAAATTATTGATGAACGCTTTGCATGGCAAATATCAGCACAAAAAGAGGTATTAAAACAAAGTAAAAGTAGTGAGAAGCAAGGTTTTTTTGGCATTAATATGGCATCTACAGGTCAAGGAAAGACTATAGCAAATGCTAAAATTATGTATGCTTTAGCTGATTGTAATAAAGAATGTCGTTTTACTGTAGCTTTAGGGTTGAGAACTTTGACATTACAAACAGGGAGAGAATATCGCAAACAATTGAAATTATCTGATGAGGAATTAGCGATTGCTGTAGGGGGTACAGCCGTTAAGACTTTGTTTGAGAATGAACAGAATAAACGTGGAGCACGAGAAGATTTTGGTTCAGGCAGTGAGTCAATGGAGGACTTTTTGGATCCTAGTATGGAGTTAGATTATGATTTATCTGGGATTGAACACCCACTGTATGAATGGACGAAAAATAATCCTCGTATTGAGAAATTATTACAAGCTCCTGTTTTGGTTTGTACGATTGACCATCTTATGCCTGCAACGGATGGTACAAAAGGTGGAAAGCAGATTGGACCAATGTTGCGGTTATTGACTTCTGATCTTGTTATTGATGAGCCTGATGATTTCGGTTTGGGGGATTTGCCCGCATTGTGTCGTTTAGTTCATTGGGCGGGAATGCTTGGAAGTCGGGTACTACTTTCAACGGCAACGATGCCGCCTGATCTGGCCATAGCGGCTTTTCAAGCGTATCAAAGTGGTTGGGCGGAATATTCTAAAACCAATATTGAAAATTGGAATAGAACAATTAATTGCGCGTGGTTTGATGAGCGATCTACAAATGGAGCTATTATCAGTGAAGTTAATGATCACAAAGCATTTATTGCAGCGCATGAACAGTTTGTGCAAAAACGCATTGAGTTTTTAGCTAAACATTCTGTGGTTAAACATAGAGGAAATTGCTTACCAAGTTTACAGCAAACAGATCATATTTATCATGATTTTGCGAGTACAATTTTACAAGGTGCTTTGGCGCTTCATCAGAATAATCATGTTGATGTGGCCAATAAAAAAGTTTCTATTGGTCTTGTTAGAATGGCTAATATTAATCCGCTAGTAGCTGTAGCTAAAGCGCTTTGTCAACTCGAATTTCCTGATGATATTCATATTCACCTATCGGTTTATCACAGCCATTATCCTTTGGCTGTTCGCTCTTATCTAGAAAGCAAGCTCGATAGCGTGTTGAATCGAAAAGAAGAGTGGCCACCTCCTGATATGAAGCAGCTTATTGAAAAGACAGAAACCGCCAATCAAATATTTATCGTATTAGCTTCTCCCGTGGCAGAAGTTGGGCGAGATCATGATTATGATTGGGCGATTATTGAGCCAAGTTCTATGCGTTCAATCATTCAAATCGCAGGGCGTGTATTGCGGCATAGAGATATTATTCCTGAATCTGAAAATATTTTTCTTCTTAATCAGAATATAAGATCTTTAAAAGGTTATGAGTATTGTTTTCAGAATCCTGGGTTTGAAGGTGAAAGATTAAAGCTAAAGAGTCACCAACTTAAAGATGTTTTACAAGTACGGCAATATCAAAATATCAATGCGATTGAGCGGGTGATAAAACCTAAAGAGAGCCCGATAGATAATTTAGTTGCTCTTGAGCATCAAGCACTATTAAATCAACTGTTTTTGATTGATGAATCAGCGAAAGTCTGGTGGAAAGAGCAAGTTCATTGGAGCGGGGTTTTACAGCGCTTACAACCTTTTAGAAAATCAGTGAAAGATGAATCTTTATATTTATTAGTTAAAAATGATGAGTTAGTGTGGCGATGGAAAAATGAATCAGTTTATCCTGCTACAATGGGAGAGATTAGTGGATCTGGTATTGAAATTAATAATGTAGAGATTCAAAGCAATCAAAATATCACTTTTTGGTTTGACCTTGATCCACTTAAAATTTATCAAGAGTTATCAATTGATTTGGGGATTGATATAGAAGAAACAGCACGGCGTTTTGGGGAGTTACGATTAGTAAGTTATCAAAAAAATGATATCAAGATCTATCAATATTCTAAGAATTTTGGTGTATATCAGGAGGTTAAATGATGTTAGATGAGCAAAATGAAGCTGGTTGGCAAATAGTTATGACAAATTTTTTTGCTGAGAAATTTGAAGCAGATTTTTCTAAATATTTAAAAGAATTATTTAAAGAAATTAATGATAAGTATCAGAAAGAAAATTTTTATAATAATGATGAAATAGCTTTTATTTTAGATCGTAAAAATAAAAGATCTGCAGATCAGCAAGAATCGGCTTTTATTCTAGAACAAATTGTATGCTTATCAAAATTTGAGGAAAAACCCAATGATATTTTGTATGAGTCATTGATTGAGGAAATTAATTTAAAAAAACAAATGCTTGCTGATAAGTTTTCTCCTAATACTTGGATTTCTTGGGCTGCTGATAATGCAAAAAACGTCAGTTTTGCAACGCACGTATCTAAGTTAACGCATGCCGCAATTGATAGTACATCATTTTTTGATAGTAGATCATCGATTAAGGAAAGATATATTTCAACATCTAGTTTGAAAAACATTGCTGTAGATGGTGCTGTTCGTGGGAATCAATATTCTCCCATTTATCAATTTTTGGAGTTGGAATTTAATGGTCAAAAACTAGTGGCAAATTTTAATAATTTGGATACTAATTTATTGACATGTTTTACTCAAAATGATCATCAAAGGAAAGAGTGGAATAAAGGCTTTGGTGCATCTTTAAATGAAGGAACATCATCAGCCCATACCTTATTAAAGCAAGTATATTTTCCTATTAAAAAAAGACAGTACCATTTATTGGTAAATGTGGTTTCATCCTCAAAAGCTCAAGCAATTTTTGAATTTTCGCGTCGTAACTCAGATGAAACATTTAAGGCACGTAATACTAAAAAGTATGCCTCCGAACAATATTTTAATTTTCCCAATCGAGCCAATATTTTAGTGACTGCTAGTAATCATGGCAACGCATCTCAGCTAAATGGTAAAAGAGGTGGGCGATTAGGATTGTTTTCCTGTCAATCACCTCTATGGCAATCCCAACTTAAGCCACCTATCTATCAGAATAGTTTTTTCTTTGAATTATCGCGCAATTATCAAGTGAAAGAAATAATTCAATATTTGGCTGAATTTTTAGTACGTTTTGAGTTGTTAGAATTAAGTATCAAAGATCCTAAAAGATTTTATTGGATTGAACGGTGGATGGAGGATTTAACTGATGAGGTTATTGTTTATGTTAAAACGATACAAGCACTTCCTACTGGTTGGTCGATGGTTGCTGATATTCGCTTAAAACAAGAACAACAAGTTTTATTAGATTGCCATCGAAGCGATGAATCTTTTAGAGATTTACAAAAACACAATTGGCAAGCCGCTGTTATTGAGGATTTTGCCAATTGGCTTAATTATTGCTTGAGAAAAGCCAATAATAAATTTACGCCTCAAGAAGAGCACAAAAAATTATGGTGTAAATTGTTTGAAAAAAACTTTAGAGAAATATTTGCATTGGGAAACTTAGAAGCGCTACAGGAGGATAATGAATGAGCCAGTTTTTATTAATTGAGCGAATTAGGGTTCAAAATGCTAATGCCGTTTCTGGGTTTACTTGGGGATTTCCTGCAATTACTCATTTTTTAGGATTTTCGCATAACTTAGAAAGAAAAGTTATTAATGTTGAGAGCTTTAATCATCTTGTTTTAAATGGTTGTGCTGTGGTTGCTCATGAGCAAAATGTTTTAACTTATAAAGAAGCAAGTAATATACGTTTTAGTCAGTATAAAACAGCGCAATATTTGGGCTTGAAGTTTGAGCAAGGAATTTTAAAAGATCCTGCAATCAATGAAGAAGCTAAGATGAATATGACAGTTTCTTTATTAATATCTGTTACAGGATATTTAGAGGGATTGGAAGATGAGTTTATTGAATTTATTGAAAATTCTTGTCAATTGCAACGATTGGCGGGTGGAACAATTTTGAGCATTGGTAGTATAAAACTGGTCGATTTGTCAGATGAAGATCAATTAAAACGTATAAAGTATCAATTGCTTCCAGGTTTCGTATTGCAAGATCGATCAGATTATTTAGAAAAACATTGGTTAAATCTCCAAAAGATTAATCCAAAAGCAGAGATGTTAGATGCTTGGTTTGATTTTATTGCTCTAAAACAAGTTGCTAGGCCAATTTGCCATTTGATTGATGATTATTTATCAAAAAAAGTGGCTGATGATGAAATATTATCCAGCTTAAATGATCTATGGTTACAGCACAAAGAGCAACCTTATCATACAGATTATATTCCTAACGAATTATTGAGTTATTTTGATGACAATCAGAGCAAACTTGATTCTAAATTGGTTGAACAGTGGTACAGCTATGTCGATCCTAATGAAAAAGTATCTGCTAATTGGGAATATGTAAAAAAACCAGAATCAGGTTTTTTAGTGCCAATTATGACGGGCTATAAAGCGATTACAGAGCTATTTCCAGCAGGTGAGATAGAAGGAGCCCGCGATGCAGAAACTGATATTTGTTTTGTTGAATCAGTACATTCAATAGGTGAGTGGCAAAGTGTCCATCGTCTTAAAAAAATTGAGGATTGGCAGAGAAGTGTTTGGCGCTACGCACCTTATGAGCAGGATTGGTATCTTTGTAAGCAGTTAATAGAAAGTGTGAGTTTCGTAGAAGAATTAGGCAATAATTTTGATCCATATGCATAATTTTATATAAAAAGAGGAAAAAATATGTCAATTAAATTACCAAGTATGTTGGCTTTTGAGCGTAAATTAGAAACATCTGATGCATTAATGTTTTCGGGAGATTGGAAGGATATTGCATTATCTGAAAAATGGAAAGAAATTCCTATTACTAAACGTCAAAATCGTTCAACTCAAAGTGCAGAGGGAACATCTGATGGTAACAAAGTCAAACCTAATCCTGTTTCATCGGATAGTGATGATGCTAATTTACCATTAGTGCATGATACGTTAAAAGTTAGTTTTAGTATGAGAATTGTTGGTAATTTAGGTGTTCCATTTGGTTGTAATGCCCCTGATTTTAGTGCTGCTATTCAAGAGAAAGTCACCAATTTTAAAGAGGGTGATGGTATTCGCCTTTTGGCAAATCGTTATGCTTATAATTTGGTTAATGGTCGTTTTTTATGGCGTAATCGAGTAGGTGCAGAAGAAGTTAAGATTGTTGTTAAAGCTGGAGATGAAAAATTTATTGTTAATGCCTATGAGTTTTCTTTAATAGATTTTGAAAAATCTAGTGATAATACTGATTTTAAAGCACTAGCCGATATTATATTTAAAGGTTTGACAGGAGATGCACAAAGTTTTTCATTAATTGAAGTAGATGCTTTTGTAAAATTAGGACATCAGCAGCATGTATTTCCATCACAAGAAATGAATATGGGTGAAAAAGGCAAAACTTTATTTCAATTAAATGGTTGTGCAGCAATGCACAATGTGAAAATTGGCAATGCGATTCGCACGATTGATACGTGGTACCCTCGTTTTTCCGATATGCAATTACCTATTGCAATAGAGCCTTTTGGTGCTGTAACTCAGATAGGGGATGCTTTCCGTAAAAATAAAAAAGAAGGAGATTTATATTCACTGATGATTGATTGGGTAAATGATACAGAGCTTGCTATTGAGCAACAAGCTTACATTGTTGGTAATCTTATCCGTGGCGGTGTATTTAGTCGTTCTAAGTAAAGTGAGGGGAATATGAAGTTTTATCAAGAGATAACTCTCATAGATCAAGAGGGGCTTACACCTTACTTCATTTGGTCTAAATTATATGGTCAATTACATTTAGCGTTTGTTGAACAAAAGGATGAGAGTAATCAAGTGGCTTTTGCTGTATCTTTTCCTCAATATCAATATGATTTGGAAAAAAAGAAGATTACTTTAGGAAAAAAAATCCGTATTTTTGCTAAAACACGTGAAGCGCTGATGGTATTAAATTTAAACCATTGGTTGGCGCGTTTAACGGATTATATGGAAATTAAGCAGATCGAAGAAGTGCCTAAGGATGTTTCAGGTTATGCGATTTATCAACGTCATCAAGTGAAGAGTAATCCTGAAAGATTAGCGCGTCGTTATGCAAAACGGCACAATGTTAGTTATGAGGAAGCTTTGGGGATTTATCAATCGATGGATATGCAAAGGACAAATTTGCCATATGTGCAAATGAAAAGCTTATCAAAGGATCAGTCGTTTAGACTGTTCATTGAGAAAAAAATTGTAGATTCTAAGAGTGTAGAAGCAAGTTTCACAACGTATGGCTTAAATTCAAAGGAGACAGCTTTTACTGTGCCTGAGTTTTAATAAATAGCACCTGATTGTTTGAATAAACATAAGAATCAATATGTTGTTATGTAAGCAAAAATCATTGGTATTGTGATCAAAATGATCATCTATCTTTGGTTTTTGCTTATTTTTATGAGTGAAATTTATGTTCATTGCATAATAGTTAGCTATAAATTTTAAACATTGTGTTGAAAGTTTGCATGATTAAAGTATTATTTCAATATAATGTTGAATTTATGTTGAGATGAATATGACAAATAGTGTAGATCCAGAGATATATCAGCAAGAAGTATTGGAAATTTTAACGATGGTTGTGCATGCAATCGGTTGTGTGTTGCCAGGCAATACAGAGTTAGTATTGCATGATTTGAGAAGCCTAGAGTTTTCGATTATTGCAGTTGCTAATGGGCATGTTACTGGGCGTAAAAAGGGCGATCCCGTTTTGGCAGGTATGCGAAAAGATAAAGGATTTGCGAGAGCTTTGGATAAAAATGATCAGAAAATTACGCTATTAACAGATTACGAGACTTTCGCCCATGATGGTACATCTTTGCGAAGTAGTACGGCAATTTTTAGAGATAACAATGCCAAACCATTCGCGGCGCTGTGTATTAACGTCAATAACAATGGGATTAATGAGGCTGTATCTTTATTGCAGCTCATATCAGGCATTAACATTGGGCCAAATCAACGGGCGTTAGTTAATCAAGAGGATGTTAATGTTGAAAATAGTATTGAACATTTAATGGAGGACATTATTCAGCAAGCAACAGACTTAAATAGTGGTAAAAAACGTTCAGGAAGCAAAAAAGCTAATCTCTTAGCTGTTCAAAAAATGCAAGAACGGGGGATATTTTTGATGAAAGGCGGTGTGGAGAAAGCAGCTGAAGCGCTTGGTGTTACGCGATACACCATTTATAACTACCTCGATGAATTAAAAAATGATCTTTGATATTTTTACGGAGTGAATCATATGTCTTTAAGTATAAATTCCCCTTTATTAGAATCACTAGCGTTAGGGCAGCTTAATCACACACGAATTTGGATGAAGATGGAATCAATGCAGCCTTCAGGTTCTTTTAAAATTCGTGGCATCGGGCATGCTTGTGAATATCATGTTGCACGTGGTGCAAAGCGTTTTGTTTCTTCCTCAGGAGGTAATGCAGGTTTAGCAGTCGCATATGCAGGTAGGCAATTAGGCGTGCCTGTGACGGTTGTTGTGCCAGAATCCACGTCTGCGCGTGCGCGCTATCTTTTAGAATTAGAAGGTGCAGAGGTTAAAGTGCATGGCAAAATTTGGGCGGAGGCGAATGAGTTGGCTCGTTTATTGTTGGGGGAGCATGATGCATTCATTCATCCTTTTGATGATCCTTTATTGTGGGAAGGTCATGCATCCATGATTGATGAAGTGGTTGCCAGTGGATTACGTCCTGATGCTGTGATTTTGTCTGTTGGTGGTGGAGGTTTGCTTTCTGGTGTTCATAAGGGATTACAGCGCAATGAGCTTGATATTCCAATATTTGCAGCTGAAACGGCTGGGATGTCATCTTTAAAGGCCTCGATAGAAGCAGGAAAGCTTGTATCTATTCCTGAGGTAACAGGCGTTGCAACATCTTTGGGTGCTCAACAAGTTGCACAGCAGGCATTTAATCTTACAAAAGAGAGAGATATCATCCCTGTAACTGTCAGTGATCAACAAGCGGTGGATGCTTGTTTAGCATTTTTGGATGATCATAGAGCATTGGTTGAGCCTGCATGTGGTGCATCATTAGCAGTTTTATATCAGCAACTTGTGGATCTGCGTGATATGAATAATGTTCTTGTCATCGTTTGTGGTGGATCAACGACTACAACAGCATCTTTGCAGGCATTTTAAGGATCGTGGTGTTTTTTATAAACTATCTGTCGGGATTTTAAAGATCTCTGTATCTCGTAATGTTAAATGAGATTGTAATTTATAACGGCAAGCAGGATAGGTGAATTCAGCATAGCTGATTAATCCTATCGTGCTCCAAGTTCTGCGTTTTATGGCTAAACATGCAGAATTTTCATCGATTTGTAAGAATTTTGCCAATTCTTCAGTTGTGATCATTGCTTCGATGGTTTGGTCCATTTCTACAAAATCGTAGTGACTTAATAAATATTTGCCTGGTGAAACTTTCAAGAAATCTTGTTCAAAGAATTTCGGTACAAGTGTGCGAGAAACATAGCGTTTTTCCATCGCCAATGGCACATCATTTTCCAAATGTAATAAATGGCAAAAATAGACGGTTTCGCCTTCTGGTATTTCTAGTTTTTTAGCGATGCTTTTGGGGGAAGATAGTAGTTTTTGTGTGATCATCTCTATCTTATACGCACTGCCGCGATCCTGTATCTCTTTAGAAATATCTATAATACGGATGGGCGGTGATGCTACGCGTTTACCTGCAACAAAAGTTCCGCTGCCTTGTATGCGCTTTAAGACACCTTGTTGGCTCAATTCAACAATGGCGCGGTTCACTGTCATTCGGCTGACGCCAAATTTTTTTGCCAGAATATGTTCAGAGGGGATTTGTTCCCCTTCTTCAAAAAGATCGTTATCAATGCTCTCAAGGATGTAATTTTGTACTTTTTTATAAACTGGTATAGACATCTTTGAATGTTACTCCAAATTGGGAATGGATGATTATACCTTAAATATTAATATAAATATATTGTTTTACTTGAACTTTATTTGGATTTTAATGTGGCTACAAAATGCATAAAATTAAAATAAGTATATATAATTATAATTATTGTCTAGACAACTTTTGTTTTGTGTGAATATAATGATTTAAGCCCATAAAAATATTTTACTAGGGCAAGTTGGAGGATAAAGCAATAGATGAATGTAGGAGCTATGTAGCATAGTTCTTAGGGTGTTTATTGTCTGTTGAAATTAATTTCACTGTTGGAGGTTGTCATAATGAGTGACATGAAAAAGCCTTTGGATGGCATACGCGTATTGGATCTTAGTCGAGTGCTTGCGGGTCCTTATTGTACTAGCATGTTAGCGGATCTTGGGGCAGAAGTAATCAAAATAGAGATGCCAAATCACGGTGATGATAGTCGCCATTTGGGCGCATTCGATGCCAATGGCGATAGCATTTATTATGCGTTGATTAATCGAGGTAAACGCAGTATTGAGCTTGATTTTAAAGTGCCAGCAGATATGAATCGCTTTCTTGAGTTGGTTAAAACTGCCGATGTGATTGTTGAGAATTTTCGTCCAGGTGTAACAAAGCGTTTAGGCATTGATTTTGAAAGCTTAAAAGAATATAACGCAAAACTTGTCTATACAAGTATTTCAGGGTTTGGTCAGGATGGTCCTTTTGCTAAATATCCTGCGTATGACATTGTGGCGCAAGCCATGTCAGGGTTGATGAGTATTACTGGTTTTAAAGAAACAGGCCCGACGCGCGTTGGTGAATCCATGGGCGATATCATCGCGGGAATTTATGCTTCTTGGGCTATTTCATCAGGTTTATTTGCAAGGGAACGCACAGGTGAAGCACAGTACATTGATGTTGCGATGTTTGATGCATTGTTATCTCTACAAGTGACAGGTTTAGCAAGTTTATTCTCGGGTGCAAATCCCTCTTTAGTGGGGAATCGTCATCCAATTTCTACGCCTTTCGATACTTATCAAGCTAAAGATGGTTTGGTAGTGATTGCAATTGCCAGTGATCGTCTATTCCAGAAATTCTGTGAAAGCATCGGGCAAGTTGAACTTGCAACAGACTCAAGGTTTTTAACAGATGAAACACGAACCACTAATGAGCAAGCGTTAAAGGCGATCATCGAAGATTGGGCACGTGCATTCAGTGTGGACGAAGTGTGCGAAAAGCTCGGTAATGATGGTATCCCAGTGTCTGCAGTATGGAATCTGAAGCAAGCAGCGTATAGCGAGCAATCCAAGTTTAGAAATATTTTAGTGGATGTGGAAGGGCAATCGTATCCGATTGTGCCACAACCAGTATTTTTTAATGGTCAAAAGCCACATGTTAATAAGCCGGCGCCTGTATTGGGCGAGGCGAATGATGAAATTAAATAGCGGAGTAATGAGTTATGTATCAGTTTGATGAAATGGAATTAGCAATCATTGAGGAAGCAGAAAAAGTTTCCGATGATTTTTTAAAAGTGAAAGCCGCGGAATACGATGAAAATCGTGCATTTTGTAAAGAGAGCTTAGAAGTATTGGGGCAATTGGGCTTTATGGGTGTGCATTTGCCAGAAGAGTATGGTGGATTAGGTTTGAGTGGTCCAGCTGTTAGTCGCGTTGTGGAATCTGTTGCTTCTGCTTGTGCATCCACATGTTCAGCATTGACTGCACATTTTTTAGCAACTGACTCAATATTGATTGGTGGCACAGAAGCGCAAAAGCAAGCGCTATTGCCAAAATCAGCAGCAGGGGAGTTGTTGGGTGCATTTGCATTGACAGAGCCAGCAGCAGGATCCAATCCTGTAGATATGCGAACACGAGCAGTTAAAGAAGGCAATGGTTGGCGCTTAACAGGTACAAAACATTACATCACCAATGCAAAAGAGGCAGATTTTATTGTGATGTATGCCAAAACGGACGTTGATGCAGGTGCGCGTGGTATCAGCGCCTTCATCATTGAAAAAGGCACTGCTGGCGTTGAGTTTTCTAGCCCTGAAAAAACAATGGGTTTACGTGGTAGCACCATTTATGAAGTTTCTGTGGATTGCTGGTTGCCAGACTCTGCTTTGTTGGGTAAAGAGGGTAAAGGCTTTCATACAGCAATGGGTGTATTGGATCGTGGTCGCATTGAGATTGCATCTATGTCGCTCGGTATTGCACGTGCAGCTTATCAAGCAACTTTAGGTTGGAGTACGGAGCGTAACATTGGTGATAAAAAGTTGGCTGAATATCAAGGCATTGAATGGATATTAGCAGAAATGTACACACGCTTAGAAGCTGCTCGATTATTAACATTGAAGGCAGCCAAAGCACGTGATGATCAAGAACGTTTCAGTTTGGAATCTGCCGTTGCAAAATTCTATGCAGCAGAAGCGGCAGGTTTTATTACAGACAATGCGCTACAGCTTCATGGTGGTTATGGATTTATTCAAGATTTGCCGATAGAGCGTTATGTTCGTGATGCGCGCATTTTAAGAATTTTTGAAGGCACATCAGAAGTTCAAAAAATCATCATAGCAAGAACGATCTTGCATAATTTCTCTCAACAATAAGCCTGAAAGGCAAGAGAGATAAAAATCAATCACCTTGGAGGAGGTTTTTATGAGTGTTCAGGAGCAAGAAGGCGGTAGAAAATTATTAGAAGTTAGATCCATAGATTATATTCCAGAAAGTGAAAGACACGGCAGCTTATGGAGCCAGTTCACATTATGGTTTGGTGCAAATTTACAAATCACAGCGATTGTTGTGGGTGCAATCCCAGTTGTATTGGGGGCGGATGTGTTTTGGTCCATCATAGGTTTATTCATCGGGCAAGTATTGGGCGGTGCGGTTATGGCGCTTCATGGTGCGCAAGGACCGCAATTGGGATTACCACAAATGATCTCTAGTCGTGTCCAATTTGGTGTTTATGGTGCTGTGATCCCCATTGTGCTTGTATGTATGATGTACATTGGCTTTTCAGCAAGCGGCTCTGTATTGGCAGGGCAAGCGATTGGAAAATTAGCGGGCGTAAATGATGATATGGGGATTTTGATCTTCGGGGCTTTGATCATCGCATTCACCATTGTGGGTTATAAGTTGATCCATTTGATCGGTAAAATTGCCACTGTTTTAGGGATTTTGACATTTTGCTACATGTTTTATCGTTTGATGACGCAGTATGACATTGGTGCATTATTGGCAATCCGAGAATTTAGCTGGAAGTATTTCCTATTTTCTGTCTCTTTAGCTGCATCATGGCAGATCGCATTTGGCCCTTATGTTGCCGACTATTCAAGATATTTACCACGAAATACTTCAAAAATTAAGGTGTTCTTTGCTGTTGGTAGTGGCACGGTGATTGGTACTCAGATCTCTATGATCTTTGGTGTATTGGCTGCGGCGCAAATTGGTGGTGAAAACTTCCGTCATCATGAAATTGAATACATTGTGGGTTTAAGTGCAGTGGGTTTGGTGGCGAGCTTGCTTTATCTCAGCATCGCATTCGGCAAAGTTGTGATCACAACTTTGAATGCTTACGGTAGCTTCATGTCGATGGCAACCATTGTGAGTGGCTTTAAAGGTAATGCACAGATCACGCAAACAACACGTTTGTTGTACATTTTTATTATGGTGGGTGCATCTGTTTTGATCGCGATTTTAGGGCGCGGTGAATTTTTAGATAACTTCACGTCATTCTTAGGCTTCTTATTAACATTTTTTACGCCATGGAGCGCCATTAACTTAGTGGATTATTACTGGGTAACGAAAGAGCGTTATGACGTACCTGCATTGTCTGATCCTAATGGGCGTTATGGTAAATGGAACATGATCGGCATTGGTACATATTTCTTTGGTGTATTGATCCAAATTCCATTCATCGACACAGGTTTCTATTCAGGTTTCTTATTGAATTCATTGATGAATGGCGTGGATATCTCTTGGATTATTGGTTTAGTGATTCCTTCGATTTTGTATTACGCATTGACGAAAAAGTATGTTCAAAATGTGCCAGATCAATTGATTTTGCCAGATGAGCAGTAAAGGTTAAGTTTAGGAGGTTATATGAAAGTTTTAGTGGCAGTTAAGCAAGTGATTGATCACAATGTGAGAATTCGATTGAAAGGTGATCGATCCGCTGTGGAAACAGATAATGTGAAATTATCCATCAATCCATTTGATGAGATTGCGGTGGAAGAAGCTGTGCGTTTAAAAGAAAAAGGTGTGGCTTCAGAGGTTGTAGTGGTTTCTATTGGGCCAAAAGGTGCTGAAGAGGTTTTACGTTCAGCTTTAGCCATGGGCGCGGATAAAGCCATTTTAGTGAATACAGATATGAAGCTTGATTCATTGGGCGTTGCTAAAGTTCTCACAAAGATTGGTGAAAAAGAGCAGCCATCACTGTATTTATTGGGTAAACAATCCATTGATCGTGATGCGAATCAAACACCGCAAATGTTGGCAGCATTATTGAATGCATCACAAGGTACTTACATTAATGAGATTAATATTCAAGGTGATCGTGCTGTCATTACGCGTGAAATTGATGGCGGTATGGAAACTTTATCGCTCTCTTTACCTGCTGTGATCAGTTCTGATTTACGCTTGAATGAGCCGCGCTTCATTAAATTACCGAACATTATGCAAGCGCGCCGTAAACCATTGGAGGTGATCGATCTTGATAGTTTGGGCTGTCATATTCAATTGAAAACACAAGTGGAAGCATTGCGCGAGCCAGAAGGGCGTACAGCTGGTGTGATGGTGGCAAGTGTTGAAGAGCTTGTGAGCAAATTGAAGAATGAAGCAAAAGTTATTTAAAGGAGTGAACTATGAAAGTATTAGTGATTGCAGAGCACAATAATGATGCGATTCTTCATTCCACTTTGCATGCTATTACAGCAGGGCAAACATTGGGTGAAGTGACAGTATTAGTGGCAGGTTTTCAGCAAGATAAAGCAGTCAATGCTGCTAAGAATATTGCAGGTGTTAGTCATGTGATTTCTGTTGATGCAGCGCACTATCAACATCAGCTGCCTGAAGAATTGGCGCCATTGATTGCCAGTTTGAAAGGCCAATATGACGCATTCACGGCAACGGCTTCTGTCTTTGGTAAGAACTTAATGCCACGTGTTGCGGCGCTGATGGATGTTAGTCAGATTTCAGACATTACAAAAGTATTGAGTGATCGCACATTTGAGCATCCTATTTACGCAGGAAATGTGATCGAAACTGTTACCACAACAGAAGACACTTTGGTTTTAACTTTTAGATCTACAGCTTTTGAAGCGGCTAATGTTGAGGGTGGTAATGCAGGTGTCGTCACTATGGACGCAGTTGCAGCAACAAACTTAACGCAGTTTGTATCAGCAAATTTAAGTAAAAGTGATCGACCAGAATTAGGGCAAGCCAAAGTGATAGTTTCTGGTGGTCGAGCATTACAGAGTAAAGCGCAATTTGAAACGTTATTGACGCCATTGGCAGATAAATTAAATGCAGCAATTGGTGCATCACGTGCTGCTGTGGATTCTGGGTTTGTCGCCAATGATTATCAAGTTGGGCAAACGGGCAAAATCGTTGCACCTGAATTATATATGGCGTTAGGGATTTCAGGAGCGATTCAGCACATTGCAGGGATGCAAGGCAGTAAAGTGATTGTAGCCATTAATAAAGACCCTGATGCGGCGATTTTTAAAATTGCAGATTACGGATTGGTGGGAGATATTTTTGAAATCATTCCACAGTTAACAGAGCAGTTATAAAAGCTATTAACAATAGTGATAAGGATGTATAGGAGGGTTAAATGGCGCGTGAAAGTATGATGTTCGATGTAGTGATTGTGGGCGCTGGGCCTGCGGGATTGAGTGCTGCCATTCGATTGAAACAGGAAGCGAGTCACAATGGCAAAGAAATTTCTGTTTGTGTCGTAGAGAAAGGTTCGGAAGTAGGTGCGCATACATTGTCTGGTGCAGTGTTGGATGCTAAAGCTTTGAGTGAGTTGATTCCTGACTGGCGAGAGAAAGGTGCACCTGTTCAGCAAAATGTTACTACAGAAAAATTTTTGTATCTTACAGAGCAGAAAGCAAAATCACTGCCCGTGCCACCTTCTATGAATAACCACGGTAATTGTATTATCAGTTTGGGCGTATTTATGCGTTGGCTTGCAAAAGAGGCTGAAGATTTAGGTGTTGAAATTTATCCAGGTTTTGCAGCCAGTGAAATTTTATACGATGAATCTGGTGCTGTTAAAGGTATTGCGACAGGCGATATGGGGCTGGATAGCAATGGCGAGCAAGCCAATGGTTATATGGAAGGCATGGAGTTGCACGCACAGCAAACTATTTTTGCAGAAGGTTGTCGTGGTTCTTTAAGTCAGCAAGTCATTAAGCATTTCCAGTTGAATAAAGAGAGTGATCCACAAACTTATGGCATTGGTATTAAAGAGGTTTGGGAGGTTGACTCGCCTTTGTATCATGAAGGTGAAGTCGTGCATACCGTAGGTTGGCCGTTGGAGCGTGATACTTATGGTGGTACATTTATTTATCACTTAACAGATAATAAAGTTGCTTTAGGCATGGTTGTGGGTTTGGATTATGAGAATCCTTATTTATCACCTTTTGAGGAGTTTCAGCGCTTTAAATTGCATCCAAGTATTCGTCCTTTATTGGAGAATGGCCGTAGAATTGCGTACGGTGCAAGAGCACTGATCGAAGGTGGCATTCAAAGTATGCCAAAGCTGACATTCAATGGCGGTGTTTTGGTGGGTGATTCAGCGGGATTTTTGAATGTTCCACGCATTAAAGGCATTCATATGGCGATGAAATCTGGCATGTTGGCGGCAGATTCGATTTATCAAACGCTTGTGCAAACAGATGTTTTGGGGTGTGAAGATGGTATTGGCATAGAAGTTGAGCAATATACAGAGAATTTTAAAAATAGTTGGGCATATCAAGAATTATGGCGCTCTCGCAATATTCGCCCAGCATTTAAGTTCGGTTTCATTCCAGCGATTATGTATGCAGGCTTAGAAGATTATATTTTAAAAGGTCGTGGCGGTTGGACGTTTAAGCATAAGCACAAAGATCATGAATCTTTAAAGTTAGCAAAGGATGCTGCGCCGATAGCTTATCCTAAGCCAGATGGGATCATTACATTTGATCGTTTATCCAGTGTTTATTTATCGGGTACGAATCACCGCGAAAATCAGCCTGTACATTTAAAACTCAAGGATGAATCCATCGCTATTGATGTGAATCATGCTTTATATGCATCACCAGAGACGAGATATTGTCCTGCGGGCGTTTATGAGATTTTAATGGAAGATGATCAACCACGTTTGCAGATTAATTCGCAGAATTGCGTGCATTGTAAAACGTGTGATATCAAAGATCCTAAGCAGAATATAGTGTGGCACGTACCAGAAGGTGGCGATGGCCCGAATTATGCAGAGATGTAAATAATCCAAATCCCACTTGTAATTAGAGATGATCCTCTTGCCCATGTTTTTACAAATGGGCTTTTTTTTACCCAAAATTTTTTAGTGAAAATTAAATACATATAAATCATATAGTTATATTATTATGAAAAAAGATTGGTATTTTATGGGGTTTGACCTGAGAAGAATGGTTTTTCCATCACTTTGAGAGTAAAATCTACTGTGAACTGCCGAATAGGCAGCTTAGAAAATCCAGCGAGCTAAAGCGCCACCCATGATCGAGTGAACTGCCGAATAGGCAGCTTGGAAATTTTTAAGTTGCTGTTTAAGTAAGTACGCTTCGTGAACTGCCGAATAGGCAGCTTAGAAATCTGTAAGATATGAGTTGGATGAATGTCATATGTGAACTGCCGAATAGGCAGCTTAGAAATTCTTTTAAGATTGAATCTAATTCAACTTTACGTGAACTGCCGAATAGGCAGCTTAGAAAGCTCAAAATAGATTAATGCAGCAATGGTTCAAGTGAACTGCCGAATAGGCAGCTTAGAAAAATAAAAAAGACCGCATTTATTAAACGCAGTCGTGAACTGCCGAATAGGCAGCTTAGAAATCAAAAAAGTCTGCAAGTTCAACATCGATCATGTGAACTGCCGAATAGGCAGCTTAGAAATATTGGAGATAAACAAATGAAGACTGAAAGTAGTGAACTGCCGAATAGGCAGCTTAGAAATAGATCAAGTGGTTGTTCAGGCATTAAGTTTGGTGAACTGCCGAATAGGCAGCTTAGAAATTATTCAACGATCTTCTAATAGCTATAGTGCGGTGAACTGCCGAATAGGCAGCTTAGAAATGATATGGTTTTAGATGAAATAGATGGCACTTGTGAACTGCCGAATAGGCAGCTTAGAAAATCGTAAATATGTTGGCCGTTGTAAATAATTGGTGAACTGCCGAATAGGCAGCTTAGAAATTGCCGAAACCCAGACATATTCATGAAATACCGTGAACTGCCGAATAGGCAGCTTAGAAATGAGTATTAGGCGACAATGTTGCCGTCATAATGTGAACTGCCGAATAGGCAGCTTAGAAAAGCCATGCTCTTCCGCAGCCATTCCCCATGCAAGTGAACTGCCGAATAGGCAGCTTAGAAATGCTTTGTTGGTTTTAAAGATGGGTGGTAACTGTGAACTGCCGAATAGGCAGCTTAGAAAAATCACTTCAAAGTCATTCGGCGGATTGTTCAGTGAACTGCCGAATAGGCAGCTTAGAAAGTCAAAACATTGATGCAGATGGCAAAAAGATGGTGAACTGCCGAATAGGCAGCTTAGAAAGCATGAAGAATTTGAAAAAATGACTACGTTTAGTGAACTGCCGAATAGGCAGCTTAGAAATTTTTTATATCTTGCTTCAATCAAAGAATCGAGTGAACTGCCGAATAGGCAGCTTAGAAAATCATTGAAACAAAAGATGCTCGCATCAAGATGTGAACTGCCGAATAGGCAGCTTAGAAAAAGATATTCAAGTGCTGTTGTTTTGATTTGCTGTGAACTGCCGAATAGGCAGCTTAGAAAAAAAATCTGCACAGATGGGCTATACATCTTCAGTGAACTGCCGAATAGGCAGCTTAGAAATTCTATCAACTTATGATTAAGCTGTTGTCCTGGTGAACTGCCGAATAGGCAGCTTAGAAAATGCAATACAGGATCTACGTTGTAAGTCATTTGTGAACTGCCGAATAGGCAGCTTAGAAATGCTAAATATGAATGTTCATCATGTAATAATTGTGAACTGCCGAATAGGCAGCTTAGAAATATCATCAGAATGGCTGTGAGAAATATCGCTTGTGAACTGCCGAATAGGCAGCTTAGAAATGAAAATTGTGTGGTGACGAAAATGTCAGGTTGTGAACTGCCGAATAGGCAGCTTAGAAAACCAAATGCCTTTACAAACAGCTCAGTTGATCGTGAACTGCCGAATAGGCAGCTTAGAAATGTTTTGCCTTCAGCTAAATGTCCAGCTTGGTGTGAACTGCCGAATAGGCAGCTTAGAAAATTTGCTTCAATTTTAATAACTTACGCATAAAGTGAACTGCCGAATAGGCAGCTTAGAAAATATTTGCGTATCTAAGTCGTAGTATTTCCCAGTGAACTGCCGAATAGGCAGCTTAGAAATTTTCTAATAAAAATCGCACTTGGGATATATTGTGAACTGCCGAATAGGCAGCTTAGAAAAATTAAGGGTGCGTAATGGCTTAACGTGGTGCGTGAACTGCCGAATAGGCAGCTTAGAAAATCAACTGCTTATTATGTTTGCCCAAAATGTGGTGAACTGCCGAATAGGCAGCTTAGAAACACTCAACACCCTTTGCTGTAAACTTTGCTTGGTGAACTGCCGAATAGGCAGCTTAGAAAAGGAAAGTTAGGTGATACTTTTACATAATCACGTGAACTGCCGAATAGGCAGCTTAGAAATTCTTGATGAACGCCTGCAATGTAACTATCCAGTGAACTGCCGAATAGGCAGCTTAGAAATGATCAATTGCACCGTTGTTAAACTCAAATTGGTGAACTGCCGAATAGGCAGCTTAGAAATGAGAATCTTCATCGTAAACAGCATCAAATAAGTGAACTGCCGAATAGGCAGCTTAGAAATGAGAATCTTCATCGTAAACAGCATCAAATAAGTGAACTGCCGAATAGGCAGCTTAGAAACTTTCGCGATCAGGTATATTCAGAAGATCTATGTGAACTGCCGAATAGGCAGCTTAGAAAATGAGAAGAGCTAGAGGATTTTCCTTTAGTTTGTGAACTGCCGAATAGGCAGCTTAGAAAGTGGCGAGCGCTGTTATATTCAAAGCCTTTATGTGAACTGCCGAACAGGCAGCTTAGAAAAGAGAGTAAGCGAATCGAGATATAGAAATACAGTGAACTACCGAATGCAGCTTAAAAGTTTTGTAGCAATGAGCGGATGGTTAATAGGGTTATAATGTAAAGAACAAATTACCAAGGAGATTACCAATGGATTTTTTTCTTGCTGTATTAGTTTTTCTAGGTTGGGCTTTGTTATGGATTGGAGTTTTAGTTTTTAAATTAATTTTATTATATTTTTTGTTTAATTGGATTGATAAACTTTTCGATAAGTACGGCGATTAAAGCGAGCAATGGAAACATCGCCCGCTTTTGAATGTCGTATTTTAAGCATTCTTACGTTGATTAAACCATTTATCCAATTCTTGGGCGAAGAGCTGGCGATCTTTTTGTGACAATGGCGGCGGTCCTCCAGTTTGTACACCGCTGGATCGTAATGTATCCATGAGATCGCGCATAGTTAATCGTCCGCCGATGCTGTCTTTAGTTAAAGGTTCGCCGCGCGGAGTGATTACATGGGCTTTTTTTTCAATGGAATCTGCTGCCAATGGAATATCCGCAGTAATCACTAAATCACCTTCCCCAATGCGATTAACAATTTCATCATCAGCGACATCAAAACCCTTGGGTACTGTTAATGTTTTAATAAATGGCGATGGTGGTACAGAGAGAATTTGATTGGCAACCAAATAGAGCATGATGGATTCGCGCTTAGCCGCACGATATAGAATCTCTTTAATCACTTTTGGACAAGCATCCGCATCCACCCAAATTGACATATTTTTCCTTTAGTTGAATCAATAAAATAGTAAACGTGAATTTTGACAGGATCACGCCAATAAAGCGAATTAATTTCATTCTGCTAATATGGTGATCAAATAAATATTAGGGATTGATATGAAAATAATTAAAACTCTTGTCGTTGGTTGTCTATTTTTATTCGCTATTGTTCAGGCTGAAACACAATATCCAAAAAAAATCACTTTTGCTGAACAAACATATTTTCATGCTTTTGAGGGTGAAAACTCATCGAAAAATGTCTTTGTTGTGGAATATTTGCCACAAGGTGAAGCGCTAGAAACTTTTAATCAAATGGTGACATATTCAGAGTTGAAAATGGTGAAAGCTAAGGATATAGAAGCTTATTTTAGTACTATGGCAAAAGATACTACGCAGCCTTTTTTCTCTAAAACCTATTACAGTGGTAAGGATGCTTCTCGGGGAGAATACTATTTAATCAAAATGGGTATTAGCGGAGATATGACTGAATATATGATCTTTCGTTTTATGGTAAAAGATGATCATGTGGCTTATTACTTATATTCAGATCGCTCGTATCACGGTTTAACGGATGAATGGATGGATAAAGTTACTCGGGAAGGCAAGCAATGGTTAAACGATATTCGTGAGTTGGAGATTTAAGGCAATAAAAAAGCCCTTCATCGAAGGGCTTTAAAACTTGGAGCGGGAAACGAGACTCGAACTCGCGACCCCAACCTTGGCAAGGTTGTGCTCTACCAACTGAGCTATTCCCGCAAAAAACGGTTTAAATGATGTTTTGGTATTTCATCATTTTGCCTTAAATCAATAAGGACTTTAATTTGGAGCGGGAAACGAGACTCGAACTCGCGACCCCAACCTTGGCAAGGTTGTGCTCTACCAACTGAGCTATTCCCGCAGAAGAGAAGCGTATTATACATAAAATTCAGAAGATGTCTGTATAAATATTGATCATTGGATTTTTTTAAGGAATTTAATTCATGAATACCCATAAATTAGTCGCTATGAACTTTGGTCACACTCTTGTAAAATTGAATAATTTTAATGAAGAGGATTGCAGCATGAAAATTGGATTTATTGGTGGCGGTAATATGGCAGAAGGCATTATTGCTGGGCTTGTTAAAAACTTCTTACCATCATCCATCTTCGTTGCTGATCCAAGTGAGGATCGCCAAGCTGTATTAAAAGAGCGTTACGAGATCAATACTTTTGATCATTATCGTTATTTTTTATCTGAAGTTGATTTCATTGTGCTTGCCATTAAGCCACAAGGTTTCGCAGATTTTTTACCTGAAATTGCACCGTTGATTCAAAAACATCAAGTGGTGATCTCCATTGCTGCGGGCGTAACAGTGGATGTGATTACGCATTTATTGCAGGGGGATGATTTTGCGATTGTCCGTGCAATGCCAAATATGCCAGCAAAAGTTGGTCACGGTGTGACAGGATTATTCGCCAATGCTAATGTTTCAGATGATCAGCAAAATGTTGTGTCTGAAATTTTTGAAGGTTGCGGCATGGCAACTTGGGTGAAACAAGAAGCACAGATCAATGCAGTGATCGCAGTTGCGGGTTCAAGCCCTGCATATTTTTTCTACTTTGCACAATTAGTTGGGCAAATGGGTGCAAAATTAGGTTTAAATGAAGAAGTTGCTACGAAAATGGCGATTCAAACTATGTTAGGTAGCGCGAAGCTTGCTGATATTGGAGATGTGAGTTTAGATGAGTTGATTCGTAGTATCTGTTCGCCCAAAGGTACAACAGAGCAAGCAATGATCTCCTTTCAAGAGAGTGATTTAGCGAGTATTGTGGAAAAAGCCATGATGGCGACGGTGAATCGTAGTGAAACATTGGCAGAAGAATTGGCAGAAAAAATTAGAGGGCAAGAATGATCGCAGGACTTTTAGAATTTATTATTAAGTTAGTTTTTAACTGTGTCAGTTTATTGGTGCTATTGCGCTTTTTGTTGCAGTGCGTAAAAGTTAACTTTTTCCATCCAATGGTGCAGATGTTGGTTCGTGTGACGAATCCAATTGTTTTGCCTGTTCGTAGAATTACGCCAGTATTTAGCAGTTGGGATTGGTCTTGCATTATTGTTGTGATCATTGTTGGATTGATTAAATATCTACTATTAATGGCTTTAAACCGCGTTGCAATGGCGCCTTTGATAGTATTTGGGATGATTCTCATTGATATTTTGCAGGATATTTTGACGTTATATTTCTATGCATTGATCTTTGTGGCGATTTGTAGTTGGTTCCGCGATTCACCCAATGCTCGCATTGTGTTAGATATTTTAGAAAGGCTGACAAATCCATTGATGCGCCTATTAAAATTTAAAGTGCGTTATCGCAACATTGATTTTAAGCCGATGATTCTTTTATTCATCATAATGTTGGTACAATCAGGTTTGTATATTGTTAAAGCATTTTTGGCAAATTTGAATGTAGGCGGATGATGTCAAAACACGCATATTATTTTGAGGGCGAGGATTTGATTCTCAATGTTCGAGTGACAACAAAATCATCGAAAAATGAGATTCAAGAAATTGGCGAGGAAAGTATTAAAATTAGGATTAATACGCCGCCAGTGGATGGTAAAGCTAATGCTCATTTGAAAAAATTTTTAGGTAAGGCTTTTGGCGTTGCACAAAGTAGAATCACGATAGAATCAGGTGAATTGTCTCGTGATAAACGTTTTCGCATTCCATCACCCAGTCAGTTTCCAGAAGGTTTTCATGTTGAGTAATGATGAGTTATTTATGGCAGAGGCTTTGATTGAAGCACAAAAAGCTGCCGCTATTGGGGAAATTCCAATCGGTGCTGTCATTGTTAAAGATGGAGAGATCATTGCTCGCGGATTTAATGAATCCATTACAACCAATGATCCAACAGCGCATGCAGAGATTGTTGCCATTCGTCGTGCTGGGGAAGTTTTACAAAATTATCGTCTGATTGATTGTGAATTATATGTCACTTTAGAGCCTTGCATGATGTGTGCAGGGAGTTTTGTGCACAGTCGATTGAAGCGAATTATTTACGGCGCAGGGGATTCGCGCCATGGTGCTTTAGGTACGCAGTTGAATGTGAATACTTTTGAATCATTTAATCATAAAGTATCCATTACATCTGCTGTATTAGAAACAGAGTGCCGAACGTTAATACAGTCGTTTTTCAGAGAAAGACGCAAACTACAAAAAAAGAAGTGAGCGAGGAGAAAATATGTCAACCATTAAGGATGCATACTTGAAAGAGATAGAACAGCGTGGTTATAACGTTGATCCAATTCAATTAAGAGTGGCAGAAGAGTACGATAAACTCAAAACTAAGATCATGAATGATGAGCCTGCTGTGGATACGAGTAAGGTTTCATTTTTCCAGAAGTTAATGAAAACTGTGCCAGATAATGCTAAGCGTTATGCAGATCCTCGTGGGATTTATATTTATGGGCGAGTGGGGCGCGGTAAAACATTTTTAATGGATCTGTTTTATAACAACATTGATGTACCAAAGATTCGTAATCATTATTATCATTTTATGCAAGATGTACATAATGAATTGCGCAGCTTTGCAGGTGAAACCGATCCATTGAAATTGGTGGCAAAAAGTTACGCGAAAAAGTGCAAAGTGCTCTGTGTGGATGAATTCCATGTAATTGATATTACAGATGCAATGATTTTATATCGTTTACTAGAATCTTTCTTGGATGAAGGTATTTTCTTTATCACAACTTCAAATCGTGAACCTGATGAATTGTATAAAAATGGTTTGCAGCGCGAGAAATTCTTGCCTGCGATTGAAATCATTAAAAAACGCTTAGTTTCTGTGCCTTTAGATAGTGACAATGATTATCGTATGCGCCATTTGGAAGCCGCAGATGTTTGGTTTACAGGTTCTGTAGATGAACAACAAAAACATTTTGAAGCATCATTTGATGATTTAGTTGGACACAGCGATGGCCCAATCACACGTGATATTAATGGCCATTCATTTGAAATGCTCAAAGTGGGTGGTGATGCAACTTGGTTTACGTTCAAAGAAGCTTGTGCAAAACCTCGCGCATCTCAGGATTTCATCAAGTTAGCTTCTGAATATGGCACTGTATTTTTAAGCGGCGTACCATTATTGAATCGCGATCGTCAAAATGAAGCGCGCAGATTCGTCATTATGATCGATGAATTCTATGATCAAGGCGTTAAAGTTGTGATTGGCGCAGAAACTTCCTTAGCAGATTTGTATGAATCCAAAGGTACGAATGCTTTAGATTTTGAATTCGATCGCACAATGAGCCGATTGATCGAAATGCAATCAGAAACGTATTTACAGCAACCTAAGAGACAGGCATAAGGGAAAGTAATGAGCACTTTTAGCTTAGAGAACTCAGTCAAAAATTTTATTACTGCTTTGGAAAAAACAGATTTCCAAGGTGATGTAGATGCTAATGAAGCCGCAAGACTGGTTCATTCAGTAGACAATTCCATTTATGAAGTGAAGCCAGCGGCTGTTATTTATCCGAAAAATAGCGATGATGTGGCAATTGTGACGCAACTATTGTCTCAGCCTGAATTTCACGGTGTTAATATTACGGCAAAAGGTGGCGGCACAGGGACAAATGGTCAATCTTTAAATCAAGGAATTATCTTAGATTTATCTCGCCACATGAACCAGATTTTAGCTTTTGATGCTGAAAAACACCAAGTGATCGTGCAAACAGGCGTTGTGAAGGATCAATTGAATGCATTTTTGAAACCGCATGGTTTTTTCTTTGCACCTGAATTATCAACATCGAACCGCGCAACGATTGGTGGGATGATCAACACAGATGCTTCAGGGCAAGGCAGTTATACTTACGGTAAAACAAGTCATCATGTTGTGTCTTTGAAAGGTTATTTACCGAATGGCCAATTCATTGATACGAATGAAATTGATCCATTACAGCAACAAATTGCTGGCGTGATCGCGCCTGAAGTGGATTCGATGAATGCACATTTTCCTGAGCTCAATCGCTTTGTGACAGGCTATGATGCGAAGCACTTCTTTGATGATGACAATCATAACTTGAAGCATTTGCTCTGTGGTGCGGAAGGTACATTGGCTGTTTTAACAGAGGCAACATTGAATGTGTTGCCGATTCCTAAATATAGTGCATTGGTATTGTTAAGTTATGATGATTTTATTGAAGCATTGAGGCATTCAACCTATTTGATGGATGCGCCTATGACGCCAACATCTATTGAAGTTATGGATGATCGTGTTGTTGAGCGTGCGCGCAATGACTTTATTTGGGAAGCAAACCAACAATATTTTGAAGGCGTGGATTATGATCGCTTGAAAGCCATTTTATTGGTGGAGTTCAATAGTGATGATGAAGTTGAATTACAAAAATCAGTGGAATCTTTTGCGGATTATATGAAGGCAAGCAACTATGCATCATTGTTATCTTCCAATGTGTTGAATGGTGATGCTGCCATTAAGAACATCTATGCGCTTCGTAAACGTGCAGTTGGCTTGTTGGGTAATATTAAAGGCGAACGCAGAACGATGGCATTTGTGGAAGATTGCGCTGTGCCACCAGAAAGCTTGGCGGATTTCATTGTGGAATTCAAAGCTGTATTGGATCAAGAAGAACTGATCTATGGTATGTTTGGCCACGTGGATGCGGGCGTATTGCATGTTCGCCCTGCTTTGGATCTCAAAACAGAAGCTGATCGTGAAAGAATCCGTAAAGTCAGTGATCAGGTTTATGATTTGTGTGTGAAATATAAAGGTGCATTATGGGGTGAGCATGGTAAAGGCGTTCGTTCAGAATATTGCGAGCCTTATTTTGGTCAGTTCTATCCAATCATTCGTGCGATTAAAACAGCATTTGATCCACATAATCAGATGAATCCTGGGAAAATTGCAGCGCCATTGGGCTCTGATTCAGCTTTATATAAAGTGGATTCAACACCAATGCGCGGGCAAAAAGATCAATTGATCACAGAGAAAATGTGGAATGAATATCGCCGTGTGAATTTCTGTAACGGCAATGGCGCATGTTTCAACTATGATCTCCATTCTCCAATGTGCCCAAGCTATAAAGCAACGCGTGATCGTGTTCAATCGCCGAAAGGTCGCGCTGTATTATTGAAGGAGTGGGAACGTCGTCGTTGTACTGATGAAAATACGCCAGAATTTGAAGAAGAGATTTTCACAGCATTACAATCTTGTTTAAGTTGTGGAAGCTGTACTTCTGAATGTCCTGTGATGATCAATATTCCAAATGGCCGTTCTCAGTTTGTGGAAGAGTATTATAAAACGCGTAAACGCCCATTGATTGATCATGTTTTGGCGCAGGCTGAAGAAAATGCACCATTGATGTATAAAATGCGAAACATCACTAATCCATTGTTTAAATTACCTATGACTAAAACGATCATGAAAAAGATTGGTTTAGTGGATGCTGCAACACCACAAGATAATGGTATTCCAGCTTTGGTGAAAGCAGGTAAGTTGACAGAGTGGACGATAGCGGATGTGGAGCGTATCAATGCTTCTCATATCGAAAATGCAGCAAATTCAGTGATCATTGTACCTGATGCACTGACAGAATTTTTTGATGGCAAAGTGTTAAAAGATTGCGTAGAAGTATTGCATTCTTTGGGCTTAAAAGTTTATTTAGCACCGTATCAAAATTCAGGTAAGGCTTATCATGTATTGGGCATGCGTGATCAATTCACAATGACGGCTGAAAAGCAAAACAAAATGTTGTTAAAGCTGGCTAAATTGAGCATTCCAATGATTGGCATTGAGCCACCAATCACCGTATTGTATCGTAAAGATTATCGTCAAATGTTTGGGGATTTTGTGGAAGTTAAGTTGGTGCAAGAATTCCTAGTGGATTATCTGAGCCAGAAAGATCATGCAGAGAAAACTGAACTGAAGGATAAATTTTATTTGTTGAGCCATTGTATGGAAAAAACTGCTGTACCAAATGCGCCAAGTTTATGGCAAAAAGTATTTAAGCATTTTGGTTTAGGTGTTGAAATTGTACCAACAGGATGCTGTGGAATGAGTGGTGCTTTCGGGCATTTAGCAAAGCAAGTGGCATTGTCTGAGAAGATCTATGATCAGTCATGGCGTGTACAAATTGATGGCATTGCAGAGAAAAATCATGTGATGGCGACAGGTTTCTCATGTAGAACGCAAGTGGATCGTTTTTCTAAAGTATCAGCATTGCATCCAATTTCTGTGTTGAATCAAAGCTTGTAATGATCTAGCAAAATTATTTCATATCACCATCCCTTCTTTTGAAAGGGATGGTTTTATCAGTGGTTTTTATAGATGGGTGAAATTAAAATTTTTGTAAATTACATGGATTTATGGCGGAATCTTCCTACAATGTGACTTCGTAAGTCATAAAACGGAGAGTTTTAAATAATGAAATGCCCAGTTTGTGTTGATGCAACATTGGTAATGTCTGAGCGTAAAGGGATTGAAATCGATTATTGTCCTGATTGTCGTGGTATTTGGTTGGATCGCGGAGAGATTGATAAAATCATAGAAAGATCAGTTGAGGAAATGATGGCAGATGCGCCAGCAGCTCAACAATCAGCACCGCAAAGAGCGCCACAACAGTCTCAATCACAACCTTATCCGCATCATCATCACGAAGATGATTATCATTATAGAAAGAACAAAAAGAAGAGTTTCTGGATGGAATTATTCGACTAATTGAAAGATTGAATTACATAGTAGAAAGCCCATGGAATGTGGGCTTTTTCTTGTTAGATGGAAATATTATGCTAATCAATATTCACTTCAAAAGTTTGTTTGATGTTTTGCAGTGTCACCATGGTTTTAAAGCCATTGATGTTCTCATCATTGAAAAGTAATCGCTCTGATAATGCTTCATATTCAGACATATCAGCAACTGTCATAATGAGCAAGAAATCAAAATCACCTGTGACTAAGTACACTTGCTGGATTGCCGATGTTGATAGGAAAATAGATTTATGATGATCCATTGCCACAGTGTGTTTATTCTTGATTCGTACTTCCACGATCAATGTAATGGGTTTGCCAAGCTTCTTATTATCGATGATGGCAATATTGCCTTTAATATAACCATCGGCCTCTAAAGCAGCAATGCGGCGATTCACAGCAGAAGGTGATAAATTGACTTGTTCAGCTAATTCACGCTGTGAAATTTTATTATCGCGTTGGAGCAGTTGAAGTATTTTTTTATCAAAACCGTCTAATTCCATAAATCATGCCTATATCAAATAGTTAAAGCTAATGTACATTTATACCTTATTTTTAAAGATAAAACCTCATTTTTAGATCACTAAAGATGAGGTTTATGCGAATAGTTGATGAAAGATCAATTATTTAGTAAGCATTTCTTCGAGAAACAGGTGCGAAGCTGTTTGCTTGTGCTGTTGCCCATACAGAAGCATAGAATTGGCTTGGAATATTATCGCGCAACAACGCACCAGGCTCGATATAGTAATAAGTATTCGAGAATAGGCGAACTTCATTATCTGTCGTTCTCAATACTAAATGGTGCGGTTCTAGCTCATTCACATGGCTAATGCCCGCTGAACTTAACATTTCAGCCAAAGCATGCAATGTATTGCGGTGATAATTATGAACGCGATTCACTTTATTTGTGACATCCAAACCCTTTTGGCGCATTAAATCTTGTGTTGCGATCCCTGTTGGGCAGGCATTTGTATGGCAACTTAATGATTGAATACAGCCTAGTGCAAACATGAATCCACGCGCTGAGTTAACCCAGTCTGCGCCGATTGCCAATGTGCGGGCAATGTCAAAAGCACTGATGATTTTACCGCTGGCGCCAATTTTGATTTGATCACGAAGGTTCGCACCAACCAAAGTATTGTGAACAAACAATAAACCTTCACGTAATGGTGAGCCAATATGATCTGCAAATTCAATCGGTGCTGAACCTGTGCCACCTTCTTTACCATCCACAACGATAAAGTCTGGCGTAATGCCTGTTTTTAACATTGCTTTTACGATGGCTGCAAATTCCCAAGCATGACCAATACATAATTTAAAACCAACAGGTTTACCATCGCTTAATTCACGTAATCTTTGGATGAATTCTAGTAATTCAATTGGGTTTGAGAACTCAGAGTGATAAGGTGGTGAAATACAATCTTTATCCATTGGTACACCACGAGTTTCAGCAATTTCAGGTGTGATTTTATCTTTCGGTAAAACACCGCCATGACCAGGTTTAGCGCCTTGGCTAATTTTAACCTCAATCATCTTAACTTGTGGTAATAACGCTTTTTCTCTGAATTTTTCAGGATCAAATTGACCATCTTCAGTACGACAACCAAAATAACCACTGCCTAATTCCCAAATTAAATCACCACCATTTTTTAAGTGATAAGGGCTGATACTGCCTTCACCTGTGTCATGTGCGAAGTTACCTAATTTAGCACCGCCATTTAGCGCTAAAACTGCGTTGGCACTTAATGCGCCAAAGCTCATTGCGGAAATATTAAAGATGGATGCGCTGTATGGCTGCTGACATGAATCACCACCAATGGTTACGCGAAATTCATCAGGGTTCGGCATTGCAACAGGTGCCATAGAATGGTTGATGAATTGAAAGCCTTTTTCATACACGTTTTGGATCGTACCAAATGCACGGTTTGAGTTATGATTTTTTGCACGATTATAAACCAATTCACGTTGTCCATGTGTGAACGGTACGGCTTCAGAATCTGACTCAATAAAATATTGGCGGATTTCAGGGCGGAAATGCTTAAGGAGATATCTCAAGTTACCCAAGATTGGATAATTTCGACGGACGGCATAAGTTGCTTGTGAGATATCAACAATGCCAATGATTGACAGCACCAGCGCGACTACAAAAACGATCTTTCCTAGAGGGAAATTAAGTGCGATGGAAGCGATGGTTGTAGCAATTGCAATTAAGAAAAGGGAATAGCGTCCCAAATATGCAACAGCAGTCATGATATCTCCTTTGATAAATGATGAGAATGGCTTAGAATAAATGGGCGATATAATACGCTATATTGGTTTAAATTATAAGGATTTGAAGCTCAGATGTTATTAAAAAATCGAAAGAATGCGATATATAATGATTGGGACTATAGATCCGTGCCTTCTATTCCCTTTAGAAATCAAAAATATAGTATTGATCGTGCAATTTTAAGCCTCATTCGTCCTAAAAATAATGATGAAGAGATTGGTGTGAAAATACAGATCAGGCGTGCAAGGCAACTTGCATATATTGAGCCATGGTTCCAATTTTTTCTCCCAGATAAGCTCAAAGGTTTACTTTTTATCAGTACTTTGGGGAAAAAGTTTTGGGTGATTGGTGCTGCAAATTCTTTGGCGGCCAATAATTTTAAGTTTTATCAAAAAGAGATTCGCCAAACATTGGAGAATCATTTGAACAATATTTCTAAGAAAGATTGGGAAATTCCAGAGTTTTATGTTCAAGTATTGCCGTTTAAACATGAGGATATTCCGCCAGAGTTTTCAGAAAAACCTGTGACGCAGTTTGCAGTACGTTCCAATAAAAGTTTATTGGCCAGTAAAACAAATCGTTCAATCGATGATATCCTAGCAAGCATGATGGATAACGCTAAAAAACATGGAAGATAATATATCCCCTGAAGATCGCCAAAAAGAGAAACGCTATTGGTTCGAGCGTGCACTGAATCTATTAATGCGTAGAGAGCATAGTGTTGTCGAATTAAAGCAGAAGTTGACGATCAAAGGCTGTCGAGATGAATTGGTGGATGAGATCATCGAAGATTGTATCTCTGCCAATTATTTAAGTTTAGAAAGATTTGCTGAAGTTTTTGCTAGAAACCAAGCGCAATTAGGTTATGGGCCGAAAAAAGTTCAATTTTTATTAAAGCAACATCAAGTGCCGAGCGATTTAATGGACATTGCATTAGAAGAGGTAAATTTTGATGAGGCTAAAGAGATAGCGTTGCGTAAAATTGGGCAAAAACCAGAGCCAAAATTAAGAGCGGCGTTATATCGCCGAGGTTTTTAATGAAAGCGCCTGATTTTTGGCAGTCAAATAATTGGGTTTCAACATTGTTGAAACCTTTGTCTTGCCTGTATCAATCTTTATCTGAAAAAAATAAATGCAAAAAGCTGAAAGTGCAGAAAAAACTCTCTGTGCCAGTGATAGTTGTGGGTAATATTAATGTGGGTGGCACAGGGAAAACGCCAGTCACCATTGCGTTGATCAGTGAATTGCAGCAACAAGGCTTAAAAGTTGGTTTAATTTCTCGTGGCTATGGGCGCAAAGATGAATCTCTCATTGTGAGTGATGAAAAAGCATCTTCAGAATTGTTGGGGGATGAGCCTTATTTGATTCACAAAAAAACGAATGCGCCCGTTGCTGTGGCTAGTCAGCGCTATGATGCTGGCTTAGCTTTGCTGGAAAAATATCCTGATTTGGATGTGATTGTGAGTGATGATGGCTTGCAACATTATGCTTTGCATAGAGATTTTGAAATTGCTGTGTTTGGTAAGCAAGGCATTGGCAATGGTTATGTCATGCCAGCAGGGCCACTTCGTGAAAGTGTAAATCGTTTAAAAACCGTAGATGCAATCGTGACAATTGACGATGAGCAGCAGTTTTTACTTCCATATTTACAAAAATGTTATAAGATAGCGCAGCGGTTGGGTGTGCCTTATCAATTAAATAATTTTAAACAAACTCGAGAGTGGAATGAATTCTCTCATGTCAGTGCCATTGCGGGCATTGCGCACCCGAGTAATTTTTTTAACGCTTTATCAGCCAAAAGCATAGAAGTTAGCGCTTATCCTTTTGGTGATCATCATACTTATCGTGACACTGATTTTACTAATATGGTAGAACCAATCTTAATGACAGAAAAAGATGCGGTTAAGTGCACGCAAATTTTAAACGACCATGATGCTTGGGTTGTACCATTGGAGACAACATGGCCATCGGGTTTTATCGAATTGATCATTCAACATATTAATTTAGAAAAGAATATTGAGAAAATCGATCCAAAGAATTTTATAGGAGACAGTGAATGTCCAAATTAACAGAAGAACAACAAGCATATTTTTTAGAGTATGCAAAAAATGATGCAAAATTTAAGGAAGAGCAAGAGAAATATACACTTGCCATTCCAAGTCGTACTTTTATTCAAGAAGCATTGAATGTTGCGAAAAAGGTAACATTTGACGAATTGGCTGCAATTTTTAACTTAACAGAAGAGTGGCAGTTAGAAGCTTTGAGTAATCGCTTGTACATCATGAATAAAGCTCGTCAGTTGCATTGTAATTCTCGTGAAGAGTTTATGCCTGTCGGCGGTGATGATACTGTGATTGGCTTATTTGAAGGTTCTGTAGAAGGTCACGGTTATGTGACTGTGAAAGATCAAGATACAATCTATATTTCACCAAAAGATTGTAAAAATGTGATGCACCATGATGAAGTTGAAGTGGTGATTACAGGCGTTTTTCGTTCCAAATCTATGCGCCAAGGCCGAGTTGTTAAGATTGTGAAACGCCATTTGCGTGAAATGATCGCACGTATTTCAATGTACGATGGTAGCGCTTTGGCTGTGCCAGAAAATCGTAAAATTTCACAACACTTTTTGATTTTGCCTGAAGCGTTGAAAGAGGTAAAAAATCACGATTTAGTGAAAATTGAGGTGGATCAAGAAGCTCTGAATAAAGGTAGTTTTATTGCCAAAGTGACAGAGGTTTTTGGTCGTAAAATGACGAAAGATATCGCCATTTTGCAAGCAATTATGGAGCATCAATTACCGCATGAATTTTCAAAAGCGACAGATGAATTGTTAAAAACGATACCAGATGAAGTGAGAGAAGAAGATAAGGTTGGTCGTAAGGATTATCGCCATTTACCTTTGGTGACGATTGATGGCATTACAGCGCGTGACTTCGATGATGCTGTTTATACAGAAAAAATGGAAGATGGTAATTTTAAATTGTATGTTGCCATTGCGGATGTTGCACATTATGTGAGAACAGGGAATGCAATTGATGCAGATGCTATTAAGCGCGGTACATCGGTTTATTTTCCAGATCGTGTGATTCCAATGTTGCCAGAGAAGTTATCCAATGGTTTGTGTTCATTGAATCCAGATGTGGATCGTTTATGTATGGTATGTGAATTGATCATTGCGCCAAATGGTGAAATGCTTAAGTTTGAGTTCTTTGAAGGTGTGATGCGCTCGCATGCACGTTTAACTTATGAGTTGGTGGCAGAATTGATTGCAGAAGATAATCCGATTCAAGAGGATTATGCAGAAATTATGCCGCATATTTTGAATTTATATCATTTGTATAAAATATTGCGTAAGGCGCGTGATCAACGTGGTTCCATTGACTTTGAAACCAAAGAGACAGAAATCATTTATAACGATGAAGGTTTAATTGATAAGATTGAATTTGTAGTGCGCAATGAAGCGCATATGATCATCGAAGAATGTATGATTGCAGCCAATATTGCAGCGGCAACATTCTTAGAATCTAATGAATTGCCTGCTTTGTATCGTGTTCACGCAAAACCGCCTGAAGAGCGTTTGAATAAATTACGTCGCTTTTTAGTGGAGTATAATTTGGGCGTGGAAGGCGGTGATGCACCTGAGCCAAAAGATTTTGCAAAGACTTTAGCAATGGCTTCAGAATTGCCTGTATTTGATATCATTCAAACAATGATGTTGCGTTCTATGGCACAAGCAGTTTATCAGCCTGAAAATGAAGGTCACTTTGGTCTTTCCTTAACGCATTATGCGCATTTTACCTCGCCGATTCGTCGTTATCCTGATTTAACAGTACATCGTGGCATCAAATATCTAATCAATAAAGGTAAAGAAGGTGCAGTTAAATATCCATATACTGAAAAAATGATGGTGAGCTTAGGTGAAAGCTTATCTGAAATGGAGCGTCGTGCCGATAGTGCTGTGGCGGATGTAGTTGCATGGTTGAAATGCGAATATATGCAGCAGCACATTGGTAAAGTTCTATCTGGACGCGTTTCAGGTATTACGAAATTCGGTGTATTTGTTGAGTTAGATGATATTTATATCGAAGGCTTGGTGCATATGTCGAAATTGCCAGGAGATTATTATCATTTTGACGATATTCGTTACCGATTAGTGGGTGAAGCAACGGGCACATTGATTAAGTTGAACGATGCTGTTGTGGTGCGCGTTTTGGATGCAAATCCTGAAACAAAGTTCATTGATTTTGAAATGATCACTTTGCCTAAAAATGCCAAGCTGAGTAAACGTGAGCGTGAAGCTATGTTGGCAGAAATTGCGGCAGCAAAAGCGATGGAAAAAGCAACGCGTAAACAATCATCTAAGAAAGGGCGACCAAGTAGTAAACCTAAAGAGAAACGACGCTGCTCAAGCGAGAAGCGTAAAATGGTTGCTAAAAAAGTGTCAAAACCTAGCAAGAAAGTTAAAAAGAAAGGTTCTAGCAAAAAAGGAAAGAAGTAATCTTTTAAATGTTTCGGCATTGCTATTAATTCCGTGTGAAATGTTTTAAAATGCCGAGTTATTTTGTGTCATTGACTAGTGTAAGGATGAAAGGATTATGAATAAGCCCCCTAAGTATAAACGTATTTTGCTTAAACTCAGTGGTGAAGCTTTAATGGGATCAGGTAATTACGGTATCGAGCCAGAAACGATCGGCCGTATTGCGGATGAGATCCAATCATTGAATGCAATTGGTGTAGAAGTAGGCGTTGTCATCGGGGGAGGTAATATTTTCCGTGGTGCAGGTTTGGCGAACAAAGGTATGGATCGTGTAACAGGCGATCATATGGGAATGTTGGCAACTGTGATGAACTCTTTAGCACTGCAAGATGCTTTAGAAAATCGTAATGTTTATGTGCGCGTGATGAGTGCAATTCGCATCAATGAAGTATGTGAAGATTATATTCGTCGTCGTGCTGTTCGCCACTTGGAGAAAAAACGTGTAACGATTTTTGCAGCAGGCACAGGTAATCCATTCTTTACAACAGATTCAGCAGCAGCACTTCGCGCAATTGAAGTGAATGCAGACATCATGTTGAAAGCAACAAAAGTGGATGGTGTTTACAATGCTGATCCAAATAAAGATCCAAACGCTGTAAAATACGATGTTGTGACATACAAAGAAGCCTTAGCTAAAGATTTAGGCGTGATGGATGCGACAGCATTGGTTATGTGTCGTGAAAACCACTTGCCAATTCGTGTATTTAATATCTTCAATCCAGGTGATTTAGTGCGCACTGTATGTGGCGATGATATCGGTACATTGGTAACTGAATAATAACTAATTTATTTGAGTGAATTAAGGAAATCAGATTTATGATTAATGAGATTAAGCAAGATGCTGAGCATCGCATGAAAATGTCCATTGAAAGCTTGAAAAATGCATTGCAAAAATTAAGAACTGGCCGTGCACATACAAGCTTATTGGATCACATTGAAGTTGAATTTTATGGTTCCCCAACGCCATTGAGCCAAGCTGCGAACATTAGCGTGATTGATTCTCGTACTTTGGGGATAACGCCATGGGATAAAAACATGGTTGCACCGATTGAAAAAGCAATCATGATGAGTGATTTGGGATTGAATCCTGCGACATCGGGGACTTTGATCCGTATTCCATTGCCGCCATTAACTGAAGAACGTCGTCGTGATATGGTTAAAGTGGTTAAAGGTGAAGGCGAAAATGCTAAAGTTGCCATTCGTAATATTCGTCGTGATGCTAATCAGAAATTGAAAGATGCAGAATTGTCTGAAGATGAAGTTCGTCGTGGCGAAGATGTTGTGCAAAAAATTACAGATGCAATGACAGCAGAAGTAGATGCAGTATTAGCATCGAAAGAAAAAGAATTGATGGAGATTTAATTCTAGATGGCAGCACCAGAAACTAAAACTTGTCGTCATGTTGCCATCATTATGGATGGCAATGGTCGATGGGCAAAAAAACGCTTTATGCCGCGCACAGTTGGTCATAAAGCTGGCGTTAAATCCGTTAAACGAGCGGTTGGAGCTGCCATTGAAAATAATATAGAAGCTTTAACTTTATATGCTTTTTCAACAGAAAATTGGTTGAGGCCTGATGAAGAAGTAAGCTTTTTGGTTAAGCTTTTTATCGATACTTTGGATAAAGAGCTGACGGCTTTGCATGATGCTGGTGTTGCGATTCATTTTATTGGGGATATTCAGAAGTTTCCTCATGCGTTTCAGCAAAAACTGTATGCAGCAGCTGAATTGACGCAGAATAATAAAAAACTGAACCTCATTATCGCGTTGAATTACGGTTCAAGGGCAGAAATTGTCTCTGCTTGTAAAGCGATCGCGAAAGATATTAAAAATCAATTATTTGATTTAGAAGATATTGATGAAGTGATGGTGAGCCAAAGATTGGCCTTGCATGAGTTTCCGCCTGTGGATCTATTGATTAGAACCAGTGGTGAAGAGCGTTTAAGTAACTTCTTATTGTGGCAGTTGGCATATGCTGAGTTTTATTTTACAGAATGCTTGTGGCCAGATTTTACAGAAGTCGAATTTAAAGAAGCATTGACGACTTTTTACGAAAGAGAACGTCGTTTCGGTGCTGTAGAAGAGTGAGTATAATAATATGAAAGAACGAATTATCACTGGCGTTATTATGGCGCTTGTTGCGCTATTATCCATTCGATTTTTACCATCGTATCTATTTCAGTTGGGATTATTGGTGGTTGCTTTGATCGGTGTATTGGAATGGAAAAAGATGTTGCCAGAATCAATTCGTTTACCTTTTTTGATGTGTAATACTATTTTGTTAGTGATTGCATATATTTTCATGATGACTTCAACGTCAGAACCATTATTAATGGTTAATGCTGTTGCTGCTTATGTTTGGTTAGCTGTACCGCTATTGCTTTATATGCATATTCAAGCGCCACAACAATGGCTGGTTTCTAAATATGTGACGGCAACGCTATCGAGCATTATGTTGTTAGGCTTTTATATATCATTGAGTATGTTGCATGAATTACCAGGTGGATATGGTTACGGTTTTGTTTTATATGTCATTGGTTTGGTTGCTTTGGCGGATAGTGGTGCATATTTTGTGGGCCGTAAAATTGGTAAAAATAAATTAGCGCCTTCGATTAGCCCAGGCAAAACCATTGAAGGTGCTGCTGGTGGAGTGGTCATTGCAATGATTTTTGCTTTGATTGTTATGTTGTGTTTACCAAGTTCTTTTAATGGTTGGCAAAAGTTTGCATTTTTATTAATGTCTTTGATTGCTGCAATGCTCTCTATTTCTGGTGATCTTTACGAGAGTTTAAATAAAAGACATGTCGGTTTAAAGGACAGTGGGAATCTATTTCCAGGGCATGGCGGTGTTTTAGATCGTATTGACGGATTGATTGCAGGTTCAACATTTTTTGCGTTTGGTTTTTATCTTTTTCAAATGAATTTAAGTGCGATATGAAACAGGTCTCAATTTTAGGCGCTACAGGCTCCATTGGTACATCTACATTAACGGTAATTCGTCATAATCCATCGCTTTATCAAGTGCATTCTGTTGTGGCAGATCGTAGCGTGCAAAAAATGTTGGAAATATGCAAAGAATTTCAGCCTAAATACGTTGTGATGGCGAATGAGGATGCTGCTGATGAATTGCAAACTCATCTGTTTAGTTTGGGTTTGTCCATAGAGGTTTTAGCGGGCGAAGCGGCTATTGCTGATATTGTTAAATTGCCTGAAATTGATTTGGTGGTTGCTGCCATTGTGGGTGCTAAAGGATTCTTGTCATCGTTATCTGCGGTTAAGGCAGGGAAAACAATTTTATTGGCGAATAAAGAAAGTTTAGTGATGGGCGGTTCTTTATTCATGCAAGCGGTGAAGAATTATGGTGCAACACTGTTGCCAATTGATAGCGAACATAATGCGTTATTTCAATCTTTACCAAAGGATGCAGAAGGCAAAGCAACATTGGCGGGCGTTTCTAAATTAGTATTAACAGCATCGGGTGGACCATTTCGTAATACTTCTTTATCTGAGATGGCTAAAATTAAAAAGGAAGATGCTTTAAAGCATCCCCGTTGGGATATGGGTGCAAAAGTTACGATTGACTCATCGACGCTGATGAATAAAGGTTTGGAGTTTATAGAAGCGCATTTCTTATTCAATATGCCACCTGATCAAATCGATGTGGTGATTCATCCGCAAAGCATTATTCACTCTTTAGTTGCGTATAAAGATGGTTCGTTGCTTGCACAATTGGGCGAGCCAGATATGACGATTCCGATTGCCCATGCTTTAGGTTATCCTGAAAGAGTGTTATCAGGAAAACAGCCTGTTGATATGACGCAAATGATGGATTTAACATTTGCTCAACCAGATTTAGAACGCTTTCCTTGTTTAAGAATTGCCAAAGAGTGCTTAATTAAAGGCAATGCTTATTTGGTTGCTATGAATGCCATCAATGAGATATTAGTAGAGGCATTTTTACAAGATAGCATCGAATATTTAGACATTCCTAAAAAACTAGAAGAGTTTTTGTCTCATTTGACGATTGCGCATCTCGATAGTTTTGATGAGATCATAGAGTTTGATCAGCTCATTCGACAAGAAACAATTGCAAAATTGAAGGCATAATTGATGATTGAATGGTTAGAAGCATTTTTTAGATCCATTGGCGGTTTTATTATTCTGATGGGAATTTTAGTGACGATACATGAGTATGGTCACTTTTGGGTTGCACGTAAGTTGGGCTTTGCTGTCACTAAATTCAGTATTGGATTTGGTAAAAATATTTGGAGCCGACAAGGTAAAGATGGTATTGAATATGCTATTGGAATGATTCCGCTCGGTGGTTATGTTGCTTTTGTGGATGATGAAAGTGAATCTAAAGAGCCGTTAAATGGCATGCCATTTAAACAAGGTAAGATTTGGCAGAAAACAGCTGTGGTAGCAGCAGGTCCATTGGCGAATATTTTACTGGCAATCGTATTATTATGGGGTTTGTTTATGTACGGTGTACCTGCATATAAGCCTTATATTGAAATCACAGAGCAGAATGCACCTTTTGCCGAAGCAGGATTACAAAGCGGTGATTTGATTGTATCTATTGATGGTGATTCTGTTGATAGTTTTAATTTTATGATGCAAAAAATGATTGAGCATTTGGGGGATGGAACTGCTGAAATCATTTATGAGCGTAATGGCAGTGCTCGTCAAACGGTGATTGACATTGGTGGGGCATTGCAGTTGGATGCTAAAACAAATTTATATAAAGAGTTGGGTGTTACGCTTTATCAGCCGCCTGTTCCACCCATTATTGGCATGATTGTTGAGAATGGTGGCGCTGCCAATAGTGGTTTAGCTGTTGATGATTTGATCACATCCGTTGCAGGCCAGCCTGTTTCTCAATGGTCTGATTTATTAAAAATTGTGAGTTCATTGAAAGAGAATGAAGCAATTATTATTGAAGTGATGAGGAATCATCAGATTGAAGCATTTACGATGACACCATTGAAAGATGCATCTGGAGAACTAAAACTAGGCATAGGCGTTGATGCTGAGATTTATAAAGATCTTGTGACAAAAGAGCGTCTAGGGCCAGTGGATGCATTGAGTGCTTCGGTTGCAAAAACGATAGATGATGTCTCCATGATTTTTAAATTCATCGGTAGAATGATTTCGGGTGATTTTCATATCAATACAATGGCAGGGCCTGTGAGTATTGCGAATATTGCAGGGCAAGCTTTAGCCTCAGGTTTGGTATTTTTTGTGCAATTAACAGCATTGTTTAGTATTAATATTGGTTTATTGAATTTATTGCCGATTCCAGTATTGGATGGTGGTCGTTTGGTTGGTTTTGGTATCGAGAAATTAATGGGCAAACATCAATTCCCTGACAGCGTTAAGATATTAGTATTACAAATTGGTGCTGCAATGATGTTTATTTTTATGGCAATTGTCATTGGCTACGATGTGGCTCGGTGGTTTTAGTCTAATTTAAATGAGTGGTAATTATGCTTCAAATTCTGTATATTGTCGCGTAGTTTGCCTTCAGAATTTATAGTGTTAGAGAATAATAATGGTCCTCAAGAATTGTAAAAAATCAGTACTTGCAACAGCATTGTTTTTGGCAATGCCACTTGTTTATGCTCAATCTTATTCCGTGCGTGACGTGCGTGTTGAAGGTCTGCAAAGACTGAATGCAGGTACAGTGTTTTCGCAATTAAGTGCCGATGGTAATGATATTAAACGTGGTAATGTTCAAGATACTATTTCACGTTTGTATGCTACAGACTTATTTGATGATGTTCGTGTACGACAACAAAATGGTGTATTGGTGATCAATGTTGTTGAAAGACCTGTCATTGATAGAGTATTTGTGAAAGGCAACAAAGATGTTGCATCCAAACAGTTTAAAGAGATGTTGAAAATGGCAGGTTTGTCTGAAGGAAAGACATACAGCGCATCAAAGTTAGCATCTGTTAAAAATAATTTATTGAAAGCTTATGAAGAGCGCGGTAAATACACAGCAAAAATGGATGTTAATGTCATTGAATTGCCAAGAAATCGTGTCAATATCGAATTGAATATTTCGGAAGGTAAAACTGCTGAGTTGACAGAAATTTCATTCACAGGTAATGACAATTATGGTGATGGCAAGTTGAAAAAACAGATGCAAATTAAAGAATCTGGATTGATGACTTTGCTAACTAAATCAGATCGTTATGATTCTCGTCGTTCTAATGAAGATATGGATAGTATCGAAAAATTCTATAAAGAACGCGGTTATATCAACGCAGAAGTTAATTCTTCTGTTGCATCTGTGACACCAAATCAGGAACAAATCTTTATTGATGTTAATGTGAATGAAGGTCAGCGTTATCGTTTGAATGACTTTGAGGTTGTGGGGAATACTCATGTGCCTTTAGAGGAATTAACTGCGCTCATCGATATCGATAAAGGTAAATATTATAAGAAATCTAAAGTGGATGCTGCCGTTAAAGCGATTCAAGATCGTTTAGGTGATGATGGCTATGCTTTGGCACGTGTGAATGCGATTCCTCAGCTTGATGAAGAGACAAAAACAGTTAAAATTTTGTTCTCGGTAGATAATGGTGAGAAAATCTATGTTCGCAGAGTAAATATTGAAGGGAATGAACGTACACAAGATGAAGTTTTCCGTCGTGAAATTCGTCAAATGGAAGGTAGTCAGTTTATTTCTAGCGATGTAGAGCGTTCTAAAGTGCGCTTACAACGTTTGCCATATGTTGAAGAAGTTGATGTTGTCACAAGTCAGGTGGATTCTGATTTAGTAGATTTAACATATAGAATGAAAGAGCGTAGTGCGGGTAGTATTACGTTTGGTTTGAGTTATGGTATGGAATCAAAGTTTGGTTTTAACATTAGCTTTGATCAGCCTAACTTTATGGGAACTGGTAATCAATTAGCTGTTTCTGCTGAAACAGATGATGAATCTCAAACATTCAATATCTCTTATACAAATCCATATTTCACAGATAGCGGTATCAGCGCGGGTGTTTCAGCGCATTATAGTCGCCAAGATAATAAGAATGGCTACACAGCCGACTATTTGATGGATGGTTATGGTTTATCATTCAACTTTGGTTATCCTTTAACAGAGTTCACAAGTTTGGGCGCAAGTGTTGGTTATGATCGAGTAAACTTAAAAACAACACGCGATTCCCCAATTGAAATTGTTAATGAATTAGGCTCAAGTTGTACACCAAGTTCACAGCATTTAGGTTATTGTAGCGGTTATGATAACGGTAGTGGCGATTGGCATCGTATCACTAAGAAGAAAAATCTATTTAGATTCAGTGCTGGTATCACGCGTGATACACGAGATAGAACTGTGTTTGCAACAGAAGGATCTGTGAATAGCTTCAATGTTTCAGGTACATTGCCAGGTTCGACAGATGAGTTTTACATCTTATCAGCGAAGCACAGTAGCTTCTATCCATTGTTTGATGGCGATGATTTTGTCTTGAACATTCGTGGTGATTTGGCTAAAGGTTATGGCTACGGTAAAACATCTGGATTGCCATTCTATGAGCGCTTTTATTCAGGCGGTTTAAGAACTGTTCGTGGTTTCCGTTCAGGTACTTTAGGCCCAAGATATTTGAATGATCAGAGTGCTGGTGGTGACTTGAAAGTGAATGCAACAGCAGAGTTGATTATGCGTGTTCCAGGTTTTGCTGAAAGCAATAGCTTGCGTTGGTCGATTTTCTTCGATGCAGGTCAGGTCTATGGCTTGGGTGATCATTTGAAGAAAACAAGTATTAATGCAGATTACAATAAATTTAAAACAAGTGATTTACGTTATTCTGCGGGTGTAAGCATGGCGTGGTTCTCTCCAATTGGGCCGTTAGTATTCTCATATGCGAATCCAATTAAATCTAAGTCTTATGATAGAAAACAGAAATTCCAATTCTCAGTTGGTATTCCTTTCTAATTCATAAAGGAAATAATTGAATGAAGAAAATGATTAAAACCATATTATTAATGTTCATTGGTAGTATGGTTTTAAATTTTGCAATAGCACAAACGCCATCTGTTAAAGTTGGCGTTGTTGATATGCCACGATTGGTTGAAGAGTATTCTAATATCAAAGGTGTTCAGGGTTTATTGCAGGAAGAGTTTTCTGCCAAAGATGAAGCATTACGTTCGTTAGGTTTAGAGCTTAAACAAGTTCAAGATCAAACTATAGAGATGGAATTGGCTGACAGTGCTCGTAAAGAGCATGAGCGCAAACTGTTGAATCTTGATCGTGAATATGCGCGTTTAGCTGCTGAGTTTAGACAGGATTATAATCTGCGTCGTAATGAAGAGTTGTATAAAATGCAAAAAGAAATTACTGATACGATTTTAGAGTATGCAGAAAAAAATCAATATGACCTGATTTTAGAATCAGGCATGATCTATGCATCAGATAAGTTGCAATTAACTGATGCGATTTTAGATGTTTTAAGACAAAAATTAGAGAAATAATATGTTGTTGTCAGAAATTTTTGCGCATGTTGTAAAACATGTGAGTGATCTTGTTCTTCAGGGTAATGATGCGTGTGAAGTTAAAGGATTGGCAACCATTCAGAATGCTCATGAAGGTGAAATAGCATTCATTAATAATGTTAAATATCACCAATATTTAGATGATACAGATGCATCTGTTGTGATTTTGTCGCCAGATTTGGCTGAACATTATCAGGGCAATATGCTCATTACTAAAAATCCTTATTTAGCTTGGGCTTATGTCTCGCATTTATTTGATACAAGACGTTCAAGCTTGCCAAGCCAAATTCATCCATCTGCAATCATCGCTGAGACTGCAAAGATCGGAGACAATGTTTTCATTGGCGCAAATGTCGTGATCGAAGATTATGTATCCATTGGGAATAATTGCGTGATTAAGGCAGGAGCTGTTATTGAGGAATTGGTAACAATAGGAGAAAATTGTTTGATTTATCCTAATGTTACAGTTTGCTATAACTGTGTTTTGGGTGATCGCGTGACATTACATCCTGGTGTTGTGATTGGCGCAGAAGGCTTTGGATTTGCTCGTGGGCCAGAAGGCTATGTAAAGATTGCTCAGGTGGGTCGAGTTGTTTTATCAGATGATGTAGATATTGGTGCCAATAGTTGTATTGATCGTGGTGCAATTGAGGATACGTTCATTGGTAAAGGTACAAAAATAGATAATCATGTGCAGCTTGGGCACAATGGTTTAGTCGGTGAAAATACAGTTATTTCAGGATTCACTGGAATTGCTGGCTCTGCCACAATTGGTAATAATGTAGTCATTGGTGGTGGTGTTGGTATCAATGGTCATATCAAATTACACGATGGTGTAATGGTGACTGGCGATACAATGGTGACGCATTCATTGGTTGAACCTGGTGTTTATTCATCAGGAATGCCTGTGACTGATAATCGCACTTGGCGCAGAAATGTCGTGCAATTGCAACAAATTGATAAGCTCTATCGTCGTGTGAAGGCGTTAGAAAAGAAAATAGACTTTGAAGAATAAGGAAAGGTGGCATTGTGTCAGACTCTAAAATTATTGATATCAACGAAATTATGAAGTATTTACCTCATCGTTATCCATTTTTACTGATCGATCGAGTATTGGATTTCGTACCAGGTGAATCATTGGTTGCACGTAAAAATGTGACTTACAATGAACCTTATTTCACAGGGCATTTTCCAATTAAGCCAATCATGCCTGGTGTATTAATTTTAGAAGCAATTGCTCAAGCAACAGGGATTTTGGCATATAAAACAGCAGGTGAAGATGCAACGCCAAATTCAATCTATTATTTTGTAGGTATTGATAAAGCACGTTTTAGAAAGCCTGTAGAGCCAGGTGATACAATGGAAATTGAAGTTAAATTCCTAAAAGCACGTCGTGGCATTTGGTCATTTGCTGGTGTTGCGAAGGTAGATGGCGCAGTTGTGTGTGAAGCAGAAGTTATGTGTATGCGTCAAGAGGCTTTTTAACTCTATTGGATTAAGGAGATAAAATTATGCCAAACCAAGATTTAATTCATCCAACTGCTGTGATTCATGAGACGGCGGAAATTGGTGAAAATGTTACCATCGGGCCTTTTTGTATTGTGGGGGCAAACAGCAAGATTGGTGATGGTACTAAACTGATCTCTCATGTTGTGATTGGTGCTGATACTACAATTGGTAAAGATAATACTTTTTATCAATTTTCCTCAATTGGTGAAGTACCTCAGGATAAAAAATTCAAAGAAGGCGACTTTACGGAGCTACACATTGGTGATCGTAATACGATTCGTGAATATGTATCCATTAATCGTGGCACAGTGCAAGATGCATCATTGACAAAAATTGGTGATGATAACTGGATCATGGCGACTTGTCATATCGCCCATGATTGTATCGTTGGCTCAAGAACAATCTTTGCCAATGGCGCTTCTTTAGCAGGGCACGCGATTATTGAGGATGATGTCATCCTTGGTGGTTACTCAATGATCTATCAGCGTTGCCGTGTAGGAGAAGGTGCGATTACAGGATTTTCATCAGGCATTCATCGTGATGTTCCGCCGTTCATCACGGCAGCAGGTTATCGTGCTGAGCCTGCAGGTATTAACTCTGAAGGTTTGCGTCGTCGAAGTTTTGATGCAGATGCTATTTCTGCAACGAAGAAAGCTTATAAGGCTTTGTATCGTCAAAATTTAACTTTGCAAGAAGCCATTGTAGAGATTAAGAAATTAGCTGTTGAATTCCCACATTTGCAAAAAATGGTGGATTTTTTAGAAATTGATACTCAACGCGGTATCGTACGATAGAGGTTCTGTGTGAAAGAAATATCATCGTCCCCGACATTTATGATTGTTGCTGGTGAATTATCTGGTGATATTTTAGGTGCAGGATTAATTAAAGCATTGAAGGAAGAATTCCCCCACGCCGAATTTTTTGGTGTGGGCGGTCCTTTGATGATTGCTGAAGGTTTTGAAAGCCTTGCGCCCATAGAAACGCTATCTGTTATGGGTTTATTTGAAGTGTTAATTCATTTACCTAAGTTATTGCGTTTAAAAATGCAATTGGTGAAGGAAGCTGAAAATAGAATGCCCGTTGCTTTTATTGGTATCGATTCCCCTGATTTTAATTTAAAAGTTGCCCATTCTGTTAAGCAAATTGGTATTACAACATTTCATTATGTGTCGCCATCCATTTGGGTGTGGCGTGAGAAACGTATTTTTACAATTAAAAAATCAGTGGATAAAGTTTTGTGTTTATTTCCATTTGAAGTGGATTTGTATACAAAGCATAAAATGGATGCTGCTTGTGTTGGGCATCGTTTGGCGGATGAAATTCCTTTAGAGCCTGATTCTGTAAAAGCTAGAGAATCATTAGGATTACCTAATCAAAGAAAAATATTAGCACTTTTACCAGGCAGCCGAGTGAGTGAAGTTTCAAGGTTATTGAAAATCTTTGTCCAAACCGCACAATTATTATTAGAAAAAAATCCAACCATTTCGGTTGTTATTCCAGCTGCAACAGATCATTTATATGGTTTAATTCAGAAAGAAGTGAGTGCACTGCCAGAGATTTATGCCAATGCCTTTTTAATACTCAAAGGTGATTCTCGTTTGGCAATGGAAGCATCTGACGTTGTGTTATTAGCATCAGGTACTGCTACATTGGAAGCCATGTTGCTGAAAAAACCAATGGTGGTTGCTTATAAATTCTCTTCTGTTACTGCATATATTGCAAAAAAAGTTGTACGAACGCCTTTTTTCTCATTGCCTAATATTTTGGCTAAGAAAGAGTTGGTGCCCGAAGTGTTTCAGGAGGATGTTTCTGCAGAGCGTTTAGCGCCCATGGTTCAAGATGCTTTTAGAAAAGTGAATGATCCTATTTTGATGGATGAATATTTAAAAGTGCATGAATCTTTACGATTAAATGCAGATAAAGCAGCAGCTCAAGCCGTTATTAATAAACTTGTGAATTCAATTTAATGCAAATAGATTTATTTTCTACAGACGATGATATTCAACTTATTGCTGGTGTAGATGAAGCAGGGCGAGGCCCATTATGTGGTGATGTGTATGCTGCAGCTGTTATTTTAGAGATTGATCATGGCATTGTTGGTTTAACGGATTCTAAAAAAATCTCTGAAAAAAAGCGTTATGTCATCGCTGAAGAGATTAAGCAAAAAGCAAAAGCATGGTGCATTGCCTCTGCATCAGTTGATGAAATTGATCAATTAAATATCCTACAAGCGACATTTTTAGCTATGAGAAGAGCTGTTGAGGGGTTAGCAATTGCACCGCAATTAGTTCGTGTGGATGGTAATCAAAATCCTAAATTTGGCATCCAATATCAGTGTGAAATGATTGTTAAAGGTGATTTATTGCACGAAGAAATTAGTGCTGCGAGTATTTTAGCAAAAACGGCACGTGATCTATCTATGATCGAATTAGATAAAGCTTATCCTGAATATGGTTTTGCGAAGCATAAAGGTTACGGAACTAAAGCACATATGGAAGCAATTGAACAATTAGGTGTGCTAGCAACGCATCGTCGAAGTTTTGCACCGATTCAAAAAGCTTTGGCAATGCATAAACAATAGAAAAGTAGTAGAATAATTAAGATTTTGTAAAAGTGAGAGCATTATGAATATGCGAGTAATGAATTTTGTTGTCGGTCTATTTGTGATTTTTGGTGTTGTTGCTTTGATATGGCTCGCACTTACAGCAAGTAGTACGGATGGCCGTTTTAGTAAGCAGATCACTGTATCAGCAGGTTTTGATAATGTAGGCTCTTTAAAAATTAAAGCGCCAGTTATGATTGGTGGTGTGCGTGTTGGTCGTGTATCACATATTTCGTTGGATCCTGCAGATTTTAAAGCAATCGTTGAGATGCGTTTAGATGAAAAGTACGAAATTCCTAAAGATAGCATTGCGATGATCTATACAGCTGGTTTAGTGGGTGAACAATATGTGGCTCTTGATCCTGGCGGTGCGCCAATGCCATTAGAGAATGGTGATTCAATTAAGTTGACGCAATCAGCCATTGTCATAGAGCGATTGATTGGTCAATTTTTAACTTCTATGGGTAATAAAGATTAATTGTGGCAGAAACCTTAGGTGTTTTATTAAAAAAAACAGCATACCAAGAAGATCGAGTTTTACTCGATCTTTTTACTGAGTGCCATGGAAAAATTTCAGTTTTAGTTAATCGATCACATAAAAATAAATATTCAGATCAGATTTTTCAATTGGGGAAATGGCATCTCAAAGAAGGTAAAGTTTTCTATTTCTCTGATGATTACGACGCAGTACAATCCTCTTCAATTCAAGGTTTGAATATCTGGTCAGGTTATTATTTGAATGAATTGTTAATACGATTATTGTCTAAAAATCATGCAGATTCAGCATTGTTCACACATTACTGGCGTGCGATTAAAACGTTGGAGTTTGGCGATAATGTCTTACAAGAGTGGATGTTACGTTGTTTTGAACGAACGCTTTTGGAGTCATTGGGCGTAATGCCAGATTTATGGACAGATAGTGATGGCGATGGCTTTGTGGACAATCTGCTTTATCATTTATGTGTAGAAAATGGTTTTAGTAAATTTAAAACTAAAACCCATGTCTTTCCGATTTTGGGAAAGAATATATTATTAATTAATGAGATTACAGATAATAATGATCATCAGCTCATTGATAAAGAATTACTGTTGATTTATAAACGCATGATGCGTTATTTATTACAGCCCTTATTAGGTAATCAGCCTTTGCAATCAAAGGTTTGGTTACAATCCTTACATTTAAGACAGCAAGAACGAGAGAAAAGGAGTTCCTCATGATGGATTTTGCCCGCAAACTTTTATTAACCATTCCTGCTGAAACAGCGCATAATATAGCGATTGCAACACTGCCATTGTTGCCCGTGCAACAAACTTTGCAAGATGATCCAACAGAAGTATTAGGCTTAACCTTTAGAAATAAAGTTGGGCTCGCTGCGGGTTTAGATAAAAATGGTGAAGCATTGTCGGCATGGGCAAAAATGGGTTTTGGTTTTGTGGAAATTGGTACTGTGACACCATTGCCACAATCGGGTAATCCTAAGCCAAGAATGTTTAGAATTCCAGAGAAAAAAGCGATCATTAATCGTATGGGATTCAATAATAAAGGGATTGATTATCTATTAAAAAATTTAGAAGAATATCGCTTAAATAATTCAGGTGGGCCATTGATTGGTGTGAATATTGGTAAAAATGCTGTAACACCGATTAATAAAGCAACAGATGATTATCTAATTTGTTTAACAAAAGCTTATCAATTAGCGGATTATATTACGATCAATATTTCTTCTCCGAATACGAAAAATCTACGTTCTTTACAAGGGAAAGATCAGTTACAGCAGCTGTTAGAAACATTAAAGTCAGCACAAACTGTATTAGCGGATCAACATAAAAAATATACGCCGTTGGTGGTGAAATTAGCACCAGATATGAGCGAAGAGGAATTATTAGAATCCATAGAAGTGATTAAAGCGGTGCAATTAGATGGCGTAATTGCAACGAATACCACATTGAGCCGCGCGGAAGTACAAGGTTTAGAAAATGCTGATGAAGCGGGTGGATTAAGTGGCGGACCATTAACAGAAAAAGCAACGCAAGTTGTCAAAGTATTGACTGAAAACTTGCCTTCATCTATTCCTGTGATTGCAGCAGGCGGAATTATGGAAGGTGAAGATGCAGTAGAGAAATTAAAAGCAGGCGCTAAGCTCGTTCAAATCTATTCTGGCTTTATTTATGGTGGCATGGAATTAATTGAAGATGTCAATGAAGAATTGATTGATTATCAATCATAAACGATTTTTTAAATGGCTTTAACTTGAGCTCTCTAATATTTCGTGATATTTATTAATATACCCAAAAGGTTTTCCTATTATGTTTATCAAAAGTAAACAGTGTCTTTATCCAAGACGATCTTAATAAATATTGACTAAATTGAAAAATTAGAGAGTACTATGACGGTTAGAAAAATTACAGCCATTGGGTTCATGTTGTTCGCCATTTTCTTTGGCGCAGGAAACTTAATATTCCCACCCAATGCAGGGTGGTTGAGTGGGGACGCATTTGGCCCTGCAATTATCGGCTTTGTTATCACAGGTGTTGGTTTACCACTTCTCGGTATCATCGCGGGCTCTTTCTCTGAAGAAGGATTCATTACAGAAACTAAACGCATTAGTGTCGTTTTTTCTGTTATTTTCATGGTTGCGATTTATCTAACCATTGGACCATTTTTTGCCATTCCAAGAACAGCAACAGTGTCATATGAAATGGCATTAGTGCCACTAATTAAAGCAGATGGTGGTGTTTTACACTCTTTATTCTTAAGTGTTGCAGAAGGTTTGAAGGCCACTTTTTATGCGAATGATGCATCTGTAACAGCATTAAACATGGTGGGTAAAGTTGGGCTTTTCTTTTATACAGTTGTATTTTTTGCGGCAGCATTTTGGTTGAGTTATAACCCAACTAAAATCGTTGATCGCGTTGGACAAATTTTAACGCCAGCTTTATTAGTGACAATGGTTATTTTAATCATTATCTCATTTGCTAAATTAGATACTGCGATTGTGGATGTGGATGATGCATATAAATTAGCTCCTTTTGCTAAAGGTTTCGTAGAAGGTTACCAAACGATGGATACGATTGCAGCCGTTGCATTCTCAATCATTGTATTGAAAGCCGTACGAGCTTATGGCATTGATAACCAGAAAGATCTATTTAAATATTCTTCATATGCTGCATTAATTGCAGGCGTTGCATTGGGGATTATTTATATGTCATTAGGTTGGATCGGTAATCACTTTCCAATTGATGAAGCAGCATTGGCGGCAACAGGACAAGATCGTGGTACATTCATTTTGACTGAAGTTGCTTATTTAACAATGGGCAGTGTTGGTAAAGTTGTTTTGGGTGTGATTGTTGGCTTGGCATGTTTAACAACAGCAATTGGTTTGATCGTATCAATCAGTAGTTATTTTCATGGTTTATTGCCAAAGATTTCTTATAAGCAATTTGCGATCATCTTTACTTTGATCAGTTTTGGTTTAGCTAACCAAGGTTTAGCACAAATCATTAAAGGTGCAATTCCTGTATTGTTGATTGTTTATCCAATCACAATTACTTTAATTGTTTTAATTTTCATTGATAAATTATTGGTGCCATTGGATAGAATTGAATTGCAGATCACAACTTATGTTGTATTGTTTGTGAGCATTTCTACAGTATTCTTCCCAACAGCAGGTTTTGTGAAAATGTTACCATTGAATGATATTTCTATGGGCTGGGTTGTACCTGGCGTAATCGCATTCTTAGTTGCAGTGCATTTGAACAATAATATTTTATTGAAGAAAACTCGTAAAGAGATGGCAAAATAATATATATCATTTGATATGAGTTAAGATAAAATCCGCAGTCAAATGCGGATTTTTATTATGTATGAAAATTTGATTATTTAATATTTTATTAATGAATTGATGTAAGGAATCGGAATGACTATTTCTTTTAGCCAGCAGATTTTTAATCGAGTAGAGCCATTGTGGCAATCATATTTAACGCATCCTTTTGTCAAAGGCATTGGTGATGGTACTTTGGATACAGCAAAGTTTATCCATTATATGAAGCAAGATTATATTTATTTAATCGAATATTCTCGTTTATTTGCAATCGGTGCATCTAAAGCAAATGATCTAGTAACAATGGGCTTATTTGGTGAATTATTGCATGGCACATTGAGTTTTGAAATGGATTTGCATCGTCAATATGCTGCAAAATTCGGGATTTCAGCGGAAGAGCTAGAAACAACGGAGCCTTCAGCGACAATGACATCATACACAAGTTATATGTTAAGCCAAGCATCTTTGGGCGGCGTTGAAAGTACGATTGCAGCAGTATTGGCATGTGCTTGGAGTTATAACTATATCGGAAAAGCATTAGCGGAAAATCCAGCATCCAAAGAACATGAATTATATGGTGATTGGGTGAATACTTATTCTTCAGCAGAATTTACAGCATTGGCTGAAAAGTGTATTCAATTGATTGATCGTATTGGTGAAACAGCATCACCAGAATTGAAGAGAAAGTTAGAAAATATTGTTGTTAATACAAGTTATTACGAATATATGTTCTGGGATATGGCAGAAAACATTTCTATGTGGGATGTGCCTGTTAAGGTGTGATTTTTATAAATATTCATTCAGTATTTTATAATCGGCAGTTTTTTTCGATGGAGAAGTAGGGTATGATATTGCGCTTCTCTGACCATCTTTATTTGAGAGTAATGTAATGTCCTCGATTATTTCTTTATGTGGTTCACTGGCGCTTTCCGACTTTAGATTGGATAAGTTAAGGCAAAATGCGGCAAGATTAGGCTTACCACCTGATATTAATATCACCGCAACTTATTGGTATTTCATAGAAAGTAAACAACCTTTAGATTCATCCTCTGTAGCATCTCTCTCGGCTATTCTAACAGCCACTGAAACAACTCCTCCTCAGCTATCTTCTAGCGAACATCTCTTCTTAGTTACTCCTCGCATTGGCACGATTTCATCTTGGGCTTCTAAAGCTACAGATATCGTACACAATTGTGGCTTTGATGATATTTCTCGCATTGAGCGTGGAATTGCATTTGTTTTGAAGGGCGATTTATCGGACGCTGAATTACAATCTTGGTCATCATTATTGTATGACAGAATGACAGAATCTTTATTGACGTCATTTAAAGATGCAGAGCAGTTATTCCATCATACAGAAGCACGTACATTTGAATCGATTGATATTTTAGGTCAAGGGAGTGAAGCGCTTGTTGTTGCGAATAAAACATTTGGTTTCGCACTGTCTGAAGATGAAATTGAATATTTATACGAAAACTATCAAAAATTGGGTAGAAACCCAACTGATGTTGAGTTAATGATGTTCGCGCAAGCAAACTCAGAACATTGCCGTCATAAAATTTTCAATGCAGACTTTGTGTTAAATGGTGTTCAGCAACCTAAATCATTATTCAGAATGATTAGAGACACCCATGCGAAAACGCCTGAAGGCACAATTGTTGCTTATAGTGATAACTCTTCAATCATTGAAGGTTATACAATTCCTCGTTTTTACCCAACATCACAAAACTGTGTTTATAACTATAATGAAGAACTCACACACATTGTGATGAAGGTGGAAACACATAACCATCCGACAGCTATTTCTCCATTTGCAGGTGCATCAACTGGCGCAGGTGGTGAAATCCGTGACGAAGGCGCAACAGGTCGCGGTGCACGTCCAAAAGCAGGTTTGACAGGTTTCAGTGTTTCTAACTTGCAGATTCCTAACTATGTTCAATCATGGGAACAGTATGATGCGAATGGTTATGGTAAGCCAGACCGCATCAGCAGTGCATTTGACATTATGATGGATGGTCCATTGGGCGGCGCGGCATTTAATAATGAATTTGGTCGTCCAAACTTATTGGGTTATTTCCGTACGTTTGAAGCACCTTATCAAGGTAAAGTGCGCGGTTATCATAAGCCAATCATGATCGCAGGTGGTTTAGGCAATATCCAAGCGAAGCAAGTGGAAAAAGGTATTTTCCCAGCAGGTGCTTTGTTAATTCAATTGGGCGGGCCTGGTTTATTGATCGGCTTAGGTGGCGGTGCTGCTTCTAGTATGGAAACAGGTGCGAATAGCGCAGATCTAGACTTTGACTCAGTACAACGTGGTAACCCTGAAATCGAGCATCGTGCACAAGAAGTGATTGATCGTTGCTGGCAGTTAGGTGATGCAAATCCAATCATCTCTATTCATGATGTGGGCGCAGGCGGTTTATCCAATGCATTCCCCGAATTAGTGAATGATTCAGGCAGAAGCGCAATCTTTAATCTTCGTGCAATCCATTTGGAAGAAGAAGGTTTAAGTCCAATGGAGATCTGGTGTAACGAAGCGCAAGAACGCTATGTTTTAGCAATTTTGCCAGAAGATTTGGATCGTTTCCGTGTATTGTGTGAACGTGAACGCTGCCCATTCTCAATTGTGGGTACAGCGACAGATGATGGCTTATTAAAAGTTAAAGATGAGTTGTTTGATAATGAGCCAGTGGATTTACCATTGGATGTATTATTGGGCAAGCCACCAAAAACAACACGCACAGATCATACTGTAGAAAGTCCAATTGTTGCATTCAACGCAGATAAGATTGATTTAGTGGAAAGCACATACAATGTATTGCGCTTGCCAACAGTTGCAAATAAGAGCTTCTTAATCACCATTGGTGATCGTACTGTAGGCGGTTTGACTTATCAAGATCAGATGGTTGGCCCTTACCAAGTGCCAGTATCAGACGTTGCTGTAACAGCAATGGGCTTTGATACATTACATGGTGAAGCAATGACAATGGGTGAAAAAGCGCCATTAGCATTGTTTGATGCAGCAGCATCAGGTCGTATGGCTGTGGGTGAGGCAATCACAAATATTGCAGCAACAAACATTGGCAAGATGAATAAAATCAAATTGTCTGCCAACTGGATGGCACCTTGTGGTTTAGAAGGGGAAGATGAGAAGCTGTATCGCACAGTGGAATCTGTTTCTAACTTTTGTCAATCATTGTCATTATCCATTCCTGTAGGCAAAGATTCATTGTCAATGAATACAGTTTGGGAAGATAATGGCGAGAAAAAATCAGTCACAGCACCATTATCATTGGTGATCACTGCATTTGCATCGATTGAAAATATCCGCAAAACAATCACGCCAGAATTGCAAAATGTAAAAGACAGCACGCTGTTCTTAATTGATTTAGGTAATGGTAATGGTCGTTTGGGTGGTTCTGCGTTGACGCAAGTGAATGGTGAATTGTCTGATGTTTCTCCTGATATTGATAGCGCTGATTTAGATGGTTTCTTCCAATTGATGCAAACAATGATTGCCAATGATCAAATTTTGGCTTATCACGATCGTGGTGATGGTGGTTTGGTTTCAACGATTGCAGAAATGATGTTTGCAGCACAAAAAGGCGCAACATTAGATTTAACTTCTGTATTGGCAGCACAAGCAGAATTTTCTGCACATGAATCAGTTGTCAGAGCATTATTCAATGAAGAGTTGGGTGCTGTATTACAAGTGGACAATCGCTTTGTATCAACTTTAACTGATTTAGCGAAATCATTTGGTATCGAGCATTTGGTTCATGCAATTGGTCAGATTTCAGATGATTATGCATTGGCAGTTTCTGCAAATGGTCAATCAATCTTGAATGAGCAAGGCATCGCATTACAGAAAGCTTGGTCGGAAGTGAGCTATCACATGCAGCGTTTACGTGATAATCCAGCTTCAGCAGATAGTGAATTCCAATTGATCGTTGAACCTGATTTGAAAAAATTATTTGCGAAAACAACGTTCGATGTGAACGAAGATATTGCAGCGCCATATATTAATAAAGGCGCACAACCACGCATTGCTGTATTGCGTGAGCAAGGTGTAAATGGTCATGTTGAAATGGCGGCAGCATTCCATCGTGCAGGATTTGAGGCACAAGATGTTCACATGAGCGATTTAATCGCTGGTCGTGTTTCTTTGGAAGATTTCCAAGCATTGGTTGCTTGCGGCGGTTTCAGTTATGGTGACGTTTTAGGTGCAGGTCAAGGTTGGGCAAAATCAATATTGTTCCATCAGCAATTGCATGCGCATTTTGCATCATTCTTTGAACGTGAAGACACATTAAGCTTGGGTGTTTGTAACGGTTGTCAGATGATGAGTCAGTTGGCTGCAATTATTCCAGGTGCTGAGCATTGGGCTCGTTTTGAACGTAACAATTCAGAGCAATTTGAAGCACGTTTATCATTGGTTGAAGTGCCAAAATCACCTTCAATTTTCTTATCAGGCATGGAAGGCTCAGTGATGCCGATCGTGGTCAGTCACGGTGAAGGTCAAGCTGTGTTCCAAGCTGGTGATATTGATCAGGTAGATGTTGCGTTACGTTATGTGGATGGTTTAGGGCAAGTCACAGATCGTTATCCATTGAATCCTAACGGTTCACCAAATGCGATCGCAGGCTTAACATCGAAAGATGGCCGTGCAACAATCATGATGCCACATCCTGAACGTGTTTATAAACGTGATCAGTTAAGTTGGAAGCCTGAGGAATGGAATGAAGAGTTCAGTGGTTGGTACAGAATGTTTGCTAATGCACGTAAATCATTTAACTAATTATTAGTTCTCTCATTTGAATATAAAGAAGACTCTGCCTTGTGGCAGGGTCTTTTTATTCATACAATAAAAAATGTTAATTCGTTGAGGTTTAGGAAAATATGGAAGAAATAGTATTGGGTTTTGATTTTGGTGTGAAAAATATTGGTTTGGCTGTGGGTAATCGTTTAACCAATACAGCACAACCCATTGCTATTTTAAAAGCCAATGAAGGTCAACCTGATTGGGATGAAGTTGAAAAACACATCCAAGAATGGACGCCGACATTATTGGTAGTTGGCATGCCATATACCGCAGATGGTACGGAAACTGAGCACATGAGAAAGATCCGTAAATTTATGAATCGTTTGCATGGGCGGTTTGGTTTGCCCGTCGAAGAAGTGGATGAACGCTTATCATCTAAAGAAAGTGAGCAATATATGAAGCCATCCAAAAAAGGCAAGAAAGGGCAATTGGATGCCCATTCTGCGGCAATTATTGTGGAGCGCTATTTAAATGATGGCTTGATCTTTTAAAAATGCCTTTAGTTTATCGATGGCTTCAGCATTAATGGGGTGAATTGGATCTGGCAAGCAAGGTGATTGAACCAATCCTAATATTTCAGCCATCGCGGCAATACAACGTACACTACCTTGATATTGAACAACCAATGACCATAAAGGTTGCATATCATTGGTTAGCTGCTCAGCTGCTTTGATATCACCTTTTTGGGCGGCATGGAATATTTTTTGGATTATGGTTGGTAATAAGCCAGCTGTAGCTGAATACCAAATATCAGCGCCTGCCAAAATTCCCCAAGCAGCAGAACTATCAGCGCTGACACCGATTTTGATATGTTTAGGTAACAAGGATCTTAAAGTATTAATCCTCTGTTTAGAAATCTCTAGATCTTGAGCGATGCCAGGAATTTTGAGTGAATCTATATTGGGAAGCTGTGCGATTCTCGCATATAAATCATCAGAAAATGTGAAGTTAGTTGTGCTGGGATTATCGTATAAACAAATGGGCAGCGAAACTTCATGAGCGACAGTTTTAAAAAGTGTAAAAACATCATCCTCTGTGAGTTTATGGTAAGAGACAGGGGCCAGCATAATGCTAGATGCTCCGAGTTTCTGTGCATCTTTGGCATTATTTAGTACATCTTTTGTGGTTAAGCTGCCAATCCCAACCATGATAGGAATACCGTTAGATTGCTCAACAGCAGCTTGGATGGCTTTTTGTTTAGATGATCGATCCAAATATGGATAGCATCCTGTGGAACCTAAAATACTGATGGAATCAACCTTAGCATCTACCAATCTGTGTAATAATTTTGAAAATGATGCAAGATCAATGTCGTCATCCTTTAAAGGCGTTAACGGAAAAGCTGATAGTGTCTGTTTCATGTTGATTCCTCACAATTAATCATGGTTATGATTTAAGTTATATCATTATTGTGATAACACAGTATAGAGGCTTTTGAGTGTTGCGATTACTGCATCTGGGCTGGCAATAAATGTTGGCTCACCTTTCATAAGATACACTTTGCCATTTTGAATGGCAGAGAGGTTCTGTAAAGCACGCCAATTGGGCTGAATGCGCTCTATGGTGATTGTTCTTGTATCATCCAACTCTTTGGCTTGATCTCCTTGTAATAACAAAATAATGTCAGGATTCAACATCAAAATGCCTTCTTGTGACATGATTGGTGCATTCAGTTTACCTTGATAGGCATTTTGCCCGCCAATAGCCTCTAAAATATCTTGGTGGAAGCTTTTACCTGCTGCGCGTTGTGGTAATTGATTGAGATGATCATCACCTTCATATGCATAAAACATCAGTACTTTCGGTGAATGATTTTTGAGTTGAATGGTTTCGATGGCTTGATTGAGTTCAGTTAATTTATATTCAGCCTGTGTTTCTATGCCACAAATATCGCCAATGGCTTGCAATGACTGCTGTATATCTTTAATTGAATTGAACGTGAGTAGTTCTGTATCTAATTTTAAAGTATCTAGACGGCGCTTTTGTGGGCTATCTTCAGTAATGTCCGCAAAAATAATTGTGGGAGAAAGTAGGGTGATGGCTTCATAGTTGGGATCTAACATGCCACCAATTTGTTGAATAGAACTATTTTTGGGTAATCGATCATAGCGAGTACCAGCCACAATATTTTCTTCTAATCCCAATGATAACAATGTATCTGTAATGGTGGGTGATAAAGAGATAATGCGCTGACATTTTTCATTCACTGCCAATGCAGATGTACTTAATAATGAAGTAGAAATGACAAATAAAGATAAGAGTTTTTTCATTGTAAAGTTGTAACCTTATGAAATCTCGCAAGATTAAAAAAGAGGGCAGAACCCTCTTTTTTACTGATATTACTTTAATTTAGAATGAGATTTTGACACCAATTGCACCATTGATGCGTTTTTGGCCATAGCCCCAAATGGTATAATAATCTTTGTCTAAAAGATTGTTCACGCGTGCATAGATGCTGACATCATCATTGATTTTGTAATCAGTTGCTAAGTTAACCATCCAATATGGTTTTAGGTTTCTTTCGCCATCTAAAACGGTGCCGTTGTATTTTGCTTCAGCAAATAAATTCCACTGCTCAGTTGGTTTAAAATTAATATGTCCACCAACCATGTGCTTTGGTACACGGTTTGCTTTCGTGCTGGTTTTGATATTATTTTCAATTTTATAATCACGAGCTTCTGTATAAGTGTAATTTAGCCCAAATGCTAATTGATCATTGAGTTGAGTATTGCTTGAGAATTCCATGCCTTTAAATTTGGAATGGTCTTTATTTTCATAGGTACCAGCCCACGTAATTGGGTCTGAAACCCATGTGATTCTATTGTCAATTTTTTGTTGGAAATAAGTGATATTAATTTCTGTATTATCAATCGGATTCAATACTAAACCGATGTCAAAACCTTTACTTGTTTCAGCTTTTAGATGAGGATTTCCTTTATTCCCCCAATCATCTTTAGGCATATATAAATTATATAATGTTGGTGCTTTAAAGCCTGTACCATAGCTTCCTTTAACTGCTACATAATTATTGATGTTATAACGAGAAGTTAAACGATATGTCGTTTTATCACCAAATTGAGAATTCTTTTCATGGCGTAAACCCACAGTATTAAAGAATTTATCACTAAAATTTAAGTGTTGATCAATGTAGAAGCTCTTTGTGTTAATATTTTTCTTATGATCAAGACCTGTTTGGGTGAGTCTCTCTCTGCTGTAAGATGCACCAAATAATGTTTGGAAATTAGGATCTAAGGTCAAAGTGTTTTGCCATGTATAAGTATCCTGTTTTCCTTGATATTCGCTTTGACCAGATTTAGAAAAGGATTCATTATAATAATTACGCTTTGTTTGGCTGATATCATAAATGATAGAACTTAACCATTTTTCATCGAAGAGAATAGTATTGATGGCAAATCGACCTAACCAGCGTTTAGATTCTTGATAGTAATTAAGATCATCTTTTGGTCCGTATATATTTAATTCTGGATAATAGCCATAAGCATTATCTAAATCTGTACGTTGTTGATCATAGCGAGCCATTAAGTCAAAGTTGATCCAATCTAAAGGTGCATAGTTCACATAAAATGAGCCATTGCGACTTTTAAAGCGATCACGTTCTGTATTCCCCAATTTTTTATCAGCTGTTGAAATACCATGTTCCTGATTTAGACCTAGAGCCAAGGAATACATTAAAGTATCTGTTTGGCCTTGAGTTTGGACGGTTGTTTTAACATGTTCATAACTGCCACCTTCTAATGTCACAGTTGTGCGTTGTGGTCCACCTTTTTTCGTAAAAATTTGAATAACACCAGCTGTTGCACTAGAGCCATACAAAGTGCTTTGTGGGCCTTTTAATACTTCGATGCGTTCCACGTTTAAAGTATCTAACGTACTGAAATCAAAACCACGACCTGTATTTGAAGGATCATTCACGATCACGCCATCAATCATGACTAAAATATTGTCACTATTCATACCACGTATGAAAGCATTGCTAAGACCATTAGCACCACTTCTAGTAATATTGATGCCAGGCACGCTAGATAAAGCATCACTCACACGTTGATATTGAGCATTTTCTAATTGTTGTTCAGAGATAACATTGATGGTTGAACCAACAGTATCTAATTTTTGATCTGTGCGGTTTGCTGTGAATACAATTTCATTATTTTCGGAAGATTGCATCACGCCTTGTTTGTCATCACTTGATTGTGCCAATGAGAAAGGCGTAACAAAAAAGATAGCACCAAGTGCCATAGATAATGGAGTAAGTTTCATAAAACACCTTGTCCTAGTCCGCGAGGAATTAATAATTGTTGTGGCACAAAGGTATTCCGACTTAGCTTAAAAGCATTACGATGGCGGGTCCGTGAGAGAATTTCACTCTCTTCCCCTTTGTGGTTTTTTTGATTATACAAGAATTAGTTTTTTTTATCTTTGATTAAAATTAAGATGAAAAAAGGTGCGCCAAGTAAGGCTGTAATAACACCAACAGGCAATTCAGAGGGCGCAAATAGTAAGCGCGCTGCAAGATCGGCCAGCACTAAAATTCCACCGCCTAGAAAAATGACAGCGAGCCACAAGTATCGATGATCATGGCCAATGAGTTGGCGGGCAATGTGGGGGATAACCAAGCCGACAAAACCAATAGGGCCGCTCACGGCAATCATTGTGCCCATCATTAAGCTCACTAAAAAGAATAATGGGATAAATGTATAGGCAGGATTAATGCCGCGTGTGATGGCAATGGTATGGCCAGCGCTTAATAGATTCAATTTAGGCGTGAATAGTGCAATGGTGATTGTGCTGATGAACATGACAATGAGTAATGAGCCGATTTCATGGTAACTCACATTAGCAATTGTGCCCATCATCCATTGCATTAAACGATAACTATCTTGTGGTCGGCCAATGGCTTGCATGACCATCACTAAACTGCTACAGAAAAAACTTAAAATAACGCCAACTAATAGCAGTCGAGAGACAGATTCTAAAGTATTTTTATTGAGTGAGTAAATTAGGAATGTAATGAGTGTCGCGCCGATGAATGCTGCAAAAGATAACCCTGAGAATAACCAAAAAGAGAATGTAATGCCTGTGTGTATATAAATAGCAGCACCTAAGGCGCTACCGCTTGCAATGCCTAACGTAAATGGTTCGGCTAAAGGATTGCGTAAAATGGCTTGGAAAACCATGCCAGATAATGCCAGCATCGCACCGATCAGCCATGCTGTCATCACTCGTGGCACGCGAATGTTCCAAAAAATATTATGAATGGCAGGCAAATCTTGCCATAACATTTTTGGGGAAATATTTTCCATGCCAATAAACGGTGTAATGATTAGTGCTGCAATGCTGATGAATGCAAAGCAGGCAATGAATATCAAACGATGAGAAGTTGTTTTTACCAAAATATCACTCCTTGCTCGCTTGTGGCTTCTGTAAAACGATAATGATATAGGTCAAATAGATTGTCAGAGTGAATGACATCTTGAGTTTTGCCATAAAATAATTGTTGACCATTTTTAATGGCTAAACAGTGTGTGAAATAGTGCATGACTTCGTTCACATCATGTGTGACGGAGATGATGGTTTTATTTAAATTCACAGATGTGTCATGAATGAGTGTTAATAATTCGTGAGCTTGTTTGGGATCTAAAAAGTTGGTAGGTTCATCCAAAAAAATGATGGGTGTTTCTTGGCATAATGCACCTGCAATGAAGGCGCGTTGTCTTTCTCCACCACTTAAGTGAGACAATGGTGTATCTTTATATTGAATGAGCTGAGTGCTTTCTAAGATATGTTCAATCACATTAAATTCATCTTGGGATAAAAAGAATCCTAGTTTTTGATAAGGAAAGCGTGCATAAACACACCAATCCCAAACAGTGATATGTAATGTTGGATGAGTTTGGGGTACATAAGCGACTAATTTTGCTAAAGCTTTCCGAGATAATGATTGTGCTGATTGCTCAAAATATATCAAATCAGTGAATTGCGCGGGGATAAGTTGTAACAAAGCTTGTAATGCTGTGCTTTTACCTGCGCCATTGGGTCCAATGATTGCAACTCTGCTACCTGCTTCAATCTCTATGGATAGATCTTTTAGGCGAATCTTATCGCCAGAATGAACAGATAGATTGTGAGCAGAAAGGGCGATCATACAATAAGGTCCTTATCTATGTTAATTTAAACGAAAGCGAATGGGTTGATCAAAATAGCTAGGTATTTTGCTACCATTTTTAGTGCTAGGTTTGACTTTTAATGATTTGACCGATTCTATCGCACATTTATCTAAACGGGAAAAATTAGTGGATTGTATGATCTCTGTTTTTGTAGAGTTACCATTGGCATCCACATGAATTCTCACAATTGCTAAACCTTGTTCACCGCGCCTACGAGAAATCAAAGGATAGCAGCGCTGAATGTTACGAAGAATGGTTTGATCGCTATTGCCATTAGCGAAACCTGCTGGACCATCGATCGCATTTTTTCCTGTACCTTTGCCAATGGCATTACGATTGCCTGATCCTGTACCTTTTTGATTATGTGTACTGTTGGCAGGTTTTACTGATGTTGTTGGTTTTTGTATGGGCTTTTTTGTGACTTTTGGTGTGGGTTTTATAAGTGGCTCAGGTTTGATTTCAGGAGGGTTTGGCTCTTGGGAAATTGGCGCAGGAATAATTTCTGTAGTACTTTTTAGTGCTTCAATAGGTGATTCCTGCGTAAGTGTTGGATATGTCCAATCACTCAACTCAACAGTAATGACATAAGCATCATCTTGATGTCGATATTGGGGCTTAAATGCCGTTGGTTCTACATTCAATTCTGTTAATCCTTCGGATGATAAGTCCGCCATTAACAATTCTGTTTCTGCGCCAATCAGCGTCATTAATAATAATGCATGGCATAATGTGACAAAAATGATGCTAAAAATTTTCATAACAATCATCGAAGTTGTAAAAGTTGCTCATAAGGTGCGAAGGGATCATTGATCAGGAAGTTGTTTATAAGATGATAGGCGCTGTAACTAAATGCAAGGATGAATAGAATCGTCAGGCATGCATTCAGTTTTCTCCATAAGGTAGAAAAATTCAAATTTAAACGCATGGGGATCAATATCATTATTGTAAACATTAAAAGATAACTATAAATCGCACTGTATAAAGGGAATTTAATAGAATTCAATTGGTAAGGCAGAGAAGTGATCGCTTGATTCAATGATTCAATAGAGAAGCTTTGTAAATATTTTCTGAGCGCAAATATGCCTTTATTGAGAGGGATGTTCATATCCACAACAACGCGATCAATATTAAAGATTAAGATCGCTAAGGATGCAGCAAATACTGTGGGGATCAGTGCTAAGACGATTTTCGGCCACTGATGAGTATTTAATGAAAATATTCTTATATATATAATGAGTAAAAATAATGCAATGGCAGCTAAAGTTGAATAAAAAATCAACGTACGTTGTTGATAGATGATCAAATAGCTATTGATTTGTGTGAAGTTTGTTTTGAAGTTTAATTCAAAATGGTAATAGAAGCCGATCAGCGCGGCGATACAACCTAAAAGTAGCCATGCACATAAGGACAAAGCTATGAAGCGCGAAAATTTCTTTGTTGATTTTGGGCTGCGATATTTCACTGTATCAACTCTTCTATTTATTATTGGAATTTGTCATTGTAGACGAAGAATGTACAACTGTTCCACCAAAATGATCGAGCAGTTGTACTATAGACTCAGTAAGGTTATTTAACTTTCCATTTTAGAGTTTGTTTTGCGCCGAGAGGGATCAATTTTTGATCGTCTAGATAAGGATATGATTCTGGCGGTGTCCAATCTTCACGTACAAGCGTGATAGTTTCTTCATTTCTTGGTAATCCGTAGAAATCTGCACCGTAATGACCTAGAAATGCTTCTAATTTATCCAATGCATTCATACGTTCAAATGCTTCAGCGTAGTGTGAAACTGCTGTTAATGCTGAATAACAACCTGCACAGCCACAGCTGTTTTCTTTGGCGCTTTGTGCATGTGGTGCGCTATCTGTTCCAATGAAAAACTTAGGATTGCCACTTGTTGCAGCTTCAATCAATGCTTGGCGATGTGTTTCGCGCTTTAAAATTGGCAGGCAATATAAATGCGGTTTAATGCCGCCAGATAATAATGAGTTACGATTAAATAGAAGATGTTGTGGTGTTAAGGTTGCACCTACATTTTCATTTGCACCTTGTACAAATTCAACAGCATCTTTAGTGGTAATGTGCTCTAACACAATTTTTAAAGTTGGAATCGCTGCATGTAATGGTTTTAATTCTTGTTCAATGAAGGTTAATTCACGATCAAAAATGTCAATGTCAGGATCACTTGCTTCACCATGGATTAATAAAGGTAAACCAACTTCAGCCATTTTTTCAAAGACTGGATAAAGATTCTTCAATGAAGAAACACCAGCGGTAGAGTTTGTTGTCACGCCAGCTGGATATAATTTAACCGCATAAACAATGCCTGATGCTTTAGCATCTTCAATAATGTCAGGCGTTGTCTCTGGTGTTAAATAGAGCGTCATTAAAGGTTGAAAATTTGAGCCTTTCGGAATATGTTGTTGAATGCGCGCAAGATATGCTTCGGCATCTTGTCGATTTTTCACAGGTGGCGTTGTATTTGGCATAACAATGATACGTTTGAAGCTTTCTGCGGCATGTGGCACTGTTGTTTTTAACGCGTCATTGTCGCGTAAATGAATGTGCCAGTCATCGGGGAAAGTGATAGTTAATTGATTTATCATGGAAGCTCCTGAAATGAAGAGGGAAGTCGTAAATTTTGTAAAAGCTTTTTTTAAAAAAGGTGATGCATACTATACTATGCCTTTTTTAGGATAGGAATGAAGAAGAGGGAGGGCATATGAAACAGCTCTATATTAATGGAAAACAAGCGTCATTGTGGCAAAAAGTCTTATTTGCTTTAGGGACAATCGGTTTTTTAATTTTGATCATTCCATTGGGACTTGGAATTTTAGCGATCGGTGCTATTCTTGCTGTGATTTTTTATTTGTATCTTTACTTCAAAATGAGAAAGATCAAAAAAATGTTTAATGAGCAAGCGGCACAGATGTATCAACAACAAAATAGTGCACAAAATGCAAATCAGAAGAGGGAAGGAAGCATTGATGGAGAATATAAGGAGTTGTAATGAGGCTAATTTTTAGCGAAAAACTTACATATATCTTTCTATTTTCTTAAATTTATGCTTTGATACTGCACTAAATTTACAACGCAAGATGGAGATGTTTTGAATGAATAATAATAATCCAACCGTATTTAAGAATTTCACACCTTACGTTTCATCAGAGGGTGAAGAATACATGAACGATGCACAGAAAGCTCATTTCCGTGGCATCTTAAATGGTTGGCGTGCACAGTTGATGCAAGAGAGTGAAAAAACAGTCTCGAATATGCAAAATGATGGCGCAACAATTTTGTCTGATCCGAATGATCGTGCAAGTCAAGAGGAAGAATTCTCTTTAGAATTGCGTACGCGTGATCGTGAAAGAAAGCTACTCGCCAAAATTGAGAAAACATTGCACAAATTGACCATTGATGATTATGGTTATTGTGAAACTTGTGGGATTGAGATTGGAATCAAACGCTTAGAAGCTCGTCCAACGGCTGAGTTGTGTATTGATTGCAAAGAAATTGAGGAGCAGAAAGAAAAATCTGGTGTTTTGTAAAAAAAAAGTTGACACCCTAATTTTTTTTGATATTATGCAACACCTCAGTTAGACGAACTAACTTCGAAACTGAAATGTCCCTATCGTCTAGAGGCCTAGGACACTGCCCTTTCACGGCGGCAACCGGGGTTCGAATCCCCGTAGGGACGCCAGCTTAATTTTGATTAGGTTGGTTATTCGAAGTTAACTGCTACCAGATTTATCTGGGGCTATAGCTCAGCTGGTAGAGCGCTTGCATGGCATGCAAGAGGTCGACGGTTCGAAACCGTCTAGCTCCACCAATATAACGTCCCTATCGTCTAGAGGCCTAGGACACTGCCCTTTCACGGCGGCAACCGGGGTTCGAATCCCCGTAGGGACGCCAACTTTAACAAGTTGAAGATTCGATTTTAGTAGTAACTCTTTAGATTAGAGTATAAAAAATCTAGAATTACGTCCCTATCGTCTAGAGGCCTAGGACACTGCCCTTTCACGGCGGCAACCGGGGTTCGAATCCCCGTAGGGACGCCAACTTAACTCTAGTAAGTTGGTGGATTCGTAAGCAGTAAACTCTTGGTTGAGTATAAAAGCCAAAATATGTCCCTATCGTCTAGAGGCCTAGGACACTGCCCTTTCACGGCGGCAACCGGGGTTCGAATCCCCGTAGGGACGCCATATTTTAGAAGCCTGCACATAGTTGCAGGCTTTTTGCTATGAGGAGAAATAAACATGCATGAAGATGAATTTGATTATGGTCCAAGTAAAAGCCAATTGAAGCGAGAAGCGGATGCTAAGCAAGCACTTGGCACAACTTTAATTCAATTGTCCAAAGGTGATTTAGAAAATTTAGATTTACCAGATACTTTATTAGATGCTGTCTTGTTAGCGCAAGAAATGCGTAATGATTCATCCTTGAAACGTCAAAAACAGTTGATTGGTAAATTGATGCGTCAATTAGATGATGAGGATTATGATCAGTTAGCTAAACGTTTAGAGTATATGCGTTCAGGCAGTGAGCAGCAAAAAATGGTTGAAAAGTGGGTGGAAAATAAAGTTGAACGCTTATTGAATCAAGATGCTTCTGTGAATAATGAGATTGTTGAGCAGCTAGATGATATTGATTTTCAATATATGAGGCAAATGGTTCGTAATTCCATTAATGAAATGAAAAAAGGTGGGAAATCGCGTAGCAGAACTTTGTTATTTAGATATTTGCGTGGTAAATTTGAAGAAAAGTCATAGTGAAAGTTGAAATTATAGATATAATGGCGCACTACAATAGTTTTTCTGCAAGTTAGATAATGGAATATAAGAATGGCGAATAATTTTAAGATCATGGTAGTTGACGATAGTAGTACTGTTCGTAAAACGGCAGAATTAATCTTATCCAAAGAAGGATTTGAGGTTGTTTCCGAAATTGATGGTTTTAATGCTTTATCTCATCTTGAGGAGGTTAAGCCTAATCTGATTTTTATGGATGTTATGATGCCAAATTTAGATGGTTATGATACCTGTCAGATTATTAAAGGTTCTCCATCTGAGCTCTCTAAGACACCTGTCATCATGCTAACAAGTAAAGATGGTGCTTTTGATAAGGCTCGAGGTCAATTAGCAGGCTGTGATGCGTTTATTACCAAACCGTTTACTCGTGACGATTTAATCAGCGTGATCGAAAAATTTAAATAATAAAGGATTTTTCAGTGATTGAAGAGAGTGGATCGGAATTGGCTATCAACCAACCAGTGAATAATCCTTATGAGAAACAAAAAAAACAGCTTGCTGTGACATTTGTTATTTTTGGATTATTGTTGGTTGGTTTCATCATTTTTGCATTTGTGAGTTTACCTAAATATCAAACCAATCAGAATGTTGAGCATTTATCTAAAGCTTATGATGCTGTGCGTGATATTGATTATTATATCGGCGTGCAAGCTCAAGGCGGTCGATTAAATGATGCTTTATTACAAGAAAAAATTCAAGCGGTGACAGACAGTTTGAATCAAGTCACTGGTGAAGATGCCAAAAGTGTTCAAATCATTTGGAGTGGATTTAAAAAACAGTTGTCAGAGCAAAATGTCGCTTTTGAAACTATGAATGATGCCATTCAATTGAAACTTCGTGTGGATAATGCAAGCCAATCTCTTTATCAAAATTTATCTTTTGTTTCTAATCAACTATCCGATGCAAGATCTGTCAGCGTCGAAACTGTACGCTATATTGATCAATTAGCAAATTCCATTGTCCGTTTAAATGCTAATATCAATAACGTCATCAATAGCCGTTCTCAAGTGGAAATTAAAACTATTTCTGATTTAACAGAAAGTTTGACAGTTGTACAAAAAGGTTTGAACGTGTTGTTGGTAGGATCGCCTGCCGATGCTGTTCAAAGCATTAAAGGTTCACTTGAAGAAGAGAGTATCATTGAGTCGCAATTTATTTTTAATCAGTTGGCTCGTGATGTTTCACAGCTTGTGAAGGATGCAAGTGGCATTGTGATGCTCAATCAGATGAAGATGCGATTACAAGAAGAAAAAGATCATATCCAGACATTGTTGCAATCCACCATTGATAATGCTTATGTTTCTCAGCAAGAGTACATTAAAGTCACGAACCATTCTGTATTTTTAATATCATTGGTTGCATCTATTGGCACAGTATTGTTTTTCATCATTTTTTCATTTTTATTCTTACGTTTAAATAAATCGAGATTGTCGATAGCATCAGAAAAAGATGCAAGAGGGCAAAGAATTGATGAAGTTATGGGGATCATAGATCGCTTTATGGTGCTGAGAACGCGTCTATTACCACAATTAGAAATTGTTGCATCATTAAATAATGAAAGTGATCATATTCTAAATAAAGGTAGAGAAGTAAGGCAAGCTGCTACGAGTTTTAATCATTTAGTGAAGGATATGGATCGCACTTATGAATATTTAGAGCAAGCTTTCACCCACGATTTAGCGTTATTGAGACAAGATGGTCAAAATATTAATTTAGATGATTTAAGAACGACTTTAAAAAAACAGCTACAATTTTTTACAGATCGTAAAACAGAGCTCATGAAAATGAAGCAATGTTCCATTTTAATTGACGAATTTTTCGCCAATGTTGTGAGTAATACGAATGATTCTGTGGTCGCTTATCGTGAAGTTGAGCAGGAATTAATGTTGATTATTTCAGAAATTGATCAGTTAAATAGAGACTTGAAGGAATAATAATGAGTGATAATGCAATTGAACTAACTGATGCAGAAGTTGTAGAAGAATTGAAAAATATTGTGCATAGTTTGCGTAATACTTTAGAAACTCTATTAGAAAACTCTGATGATGAAGAGCAAGAAAAAGATAATATCAGTGTTGCTTTAGAAGAGTTAGCGAATATTTTTGTAGTACTTAATTGGCATAAAGCTTCAGATTATACTCAGCAAGCTATGGAAAAAGTTTCAGGTTTATCTGCCTTTGGAGAAGGTGCAGATGAAAGCTTTTTACTTCGTTATTGTTTGATTTTAGAGCAAAGCTTAGAGATTTACCAAGATCTAGGTTTCATCGTTGAAACAGATATTGTGGAAGATTATGATGCAGATGCCAATAAATCATCAGATGAAGTTAATGTAACTTTATTAAAAGTATTGCGAACGCTTTATCAAAAACAATTGATCTTAATGATCAGATGCACGGATAAAACAGTGCCATTGAATGCATTGAATGCTTTGAGTCGTGATATTTCCTCAATATTACCTAATTTGAATGCAAGAGATTGGTTACTGCTATCTTTTTATGTTCAAGCTTTATTAAGAAATGAGCAAGCTTGTGATGTGGATACGCATCGAATTTTAGCGCAGTTAGATGGCCGTTTGTCTCAGCTATTGTCAAAAAAGCATGCTGAAGCAAATGTGTGTGATGATTTGGTTGCTATGATTCGTACGCTGAATGAAGGTAATGAATTCATTGAGAAAAATGTCTTAATGCAAGATATTTATTCAATTTCACCAGCTGTTTATAAGCGTTTTGGTGCAGCGTTGAAAGATGAATTGGTGAAAATTCATGAGCAGTTAGAGCGCGTCTATTTGGATCAGGCGCAACGTATACGTTTGGCAGAATCGATTCCTTTTTTAGAGAAACTTCAAAATGTCTTGAACTTTATGGGTTTAAAACGATTGTCACTTTTGACAGGAGATTTATTAAAATCTTTCAATCAATTGATTGAAAAACCTGTCAATAATATTCAATTCAATGAAATTGTGAGTGAGTTTTGGGTTTTAGAAAGCTTTTTATCTGATTTATGGTTGCGTCGCGAGCAGCCTGTGCCATTATCATACAACGAAACCCAAAATTGGGCATATATCAGTGCAAAACATTCAGCATTGAAATTATTCGTATCACAATACCGTAAAATTCGCGAACAAGTTACAAATACAAAAGATCCTGAAGAGCTGAGAGTATTGCAACAAAAACTGTATGATACTGTTAAAGCAGAAGGGATTTTGTCAATTGTCCATAATTTAACTCGATATTTTACTGATGGTTTTATGACTGTATCTTTATCTCAAGAAGAGCTTATGGAAGTCTCTTTGGCGATTGAATACATTAGTAATATGAATTTTGAAAACCGTGAAGTTGTATCAGATGTGGTTTATGGTGCAAAAGAGTTGTTACAAAAATATCAATCTGCAATGACACAAAATGTTGAGTCAGCTTCTTTTGATCAAGATTTGATTGATGCTTTTCGTGAAGATTTAACCAATCTAGAATCTGAATTAGCAGAATTGATGAATCAACCGATGGATGTTAAAGCTCATGATGATTTGATCAGAATTGCACATACTTTGCGCGGTAATGCGAATGTTGTGAAATTGAATGATGTTGTTCAATTGGCAACTGCTTTGGAAAATAATATACGCAATAGTAACGCTTATGAGCCTGAAAAAATCGAGCTGTACCATAAAGCTTTTGTGAGTATTTTTGAGCAATTTAAAGCATTTTTGGAAAAATTTAACTAGGAGCTGTAATGTCTGAAATGATCAGCTTAAAAGATGTATCGCTATCGTTTGGACCGCGTATCATTTTTGATAATATCTCTGTATCCATTCCTAAAGGCAAGATTACAGCTGTAATGGGGCCTTCTGGTACAGGGAAAACGACTTTATTGAAATTGATGACAAAGCAAATTTTGCCTCAATCAGGCTCGATTACGGTTATGGATCAACATTTAGATCAGTTATCACGTAACGAGCTATATGATTTGCGTAAACAGATGGGATTATTGTTTCAATCAGGTGCGTTATTTACGGATATGTCAGTGTTCGATAATGTTGCATTTTCATTAAGAGAGCATACAAAGCTCTCGGAAGAGCTCATCAATACTTTAGTTTTATTGAAGCTGGAAGCAGTTGGTTTGCGAGCATTGAAGGATGCAAAACCATCATCTTTATCAGGTGGTCAAGCACGACGCGTAGCACTAGCACGCGCAATTGCATTGGATCCACAGTTATTGTTATATGATGAGCCTTTTACAGGACAAGATCCGATTTCTATGGGTGTTTTGTTGCGATTAATTAAAAACTTGAATGATGCTTTGGACTTAACCAGCATCATAGTTTCACATGATGTGGAAGAGGTTTTAAGCATTGCTGATTATGTTTATATTTTAAGTGGCGGCAAAATTATTGCACATGGCACAGCAGAAGAAATTAAAGCGGATCAAAATATTTGGGTGAAACAGTTCATTGAAGGTTTATCTGATGGTCCTGTGCCATTTAATTTACCAACAACAGCCCTAAAGGATGATCTATTATCATGAAGTTTATTGAATCAATAGGGCAGAAAACACTACAATTTATCTCATCATTGGGTGATAGTTTTATTTTATTTTTTGCCATCATTCGCCATTTTACTTATTTGTTTCAAAAGCCAAATTTATTTGTCCGCCAAGTTTATCAGTTGGGCATTTTGTCTTTGCCGATCATTTTATTATCAGGGATGTTCATTGGCATGGTGTTGGCATTTCAAGGCTATGTGAATTTGGTGCGTTTTGGTGCCGAAGCTTCTGTGGGAACTGTGACTGCATTGGCGCTGTTTCGTGAATTGGCTTCAGTCTTTACAGCATTATTATATACAGGGCGCGCTTGTTCTTCTTTGACAGCAGAAATAGGATTGATGCGTGCAACAGAGCAGTGGTCAAGCTATGAAATGATGGCCATTGACCCTTATCGTTACATTTTATTACCGCGATTAATGGCGGGAATTATTGTCGTGCCTATCCTAACCATATTTTTTTCAGATGTGGGTATTTTAGGTAGTTATTACATCGCTGTAGAAGTTTTAGGATTAGATGGTGGTGGATATTGGTCGCAGATGCAGTCATCAGTTGTGTTTTATGACGATATTTTTAATGGTGTTATTATCAAAAGTATCGTTTTTGGATTAATATGTAATTTAGTGGCACTTCGTGAAGGTTTGATTGGCGGTGCAACTTCAAGTGGTATTGCTAATTCAACAACGGCGACAGTTGTTAAAGCATCATTATTAGTGTTAGCGGCAGATTTTCTATTAACGGCTCTATTGTTTAGATAAAATATATAGTTATTAACGTTCTTTAGGGGAAAAGTATCATGAAAATAATAATAAGAACATGGCTTCATGCCATGATAGCCCTTGCGCTTCTATTTTCAGTTGCATCAGCAGAAACAGAAAAGATAGCGCCTATGCAAGCGAATGAGGATATTTTTTTATACAAAACGATTCCAGGTGATAGTCTGTGGAATATTGCTCAACGTCATTTACATAATATTAAATTATGGGTTGAGTTAAAAAAGATCAATAACTTACCGAATGATGATTATATTGAGCCAGGTACATTGATTAAAGTGCCTAGAAAATGGCTAAAAACTAATCAATCAACAGCAACTTTAGTGAATGCGATTGGGCAAGTGAAAATTATTAATGGCGAGAAACAAACCTTAGAGTTTGGTCAAGATTTTACAGAAAAAGATAGCTTGGTTTTAACAACGGGTGATACTGTTATTACAGGCGAAGATGGCTTGGCGACGATTCTATTCAAAGATGGTTCTCGTTTGTTGTTGCAAAGTGACAGCGAGTTGGTTTTGAGTGATTTGATCGCATTGGGCGATGGTTCTTTGAGTGATATCAAATTGAAATTGGATAAAGGACGTTTAGAAAATCGTGTTTACTCAAGTCCAATTTCTAATACGAACTATGAAGTTAAGACAGCAACAGCCACGACATCTGTACGCGGAACTGTATTTCGTATGGGTTTAGAAGATGAAGATAGCGTGACTGAGGTTGTGTCAGGTAAAGTTGCGGCAAAATCACAAGCAGGTGATGCTGCTGAATTACTCGCAGGTCAGGCGATCATTATTTCTAAAGATGGTGATGCAAAGCATGTAGAAATGTTACCGCCGCCAGTATTTGCAAACTTTCCTCAATTGATCGAAGCTGTGCCAATCAATATTCCAGTTGAATCTATAGAGAATGTTGTGGGATATGCAACAAAAATCATTCCAGTTGGTAGCGATGAACAGGATGCTGTATCGAGCATGCGTTCTGAAGGAAATGTTTTATTGGGCAACGATTTACCAGATGGTCGTTATCAAATGATGGTGAGTGCGATTGATCAAGATGGTGTGACAGGTCAACCTGCTAAGTATGAATTTATTTTAAATGCTCGCCCATTTGCAGCAGTATTGGATAAGCCAGTTCAAGATGAAAAAGTCTTATTGCGTCATTTGACATTCAACTGGACGAAAGCCAATGATGAAGCGAAAACATTCTATCTGCAAGTGGCGAGAGATGATAAATTTAGAGACATTGTGATTGATGCAGACAATTTGACAGAATCATCATATAAGCCCGAAGACTTATTATCTGGCATCTATTTTTGGCGAGTTGCTTCGATTGATGAAGAAGGCATGCGCGGACCTTTCTCTGCAACTAAAGATTTTAGAATTTTATTGGAAGATCCAAATCTAGAAAAAGCAAATGTTAAGAAAGTAGATGTGCAGTTAGAATGGGCGCCGTTGGAAGCAGGTACTCAATATCTTATTCAAATATCTGATAGCGTAAACTTTGAGAATGTTCTTTTTGAAAAGTCATTGCCAGAAAATCAGATTTACGTGGAACAATTAGTACCTGGTACATATTTCTTTAGAATTCAATCTACTGCAAGTGATGATTATGTGAGTGAGTGGGGATTACCACATAAATTTGATGTATTAGATATTGAATCGGTATCTGCAAAGATTAAGCCTTAATCTTTAATATTAAGATTAACATTATGAATCAAAGCTCTCTTCTATGTAGGAAGAGAGCTTTTTCTATTTATATTTCTATTTAGATTACGATGCTTATGATCTTTCTAATGCTTCAATTGGGGCAAGTTGTGCAGCTCGTCTAGCAGGAAAGTAACCAAACATCATGCCAATGGCCGTAGATGCACCCAATGCCACCATAATGGAAATCATTGAGAAGCCAACGCTTAAATCGAGTTCTAATTGATTAATGCCATAGCCTGCTGCATAAGCGACTAAAATACCAACACAACCACCCAATAAACAAACTAAAACAGCCTCAATGAGGAATTGCATTGAAATATCGCTTTTACGCGCACCAACAGCCATTCTCATGCCGATTTCTTTTGTGCGTTCAGCCACTGAAACTAACATGATATTCATCACGCCAATACCACCAACAATTAGGGAAATCATAGCAATTGAGAAGATCAGAAAGCGCATCACAAAGGTTGTCTCTTCTACCAATTCTTTAAATGAATCTGCTGTGAAAATAAAAAAATCTTTTGTGCCATGAAGTTGGATCATTAAATCAGTGAGCGTTTGTTCTGCTAGCTTCATATCCATATTGTCTTGAACAGTGACAGTGATATTGCGCAAATAGCTTTGGCCTAATAAGCGCTTCATTGCTGTAGAGTAGGGCATGAACACAGTTAGGCTACTATATCCGCCAGAGCGTTGATTTTTAGAAGAAGCTACACCAATTACGCGCATAGGTAAACGATTGAGTGTGATCACTTCGCCAATAGGATTCGTACCATCTGTAAATAATTCATCGCGAGTGGCTTCATCAATGACGACATCTAAGCTTAATTTTTCTTCGCTCTCCTCATCAAAGAAAATGCCTTCAGATGGTGTATAGCCTTCTGTATTAAAATATTGAGTGCCAACGCCCATAACTGAGACATTCTTTTCTAAATTACCATAACGAGCCAAAGCATTAGTGCTGACAACAGGCGTGACATTTTTAATGAAAGATTGTTCACTGAGGAAGTTGACATCATTAGGTGTTAAACTACGAACTCGGCCAGATCTTGCATCACCAAAGCCACTGCCAGGATAAATGGTTAAAGTGGTTGTACCCATAGAATTAATATTGCTAAGAATTTGATTCATTGTGCCTTGCCCTAAAGCTATAACCAGCACAACAGACGCAATGCCAATGATAATGCCAAGCATGGTTAAGAATGTTCTCATGCGTTGCATTGACATAGAGATTAAAGCCATCCTAAAAGCATTAATGATGCGATCCAATAATAATAGCCAGTCGCTACTTTTTTGCCGATTCAGTTGAGGCAATTGAACTGAAGGATGAGTTGTTTCTGGTTGTGGTGGGGTATTTTTTCGATCTTCTATGACCTCGCCATCTTTGAGTTCTATGATTCGTGTCGCATGATTGGCAACATTTTTATCATGAGTGACAAGAATAATAGTATGCCCAGCTTGATTCAGCTCTTGTAAAATTTTTAAAACCTGTTCGCCACTTTCGCTATCCAGAGCACCTGTTGGTTCATCTGCTAGAATAACCTCGCCACCATTCATCAGCGCACGCGCAATGCTGACACGCTGTTGTTGCCCGCCAGATAACTGTGTTGGATAGTATTTAATGCGTTCTTGCAAGCCTAATGCCGTTAATAGTGCATCTGCGCGCGATTTTCGTTCGTTGGGTGAAAATCCTGCGTAAACCGCGGGAACTTCCACATTGCCTTCAGCATGAAGTGTCGATAACAGATGATAGCGCTGAAAAATAAATCCGAAGTGTTCACGACGCAATTTAGCCAATTGATCATCTTCATATTGACCGATATTTTCACCATGAAAAATATAGTCGCCAGATGAAGCTTGATCCAAGCAACCTAGAATATTCATTAAGGTGGATTTACCAGAGCCAGAAGCACCAATAATTGCGACCATTTCCCCTTCTTCTATCGTGAGATCAATACCTTTGAGTATCTGGACTGTGGTATCACCTGATTGAAAAGAGCGTGTAATGTTTTGGAGTTCAATTAATGGCATGGATATTACCTCATGCGCATGCGAGTAGGGCCAGATTTAATATCTCCCAGTGATTCGGAAAGAACCACTTGTTCATCACCATTGAGTCCAGAGATTATTTCGGTATAGATATTATTGCTGATACCTAAAATTACTTTTTTAGGCGAGATATTTCCAGTGCTATCTTTGACCCAAATGTATCGTTCATTTTTGGCTAATTTTTCTTGGGGTATTTCAATGGATGAGGGTTTAAAGCGTGTTGCCATCGTTGGGATGACCCATTGATCTTTAACGCTATCTACGACGATATAAACTTGCGTTGTCATATCAATACGAAACAGATGTTCTTGATTATCCACTTTTAAAATACCATTATAATAAATGGCTTCGGTACTTGCTGTTGTTGCTGTATTGCCAGTACTGTTTTGAAATTTTTCAGGCGCAGGTTCAGTTGATTCCAATTGTGCAGGATAACGCTTTTTAGGTTCGCCTAAAATAGTGAAGTAAGCCTCCATTCCAGGTGAAATTTTAGTAATATCTGCCTCGGAAATTTGTGCTTTGATATTCATCGTATCTAAATCAGCAATCTTAACGATCGTCGGTGCTGTTTGAGCTGAATTAACAGTTTGTCCTTCTTTGACAACTGTAGCGACAACAACGCCATCAATGGGCGCAATGATTTTTGTATAAGTTAGATCTAATTGTGCTGTGTCTAAAGCAATTTTAGCTTGAGCGATTTGTGCATCTAATGCTTCTAATTCTGCTTCTAAAACTAGGAGATTGGCTTCAGCAATATCTACTTCAGATTGCGTTGTGGCTTTTTGGCGAATTAAATTTTGTTGGCGTTGTAGTGTGATTCTGGCATTGACGATTTGCGCTTTTTTCGCAACTTTGGATGCTTCTACATTTTTTAGGCGAGCTGCACTATCTTTCACTGCATTCTGTTGTGGTAAATCATCAATTTCTGCGATGAGTTGTCCTTTTTTGACTGTATCGCCTAAATTTACATGGAGTTTTCTAATTTGCCCAGAAACTTGAGCGCCCACTTCAACTTGTTGAGAAGCTTCTAATTTTCCATCAGCTAAAATGGTCACTTCCAGATCCTGTTTTTTAACAGAATCTGTTAAATAACTGATGGGCGTTTGGGTGAAATAATTTTGATAGATAACAATGCCAATAATGGCAAGCGCGATCATTAAAAAGATCGCTCTTTTAAAGTTTTTGATTTTCATAAAACAGGGCCAGTTCAATATAAGTGACGAAAATTATATATAATTAAATAGTCTAAATTGTATAGAGAATGTAAAGGTTGTGAGGAATTGGCAAATTATGGATAGTATTCGATGGTGCGCGTGCGGATGATGCGTTGATCATAAGGATTTTCTTCCGATTGCTTCACCCAATTGCCATATTGATCATATTCGAGATTAAGAATAACAACCTGATTGGTTGGATCTGTTGGCTGTATGCTGTTGTCTAAATATTGATATTCAATCACTTCTTCAGGTGTTTCTGTGCCATCAAGGAATAATTCTCGGCGTATTGCATTGCCTTTATCATCATAAAATGTGTCAATGACTAAATCACCATCATCAAATCTTACGTGATTGGCTTGTAACCATTGTGTTGTTAGTGTTTGAGAATGTTCTTCGCCAGCTGCTTCATAAGCAAACTTCATAGTTCGAGTTTTGCCTTGATAAGGTTCAAAGATTTGCTGTAAATCTTCATCATACGTGATCGATGATATGAAACCTTCTTCATTGAATTGTGTTTGTATTTTTTGTAATGCTTCACCTGCTGGATTGGTGATGTGGATCGTTGTCTCTTTTGTGGGGTTATTCAAACCTTCGTAGTACCAATCATTTTTAACATCAAAATCATTGGCTGAAGAGAGATTGCTTAGTAATGAACTGATCAATAATAATGGTGCTAAATATAATTTTTTCATAATGATAATCCTATAGATTAATATTTTCTTTTATTTTTAGTATAACGATTTTTTAAGGATAAAATGATGGTGAATAAAAATAGTGTGCTTGCCAAAATGATCCAAGGATTGTCACCATATTTCACATAAGCAGTTAAACCATTTTTACCTGTAATAGATGCTGATAATGTTGTGGCTTCAAATTGTGGTGCTTTTGCAATGATTTCTCCATCTGCTGCAACAAATGCAGTTAAACCTGTATTGGTTGCACGAGCAATGGGGCGTGCAAATTCTATGGCGCGTGCTTGTACGATTTGTAAATGTTGCCAAGGTGCAAGAGAATCCCCAAACCATGCATCATTACTGATGTTCACTAAGAAACCACTTTGATTGGCTTGATAGCGTAAAGATTCGCCAAAAACAGCTTCAAAGCAGATGGAGCCAGTTGTTTGTGTAGAAAATTGTGAGAATGTGAATGGCGCTTGCTCAGGTGCGCCTTTTGTAAAACCAGCCAATGGAATATTTACCCATTCATAGAAAATGCCAAAAACATCAGGCAATGGAATATATTCACCGAAAGGTAATAATCGATATTTATCGTAGAACTGATCTTGTTCTGGGGATTGTCCTAAATGTAAAAAGGCATTAAATTCTTGAGATTGTTGGCTTCTAGGAATGCCAAGCAGAATTTCAGTATCATTATAATCAGACCATTGACGAAGGTTTGTCATTAATCCGCCCATATGATGATAATAGGCAACCACTGCTGTTTCTGGCCAAATCACTAAATTGGCTTGAGTCATTACGCTATCCGTTAAAGATAAATAAGTATTGATGGATGCTTCAAAGCTGTTAGCATCAAACTTTTGGTCTTGAGTAATGTTGCCTTGAATCAGAGCAATATTGATAGATTCTGATTGATCTTGAATGGGATCACTTAAATATTTCTGTAAACTTATTGTGCTGCCAGTAATGATTAGACAGGATAAAGCAATACCAATCAATGAAGGCATTAAGGATTTTTGGTTAAAAGCAGTGAAGATTAATAATAGTGCGCCAGCAATCCAATAAACTACAAAGCTACTGATCAAGGCACCAAATACGGGGAATAGATATTGAGCAAATAGCGTGGGTGTTAATGAATAGCCCATGGCTAACCAAGGAAATCCCGTAAAAACATGCGCGCGCAATACTTCTAATAGAACACCAGTGATTGGAAATAACAGTAAATAACGTGTTGCAATGCCTAAATTGAGTTTTTGAGTGATATAGCCTAATAAACCATAATAAATGGCAAGATAGCCTGACAAAACAAATACTAGCAAAATGGCTAATGGTAAAGGCGCACCACCAAACTGATTAATACTGATTCTGACCCACCAAAGCCCAACTGAAAATAGGCTTAAACCAAAGCAATAACTGAGCCAAAAACTGCGAGTATGAGAGGATTTTTGAATGGTTAATTGCCATCCTGCCAATAATAATGGTGCCAACCACCATTGATTAAATGGCGCGAATGCGAGTGGCATTAAAGCACCTAATGTAATGACGATGATGAGTTGAATCAGTAAATTGCTAGATCGCTTCATTGATTTAATCCTAGTGATCGATAGATTTCGTTCATGATGTTTTTATATTGTCCTGCCCATAAAGTATCACCCAAAAAGCGATGCTGATTAAGTGAAGGATTCAATACTTTACTATGTTTTCTATTGGTTAAATAGACAATTGTTAGATCATATTTGGGATCAATGACTAGAACGCAGCCTGTCCATCCTGTATGGCCATAAGCTTCTTCAGAAGCATAATGACCAAAATGATAAGCCATATCACCGCCTTTATTTAAGCGCCAGCCTAAACCAAAGCTAGGATCATCATCTTGGCTCTGTAAAAATTCAGGTGGAATATTCATGAGCTGTAAAGCAGAGTAGAGCGCCTCGCAATTGGCAAATAAACCTGCGTGCCCCGAAATTCCACTCATGCAGTGATAAGCTTTTTCATCCTGTACTTCACCATGAATAGTTTCAGTGCGGATATTATTAAAATGAATGAATCCATCGCGAGTATTGCCATGTAATTCTGTTGGGGCGATTTCTGACTGTGAATAGCCATGTCGTAAAGGTTGGTAACAAATACGTTGAGTTTTTAATTCAGGGAAGGTTTGCTCAAACAAATGATCTATGCGTGTATGGAATAACTTTTCTAAAATAAAAGTTAGTAGCATAAAATCTACATCTGAATATAAGGAGCGAGATTGTGGTGTATGAATCAACGGTGCTTTGAGTAATTTTTCTAAAAACTGATCTCTATTTTGACAAAAAAGCTCTTCACTATAAGCTTTGTCATAAAACAGAGGATTAGGTTCAAAGCCTGCTTCATGTGCTAAAAGCATTTTTATTGTAATATTTGCTTTATCAATTAACGCTTGATTGGCAAAAGAATGAGGAAAAATCTCTTTTAATGTTAAATCTAAGTTGATTTTGCCTTGAGTTGTATAAACTTGATACAAAGCAGTCAAAGAAAATACTTTCGTTAAAGATGCAATATCATACAGAGTATTTAAATTAGCATTGCCATATGCAGAATGTTTAATAATTTTTTCATTTTTTACGATCAAAACTTGAGCAGAATCTAAACCTGCAGTAATGGATGCATTTATTAATTTATCGAGATTTGCTAATAGCATTTCAATGGGTTCCATAGGATATGTATAGTATATTTTAGGTCACAAAAAAGATAAAAATAGTATATGATTAAAAGTTAATCATATCTTGCACTTGACCAAACGAAACGAATAGTGTTTAATGCTCACCTGCTTAGCGATGATGCATCGCATAAATGGCTCGATAGCTCAGTTGGTAGAGCAGCGGATTGAAAATCCGCGTGTCGACAGTTCGATTCTGTCTCGAGCCACCATTTAAGCAGAAGCCAAAAAGGCTCGATAGCTCAGTTGGTAGAGCAGCGGATTGAAAATCCGCGTGTCGACAGTTCGATTCTGTCTCGAGCCACCATTTTTGAACAGTAAAATTTCCCGAGAAAGTTTTTGTGTTTAACCTTAACGATTTGGAAGAAGTTTTGCTGTTTTTGTGTTACAATTTGAAAAGTTTCAAACGGGGGCGTTCTTGGATTCGACGGGGATGTTGAAGTTTGAGGTGCATGTCGAGAAGGTCGAGAGTCTCGTAAAAACGCGGCAATCAGTTATAATTGCAAACGATAATAACTACGCTTTAGCAGCTTAAGCCTGCTAACTGATCTTACTACTGTGTTCGTTCGGTGGTAACATCAGTCAACTTAAACGATCTAGAGAGATGTTTGCCTAGGAGCTCCCTCTCGAAACCTAACTGGGACAGCTGTTTGTCATCCTGCCAATCGGAAGGGAAACAGTTAAATTGAAGATTTGGCTAAACATGTAGTACCAAGGATGGATAGTTTTCGGACGCGGGTTCAAATCCCGCCGCCTCCACCAGATAACATAAATACTGAGTAAGAGTATTTGACGGAAAGCCACTAAAACACTGAGTTTAAGTGGCTTTTTTATTGCTTATGGTTTAGGTTGAATTGGTTTGTTTTAGAATAAAATGGGAGTATAAGTGGTAGTATATTAATTTTACTCAATGGATATACTACTATTATGGCTAGAATCATTGTACCACTCACGGTTAAGCAAGTGAAAGATGCTAAACCGCAAGCAAAACTTTATAGGCTATATGATGGTAATGGCTTGCAGCTTTGTATTCACCCTAGTGGGAATAAAGTTTGGCGCTTTGATTATCATGATCATAATAAAAAACGAAAAACATATACGATTGGTGATGCAAATTTAATTACATTAGCAGATGCAAGAATAAAGCGTGATGCATTAAAGCTTCAGTTAATCAATGGTGAAGCTATTCAAACCAGCAGTAATCATACATATGAATCCGTTTTTATGGATTGGTATGAACGTTGGAAGCATGGTGTTTCAAAGTGTCATCATACAAGAGCAATGAATACAATGGTTGCTGATGTATTTCCAAAAATAGGAAATATGAAAATCCATGAAATTGAAGCTAAGCATGTTGTTGATGCTCTTTTAGCAGTCGAAGCGCGAGAAGCACTAGCTCAATTAATTAAAACTAAATCATTTATTAAGATGGCATTTGATTTTGCTGTTGCGAGAGGTTTATGTAAATATAATCCTGTTATTCAGGTATCAAACCAAGCATTTAAAACTAGAAAGCCTAAAAACTATAAATCCGTAGATCAAGATAAAATTTATCAGTTCTTTGAGTTGTTTCAGAATGAAAAGGTAAGTTTATCAGGTAGGTTATGTACTGAATTCATCCTTAGAAATATCACAAGGCCCGTTGAGTCTGCAACAGCTAGGTGGGATCAATATGATGAAAAACAGCAATGTATAGTAATTGAAGGTGAGGATATGAAAGTAGATCGCAATCACTATATTCCTTTATCCCACCAATCTATTGCTATATTAGATAAAATGAAAACTCTTAGTAAAGGTGGTACCTATATTTTTCCACGAAGTAATTTTGTTGATCATATGAGTATCTCATATCCATTAACATTGGCTAAAAGGCATGGAATTGATACAACAATTCATGGATTAAGGCATTTAGCTTCAACAATTTTGAATGAAACAGGTTTATTTAATAGAGATGTGATTGAATCATGTTTGGCTCACGCTGATGAAAATAAAACGCGTGCGATTTACAATAAAGCCAAATATATCAAACAGAAAAGGGAAGTATTGCAATGGTGGAGTGATTTTCTTGATAAGTGCTCAACCCAAAAGGGTAATCGTGCTGCTTTGGATGAATTACAGTTAATTTTGAATGATTAAAAGAATATAGGTAAGGAATAGATATGATTAATGAAAATTTAAATAAGATTGATGCTTTGAGAGATCAGATCCATAGCTTACGTCCATTGCCTGAGTTGACACTTTCATCATTGCAAGAAGCTATGAATCTTGAATGGATCTATCATTCAAATGCTATTGAAGGTAATACGTTGACATTGAATGAAACTAAGGTCATCCTTGAAGGATTGACAGTTGGTCAGGGCAAGACGTTGCGAGAGCATTTAGAAGTTATCAATCACCAGGAAGCAATTGATTATATCCAATCTCTTATTCAGAGCGATGCAGATTTAACTGAAAATATTATTAAAGAAACCCATTATTTAGTGACGAAAAATACTGTGAAAGATGCAGGAGCGTATCGAACACAAAATGTTGTAATTAGTGGAGCATCAACAACGCCACCTAACCATATCAAAGTGCCGGAAGCGATGGTGGAATTGATTCAGTGGTTTAATAGTGAAGAATTTAACCAATATCATCCAGTGATTCGTGCAGCTATGTTCCATAATGAATTTGTGAAGATTCATCCATTCAGTGATGGTAATGGCCGTACAGGTCGCTTGTTGAGTAACCTCATCCTAATGCAAGCGGACTATCTACCCGTCATCATTCGTGCTGAAAATCGTTTGGCTTATTACGATGCATTGGATTTGGCTTGCCAAGCACAAGATTACTCTATGATTAATGAATTATTTATCCAGGAAGAATTGAGATCTTTGGAAAGATATTGGGATATTGTAAGTTAAAATATTAAGCCCCAACTTGATATTGGGGCTTAAGTTTATTTCTTATTAGTATTAAATCTTTTAACCGTTTCAATAATAGATTCTTTACTAGTATTCAGGCTTTCAGCCACTTGTTCGATAGAGTAAATATATGTATTACCACTGCGTTTTCCCATTGGTATAACACCTTCTTTTTCATAGTTCAGTAATGATTGATGGCATAACAATTTTCCATCAGTGGATAACAAGTGGCGTAGTTGTGTTCTATTTATAACAATCATGATTTCTCCTTATTTTTTATAAAAATATGACAGTAGGTTGGTTTGCCATCTCGTATAGCACTGCGAACAGTATTAGTGCCTATATATGGATAGCGAATTGATGTTGAAAGAATTTTTTTAATGAGTTTGATATCTTCTAGGCTTTGGTTATTTTCTTTTGCAAGAGCATGAAATTCATTAAGCTTGATTGCAATTACATCATCATTGGCTGAGTGATTAACTCTGTAATACTTATTGTTTTCTGATAATTCTTCAAAATAATCATAAACATCCCAAAATTGATCTATAACAGGATGGTCACTGACTAAGTCTTGTTCACGTTCTATGGATAATTCATGAATATAACTTGATGCTTTGGCTTTTACATTATCCGTAATCGGCAAAATTTCGCACAATGCTTGCAAGCAAGACATTAATAAACCATGTGTTAAACCAATACGCTCAGTTTTCATATTGGGTAGTTGCATGATGGTATTACGGTTGTTAGGAAAGGTTTCTGTAATATTGGATAGAATGCTTTTTTCTTGTTTGAGTGCTTCAAATAGAAAACCTGAAACATCATCTGTAGATAAGCGTTGTAATCGCTCGGCTGCATCGCGTGAGTATTGTCCTTGATGATGGCTTTTATCATAATAAATATAGATCAAACGTGACAGTATCGCTTCTGATCCAGATACTTTATTGTTTTGAGAAATCACAACTGCACCTCGAAAGGGCTCATCATCTGTATTATTATCGTTACTTTTAATGCCTAAAACACGTGGGGATCTTCCATTAAATAATGGTTTTATTTCATCAAAGTTAAATGTTTTCTGTTTATGTTTAGGTGGTGCATTAGGATCATTGGTATCACTTTCAATTAAAACTACTGGTAAGTTTGATACCTGTGATAAGGTTCGAGAACGACCTGAAATAGATGCAATGGTTGGATTGATTCCTTCATAATCTGAACGGCCAACTAATGACCATAAGAATTCAATGAGAAAAGATTTCCCTGCACCGGCTTCGCCAGTGATTTCTAAAAATGGCCATGCCCCAAATTTTTCTCTGATTTGCTCGGCAAAGAGTGTGCCAAACCAAAATGTCAAACAAACTAATCCTTTAATACCAAATACAATTAAAAAATCATTGAACCAATTGAGGTTAAAATTTTTACATGGCCTCATTGCTGTCATATCAAATGTAGATTTGATATTGAGACTATTAATTTCAAAGTAATCTTCCTGATTTTTCTCATATACCTGGCCATGAGCAACCGCATATTGATTGAAAATATAAGCTTTTCGTTCTTTGCAATATCCAATATATGGGATTGTCTCTATATCTTTAATGTTTTTAGTTTTATTAATAAAAATTGTATCGAGTTGTGTAGTGTTTCCTGAGTAGTGAGCACCTGATAATGCACCCATTATTTTAGATTTAAACTCTGAAGAAGTGGACAAATGCTTTGGTAAAAAAGCATGTTTAGCAGACTTTTTTTCATTATTTTTAATATGTAAATAATAGAAGCGTTCATCATTAGTATGATCAATTTGAAAATATAAAATTTCAAATATGCAGTTAGCAATTTCAGTAGTTAGACTACTATGATGAAAAGCATTAAGTTCAATTTCTATTTTTTCATCATTAGTTAAGTTTTCTAATTCTACGCCAGTACTTTCAATATATTGTTTTAGGTATTTGTTATATGCCTTATTGAATTTCGATAAATCTATTTTTGTCCAATAGGTTTTGAAATCAAATTCAAAATAAAATTGATCTTCATGTTTTTGGCTCCATAGCAAATAAGCTTGATGAGAATAGCTTTTAGCAGGATGAATAAGCGCATTATTTTTTGAGCTTTCAATGCCTTTTATATTTAATTTGGGCAAAATAGATCCCTGACTATTGAAAGTCATTTTTACTCCTGAGTAGTTAGAAAAGCGATTAATAGTTAGATTGATTAACAGCCTAAGTGAGCATCGATTATTACAAGATCAAATGATAAAAAAGATTCTTCCTTTTAAACAATAAATATTTACCTTAGAATGCTATTTACGAAACACTAGTTTAGTGTGCTTAAGAATATATTAGTTGTCGTTTGACAACATGTCAATAGGTATTGTTATTTTATGACGACTTTAAGTGAGAGATTAAAAGAAGAGCGAGAAAAAAAGGGACTAAACCAAGCAGCCTTTGCGGCTGTAGGAGGGGTAGGTCGCTCAGCGCAAATTAATTATGAAAAAGGTGAGAGATATCCTGATGCACAATATTTAGAAGCTATCGCTAAAATAGGCTGTGATATTCAATTCATCATTACTGGAGAGCCAGTAACAGAAAAGTTAACAACGGATGAAGTGAGATTATTGGAAGCTTTTAGAGCTGCGGATATTAAAATAAAAGCAGCTGCAATGGCTGTATTGGACAGTGATTCATTAATTTCTCATGACGTGAAAAGTAAGTCATCAATGAATATAGGCTCAATTGGGAACGTTGGTACTAATATTACAAGTGAAAGGATTTCTAACAATAAGATAACTGGGCAAGGTATCATGATTAATCCAACTAAAAGTGAGAGTGATCAGTGAGTAAGCATACTAATATTTCAAGAATTGAGCATGTGGGTGTATTAGTTAATGGCGATGTTAAAGATTCTACTATTCAATTAGTAGGCTTTAAGGCATGCGATGCTAAAGGTTGTTCCCATTATGTGATCAACGGTGTGAAATATTGTGCTGAGTGTAAAAAAAAGACAATAGAAATATTTGGTTTAGTCTTTGCTACTTTTTCCTTATTTATCTTTTTAGGTGGAATTGTGTTGTTCTCATAAACGGTAGTTGATTACCTCGCAGAGCAAGTTGAGTTTGTCCGGACATCGTGTCCGGACAAACACCTACCTTGCGGTAAATTGAAGGGCAGATTTTTCACCTTAAATATATAAAAAGTTGTCGAGATAATAATATTTCTATCTTAAAGGCACAAAAACAATCAATTTTCAGTAAAGATGTGGAAAAGATGTGGAAAAGATGTGGAAAAGATGTGGAAAAGATGTGGAAAAGATGTGGATTCTTGTGGAATAGATGTGGAAAACATGTGGATTCTTGTGGAATAGATGTGGATTTTTTTTAAAATAATTATAAATACTGACATTTTGAGTCGAATTTTTGAGCTTGGAATAAAACATGTGGAAAACATGTGGAAAACATGTGGAATCATATATAAATAGCATGAAAATGCTAAATTTTACTTTTAGATATTAAAAAAGCCATCTGATGAGATGGCTTATGAAGCAGATTTAATGTCATCTAGTTTGTAGATTTAAATAAATATCAGACTGGTTTAAAAGCTCATTAATGGACTGCCCATTTTGAAGTTCATTGAGTATGTCAGGTCTTTCTAAGTATTCTTGTTCCTCATTGGCTTGCATTTTGAGTTCCATAAGCAATTTTTCTCGTCCTGGATCTGTTGCAAGTAACTTTCTAACTCTTTCTTCATTCGTTCTCAACCAACGATCTAGTACTAACATTAATCGTGGTGGATGTGCTTCAACTTTAACCGAGTTAACAACCCGATTAAAAAACTCTTCACTGACTTCTTTTTTAATGCGTTCGGTATCAAGTTGTCTCAATGTTTGGTCAATGGTGTGGAACATGTACATATTTAATCCTCTTCAGTATTTATTATGTTTATTGTATATCTATAATTCAATTTTATCTGTTTGATATATGGCTACACGAAGTGCTTTTGGGTATTGTTGTTCTAACTCATAGATTGCAGCAAGGTTTGCTTCTGTTGAGTTTTCTGCACTGATAATGATACTTTCAGTTGGTGGATTAATATCATTCATATCAAAAATAATTTCACACTTCACTAAGAATTTTTTCATACATCACCTACAATAATTATTGATTAATACAGATTAAAATTTTGATCTAATATTTCATTTTAGATTTCATCATTTGAATCACACCATAAACTATCCAAATTTATTGTTTCACTATCTGGTGCGCTCTCTTGGGCTAGCTTTTCGATTTGTACTAATACAGGGAAGTGGAAGGCTGTTCCTGAAATAATACATCCACCAGGTGGTAAGCTTGGAATTTGGCTACGTGAACTAGCATCAAGTGTGCTAATCGTATTTTTTAAGAGAAATAGATCGTTTTCATTAACTAATCTATGAAGAAAATAGTTATGTAATTGTGAAATGATTGTCGGTGAAATATCAGCAGGTCGCTGGCTGGCTATTGTAATGAAAAAGCCAAATTTTCTACCTTCTTTAATGATTTCTTCAAATAATTCTAAACGATAGTCTTTCCAGCTTTCAGCCTCTCTAAATGATGTATCAGATAAAATATTATGTGCTTCATCAATAACAAAATGAAATGTTTGGGATGGTTGTGCATCGTCACCAGTCAGTTTATTTTTATGTTCTTGAAAGTGTATTTTGGCTAGTAGCATTGATACCGTTTTTTTCATTTCTGTATTACAGTTTCTCAATGAAATAACTCTTAAAAAAATGTCATAATCATTATTATTAGATACTTGAATGATTTTTTCTAAACTTTTAAGAGAGGTTTCTATTTTATTAATTAATGGATTAATATGGTCGTATTGCACATAATTACTACTAACAGAGTTAATTAATTGAAAGACAGCTCTGATCATAAGTTCATTAAAAGTAGGTTGGTCTTGAGATATCTTATAATCTTTTAGAATAGGTATTTTTTTATAAAAATCATCTATACTATTAATATAGTCACCAGAAATTATATATTTATCTCCTTTAGTAAACCATTCAACATTGTCAATAATTTCTGGATTTTCTTTAAATCCTATTAATGGTAATATTTTTCTTAATAAATTAATTGTTTCTTTATGCTGATTTGTACCAAACATGTTGGAAAGAGTGTAGTGAAAATATGGAGTTAAAGAATCAGCAGAAGAATGTTCTTTACGGCCATTAACTAAGTATTGTAAAAAAGGTTTTTGTGTTTTTTCTGTTGCTGAAAATAGGACAGATAGAAATTCAGCGTCCCAAAATATATCATTTGATATCTGTAGTTTATCCTGAGGTTCTGCTGCATTAGTATTAAGTTGTAAGTATTTCGCAGAATCAGGTTCTATATCATTGCAAGCTCGCACGAAATTCTGATACTCACCACCAAAATCTATGACTAAAAATTTAGAATTTTGTAGGAATGATTTAGAATTAGGTAAGCGTTTTTGAAATAAATCGACATATAATTTTGCCAAGGTATTTGATTTACCACTGCCTGTATTACCAAAAATGCCAATGTGTGAATTGTAAACACCATTGATGGGGATTTCGACAGGCAATTCTTCAAGAAGAGTTTTGCCTATATCAATAGTATATATCGGTTTTGAATGAATAGTCTTTGGCAAAAATGTTAATACAGATTTAATTTGTTCATTTGTGATTAAGTATATTTGGTCTTCAATCATGGGCATATACTTGATACCTTGATGAAACTGGTTATCTTCTAAATAGCCTAATAATTGAATATCCACAAATCTGTCATACTTTTCATAAGGGGATTTATCTTGAGTGAAATCACGCCTTTCTTCTAAGAACTCACCTTCAATTTTACCAACGATATCAATATAACCACGTCGGATTAGAATATATTCATTGATTGATATGCCTCTAAATATCTTGCCGTTATATAGATAACTGCTTTTATTGAATTTTGGTAAAACTAGACCTTTAATTTTAATGCCTTGAATAGATGTAATGATTCCAACAGAAATATTTTCCATGCTAATTACCTAAATACTCGTTTATTAAATTCGTCAAAAGGAATCTTAGAATGCTCATCAGGTCTAATAATTGTGACGTTATTTGCATTTTTAAGGAAAGGTGCAAATTGCGTATCGTGTGAGTAAGCATAAATATAAATATGTAATTCAGGATTACTTAAAGATCTTTGAATTATTTCACTTATATGTTCATCTGCAAATGAAAAACCGAAACAAATTAGAACTGTTTGAGGTCGTTCGAGTTCTTGGCTTAATAACCTTAGAGATTGGTAATAGTGTTGTTGAAATACTGTCTCAGAAAATTTTTCTTTTGTTGGATTTACAATAGCAAGTTTCTGATAGGAATTATAAAAATTTTGAAGAGTAATCACAATATCAGGAGGGATAATTAAGTTTTGTATTGCTTGAACTGTGCTGTGACTTAATAAGTTATCAGTGTTGGAGTCAGGAAAAGCATATTGATATAATGGTGAAACTCCTGATTGTTCAGCTAAAAGCGAATAATCTACCGAGATCAAATTATGCTGTTTTTTCCAAGAGACAGAGCCATGCATTTTTATCAGATTCACAGTTGGTATTTCATAAGAATAGCGGTCATCTGTACCTTGGTGCATCGTTGCTCGATGAAAATTACTAATATTTAATGTTCTATTAATAATTCCACTCCCACCATCATTAAGTATCAGTTGATGTTTTTGTTGAAACTCATTAATGGATCTTTCAAAGAATAAATCATAATTAGTAGTAAAAATATTGGCTCGGCGAGGTATGTGATTATTTTTTCTTTTTAATAAATCATTAATATTATGTATAAATGTAGTATAGCTACTATTAACATTTGAAAAATGATAGGGTGCAGGTGGGGGAGGAGGTGCTACATCTGATAATACATATGTTTTAGTGATAATTTTGATGTAGTACCAATAGTAAATAAGATGAGAATGGGCTGCTGAAGTGTATTTATATCCAGATAATAAATCTTCAAATGATAATTTTTTTCCAGTGGCAGCATCTGTTAAGGATGTCATAAAAGTCGGAATGTACGGTGCAGATGCACCCGATCCGAATAGAAAATTAACATTTTTATCTAAAAGATCTTTTTTATTTAGTGTATTAGTCATATTAGTTTCTCGCACCCACCAACAAATCAAACACAATTTTCTGGAACAGCTTCATTTTTTCTTCATCTGCCAAAAGCTGCATCATTTGTTCTTTGTGTGCCTCACTACTTGCAAAGATAGCATCATAAGTCGCAGCAGGGAAGTCACCAAGAATGGCGTGCTCAAGGGTATTATTTTTAATTTGGGTGATGACATTGCTATTTTCTGCAACTTTATCAGCTATGGTGACAGCATAATTAATCATGTCTTTATCTGTTAAGTGATCAGCACTGAAGACTTCATTGAGCTTAGATAAGATCACTGATAGAAACTCTTCTTTTTTATCTTTTGCTCGTCCTGTACCCGCTTCACCACCAACAGGTAGTTCAATCACTTCATCTTTGATCAGTTTGATGTTCTGTTCACGAATTTTAGATAAGCGGTAATGACTCATTTCCACATTGCTGAGGTTAATCTCATCTTCTTCGATGATTTGTTCACGCAGCATCGGGCGCAAATGGCGAGCATATAGGCTGAGTTTTTCCAACTCAGGATCATCATAATCCACAATTTGTGATAAAAATTCATAAGTACGAACATAGGTGCCTAAGTCTTTTTTGAAGATCTCTAAACGATCCTTTTCAATTTTAGTGGTCGCTAGATCATTCTCTGCATTGGCAATGAGCACAGGATCTTGAGTCGCTTTGGTGCGCTTTAACATCTCTAAACTGGTTTGATATGCTTCGATGGCTTGTTCATATTGCTTACGCCAACGATCAACCGCAGGTTTGCAAATATTACTGATGGCAGCCGCTGTTTTGTTCTCGGTAAAGAAGGCATCAATGAATTGTTCAACTTCAGTCCACGTGAAGATATTGGCCATGCGGATCTTATCAGCTAAATCAAAAATAGAATCAGGGTCAGTCACATCTTCTAAGGATGCAGTTTGATAATAAGGCTGAAAAGCCGCTAGAATTTCCTCAGGTTCATTGAAGAAATCGAGTATAAACGTACCTGATTCTGCTTTGCCAGGATAAGTACGGTTTAATCGTGATAAGGTTTGCACACATTCAACGCCACCTAACTTTTTATCGACATACATTGCGCACAGTTTTGGTTGATCAAAGCCCGTTTGGAATTTGTTGGCCACAATCATGACTTGGAAATCATCACTGTCAAAGGCTTTGCGCATTTCACGCCCTTTGAGATTAGGATTCATGTTGAATTCTGTGAATTTCTCGCCAATCAAATGGCCGCTGTCTGCATCATTTGCATCAAAAATCACTTCACCCGAGAAAGCCACCATCGCAGCTAAATTTGGGTAGCTATTTTCTGCAATGTATTTATCAAAGGCAAGCTTATAGCGCACAGCTTCTTTGCGTGAACTTGTCACAACCATTGCTTTAGCTTGTCCACCTAATAAATTGGCAATGTGTGCTTTAAAGTGCTCAATGATGACTTTAACTTTTTGGGATATGTTGTGTTCATGTAAGCGCACCCATTGATTGAGTTTGACTTTAGCTTTTTTCTCATCGACGGATTCATCGATGGCTTCAAGCTTTTGGCGCAATTGATAGATGACTTTGTAGTTCGTGTAATTCTTCAATACATCTAAAATAAAGCCTTCTTCAATCGCTTGTCGCATTGAGTAGACATGAAATGCTTCAGGTTTATTATCTTTCGATGGCGGTAGAGCAGGGTTCGGCACTCTGCCAAAGAGTTCTAATGTTTTTGTTTTAGGTGTCGCAGTGAAGGCATAATAACTTAAGTTTTTATTCTCACCTTTTGCAGCTAAAGAAGCATTGATCATATCTTCTGAAGAAAGATCTTCAGTTTCTCCATCGGTCATGAGCACTTTTTTCAATTCAGATGCAGTCGAACCTGTTTGAGAAGAGTGCGCTTCATCAGCAATGATCGCATAATGACGTGCTTTTAATGATACATCATCCTCAATGGCCTTAAGCACAAAGGGAAAGGTTTGAATGGTGACAATGATGATGGGCTTAGCATGGGTTAATGCATGCGCCAATTTCTCTGATTTACTGCCTTGGCCAACTTTGTTATTGATGGGTTCTACAACACCATCGGCATGTTCAAATTGATAAATGGTGTCTTGTAACTGTGAATCTAATACTGTTCGATCTGTGACCACAATCACCGAATCAAACAGTTTAGAGCCATCATCATTGGTCAGTTTTGATAATTGGTGTGCCGTCCAGGCAATCGAGTTCGATTTACCCGATCCTGCACTGTGTTGAATCAGGTATTTTTGACCTGTGCCTTCTGATTTCGCTGAATTAATCAGTTTAGTGACCACATCCCATTGATGGAAACGAGGGAATATCAGGCTTTCTTGTTTGTACTTGATGCCATCCCAATTTTCTTTATCTTCAATTTGTAGGTGAATAAAATGACCAATGATGTTCAGTAAGTGATCCTTAGTCAGCACATCATTCCATAAATAATCCGTGGCATATTGGTTCACATCTTCAGGCTGATCATTGCCAGCGCCACCTTCTTTTGTGCCTTTATTGAAAGGCAAAAAGTAAGTGTCCGCACCTTTCAGATGTGTTGCCATGTAAACTTCATATTGGCTCACCGCAAAATGCACCAAAGCACCGCGTTTGAACATCAATAAAGGCTCATCTTTATTTGTGGCAGGATCTTTGGCAAATCGTGTTGTTTTATACTGATTGATGGCATTGTCAATCGCCTGCTTAAACTCCGATTTTAATTCCATTGTCACAATCGGTAAGCCATTTAAAAAGAGCACCAAATCAATGCGCCATTTTTTGGCGGACTTTTGATCTAAGCTATCCACATCAATTTTTGTATGTGGGCTATAAACCAACTCAGGCACAATGCGCAAAATATTGTGTTCATAATTGGCTTGAACTTCAGGATTGAGATGGTTTTCAGGCTTAAATTGGCACAGGAAAAAATGGGTGTTTCGACTTTTCACGCCATGACGCAATACGCCCAAGGTGCCAAATTTACGGGAAGCTGCATTGGTGGCATTGATGTCCGCCTTTTTAAGCTGTTTGACCACAACATCACAGAAATGATCCTCAGAGTTGATCGGGTAAAGGACACAGAATTTTTCCCATTCTTTAGGTTGTGTCTTTTGAACAAAGGCAATGAGATCTTCTTCATACAATGCGCGTTCGCGATTGTAGTTTTTAGGCGAACCTAATTGCCAGCCATGTGCACGCATTTCATTAATAATGTCGTTTTGAAAAGTGGATTCTTTTGCCTTGTCCATGATCTCTTTCCTTTGTGTTCTTTTTGTTGATTTGAGATTGCATATCCTCCTGCAATCTCAATTATTTATATTGAATGACTATTGCTCAGACTGCCAATCTCGTACATCAATTTTCCCCGTGACCGCTGCGGATATCAGTGCCGTCCTACGTTCCTTAATCAACTCAATTTGCTGTTCTGCTTTTTGAATTAATGAATCAATTTTTGAGGTTTGATTTCTTAAATACTCTACAATTTTATTTTGCTCTCTTAGAGGACAACTAATGACCTTTGTATTAATTAAATCACCCATATAAACACCGCCTTGAGCACTACTTTTTATAATTGAATATAGTTGTGCTTGATAGAATTTTGATTCAATAAAATATTTATAAAACTTAGGGTGGTTTTGATTATTTAGCCTGATAAAAGCAACACTTCTTTGAAATGCTAATGGTTTTTGCAGATTATATACGCAACACCTACCTATAGTACCTACGCAAGTAATAAGGAGGTCACCTATAGAAGGAAATCCGTTATTAATAATTTCATTATAGTCTTTGGTTGGTATCATACTTTCTAATTCTCCAATATGGATACCATCATCAAATACATTTTTAGCACTCAGTAAATATTCACCATCATCAACTCGTTGATGAGTACCATGAGTTCCATCTTTAATTTGTAAAATAATTCTGTTAAATAGTACAACATCCCAATGATCAGGCACTTCGCCCAACCATTCAACACTCGAATCTTTCATTTTTACATTAGGATCAAGTCCTTTTGTGACAGCATGGCTAATCACTGCTTGTCGTTTTTCTTTCAAAAGCTCAATTAAGGTTTGTTGCTTTTCAATGAGCTGATCAATTTTGGCTGTTTCGTGATCGAGGAATTGAGCAATTTTGGTTTGTTCTTGAATAGTAGGAATAACAACTTTATTTTTTTTTGCATTTTCTATCGTATAAGTTCCTACAGTGGCCCCTTGATTATCTCTAAATATTTGATATTTTATTATATATGATTCATAACAATAGTTAATAAAGTCAGAATTGCTTCGGTAATTTGTTTTTAACCAAATTAAATTGCCATCTTTGAAATAAAAGGCAGTTGTATCATGAACTAAGTAAGTTATGCCTAACGTACCAACAGCAGTAATTAATATATCTCCTATTTTTGGTACTCCATAAAGATGTTTTATCTCAGAATATAATACATTGGATATAAAAAGCTCATTTTCGTATGACGGATCTTTTTGAATTCTGACAATTTCTCGCGCACGATAAAAAGGGATGCCTTCAGTTTTCCATTGTTCTTCAAAAATACGTTTACTAGATGTTATATCGAAAAGATAGCCTAGATTTACAGATTTCCAATGGCTTGGGATTTCGCCGAGCCATTCAACGCCTGAATCTTTATATTCAGGATAGGTTTTGTATTTGGATAATGCTGACATTATGAATGTACCTCTTCCAATAATTTCATAATCTCTTGGCTAACGGCAAATAACTCCGCATCAATCACCGCTAAATCTCTTGGTGGTTCGTACACATAGAAATGACGATTAAACGGAATCTCATAACCCACAACGCCAATTTCATTGTCTTTGGCATCTTTTTTATCGGCATTGATCCAAGCATCCGAAACATGTGGTAAAACTTCTTTTTGCACATAGCTTTCGATCAATTCAGTGGTGGTCACTGTTGGATCAAGTGGGATATTTTCATAATCACGTAAATCACCATCTTGCTCAAATTCAACCACTTTGCCTTTGTATTCACATGCACCATAAAGCGCATTCACAGGCACTTTGAGGACTTTTTTTACCACAGGCTCAGCTTCAGGATTCTTCCATGTAATGGCATCCATGATTTGCTTACGCTCTTTTGTGGTTAAAGTCACATTCGCTGATTTTTCGGCCTTTTTAAATGCATCGTTAAATGTATTGAAATCATCTGATTGATCTGTGCCTAAAACCGCTTGTAATGCTTGTGCTTTAGCAAAGAGATCCGCTTGATCTTGCCAGGTTTTGATGTCTAATAGATTTTTAATTTGTGCTTCTTTCAATTCAGTGAAATCTGCTTTGATCATGGCGCGGATTTCAATGGCTTTCTCTGTCAATGCTTCTTGAGAAGTGAAGAAGTCACCATAATGCTCAACCAATGCTTGCATGATGGCATTAAATGGCTTGGGCGCAAATCTAAGTTGTTCAATTTTTTCATCACTCATTTGCGCAGATAAACGCAATGGGCGTTCAATGGTCACTCTACGATAGCCGAATTCATGCGGTGCAAAGATTTTGCTTGTTAAGCCTTCAATGTGTTCACTTTCGCCTTCTAATAGTTCACCATAAGCTTTGACAATGGCTTTGATGGCGGCTTCATCAAGATAATGGCGCTTAGAACCCAAAGATTTACGCATTTTGCTCGCAAGGTTGGCAGCATTGATGAGTTGGATTTTCTGTCTACGTTCTGAGTGTTGATTGTTGCTGAGTACCCAAATATAGGTGGAAATGCCTGTGTTATAGAACATGTCCGTTGGCAATGCGATGATGGCTTCTAGCAGATCAGATTCTAAAATATAACGGCGGATTTCACTTTCGCCACTGCCTGCACTGCCTGTAAATAGTGGTGAACCATTTAGGATGATGCCAATGCGGCTGCCATTATTTTTAGTGTCATGCATTTTGCTGATCAAATGTTGTAAGAAGAGCAGGGAACCATCCGATACACGGGGTAAACCTGCACCAAATCGACCATTCCACCCTTTGACTTCATTTTCTGTTTTGATCTCTTTTTCGATTTTTTTCCAATCCACACCAAAAGGAGGATTCGATAGCATATAGTCGAACTTATGATTGGCCAATTGGTCATTAGACAGTGTATTGCCAAGCTTAATTTGCTGTACGTCTTGTCCTTTAATGAGCATATCCGCTTTACAGATGGCATAAGATTCAGGATTTAACTCTTGGCCAAAAGCACGCATCACGGCATTAGGATTTAATTCATGGAGGTATTCCATGCCTGAAGATAAGAAACCGCCTGTGCCTGCCGTTGGATCATAGATCGTGCGAATGATGCCATCTTTGCTTAAAGCATCATCATCACCAGCAAAGACCAGTTCTGTGGTTAAATTAACGATATCGCGTGGTGTAAAGTGTTCACCAGCTGTTTCATTTGAGCTTTCTGCAAAACGGCGAATGAGCTCTTCGAACACTAAGCCCATGTCATGATTAGAGATGGCTTTTGGGCTTAAATCTGCATTGGCAAAGATTTGTGTGACTTGGTACAACAGGTTGGCATCTTCTAGTTGCGTTAGAAACTCTTCAAACTTAAAGTTATCAAAAATTTCACGCGCATCTTTAGAAAAGCTTTGAATATAGAAATTGAGGTTTTTCTTAATGTCAGCCTGTCCGAGTTTTTTGAGGTCAAGCGGAGATGTATTAAAGAATGCTAGATGATTGGTGACACGAAGAAGCATTTTTTCTTGCATCTCTTCAGATAGGTTCATGGACTGAACTTTCTCATATTCGCTGAGTACTTTCTCTTTGCTATCAGCGAAAACGCATTCTAAGCGACGAAGGAGTGTGAAAGGCAAAATAATGCGGCCATATTGTGATTGTTTGAAATCACCACGAAGAAGATCCGCAACTGACCAAAGAAAGGCAGCGGTTTGTGAGAAGTTATTAATTGTCATGATTAGTGTGCCAACAGTCTATTAAATTGTATGGCATATTATCAATGCTTGCGTTTAAAGTCGATTAAATGAGCCTGAATGTAAAAAACTCTTACACGTCTCTATAAATCGAATAATTAGTGCTATTGATAAGGTGTATGTAGCGGAAAGTTCTTACATTCTTACAAACAATAAAAATATAATCTAATGTATTGTTTTTATTATAGTGTTTGTGTAATAAAATTTTATTACAATGTCTAACATTTCTTACAAATTTTCTTACTTATTTGATTTAAAAGTATTTTTATTAATCGCAGTGTAAGAGAGTTTTTCTTACAGATGTAAGAGGTTGTAAGAGAATTTTCTAACAGAAATTATTTATATAAATCATATTATTATAATATATATTCTAGTATTGTAAGAAAGTTAGAACATTCCGTAACATACTAGAAAGTTTTAGAGGCAAAAAAATATATTGCTTTCTTATGCCTCAAACATTTGTTTTAAATTGTGTGGTTTGATGATTGATAGTAGTAGTACAATTAGTAGTATATAAGTTTTTATTTTAAATAATTCGTTTTATATCAATAGATTATCCTTATTGTTTGGAGTCCGCCGCCTCCACCAAATATATAGTAAAAAATTAAGCTATTTCAATAACTTGAAGTAGCTTTTTTTATGTCTGATCCATTTTTTGTACCAAATGGTGTATGACGATTGATCAGTACTATAAAAACAGATGATTTTTCATAGAAAAATCGTTAGAAAAACAAAAAATATCACAACTGACTAATAAATGATCAAGATTACCCTAAAAATAAAATTTCTCAGAGTTTTGGTATATGCCTAAAAAGAAGTAATTTAAGTAATTTTTCTAAAAATATTGATGTAACTATTTGTTTTTTATAGATAATGTTGGTATGTCAAAAAGTAATATTTAAGTAATCTAGAAGTAATTTTATTACTCTTTTAAAAGTAATATATGGTTCTAATAAAAACAATAGTTTATAGTGAAAAGTAATCTAATATTACTATTTATTACTCAAATATTACTTTTTTGTTTTTGCTTTAAACCTAGTTTTTTCAATGGTTTTGAGATTTTTAAAGAAAAAAATTACTTAAATTACTTCTTTTTGAGAGATAGTCAAAGCTTGTCATTTAATTTTATTGTGATTACAGTTGGTCAGCAAAGATTAAAGAAATGGTTTTTGTTTGATTGTTGATTATAAATATAAAGGAATGGTCGTGAGAAAAATTAAGTTTTTATCTGTTGTTATGTTAGGTCTTGTGTTTGCTGGGTGTAGTGAAGATCCAAAACCGGAAGCTCCAGAATTAAAACAAGCCGAACAAGTCTTAGGAGCAGGGCAGGTAAAACCAACAATGACAGATGAGCAAGCGTTAGATTTAATAAAGCAATATGAAGAAAGAGAGGCAGCATCAGGTGAAATTACAATTTTGAAATGATGTATGTGAAGGCTATTGTGAATGAAAATAGCCTTTTCTTTAAATTAATCTAAATTCTATTGTTTTAGCTTTTTTCTTGCTTCACGCTTTTCAGCGACTTCCTGTAATCGTATTTGTGTCTCTTCAAGTGAGCCACCAAAGAAGCTAGAAGATATACCTTGTGTTGGATGTTCATCACCTACTTTGATAGGTTCATGTTCTTTTTTTGATATTTCTTTCTTGGGATAAGGTTTGGTCATTTGCGGTGAAGCTGCTTTAATGTATGTAGATAGTCTTCTGTTGAACGTAAGGTATGAGCTACTGCTCCAGTACCGTTTAACATAGAATCGGTGAATATCTGTTTTAAAAAAGCCTTTGTCCATTAGTTTTAATGTCACAGGCAATAATAAGTTTAGGTTATTACGATTTAAGGCTTTCTGTTCTTTGGGTTCTAAATTTTTAAAGTGATCAATGAATGATTGAGATAAAAATGCATCATTAAATGAATCACTGGCAACAGCTTCCATGGCTGCTTGAAAATTTTCAGGGTCTATAAATCTACTTAATTCTGTCACTGTTTAATCATCCAATTATAGGTTTTCAATCAATATTTAAAATTCTATCATGTATGAAATATTTGATGTAAATATGATATTTATATGATTAATTTTTGATATAAAAATGATATGTTTTTGTTTTGTAAAAATTCAACTAATTGAAAATATTGGATATTAATTTTTCGTTGTTTTTGTTTTTATAGATTTTTTATGTTTTTTCTTAAAATGTTACTTTTAGTGTACTAATAATATACTTTCATAAAAGTGGCAAGATATGTCTGTGTGTGCCTCTCATTTTGAGAGCGCACCCCAGACAGAACTTATTCGCATAAATGCTCAACGTCTATTTTTATCTTAATGTGATAGATTATATTGGGTGAAATGATCAGGAATGCACACAATGAAAACAGAACAAAATAATGCTTATAGTAAACGTATAGCAATTCGTATGAGCAATGAAGATAAATTAAAAATTGAGCAGATGGCCAAGCTCCATGGCATGACGACTTCGCAATTTATGAGAAAAATGGGGTTAGGCTTTATACCTGTTCCTTTGGTTGACATGCAAAATGTTAAACATCTTATGAAGGTTAGTAACGATCTAGCTCGTCTTGGCAATTTATTAAAATATTGGTTGGCTGATGATATTAAACTACAAATTGCAACCCGAAAGAAAATAGAAGATAAGCTACCCGAGATATTAGATGCAATCCATGAAGAGAGATTAAATATTCATAATCTCATCAAGGAAGTTAACAGAGGCATAAAATATGAGCGCAAACGTTGGGTTTGATAATAAAAGTGTTTATTATCTTTGTGAATTTAAAGGCACTGATTTTGTCAGTGCCTTTTTATTGCAAATATTTATGATAAATCTAAAGCTTCTTCGCCTTTAATGTAATTGTTTAAGTTTGTCCAACGGTCACGTACCTTTTTGAAGTCAATGAATGCTAGCATTGGAATATTAGCTTTGAATGCAGCTTCTTCATCTTTGTTAGTTGGCATGAAATTATCAGAATCTTTTTTGAATACAGAAAAGTTTTCATTAATGACTTTAAGTAGATGCTGCTCATCATATGTTAATAATCTTGGATAGGTATAGGCTAATTTAATAAAGCGATCAGCTTCATCAATATCCCATAGATAGTCCATCTGAGATGCGATCGTATTTCCATCATCAAATGTTAGCTTTTTAAAGCTTTCACTCATAGACCACTCAAGAAATGTTGTTAAGTTTTTACGTTGAACTCTAGCTGCAATCTCAGCAGTATATTTTACTATGGGTTCCAATCGGAAATTTGTTGCTTCTTTACGAACTTGTGGTGATTTTGCCATATGATTCTCTCAGTTCTTAAATAGATATACAGTAAATACAATTATTTTCTTAAGGCATTTTATCCTAAATTAATAAAATATGCACCGTGCGACGGTGCATGCCTCTTTTATTCAGATATTAACCGTTTTTATTATTGACTTTCTTAATTCATCTCAGTATATTTATTTTCAAAATGTATCAGCAATGTATTTACTGTGTATTAAAATATTATTATATGTGTTTTATGGTTTTAAATGAGAGGTGAAAATGGAAAAGAAAAATATTGAAGTAGGTGATGATTATGTTTTGTGGACAAGGGATCAGGTGAAGAATCTATTAGGTTTTAAAAGTAATGGTGCGTTATATAACGCTATTAATCAGAATGGATTTCCTAAGCCTTTAAGAATTGGCGGACAAGCAAGTAGATGGAGGAAAAGTGATGTGTTGAATTATATAGATAGTTGCTCTCAAGAATTAACAACAGATATATCTAAAATTGAAGAGTAAAAGTTTCGCAGCGAAACTTTTAAAAGGAGTTTGAATGAATGAGTTAATGAATCGGCCACAGGATTCTGATGCGATTCAAAAATTAGAAGTGCTAGATCTAAGTGATGGTGAAACAGATTTAGACCAGAGTTTAGAAGGAGTTCAGGTAGATGATCGTGCGAAAGCCAAGGCTTACTTTTCTAAGGAGCGAGGCCTTGACTACACACGATACGCAGGATTCACACAAGAAGCCTATTATGATTATACCACTACTGCTTATACGCCAACAATTCGTTTCGCTATGCCAAATGAAGGCTATTGGGAAAAGTCTATTGGGGATACGGAAAAAATTAGCCGTAAAGATCGCTTTAAGCCTGGTTATTCCTATAAAGGGTTAGCATGGTTCGATAAAGGCTTGGATATTGTTTCTATTGATGAGCTGTGGATTACTGAAGGAATATTTGATGCGCTTTCATTAATTCAAAATGGGATTCATGCGATTAGTGCCATGAGTGCTAATAACTTTCCTGAAAAAACTTTATCAGAGGTTTTTCAATTAAATCCTAATTTAGCGATTGTGATTGCATTGAATTCTGATAAAAGAGGGTTACGGGCAGTAAAACATTGGATGGAAAAGTGTAAGGCACTAGGTTTTAAACATATTTCTGTTGCAATAACGAATGATCAAGATGATTGGAATGATAAGCATAAGAAAAATGCCTTAAAGCCTGAAGACATTGAAGAGTATTTACATAACGGTTCATTATTGATGGCTGAATCTGTATTAAAGAAAGCTTATTTGATACATGAACGCAATAATGTGAATCAATTCATACTTGAATTTGATGATAAAACTTATGGGGTAAAGCGCGATGAGAAGCCAAAGGAAAGTGAAAGCCACGATCCTATTGCTATTTTTCAATCAGAATATCAGATTATTGAGATAGCCAATTGTACTTTTACGTTTTTATATGCTCAAAAGATGTTAGGTAGTAATGATCTGTCTTATTTTATCGAAGTTAGTACAGATAGAAGTCGTAATGTCGCAGCACTCAGTAGTAAACAGCTGAGCAGTGCAGGTGAATTTAAAACTACAGTGATGAACATTATTGCAGGCGCTACTTTTACAGGTGAGACTAAAAATTTAGATGCTTTGTATAAGCTTAAAACGACCAATATTTATAATATTGAAGCAACAAACTTTATGGGTTATGCCGAAGAGTTTGGTGCATATATCTTTAAGGATTTCGCTGTTTATAAAGGTGTCGTTTATAAAGCAAATCAACATGAATATATTGAATTACCTAATAATGTCCGAGTGAAAACAACTTTTCATTTACCTGATTTCAATCCTGTCATGCATTATCAAAACGATTGGTGGGATGATTATTTGGATGTCTTTGGTGCTAAAGGCGTAGCTGTACTAGCATATTGGTTTGGTTCTTTATTTGCTGAGCAAATACGTAGTATTTATAAGGCTTATCCATTTTTAGAATTAACAGGAGATCCATCTTCTGGTAAATCTATGATTCTCAGATTCTTATGGTCTTTATTGGGTCGCCATGATTATGAAGGTGCAAATCCTAACTTAGGTACAGAAAATAACTATCTACGCACGTTAGCTCAGGTAGGGAATTTACCTGTTGTTATGATTGAATGTGAGGGATTTAGTTTAGAAAACCTTAAAGCAGCATTCAATGGTGGGATATTACGAGCAACAGCTAAAAAAGATCTGAGCAATGAAACATATTCACCTAGGTTTCGTACAGTATTAATTATTTGCCAGAATGACCGAATTATCACGCTTGGTTCTAAATTTAATCAAGAAGCATTGTCATCACGAATGATTTCGATAATTTTTGATAAAACTCGGCATACATCAGAGCGTGCGATTAAGGCTCGTCGTTTAGAGCAATTGTCTATAGAAGATGTTTCAGGTTTTTTGATTGCCTCATTAAAACTTGAACAACAAGTGTTGAGTGCGATTCAATCGACATTTGAAGCTAATCGACAACGTATTATAGATTTGGGTATCAAAGAAGGACGTATAGGTTTAACGCATGGTTTGATGTTGTCTTTAGTGGATGCATTATCCTTGATTGTGCCACTCAATCAGTCAGTGAAAAATGAAGCATTTTCATATATTGATCAGATAGCTCTTGAACGTGATTTAGAGCTTAAACAAGATCATACTGCATTAGAGCAATTTTGGGATGTGTATGAAAATTTGGATGCACAAAACTACCCTGTGAACCATGCATGTGATCCTAAAATGATCGCTATTAATTTAACTCAGTTTTATGCTTTGGCAACTGAACACCGCTACCAACTCGATGATATACGTGAAGTTAAAAAGCTATTGCCAACGAGCACTCGCCACAAGTTTATTGCCAAAAATAAGGAAACATATTCTCGTTTTTACACTAATAAAGCACCTACAAAGATGCCGAGAATTGTACGAGCTTATGTGTTTCAAAAATTAGACCAGGAATAATATTATGAATACAGTAACAACAACCACAACGACTGTAGTAGAAGAAACTGTGACACGCTTAGATCCATTGTTGACAGCCCAAGATTTGGCGGAAATTTTTAAAATGTCTGAAGAGCATGTGAAGCAACGCATTGTGACACAGCCAGACTTTCCAAAACCTATCCGTTTAACTAAAAATGGTTACCCTCGATATATAGCCAGCGAAGTACAGGCGTTCATTGATAGCCGTAAGGAGGATCCGTATGGGATCAATTAATAAACGTGGTAAAAAATACTATGCTCGTATTCGTTTGATGCATAACTATATTACTTACAATGAAAATAAGTCTTTTCCAACTAAGTTAGAAGCAAGTATTTGGATGCAGCAGCGTGAAAAAGCCATCCTTGAAGGCTCTGACAAAGATTATGATGAAGATAAAACTTTAGGTGATGCAATGAAGCGTTATTTAAGTGAAGTGACACCCTCGAAAAAAGGTAAAAAGAACGAAGCGCATCGCATTAAAGCGATTATGCAGCAAGATTATTTCCCAAAAGAAGTACCATTGATGAAGCTGAAAGGGAAAATGATTATTGAATGGCGCAATCAACGACCGATTGCTAATCCTTCTAAAAACCGTGAGTTAGCCTTGATTCGCTCAGTGGTTGAAACTGCAAGGCGTGATTGGAATTGGACGAACCATAATCCTTTAACTGAATTAAAGTCTTTGCCTGAACCACCGCCACGCAATCGTAGAATTTCAGCTTATGAAGAAGAGCAATTGCTTGAGTATTTCAAATTCAATGAAGAGCCACCAAAGTTGCAAAAGCAAATGGTTGGATTGATCTTCTTGATTGCGTTGGAAACGGCTATGCGACAAAGTGAAATCACGCAGCTTGATTGGCGACATATCGATTTAGATCAAAAGTATTTAAGGTTGTTTGATACTAAAAATAGTGACAATCGAGATGTGCCTTTATCCAAACGAGCAGTGCAGTTGTTTAAATTAATGAATCCACGAGATACGGGCGAAGTATTTAATATTACTTCTGACAGCGTGAGCCAGACCTTTAGAAAAGCCACACGTTATTTGGGTATCGAAGATTTACGCTTCCATGATACACGCCATGAGGCTTGTACGAGATTAGCGAGAAAGCTTCAAGTACTGGATTTAGCGAAGATGACAGGTCATAAAGATACACGCTCATTGATGATTTACTACAATCCTACAGCAACGGAAATTGCTGATCGACTTGGGTGATATGTTTAAATAAATACAAAAAATCGATATATTTTAACAATGTGTCGATTTTCTAGAAAACTATCAACATAATAAAAAATAGCGGAGACATTATGCCAGCAACATATTTTGTATGGACATTCAGAAAAAAAGAAACTCAGCAAGGCACTAAAATTGTGAATGATTCACAGAGTTATCATGAAACAGAGGAGCAGGCTAGAGTCATAGCTAAATCTTTATTGGATTGTAAATGCGGTACGCTTGTTGGGGCACTGCATTATCATGAAGATACAGGTGATATTAATAGTATTAAGATCATTGAGAAGTTTGGTGAAGTGTCTGAGGATATGGCTCATTTATAAGAGTTAGGTGATTAGGTGTATATCATTACAGTTTGGATGCTACTCAAATATTGCTGATTTTGGTATGATCGTGAGTTATTTCTACTGAATCTTACTGTATAGGGAAGCACATCATGACTAGCACTCAACAACGTCAAGAATTACAACGCCGTATTTGGCAAATTGCAGGTGAAGTCAGAGGTTCTGTTGATGGTTGGGATTTTAAGCAGTATGTTCTAGGTGCTTTATTCTATCGTTTCATCAGTGAAAACTTTTCAATTTATATCGAAGCAGGTGATGAAAGCATTAAATATGCAGAAATGCCTGATTCAGTTATTACAGATGCAATCAAAGAAGATGCCATTAGAACCAAAGGTTACTTCATCTACCCAAGCCAATTATTTGCCAATGTTGCAGGTAATGCCAATACTAATGATCATCTGAATACGGATTTAGCTGAGATTTTTGCAAGTATAGAAAACTCAGCCATTGGTTTTCCATCAGAAGATGATATTAAAGGATTGTTTGCTGACTTTGATACCACAAGCAATCGTTTGGGTAATACTGTTACAGATAAAAATAAACGCTTAGCTGCTGTGTTAAAAGGCGTTGAAGAGTTGAATTTTGGTCGCCAATTTGATGAGAATGAAATTGATCTATTTGGTGATGCTTATGAGTTCTTAATCTCTAACTATGCAGCTAATGCAGGGAAATCAGGTGGTGAATTTTTCACACCGCAAACAGTTTCTAATTTAATCGCTCAAATTGCGATTCATGGCCAAGATAAAATTAATAAAATTTATGATCCTGCATGTGGTTCAGGTTCATTGCTATTGCAAGCTAAAAAGCAGTTTGATAAACACATCATTGAAGATGGTTTTTATGGCCAAGAGATCAATCATACAACGTATAACCTTGCTCGTATGAATATGTTTTTACATAACATCAATTACGATAAATTTAACATTAAGCTCGGTGATACTCTGATTAATCCTCAATTTGGTGATGATAAGCCGTTTGATGCCATTGTATCGAATCCACCTTATTCCATTAAATGGGTGGGAGATAATGATCCAACATTAATCAATGATGAAAGATATGCACCTGCAGGTGTTTTATCACCTAATTCAAAAGCAGACTTTGCATTTATCATGCATACGCTTAGCTATTTATCGTCTAAAGGCCGTGCTGCAATCGTCACCTTCCCAGGTATTTTTTATCGTGGTGGTAAAGAGCGCACAATCCGTAAATATCTTGTGGATAACAACTACATTGAAACAGTGATTTCATTACCGCCTAATCTGTTCTTTGGTACATCCATTTCTGTGAATATTTTGGTATTGGCCAAAAATAAGAAAAATACTGATATTCATTTTATTGATGCAAGTGGTGAAGAGTTCTTCAAAAAAGTCACCAATAATAATGAGTTGACTAAAGACCATATCCAAAAGATTTTAGATATTTTTGCCAACAAAGAAAATGTAGAGCATGTGGCGAAGTTAGTTGATTATGATGCGATTGTGGCGAATGATTATAACCTTGCGGTAACGTCTTATGTGGAAGCGAAAGACACGCGCGTCAAAGTGAATATCACTGACTTAAATGCAGAACTTAAAACCACAGTGCAGAAGATTGATCAATTGCGTAATGATATTGATGCCATTATTGCGGAGATTGAAGCATGATGGATATTAAAAGTAAGCTTCTCGATGAAATCCTAAACTGCCCTGATGTTGAGTGGTTAACTATTGATGATATCGCAGAATTTAGAAGAGGATCATTTCCTCAACCTTATGGTAATGCGGAATGGTATGATGATGCAAAAGGGATGCCTTTTGTTCAAGTTGCTGATATCAATGATGATATGTCGTTGGTCAACAGTACAAAACGAAAAATCTCTCAATTAGCTCAGGCTAAGAGTGTGTTTGTACAGAAAGGTACCGTAATTGTTAGCTTGCAAGGAAGTATAGGTAGAGTTGCTATTACACAATATGATGCTTTCATTGATAGAACAGTTGGAATATTTTTATCCTACAGAAGACCTATGATTGTTAAGTATTTTGCATACCAACTTGAAAAAATTTTTTTATTTAAAAGTAAAACTGCTCGCGGAAGCACAATTAAAACTATTACTAAGGAAGAGTTTTCAGATTTTATTATTCCTGTTCCACCGCTTCCAATTCAACAAAAAATCGTTGACATACTTGATAAGTTCACCGAGCTTACAGCGGAGCTTACAGCGGAGCTTACAGCAAGAAAGCAACAATATGAATATTATCGCGATGAATTACTGACGTTTGGGGATGATGTTGAGTGGAAAGAGCTAAATGAAATAGCTGAAATTAAAAGAGGGGGTCGCTTAGTAAGAAGCCAATTGTTTGAGGATGCAGAATATCCTGTTTATCAGAACAGCATGAAACCTTTAGGATATTATGATCAGAGTAATGTTTCTTCTAATACTGCTTTTGTCATAGGTGCGGGCGCAGCAGGTGAAATAGGCTATAGTTTTACTGATTTTTGGGCAGCTGATGATTGTTTTTATTTTGAATGTTCTTCTGTTTTACAGGATCGGTATTTATATCATGTTTTGGTTAATCAAAAGGCCTATATTAGTTCTCAAGTACGCAGATCAAGTATTCCAAGATTAGCTCGTATAGTTTTGGAGAAAGTAAGAGTTCCTATTCCTTCAATAGATAAACAAGCTCGGATTGTTGGGATTTTAGATAAATTTGATGCTTTGACAAATTCAATTACCGAAGGTTTGCCAAGAGAAATTATGTTAAGACAGCAGCAATATGAATATTATCGTGATTTATTGTTGAGTTTTCCGAAGCCTGATGGGGTGAAATGATGCTAGAGAATTCATTAAATGACATAGCAAAACAAATAAAAAATGCAGTATATAAGACTGAAGCTAGGTCTGAAAAAGAATCTGACGTTAAAGTTCAACTAATTTATGCATTCAATGGCACAGGGAAAACAAGATTATCCCGTGAGTTTAAAGAACTCATTGTGCCCAAAACCTACAATGAAGATTATCCAAATGAACTGGCTCGTGAGAAAATTCTTTATTACAACGCATTTACTGAGGATCTGTTTTATTGGGATAATGATTTAGATTTAGATCGTGAATTAAAACTAAAAATTCATCCAAATGAATTTACAAAGTGGGTCTTGGAAGAACAAGGACAGGAACTAAATGTTGTGCGTAATTTCCAACACTATACGAGCGATAAATTAACTCCTCGCTTCAATGCTGAATATGAAGAAGATATTACTAATCAAATAACAGGATTAAAGGAAAAAGTAAAGGTTGAGGGTTTTTCAGAAGTGACCTTTTCTTTTGCTCGTGGCGATGATTCTTCAGATGAGTATATAAAAATCTCAAAAGGCGAAGAAGCTTGTTTTATATGGTCTATCTTTTATAGTTTAATTGAGCAAGTGGTGAGTGTCTTAAATGTGTCGGAAGCTAGTGAACGCGAGACAAATCAATTCGATCAATTGGAATATATATTTATTGATGATCCTGTCAGCTCTCTAGATGATAATCATTTGATTGAACTAGCCGTTGATGTAGCACAATTAATTAAATCAAGTAAATCAGACATTAAGTTTATTATCACAACGCACAACCCATTGTTTTATAATGTACTACATAATGAATTCAAAAAGCCGAAATTTCTTAAATATCTACTTAAAAAGCAAGAAAATGGTGAGTTTGAGCTACATGTTCAAAATAATGACTCTCCTTTTTCCTATCATCATTTCTTGAAATCTGAGCTTGAAAAGGCAGTTGAAACAGATCAGTTACATAAATATCACTTCAATTTCATTAGAAATATTTTAGAAAAGACATCGACATTTTTTGGCTATGATAATTGGAAAGACCTTTTAGCTAATTTAGTTGATGGAGATGTTGAACCTTACGAAAAAAGAATAACTAGAAATATTGATATATCTAGCCATTCTAAACAATCAGGGGAAGAAATTAAGGATCTTACAGATAATGATAAGCGAGTTTTACGTTATTTAGTGGAAAAAATTAAGTCAGGATCGTATCAATTTAAAAACTAAAAGTGACAGTAAGCAGTGACAGCTACTATTTCAAGGTAAACAAATGACAGAAACAAAAACCATTGCAGAATCGAATAACTTTATTATCTTGGAAAAATATACCAAGATTGATCAATCAGGTAGTAATTATCAAACGGAAGCAGATTTAGAGCGTGAATTGATTCAGGATTTACAGAATCAAGGTTATGAATATTTATCTGATTTAACAAGCCATGATAAGTTAATGGTGAACTTGAGGGATCAACTTCAGCGCCTGAATAAAGTGGAGTTTAAAGAGACTGAATGGCAACGGTTTTTAGTTGAATACTTAGATAAACCGAGCGAAAACAGCACAGATAAAGCAAGAAAAATTCATAATAACCATATTCATGATTTTGTTTTTGATGATGGTCGTATTCAAAATATCTATTTATTGGATAAGAAAAATATCACCCGTAATAGCGTGCAAGTGGTTAAGCAGTTTGAACAGAAAGGCACACATGCTAACCGTTATGATGTGACGATCTTGGTGAATGGTTTGCCTTTGGTACAGGTGGAGTTGAAAAAGCGTGGCGTTGCCATTCGTGAAGCCTTCAACCAAGTGCATCGATATACTAAAGAGAGCTTTAATGCTGATAATTCGCTCTTTAAGTATTTACAGATTTTTGTGATCTCTAATGGTACAGATACTCGTTATTTTTCTAATACAACTAAGCGAGATAAGCACAGCTTTGACTTTACGATGAACTGGGCTAAGGCTGATAACAGTTTAATTAAAGACCTCAAAGATTTTACAGCGACATTTTTTCAATCTAAGACATTGCTCAACCTGATTATTAATTATTCTGTGTTTGATGTGAGTGATACATTGCTCATTATGCGCCCTTATCAAATAGCAGCCACAGAACGCATTTTATGGAAGATTAATGGTGCACATAATGCTAAAAATTGGAGCAAAACAGAAAGTGGTGGTTATATTTGGCATACAACAGGCTCAGGTAAAACACTGACAAGCTTTAAGGCTGCACGATTAGCAACAGAGTTAGATTTTATTGATAAAGTGTTCTTTGTGGTGGATCGTAAAGATCTCGATTATCAAACTATGAAAGAATATCAGCGTTTTTCACCTGACAGTGTGAATGGCTCAAATAATACAGCAGGGCTAAGACGTAATATTGAGAAAGATGATAATAAAATCATTGTCACTACCATTCAAAAGCTTAATAACTTGATGAAAGGTGATGAAGAACTCGCCATTTATGATAAGCAAGTGGTATTCATTTTTGATGAAGCACATCGTTCTCAATTTGGTGAAGCGCAGAAAAACCTGAAGAAAAAATTCAAAAAATATTATCAGTTTGGCTTTACGGGTACGCCAATCTTTCCACAAAATGCATTGGGTGCGGAAACAACAGCGAGTGTATTTGGGCGTGAGCTTCATTCTTATGTGATTACGGATGCCATTCGCGATGAAAAAGTATTGAAGTTTAAAGTGGATTACAACGATGTGCGTCCACAGTTTAAATTATTGGAACAAGAGCAAGATGAGAAGAAGCTGAGTGCTGCTGAGAATAAGCGAGCATTGCTTCATCCTGAACGCATTAAAGAGATATCGCAATACATTCTGAATAATTTTAAGCAGAAAACACATCGCTTAAAAGCGAATGGCAAGGGTTTTAATGCTATGTTTGCCGTGAGTAGTGTGGAAGCAGCTAAGCTGTATTATGAGTCACTGAAAGAGCTTCAAAAGGATGCTGAAAGACCTCTAAAGATCGCAACAATCTTCTCTTTTGCAGCCAATGAAGAACAGGATGCACAGGGTGATATTCCTGATGAAACTTTTGAACCAACAGCAATGGATGCTAGCAGTAAAGAATTCTTAACGATGGCCATTGATGATTACAACCGTACATTTAAAACGAATTATAGTGTTGAGAGCAAAGAATTTCAGAACTATTACCGTGACTTAGCATTAAAAGTTAAGAGCCAAGAAGTCGATCTATTGATTGTTGTAGGTATGTTTTTAACAGGCTTTGATGCACCAAGTTTGAATACATTATTTGTGGATAAAAACTTGCGTTATCATGGCCTAATCCAAGCTTATTCACGCACAAATCGTATTTATGATGCAACTAAAACTTTTGGTAATATCGTCACCTTTAGGGATTTAGAACAAGCAACAGTAGATGCGATTACATTGTTTGGTGATAAAAATACTAAAAATGTTGTCTTGGAAAAAAGCTATAAAGAATATATGGAAGGCTATACCGATACAGTGACAGGTAAAGCTTGCCGAGGTTATTTGGAAGTGGTTGAAGAGCTGCAAGCACGCTTTCCAAATCCTGATGATATTGTGACAGAGAAGGATAAAAAGGACTTTGCAAAGTTATTTGGTGAATATTTACGAGTGGACAATATTCTTCAAAATTATGATGAATACGCAAGCTTACAAGCATTGCAGGATCTAGATATTACAGATGAAGCAGCAGTTGCTGAGTTTAAAGAACAGCATTATTTATCTGATGAAGATATTAAAAAAATGCAAGCCATTACAGCACCATCAGAACGAGAAGTGCAAGATTACCGCTCAACTTATAATGATATTCGTGATTGGATTCGCCGTGAAAAAGCAGGAAATGAGCAAGGAGAGGTTAAAGAAGATTGGGATGAAGTTGTCTTTGAAGTAGATTTATTAAAATCTCAAGAAATTAACTTGGATTATATTTTAGAATTGATTTTTGAGCATAATAAGAAAACTAAGACCAAAGCTGAACTGGTTGAAGAGGTGCGCCGTTTAATCCGTGCAAGTCTTGGTAATCGAGCCAAAGAAAGCTTAATTGTTGATTTTATCAATGAAACAGATATGGATAAAATCCCTGATAAGGCGAGTATTATTGATACTTTCTTCAAATATGCCCAATCTGAATTGAAACGAGAAGCAGAAGAATTGATTGATTCTGAAGGTTTGAATAAAGAAGCTGCTAAGCGTTATATTGCAACATCATTAAAGCGTGAGTATGCAAGTGAGAATGGCACAGAGCTAAATGAAGCATTGCCTAAGATGAGTCCATTGAATCCGCAATACTTAACAAAGAAACAAAGCGTTTTCCAAAAAATTTCAGCATTTATTGAGAAGTTTAAAGGGATAGCAAATAGTTTTTAATCTTATTAGAAGTATTTATCTGTAATAATAAAGCATCTTATATGATGTTTTATTTGTATAAAAACATATAATATATCAATAATGATTGATTATATGGTTATTAATATGCATTTCGACTTTGCAACAGAATCAGAAATTTCTCAAGAGCTAGGCAAAAGAATAGCTCAGCAGAGAATACAGAAAAATATTACTCAAGTGGATTTGGCCAAAAGGGCAGGAGTAGGCGTAGCTACGCTTCAACGCTTGGAAAAAGGAGAGGGATCAAGCTTGAGCGTATTCATTCGTGTATTGACGGCTTTGGGCTTTGTGAATGATCTCTCTGATATTTTGGTGAAGAAAAATATATCCATTCAAGAATTTGAGGAAATGAATAACCCTGAACCACGTCAAAGAGCATCCAAGTCAAGGAAATAGCGCATGAAAAATCTATATAAAATCAGTGTTTATTACAATGGTTGGGGTGAGGATTGGCACTTGGGTGACTTGGTGTCCAATGGCCGACAAACCATGTTTGAATATTCTAAAGAAGCATTGAAGCGCAATATTGAGTTTTCGCCGAATTGTTTACCATTGCAGTCACAAGCATTTACAGATTTCCCAACTTTTCAATTTCAGTTGCCAGGATTATTTGCAGACAGTTTGCCTGATGGTTGGGGCTTATTGTTGATGGATCGCTTTTTCAAGAAAGAATTGGGCAAGAATCCTGATCGAATTAATCCATTAGAGCGCTTGGCATGCTTGGGTGATCAAACCATGGGTGCATTTACGTATCGTCCAAGTTCGGATGTGATCATGGAAGTGCAAGAAATGAGCTTGGCGGATATTGCTGAGCAAATGGCAGCGGTACAGATTGGCCAAGATGTGGATGTGTTAGAAACATTGGTGATGATTGGTGGATCACCGCAAGGCGCAAGGCCTAAATCACAAGTTTATTATAATCCTATCACTGAGCAGATGAGCAATCAGCCGATTGATGGTGGTGAGCCATGGTTGGTGAAGTTTAATGCGCAGGATGAAGATATTGAAGTCTGTGAGATAGAGAAATTCTATCTAGATACAGCGGAATTGTGTGGCTTGCCTGTGCCTGAATCCAAAGTTTTTCATGTGAACGATCAAATTGCAGCCATTGGCATGAAGCGCTTTGATCGTTTGAATGGCATGCGTATTCCGATGCACAGCTTAGCAGGTGCATTGCACGCTAATTTCCGCATTCCTAATTGTAGTTATGGCATCTATTTGCGTATGACGAGATTTATGACGAGGAATGAGCAGGAAGTTGAAAAGGCATTCAAATATTGTGTTTTCAATGTCATTATGAATAATCGTGATGATCATACGAAAAATTTCTCATATCTGATGAATCAAAATGGCGAATGGACGTTATCACCTGCTTATGATTTAACCTATAATCCTGGGCTGAATGGCTATCACCAAATGGACGTGGAAGGTGAGGCTTATAAAATCAAACGTGAACATTTGATTAATTTAGCTAAAAATTCAGGCTTGGATGTGAAGAAAAGTGAAGCAGTGATTGATGCTATGATTGACGTTATTAAAAGCCGATTGGGTGAGCTATCAGGCGGTAAATATGCTGTTTCTAAGGCAGCTGCTGTGATGATTGGTATGGCAGCACATCTTTTTACAACCTACAAGAACCACTAGTATGTTCATAACATTTAAAACTCAGATAGGTACTTTTCATACATTTCTATACGACCTTGTGCTTCTTTAATTTTATATTCAGCCTCAAACACATCTTCTACATCATTTTTTCTTTGAGCCTTACCAAGTTTATATTCTGCTTTAGCTAAATCTTTTTTGGCATCTTCAATTTTTTCCATGACTTCTAACTTAGAGTTAGTTGAATAATATTCTTTGGCTTCTTTTGAATCTAACGGATATCCACCGCCACAATATTTTTTAACATTACTTATGCCACGTTCTAATCCAGAAATTCTATATGAATTACCGTATTGTTTTGCATATTCTAATTGTTTTTCTAGAGCTTGTAATTTTTTTCACATCCATAATTATCATCAGCAAAACTTGGAATACTAAAAATTCCTGAAACAACTACAATAAATATTAATTTTTTCATAAAGCCTCTCTGGGAAAATTTACTTATATAAATATGATATGGTATATATACATAAAAATTTACCATATGATCATTTAATATATATATTAACCTTCCTATAAGCATGATAATCTAACAAAAAACTACACCAAAAGGAGGGTGTCATGCATAACTTAAATTTAGAAGCTCATCTCATTAATGCCAAATGCCCTAAATGCGACAGAATTATTACTGAAGCAATTGGCAAACTTAGAAGTAGCCTCACTGTTTCATGTACTACATGCAAGCATGACTTTGATATCGATGAAAACGAATTTCAACAAAAAGTAGAAAAGATTGAAGCTAATATCAAACATCTTAAAGAATCTTTGAAAAGAGCTTAATACAAAAAAGGCCCTGCCGTTGGGAAACATGAGAGAGTTCTTGGCAGGGCAAGCCCTTCTATACGTTGACACTAAGAGCGACTAATCTCATAGCTATTAACTTATAAAGCATTTTTACGTATTGGTCAATTAATATACAGTGTAGTACGTTATGTTGTTGCTTACAAAATAAACCATATTCATTTATACAACAGAATCAAGACAAGTTTTTAAAAGCTTCTATTGCCCTTATCCGGCTACTTTTTAGATCGACAATGGCATTTTTTTGTACTTTATGAATCTGCTTACTATCTAAATGTGATAATTCAGGGCACCATTGACGGATAAAATCTCCATCTGGATCAAATCTTTCAGCCTGGGTAATAGGATTAAAAACTCTAAAATATGGCACAGCATCCGTTCCTGTAGAAGCTGACCATTGCCATCCGCCATTATTAGCAGCAAAATCACCATCAATTAGATTTTGCATAAACCAAGCCTCACCCTTACGCCAATCAATTAATAAATTCTTTGTTAGAAACATAGCTGTAATCATTCGCCCACGATTATGCATCCAGCCAGTTTCCTTTAATTGCCTCATAAATGCATCAACAATTGGAACCCCTGTTGCACCATTTTTCCAAGCTTCAAAGCCTACTTCATTATCTAGCCACTGAATCTTTTCTGTTTTTTCCTGAAATGCTCTATTTTTAGAAACCTTAGGAAAATTCCACATAATATGATAATAAAATTCTCTCCAATAAAGCTCATTAATCCAAGTCAAAATCCCCTCATTACCGATCCTAAGACTACCTTCATTTAAAATTAAAGCCTCTCTCAACAATGCTTTTACAGAAACAATGCCAAGCGCGAGATAAGCCGATAATCTACTCGTACCATGAATTATAGGAATGTCTCTATGATTATGATAATTAAATATCTCTTCTTTTAAGAAATCTTGAAAAATCTCAAAGGCGGCATCTTCACCTGCTTTATAAGTTAAATCATCCAATGTCTGATAAGGATTAATAGTAATATCATCGCTTATCAGCTCTGTTGTATCTTGAGTAGGGATATCGCTATAATTTTCAAATGACTGATGCTCCAGAACTTCTATTAACCGCTTCTTAAAAGCAGTGAAAACCTTATAAGGCTGATTTTCACCATTAAGTATCGACCCTAATTTAACTAACGTCTTGTCATGACAGTGATAAACATTAAAATTATTTTTTTTTAATTTTCTATAAACAGCTCGATCCCTTTCAATCTCATTGATCCCCACTTCATGATTAAAATATAGTGATGAAATTTGATGATCTATCATGAATTGATTAATTAGCTCAGGGGTTTCACTCCAATATTCAACCTCCATTATCTTTAATGGTATATTTTTACTCTCTAGAGACTTTTGAAGTATTTGCAAATTTCGCCACATAAAAGCTAGTTTTAATTTAGCATCATGATGTTTTTCCCACTCTTTATGAGAAACAATAAAAAGTGCAATAGCTTGCTGATTCTGAGTAGCTTTATACAAAGCTTCATTATCATGAATTCGCAAATCAGATCGAAACCACATTAAAGATCGCATAATACCTCTTAGCTATACTAAAAAATTAGATAATTATAATATAAACTATAATCTTCTAGCCGATTAAACGAGGATTTTTGATGAAAGCGATACCAATCATAACCGCATTACCATTATTATTTTCATTTGCAGTTGCTAATGAAGTTAGAGCTGTCACCGACTTTGATACCACAAAATATTTAGGTAAATGGTATGAGATTGCTAGGTTACCCAACTTTTTTCAAAAGCAATGTATCTCTGATATTAGCGCAATTTACAGCCAGCAAGAAGATGGCATAGCAGTTTTAAATTCATGCACCAAACAAGGTAATAAGGTTGATACTGCTGATGGTTTTGCTACTACAGAAAATTCAATTGGCAGCAAGTTAAAAGTATCATTTTTACCAAAATACATTCGATGGATTCCATTTACAAAAGGTGATTATTGGGTACTTAAAATAGATCCTGATTATCAAGTCTCTTTAGTGGGTGACCCTAATCGAGAATACCTATGGATATTAGCAAGAAAACCACACATTGACCCTGCAATTATTGAAGATTATATAAATGCAGCAAAAGCACAGGGATACACAGAGTTAGATCAGTTAATTTATACACAACATACGATAAAATAGGATATAAGATATTTCCGATGAATGCTGTGTTATTTTTTAATACTAACGTATTCCATTAATTTAATGGGAGTGATAATCTTAATATATTATCCAAAAACAAGAAGGAGTTTTTAATAAAGCTGTTCTACTCAAGATAAAGGACTCGTGATATCTAAATGATAATTGGTGATGTTTCTTTGATTATATTGGTTATATTACATTACAAGATACATTGTTTGCTTTTTTCTTATTGGAATTCAATTTTTAGACAATAGAATTATTCTGTTTCATGCTTATGTGACATTACTCAATTAATATTATTGACATTATATTTAATAAGTAGGGGTACCAAATGGATAAGAAACAAGAGTTACTGAATGGTTGTCCGCATGAAGTACAAAGTGGATGGATGACACGCTCCAGCAAAGTATTAGCAGCCTTTCATGAAAAAATACATAGTGCAGAACGAAAAGAATATGCACCAAGTGTTCAAAAATTAGCAGATTTTATTGAAGGTAATCCTGTTATCAAGTATCTCGTAGAAGATGCTTGTAATAAAAATAAAAATCTAGTTGAAGCTTGTGAAAAGGGACAAGATAATCCTGATCATATTATGATCCCTAGAATTAAAGATACGGAAACGTTTTTACATGGCTTTAATACCATTTTAAAACAAGCGCCTCAGTTTGTAGATAATGAATTGGTTGGTTTGCCTTATTCAGCTTGGGTTGTTGGTTTGGATCCAACTTTAAGTGGGGTTGCACTTTTCAGTTTGCCAATGTTTAACGAAGTTATGAAAGAAATTCTACATGAATGGTTTTTATTCTTAGATCATCCAGAATCAGGTACAGAGTTATTTGGTAAAGAAGGCGAGCAATGGTTATCAGATAAAGCGAAAGCTCAGTATCAATTTGATGATTGGGCGAAAGATTCAGAAACATTGCCATACTGGAAATCTTGGAACTCATTTTTCACTCGACAATTTAAAGATAAAGCAAAGCAACGACCAATTGCTGTCCCAGAATCAAACCAAACTGTTATTTCTCCGAATGATGGTTCAGTGTTCAGATGGCAAGACAATGTATTGGAGACTGATGTATTTTGGTTTAAAGATATGCGTTATTCGATATCAGATATCTTGAGCTCTTCATATAAAGAGCAGCAAGCTTTGATTGATCAATACGATCTTGTGAATATGTTTAAAGGCGGAACCATTTTCCAAACGTACCTAAACCCTTATAACTTCCATAGATGGTGGGTGCCTGTTAATGGTGACGTATTATTCGACCCAATTGTTATTCCAGGTGATTATTTTAACAAAGTGGTAATTCCTGATTTTGCAGGTGCAACAACAGCATCATTGCCATACTCAATCCAAGTTAATGCTCGTGGTTTAATTGTATTTAAAACTGAAGATTACGGTTATGTTTGTTGTTTACCATTAGGAATGGGTGAGGTTTCAACCATTTCATTTGATGAAAAAATGAAAAAAAGTACGTCTGTTCTGAAAGGCGAAGAGATGGGGGCATTTAATTATGGAGGGTCTTCTTTTGTGATGATTTACCAAAAAATACCAAACAAAAAGCTCATTTTCATCGATGCAGAAGGTAACTTGATTCCTAAAGAACCAATTCTACCTGAAGGTAGTGCAAGTGTCGGTGGTATTACAATCAATATTGGTGCACAAATTGGTAAATGGATTGATGTTGTTTAATATATTAATTTATATGTTAAAAACCTGTCTAAATACGATTAGGTAATTCAATAATATTAATCGCTGTTTCTTTTTGGAAATAGCGATTATAAAAGCATGATGAATGTGGTTGATATCTATCTGTTAATTATAATTTTAAAGAAAGGTCAATTATATGAGCACTCAAAATCAAACTACTAGTGGCCAAGTATCTGCAGATAGTCGTGGAGCTAAGCTTGGTATTCTCGCCTTAATAGCTATTGTTGTCGGTTCAATGCTAGGTGGTGGTGTTTTTAGTTTGCCACAAAATACTGCTGCAAGTTCTGCTGTGGGCCCTGTTCTTATTGCATGGGTGATTGCAGGAATAGGGATTTATTTTATTGCTAACTCGTTTCGTATTCTTTCTGATATACGACCAGATTTACAAGCTGGTGTTTACATGTATGCACAAGAAGGCTTTGGCTCTTTCATAGGCTTTAATGTTGCATGGGGTTACTGGTTAATGACAGCATTCGGGAATGTTGCATTTGCTGTTATTTTAATGGATGCATTCGATGAGTTTTTCCCTGGCGTATTTACGAATGGTAACAATTTAAATTCAATCATTTGTGGTTCTATTTTAATCTGGGGTTACAATTTCCTTGTTCTATCAGGAACAAAAGTTGCAGGATTCATTAATACATTAGGCACGATTGCTAAATTGTTTCCTCTTGTATTATTTGTACTAATTTTGGGTGTGCTGATTGATTATTCACAGTTATTTAGTAACTTTTGGGGTATGGATCCACAGATCGTGATAGAAGTAGGTAAGAAGTCAGAACCAGTGTCTTTATTGTCACAAATTTTATCACCTATGACTGTAACACTTTGGGCATTCATTGGTGTTGAAGGTGCTGTTGTACTTTCGGGCCGTGCTAAGAATAAAAAAGATGTTGGTAAAGCAACATTGCTAGGATTCATTGTTGCATTAGTGATCTATATTTTGCTTTCAGTTTTACCTTTTGGTGCAATGACTCAAACTGAGCTAGCAGCAGTTGCAAACCCTTCAACAGCAGGTGTTTTACAAAAAGTTGTGGGTGAATGGGGTAATTGGTTAATGAGCGTTGGTTTGATCATCTCTGTTCTTGCTGGGTGGTTAGCTTGGACGATGGTGTGTGCTGAAATTCCAATGGTTGCAGGGGAAAAAGGTGCATTTCCAAAAGCATTTGCTAAAACTAATAAGAATCAATCAGCGAGTGTTTCGCTTTGGATTAGTAGTGCTGTAATGCAAGCGGCAATGTTGTTGGTATATTTCTCTAATAATGCATGGAACACAATGTATAACATTAGTGCATTGATGGTAGTGCCTGCATATATTACGACTACGCTCTACATTTCTAAGTTATGTTTGACAAATGAATACAGTAAATATGCTAAAACTGGTAAAACACTGGCTGTTATTGGTGGGATTCTTGGTGCATTATTCTGTTTATTTATCTTATATGCAAGTGAAATACAATATGTAATGTTAATTCCATTGCTTTTAACTATTGGTCTACCAGTATTCATTTGGGCACAAAAAGAAAAAAAAGATAATGGTCCTATCTTTGAAAAGTTTGAATATATTTACTTAGGTGTTTTAATTGCGGTAGATATTTTAATTATCATACTTTTTATGAATGGAGTTGTAACATTGTAGTGATGATGCATCATACATGATAATGGTCACCCTATTTTTTTAATATAAAATAGGGTGACTTGATAATAAGGAATAAATTTTTTATGAGTAGCAATAAGGATAACGCTCAAAAACTAGGATTGATTGCATTAATTGCTATTGTTGTTAGTTCTATGATTGGTGGCGGGGTAGATAGCTTACCTAAAAGTATGGCGCTTCAATCAGCACTAGGCCCTGTAATTTTAGCATGGCTTATTGGGGGGGTTGGAATGTTCTTTATAGCTAATACATTTAGGATTTTATCTGATATTAGACCTGATTTACAATCAGGTGTTTATATGTATTCACGCGAAGGATTTGGTGCATTTATAGGGTTTATTGTCGCTTGGGGCTATTGGCTAATGACAATATTTGGTAATGTTGCTTTTGCTGTTATGGTTATGGATTCTTTAAATTATTTTTTCCCTGGTAATTTTACAGGTGGGAATAATATTACTTCAATCATTTGCGCTTCCATATTAATTTGGGGATTTAATTTTCTTGTTTTATCTGGTACTAAAAATGCAAGTATTTTAAATACAATTGGAACTATTGGTAAATTAATTCCTCTCATTATTTTTGTTGTATGTGTTGGATATTTTATAACTAAACATCAATTATTTAGTAATATTTGGGGTGTTGAAAAGATTGATAATGTTAAACCGCTAGGATCAATAATAGAGCAAATTATTGCCCCAATGAGTGTTGTGTTGTGGAGCTTTATTGGTATAGAAGGAGCCGTTGCTCTTTCTGATAGGGCACAAAATAAAAAAGATATCGGTAAGGCAACAATAATTGGCTTTGTTATATCTCTTTTCATTTGTATATTAATCTCCATCTTACCGTTTGGAATTATGTCACAACATGAATTAAGCCAAATACCTACCCCATCAACAGCGGGTGTTTTAGGCATAGCAGTTGGAGATTTAGGTAAAGATATTATGAATATAGGTGTTTTAATATCTGTGCTTGTTGGTTGGCTTGCTTGGACAATGCTTTGTGCTGAAATTCCTATGGTGGCATCCCAAAATGGTACTTTTCCAAAATTTTTTCAAAAGAGAAATTATAAAGGAGCTGCTTCAGCATCACTTTGGTCTAGTAGTATAATTATGCAATTAGTTGTCTTTTTAGTTTATTTTTCAAATAATGCATGGAGAACTATGCTTGATATTTCTGCCGTAACTGTTTTACCTGCATATATTGGTTCAACAGCATTTTTATTTAAAATATGTCTAAATAATAGTTATGAGCAATATGCAAAAAAAGGAAAAATATTTGCAATGATTAGCTCTGTAATAGGAATTATTTTTTGTTGTTTTATGATTTATGCAAGTGGTATCAAAAATGTTTTGATGGTTCCTTTAATTCTTTCTATTGGAATCCCTGTTTATCTGTGGGCTGTTAAAGAAAATTCTATAAATAATACGATTTCGTTATCAAGAACAGAAAAAAACTATATGGCAATATTACTTTCTTTAATGATTATATTTTCAGTAATATATGTGTTTTTTTAATTCAATTTTAAAGGTTGGTTATATTCTTTTTTATAATATATAAATAGATTGCACCACAAAAGGTCCAATTACGTACATTTTCATGTTTTATGCTAATTTAGTATGTTTTTGATAAACAAAGCATAATGCAATTATTGATCGTTTTGTGACAGTGTAATACTCTCGCCGCTGACTCTACGAGATGTTTAGTGGGAAATTAATATATTTCAATAGCTTGAATTGTGATTTTTTATTGGTTTATTTTTGTATATGGTTTATTGCGATTGATCAGTGCATTAAAACTCATAATTGTTTATATGAAAAAATATGAACTATGCTGAAGAAGTTCTACATAAATAAGGCATAATTTATTTATGGCGTATTAAGGAACGCTACTCTCGTCTGAAAACTATTGTGTTCAGTTGTCTAGGTTAGGTCTTGTGAAACTGATCTACTCTCATATATTCGGCTCATATTGTAAGCCGAATAACATGATTAATCAGCTCATCTTATATAATCATGGATGTCACTTTCTATAATAATGGTCTGTTTTTTATCAAAAATAATAAGCTTACTTAAAATGTAACGTAATATTACGCATTAATTACCCAAAAATTACTTTTTAAAAAAACTCTAAATATAGGTTTATCAATTGATTTAAGAGATTTTTTTAAACAGATTACTTGAATTACTCTTTTTTAACGGTGCTGAACAAGTTGGTTATAATTGATTTGTTTATGGTTAATTGAGGCACGCTACTTGCGTCCGAAAACTATTGTGGGCTAACTAATGAAAAAACGATTAAAGGATTATACAGTTGAAAATCGTAAACCTAGATCTAATGGCATAACTCAGGTTTTGCCAATTGCTTTTGAAGATAATGATGCCACTAGAAGAATCGTTAAGCACGTAGCTAAGCGTGTTATTTGGCAACATAAAAAAGAGATTCAAGCATTGACATACAAATGATGGGATTACGAATAATCTCGTATATACTATTTGTTTATATATTGCAGCCAAATTAGATACAAGGAATATTGAAGCGATGAGTTTTAAACGACCAATTGATAGCTTACAAATTAAAGGATTTAAGTCTATTCAATCATTAGATATAGAATTAAAGTCTATGAATGTGCTGATTGGTTCTAATGGCTCAGGTAAAAGTAACTTTGTATCTTATTTTCGTATGTTATCTCAATTAATCGAAGGCCGTTTGGCAACTTGGGTCAATCAACAAGGCGGAGCAGACCGTATTTTGACTTTTGGTGTTAAAAATACAGATAAATTAACTTCAAAGATTAATTTTCAGCAGAATGCATATGCTTTTGAATTGTCCTCTACTGTAGATGATCGTTTGATATTTAACTATGAAACAGGATATTTTCATAATACTAATTATGCGCACCCATATAGCGTTGGTTTGCAAGCAGGGTTATCAGAATCTGTTTTAAAAGAATCGAAAGAGCGTATTGTTCAATATTGTTATGAGGCTATTTCTAATTGGCGCATTTATCATTTTCATGATACTAGTGATACAGCAAGTATGAAGCGTAAAGGTGCAGTGCATGATAATAAATATCTACGTCCAGATGCATCTAATCTTGCGGCTTTTTTGTATCGTTTGAAGCATGAGCATACAGAATGCTATGAATCTATTATTAATACTATTCGTTTAGCTATTCCATTTTTTGATGATTTTGTTTTAGAGCCGAAAACATTACCAACGGAAGAAATGCAAATTCGCTTATTATGGCGACAAACCAACAGTGACTATGAATTATGGCCAAGTCAATTGTCAGATGGTTCTATTCGTTTTATTTGTTTAGTTACAGCCTTGATGCAACCAGAGCCACCTTCTACGATAATCTTTGATGAACCTGAGTTAGGTTTGCATCCTTATGCAATTACTTTGCTTGGTGCATTATTTAGACGTGCCTCAGAACGCATGCAGGTAATTATTTCAACGCAATCAGTAGCTTTACTTAATCAATTTAATTTGGATGAAATTATCACAGTAGATAGGGAAAATGGTCATTCTATATTTAAGCGATTGGATGCAGAGCAATTTTTGGCTTGGCTTGATGAATACACAATTGGTGAGCTTTGGGAGAAAAATTTATTAGGTGGGAGACCACTGTAATGAAACGAGTTTATATTATTTGTGAAGGTCAAACGGAAGAAAGTTTTGTCAATCAGTTATTGCTACCTTACTTTATTCAGCAAAATATTTTAGTTCAAGCACCATTAATAGGTAAGCCTGGACATAAAGGCGGTAATGTTAATTTGCCACGACTATTGACGGATCTAGGTAAGATTCTGAATGCCGACCGTTCAGCATATTGTACGACTTTATTTGATTATTATGGTCTTGCATCTGATTTTCCTGGTAAGGCGGAAGCAGATCAACAAAATGACCTCGTTAAGAAAAATGAAGTGATTCATACAGCATTACATAAAGCCGTTGAAGATAAATTAGGAGCAGAGGTGGCTTCTCGTTTTATTCCATATATTCAAATGTATGAATTTGAAGCATTATTATTTAGTGATCCTGAATTGATGGAAGATAAGCTTAAAGCAAAAGGTTTTGTGGCCATTAGAGAATCATTTGATTCTCCTGAGCATATTAATAATAGCCCACAAACAGCACCATCTAAACGTATTTTGACATTGCATTCTACTTACAATAAAGTATTGAACGGTTCTATTTTAGCTCAAAATATTACGTTGGATATTATTCGCAAAGAATGCTTATTGTTTGATGCTTGGTTGAGTAAAATTAATAATTTATAAAAATATAAGAGAAGTATATGGCTGATTCATTTGAAAGAAAAGATAATTATTATGCTGAATCTATGACGATTGATGAAATTAGAAAAATAGATGGTATTCCTAATGATGTTGAGGTGGTTGGGTATGTTATACATCTACCAGATAAGGATGAGTTTGTTGGTAAAATTAAAAAATCAAGCGGGATGTTAACAATTGCTTATGTTGCTGCACCACATTATGCCAAAGTCTATAAAAACCATAAGAGTGCAATTAAAGATGCAAAGTTAATAATTAAACATAAATTAATGGTCTGTGCTCTTTTGGAATCTTCTAATCAGTATGTGATTCATTCTTTATGGTCTAATCATTAGTGATATTTGTTTGGAGATGTTATGAAAATTGTATTGCAAAATGTAGATTTTAAAGAAAAAGACAGAGTTAAGGCTTTGGGAGCAAAATGGGATCCTATAGAAAAATGTTGGTATATTATTGACCAACCAGACTTAATACCATTTATGGATTGGATTCCAGATATATCGAAGTTTTATAAGGATTTTGATGCACTTTTGAATCAAAGAAAGAAAGCGAAGAAAAAGGATAAAAAGAAGTAAATCTGTACCAAAAAAGATCCAACCACATACATTTTTATGTTTTAGGCTAATTTAGTATGTTTTTGATAAACAAAGTATAAAGTATTTTGAGGTTGTTTTGTGGCGGTGTAATACTCCCGCCGCCTCCACCAAATATAAAATACCGCTAATTTCATATATAGCGGTATTTTTTTATCTACAAAATTTCTATAAGCTGAGCATCTTGATAATCCATTAATTATGAGAATGTGCAATAATTGCATATTCCAATCATTTAGATATCTATTTTCCAGTTTTAGAGGTTTTATGCGATCTTTAATGTGGTTTCGATCTGATTTACGCATTCATGATAATGAGGCTTTATCTCGAGCAACTCAAAATCAGCAGACAATTGCGCTCTTTATTGTCGCGCATAAAGAGTGGGAAAATCATAATGATGCAAAATTAAAACTTGCCTTTATGTGGCGAAATTTACAACAACTTAAAATATCTTTAGAGCGTAAAAATATCCCGTTAAAGATTATTGAAGTCGATGCTTGGGCAGAGATCCCTGATCGTATTGAACAATTGATGTTGGCACATGAAATTTCATCACTTTATTTTAATCATGAAGTGGGCATTAACGAAGTTGAAAGGGATCGAGCGGTTTATCGTCAGCTTAAAAAACGACATCTTAATATTTATCACTATCATGATAAGACGTTAGTAAAATTGGGATCCATATTGAATGGAGAGAATCATCCCTATAAAGTTTTTACGGCGTTTAAAAAGCGATTGATAGAGATTTTACAACATAGCCATTTCGATAATTATGCAGAGATTATTGCACAACATCCGATGGATCTTGTCAGTGATGATCTAACCTTTAATCCTTATCATGCATTTGATGATTTAGCATATAAAGCAGGTGAAAATGCTGCTTTTGAGATTCTTCAAGAATTCCTCAAAGAAGATATTTTTAATTATCATCAGAATAGAGATCTACTTGCGATTGATGGCACAAGCCGTTTATCGCCTTATCTTACGCTTGGCGTAGTTTCTGTTAAAGCGTTGTTGAAAGAGGCTTTAATCATCAACGAAGGCCAGTTTCAAACGGGGAATGAAGGCGTTTTGACTTGGATGAATGAGCTTTATTGGCGGGAGTTTTATTATCATATTATGTGGAATTTCCCCCAAGTTTCTAAAAATAGGGCTTTTCAAGCAAAAACAGAAAATATTCCATGGCGGGAGAATGAATCAGATTTTGAAGCTTGGAAAAATGGAAAAACAGGCATTCCAATCGTCGATGCATGCATGAGACAACTGAAAGAAACAGGTTGGATGCATAATCGTGGGCGAATGATTACAGCAATGTTTTTAACTAAGAACTTATTAATTGATTGGCGCAAAGGCGAAGCATGGTTTATGCAAAACTTGATCGATGGCGATTTTGCTGCCAACAATGGTGGATGGCAATGGTCAGCTTCTACTGGAACAGATGCGGTGCCTTATTTTAGGATTTTTAATCCTATCACTCAGGCAGAGAGATTTGATCCCAAGGGTGATTTTATTCGTCAATGGTGCCCTGAATTATCAAGATTAGATCATAAGCAGATCCATAAAGCACAACAAAATGCGATTGTTGATCTCAAAAGTAGTAGATTAAGAGCAATTGAAGCTTTTAAAAGCCTGAGTTGATCGATATTTAATAGATCATATATGAATCGTTATCTATGGTTTTTGAAGATAACAACTCATATATGATGCTTTATTTTTAAAATTAACTTAGAAATCCATAGTCACAGATAAGTTAAACGTGCGTGGTGCGCCCATGCCTAAATTTGTGAAATTAGCCTTCGACCAATAGACTTTATTGCCTACATTTGTAACAGCGGCACGAATAGTTACAGGATTATTGGCAATCTTACTTGTATATCGCGCACCTATGTCAAAGGTAGTATGGCCAGGTATAGATAGGGAATTATCAGCATTAATATATTGCTTGGACATTGTTGTCACATTGGCAGTTAATGTCATGCCCTGCAATTCAGGAATATCCCATTCTACGCCCAATTTTCCCTGCCATTTTGGTAAACCTGTTGCTAATTTCCCTTGGTTGGCAGGATTCGCTGTTTTTGTAACTTTTGGATCAGAATAAGCAATCCCGCCCATTAAGCGAATGCCTTCTAATGGTGTGCCAAAGAAGCTCCATTCTACACCTCGGTTACGTTGTTCACCGCCAAATGAGAAGATATTGGTGGCTGGATCTGTGTAACTACTTGGGCGTTTGATTTCGTACAAACTAAGCGTTTGTGCAAAATCACCAAGGTCGAATTTGATGCCCATCTCTTTCTGTTTTGTTTTATAAGGTGCAAAAACTTCACCAGCATTTGCAGCCGTTGCAGGTGCAATAGAGCCTTGATTTAAGCCTTCAGTGTAGTTGGCATATAAGGCAATGTTATCGGTCGCTTGGAAGATCAATGCAGCGGCTGGCGTGATCGCACTTTCTTTGTAGCGTTCACCCATGCGAGCACCTGTCATGGCATTGAAGCTTTCATTGATCACTTGTTGATGTCGAATCCCCAATGTTAATTGCACTTTGTCATCAAAGGCTGACAGAGTATCTGCAATACCAAAGCTTGTTAAACGCATTTTAGTTTTACTGATGGCGGGAATTGGCGAGGGTTGCGGAAGTTCTGTTCCCCAAACAGGATGATAAATATTGCCTGCCCAATCTCCGCTCGGACCAATGCTTCTATAGCCATTTAAGTGATAGTTCTCATTATAATGAGTAAAGTTAATGGCAAATTGATGATTGATGGGACCAGTATTGGCTTTACCCGTTAATCCTAATTCTATGGATTTACGCGTCCAGCTATCTGATACACCACTGAAATTTGTGCGAAAATCTCCAGCTTGGTTAAATACTAAAGGCACAGCCATATGGCTATTGAAGTCAGTTTTACTCATCCCGCCTGTTGCATAAATCATTAAGTGTTCGGTTAAATCCAATTCTCCACGAAGCATCATGCCTTTATCTGTTGTATTGTAAAAAGCCCAAGGTGGATTCCAAGAGATATCGCCTTTTTTTGGGAGTTTTGGTATAGGTAATCCTGGCGCTAATCTGATCCCGCGTGTTAAACCAGTGACTCGATCTTTACTGTGATACAAATCTGCTGATAGGCGAATGCCTTCACCACGAAAATCTAAGCCCAATGAGCCTAAAGAGGCCTTTTTATCTTGGTGCTTAACAGCAGTTTCACCATCTTTATAAACGCCATTGAAACGAACACCAAATTGTTGATCTTGACCAAAACGGCGGCCTATATCAATGTGTCCACCAAAATGGGATTTAGACATATAGTTTATGGCGAAGCGTGTTAAAGGATCATCACCTGCACGTTTTGTGACTAAATTCACGGAGCCGCCCACAGAGCCTTTCGGTGGCATGCCATTCAATAAGGCAGAAGGACCTTTTAATACTTCCACACGTTCAAACATTTCAGGTAAATTCCGATAATAACCTGCAACGCCAGGTAAGCCGTTGAGCGTCACATCGCCAGATGCAGAGCTGAATCCACGGATTGAATAACCTTCGTTACTTTCGCCAGGAATGCCACTTGAAAATACTGTTGGGTCAGTTTTAGCAATCACTTGTTGAATATCTGTGACTTGCAGATCCTCCATGAATTTTTCTGTATAGCTAATTGTATTGAAAGGTGTTTCCATAAAATCTTTATCGCCTAACAAGCCAATTCTACTACCTGTTGTGACTTGTCCACCAGAATAAGGTGTGCTGGCAGAAGCTAATCCACCATAAACTTCAACGCCATCTAAAGTGACAATAGGATCAGTTTCTTCTGTTGCTTTATTCTCTGCTAATGTAGGTGTGATGCTCACAAGCAAGCTGAATGTTAAGCCTGTTAGCACCAATGATTTTTGATGATAGGGGATTTGCATATTATTTTCCTTGTGTGAGTTAGTTAAGATAGCCTTTGAGCACATCATCGATGATTAATTTAAGGGAAGTTGGGCTTGCAGCTGTGATGTACCAAGCTTCTGCATCTACAAATATCACTTTGCCGTTTTTCCAAGCTTTGGTTTCTTTTAAGAGAGGATTATTCAAACTGTCTGCATTGATGGTTGGTCGGCTTTCCATCACGGCGGTACGATCCACAATGTAGATAATGTCAGGATTAGTTTTGAGGATAAATTCGCTAGAAATGGGCTGGCCGTGCAATGCTGTATCAAGTTCTTGGCTCGCAGGTTTTACACCTAGATCATTGAAAATAAAACCATAGCGAGAGTTCAGGCCAAATGAGGTAAATGAACCATTGTTATGCAAAATAATTAGAGCTTTTTCAGGGCGATTGTGTGTAACACTTAGAGTTTCTTCTACTTTTTCATTAAGCTCATCAATTTTTTGTTGTGCTAAATCTTCTTTCTTAAAAATTTTGCCTAAATCTGTCAGATGTTTTTTGATGACTTCAATGTGTGCTGATTGGCTATCACGGTAATCCACATCAAAATGAATTGTGGGTGCAATTTGGTTCAATTCTTTATAGTGATTAGCTTGAAGAGACGTGATCAAGATTAAATCGGGGCGAGTTGCATAAACTTTTTCTATATTGGGTTGAACAATTGCGCCAGTATCTTGAATATTGGGTGCTGTTTTGTATTTCGTAAGGAAATGTGGCACAAAATCCTTTGGCATGCCCGCAACAGGAATATTCAATTGATCAAGGAAGTCCACTTCATTCATATCCAATGCAGCAACGGTTTGTGGCATTTGTGGAATATCAGTTGTGCCCAAATGATGCTGAATGGCGATAGGCGCATAATCTGTTTGTGTAGCGACATTAACTGTGGCTGTTTTAGGATCACAACCTTGCAGGGCAATAGTAGTTGCGAGTAATAAAGTGATCGCACCAAACTTGTGCTTTGAATTAAAGATCATGTTCATTCTCCTTTTGATATTTTTACGGCAAAGCTTAGCTAAGGCTAGGTCTTAGCAAGACAGCCTGAAGGGTTCAATTGGTCGTCACCAGTTGAGTGTGTTTATGTTGATCCTCGTGTGCGTAGCATCAATAGCAGAAACCAAGTGCCACACACTAAATTCACCAAAATACTGACGGTGGTTCTATAGTTGAATAGATGTTCTACTGCAAGTTGTGCCAATATAAACATCGCAATTGCAATGGCAGCGCCTATTGATAATGTCATTGAGTGCCTAAATGATCGAGTCAATGCATAGGTCATATTGGCAACGAAAATCCCCATAAAAGCAGTGGGTCCGAGTAAGCTTGTTGAGATTGCCACTAATATTGCGATCAATAATAGATATAAGCGCACAGTGCGTTGGTAATCCACGCCGAGTGATATTGCTTGATCGCGCCCTAGTGACAATACGTCCAGTTTCGGTAAATGTTTAAAGCCAATGATGCTGACAAAAACTAGAATCACTGCTGAAATCATCAATTGCTGAGGTTCAGCTTTACCAAAGGAAGCTTGGTTGAATCCTAATAAGATTGAGAATTCTCCTGGGCTCACTTTGAGTTGAATGAATTGTGTAAATGTACTGATGATGATGGTTAAAACTAACCCCAACATTAATAGAACATACACATCATTTTGACCATTGCGAAAAAGGCAACGATGAATGATCCATGAATAACCCAACATCAGCATAATGGATAATAAAAAGTTTGTGTTTGCACCAATAATGACTAAGCTTTGTGTTCCCATGAATAGGATCAATAATGCTTGGAATAACGAGTAAACAGATTCATAACCCATAATGGCGGGCGTTAAAATGCGATTACTTGTGATGCTTTGAAAAATAATGGATGACCAAGCAATGCAAATACCGCCAATGACCATGGTTGTTAAGCGGTTCATGCGCTTGGGAATAAGATAATTGAAATCAAAGCCTGAGCGAATGAATAGAAATGTCATCGCCAATGTCAATACAATGATCCAAATGCGAGTATTCATGTGCGGTTTCTCCATAAAATCAATATGAAGAACAGCACACCGCCAATACTGCCAGCTGTTAAGCCAATCGGCACTTCAAAAGGATGGATCAATAACCGCCCAATGATGTCGCAGATTAATAGTAATGATGCGCCACCTAAAGCTACAAGCGGTAAAGTACGCCCAAGATTATCGCCATAGTACATGGCAACTAAGTTGGGGATCACTAAGCCTACAAAAGGGATTGCGCCAACGGTAATCACAGTGGAGGCAACGGTGACAGCAACGAGGACTAAACCGAGCACAACAGTTGCTGTGTAATTTAAGCCCAAACTTTTGGCAATGCCTTCGCCCATACTGAGCATTGTGAAGCGCTGAGCATACAAATAAGTCAGAATCACAATCGGCAAAATAAGATAAATGATTTCATAGTTACCTTGCACGATTTTTGAAAAATCGCCCAGCATCCAGCCTTGCATGCTTTGTAGAATATTGTTGTGATAAGCGTAATATTCTGCAATGGCGCTGAGTACGCCGCCATACATTAAGCCAATCACAGGGATTAATACTGTGCTTTTTAGGCGAATTCGACTCACCATTCCCACAAAAATTAAGCTAGATGCAAAGCAGAAGAGCAGGGCAAATAACATTCTAATCAGATTACTGGATGTTGGGATCATTGTGAGCGCAACGAGAATGCCAAGTTTTGCTGCATCCAATCCGCCTGATGTTGCAGGCTCAACAAATTTATTGCGCACAATGTGTTGCAGAATCACGCCACAAACAGACAAGCCAACGCCCGTTAAAATAAGTGTTGCTAAACGTGGAAAACGGCTTGCTGTTAATGTGAGCCATGACATATCCTGTGCGCCAATCATGAGTGAAATGATACACAGTACGATGAATATGCCACCAAAAATACTTGCGCGCATTATCAATGAATTTCCTGTGATGTGCGGGACATGATTGTCCAAAATTGTGCATAAGCACCCTTGCGACTGATCAGATCATCATGAGTTCCGATTTCTATCATTTTGCCTTGATCAAGCACGATGATCCTATCAGCCATTTGAATGGTTGAAAGCTGGTGTGCAATGACAACAATTGTTGTATTTCCTTTTAATGTTTCTAAATTTTCGGTGATAATTTTTTGATTTTCAGCATCTAAGGATGCAGTTGCCTCATCGATGAGTAAAATTTTAGATTTTTTGAGTAATGCTCGTGCAATGGTAATTCTTTGGCGTTCACCACCAGATAATTTTGCACCACCTTCTCCGACCATCGTTGATAATCCATGCGGCAATCGAGCAATCATATTTCTCATGCTAGAAGCAGCAATAACCTTTTCTAAATCTTGGGATGATGCATTTGGTTTGCCCATTAAAATATTGTCCTGAATACTGCCTTGAAAGAGAAAGTTTTGTTGAAAAATTTGGCTCACTTGTGATGTTAAGTCTTGTTCGCTCATCTCACGAATATCTATACCTCCAATACGAATGGAGCCTTTAGAAACATCAAAAAACCTTGCCAATAACCGTGTTAATGTGGTTTTGCCAGAGCCAGATGCACCTACGATGGCGATCATCTCTCCTTCTTCAATGTGTAAATTGATATCAGACAGAACATTGTTGGATTCAGGTGAATAAGCAAATGAGACATTCTTCAGTTCAATAGAGCCGTTGCGTGCACGTTGTGAAATATTCGGCATGGGCAATGGTTGCTCTGCAAAAATTTCACTCACAGCTTGTAAATGATTTTTGCCATTACGCATCGCTTCACCGTAATTAGAGATTTCTTGTAAGGGATCAATGAAGCGATTAATTAAGATTAGAGTGATGACGATCGTAATGGTTTCAGTTGACGTAATGCCAAGTGCTAATAGATCATTGAGCCAAATGACAGTAAAACCAAAGAGCAGGGCAAAGAGTGTTTGCACAATCCATCCGCCTAGTATGGTGGATAATGTCGAAATTATGATGAGTTTTATGGCTGACTTTTGCTGAGTTTCAATCGCTCGTTGTAAAAATCGAGTACTGCTATTATCGCCACTAAAAGCACGTAAAACTGATTGTGCTTGCGCAAATTCAACGATCCTTTCACTGGTTTGTGCCGTATTACGATTAAATTCGACATCTGTTTGTGTGCCCAATTTTGCAGTCAAGAAAAGTATTCCCACAATTATAGGTATGCCAATGGAGGCGATCATTCCTAAGATTGGATTGATGATGAAGAGTGCGACGATTAAAACTAAAGGTGCGATTGAACCACTAATGATCGGTGTAAAAAGATGCGCTGGTAATTGAGCGACTTCCATCATGCCTTTTGAAATAATGTGACTCAAGCGAGCATTATTTTCGGGGGTAAACCAGCCAACAGGTAATGTTGCGACATGTTCACCGATACGATGTCGGGCATTTCTTAATAATCCTTCGCCCACTTTAATGCCTGATCGATCTGTCATTTGGCGCAATTTTAATGAAGAAAATACGCCAAACATCATCGGAATAAACCAAAAGAAGGATTGTTGGGTTTGGCCTTGTAATAAAAGGCTAATGACAGGGATAAAGAAAGTCATGGTTAAGCCACTCAAGCATCCGTATAAAATGACTTGGCGAAGATAATTTGTCCATAAATGAGATTCGTTGCCTAAGAGCTGTTTAAAAGTTTTAAACATGTTCATTCCCCTTTTTGTCATAGCCACCTAAATGCCATAATTGTGCGTATCTTCCTTGTTGTGCCAATAATGTTTGGTGTGTGCCTGATTCAATGATCTTGCCTTTTGCCATGACAATAATATGATCGGCATTCATAATGGTATCGAGCCTATGTGCAATCACGAGTAATGTTCGATCTTTAGAAAATCGGGAAAGTGCATCTTGAATCAGCGCTTCACTTGCAGGATCGACAGAAGCAGTTGGTTCATCCAGTATTAAAATTGAAGGATTCAATAGCATGGCTCTGGCGATGCTAATTCTTTGTAATTCTCCGCCAGAAAGTAATGCATCTTCGCCGATAATGGCATCATACTGTCGAGGCAGCGCCATAATGCATTCGTGAATATTGGCAAGTTTTGCCATGTGTTGAATCTCTGCCAATGTTGCATCCTGTTTGCCAAGTGCAATATTATCTCGAATGGATGCATGAATTAAGCGAACCTCTTGCAAGACAAATCCGATCCGTTGATAAAGCTCATGTGATGGAAAATCTGTTAAATCAACATCGCCCAATGAAATGTGGCCGTCATCAGGATCAAAAAATCTTAATGCTAATCGTGCTAATGTGGATTTTCCAGAGCCAGATTCACCAATAATTGCTGTAGTTGTTCCTGCTTTTAATGTGATGCTGAGCTGATCAATGACAGGATGATCTGCATGATAGCCATAGCTAATGTTATGAAATGTTAGTGTGTTATCTTTTGGTAATGCTTGTAAGGTTGTGGGTTGTATTAGAATGGGTGTATTCATCAACTGGTGCAAACGTTCTGCTGAACTTGTGGCATTGCGTAAACCATGTGTGATGAAAGAGATCATCAAAATAGGCGCACAGATATTGGGTGCAATTAAAATAAATGGAATGGTTTCAAATGGTGTCATCCAATTCAGTTGAATGAATAGAAGGGCAATGCCTAGGATAAAGCCCATAATGCTTAATGGGCTAACGATGGCATTGGCTGTTGCAACACTTTTGGATGTGGCAGTTGTCAATTTTAAAAAAGCTTGAGCAAAGTTATCCACTGCATTTCTAAAACCTTTGTGTGCATCGCCTGTGCCAAAAGTTTTAACAACAGGAATACCATTGACAAGTTCAACAACGGCATTATCAATTTGACTCATTCCAATAAAAAACTCGTGCATAAATTCATTGCCTGATTTGTAGGCTTTACCATACAAAAGAAAAAAAGCGATGAAGGGAATGAAAGTGATGATTGCCATTGTCCAATTCACTGTGAATAAATAGATCGCTGAAATAACAACAACAGTCAATGCACGTGAAATTGTGGTAAAGAAATGGGCGGTTAAATCATGAAGCATCGTGACATCATCTTGCATAGCACGTTTAACATCTCCTGAAGCTCTGTCAGTAAACCAGCCTAATGGCATCAATGCTAATCGTTGAATGGTTGATAAACGTAAATGACGTGTCAGATTATTGTCTGCGACATGAATTAAATATTCAGCCCAAGTATTGATCATTAATCCACTCAATAATGCCATTAAACTCACGATCATGACTGTACTAATGTGTGATGCATTTGCGTAACCTAAAGCAGCTTCGGCGATATAAATAATGCCACCCAAAGGTATGAAAATGAGAATAGTTCCAAGTATGGCTAATGCCGAAGAGATGATGATCTCTTTTTTAATAGGCAGTAGTACTTGTTTTAATGAATGCTCCTTATTTTTATTCATATTCATAAAAGCCTCCTGCTGGAATAGAAAAGTGCCTCTGATATTCTCGTTCTCGTCGTTCTTGCATGAATCGTTTAGGTGAATCACCTGCGATCTTTCGGAACATTGTGATAAAACTACTGGTGCTTTCATATCCGAGTGTTTCAGTAATTTCTTGTAGAGAGCGATCTTCCCCTAGCATAAAAATGGCATGGACAACATGTAATTGTCTTCTCCATTGGTTAACGCTCATGCCTGTTTCTTCTGAAAAAAGTCTAGACATATTGCGTTCACTCATATTGATGGATTGAGCCCAAGTTTTTAAAGTTTCACGAGTTGCGGGATTCTGAATGATCTGATCGGTCAGTTTTTTTAAGCGTGGATCGATTGGCAATGGCAGATTTAATGCACCTAATGGTGCATTTTTAAGCTCATCCAATAATACTTCTACTAATCGTCCCTCACTGCCTTGCTCATTATAATTTTCTGGAAATGTGGAAACTTTTTGTAAAATTTCTCTGAGTAGAGAAGAAATGCTCATAATGCAACACTCTTTGGGGAGTTGTTGGCAGGCTGATGGTTCGATGAATAGAACTAAACCTTTAGCATTGTCGCTGATGATAGAGCGATGTTCTATGCTAGGCGGAATCCAAACAGCTCCACGAAAAGGAACATTCCAGATGCCATCTTGCGTTTCTAAACTTGCTACGCCTTTCTCCATAAATATCAGCTGTCCTTTTTTATGGGAATGTGTCACAAGTTCCCAGCTTTCGCTGATTAAACCCATGCCAATCACAAAAACTTTACGATTAATTTGATTGGGATAATCCAGTGAGATATTAAAATGATTAATAAACATCTATAAATTCCAATTGATTAAATATCAAGTAAAGCAATCGCTTTTAGATAAGCTTCTTCTCTTGAGGCAACAACGATGAATGGATATCCCCAGAATTTTTCAAATACTGGGGTGTACAATTTCATCGAATCTCGTTTCTGAAGATCAGGAATGACCATAAAAGAGGATAAAACCCATTGTTTGAGTTGTAATTTATGTTGATTGGCCCATGCGGCGACTTCTTTGCGATCTTCTTTGGCTTGTTCAGCCTCTTCTTTTGAAGATTCACCTTCTCCGATGATGACAAAAGGTTGCTCTTTTGCAAAAAGCTTGTCATAGCACGCTAAAATTTCTCTAAAATCAGTTGCATAAGGCGCACTATAGTCCATGTTGATAATGGGAAAGTCCGCAATATCAATTCGCATATCTATCACCGAAAACTATTAACAAATAAGAATGATTATTATACGCAATTGATATGAAATATGTTTTGATAGACGGACAAAATGTTTTGAAATCGAGCCAAAATGGCAGAAATAAGGTGAGTCAGTACTATCAATGAAAGAGGTATTGCAAATATTTTAAAAATTCAGGTAGGATGACTTAAAAATTATTTAAAGATCTCTCTATGATCCCATTTAACCCTAATGTTTTTTTGTATTTCTATATCGCAGAGCTGATTTTATGGATCGCGCCATTATTTATTTTAATAACATTATTCATAATGTTTAGAGTGATTTATGTGGCTCGCAAAGCACAAATATCCATTTGGCAGCAGTTTTTTAAGCGAAAAATTTTAGCAGGCATTTCACTGATGATATTCGTATGCACAGGCATGTTATCGGTGATTGCTGTAGAAGTTTTGAATATGAAAAAAGAGTTAAACAGGCTATCAAAAAGCTATGATGAAAAGCATCGCAATCAGCAAATGCGTAGAAACTTTGTATTAGAACATGATCACCAATATGGTGAATTTGTTTTTCCTAAAGGCACATTGATCAATCGTTATGATCCTAGTGATGAAGGCGAAGCTATGTATCCATTAATTTTAAGTGGATTGCAAAAAGCACGGTTTGTTGAGCCCATAGAAATAGCAGGTGTTATGGCTTCAGCGATTGATGGTAGTTGGGTTGAATTAGCAGAAGATCAAGAGGTTGGCCCAGTATATTTCTATTCTTCAAAATTTGGTGAATATGGTGGTTGGATGGTTGATCGCACAACGCCAACGATTTTTTGTCCAAAAGGCTCTGTTGCGTTATTTGAAAAACCTTCTGGTCCTAGTTTCAATATGGCTGATGAGGAATGGTGGAAGGATAAAGATGGACAGGATGCTCACTTTAAACCATCGGAATGGCAATTTAGATATTGTGATCATTCACATAAAATTGAAGTATTACCAGCTTACGGAACAGATGCATCGATTGTTATAGAAAAAGCACAATCGGAAAGATAAAGAGCCAAACCATGATCAATATTAGCAAAAAGGCTTGTTACTTGGGTTCTGAGAAAGCATGTATAATGGCGCATAACGCACAGTAATTTTTACGTTGTAAACAAGGATAGTATGAGCAAGAAGCGATTATCAAAAGGAATAATAATTCCAGACAAAGACAAAAAAGTTGTTGAGGTATTATTAGGCTTGAGCAGTGATGCTTCAGATGATGAGTTTGTGATAGGGTTTAGACAAAAATATCCTGAAGATTGGAAAAGAGTGGAAGCACGTTATAAAGAGTATGAAAGCTTAACGAAAAAAGGCAATATTCCACCGATGGCGAAACCTTATCAATATGTGTTAAATGCAGGAAAAGGCATTCGTACGCGTTATAAAAATGGTGAAGATTTAGCAGAAGTTTTAAAAACGATGAATGCGCCAAAGCCAAAATTCATTGAAGGTATTCCACAAGATTTAGAAGCGTTATTAAAGAAATTGCATGATAAAGGTAGTTACGAAAAACGTTTAGATGCGATTAAAAAGCTTGGTAAATACAAGTGTAAAGAAGTGATCGATGAATTTTTAGCAATGATGAAAACAGATCCTGTGACAGATGTGAGAGAAGCTGCTTATTCATGTTTGATTGTATTTGGCTATGACATTAGTCGCCCACGAAAAGCACCGATGTATGTGGATAAGGATTTGAAAGAGAAGCTCATTGAAGTGGCCAACTCATTGCATGCAGATTTTTCTTATGATCGCTTTGCCTCGAAATTTCAGGCGATTTATCCTGAAGAGTATGATCTGCATAAATACAATAAAAACGTATTGTTTAAAGGTTGGTTACAGCAACAAATTAAGCAACTCCCTAAACAATCATCATAAAAACTAACGAGTTTTCAATGCAATTGCGGATAATCCGCCCAGAGTAAATGTAGACATTCGCTAAGTATTCTTAGCATTTGAATAATTAGGGAGCATCATCAACATGAATGTACAAAAAGGTGGGTTGTTCGCATAGTTGAGATCTGATGCTTTTATCTGGCTTGTTAACGCCTGTACAAAATATGCCTTATGGATTAGAAATCGTTTATCTTAATGCGATGTTTCAAAATATCATACGGTTAAAAAGCACGATTGCTTAATAATGATCATAAAAATCTGCTTTATCCTGCCAATTATTTGCAACTATTGGGCAATGTTAATAAGATAATCTGCATAAAAAAGTGACTGCTCACTCATAATATTTGGATAATAAAATGAAAAAAGTATTTGGCTATTTAATCATGATAGGGCTTCTTAGCATATGCTGGGGATTGGCATATATGATGTTCTCGCAAGGAGAAATCACAGGAGCATTGGTATGCTTTGGGATAGGCGCATGTTTTTTTATCTTTTTTGTTTTCATCATTGTGTATGCCAACAAAATGTCTCACCAACATGATTTTACAGGGCAAGATTATGAAGTGGTGATGACGCAGTTAGATCGTGTAGAAAAATTAGGCGAAGCGTATTATTTTGTGCACACAAAATGGGTAGATCCAGAAGGTGGTGCGGAATATTTCTTTAAAAGTGGTTATATCGATTTTAATCCCAAACAATTGCTCAAAGGTAAAGAAATTCCCGTCAAAATCAGTGTTGAAGATTATAGAGTTTATGCGGTTGATTTATCAATGCTGCCGAAAAAAGCCTAGGAGGAATGAATGAAAAATGGCATTAATGCTACGTTGATTTTTGTGTTTTCACTGTTTTTGGTGATGGGGCTCATTTTTGTTGCCATTGGTGTTTCTAATAGTGAATTAATATTTGCAGCAGTGGGTTCAATTTTTGCATTGGTGGGTGGTGCTGCATTGGTATCCATATTGTATCGTGGGCATATTCAAGCAAAAGTTAGAGCAATGGGCATTGCATTGTACACAGATGCAGTGGATGTCATTTTAGAGGATACAAGAGTGAATAATATTCAGGGATATCGTGTGAGAACGCAATGGTTGGATCCAACGACCAATACTTTGTATTATTTTCAGAGCAATTATCTCCAAGAAAATCCAACAGATAAAGTGATAAATATGAAAAAAATTAAAGTGTTAGTGAATCCTAGCAATTATGGCCAATACTATATGGAGTTACCTTTTTAATATGAAACAATTAAGCAATTGGGTATTTATTCCGTTAACGATGATTGCAATTGCGATCATTTTTACATTCGTGAGTTATTACAATACGATCCAAGCTTTGGATGAAAAACAAAGCGGTGCTGCTGCCGAAGTGATCAACCAATATAAGCGCCGTGCGGATTTGATCACTAATTTAGTGAATACAGTTAAAGCTTATACAGAGCATGAACAGTCTGTCTTTGCGGATATTGCAGCATCTCGTGCAGCATTGTCACAATTAAACATCACGCCCGAAAGCTTTCAAAATGAGACGACATTACAAAATTTTGAAAAAATGCAATCCACACTCAAAACAGAATTATCACGTTTGCTTGTCATTGTCGAAAGCTATCCAGAATTACAAGCCAATGAGCTGTATAAGAATTTAATGGTGCAGTTAGAAGGCACGGAGAATCGTATTACTGTTGCGCGTAATCGTTATATCGAAGCTGTGCGTGAATACAATACAACGCTGAGAAAAGTGCCTTATGTCTTTTTAGCGAATGTATTTGATTATCGGACATTGCCACAATTTTCTATCGAAGATTCCAACATAGAACAACCGCCCGTTGTGACATTTTAATAAGGATAAATCGTATGCGCTTGCTTTCTCGTGTATTCAGAGTTTGGTTGGTGACCATTATTGCATTCTCTGGCATTAGCTTTGCCACATCTGATATTCCTAAGTTAACTGGCGGTGTGATGGATGAGGTTGGGATTTTATCACCCAGTCAAAGATCAGAATTGGATCAAAAAATTATGTCACTAGAGTATGAATTAGGATCGCAAGTGGCAGTGTTGATCATTCATTCCACAGAAGGTGAATCCATTGTGGATTATGGCGTTCGTGTGATGGAAAATTGGCAGCTCGGTCGTAAAGATGTGGATGATGGTTTATTGCTTGTGGTTGCAGTGGCAGATCGTCAAATGCGAATAGAAGTGGGTTATGGTTTAGAAGGTGCCATTCCTGATGTCATTGCGATGTCTATTATCAATGAAGAAATGGTGCCAGCATTCCGTGCAGGCAATTATGATCAAGGTATTATGAATGCCGTGGATCGTATGATCCTATTGGTTCGCGGTGAAAATTTACCCTCACAAGCGGATGAACCCATCAGCACGACATTGATTGTGATTGCAGTCTCTAGCTTTTTGATTGTGATATTGTTGGTGAAATATCTATTTTTTGGTCATCAACGCAATGAGATTGTTGGGCAAGTGCAAGTGTCAAATCATCAAGAAAGCAGCTGGCAAAAGCATATTCGTGAACGTAGGGAAGTGCGCCTAGCATCCATCGAGAGCAGTGAGAAAATTGAAGTTGATTCTCCAGATCAATCCCCTATCAAGATCCCTATACCATTACAGAATGATAAAAAAGTTAAGATCGTGGCGTCTTTTACAGATCGGCCTGTGATTGCATCAGCTTATGCAACTTCGCCAAATATTGTGGATTTCACTAAAAGAGGGCTGAAATATAGGTTAGAGCAGCTCGATAGTCTAAAGAAAAATCCTAAGGAATCAACACCGAAAGAAAAGTTTCTGTTCGGTCTTTTACAAGCCGTGGTCATTGCTATTTTTACAGGGGTTTTCTTTGCATCATTCTTCGGTAGTGCATATTGGGGATTAGGGATTGGCCTTGCGGCATTGGTTTATAACACTATATTGCATGGCACATCGATCACTGATCATAAATGGTTGCGTGCTGTGTTTGAATCTATCCCAAGTTCAGCGATATTTGGTGTGATCGCTTATTTTGTTATGGATCTTAAAATCGGATTAATGGTTGGCGGTGGTTTTTGGGTTTTACAAACGCTTGGCTTAGGATTGGGCATCATGAAAAGAGCCTTTGCTGTGAATATCAGCAAAGGTGGCTCTTCATATTCTAGTGGTTCGAGCTCAAGCAGTAGTTCATCCAGTTCTAGTGGCCGTTCTGGTGGCGGCGGACGCAGCGGCGGCGGTGGCGCTTCTGGCAGTTGGTAAGGATTTATAATGCGCCCACATGATGATAAGCGCGATTAAAATAGACTAAACCACGATTCTGTTGGCTTTGTTGAATGGCGACGATGTGGCAAATGAAAATTGTATGTGTACCGATTTCTTGAATTTGATCGATGTGGCAATCAAAACTCACCAGTGCATCTTCTAACACAGGTGCGCCTGTTTTTAAAATAGTCCAAGTGCCATGTTCAAAGCGTTCTTCAGGGCTCATTTTGGATGAAAATACTTTAGAAATGTCTTGGTGTTGTGAGCCTAGCACATTTACAGTTAAAATTTTATTTTGAATAAAATGATCATGTGAGTGAGATGAACGGTTCATACATACTAATAATGATGGTGGTGAATCTGTGACGCTACATACAGCAGATGCAGTGAAACCATGACGCCCTGCTTCACCCATTGTGGTTACGACATTAACAGCACCTGTTAATAAAGACATTGCATTTCTAAAGTCTGTTACTTCAACCATTACTCTTTCCTAAATTGAATCATAGTTTTGTTCCTGATATTTAACTATAGCATGGGATTCCCGCAAGTGAGTTGAGTATCGGATTAAATATTAAGGGAAGATATTATCCCTTATATATTCATTGAGGATGATTTATAACTCTTGGCGAACGATTGCGGCGCCTGCGCTCAATGCTTCTAGTTTACCGCGTGCCACTGGACGAGATAATGGTGCCATGCCGCAATTTGTTGAAGGATAAAGCTTATCTGCATCTACAAATTGTAAAGCTTTTCTCAATGTATCAGCCACTTCTTCCGCTGTTTCAATGGTATTTGTTGCAACATCAATTGCACCAACCATCACTTTTTTACCACGAATCAGCTCGATTAAATCCATTGGTACACGAGAGTTTTGACACTCTAATGAGATAATATCGATATTAGATTGCTGAAGTTTAGGGAAAACCTCTTCATATTGGCGCCATTCAGAGCCTAAAGTTTTCTTCCAATCTGTATTGGCTTTAATGCCGTAGCCGTAGCAGATGTGCACAGCAGTTTCGCATTTTAAGCCTTCAATCGCGCGTTCTAAAGCAGCAATGCCCCAATCATTCACTTCATCAAAAAATACATTGAATGCGGGTTCATCGAATTGAATGATATCAACGCCCGCAGCCTCTAGTTCTTTCGCTTCTTGGTTAAGGATTTTAGCGAATTCCCAAGCGAGTTTTTCACGGCTTTTGTAATGATCATCATACAGCGTATCGATCATTGTCATTGGGCCAGGTAAAGCCCATTTAATCGGTTGATCTGTCAGTTTGCGTAGGAATTTTGCATCTTCCACAAATACAGGCTTTTGGCGAGAAACCGCATCCACAACAGTGGGTACACTTGCATCATAACGATTACGGATTCTCACTGTTTCACGTTTTTCAAAATCAACGCCACTGAGATGTTCGATGAATGTTGTCACAAAATGTTGGCGAGTTTGTTCGCCATCACTCACAATATCAATGCCAGCTAACAATTGCTCTTGCAATGCCAAGCGTAATGCATCTTGCTTACCTTCGATGAGTCCTTCGCCTTCTAATTTCCAAGGTGACCATAATTTCTCAGGTTCTGCCAACCAAGAAGGTTTTGGTAAGCTGCCAGCAGTTGATGTTGGTAATAAAATTTTCATAATTAATAACCTTGTATTGCGATTTTATTGTTAAGTGTTTAAAAGTGACTAGACTATGATTAAAGTGCGTAGTTAGCAGCCCATTTTTCAAGAATGAATTGGTAAGGTTTAATGAAATTTTCCTCAGTAAATTTACCTTGTTTAACAGCCAATTGACTGCGTTCTTCACGGTCATAAACTATTTGTGTTAATGAATAATCTTGATAGTTTAAGCTCGGTTGATAACATTGACCTGCCACAGAATTTGCATTGTAGATTTCAGGGCGATAGATTTTTTGGAATGTTTCCATTGTGCTGATTGTGCTGATTAATTCGAGATTTGTGTAATCACTCAATAAATCACCTGAGAAATAGAAGGCGAAAGGTGCAACGCTGCCTTTTGGCATGAAGTAACGAACCTCTAAGCCCATTTTTTTGAAATATTCATCCGTCAATGAATATTCATCTTGTCGGTATTCAACGCCCAAAATAGGATGAGAGTTTTCAGTGCGATGATAAGTTTTTGTTGTGGAAACGCTTAAGCAGATCACAGGTTGCTTACTGAAATGAGCATGATATTCATTTGAATTTAAAAAGTATTTAAAGAGCTTGCCGTGTAAATCGCCAAAATCATCAGGTGCATTGAAAGTTGGTTGATCTTTATTGTGTTCTAATAGCAATACGCTAAAGTCATAATCACGCACATAAGAGGAGAAGCTATTGCCCACAATGCCTTCGATGCGTTGATTGGTTTTGTGGTCGATGATGTTTGTTTTCAATACTTCAATTGTTGGGAAAGTATTGCCTTTACCTTCGATGTCAATATCAACAGAGACAATATCAATTTCAACAGAATAACGATCACTTTTAGGATTATCCCAATTCGCTAGATCATTGAAACGATTATTGATCATCGCTAAAGTTTTACGAAGATTTTCTTTGCGGCTTTCACCACGCGCTAAATTCGCAAAGTTAGTTGTTAGGCGAGTATTGTTGGATGGATGATAGTTTTCATCGAAGCGAATACTCTGAATGGCGCATGTAAAATTTTGACTCATGGTGGTTATTCCTTATTTTTGTATAAAACATATATGTATTTATACTCAAAGGAAGATATGAATAAAAATGATTTGATTTCATAAAACGATGAATAATATTCATGAATAGAAATTTGTGGCTTGAATGCAAACATAAAAAAGCCATGAGTGCAGTTCAACTGCACTCATGGCTTGGATGAATGTTGGTGCTAAAATTTATTTAACTCATTAAGTAAGTATATAAAGTTGAGCCTCCTAAAATCGCCATGATGATGACAACTAAAGCGCCGAATACCGCTTGCCAAATTGGGTGTTTGTAATCACCAACAATTTTCTTATTGTAAGCAGCAACTAAAATTGGCCCTAATGTTAATGGCAAAATTAAGCCATTCAATGCACCAACTAAAATTAAGATATCAACAGGGCGACCAACGCTGATGAATACAATTGTTGAAATCACAATGAATGCAATGATAATTTTATTCAAATGTTGTGCAACCTTAGGGCTAAAAATTCGTAAAAAGCTTACGGATGTATAAGCGGCACCAATTACAGAAGTGATCGCGGCTGCCCACATAATGATCCCGAAGAACATATAGCCTACTTTGCCTGCCGCATTTTGGAAGACAGAAGCAACTGGATTGCTCATCGCGATTTCATAGCCTTGTGAAACGATGCCCAATACGGCTAAGAATAGAATGATACGCATGATTGCAGTCACACCGATGCCAGCTAATGCACCTCTTGAAACATCTTTCAACATTTCAGGGCCATGTACACCAGAATCGATTAATCTGTGTGCGCCTGCAAATGTGATGTATCCGCCCACAGTTCCGCCCACTAATGTAATGGTTGCTAAAATGATCTCTTTATCAAATTTTTCAGGCATGACTGCGCGGTAGGCTGCTTCTGCCAAAGGTGGTGATGAATTAACCACAACATAGCACGTCAATAAGATCATCACGATCCCTGCATATTGCACGAATTTATCCATCGCACGACCTGCTTCTTTGAATAAGAAAATGCCAATGGCAATGATGGCACTGATGACCGCACCTAATTCTGTGGAAATAATGAAAGAACCACCTGAAATACCATCTGTGAATGCTTGTAGGCCTAACCCAGCACCTGCGACGTTACCGATGTTGAATGCTAAACCGCCCATGACCACAAGAATGGTGACGATATAACCTAATCCAGGCACGATGGCATTGGCAATATCTTGTCCACGCATATTGGAGACAGTGATGACTTTCCAAATATTGAGCTGTGCACCCAAATCTAAAATGATGGAAACTAAAATGGCAAATGCTAAGCTCGCGCCTAATTGCAATGTAAATGCGGTTGTTTGTGTTAAAAAACCTGGGCCAATGGCGGATAAACCCATTAAAAACACAGCGCCGACTATGAATTTCCTCTTTGATTTTATGTCTTGCATAAATAAATTTCTCCTTGGGGTGAATTATTGTTTTATTGAGGCTGCATTGCTCTGATTTGTATATTTTCCTGAATGAGCATATCGCGGATGGTTTGTGCAAATTTCAATGCAGTAACACCATCGCCATGAATACAGATCGTATCTGTTTTTAATGGAATGATTGCTTGCGTGGTTGTTGTCACACTTTGCTCCTTCACCATTTGTAGTACTTGGCGAATGGCAATCTTTGGATCAGTGATCAGTGCATTTGCTTCGCTTCTTGCGGTTAAACTGCCATCGGCTTGATAAGTACGATCTGCAAAGACTTCGTTGGCAACAGGGATGCCAATGTCGTTACCTGCTTCGATCATTGCGCTGCCAGATAAGCCAAAAAAGATGACATCACCATTGCCCACATCAGCGATGGCTCTTGCGATCGCTGTTGCTAATGCTTTATCTTTACTGGCCATTTGATAAAGTGCACCGTGAGGTTTGACGTGATTAAGTTTGCCGCCCAAAGCTTTTAAAAAACCTTGTAAAGCACCCACTTGATAAATCACCATGTCGTAGACTTCTTCTGGTGTCACGGCAAGATTGCGGCGACCAAAACCTTGTAGATCAGGCAAAGCAGGGTGAGCACCAATGGCGATGTTATTGTCTAATGCCAGTTGTACGGTTTTTCTCATCGTGGAAAAATCACCTGCATGAAAGCCGCAAGCGATATTCGCAGATGATATGAATGGCATAATGGCCTGATCATTACCCATTAACCAAGGGCCGAAGCTCTCACCTAAATCACAGTTTAAATCAATCGTCATGGGTTTAGACATTGGTATTTTCCTCCGCATTGGCTAGTGAAAGCATATATTCAATATGTTGTAGATATTTTTTCTGAGTCTGTAATTTGGCTTGGGCTTCTTGTTCATCAATGAACTCAAATCGTAAATGATTGCGCATTGGTAAATAAGCCAGTTTCCAAAGTTCTGCTTGTGGGATCACCGCAATTCTTGGATAACCGCCAGTACTTTGGCATTCCGCGGTTAAGATCAAAGGTTGTCCATTAGGCGGCACTTGAATCACGCCTTCAAAAACGCCTTGTGATAATAGATCTGAGGCCGTACGTGTTAAAGATTTACCCATTAAACGAATGCCCATACGATTGCTATGACTGCTGACTTCCCAAGATTGATTCACAAAATTTTGCTGAGATTCTTCTGTAAATTCTTCAAATTCTGGCCCTTTGAGCACAAAAATTTTATTGGCTAAAAATTCTTTATTGAAAGAACGAATGCCAATAGAGTGGCTGAAATTTGTATAAGAGTCATTGAGCTGAATGTGATCGCCAGCTTTTAAGCGAGAACCGTCGCCATTTAAGCCACCGAGATGATTTTTAATGTCTGTACTGATTGATCCTAAAACAGGTTCAGCAATGATGCCGCCAGAAACCGCTAAATAGCAGTAAAGCCCAGATTGTTGCATAGGTTTGATTTTAACGCGCTGACCTTTTTGGATAAAAATGCGCCAACCATGTGCCACTTGCTTTGTATGATCAATGAAAATATTGCACAGTGAACCTGTCACAGCGATCCAACAATCTTGGTTGAATTGAAATTCAGCGGCAGTGATAAGAGCAATTTCAATCGCAGGAGTTTGACTTGGATTGCCCACCAAACGATTGGCTAAATGTAGAGATAATGTGTCAATGGCACCTGATTTCCCAACGCCTAAATGCGCGTAACCAGAACGACCAAAATCTTGAATGGCGCAATAAGCACCAGCATTGATGACTTCCATCATAGTTCAGCGCCCTCCACAACAAATTGTAATTGATCACCTGGTAAAAATAGAGAAGGATCTTCTCGTGTAGAATCGAAGAACTTCATATTGGTATTGCCAATGATCTGCCAACCGCCAGGCGATTCTTCTGGGTAAACACCTGTTTGTGCACCACCAATGCCTACGCTGCCTGAAGGGATTTTAAGGCGTGGTTCAGCTCTTCGTGGTGTATGAATGACAGGATTTAATCCGCCCAAATACACAAAGCCTGGCATAAAACCAACAAAATAAACGGTATAAATGGCAGCAGTATGTAGTTCGATTAATTCATGGGGAGAAATCTTATGCGCCTTGGAAACCTCTAATAAATCAGGGCCTTTTTCACCACCATAAAACACAGGAACTTCGACCAATTTCCCTGATGTATTGATGAATGAAGCGGATTCTGAAAGATGCCAAAGTTCGATCAATAGCGATTTAAGGTAGGCTTGATCAATATCATGGTAAGCATCAAATGTCACAGTGATGTTATTCATGCCAGGAATAATATCGAGAATGTAGTCCTCTTTAATATTTTGGGCAATCCACCAAATGCGCCTTTGATTTTCAATTGAAACTGCCTGAGTGCAAGATAAAGTAATGCCTCTATCGCCCACAGGATATACTGTGACTGCCATGATTTCCTCCAAGGTACTGCTATTATTATGTAAAACCAAACAACTTTAGCGATAGAGATTTCCATTGTCAATAAAGTTACATAAGGGCTACATAATATTGGAATTAACTTTGAATGTATTAGCAAATCAGAACAATGAGTTATGTAAAATAAAAAATTATGATTGAGTTGACGATTAAAAATGCAAAATAATGATGAATAAAATTTAAACAGAGTGATATGAAAAAGGTAAAAGTTTGATTTAAGCCATTATTTTTTGATCATATATATATTTTATTGGCAGAGAGATTACCAAGGGCAAAAAAAGCTTTTGTTTGAGTGAAAAGTCTGTATCATCCGTCCTCTTAGCTGAAATCTACAGACAGATTTTAGACTAAGATTATTATATAAAGCACCGAGTCAAAGGACCGCAAGTCACCAGACTTATTTCTTTCAAAACCCTATCAGAGATGGTAATTCGATATGAGCGTTTTTTCTGTAAACCCTGCCACTAATCCTTCCAACGAATACTATTTGGCTCGCCAAAGTCAGATGGAATCGAATGTTCGTAGCTATCCACGCAAGTTGCCGTTGGTTATAGCGGAAGCCTTAGGTTGCTGGGTTACCGATGTGGAAGGTACTAAGTACCTAGATTGTTTAGCTGGGGCAGGAACATTGGCATTAGGCCATAATCATCCTGCGGTTATTAAAAGTATTCAAGATACCTTAACAAGTGGTTTGCCACTACATACTTTAGATTTAACAACACCTTTAAAAGATGCTTTTACTGAAGCATTACTTGAGCATTTACCAGGTGGTAAAGAAGAGTATTGTTTACAGTTTTGTGGACCATCTGGTGCAGATGGTACAGAAGCAGCAATGAAACTTGCAAAAACTTATACAGGACGCAGTTCTATCATCAGTTTTTCAGGTGGTTTCCATGGTATGACTCATGGATCTTTATCTGTCACAGGCAATTTATCTGCAAAAAATGCAGTGAATGGCTTAATGCCAGGCGTTCAATTTATGCCATATCCGCATGAGTATCGTTGTCCATTCGGTTTGGGCGGCGAAGCTGGTGTTGATGCATTGACATATTACTTTGAAAATTTCATTGAAGATGTCGAAAGTGGTGTAACAAAGCCAGCAGCGGTGATTCTTGAAGCCATTCAAGGTGAAGGCGGCGTTGTTGCTGCACCTATCAAATGGTTGAAAAAAATCCGTGAAGTGACAGAGAAACACGGCATTTTATTGATTTTAGATGAAGTGCAAGCAGGCTTTGCGCGTTCTGGCAAAATGTTTGCCTTTGAACATGCAGGCATTGAACCTGACATCATCGTTATGTCAAAAGCAGTGGGCGGTAGCTTACCGTTAGCAGTTTTGGGCATTAAGCGTAAATTTGATGCATGGCAACCAGGCGCTCACACAGGCACGTTCCGTGGCAATCAATTGGCGATGGCAACAGGCATCACAACATTGAATACAATCAAAGAGCAAAACTTAGCGAAAAATGCTGAAGAGCGCGGTGATTTCTTACAAGCTGAATTGAAAAAATTAGCACAAGAATTCCCATGCATCGGTAATGTTCGTGGTCGCGGCTTGATGATCGGTATTGAGATGGTGGATGAGCGTCAAGGTGCGGATCGTATGGGATCTTTCCCTGCTGATGCTCAATTATCAGCAGCTGTACAAACAGCGTGTTTCAATAACAAATTATTGTTAGAGAAAGGTGGTCGTAACGGTACAGTGATTCGTTTATTGTGTCCATTGATCATCACACAAGAAGAGTGTGAAGAGATCATTGTGCGCTTTAAGAAAGCATTGGCGGAAGCATTAACTGTGGTGAGAGGTGCTTAATGGCTGATTTTGCAGAACATCGTAAAGCGCTATTCTGCAATGATGCACAATCCATCGCTGATTATCAGTCAGCGATGGCCGAAGCAGTGGAAGCTGTTTCTGCATGGTTGCAAAATGAAAAAATGTACACAGGCGGCAGCATTAAAGCGCTCCGAGAAGAGATCGCATTTCAACCTTCAAAAGAAGGCATGGGCGTACAAAAATCATTGGATCGTATGGTGGAGCTTTTCTTAAATAAAAGCTTAAAAGTTCATCATCCACACTCTTTGGCGCATTTACATTGTCCAACAATGGTGACAAGCCAAATCGCTGAAGTGTTGATCAATGCCACAAACCAATCAATGGATTCATGGGATCAAAGCCCAGCGGGATCATTGATGGAAGTGCAGTTGATTGATTGGTTGCGTCAAAAAGTTGGTTATGGTGCTGGGCAAGCTGGTGTATTCACATCGGGCGGTACACAATCCAACTTGATGGGCATTTTGCTCGCGCGTGATGCATGTATTGCGAAAAACTGGAAAAATGATGCAGGACAGCCTTGGTCTGTTCAGCGTGATGGCATTCCAGCAGAAGCAATGCGTAATGTGAAATTCATCTGCTCTGAAAATGCACATTTTTCTGTTCAGAAAAATTTAGCAATGATGGGCATGGGTTTTCAGTCAGTTGTGACTGTGCCAGTTGATCGTGATGCGAAAATTGATACGATTGCATTGGCTAAAACAATGGCTGATTTGCAAGCTGAAGGCAAGATTGTTGCGTGTATTGTTGCAACTGCAGGTACAACAGATGCAGGCGCGATTGATCCTATGAAAGAGATTCGTGCAATTGCTGATCAATATGGCGCATGGATGCACATTGATGCTGCTTGGGGCGGTGCTTTGATTTTGTCTAATCAGCATCGTGCAATGTTGGATGGCATTGAATTGTCTGATTCAGTGACATTAGACTTCCATAAGCACTATTTCCAAACGATTTCTTGTGGTGCTTTCTTACTGAAAGATGAAGCGAACTATCGTTACATGCATTATGAAGCTGAATATTTAAATTCAGCTTATGATGAAGAGCATGGTGTGCCAAATCTTGTGTCTAAATCCTTACAAACAACACGTCGTTTTGATGCGTTGAAATTATGGATGACAGTAGAAGCATTGGGCGAAGCATTATATGGCTCGATGATTGATCATGGCGTGCAGTTAACACGAGATGTTGCTGAATATATCAAAGCAACGGATGGCTTAGAATTGTTGGTTGAACCACAATTCGCATCAGTGTTATTCCGCGTTGTGCCAGAAGGTTATCCTGCTGAGCTCGTGGATAATTTGAATCAAAACGTGGCAGATGAACTATTTGCACGTGGCGAAGCGAATATCGGCGTCACAAAAGTGGGTGATGTTCAATCATTAAAAATGACGACATTAAGCCCAATCGCAACATTGGAAAATGTTCAGAATCTATTGTCTTTAGTGCAAGCAGAAGCTGATAGTATTAAAGGCGCGATTGCCAATGGTACATATACTCCGCCAATTGATTAATTCATATTAATCATTGCGAGTATTGAAAAGAGGATCGTTGATCCTCTTTTTCATTGAAAATAATTATTTTAATATGCTTACATAATTTGTATAATTTTAAAGATGTTTATCGAAAATAAACATATATAACTAATAACACATAAAATATCTAAAGGATAACTATGAAACATAATGCAGGTTTTACTTTAATCGAATTGATGATTGTTGTTGCAATTATCGGAATTTTATCTATGATCGCTCTACCTGCTTACCAAGATTATACAAAGCGAACATATGTTGCGGAGGGATTGGCATTAGCAAAATCAGCGATGAATGCAGCAACAGAAAGTTATGCAAGTAATGGAAAATGGCCAAACACTAACGCAGAAGCAGGATTGGTTGCTGCGAACAGAATCACAGGTACAGCATTAATGGGGGTAGCTGTTGCAGCTAATAATGGTGGGCAATCAGGCGCTCATGTTGTTCTATGGTTTAATGATAAAGTGACTGTGCCTGCAACTGGAATTCCTGGTCCAGGAATGTTACCTAATAACCCACCACATCTTGCAGATATTAGTTATTCTACAACAGCAGGGAATACCATTACAATTAACCAAGTATCTGGTGCTAATGCAGGTAGCATAGTTTGGCAATGTGATAGAGTGGGGCGAATGATCCATATGAAATGGTTGCCAGCGACATGCCGAGCAACTGCTCGATAATATTGATAGCAATCTGCTAGAATCCACAGCTATATATAAAAGCAGTGAATAACGGATCAACTATGGCAGAGCAAAACTCGAAATCTTTATACAGCGCACTTTGGGCATCCGCAGATATTCTGCGTTCAAAAATGGATGCCAACGAATATAAAAACTATTTATTGGGCATTATTTTTTATAAATACTTATCAGATAAAATGCTCCATTATGCAGTGGATCAGTTAGAGGAAAAGGCTGAAAACCTCGCGGATTCGCAAATGATTTATGCAAAAGCATATGCTGATCCCGAAATTCATGAAGACTTAAAAGAAGCATTGAAAGATGAGTTCTCTTATGTGATCGAACCGCAATATACATTTACGCATTTAATCCATGAAGTTTTTACTCAAACATTTCAGTTAGAAAGCTTACAGCAAGGCTTTCGTAATATTGAGCAATCCTCAGAAGCGTTTGCAAATTTATTCCAAGACATTGATCTCTATTCTCGTAAATTAGGATCAACGCCACAAAAGCAAAATGAAACCATTTCAGGCATTATGAAAGAATTGGCAGAGATTGATTTTGCGGGTCATTCAGGTGATATTTTGGGCGATGCTTATGAATATATGATCGGGCAGTTTGCATCAGATTCAGGTAAAAAAGCAGGGGAATTTTATACGCCACAACCTGTTGCGGAATTGATGACCAAAATTGTGATTCATGGCAAAGAGCATCAGAAAGGTTTCAGCGTGTATGATCCTACAATGGGTTCGGGCTCATTAATGCTCAATATTAAAAAAGAGACAAAAGAACCGAATACGGTTCTATATTTTGGGCAAGAGATCAATACATCCACTTATAACTTAGCGCGCATGAATTTAATGTTACATGGCGTGCCGATTGCTAATCAGTATTTGAATAATGCCGATACATTGGATGATGATTGGCCAACAGAAGAGCCGACAAACTTTGATGGCGTGTTGATGAATCCACCATATTCAGCAGATTGGAGCGCAGTGAAAGGCTTTTTAGATGATGTACGTTTTGCGCCTTATGGCGTTTTAGCGCCTAAATCTAAAGCGGACTTTGCATTTTTGTTGCACGGTTTTTATCACTTAAAATCCAGCGGTACAATGGCGATTGTATTACCGCATGGCGTTCTGTTTCGTGGCGGTACGGAAGAGAAAATCCGTAAAAAATTATTAGAAAATGGGCACATTTATGCGGTGATCGGCTTACCATCGAATATCTTTTTCAATACTTCCATCCCGACAACCATCATTGTGTTAAAGAAGGATTATGATCAGCGTGATGTATTGTTCATTGATGCTTCTAGCGAGTTTGAAAAAGTCCGCACGCAGAATATTTTGACCGAAGAGAATATCGCGAAGATTTTGGATACTTATATTCATCGTAAAACGATTGATAAATATAGTTATGTGGCGAGTTTTGACGAAATTGAGGAGAACGAGTTTAACCTCAATATTCCGCGCTATGTGGATACATTTGAGCCTGAGCCTGAAATTCCATTAGCGGATATTTCAGCGAATATGATCAGCGTGAATGCAGAGTTAAAAACGGCAGAACAAGATCTATGTGCAATGCTCGGCGAACTCGTTGGCACAACGGACAAAGCCAATGATGAACTCGAAGCCTTTAAAGCAATGCTTAAAGGTGATCACAATGGCTAAAACAGAATCCCATATCCCAAAGCTCCGCTTCGCTGGCTTCACTGATCCTTGGCAGAGGTCGAATTTTAAAACAATATTTCAAATTAAATCAGGAACTACTCCGAGTAGAGGTAATTCTAATTTTTTTGAAAATGGGGATATTAATTGGATTAAAACAACAGATTTAAATAATTCAGTTTTGCATGAAAGTAGCGAAAAGGTAACAAGTACAGCATTATTGGAGTCAGGATTAACGATTTATCCTCCAAATACTATTTATTTAGCAATGTATGGTGGATTTAATCAAATAGGCAGAGTCGCTTTAATGGTTAATGAATCTACATGTAATCAGGCATTATCTGCATTATTACCTAACAAATATATTGCACCTAAGTTTTTATTACCATTTTTAGTACTAAGTACTAATAAGTGGAAAAGATTTGCTGCAAGTAGTCGTAAAGATCCAAATATTACTAAATCAGATGTAGAGAGTTTTATTTTTCAATATCCAATATTGGAAGAACAAATCAAAATTGGGGATTTTTTCCAAAAAATCGACCAAGTGATCGAATTGCAACAAAAAGTACTTGAAACCGCGCAAGATTATAAAAAATCAATGTTCCAAAAGATGTTCCCACAAAAAGGCGAGAAAGTACCAAAAGTGCGCTTTGATGGGTTTAGTGGGGATTGGGAGGAGAAAAAACTAGGTGATATTGCAAAAATTACGATGGGACAATCGCCTGATAGTGCAAATTATACTGAAAATCCTCAAGATCATATTTTGGTACAAGGTAATGCTGACTTAAAAAAAGGTTATGTTGTTCCAAGGATTTATACAACACAAGTAACAAAAAAAGCAGATAAAGGCGATATTATTCTTACAGTACGAGCGCCAGTTGGTGCAATAGCCTTTACTGATTTTGATGTTGTATTAGGTAGAGGAGTTGCAGGAGTTAAAGGAAATTTGTTTACTTATTACATATTAAAATTAATCAATATACTAGGAATCTGGGAAAGATTTAGCAGTGGATCAACTTTTGATTCTATTAATTCTAATCAAATTAAACAGATTGATATATTAGTTCCGAAATTAGAAGAACAGCAGAAGATCGGGGCGTTTTTTCAGAAGTTGGATCAGCAGATTGAGCAGCATGAGAAAAAATTAGAAAGCTATCAAAGCTTGAAAAAGGCGATGTTGCAGCGGATGTTTGTGTAAAAGATGAATGTTTCACGTTGTAGAACAAAAGTAAGAGGTTAAAATGTTTGCAAAGATTATGGGTTTATTAGTAAAACCAAAGCAAGAAAGTTTATATAGCTTATTAAATGTATCAGACTATGAGGATAACATTAAGGCTAATAAGTTGAAGAAACTTATTAATACTATTGATGAGTGTAATTCAAATGATTTCAATTATGTTGTGTCAGAATTGTTACAAAAAATGGGATATAGCACTCAAATTATTGATGGTAAAAATGATAAAGGGATAGATATTATCTGTTTTAAAGGTGATAAAAGATTAATTGCCGTTCAATGTAAAGCATGGAATCCGAAAAGAAATACTGAACAAATTAAGAAAGAAACTGTTCAAAGCTTTAAAGGTGCAACAACTAAAGATTATCAATGTTCATTATTTTTTACGACGCATTATTTCACAGATCCAGCATTAGAAGTTGCTGATGATTCTATAATTTTAATCGATCGTAAAAAATTCTTTGCATTATTAGCTAAATATTTTCCTGAAGCAATGGCTGATAGTTATTATGAATATTCAATAGCGGATCTTTGTGTATGTACGCAATGCCGCCATGGAAAACTTATTAAGCTCTTTTCTACTAATTCTCATAAGTATTACCATTGGTGTGAAAGTTGTGGTGAACGTATTTATAATCTTTAAGAAAGCCATTAAGGAAAAAAGAGAATCATGGTTAAATTTACGAAAGAACAGAAGCTCGAAGAAGATTTGATTAATCAGTTGATTTCTGGGGAATCCCAATGGAATTATCGTAAGGATTTACGCACAGAAGCTGATTTATGGGCGAATCTTAAAATGATTTTAGAGCGCAATAATCGTGCGGTGCTCAAAGATAAAATGCTGACAGCGCAAGAATTTAACCAAATCAAAGCACAGCTCACTTTCCCAAATTTCTACGAAGCTGCTAAATGGTTATCGGGCGAAAATGGTATTGCTAAAGTTCAAGTACAACGTGAAGATGCAAGCCTTGGCACAATCCGCTTGAATGTGATCAATCGTGCCGATATTGCAGGCGGTACAACGGTTTATGATGTCATTAATCAATTCACAAGCTCACAAGATGAAGGCAGAGAAAGACGTTTTGATGTGACGATGTTGATCAATGGTTTGCCGATGATTCATGTGGAATTAAAGAACCGCCAGCATCCTTATATGGATGGTTTTAGGCAAATTAAAAAATATCTCAAAGAAGATAAGTTTAAAGGAATTTTTTCATCCACACAGATGTTTGTGGTGAGTAATGGTACAGATACGCGTTATATCGCTTCAAGCAGTCATAAACATTTGAATGAAAAATTTTTAAGTAAATGGGTGGATAATAATAATCAGCCTGTGAATGATTATTTAGCTTTTGCCAAAGATGTATTATCAATTCCTGCGGCACATAAAATGGTGACGCAATATTCAATTACAGATAGTGCCAAAGAGTCTTTGATTTTATTAAGACCGTACCAAATTCATGCCATTGAGGCTGTCAAAAATGCATCGAGATTACAGGAATCTGGCTATGTTTGGCATACAACAGGTTCAGGAAAAACATTAACATCGTATAAAGTTGCGTGTAATCTATTGCAAATCCCTGCGATTGATAAAACGATTTTCATCGTAGATCGTGTGGATTTGGATCAACAAACCACGAGCTCATTTACTTCATATGCAGAGTTTGATCCCATCTCTATTGATGAAACAGATAATGTTAAAGATTTAATTAAGCGATTATCCAGTGATGATCGTACGGTTGTTGTGACAACGATCCAAAAGCTTAATCATTTAATGAAGCGGATGGATGAGGAAGATTTATCTGATAGAACGAGAAAAACATACGAGAAAATTCAAAATTTAAAAGTTGCTTTCATTGTGGATGAATGCCACAGAGCTGTGACGCCACAAAAGAAAAAAGAGTTGGATCAGACTTTTAGATATGCGCTATGGTACGGCTTTACAGGCACACCAATTTTTGGTGAGTTAAAGAAAGTGACAACAACTGCTATGTTATACAGCAGTGTGCAAAATCAACCGACAGAACAAGATTCTGATCGCTCTTGTCTGCACCAATATACGGTGAAAGAAGCGATCAATGATGGTGCAGTGCTCGGTTTTCATGTGGAATATAAGCATACATTGCAGGATGATATGATTGATGAGATTGTTGCACATCATCATCCCACTAAAAATTTTGCGGGTTTATCAGATCAAGAAGCTAGAATCGCCAAAGAGAAACTCATTCCTAAAAGTGTGTATGAATCGAAAGATTACCACTTAAAAGTGATCGATTCCATTATCAATCAATCGAGAAGTAAGTTGGGTTTTACAACGGAAAATGGGATTGGTAAAGCTTATGGCGCAATGTTGACTGTGTCGAGCATTGCAACAGCTCAAGCTTATTATGATCTATTTAAAAGTGTGATGGCAGGGAATGAAACTGTGACTGTGAGTGAACGAACCAAAGCAGTTTTGCCTGATTTTCCTAAGATTGCCATTACTTATTCGATCTCTGAAAATGAAGAAAGCTCCATAGATAATCAAGCCAAAATGGCAGAATCGATCGCGGATTATAATGCCATGTATGGCACGAATTATGCTTTGGAAAATATGCGTGCTTATAATCAAAATGTGAATGCTCGTTTGGCGCGTAAAAGTGAGCGTTATCAGAATAGAGCAGAACAAATTGATTTAATCATTGTTGTGGATCGTTTATTGACTGGGTTTGATGCGCCTTGTATCTCTACATTGTTCATTGATCGCCCGCCGATGAGTGCACCTAATATCATTCAGGCATTTTCTCGTACGAATCGTTTATTTGATCAAGATAAAACATTCGGACAGATTGTGACGTTCCAAACTCCAGAGCTTTATACGGAAGCCGTGAATGATGCACTGTATCTTTACTCCAATGGTGGTGAAAATTATGTGTTAGCGCCGAGCTTTGAAGAAGCTGCTGAGAAACTGTCTGAATCTTTAAATCAGTTGAAGCAGATCGCAGAAACGCCAGAGGCGATTGATGATCTATTGATTGAAGAAAAACGTCAGTTTGCTAAGGCATTTCAAGAGCTAGATAGAGCAATGAGTGCGATTAAGGTTTATTACGAATTTCAGCCTGAGATGTTGTCTGAAACATTTGGTATTGCAGAAGGTGAGCTTGAAGAGTATCACGGTAAATATCAAAATGTATTGGATGAATTGCGAGCAGAGCCGAGTGATGATCCAGAACTTGAGCCTTTAGATATAGAATATGATTTACGCACGCATCATACAGATGAAATTAACTACTATTATATTTTATCGTTGATTCAGCGTTTTGTGCCGAAGGACAATAAAGACCCTGAGTTTCAATTTGAAAACTCTGAGAAATTTCATCAGGTGAATGAGTATATTGCAAGATTGCGCAGTGAGAATCCGAAGCTTGCGAATCTTATGGCGCAATTATGGCGCAATCTTCAAAAAAATCCTGACATTTATCGTGGTAAAAATATTAATGAATTGCTCAATGAGATGGTGCTGGAAACGGTTGATCATCTAGTGAATAGTTTTGCCAAACAGTGGGCTGTGCAAGTGGATGAATTACGTTTTATTGTGGATAATTTTAATCCCAGCAAAATGGATGAAGCTCAAATGGGTGAGGATGATTTAAGAAAAACGAGCGATTTTGAACACTATAAGGCAATCACAGATCAACCTGTGAGTAAGTTGCGATACAACAAAGCTGTGAAAGAGGCTTATACGAAAATGATTATAGAGGATGTTTTGCCATTGCGAGTTAAGGGCTAATAAGGAGAATAGAACATGAAGCAATATATCGGTTTTGGATTGATGATTTTAGGCATGCAATACGCATCTGCTAATGAACATATTATGAAAGATGCTTATCGTAATTACGATGCAGCTCAGAAATGCTATATGGGGATCAATAAAACAGACAATGGTATTGATAAATTTTGTATGAAGCTTCATGCGAATGAAACAGTCGCTAATGATCAATTTCAAAATCAGTTTAAAACATATTATTTAGCCATTGGTAATAATATGGAGGATTCACATGTTTCGACAGGCAATGTAGGGTTAATCATTGAGGATAATGGAGAAGGTTATGATAATCGTGTCATTGCACAGGAGAAATATATCAATGCAGGATCATCGGGTTATCCGCCGATAGACTATAAATTTAATAAAATTGGTTTTAATAGTTATGGATTTTTTACGGAAACTGGCTATACAGGACAAGGTGTCACGCAGGGTGGAATCTTAATTGTTGGTGATAATAATGATAAGATTTTCACCGCTTATATTCCGAGCTTTTATGATGATAGTGGCTTTGCAGGAGAAGAGGAGAGCGAGTCAATCAGCGCAACTTATAAAATTTTAAATAATAAACAGCAGCAAATTTATCCGATAGAAATGATCTTTAATGGTAATTATTCAGGTAAAGAATATCGTCAGAAATCTTATGTTTTACAATTTGATGCTCAACAACAGAAATATATTTTGCCAGCGGATTATCCGTTTGAAGATCCAGATAAAGAATATTCAGAGAGTATTAACGAAGCATTTCAAGGAAAGTGGGTGACGGATATTGCGTTATGTCACAACTCAACTATTGAGCATGATCAGCAATATTTATTGACAGTGAATGATAAGGTCATTGATTTGTCAGGATGGAATTTCGGTTATACAGCAACAGTTTTTAACTTGTCTACTAATACAGATAAAGAACTGAATGCAGATATTGAATATTCAACATTTTTTGAGGCTGAGAGTTCCCAAGGCATTGCGGACATTCAATTATCTATTCGAGAGAAAAATCGTTTGTTATTGGGCGATACTCAAACAGGAACATTATTTATCAATTGCTCAGTATTTAAATAACATGAGAGATTCACTCAAACAACGATTCATCGCAGGTTGTGATGAGAAAATCGAAAAGAAAGGCGACAATGTTGGCTTATCTTTCTATGCATTTTTTAAAAACAAAAATGATGAGCCTGAATTATTGATGGAAGCAGCTACTTGGTGGATCAAAACACACAAGCTCGATCACTTTGAGAAAGCCGTTAAAATTAAACAGCTTATCTTGAATGAGATGTAATTCATCAGTGTTAATTTCTTAAGATTGTCTATACAGGTTTTGAATTAATATTTTTCATACTCGCCATTTAGGGGCAAATTAGAGTACATTATTTGTCCATTTACCATCGTTTGGAAGCTAAACAATGAGATTACACAACGTAGAAGATCAGAAGTCTTTAACGCCTGAATTAGCGCTTTCGTTTTTAAAAGAAGGCAATAAGCGCTTTGTGGACAATTTAAAAGCCCACAGTAATTTATTAGAGCAAGTGAATGAGACCAAAGCAGGGCAATTCCCATTTGCGATCATTTTGAGTTGTATTGATAGCCGAACATCCGCTGAGTTGATCTTTGATCAAGGTTTGGGTGATATTTTCAGTGCGCGTATTGCTGGTAATGTGTTGAATGATGACATCATTGGTTCTATGGAGTTTGCATGTAAGTTGGCAGGCTCAAAGTTGATCGTTGTGTTAGGGCATTCTCATTGTGGTGCGATCACAGGCGCTTGTCGTGGTACGGAATTGGGGCATTTGACAGATCTATTGGCAAAAGTTAAGCCTTCTATTGAGTATGTTAAGGCACAGCATCAGGACTTAGATATTCTCTCTAAAGAAGGTGTGGATCAAGTGGCTTTCCATAATGTTGAATACACAATTGATCATATTTTGGAAAAAAGCACAGTTTTAAAGGATATGTATGAAGGCGGCGAAATTGGCATCGTTGGGGCTTTTTATAAAGTGGAAACGGGCGAAGTTGATTTTGTGAAAGAGATGTTTGTGCAGAAGTAGATTGATGATTTCATCCAAGGCAAAATGATGTAAAAAAGCGCTTATTCTAGCGCTTTTTTATCGCCTGTTTTGGATATATGTAATTTAAGTTTTAAATTTTATTTTTGGTGGTTTTACGGGTATAAAATATTTCCACATCTATATGATATCTCTACCAAAATGACAATTAATAATCTTTTAGATTCTTTGACATCTTCAGGCTACTATGTTTGGGATGATTTCTTTAATTTATCCGAAATCCAAGCCATTAAAAACAGCATTCCAGACGCATTACAAGAAGCTAAAATTGGCAATGGTGAATCATTACAGCTCAATACAAATGTTCGTGGCGATGTCACATTATGGTTGGATGATGATATGGGTGATCCCATTAAAAACTATTTTGATAAAATGGATGAAGTTCGCCAAGAGTTGAATGCAGGTTTATATTTAGGTTTGCGTGATTTTGAAACGCATTTTTGTCGTTATAAGCCAGGTGCTTTTTATCAAAAGCATTTAGATAATCCACAGTTAAAAAGCCGTCGAAAAGTGACAACCGTTTTATATATGAATGAAGATTGGCAGGCAGGCGATGGCGGTGAGTTGGTGGTTTATGATCGTGAGGATACAAGATTATTGGAGCTATCACCGAAAGCAGGGCGCATGATCTTTTTTATGTCGGAGCAGTTTCCTCATGAAGTTTTGCCCACCAATACTGTGAGGGAAAGTATTGCAGGTTGGTTTTTGAATGTTTAATTAAGCTTATATTGTATTTGGGCTGGTTCTGATTTATATTATTTCAATATTAATTGAAATATTGAATTATGGATAAAAAGTTAGCTGTTAAAATGTTTGAGTCCTTATCCTCTGAAATTAGGTTGGATATTTTTCGTTTATTGATGAAACAAGGTGATGCAGGATTAGTGGCAGGAGAAATCGCAGAGGCTTTGGAGCTACCAAACACTAATTTATCATTTCATTTGAAGGCTTTGGTGCATGCAGATATGCTTGAAGTTACACAAGAAGGGCGTTTTTTGCGTTACAAAGCAAAGGTTGATCAAATGCAATTTTTGATCAGCTTTTTAACGTCAGAATGCTGTGAAGGTCATCCTGAGCAGTGTTTTAATCAATCCTAAGTAATTAAGTAATCTACAAAATATAGGGCAAATATTTTTAGTTTGTTCTATATTTCAATATTAGTTGAATAGTTAAAATGAGAGAGTTTATATGAACGATAGAGTTGTGATTTACCATAATCCTGATTGTGGAACATCGAGAAATGTTTTGGCATTGATTCGTAATTCTGGTGTAGAACCAGAGATTATTGAATATCTGAAAAAGCCGCCTTCGCGTGAAGTATTGGTGAAGTTGTTAGCAGATGCGCAATTAACAGCGAGGCAAGCATTGAGAACCAATGTTACTGAATATGAGGATTTAGATCTGGGTGATGTCGCAATGGATGAATCAATGTTGATTGATTGTATGTTGAAGCAACCGATTTTGATCAATCGCCCATTCGTTGTAACGGCAAAAGGCACTAGATTATGTCGTCCATCGGAGATTGTGTTGGAAATTTTAGTGAATCCACAGCAAGCGCCTTTTTATAAAGAAGATGGCGAAAAAGTTGTGTAATGAATGAAGAGAGTTAGGAATTAATTATGTTATTGGCTTTGATAATTTTTATCGCAACCTTGATTTTAGTGATCTGGCAACCGAAAGGCTTAGGGATTGGTTGGAGTGCATCGATTGGTGCAGTGTTTGCATTGATATTTGGCGTGATACAGTTGCAGGATATTCCTGTGGTTTGGGGGATTATTTGGAATGCAACGCTAACATTCATCGCTGTCATCATCATCAGTTTAATCTTGGATGAAGCTGGTTTTTTCAAATGGTCCGCGCTGCACATTGCACAATTAGGTAAGGGCAGTAGCCAAAAATTATTCGTCTATTTGATTTTGTTGGGTGCTTTAGTGGCGGCATTTTTTGCTAATGATGGCGCAGCATTGATCATGACACCGATTGTGATGGCGATGTTGTTATCTTTAGGCGTTGGTAGAGCGACGACATTAGCATTTGTGATGGCAGCAGGCTTTATTGCAGATACAGCGAGTTTACCTTTAATTGTTTCAAATCTTGTGAATATTGTCTCTGCTGATTACTTTAACATTAGTTTTAGTCGATATGCTGCTGTTATGGTGCCTGTGAATATTGTCTCCATATTGGCGACGTTATCTGTGTTGTATCTCTATTTTCGTAAGGATATTGCGTTTAAATACACTGCCAAAGAGTTGCCCAGTCCAGATTCTGCCATTGCGGATCGTAAAACCTTTTTAGCAGGTTGGATGGTTTTACTGTTTTTATTGGTGGGATTTTTCGCATCAGATGCTTTGGGGATTCCTGTGAGTCTAATCGCGGGCATTGGTGCATTGGTGTTGATTGCCGTTGCATATCAAGGAAAAGTGGTGAATATCAAAAGTGTGATTATAGGCGCACCTTGGCAGATCGTTATTTTCTCTTTGGGCATGTATTTAGTTGTTTTTGGTTTGAGAAATGCAGGATTAACGGATTACATTACAGGATTATTGAACCAGTTTGCAGATCATAGTCTTTGGGCGGCAACCTTTGGTACAGGAATGTTATCGGCTTTCTTGTCTTCCATTATGAATAATATGCCAACTGTTTTAGTGGGTGTTTTATCCATTGATGCGAGTACAGCAACAGGATTGACGCAAGAGGCTATGGTTTATGCGAATGTGATAGGCAGTGATTTAGGGCCGAAAATCACACCAATTGGTAGTTTAGCGACGTTGCTTTGGTTACATGTGTTGTCACAGAAGAATCTAAAAATCACGTGGGGTTACTATTTTAAAGTGGGTATTGTATTAACTTTGCCAATTTTATTGATCACATTGGGAGCATTGGCTGTAAGAATGTCATTTTAATAGTGATATTTGAGAAATATTATCAGCATCGCTCTGTTTGGAGTGGTGCTGAATATATAGCAAATAACGCTAGTCAATTCTACAATTAATATCTTTAAACTAGTTTCGTTATGTTTAGATCATGGACATGAAAAAAGGGATTAACAATAATGTTAATCCCTTTTAATTTGGCTGGGCTACTAGGATTCGAACCTAGGAATGACGGGATCAAAACCCGCTGCCTTACCGCTTGGCTATAGCCCAATTGCTTAAGTCAGTGACTGTAAGAGCTGACAATTATAACGAATATATTTATTTCGTCAAGCATTAATGTGTTTAAATTTTACCCAATCATTAATCCTGTGTTCGCTTTGACTCGGATGGTTCGGTAAAGCGTCGAAGCTTCAGCTGTATTGTGTTTTTTGGCTCCGATCATGGATCCAACGTAACCTGCTATGAATCCTAAAGGAATTGTAATAATAGCAGGCACAGCTAAGTCAACTAAAGGTTTGCCGACAAAGATTGCATTACCAGTTTCTGACCAAATATTAGGACCCATTGCACCGAAAATTAAGCAAGAAATTACGCCTGTTGCGATGGATGCTACAGCGCCTGTTGAATTAAAATTCTTCCAATAAATGGTGTAGAGGATCACAGGTAAATTGGCAGAAGCGCCAATGCAGAAGGCAAATGATACTAAAAATGAGACATTCAAGTTCTGTGCAAACAGTGCCAAGATTATGGATAAAACAGCAATACCAATGGATCCTAAGCGCGCAGCTGCAACTTCTTGGCCTGCACTTAATTTACCATCTTTGATGATTTGCCCATAAATATCATGGGAAATGGCAGATGCGCCTGTTAATACTAAGCCTGAAACAACTGCCAAAATGGTTGCAAAAGCAACAGCGCTAATGAATGACATTAAAACTTCACCGCCTAAATATTGTGCCAACAATGGTGCAGCAGTATTGCCAGCTTTGCTCTCTGCCAAAATGTTTTCAATACCAACGAATTGCAATGCACCAAAACCTAAGAAAATGGTTAATGAGAAGAAGATGGTTGTAATCCATGTTGCCCAAGAAATAGAAGATCGTGCAGTTTTGGCATCTTTCACTGTAAAGAATCGCATTAAAATATGTGGTAAGCCAGATGTACCTAGCACTAAAGCCATCATCATGGAAACGGAATCAATGGAGCTTGAGTATTTAATGCCAGGAATTAAGAACTTTTCTCCATCTTCTCTCGCAATTGTGTCAAACATATTAGTGATGGAATAGCCAAATTTGCTGAAAACTAAGCCAGCCAATAAGCCTGTACCAAAGAGTAAAAGAGCAGCTTTAATGATTTGAACCCATGATGTGGCTGTCATTCCACCAAACAATACATACGTTGTCATCATGATTCCGACGATCAATACAGCGATCCAATAATCAATGCCAAACAATAGTTTGATCAAAGCACCTGCGCCTACTAATTGTGCGATCATGTATAAAATTACGATAATGATTGTGCCAGTTGCTGCTGTACCGCGTACTCGCTTCTCATTGAATCGCGAGATTAACATATCTGCCAAGGTATATTTACCTAAATTTCTCATAGGTTCTGCGATGACATAGAGCAATACAAGGTTTGCCACAACATAGCCAACAGAGAAAAAGAAGCCGTCAAATCCTGTTAAAGCAATAGCGCCAGAAACACCCAAAAATGCAGCAGCAGAGAGATAATCGCCAGCAATAGCAAAGCCATTTTGCCAGCCAGTTAAACCACCGCCAGCTGTGTAGAAATCTTTAGCAGATGTCATGCGCTTTGCTGCTATGTATGTCACAAATAATGTTAAACCAACGATTGCTAAGAAAAAACCGATTGAAATCCAACTCATGGTGCTTCCTCCAGTTTCATTTGTTGATATTCTGCGATCACATCAGCAATTTTTTGATCGAATTTAGCAGCTTGGCGAATGTAAAGTGTGCATAGAATGATGGTCATTAAAAAGAGGGCCGCGGAATAAAACCAAACGCCAGTAATTGCACCTATCAACGGTTTTTGCAAGACAGGCTGAAAGGCCAAAATTGGCAAGAGAATATAGATGAACAAAAAGCTTGCGGTGATGGAAAAAAGGAATAAATGTTTTTGTCGCACGACTTTATTAAAAGCGGGCATTTGTTCAATGATGATCAAGTGATCATTACTATATGCATGTAAATTCTGATCTATGTGATGTGACATAGATATCCTCCTATTAATTTTTATCAATATTATGCTTAAGCCATTTATTGTGAATAAAAAGCTGGATTCCTTTGGTTTTTTTGATCTATTCAGCACCACTCATTTTGGATTTATTATGATTCTTATAAATAAAGCATTTGTAATGCGTTATTTAAATTGGAGCTAATTTGTAGTATCAATGAATCCAAAAAATTGTCAAATTATTTTTAAAATAAGTGTTTGTTTTGTATAAAAATAATTTAAATTCAATTGGTTAAAATTTATTAAATTAATAGCGATATATTTTTAAAATACGTTTTATATATTAAATTCAATATTTAAATGTATATGCATGGATATTAAACATTTATATGCGATTTATTCAGTGTTTTAAGGTTATTTAAAGCTACAATTTAACAACAAAAATAATTATGTCTATATTTGAAATATGAGATCACTTATACTTTGTGAATAATGTTAAATAGATGGTGGAATTGACATGTCTGAATCAAAAGAAAACGTAACGCAAGAAAATCAATCTGGGAAGACGCAATGGCTGTGGCTGATTGGTTTATGTGTAGGCGGTGGATTGTCGATGTATTTATTGGCAAAAGTTACAAGAATGATAGGCCTTTGGGCTGGATTGGGTTAGTGAAAATCCATATAAAAAGTTATATAATACTCGGCTATATTTACTAATATGAGATCTCAATGTTAATCCTTGTAGTTATAATTTTAATTTCTATTGCCATTTCATTTGTTTGTTCAATTTTAGAGGCATCTCTGTTGTCTTTAACGCCAAGCTTTATTTCTCAGCAAAAGCTAGATGCGCCTGATTTATATCCTAAATTAAAAAAATTGAGAGATAAAATTGATCGCCCATTGGCAGCGATTTTGACATTGAATACGATCGCGCATACTGCAGGTGCTGCTGGTGTTGGTGCGCAAGTCACAAAATTGTATGGCAATACTTATTTGGGAATTGCTTCAGCGGTTATGACCGTATTGATTTTAGTTTTATCTGAAATTATCCCAAAAGTTTTGGGTGCAAAGTATTGGCGAGAATTATCAGGGCTTTTACCATCCATTTTGAATCCTATGATCATTATTTTGGCGCCATTCATTTGGTTGTCTGACATGATTATGCGTTTAATTGGTAATCATAAAGTGGATGTGAATTTAAAGCACGAGATTAAAGCATTGTCTGTGTTGGCAAAAGAGCTTGGGCAAATTGAAACTAAAGAACAGACAGTTATTTCTAATATTTTAGATTTAGGCAATATCAATTTAACCTCCATTATGACGCCAAGAGTTGTAACAACGTCAATCACTCCAGATATTAGCGTGGAAGAATTAAAGATATTGATCGATCAGAATCAATTCTCTCGTTATCCGATTGTGAATGAGAAAGAGGCGCCATTGGGTATATTTTTCCGACATGATTTTATCGATTTGGTTGAAACAGGCCAGTCTGTATTGGATTTATCAGAACCGCCATTAGTGTTGCCAGATACAACAAGTGTTAAAACTGCATTCAGAAAATTATTGGACCATAAACAACATATGGCGTTCATTTATGATGAATTTGGCAGTTGGTTGGGCGTGATTACGCTGGAAGACATCATTGAGAAATTAATCGGTGAAGAGATCGTCGATGAAACAGATATCGTTGTGGATATGCGTTTGCTCGCTAAAAAGCGCTGGGAAAGTCGTCAATAAACATGAGTGAAGCTCAGAGACATTTCTTTTATGTTTTGCAGTGCAATGACAATACATTTTATGCAGGTTACACAACGGATGTAGATAGAAGGTTGAAAGAGCATAATGATGGCATTGGTGCTAAATATACAAGGCTTGCAAAGCGCAGGCCTTTACTGTTGTTGCATTACGAGAGCTTTGCCACTAGAAGCGAAGCGATGAAGCAAGAATATGCTTTTAAGCAATTATCACGTCAACAGAAAGAAATATATTTAAGAGGTTGAGTATGTTGTTGGACAATAAATCACGTCGTAGTTTTTTAAAAATGGGCTCATTATTAACGATTAGTGTTGCATTAACGCCCGCGATGGCTGTTTTTTCAAATCATGAAGTGAATCAAAGTCATTCTGATATTTCTCTCAAGCAAGATGTATTACCGATGCGATCAGATGTTCGCTCGTTGGATTTTGATTCTCATAACTTTCTATTAAATTTTAGAGATTAATCGCTAATATCTCGCCATATTTAGGTTTGTAATCAAAAGTATTATCAAAACGATCAATCCCTGCATGAATGCGAGCACAATGCAAAATGCCACCGTGAGTGAATAGTGCAATGGTTTGATCAGCATGTTTTGTTTTGATTTCATTCACAAATTCAACATAGCGCTGATATTGCATCATGAAGGATTCGCCATTGGTGGCAGGTACATTCAGCCAATCATTGAACCAGTTTTGCAGATTAGGATCATCAATGTCATCCCATAATTTTCCTTCCCAATCACCAAAGTTTAATTCCATCAATTTAGGCGCTTGAGTAGCATTTGGAAAACCGCAGAAATTCGCTAATTTAACGCAACGCTGCAGTGGGCTTGTGTAAATGGCATCGAATTCATAATCAGCTAATTGAGCTTTAACCGCTGTAGTTTCATCTATGAATGTATTGCTAACATCGATGTCTGATTGCCCGTAACAAATGCCAGATGCAATATTTAATGATGTATGGCGAATGAGGATCAGTTTCATAGCACTGTATGAATCGCTAGGAATGTAAGCATCATGGATATTTCTAACAATAGAAACAGAGCGCCCGCACAATCGCCTGTATAACCTTGAATTTTATGTTTCATCCATTGCGTGAGGATGAAAAATAGCAATATTGGTGTGATGACTGCAAAAACATACCAAAAACTAGGTAAAAACCAAGAAAAAATGACTAAAGGCAGTAATCCGAATGATAGAGAAACTATGATTTCTGGGGGGCTTGGTTTGCTGTAAATTGCTTGGATTTTGCTTGTATCTTCAGTTCTTGCATAAGGCAAACGTGTTGTAATAAAGCTACTGACCATTTTGCAAAATGGATCAGCAATCAACATAAACATGATCAATAAGCTCGGCTCAATATTGAGCATGATATTGTATGTGAGTAGAAAATAGAGAATGAGCCCTAAAATCGCATAAGTGCCAGCATGGCTATCTTTCATGATGGCGAGAATTTTCTCTTTGGAGTGTCCACCACCAAAACCATCCAAGAAATCACCTAAGCCATCTTCATGCAACGCACCTGTTAAAATCACACGGCTGATGATGGTTAAAACAATGGCAACGGATAATGGTAGGAAAGTACTCGTCGCTAATAATGTTAATGACATGACGCTTGCTGTGAGCCAACCTGCAAATGGCCAATAATAAATGACACGTTTAAAATTGTCGCTAGGCACAGATATGAATCGCCAAATGGGCAAGCGTGTAAAAAATATTAGGGCGGTTGCGAGCATTAACATTTTTTAATGTGAGAGATTCGGCTCTCTTCAAAGCTTTTCATTTGGTTCATCATGCGAACGCTAGATTCCACTAAAGGATAGGCGCAAACAGCACCAGTGCCTTCACCTAAACAAAAATTTAGATGCAATAGGGGCTCAACGCCTAAATATTCCAAAAGTAAAATGTGGCCACGCTCTTCGCTTTTATGGCTGAATAGTGCATATTGTTCCACTTCGTGATTAATTTTAGATGCCATGAGCAGTGAATTACTCATTAGAAATCCATCGATGAGGATTGTCATTTGTAATTCAGCAGCACGCAACATGGCGCCAACAGCCATAATCATCTCTAAACCGCCAAATTCACGCATGACTGACATCGGCGTGACAGGGCCATTGTAACGATGGATAGATTGTTGTAGAACTTCATATTTATGTCGCGTAAAAGTTTCGCTTAAGCCTGAACCAGCGCCAACACATTGCTGTAAGGGAATATTGGTCAATAAAGACATCCAAATGGATGCAACAGAAGTGTTGCCAATGCCCAATTCTCCAATGGATAAGATATTGCAGTTATTTTTTGCCACCATATCTACAATCTCTTCACCATAAGCAAGGGCAAGATTCACTTCTTCTTCTGTCAACGCCGCTTCGTGTAAAAAGTTACGACTGCTTTTGCGTATCTTGCGATCAATAATGCCAAGATTTTTAGGGAAATCATAATCTGTGCCAGCATCAATGATCAGTAGTTTGAAATTATGTTGTGTTGTGAAAATATTGATTCCTGCACCATTTTGTGTGATGTTGATGGCTTGTTGCCATGTGATCTCTTTGGGGCTTGGGCTAACACCTTCGGCCACAATTCCGTGATCTGCCACAAAAAGAATGTGATGGGGATTTTTAAGTTCTGGTTTGAGTGTATTTTGTATGGTTGAAATTTTTCTTGCCGCGCCTTCAAGTTTACCCAACGAACCGACAGGTTTAGCTAAGCTATCAATTCTATCTTGTGCAGTTTTTCTGAATTCTTCATTCAGTGCCTTTATGTGATAACTTCTCATAATTTTCCTTTCAGTTGCATGGGTAAGCCAGAGATCATGAATGTGACATTGTCTGCTTGTTTAGCAATGGCTTGATTCACCCAGCCCAATAAATCTGTGAATCTACGCTGTACAGGATCAACAGAAATGCCGCCCAAGCCAATTTCATTCGTCACAAATATGTAATGGTTATTCTGTTGTGTAAATGCATTAAATTCCGCCATGATTTTGGTGAAAATATCATCTAATGCTTCATCTGAATGATCAAAGAAGAAATTGGTTGTCCATAATGTGATGCAATCAATGACGATGGTTTTTTCATGGATGGAATGTTGGCTTAAAAATTTTTCTTCTTCAATGGTTTGCCATTGTTCACCACGATCTTTTTGGTGGCGCTGAATGCGTTGCAAATAGTCTTCATCCCAGATCCTAGATGTTGCCATATAAATGGGAGCATCGGACAAAGAGAGCGCATAACGCTCGGCAAAACTGCTTTTGCCAGATCTTTGTCCACCTGTGATTAAAGTAATTTGACGTGCCATTATTCAATACTCAATAGAGATAATCATTATTCTAGCATTAAGATAATAATTTATGTGATATTAGCTTAAATATTTAAATCACCGAATAATCCTGTATAAACTAACCAAGTACCAAAAAATGCAAAACAGATGCCCGCTGTACCATCTACATATTGAGTATATTTTTGATATTTAGCTTTAATGCTCGGTAATGAGAATATATAGGCTACGAAGACAAACCAAATAAAGGTTTCAAGCGTGATTAGCCCTAGAATAATGCCTTTTGTGCTTAAATCCATAGAGCCCGTGACAATTGCAGAAAATACACTGACAAAATAAATTAAAGCTTTTGTATTGGACAAATTGGTGAGCAAGCCTTTGAGGAAGAATTTACTATGTACCGTTGGCATTTTGGGTTCTGCGGGCATATGTTTAGCTTTGTGCGCGGCAATGGCTGAGCGGGTTAAAAGGTACGCTAAATAGAGTAAATAGCCGCCACCTAAAGTCATAATGCCACGGTGCAATATTGGCCACTCTTTTAGAAGAATATTCAAGCCTAAAAGTGCCAGTAAAGCCCAAACAAAAACGCCTAAAGTGATGCCGCAAACAGCTCGTAAGCTTTGTCTGCGCGTAGAGCTTGCCGCAACTTGGGAGACAAAAAAGAAATCTGGCCCTGGAGAAGCTAAAGCAACCAACTGAGTGGTTGCGATGGAGATGAGTAGTAAAAACATATTATGTATACTTTAGAATGGATTGAATGGTTTTGATGCGAGTTTTCAATAAGCGCCAATTCCCTTTTTGTATCTGTTTGGTTTCGGTGATAAAGCCAATACCGCAAGCAATGACATTTTTATGTGCAAAATAACTATCAATGTTGGAATCATCGATACCGCCCATAGGAATATAGGTAATATCAGGATAAACACTATTGAGGGCTTTAATCAACTTAACACCACCAGATGCTTCAGCAGGGAAAAACTTCACTAAAGAGATATCATTTGCTAGCGCCATTTCCAGTGATAACGGTGTATTGACGCCAGGAATGATCGGGCATGATTTCTCTTTAGCAAAAGTTAGAATGTCAGGATTGATGCTGGGCGTTATGAGAATGTCCGCGCCAGAATCAATTGCTATGGCAGCACGATCCTTTTGGATAATGCCACCTGCAAGCAATAACGCTTCTGGAAACTCTTTCTTTAATGTGGTTAATATCTCGCTAGAATTAGGCTGATTAAAGCCAATTTCAGCAACAAGGATATTGGCTTCAGCTAATAATTGCATCATTTGTCTTGCCTGATGCACATCATTCACAGAGATTAAAGGGATCAGCTTTGTCGTTTTAAGCGTTGTTAGCCATGTGTTCATTCATTGTGACCTTGCGCTTGTAATGTTTCATGGTAAAGCAACAAAATGCCCATGCGAACGAACTCTAATATCTCTTCAAAATCTTGTTCTGTTTCTTCATCATCCAGCTCTTCATCTTCAAATGTTGTGTGCGAGAATTCGATTAAATCATTCATAAATTCATAAGCATCGCCTTCCAATTTAATATGGTTGATGCCAATGCCGTAAATCAAGCCTTCTGCACAATGTTGTAATGCATTGATTTTTTGATAAACATCGCCATCTGGTAACAATGGTGAAAATGTGAAGTTGAGATCGTTCAAAGATTGTACAGTCTCTTTATACATTGTTACTAAAAGATCACCTTCTTTAATGCCGTCATTGGTGAGGCGAGAAAGTTCTTTGATCCATAATAAAATTGCTTCATTGGGCGCTGAACAAATGTAAGAAATCAGCATTCCTTGAGCTTCTGAGGGATTTACGCCCATCAATACATCTTCATATTCGTTATACAAAATTTCATCGCTCATTATGGCTTCCTTACACTGAACTAAAAACAATTTTTGATTATCCCAAGAATAAAATCTTTAATCCATCACGATTTTATATTTTTTGATACTATATTTTGTTGTAAAATAGAAAATTCTGTATCATTAGTACAACATTTTAGGCGTTTTTCATGAAAGAGCATTTGAAATCAATAGGCTTTTGGAGCATTCTCACAATGGGAACATTAGGCTCTATTGCGATCTCTGAGGATGAGAGCATTGCATTGAATGGCATTATTGAATTATCGCAATCCCCTGAGTTACGCTTAAAAAATACAGTTTTAATTGGTGATTGGTTCATTGAGCAAAATGATATAGCCAAGGCAAGAGAATATTATGATCGTGCCATCAGTGAATATATTGGTGTTCGGACGAATAAAGATTATTTAGAGCTTTTATTAAAAGTTGCTAATCTTGAGAAAGATAAAATGGCAGCAAGGGCCATTTTGACAGAAGCCAAAATGCTGACAGAAAATGATCCCAAAAATGAGTTAGTTTATGCGGATGTTTTGGAATCATTGGTTTGGACTTATGATATTCAAAATAAAGACATTCAAACTGTGACAAGCTTGCTAGAAAGTGCCATTGCCATTCGCAAGAAATATCCTTATACATCAGATTACAGTGCAACCTTGCGGGTTTTAGCTTGGACTTATGAAACACGTGGATTATTGAGCCAAGCGGAATATTATTATAATTATGCGCTGAATAGTGATCTTAAATATTTAGGATTTGGTGATATTCGCACAATCCTAGCGATGGAAAATTTAGCACTTTTTTATATTGATTTCAATGAGTTTGATAAAGCAAAACGCATTTTGGATCAAAAGCATGAGCAGCATTTGGCGAGTAAAACCATCGATTACTATAATTTAGCACGTACAGAATCTATGCTCGGTTGGGTTTTATTGCAAACAGGCAAAGCAGATGAAGCAGAATCCGTTTATCTCAGTGCCCTTAAAAATGTGAATCAAAGCCTGACAAAATCAGAGGATCAACTGCATTATTTTTCATTATCCGCGCTGTTTGATCTGATCTATTTTTATGTCACACAAGATAATTTTGAAAAAGCTTTAGAGTATTACGAACAAGCACAAACGGTGGTTGCTCAAACAGATGGATTAAGTTTAAAAGAGTATGTTGGGGCGCTTGGGCAGAGCGGTATGGAAGAATTAGCTTCCAGTTATGCTTGGGCGATTCTTGCGCAGTACAATAGCATTCAGCGCTTACATGAATACTTAAACAATAGGAAGACGAAATAGATTATGGCTGTTTATGCGATTGGCGATTTACATGGTTGTTATCGTGAGTTTAAAAAATTATTAGAAAAAATTGAATTTGATCATGGTAAAGACCAGCTTTATCTTGTGGGTGATTTAATCAATCGTGGGCCAAAATCAGAGAAAGTACTCTCTTATTTGATGGAGCATACAGATTCTATTTTTCCTGTGTTGGGCAATCATGATCTAGCATTTTTGGTGTATCAAGCAGGTTTGATTCGATTAAAACGCTTTGATACTTATGATGAGATCATTAAAAGTCAATATTTGGATGAATATGTTAAGTTCATTCGCGCACAGCCATTGATGCGTCATATTCCCGAGTTGAATGTGGCGATTTGCCATGCAGGGCTTTATCCAAAATGGAGCATTGACCAAGCATTAAATCTAGCAAAAGAAGCCGAAGCTGTTTTGCAGGATGATGAATTGTTTGCAGAGTTTTTACCAAGAATGTTTGGTAATTTTCCCAATATTTGGCAAGATGATTTAGAAGGCATTGATCGCATTCGCACAATCGTGAATGTTTTCACTCGTATGAGATATTTACATGATGATGGGCGATTGGACTTCGATGCAAAAGCGCCTGTCGATGAAGTAAAAGATTTAATACCTTGGTTTCGTTTCCCTAATCATTTTGAGAAAACTCAAGTGGTTTTTGGTCATTGGGCTTCGTTAGGATTGCACAATGAAAATAATATTATCTGTATTGATACTGGTTGTGCTTGGGGAGAGAAGCTGACAGCATTGCGCTTAGATACTAATCCGCAAATGATCGTACAAAAGAAGCGTAAGAAAGAAGAATAAAAGTGCTCAGTCAATAAACAGCAGATCGTTGTGATCTGCTTTTTAGTTAATATTTACTCATCATTTTTACGTCTAGATCTGTTAACAAAAATAGCTATTAAACCCAAGAGAGGAATGATATATCGTGCATGTGGATATAAATGAGAATTTGTATTACTCATTGCATATAGGAAAGATCTCTGTCCTTCTTTTCTAGATGGGTCAGTTGACGGGAAGAAATTAATCCAAATAGATAAAGTGATTACTACAATAATATCTTTGTTTTTGGATAAGAAATTCATGACAAACGCTTTAAAGTTGAGTTCATCGGGACGCTGTCTTTAATTGTGGCAGCAGCAGGGCAATGAGCATCCACATAGTTCATGAGTTGTTTAAGTTTCTCTTCAGAAGCATCGGAATCAATCTGATAAATCGTCCGAATGTCGCTAAAACCAATATCAAAATCAGGATCACCTTGATAACCACGTGAATCAAAATCACCTTCTACGATGATTTCTAAGGCGCGATAATCAATGCCCATTTTTTTAGCTGTCATTTTTGCTACGATGGATTTACATGCGCCAATTGCACCTAATAAGCCTTCTAGCGGCGTCATGCCAGCATCGTTACTAATGGGTGCAGGTTCATCAAAATGAATGGTGTGATTGCGAGCGGTTACTTCCACTTGGAATTTATCTGTAATGACAGATTTTGCGCGATATACTTTTGCAGATGCTTGTGACATTTTCTCCCCCAATGATATTCAAAATATAAATCTCGCTCTGTGGGAGCGAGATATGATCATAGGATATAAGATTAGATTGGTCTATAGAGAATCTGCCTGTTGCGATTGAACTCTTGAATAACTTGAGTCGCGCAGCCGCCAGAACAGCCTTGGCAACCTGAAGAATCGCTTAAAGATCCGCAGGTTAATGTGAGTTTCTCCACGGTTTTCTTGTGTACCCACATTTCCACCATATTTTCTATGGCGGATTCTGGCATTTGAAAGTGCATTGCCAATTGTGGCAATGTCACTTCTTTGTGCTGAATGATATAGTCTCTAATCTCGATTAAGATCATTGGCAGCAACTCTTTTTAGAAGGTTCTTTGATATGACTTTGTGCAATGATGCTTTGGCTTTGTGAAAAAATATCCACTTTGCCCATCCAACGCAATAGCATGAATAGTGCAAATAGCGCGACTGATAATCCAATCAACCAAATAATTGCAGTGCTTGAACCTAATGATAATAAATGGGCTTGGTAATAAGCAGTGGCTAAAATCCAACCAATGATGAATGTCCAGCTTGCCACTAAAATCGTCCATTTTGTACCTGCTTCACGATAAACAGAACCTAAAGCTGCAACGCAAGGTGTATAAAGCAAAATAAAGATAAGGTATGAGATTACAGCGGCATCTGATTGAAAGTAATCATGGATTTTTGTTACTGTCACATCATCCACTTCATTGGCTTCTTGGATTGCTGTAATGTCTCCATCTGCGGTTTGTCCGCTGATTTGTAAGGGATCCAATAATAAGTCAGGAATGCCTGAAAGATTTTCAGGGATTGTGGCGAATGCTTCTTGTACTTTTGCCCAAAAATCAAAATCCTCACTCTGTCCGCCTTCTGAGTAAAGCGCGTTCAATGTACCGATGACAGATTCTTTTGCAAAAATACCTGTAAATACACCAACGGTGGCAGGCCAGTTTTCTTCTGTGATGCCCATTGGTTCAAATGCAGGTGTGATGGCTTTACCAACGCTGGAGAGAACAGATTTTTCTGTATCTGCATTGCCAATGCTGCCATCTGTACCGATATTGTTCAGCACGCCGAGAATCGCAACCACTAATACAATGGCTTGCCCAGCCTTGTAAATGAAGCTTTTTAAGCGTTCCCATGTGGAGATTAAAGTGCCTTTTAATGTCGGTAAGTGATAAGCGGGTAATTCCATAATGAATGGTGTGTTTGGCCCTTTTAAAATGGAGAATTTCAACGCAAAGCCCGTCAAAATTGCAACAACAATGCCCAATAAATAGAGTAAGTAAACAATTAAACCGACATTTTCAGGGAAAAATATCGCAGCAAATAAAGCATAGACAGGCAAGCGAGCACCACATGACATGAATGGAATCATCATAATGGACATGAGGCGATCACGGTGATTTTCTAATGTACGAGTGCCCATGATGGCAGGGATGTTGCAGCCAAATCCCACTAGCATTGGTACAAAAGCTTTGCCTGGTAACCCTATGGCGCGCATTCCACGATCAACCACCATTGCTGCACGCGCCATATAGCCTGAATCTTCTAAGACGGATAGACATAAAAACATCATGGCTAAAACAGGGATGAATGTTGCGACCGTTTTAATCCCTTCACCGATACCGTTGGCAAGGAAGGTAATGAGCCATTCTGGCGCATTGATGTTTCCCAATAAATGAGCGAAACCATCCACAAAGATTGTACCGAATAGGATGTCAAAGAAGTCAATAAAAGCAGAGCCAATATTGATGGCGATGGCAAACATTAAAAACATGACCAGTAGAAAGATGGGAATACCTGTGATTCTGCCCAAAGCCCAGCGATCAATTTTATAAGTGAGTTGTGAGCTTGCAATGCCGACGGTTTTAATCACTTCTTTAGCGAGTTGGTCGATTGCCTCATAGCGGGAACTTGCTAATGCAATATCTAATTCACCATCTGCGAATGCTGCGATGGATTTGCGTGATTCATTGAGTACAGTTGTATCTGCGGGCGTGAATTGGTCGCTTGTGTAATCACCTTTGATGGCTTCTAACAATAGCCAGCTATTCATTTGGTTTAATACACTATTGTCAGATAATGTGGCTAATTGTGTTTCAATGATGTTTGTGACTTTAGGATCTAAAGTTTTATGTGGTTGGTGATCTAAATATAGCTTTGGATTATAGGCTGCAATGACTTTTTTGAGTTCTTGAATGCCTTCGTTTTTACTAGCACTGATGGCAACAACAGGGCAGTGCAAAGTTTCTTGTAATAAAGCGTGATAGATTTCAAAGCCTTCTAATTTTGCAACGTCCATCATGTTGAGTACAATGATCATTGGGCGTTTGAGATCTAATAATTGAAATGTGAGATATAGGCAGCGTTGTAGATTGGATGAGTCAATGACATTAACGATGATGCTATCATCATTTTCGAGGAGATAATGGCGAACAATGAGCTCATCTTGAGACGTATTGGTGAAGCTATTTTCAAATGAATAGGTGCCAGGTAGATCAACTGCTGTAATTTCTTTATTTTCGACGGTAAATTTACCTGTTTTTTTATCAACAGTAACGCCAGGCCAGTTCGCAACCTTTTGATTGCCACCAGTTAATGCATTGAATAATGTGGTTTTACCACAATTTGGATTGCCTAATAGCGCAATGGTTTTATTTTGCATGATCAATCCTCTAATTCCACTTGAATGGTTTCGGCTTCAGTTTTTCTTAAGCATAATTGAAAGCCGCGAATGGTGATTTGAATTGGATCACCCAATGGTGCTGTGCGCACGATGTTAACTTTACATCCTGGTGTGATGCCCATTGCAAGTAGCTTATTACGATATTGAGCATTGTCTGTATTGAGCTTGGTAATCAGTGCAGTTTGGTTTATGGCCAATTGATCTAAAGTCTTAGTTGCCATCATTGAATTTCCAAATAATTATGATTGACATATAATATCACTGTTGATAATGATTATTAATAGCAAATGATTATTTGTGATTTATGTCAAAAAAAATTTCTATGACCTATAATTGTGCTGTCGAATATAGATGACACAATTTAAAAGTAGCAGGTTATAATTAGCAATTAAATTTATTCTTGGCAGCAGCGTCAATAAAGGAGAAAGCGTGATCACAGGATTTATCCTTCAAAATGGGCGTTTACAACAAATTAAAATCGAAGAGCAAAAGGACATCATAAAAGAGATGATCTGGATCGACTTGGTTGATCCCACAGAAGAAGAGCGTTTGTTAGTAGAAAATCATTACAAATTTGAATTGCCTGAAAAGGCTGAAATTAAAGACATCGAAGCATCTGCACGATTCTATGAAGATGATGATGGTATTCATATTCATAGTTTCTTTTTGAATGACTTTGAAGAGAGTGCAACAAATGTCACCGTTGCCTTTTCAATTTTTGCAGGCTGTTTATTTACAATTCGCGATGAAGATTTGAGTTCATTCCGTTTATATCGTTTACGTGCACGACATCCTAACGTGAATGATATGGATAACTTAGTCAACGCGATGGATATTTTGGTGGGATTGCATGAAACGGCAGTCGAGCATGTTGCAGATGCACTCGAGGGCATTTATTCACGTTTGGAAAATGTTAGTCGTGATGTTTTAGATTACACAAAACAAGGCAGTGAAGGTTCTTCTAATTCGGATGCGAAGAAGCAGAAGAAGGAATCTAAGAAAGATTTAAAAGATGAAGAAGAACAAGAAACCAAAGCGAAAATGGATGATATTTTGGTGTGCATCGCGCGTGAAGAAGATATCAACGGTAAAGCACGTTTATCATTAATGGATACACGCCGTTCATTATCATTCTTAGTACGCGGTCGTTTATTGAATGATGCACAAAATGAAGATGTGCGAGAAATCCTTCGAGATTTAGAATCGTTGACAGGTCATACATCTTTCCTCTTTGATAAGATCAACTTCTTATTAGAAGCAGCAATGGGCCAAATCTCATTGGAGCAAAGCAGAATCATTAAAATCTTCTCCATCGCTTCTGTAGTATTTTTACCACCAACATTGATTGCGAGTATTTATGGTATGAACTTCACAGTGATGCCAGAATTGAATTTTTCATATTCATATCCGCTGTCCATTGCAGGGATGTTTTTATCGGGCATCGCACCATATTTGCTCTTTAAACGAAAAGGCTGGTTGTAATATTAAGCTACAAACAAAAAATCTCGCCAAAAGGCGAGATTTTTTATATCGGGCTTTTAATTTAATTGGTTTTATTCAGTAATTGGAAACAGAATCGCTAAGCCATTACGCATTTCGCCAGCAATTACGCTATAGGTTCTACAAGCTGAATCTGTGCGCATGGTTTCAATGCCAACGCCTTTTGCATAAAAGTATGCAACTTGCTCAGGTTTTAAGAAGAAATGGGAAGAACCTGTGCCAATTAAAATCATTTCAGGCTTTAAAGATAACCATTTGCGGAAATGTGTTTCTGTGATCTCATCAAAGCTCGCGGGCATAATGTCTGTATAAACTTTGCCTTTATAAAGGGCGATTGCGCCTTCATAAGTTTCGCCATCAATGAGTGTGAATTTATTCACATCATATTTTTTAACCGCTAAAAAACCTTCATCTTCTTTACGAAGGTTGGATGTGCCAATGTGTTGTGATTCATCATTCTGTGACATTATTTTCCTTCTTTTTTCTGCAATGTTGTGTGAATGAGGTTTAAAAACTCTTCAGCACTTGTAATGTTCAATGTATCTTCTGCTGACAATGTGATGCCATGTTTTTCTGCAATAGCATCATAACGAACAATGCGATGCGCCACTAAATGTGGGAATACCCAAACAGCAAAATGATCGGGATTGATTTCAGCCCAAGAAGATAAGCTTTGCGCTTCGCAATAATTTTTAATCGCACTGTGTAAGAAATCTGCTTGATAATAGAGCGGCTTTGGATATTTTTGTGCACGATCAATCAAGGTGGACATCATGTTATCTGTTGCTTTCAAGTAAACTAATAAGCATTCATCAGCAACATCTTGAATCACTTCAGGTGCATCGAGTTCACATACACTGCCACTGAAATCACAGATAAAGTTAGGATAACCATAAATATTTGTCGCACGATTAATAAAAGCTTTTGTATCTTCCATTGCTCTGATTTCTGCTGTGCGATGAGCTTGTAAACGTGCTAAAAATTCATCTAAAGGCAATCCACCTTTATCTAATGCGCCCACCATGCCAATGAACATGGAGATCGCACTTAAATTATCGAACGTAACATTCGGTGAAATAAAAACTGAATCGTTTCTCAATAATTTAGCCAGCGCTGGGCTTTTCATCGCTTCAATTTTTAATAGATCTGTAATTTCTTCATGCAAGTATCGTGTGCCAATTCGGTAATCAATCGAATAATGGAACCATTCATCTTTGGGTAATAAGTTGGATAGTGTAGTTTTGCCAACACCGCTCATGCCCATTAGCGCGATGCGTTGATTGTTTTGCTCTAAAAAATTATACGATTGCATGGTCTTTTATTCGTTGAATGGAAATAGTGGGAAAAGCATTATAGCGAATTCAATATAAATTTATCCATGTATTGCATTTAAGGAAAGCGATTAGGGTGCTATAATTACAGAATTTGTGACATTTTGATGATAGACACTTTAGGCGAGCAATGATTGAATTAAAGAATATCGAATATGGTTATGGTAATCATATTGTATTAAAAAATATTAATTTAATGGCAAAAAAGGGCAGCGTTCTTGTACTTTTGGGACCAAGTGGTGCGGGTAAAAGTTCTTTAGTGCGCATTATGAATTTATTAGAAATGCCTAAAGTGGGTGGTTTATCCATCGCAGGATTTGATTTCGATTTTACGCAAAAAATTGCGGATGTGGATATTCGATCATTGCGCCAAAAAGTTGGCATGGTGTTTCAGCAATATCATTTGTGGCCGCATAAAACTGTGATGGAAAACTTGATCTACGCGCCAACGCAATTAAATAAAATGAATAAAGCTGAAGCCATTGCACAAGCGGATAAAATGTTAGATCGCTTGAAATTGTCAGGTTTAGGTGATCGTTTTCCTTTGAAACTATCAGGCGGACAGCAGCAGCGTGTTGCGATTGCGCGTGCATTGATGATGTCACCAGAAGTTTTGTTGTTCGATGAGCCAACAGCTGCTTTAGATCCAGAAATTACTTCACAAGTTGCAGAAATCATTAACGAGCTATCAACGACAGGCATCACACAAGTTGTTGTGACTCATGATGTTGATTTTGCTAAAAAAATAGCAACGGATATTGTGTATTTAGAAAATGGTCAAACGGTAGAAGTAGGGAGCCGTGATCATTTTGAAAACCCTGTAACACCTCAATTTAAAGACTATTTATCCCATTAAAATACAAAGGAAAGAGATATGAAAAAGCTAAAAGTTTTCCTAACGCTAGCGAGCTTGTGTGTCGGCGGTATGGCATTTGCGAAAGAAGATACGATTCGTTTTGGTACAAATCCAGAATATCCTCCGTTTGAATTCAAAACAGAAGCGGGTGAAGTGACGGGCTTTGACATTGATATTGCGAATGCAATCTGCGCTGAATTACAAAAGAAATGTGTCTATGTGGCGCAAAGCTTTGATTCTTTAATTCCAAACTTACGTTTAAAGCGTTTTGATGCAATTATCTCATCCATGGATATTACAGAAGCACGTAAAAAACATGTGGCATTCTCTGATCCTTACTATTTGAATCCTTCTGTATTCGTTGCAATGGCGGGTGAATTTAAATCTGTAGATGATTTCAAAACTAAAGATATCGGTGTTTTGAATGGTTCAACACATCAGCAATACATTAAGAGCAAATTTGCAGATGCAAACATTAAAAACTATCCACAATATCCAAACGCAATGAGCGATTTAGAAATTGGTCGTGTGAATGTTGTATTTGGTGATGAAGTTGTCGTGGCTGAATTTATTAAGCGCAATGACAAGTTAGAAGTTGTGGGTGAGCAAGTGAATGACCCAGAATACTTCGGTAATGGTTTGGCCATCGCGGTATTGCCAAAAAATACAGAGTTGTTGGCAGAAATTAATGGTGCATTGAAAAAAATTAAAGAAGATGGCCGTTATCAAACAATTTATGAAAAATGGTTCAAGTAGTTCTTTTTTAATTTTTAGTTAGGCAAATTCATGCTCGATTCGTTGTTTTCACACAGTGGTTTTTTTACAAGCTTATTAAAAGGTGCAGTGACTACCTTAGAGCTTTCATTATTATCCTTAGGGATTGGTTTGGTTTTAGCAATTATCTTAGCTTTATTAGAGCTGAGCCGATGGAAGTTTATCCGTTATCCTGTTGCCATTCTTGTGAACATCATTCGAGCATTGCCTGAATTGTTAGTGATTATATTTATTGCATTTGGTGTTCCTTACGCTTTAATGCTAATGATGGATGATGTGCCAGATATTTCAGTCTTTGCTTTGGGTGCTGGTGCATTGTCATTAATTTTTGCATCCTATGCATCGCAAACTTTACGCGGCGCATTACAGGCTGTACCAAAATCTCAATGGGAATCATGTGATGCTTTAGGTGTTTCTAAAGTGAAAGCATTTTTTTCTATCATCATGCCACAAATGTGGCGCCATGCATTGCCAGGTTTGGGCAATCAGTGGTTAGTTTTATTGAAAGATACAGCTTTGGTTTATACCATTGGTGTGTCAGATTTAATGTCAGCAGGGCAAACTGCGGCGAATGCAACAGGTGATTTCTTCACTTGGTTGATCATTGCTTCATTGATCTATTTGTCCATCAGTTTATTAAGCCAACAGATTCAAAAAGGGTTCCAGCTCTTTTTAACGCGTCACGAAAGAGCATAAGGGGATAACATGAAAGAAGATGTTTTATTCATCATGGGCGGAATCCCAGTCAGTTTAGGTGTAACATTCGCATCATTAATCATTGGTTTTGTTTTGGCTTTGGTCTTAGTTGTAGGATTAATTTATAAAGAGAAAAAAAATCCATTGGCGTATTTAATTAAAGCATTAGTGATATTTTTAACAGGCACGCCATTATTCATTCAAATTTTCTTGGTATATTACGCGCCAAAGCAATTTGAATTCTTGCGTGGTACTTGGTTTGATCATGCTTGGTTTTGTGCTGTATTTGCATTGGCATTAAATTCGGCTGCTTATACCGTTCAATTATTTCACGGGGCAATTTTAAATATTGCGCCAGGATTATGGCAAGCTTCTGCGGCATTGGGTTTAAAGCGCTTTCAAGTGGTTAAAATGATGTTTTCTCTAGCTCTGAGAAGAGCATTACCGAGTTATTCCAATGAAGTGGTTTTATTGTCTAAAGGTTCTGCATTAGTTTCTACAATAACCATTATGGATATTATGGGTAGAACGATGGAGATCACAGGCGTAACGTATGATTATTTAACATATTACGCGATTGCAGGTGCGATCTATTTAGTGATTAATGGTCTTTTGATTTTAGGTTCTAAGGTTGTGGAGCGTAAGCTCATGGCTTTTGAAGCAGTATGAGTTTATTAGATCAATTTGAAGAAGCGCTCTATTATCAAGAAGGATTGCAGCCACTGACGTTGCAATCTTATTTATCAGATCTACAAAAATTAGAAGTCTATCTAGTTGAGCAAGATACTCAGCTAGAGCAAGCTGATACAGAAATATTACAAGAATATATCCAGCTGAAACTCTCTGAAAACATCAGTCCACGAAGCATTGCGCGTTTTGTTTCAACATTTAAACATTTTTACGATTTTTTAATCATCTCAGAATTGCGGGAAGATAATCCTGCACGCAAATTAATCGTGCCTAAATTTTCAGCAACTTTGCCTGAATCATTGAGTGAAGAGGATGTGGAGGCATTATTAAATAGTCATGATGTTGGTACTGCGCTTGGTTTGCGTGATCGAGCCATGATGGAGCTATTATATTCATGTGGATTACGCGTGACCGAGTTGATTTCTTTGACAATGTCGCAAATTAATCTGCAAGCGGGTGTTGTTCGTTTAGTGGGAAAAGGTAATAAAGAGCGATTAGTGCCAATCGGTGAAGTGGGTATTGAATGGCTAGAGAAATATTTAGATCACGCTCGCGGTGAACTGTCAAAAGGAACAAGTTCAGAATGGCTATTTTTATCCAATCGTGGCGATAAAATGACACGACAAGCATTTTGGTATGTGATCAAAAAAACAGCCCAAAGAGTTGGCATTTCGTCTACAATATCTCCACACACGTTGCGGCATGCTTTCGCGACGCATCTTGTTAATCACGGTGCAGATTTGCGTGTTGTACAATTATTATTAGGGCATTCAAGCTTATCCACCACGCAAATATATACTCATATTGCAAAAGAGCGCTTGAAATCAATCCATCATGAACATCATCCACGAGGATGATCGAAAAGAGGTAAGTATGAAAAAAATGGCAGTTGCATTAGGTTTAATGATGGCAACGACAACCATCTCAATGGCGAAAACAGATTTGTCTCATATTGAATCCATTTTGGGTGGCATGAAAGTTGAGAAAGTATCGCCAAGTGGTGTGAAAGGCATTAATGAGTTATATATTGAAGGTGTAAATTTACCATTATATTTATCTGAGGATGGTCGTTATTTATTTGAAGGCCAAATCACAGATCTCGTAGAGCGTGTGAACTTAACTGAGAATCGTCAGAATAAGATTCGTTCAATGGCTTTGGATAAGATGGATCCTAAGGATATGATCATCTATTCCCCAGAAGGCAAGAAAAAACATATGATCACTGTATTCACAGATGTGAACTGCCCATATTGTCAAAAATTGCATAACGACATTCCTAAGTATTTAGAAGAAGGTATTGAAGTGCGTTATTTGGCATTCCCAGCGATTGCAACAAAAGAGCGTATGGAAAGTGTTTGGTGTGCGAAAGACACGAAAGCCGCAGCAGATTTAGCAATGAACAAGCGTAAAGTGGATGAGAAAATCAAATGCGAAGGCGCAAGTCCAGTAGAGGCTCAATATCAATTGGGTATTTCATTTGGCATTACAGGTACGCCAAATATCATTTTAGAAAATGGTCAAATGATCGGTGGTTATGTGCCTGCGGAAGAGTTGATCAAGTTAATTAATAGCAATTAATTGCTTTAATTTTGTGAGCGTATTATAAAAGCATAGGTGATTCAATTTACCTATGCTTTTATTTTATTGACCTTTGATAACGAGGCAGATGCCATGAATTTATTTTACACATTGATTGAAACACCGATCGGGCAGGTGGTTGCATGTGAGGCTTTTGATAAACTATGTGCTGTTGAATTCGTGGATGATGATTTACTGGAAATTTTAGAACTGCTCGCGACACAAACCAAACTTAAGCCTAAAGAAGAAGCAACAGCTGTATTGGTACAAACTCAACAAGAACTCGCAGAGTATTTCAATAAAACGCGTCAAAAATTTACCATACCACTTTTAATGCTTGGCACACCATTTCAACAATCTGTATGGAATGTATTGCTGACAATTCCTTATGGTAGAACCATTAGTTACAAAGAAGAATCCATTCAATTAGGTAATGAAAAAGCCATCAGAGCTGTTTCTAGCGCCAATGGCCGTAATAAAATTAGTATTATAGTGCCATGTCATCGAGTGATTGGCAGTGATGGCTCATTAACAGGATACGCTGGCGGCTTGCACCGCAAGCAGTATCTGCTAAATTTAGAAAGTGAGCAGGCTCTATTGATCTGATCTAACAGTTTCAAATGCTTGATTAATCGTATTGACATTGCATTCTAAAATGCCAATGTAAGAGTCGCACATTTTGCCAAAATCTAAAATTGTATCAGAAATGAGTTGCCCGCCATTGACGATATTGTAATCATTCACAATAGTTGTAATGAAACGATTTTGCTCCATAGATTCTGCAAAAATCACAGGGATTTGATTGGTGTTGATCGTATTTTGAATGCCTGCAAATGTTTTAACGGAAGGTTCACTGACGCTATGAGCATCCAAAATAGGGAAAAATTGCATCGGGTAGCGTTCAGAGAAATATCTAAAGCTATCATGCAATACAATGCCTTTTAATGGTTGGCTTGGGTTGTTTGTGATCTGTTGCATGATATTTTGATCTAATGCGCGTAATTGTGCAGTGTAATCCTCTAAATTTTTAGCATAGAATGCTTGGTTCTCAGGATCCTTGGCAATGAAGGCTTGGGCGATATTTTCAGCCATAATGATACCATTCAAAGGATTTTGCCAAATATGTGGATCAATATCGCCGTGGTCATGTCCGTGATGATCATGTTCTTCGTCGCCATGGTCATCTAAATGAATAACAGGCACGCCATTGCTTACTGTGATGATTTCACCATTAAAATTAGCTTGTTGGGTAACGCGATTCAACCAGCTTTCAAAATTCAAACCATTAATGATTAATAAGTCTGCTTTGTATAGGCTTTGTATATCTGAGAATGTCGGTTCATAACCATGAGGATCTTGGTTGCGCTTAACCATGGATGTGATGGTGACTTTATCTTTGCCAATGTTGTAGGCAATGTCTTCTAAAATTGAAAATGAAGTGACGACATTTAAGTCAGCCAATGCTGAGGTGGCAACGCTGGATGCAACTAGAAGAGATAGAATAAGTTTTTTCATTAGTGAGTCCTTTGTATAAAATATTGTCCATCTTGACGAATAATATAACCTTCTATCTCCATCATGGAAATGGCTTGCATGACAATGTGCGCTTCCAGTGATGTTTGCATTGCAATATCATCGATGGTTAATGGTTGTGTTAATTGTTCAAAAATCTGCTTTTCCAAAGGATCTTCTGGTGGATCAACAGCCACTGCAATATGGTTTTTTTTCATCGGTAATGCGGGAGTATTATGTGTGGATGGTTCTTGATTTTGTTGAGGTAGCCAGTGCTTTAATTCGGAGAAAATATCGAGGGTTGATTCTACTAATTTAGCACCTTCTCTGATCAGTTTATGGCAACCTTTAGATTGTGTATTATGGATGGAGCTTGGAATGGCAAAAACTTCACGGCTGGATTCATTGGCCAATCGTGCTGTAATGAGCGAACCTGATTTATCTGCAGCTTCGACCACTAAAATACCAAGAGATAATCCTGCAATGATGCGATTTCTTTTAGGGAAATTATTAGGAATTGCAGGCGTATGTAATGGAAATTCACTCACTAAACAACCGCCATGTTCGATGATTTTTTCAGAGAGCGTAATATGATTCTTAGGATAAATTTCATTCAATCCTGTACCCAAAACGGCAACAGTCGGTGATTGGCTCATTAATGTACCTTCATGCGCAAATTTATCAATGCCCATGGCAAGACCACTTGTGATGACAAAGCCACAATCCCCCAGCTCTTTGGCAAAATGATAAGCATTTTGTTCACCTTCTTTGGTGGGATGTCGTGTGCCGACAATGCCTAATTGAGGTTTGGATAAAATAGAAGGGTTGCCTTTTATGAATAAAAGCGCGGGTGGATCATCTGAAACACGCAACAATTCAGGATATAAATCATCTGTTACGACAATGATATGATGTTGTTTGTTACTATCCATCCAATTGAGTGCAGCTTCTGCTTTTTTGACCGCAATATCTTCACGGGATGCGATAACAGTATCTGTCATGCCAGCTTTTCTCCATTCACTATTGGAGGCATTCACTGCATTGGTGGCAGAATCAAAATGTGCCACTAGTTGCATCAATCGTTTAGAGCCAATATTTTTTGTGTAATAGAGCGTGAGCCAATCAATCAACATATTTGTATAACCATTTCAAAGAGATGAATCGTTGGAAGATTATATCAAAGTTATTAATAAGTTATGATTTAATTAATGTGCTGTGGCTTGAGCAAATGGCAGTAATATATTCCATAAAACAGCTGTGATAAAAGATATTGGAATGCCGATACTGGTTAAGAAGTTGGCGAGTTCTGGATTTAAATTTTTATCTGCAGCAATAATCACTGCCATCACCATTGGTGCCATGCCCACTTGCATGATGGAAACCGCTGCAGTTACAGGGGATAAATTGGTAAAAACGAACATTGCTAATAATGAGATCACTAATGGCATTAAAATTAACTTAATGCTTAAACCGAGTGAAATGAATTTAATCATGCTTTTATCGCGAGGGAGCGTTAAGCTACAACCGATGGATAACATTGTGAGCGGTGTTAACAAGGAGCCAAACGTGGACAATGTATATTGAACAGCTTCAGGATAGGCAAATGGGCGAAGTGCAATGCCTAGAATTAAGGCAACCACAGGGGGATAGACTAAAATTCTAATGAGCATCTGTTTTACATCGACGTTTTTGCCTGAATATAAATTAGCAACCAAAATGCCCATTGTGAATAAAACAATCAGATTAGATTGATCTACGATGATTGCAGTATTTAAGGCTTCATCACCTAGCAAGGCGTGTACCAAAGGAAAACCTACGAATGATGTATTGCTTGTGCCGCATAGTAGGATTAAGCAGCCAGTGGTGATTTTAGAAATGGGGATGAATAGCTTGATGAAGTAAATGGCAGCAACAGCAACAATAAAGCCAATCCATGGTGTTGCAATAGGGAAAAATGCATCACCTGCTAAATCTATTGTATGAATTTTATCTAGAATTAAAGCGGGTAGAGCAACGCGAACCACTAATAAGTTCAAAGAGCGGATCAGTTCTTGTGGGTTGGTTAATCTTGAAAGAATTTTACCGACAACAATACAGACAAATATGAATATTAAACCGCTCATGACAATTTGCTACCAAAAAGTTATACAACAGGTTTAATAATAGCACCATTTAACCAATTTATATTGGCTTTTGCGCCTTTTTTTAGTGAACCTAATGTTGGGTGTAGATTTAATGCTTTGGCGGGGTTTTCTGTGATGAGCTTTAATGCTTGCTCAAAAGAGTAACCAAGGTCCATTGTGTTATTAAGGCTTGTGAAGAGATCAATATGAGCGCCTGCAAGCTTGCCTTCATGATTCACCAGTTTATTATGTTCTTTATAAATTGTGTGACCATTAAAATTAAATGAATCAATGTCGCTGCCTAAAGTTGCCATCGCATCTGTCACAAGGATCATATTATCAATGTGTTTGGCTTCAATGGCAATTTTGACCATGATGGGATCTACATGAATGCCATCATGAATAATGGTTCCCCAGCTATTTCTATCTGAAAGTGCTACACCTAAAATAGATGGCTCTCTCGATAGCATTGGTGGCATTGCATTGAACATATGAGTAAATCCAGAAATTCCTGAATTCAATCCTAGTTGCGCTTCTTTGGCAGTTGCATTACTGTGGCCAGCAAATACTGTAATGCCAGCATCTTTGAGCTCTGTAATGATATGTGGTTCAACAGTTTCTGGTGCTAAAGTGATTAAAATTTTACCTAAATTGCGTGATTGTATCGTTTTTAATAAGTCATCATTGAGAATATGGATGTCTTGATCAAAGTGAATGCCACGTTTTAGACTATTGATCATTGGGCCTTCTAAATGAATGCCTAATAAACCTTGTAAATTATGGTCTATGGCTGTTTCTATCGCCTCTAATGCTTTGTAGATTGTATCATCATCACTTGTGATTAAAGTTGCTAATAGCTCATGTGTACCTAGCGATCTATGCGCTTGAATAATAGTTTCTAATCCTTGTATTGTTGGATCATTATTCAATAAAATTCCACCGCCACCATTAACTTGTAGATCGATAAAGCCAGGTATTAACGTGCCATGATCATAAACAAATTGATCGCTAAATAGTGCAGAGTCAGTGATATTGAGAACGGTATTATTTTGGATATTTAACCAAGCATTATGATGATATTTTTCACCATCATAAATGCTTGGTGCATAGATTGATTTCATGGCGCGAGATAGGATTAAATTTAAACAGTCTTAGTAATTTTGCTTAAGAATGGTGGTTCATCAGGGTTCAAACCCTTTTTAACAGAGATTTGTTCAATGATGCTATACATTACAGTTGTTTGAATGAGCGGCTGAATCAGTGGGGATGATGTTGGTACGATTAATGTTTTATCATCAAATGCTTTGCTGTCGACGGTGTAAACATTTGCACCTAAGTCGATGAGTCGTTCATTGGTTTCTAGAGAAACTTTGTGGCTTTCATCGTTCATCAGGAAATGAAGGATGGGGACGCCACGCTCCACAAGAGCTAAAGGACCATGAAAAAATTCGGAAGATGAATAATCTTTCGCGAAGACTTGGCAAGTTTCATTGAATTTTAAAGAAATTTCTCTAGCAGTACTGTAATTGTAGCTACGTCCTAAGCAGAAAAGATTCTCAGTTTCTAACATGGCATCGGTAAATTCATCCCATGTAGAATTGACTACTTGATCCATAGTTTCTGGTAGATGATAAAGTTCGTCGGCCAGATCATTTTTGCCACAGAACATTGCGTAGATAGATGCAAATGCATAAAGTGTTGCAATATATGATTTGGTTGCTGCAACACTGTGTTCTTTCCCAGCTTTTAAGCCAAAAAAGAAGTCAGATAGTTTTGCTAAAGGTGATGATTCATCATTGATTAAACCAATGATGGTTGCACCGCCAGCTTTGGCATTTTCAGTATATTTGATCAAATCCGGGCTTGCGCCAGATTGTGAGCACACAAATAATAATTGGTTCTCAAAGTTGAGTGTTCGATCATAAACAGACGCAATAGAAGGTGAAGCCATAGAAACAGTAATGTTCAATGCTGTTTCAAAAATATATTTTGCGTAATAACACGCATTTTTAGAACTACCACGACCCAATAGTGTGATGCCAGTTGGTGGTGTTTTACGTAAAAACTCTGCGAGTTTAATCAACATAGGAGCATTGCTTTCTCCTTGTTTGGCAATGACCTCAGGGATCTCTTTGATTTCTTTTGCCATATAAGTTGACATAATTTATTCCTTGTTCAAATGTTTAAGTTGATGGGCGCCAACACAGATTTTTGCAAATTGTATCGCAATTCTACCACTGCGTGAACCACGCAATAATGCAAATTTTAAAGCGTCTTGCTCTACTTCATGGGTGAATTCTATTGTGTGATCTAAAATGGCGATCCAATTTTGAATCACGCTGAGATACTCTGTCTGAGAAAAACTATAAAAAGTTAACCAAATGCCAAAGCGTTCGGATAATGAAATTTTTTCTTCAATGGCCTCACCTAAATGAATTTCACCATTACTATCCATTTTAGCACTTTGGTTGTCGCTCATGTATTCAGGCAATAAATGACGACGATTAGATGTGGCATAAAATAGGATATTGTTAGGAGGATTCATGAGTGAGCCATCTAATAATGCTTTTAAAGATTTATAAGAAGCATCATCAGACTCGAATGATAGATCATCACAGAAGATAATGAATTGATAGGGCTGATGACTTAATAGAGTAATGAGTTGGTGGAGATCCGTGAGTGCATCACGATCAATTTCCACCATTTTTAAGCCATCTTTAGCAAATGCTGTGAGTGTTGCCTTGATTAAAGAGGATTTTCCAGTACCACGAGATCCTGTTAATAAAACATTATTTGCGGGTAATTGATGTAAAAATTGCTCCGTATTTTGTCGGAGGGTAGCGATTTTTTCATCCACACCAATCAATTCACTGAATTGTACATGTGCAAATTGCTCTATGGGAATCAAGTGAGCGGGGCGCCATTTTTGATCTGGCATCCATCGAAATGCAGAAAATTCCTCAAAATCAACAGATGTTGCTGTTTGAGGAATCAACGGTTCAATACGCTCAATGAGCGACAAAAGTCGCTCAATCAATACCGAATTGTCTTTCATAAAGGAATTAACCTTTGAAACGACCAAATTTCATGATGCGATCATAACGCTGTTCTAAGCGTCGATCTGCTGGTAATGCTTCGAGATCATCTAAGTATTTAATGATTTGAGCTTTGACAGATAATGCAACTGTTTCGTAATCTCGATGTGCACCACCTTCTGGCTCAGGAATCACAGTATCAATCAAATCTAATTCAGATAAGCGATCTGCTGTGATGCCCATTGCATTGGCTGCCTCTACAGATTTTTCAGCGCTTTTCCAAAGAATGGATGCACAACCTTCAGGTGAAATGACTGAATATGTTGAGTATTGAAGCATCATAACGCGATCACCTACCGCGATTGCTAATGCGCCGCCTGAACCGCCTTGGCCAATGATTGTACAAATGGTTGGTACTTTCAATTTACTCATTTCTAGAAGGTTACGAGCAATCGCTTCACTTTGTCCGCGCTCTTCTGCACCAATGCCAGGATATGCGCCAGGAGTATCAACAAATGTCACAATCGGCATATTAAAACGCTCAGCAAGCTTCATTAAGCGCAATGCTTTACGGTAACCTTCTGGACGTGGCATACCAAAGTTACGTGAGATTTTCTCTTTTGTATCGCGGCCTTGTTGATGGCCAATGATCATTACTGGGCGACCATCGATGCGTGCAAAACCACCAACGATGGATTTATCATCTGCATACGCGCGATCACCATGTAATTCTTGGAAATCTGTCGCTAAATATTTGATGTAATCAAAAGTATATGGACGTAAAGGATGACGAGCCACTTGGGAAATCTGAGAAGGTGTTAACTTAGAGAAAATAGATTTAATTTCTTTTTCTCTTTGGCTTTTTAATGCTGATAATAAAGCAGCCTGCGCATCACTGACATCTGCAACAGTATGTAAAGTATCACTTTGTAGAGCTTCGATTTTAGCATCTAGTTCTAAAATTGGTGCTTCAAAACTTAAAAAATTAGGGTTCAAAACTCATACTCCTAGAGTTAACGAAATGGGCATATTCTAGCATGCCCATTTAAAAACTAAAAAGAACAGATTATTTTGTAGAATAATCAGCCATGATTTTCTTATGTTCGTTCAGTTTTTCTGCTGTCAAGAAGGCTAATTCCAAGCTTTGCGCAGCATTTAAACGAGGATCACAGTGAGTGTGATAACGGCTCGATAAATCTTCATCAGTGATGTTTTGTGCACCGCCTGTGCATTCTGTGACATCTTTGCCTGTCATTTCAAAATGAACGCCGCCTGCATGTGTTTTTTCTGCATTATGTGCATCGAAGAATGCTGTGACTTCTGCCAAAATGCGATCAAATGGACGCGTTTTATAGCCATTCTCAGTCTTGATCGTATTGCCATGCATTGCATCACAGATCCATACAACATTACGACCTTCTTCTTTGACTCGGCGAAGAAGAGCAGGTAAGTATTCCAAAAGATTTGTATCACCCATGCGAGTGATCAATGTTAATCGACCTGCTTCATTGTCAGGGTTCAACGCATCAATTAAACGAATCAATTCATCCCCTGACATTTTTTGGCTCACTTTGACGCCGATTGGGTTAGAAATGCCACGAGCAAATTCTATATGTGCGCCATCTAATTGACGTGTTCTTTCACCAATCCAGATGAAGTGGGCAGAAGTATCGTACCAATCGCCCGTTGTGGAATCGACGCGTGTCATTGCTTCTTCGTAACCTAACAGCAACATTTCATGTGAAGTGTAGAAATCAACTTCTTTCAATGCACGCACAGAATCAGGGCGAATGCCGCATGCTGTCATAAAGTTCAATGCATCTTGAATGCGGTTTGCTAAATCAGCATATTTTGTAGCTTGTGGTGATGAATCTAAGAAATCCATTGTCCAGCCTTGCACACGATGAAGATCAGCATAACCACCCGATGCAAATGCACGGATTAAGTTTAATGTTAACCCTGATTGGCCATAAGCTTTCCATAAGCGCTCAGGATCAGGAATACGTGCTTCAGCTGTGAAATCTATACCATTGACGATATCGCCGCGATAGCTTGGCAGAGTAATGCCATTGATGGTTTCTAAATCTTCTGAGCGCGGTTTTGCAAATTGGCCAGCCATGCGACCAACTTTAATCACTGGGCTGCTTGCAGCAAATGTTAAAACTACAGCCATTTGCAATAATACGCGAAAGCTATCTCTGATATTTGTTGCATTAAATTCCGAAAAGCTTTCTGCACAGTCACCACCTTGCAGCAAGAATGCGCGGCCATAAGCTGCTTCTGCGAGTGATTGTTTTAATGTGCGAGCTTCACCTGCAAAAACTAATGGTGGGGCTTCATGTAAGCGGTCTTCAACCTCTTTCAATTTTGCAGCATCAGGATAATTAGGCATCTGTGCTGCTGGGAATTTTCTCCAACTATCGGGTGTCCAAATATTAGACATAACTTTTTCCTTTTTTAACTTCTAAAAAAGAAGACTGTTGCCAGTCTTCTTTTGACCTTCTGATCTTAGTTCTTAGACTGATCCACTAAACGGTTTTGCGCAATCCATGGCATCATAGAGCGCAATTTACGACCTGTTTGTTCAATTGGATGTTCTGATGTTAAGCGACGACGAGCTGTCATTGAAGGGTAATTTGTTTTACCTTCCAAGATGAACATTTTCGCATATTCACCAGTTTGAATGCGCTTCAATGCTTTACGCATCGCTTCTTTTGATTCAGCAGTGATCACTTCTTCACCTGTTACATATTCGCCGTACTCAGCGTTGTTAGAGATGGAGTAGTTCATGTTTTCAATGCCGCCTTCGTACATCAAGTCAACAATCAATTTTAACTCATGTAAACATTCAAAGTAAGCCATTTCTGGTGCATAACCAGCTTCTGTCAATACTTCAAAACCCGCTTTAACTAATTCAACAGCGCCGCCACACAATACAGCTTGCTCGCCGAATAAGTCTGTTTCTGTTTCTTCGCGGAAGTCAGTTTCGATCACGCCAGCACGGCCACCGCCATTTGCTGATGCATATGCTAAAGCGATATCTTTTGCACGGCCAGAAGTGTCTTGGTAAACCGCGATCAATGTTGGAACGCCAGCGCCTTTTACATATTCAGAACGTACAGTGTGGCCAGGTCCTTTAGGTGCGATCATGATTACGTCTAAATCTTTGCGAGGCACGATTTGATTGTAGTGAACGTTAAAACCATGAGCAAATGCTAATGCTGCACCATTTTTGATGTTTGGCTCAATTTCATTTGAGTAAACTTCAGGTTGGTTTTCATCTGGTAACAAGATCATAACAACGTCAGCTTGTTTAGTTGCTTCTGCAACTTCCATTACGTTGTGACCAGCATTCACTGCTTTTGACCAAGATGCACCATTTTTGCGAAGGCCAACGATTACATTCATGCCAGAATCTTTAAGGTTTTGCGCATGTGCGTGGCCTTGTGAGCCATAACCAATGATTGCAACTGTTTTGTTCTGGATCAATGATAAATCTGCATCTTTGTCATAATAAATATTCATATGTATTCCTTTAAAACTTGTATAAACGTTATTTAGTAATAATCAATTTGTTAATTAATTGTCAAGCCTTTTGCGCCACGAACGAGTCCGAGTGCGCCAGAACGTACAATCTCGATGATGCCTAATGTTTCAACGGCTGTGATAAATGCACAGAGTTTATCCGCTGTTCCTGTCATCTCAATTGTATAACTTTGCTCAGTAACATCGAGTAAACGGCCTCTGAACATATCGTTTAAACGATACAGTTCAGCGCGAGCAGGTTCAGTTTCCGCTTTTACTTTGATCAGCATGATCTCGCGCTCAATGTGTGAGCCATCTGTAAGATCCACCAATTTAATTACATCGACTAATTTGTTCAGTTGTTTGACAATCTGTTCCACCACAGATGCATTGGCAAAAGTCACCAATGTTAAGCGTGAAATAGAATTATCCTCTGTTGGTGCAACAGATAAACTTTCGATGTTATAACCGCGCGCAGAGAAAAGATTCACAACACGAGACAAAGCGCCAGCTTCGTTTTCCATCAATATCGAAATGATATGACGCATAGCTTGTTGATTAGTGCTCATTTATGATCTCCTTATACCTGGCTTAATCCATCAACCATAGTGTTTTCCATTTTATCGCGGCCGCGTAAAATCATCTCGTGATGACCTTTTCCAGCTGGAATCATTGGATAAACGTTGGCATCGGAGTCAACAATGATATCTAAAAATAAAGTCTTATCTTTTTGCTTAAAGGCTTCGATAAGTGCGGGTTCTAGATCTTTTGGATCTCTAATTTGAATCCCGTCATGCCCGTAGGCTTTGGCTAAACCAATAAAATCAGGTAATGACTCAAAATAGCTCATGCAATAGCGCTTCTTGAAGAAAAACTCTTGCCATTGACGAACCATTCCAAGGTATCCATTGTTTAAGTTCAAAATTTTCACAGGTGTTGAATATTGAAGCATTGTCGACATTTCTTGGAGCATCATTTGGATACTGCCATCGCCTGTAACACATGCCACATCTTTCTCTGGTGCACCCAATTTTGCACCCATTGCAGCAGGTAAGCCAAATCCCATGGTGCCTAAACCACCAGAATTGATCCACTGTCTTGGGTTATCAAATTTATAATATTGCGCAGCCCACATTTGGTGCTGTCCAACATCTGTCGTCACAATTGCTTGACCTTTTGTCACTTTATAAAGTGTTTCGATCACTTGTTGTGGCTGAATGATGCCTGGTGTTAGATCGTAGCCCAATGAATCCATTGTGCGCCAATGATCAATTGTGTTCCACCATTTTGCCAATGAATCAGGGTTGATCTGCTTTTCACCTTCTTTCACCAATTGTAAAAACTCTTGGAGGATTGGTTTTACTTGGCCAACCAATGGAATATCAGCCGCAATATTTTTACCAATGGAAGATGGGTCAACATCCACATGAATGATTTTTGCATGTGGGCAGAAGTGTTCTAATACGCCAGTGATTCGGTCATCAAAACGTGCGCCAATTGCAAATAATACATCACATTCATGCATGGCCATATTGGCTTCGTATGTGCCGTGCATTCCAAGCATACCAACGAATTGTTTATCTGAAGCAGGGTAAGCACCCAATCCCATTAAAGTATTGGTGATGGGTACATTCAATGCTTTGACTAATTCTGTTAACTCTTCACAAGCATCACCTAAGATTACGCCACCGCCAGTGTAAACCATTGGACGTTTTGCGCCCATAAACAAGTTATAAGCTTTACGAATTTGGCCTGAATGGCCTTTAATGATTGGATTGTAAGAGCGCAGAGAAACCTTTTTAGGGTAGCTAAATTTCGCTAAAGCAACTTGGACATCTTTAGGTACGTCAATGACAACAGGACCAGGACGACCTGTTGTTGCAATGTGGAAAGCTTTTTTAATAGTGTAGGCAAGCTCTTCAACATTTTTAACTAGGAAGTTGTGTTTAACGCACGGACGAGTGATGCCAATAGTATCCACTTCTTGGAAAGCATCGTTACCAATTAAACTTGTGGCAACTTGTCCTGAAAAAACAACCATAGGAATAGAGTCCATATGGGCTGTAGCAATCCCTGTGACAGCATTGGTTAAACCTGGGCCTGATGTTAAGAGAACAACACCAGGTTTGCCTGTAACTCGCGCGTAACCATCAGCGGCATGTGCGGCTGCTTGTTCGTGACGGACGAGGACGTGTTTAATTTCATCTTGTTGATAAATTGCATCATATAGAGGAAGAACTGCTCCGCCAGGGTAGCCAAAGATGTATTCAACGTTCTCCTCCATGAGGGATTTTATAATGATTTCTGCACCTGAAGATTTCACGATTAACCTCTGTTTTTCGTTTTTGTATCGTTTTAAAAAGTCATTTATGAGCCGAAGGATTCAATTCTTAATAATGTCGTATCACCTTTAACATTTGCTAAGGCTTCAATCTGACGAATTGAATCAAGAATTGCTTTCTCTTTAGTTTCATGAGTGGTCATTATGATATTAGCTAGATTGTCTTCAACAGATTTTGTCTGGATCATCAACTCAATACTAATATCATGATGAGCTAGGATATGGGTAATATCGGAAAGCACACCAGATTGGTCCACTGCTTTTATTCTTAAGTAATAGGCAGTATGAATCTCTGCTTGTGGCAGGATTGGCGCATTGGATAGCGCTTGGTTTTGGAAAGCTAAATAAGGAACATAATGTTCTTTATCAGCATTTAACATTCTAGAGATATCAGCCAAGTCTGATAAAACAGAAGATGCGGTTGGATGTCCGCCTGCACCAGCGCCATAGCTTAATACAGGGCCAACAGCATTACCTTTCACTAAAACAGCATTCATCACGCCATTGACGTTAGAAATTAAATCTGTTTTAGGAATTAAGGTTGGGTGAACGCGAATTTCAATGCCTTCGCTTAAATTCTTTGCGATGCCTAAATGCTTGATTGTATAGCCCAATTGATCAGCATATTTAATGTCATCGCTTTCTAATTTAGAAATGCCTTCTACAAATACTTTGTCAAATTGCAATGGAATGCCAAATGCAATGGATGCCAAAATCGTCAATTTGTGCGCAGCATCAATACCTTCTACATCAAATGTAGGATCAGCTTCAGCATAGCCCAAAGCTTGAGCATCTGCTAAAGCATCTGCAAATGAACGGCCTTTCTCTTTCATCTCAGTTAAGATGTAGTTGCCTGTGCCATTAATAATGCCCGCCAATGATTCGATTTTGTTGCCAATCAAGCTTTCACGTAAGCTTTTGATCACAGGAATGCCGCCAGCAACAGATGCTTCAAACATTAACATCAAACCTTTTGCTGACGCTAATTTGAATAACTCATTGCCATGGGTTGCAATCAATGCTTTATTCGCGGTAATCACATGTTTGTTTTGCTCTAACGCAGTTTTAATATAGGTTAGGCTTGGTTCAATGCCGCCCATCAATTCAACCACTACATCAATTTCAGCATCCATTAAAATATCATTAATGTCTGTTGTCAGTGGAAGATTGTGAGGGTTTGCACGATCTAAAGAGCGTACAAAAATATTTTTAATTGAGAAATCGTAACCTGTACGACCACTAATTTCTTCGTGATTTTCTCTGATTAAATCAGCAACACCTGTTGCAACTGTACCAAAACCTAAAATACCAATATTCAAACGTTTCATGCGTTAATTTTTTCCAACTCTAATGATTTGTTAACTGTTTTAATAATTTTTCAATTACAAAGTCCGAACAAAGATATATATCATAAGGAGAAGCATCATGGAACATATATGCACCACTTGTGATAATTCTGTGTTCTTTATCTGTACAATACTCATCGATATTTGTATCAATGTGATTGATTTTCCATGCATTTAATGCAGGTATAAAGTCCTCTGCACCGCTACTATGACCAAATGTAATGTTGACATTGCTTTGATCCGCATCGCGCATTGCCATAGCGATGACTAAAGGTGCTGCACAAATGCCAACGATCCACTTTTTCTGTGTGATCACACTGTGCAATGCTTTTTTAACGTCACTATGTAAACTACCATTAATGCCATCTTGCAAGAAGGTTGTAAAGTTTTTTACTGCACCAAATCCACCAGGTAATACAACAGCATCGTAAAGTTCTGCATTAAAATCGCTGAGCGGTGCAATTTTTCCTCGTGCAATGCGTGCAGACTCCGTTAAAATATTACGATTTTCTGCTTGTGATTCACCTTTAATATGGTCCACAACATCCATTTGATTACGATTGGGTGCAAAAAAATCCACCACAACATTGCGCTTAGATAAAGCGATCAATAAGCTAGTAGCTTCAGTGATTTCGCTACCATCTAAATAGCCTGAGCCTGATAAGAAAAGCGCAACTCTATTTGTCATTTCATCCTCCCAATGTTGTGTTAATTTTTTATTAGATTCATTTGATCATATCGAGTTATTTTGCAGAATGCTATAGCTAGAACGTAAAGAAAACGACATATAGAAGAATAACGCTCTTTTTTAGTGTAGAATTACGCAGAAATCTCTGAAAGGATAAACGTTGTTATGATAAAAAAAGTGACATTAAGCCTGGTAATGAGTTTAAGTGTTATGCTAGGTGTATCACAGGCCGAAGCTCCTCAAAAAGATAGCGCAATGCTAAATTTTTTATTGGGCGAATTAGCTGTGCAACGCAATGATCTTGAGTCTGCATCGAGTTATTTAGAAAAAATTACTAAAAATCAGAAAATACCGTATGTATTAAGACAGCAATTTAACTTAGCGTATGGGCAAGCGGATTATGTCAAAGCATTATCATATTTAGATCAAATTCTTGTAGATGAGCCAGATAATATTGAAGTGTTATTGTTTGAGGCAATTATCTACGCGCGTTTGAATAGTTATGACAAAGCTGCAAATGTGATGAATCAAATTGCACATTTATATGCTAAAGATGCCAATGATAATGGTTTTCACTTTTTGTATCGTGAATTAAAAAGCCAAATTGAACCACAGACGTTTTTAACCATTTATCAAAAAATTGCAAAGATGAATGATTACTCCAATAGTGTTACGCCATTATTGGCAAGTCTGTTGGTAGATAATGGGCGTTATTATGAAGCCATTAAATATCTCAATGATGTTATTGCTAAAGGACAAGGCAGTGCAGTGAATTATTCGCTGTTGATGTATGCTTATTCTTTATTAAATGATCCAGAAAAAGGTTTGGAGATTTTGAAAAATGCTGCACAAGATAGTCAAGATGCAGACATTAAGATCGAATATTTACAAGCTTTAATCAATGAGTTTTATTTTAAAGATGCGCTAACTTATGCGGCACAATTGGTAAATGATTATCCTAATGATGCGCGTGTTTATGGGCATTTAGCCTTGTTGAATTTTGCGCTTCGTAATAATGACATTGCAAAAGAGAATATTGATAAAGTCATGCAGTTAAAGGGCGATTATGTCAATGTTGTGTTTAGATTGGCTGATTTTGGACGGACAACGGGGCGTTTTGGCGAATTGTATGAGATTTTGCCCAATATTAATGTCATAGACGTTCAAGTGATTCGTTTGATAGCAGAAGCGGATATGGCATTGCGTAAAAAATCTTATGCGACATTTTTAGCAATTTTTGATGAATTGCGCACAAAATTTCCTGATCGTACAGAATATCTCTATAACCAGCAGTTGGATATGTTAGAGAAATCCTATGATTATCAGCTTTTATTACCCTATGCAGAAATTTTAGATGTTGTCACAAATTATGAGTTATTCATCTATACCTATTATAAATCGATCGCTTATCAAGAAATGAAGCAATACGACAAAATGGAAGAGCTAATGTTGACATGGCTTCAGAAAAATCCAGAGGATGCATTGGCATTAAATGGCTATGGTTATGTGATGTTAGAAATTGCAGAAACTGCCAAAGAGCGCGAGCACGCTATGAGTTATTTAAAAAAGGCTATTCAGTTAGCACCTGATGAGCCCGCTATCATGGACAGTATTGGTTGGGGATATTTTCAAGAAGGGAATTATGTAGATGCAAGAAAATATTTATGGCCTGCGTATAATCGTTTGAAACAGCCTGATGTGATTGCACATTACATTGCGTTGCTGATCGAAGAGAAAAAAATTGAAGAGGCTAAGGCTTTATTCAGTCGTTTAGTGGTGGTTTATCCTGAGCATAATGAAACCATTGAATTGATGAAACAATATCAAGGAGTTCTACAGTAATATGACTGATGCTTTAGCAAAAGTATTTCGTACACTTGTCATTGGCTTGCTGTGCGTTTTAAATATTGGCTTGGTGCATGCGGTAACTTTGGTTGGCAAAGGTACGAGCACAACAACACCAGATGGCAATCTGAAAATTGTATTTCCATTGAATGAGCGCACAAATTTTACGAGTTTCCGTTTAGATAGCCCACCGCGCTTAGTGGTGGATATTCCGCGTGCTCAGTTGCGTCAAAAAGTTCAATCATTGCCGATTCGCGGAAAAAATGTGAATGGTGTTCGTTTGGGAACTCAGCAAGGCACAGACTTACGCATTGTTGTGGATTTGGTGAAATCTGTTCCAGGATCCACCGCCTTAGTGAAAGGTAAAAAAGGTTATGAGCTGGTGATTTTAATCAGCCAAAGTGGCACTGCAGTTTCTAAAGATCGAGCGATTGCGGGAACAAGTACTGTTGTTTCGGAGCAATCCAGTGTTCAAGTGGCAAAACAGATGCCTAAAAAGAATGTGTTGATTGTGATTGATCCTGGCCATGGCGGTAAAGATCCTGGGGCAATTGGCCCTAATAAAACTCGTGAAAAAGATGTTGTATTGGCCATTGGTAAAGAGCTGCGCAATCGCATTAATCGTGAGCCTGGTATGCGTGCAATCATGACGCGTGATAGTGATCGCTTTATTCCATTAAGAGAACGTGTATTAATTGCTCGTCGCCAAAAAGCAGATATGTTCGTTTCTATTCATGCAGATGCTGCCTTGAATCGCTCTGCTTGGGGGGCTTCAGTGTATGTTTTATCAACAAAGGGAGCGTCAAGTGAGGCGGCAAGATTATTGGCAGAGAATGAAAATCGCTCGGATATCATTGCGGGTGTAAAAATGTCTGATAAAGATAATGCGATCGCTTCAATGCTATTGGATATTTCGCAAGATGCAACGATCGAAGCTTCGCATGAATTGGGTAAACAAATTTTGAGTTATCTTCAGCACGATACTAAGCTTCATAAACAAAATGTTGAGCGTGCAAACTTTGCGGTGTTAAAAGCACCTGATATTCCATCAGTTTTAGTGGAAACGGGTTTTATCTCTAATGCCAATGATGAAAAAAAATTGAAAACTGCATCCCATCAGCGCCGTTTGGCGGATGATATGTTAAAAGGGATTCGTGGTTATTTTAAAAAACGCCCAGCAACGGAACTGGTTTATAGTACGGTAGCTGCACCTAAGAAAGTTGTACCGAATGGCAAACCGACGATTACAGCAACACCCAATCCACCAAAAGTTAGTAGTGGAAACAATGCGCCTCGAGTTAATTTAGAAAGTCAGCCACAAGTGAGGTTTCCATCTTTGGAGTTAGAGGCTAAAGGTACAGCGCCTGTACAAAATGCAAAAGGACAAGGTAAACAGCATACTATTAAACGTGGAGAATCTTTGGAGGATGTGGCAAAACGCTATAAAATTTCTTCGGATAATTTACGCAAAGCAAATAATTTACCAAGTAATCAATTGCGCGTTCCTGTGGGCACAGTATTGAGTATACCGTAGGGATTAGTATAATTTTTCATCAAATCTTTAATAAGTGGTTGCGTTTGATTGTGAATTATATATAATGCACCTCTCTTTTGGAGGCGTGGCCGAGTGGTTGAAGGCACCGGTCTTGAAAACCGGCAACGGGTTAAACCGTTCGTGAGTTCGAATCCCACCGCCTCCGCCAATCATATGATTAAGCCCTTGTTATACAAGGGCTTTTTTATTGTCTAAATTAAAGTAGACCACTTTGTATGTGAGCTATGCTGGTTTTTATGTTTAAAATGTGATTGCCAATAAATTGTTGATAATAATAAATAATATTGCATAGCAACTCAAAAAGATCATATACACAGATCCAATATTTTTATAAGTTTTTTATACGATTTTTTCTACAATCCCGATCCTCGCAATAGTTATAAGGAAAATATGTTAACGATACTTTTTGCAACTTTTTTATTAATCACTCTAGCGTACTTATGCTATGTGCTTTGTCATGTGGAGGATTTCTAAATGCTCAATGCAATACTTTTGCTCGCGTTGTTAGTGGGATTGCTAACAATGCTGGCTTATCCTTTAAGTAGATATTTAATGTGGGTCAGTGAATCTAAAACTGCACCTCTGGGATTATCTAAAATTGAATCTGGCATTTATCGATTGGCTGGCATTAATCATGATCAAGAAATGACATGGAAGCGTTATGCAGGTTCAGTTATTTTATTCAGTATTTTAGGTGTTTTAGCTGTGATGGGCTTGCAGCTTTTACAGCATGTTTTGCCGTTGAATCCGCAAGAGATCGATGCGCCAACATTGGATTCTGCATTCAATACCGCCACAAGTTTTGTGACGAATACTAACTGGCAAGCTTATAGCGGTGAAACAGCGATGAGTTATTTGACGCAAATGTTAGGTTTGGGCGTGCAAAACTTTGCATCTGCTGCAACAGGGATCGCCGTGGTATTTGCTTTAGTGCGTGGTTTAATTGCTCATCAAAATGAAAATCTTGGTAATTTCTGGGTGGACATCACGCGTATCTGTTTATATTTATTGTTGCCCATCGCATTCATCAGTGCGCTCTTTATGGTGTCTCAAGGAGTGATTCAAAGTTTATCTGAATATGTATCATTCACTGGTTTAGAGGGTCAGGAAGGTTTGTTGCCAATGGGGCCAAATGCTTCGCAAGAAACCATTAAATTATTGGGCACAAATGGCGGCGGTTTTTTCAATGCTAACTCTGCACATCCTTTTTCCAATCCTAGTTTTATCACTAACTTTGTACAGATGTTTTTAATCTTGATCATTCCAATCGCACTTTGCTTCTATTTTGGCAGAATGTTGAAGGATATGGCGCAAGGTTGGACGATTTATGCGGTGATGACAGCATTATTTGTGATGTTAGTTTTGTTTCTTTTCTATACAGAAATGCAAAGCAACCCAGCATTGCAAGAAGCAGTAAAAGGTGAAGGTTATTTATTACAATCATCGGGGAATCTTGAAGGTAAAGAGAGTCGTTTTGGCATTATTTCATCTGCATTGTTTACAGCTGTGACAACGGCTGCATCATGTGGCGCTGTGAATAATATGCATGACTCATTGATGCCACTTTCAGGCATTGTTCCGCTCTTTTTGATGCAAACAGGTGAGATTGTTTACGGTGGTGTTGGTTCTGGTCTTTATGGCATGTTGATTTTTGTGATTTTGACTGTGTTTTTAGCAGGTTTAATGATCGGCCGTACACCAGAATATTTGGGTAAAAAAGTGGAATCACAAGAGATGAAACTGATTTCAATTGCAATGTTAGTGGGTCCTTCTGTTGTGCTTTTAGGAACATTGTGGGCGGCATTGACACCAAGTGCGATTGAAAGTATCACAAATCCAGGTTCACATGGTTTTAGTCAATTATTGTATGCATTGACATCCGCTACGAATAATAATGGTAGTGCATTTGCAGGTTTAGGCGCAAATACACCATTTTTAAACTATTTATTAGGCTTTGCGATGTTATTGGGGCGTTTTGGTGTCATCATTCCAATGCTTGCATTAGCGGGTAGTTTTGCTGTGAAAAAGCGTTCTATGAATGCTGCAAGTTTTCCAACAAAAGGTTTGCTTTTTGCAAGTTTGCTCTTTTTCGTTGTACTCACAATGGGCGCGCTGACTTATGTGCCAGCACTTGTGCTGGGCCCAGTTGTCGATCATTTAATGTTATTTAATTAAGGAATAAGATGATGAAAAATCAAAATAAAGCCCTATTAAAGGCATCATTGATTATGTCCTTTTATAAATTGAATCCTTTGGTTCAATGGCGCAATCCTGTCATGTTCATCGTTTATCTTGGCAGTATTTTTTGTACGATGTTTATCGGTCATTCATTATTGAATGGTGGCGAACATGTCGGCTTTGGGATCAGCATTGTTGCATGGTTGTGGTTCACAATTCTATTTGCCAATTTTGCAGAAGCATATGCAGAAAGTCGTAGTCAAGCACAAAGTGATAGTTTGAAAAGCTTACAAGCTGATGTACCTGCCAGAAAACTCATTGAGAAAAGTGGTGAAACTGAAGTTGTGATGACTTCATCGAAATTGCTGAAAAAGAATGACATCATTCGCGTTGAACAAGGTGAAGTCATCCCGATGGATGGTGAAGTGATTGAAGGCATTGCATCGGTTGATGAGTCTGCCATTACGGGTGAATCAGCACCTGTCATCAGAGCTTCAGGCAGCGATTTCTGTTCTGTTACAGGCGGTACATTGTTAGTTTCGGACTATTTGATCATAAGAATCAATGCTAATCCTGGTGAATCATTTTTGGATCAAATGGTGAGCATGGTTGAAGGTGCTAAACGTAAAAAAACACCCAATGAGATCGCTTTAACCATTTTATTAATTGCTTTGAGTATTATTTTTATTCTTGTTGTCGGTTCTTTGTATGGTTTTTCTAGTTTCATGGTGGATCATGCGGGAGCATTGGCACCGATCAGTTTATTGGCATTAGTTGCATTGTTGGTTTGTTTGATCCCAACAACCATTGGCGGTTTGTTATCTGCTGTGGGCGTTGCAGGTATGAACAGAATGATGCAGTCTAACGTGATTGCGACATCTGGCCGTGCTGTTGAAACGGCAGGAAATATCGATGTATTACTGCTAGATAAAACAGGCACAATCACTTTTGGTAACAGACAAGCGAGCGAGTTTGTGCCTTGTCCAAATGTTGATTTAGATCGCTTAATCAAAATGGCTTATTACGCATCCATGGGTGATGAAACGCCAGAAGGGCGAAGCATCATCACATTGGCACAGCGACTGCATCCTAGTTTGAAAGATGAATCTGTGATTTTGGGTCAATCTGAAGTTGTGCCATTTACTGCTCAAACACAAATGAGTGGTGTGAATTATACAAAGTCTGATCAGCAAGTTTTAACGATCCGCAAAGGCTCATCACATGCGATTGCTCAACACATTGAATCACAACAAGGCAAATGGCCAAAAGAGCTGACGATTGCTGTTGAAAAAATTGCTGCCAGCGGTGCAACACCATTAGTTCTCAGTGTGAATGATGAAGCGTTGGGCGTCATTGCATTAAAAGATATTGTTAAACCTGGTATTCGTGAGCGTTTTCAGCAGCTTCGCCAGATTGGCATTCGTACCATCATGATCACAGGGGATAATCCATTAACAGCAGCTGCAATTGCCTTGGAGGCAGGCGTGGATGATTATCTTGCAGAAGCAACGCCCGAAGAGAAATTGAACATGATCCGTAAATATCAGGCTGAAGGATTGTTGGTTGCCATGACAGGCGATGGCACGAATGATGCACCTGCATTGGCACAAGCGGATGTTGCAGTTGCAATGAATTCAGGTACACAAGCCGCGAAAGAGGCAAGTAATATGGTGGATCTGGATTCTGATCCAACCAAGCTCATTGAAATTGTCAAAATTGGTAAGCAATTGTTGATGACGCGCGGTGCTTTGACAACATTCTCGATTGCTAACGATATTGCTAAATATTTTGTGATCATTCCTGCGCTATTTATCCCGCTTTTCCCAAGCTTGGCACAATTGAATATTTTAGGTTTAGAAAGCCCAAATTCGGCACTGTTATCCGCTGTGATATTTAATGCATTGATCATTGTTTTCTTAATCCCATTGGCGATTAAAGGCGTCACTTATCGTTCTGAAAATGTGGGTAAAACATTGCGCAGAAATCTTTTGATTTATGGCGTTGGCGGATTAATTGTGCCATTTATCGCCATTAAAGCGATAGACATCATTATATCTTGGTTATAAAGGAGAAATTATGTATTTACGACCAGCCATAACATTGCTATTGAGCTTAAGTATTTTACTGGGAGTTGTCTATCCTGTGACAGTGACAGGTTTGGCACAGTGGTGGTTTCCCCACCAAGCGCAAGGGAGTTTGATCATGAAGAATGATCAAGTGATAGGATCAGAGTTGATCGGGCAATCATTTACGCAGCCTAAATATTTCTGGGGACGATTAGGTAATAGTATTGATGATCCTTACAATCCAGAAGTTTCTGGCGGTACAAACCTTGCAGCGACCAATCCAGAGTTGATCGAGCGAAGCATACAACGATTGATTCAATTGGATTTAGAGAAAAATACCATGGTGCCAACGATGTTGATCAGTCATTCAGGCAGTGGATTGGATCCGCACATTGATCTTGAATCTGCATTGATTCAAGTGGATCGTGTTGCGAAGGCTCGAGGATTGTCAAAAGAGCGATTGATTGATCTTGTGATGGAAAATCATACGGAGAATGTATCCAATGGTTGGACATCTCAAGTGAATGTTTTACTGCTGAATTTATCGCTAGATAAGATTGAAAGTAGATAAGAGAAAATTTAATATGAATGAGCATCTCAGCTTGAGGGTTGAGATGCTTAACTTTTTATCGGGATGATTGTCTATGGACGGTAAACATACATCAGAGCAGTGGTTACAAACAATTGCAGAAAAAAATAGAGGGCAATTAAGAATCTATTTTGGCGCGGTTGCTGGCGTTGGCAAAACGTACAGCATGTTAAGTGCTGCACATAAAGTTCATGCTGAAGGCAAAAATGTATTAATTGGTTGTGTGGAAACCCATAAACGACAAGATACAGAAGCACAGATTGGTGAGCTGCCTATTTTACCAGCCAAACAATATGATTTTCGTGGCCATTTTTTGCCAGAGTTTGATATTGATGCGGCGATTCAAGCTAAACCTGATCTGCTGTTGGTGGATGAATTGGCGCACAGTAATGTGCAAGGATCTCGCCATTCAAAACGCTGGCAAGATATTGAAGAGATTCTCGCAAATGGTATAGATGTTTGGACGACACTTAATGTGCAGCATTTAGAAAGTTTGAATGATGTTGTATGTAATATTACAGGCATTGATATTAATGAAACTGTGCCAGATGCTTTTTTTCAATCCGCTGATGAAATCATTTTGGTGGACATTACAGCAGAGGAGCTGTTGACCCGTTTAAAAGATGGCAAAATTTATGCAGAACATAAAATCCGACAAGCGACTAAAAACTTTTTTAGAAAAGGTAATCTCATCTCCTTGCGGGAAATTGCGCTGAGGCGAACAGCGGAAAATGTCGAAGCAGAAGTCAAAACATATCGTCATAAAAAATCCATCGATAGAGTTTGGCATACAGATACAGGATTACTAATTTATACCTATGCAGGTGTTAATAATGGGCCATTGATCCGAGCGGGTGCGCGATTGGCGAATCAGCTCCATTGTGAATGGCACATTGTTTACATCGAAAAACGTTTGTGGCGCCATCGGAATCAAGAGCAATTGAAATGTCAGGCCATTGAAGATTTAGAGTTTGCAGAAAGTTTAGGTGCAAAAACAGTGATCTTGCACGGTGAACAAATGGCAAAATTATTGGTGGATTATGCAAGGCAGCATAATTTATCGAGAATTATGGGGATTCGAGGTGGATTATGGGACAGTTTGTTGCGCCATCAGATTCAGAAACTGGGCGATGAGATAGATTTTATTCAACTGAATTATTCATCGAAGACAAAAGATGTCAGGCCATCGACTGTACCGCAGTCAACACAATCGATTGGTCAACAGATTAAAGAATCTACAGTTGGTTTATGTTTAATGACGGCATTATCATTGGGGTTAACATTTGCACTGTGGCCGTTTTCTGGTGTACTAGATAATAGTAATACAGTGATGTTGTATTTGCTCATCGTTGTGATTGCAAGCTTGATTTACAATCGCATTGTAGGGGTTTGGACGGCATTTTTAACAGTTGCACTGTTTGACTTTGCATTTGTTGAGCCTAAATTTTCATTTGCTGTGCGAGATATTCAGTATGTGCTAATTTTTGCAGTGATGTTACTGCTCAGTTTGCTGTTAACACATTTAACAAGTTATTTGAGGCATCGCGCTAGGGAAGCCAATAGTCGAGAGCAAAAAGCGATCAATTTATTTGATTTTGCAAAAACGCTATCAGGCTTATCTAAAGAGAGAGAGATTCTTGCGCTCAGTAAAAAATTTGTGAAGCAAGAGTTTGATTGTGAAGTATTTTTTCTCTTGCCAGATGATCATGGTCAACTCATTTATTCAGGCAATGATGCGGTTAATTTATCCATTGCAAAATTGGCATTTCAGCATCAACAAGCGGCAGGATATGGCACGAATACTTTGTCAGAGCATAGAATTTTGTATTTGCCGTTAATGGCGCCCGTTAAAATTCGTGGCATTTTGGCGATTGCAGCAAAAATGCCAGAAAGTTTATTGCTCACAGATCAAAGACGACAGTTGGAAACTTTTACAAGATTGATCGCTTTAACATTAGAGCGTGTACATTTTGCTGACATTGCCAATGATATTTTGGTGGAAGTGGAAGCGGAAAAGATGCGCAATACTTTATTGTCATCTGTGACACATGATCTTAAAACACCATTAACAGCCATGGTTGGTGAAGCAGAATATTTACAAAATTATTGGCAGAAAATGCCAGCAGTAGAGATTCACCAAAGTATTCATTCTTTAACCATTTCAGCACATAATGTGCAGAAATTTGTGAGTAATATTCTACAAATGACGCGCCTAGAAAGTGGACAAATACAGCTACACGCTGATTGGGATTGTGTGGAAGATATTGTGAGTAGTACAGTGAGGACCATTCAACTTGCATCAGATAAAAAACCAAATGTGCAAATGAATATCGAAGATGGTTTGCCAATCATTCAGTTTGATGCAGTGTTATTTAGTCATGCTGTGAGTAATTTACTTGAAAATAGCATTAAATACAGTCAAGGCAATCTCACAATTAATGTCCGTGTTTATCAGGATAATGGCTATGTTTGGGTGGAAATTATGGACAATGGCATTGGCATTAGTGATGAAGATCGCCCCTTTATTTTTCAGAAATTTTATCGTGCAGAAAAAGAAGGTAATATCGCAGGATCTGGTTTAGGGTTGAGCATTGTGCAAATGATTATGGATGCGCATGAAGGAAAAATTGAAGTGGCAGCGAGGCAAGATGCACAAGGTTCTATTTTTAGATTAGCCTTGCCGATCACACAAGCGATTAAACTCGAAATAGAGGATTCACTATGAGCGTTGTTAGGAAAATCTTAATTGTAGAAGATGATGATGCTATTCGGAAGTTGATTCGTAAAACTTTAGAGCAGGAAGATTGGCAAGTATTGGAAGCAATCTCTGTGAAAAGGGCGATCATAGATGCTCAAGCGCATCAGCCTGCTTGTGTGATTTTAGATTTAGGATTAACGGATGGTGATGGTATGGATTTTATTGCGGCTTATCGTAGCTGGTCCAATGCACCGATCATTGTATTGACGGCACGACATCAAGAAATCAGTAAAGTCCAAGCGCTCGATGCGGGTGCGAATGATTATATGACAAAACCATTTGGAATCGCAGAATTGCTCGCAAGAATTCGAGCACAAATGCGTCAACATCGCCCTAGCATGCAGCAAGATGTTTATGTTTTTGGTCAAAATACTATTCATTTTGAAAATCGGCAGGTATTGAGAAAAGAGGAAGAAGTGCATCTCACACCAATCGAATATAATTTATTGTTAGAATTGATTCGTAACGAAGGAAAAGTCGCTACGCAACGTCAATTATTAGTGGCGGTTTGGGGGCCAAATTTTGTTGAAGAGCCGCAGTATTTACGAATTTATATGAGAAAGCTCAGGCAGAAGCTGGAGCATGATCCGACAAATCCTGAACATTTTCTCACAGAAGTTGGTGTGGGTTATCGGTTCATTGGGGCACTTTAATGCCTTCCAGTAGAATTCGCCAGCCTTCTAAAGTTTCAGCTAATCGTACTTCTGAATCCGACTCTGCAATCCAAAAAGCGGATTCAAATAAACTCCCATCAAGCATAATCGCTAAAACTCTAGGGCTTCCTGATTTAATGATGCCTTGTTTTATACCATTTTCGATCAATACAATATCGGAATCCATACTTCGTCTTTGAATAGTCATCAATTCAGTACCGAGAATGGCTTTTGCATCTTTCAATAGTATTTGTTGAAATTCAGGTTCCAAAGAGTGTTGAAGATATGCAACACCGCGTTTATACAGAGCTCGCCATGGATCAGGTTCTTGATTTGAGATCTCTTGTAATATTTCATCAATCTCTGTATCGATTTGCATTACAACTTCAGCAAACAATCCTTTTTTATTGCCAAAATGATGATAAAGCGCGCCTCTTGTTAATCCGATACTGGATGTAAATGTTTCCATTGCTGTATCAGCATAACCATATTTACCAAAATATTCTCGTGCTGCTGTGAGTAACTTATCATGGGTTTCCTCCATCATCTTTTCGCGTTTATTCAGCGCTTTTGCCATGCTCCTGATCCCTTTTACAATAATTTGCCATCTATTTAGTATATTTATAATGACATGCTAATTTAGCATTTTCATGCTCACTAAGTCTTATTTAATTCTCATGTAACTATTTTTAATTCATAGCTAATCCATATTTAACCTATATGGATTATTTTACTTTTCTTAATGAATCAATTGATTTTCTAAAATTTTGTTTTAAAGTTACAAAAATTTAATTCCATAATCATTGAAAAACATTGTTTATTTGAATAAAAAATGATCAAAAATGTATTTATTTTTGACTACTTTTTGTGTCGATTTGCCATTGAAAAAATATCATAAAAAATTGATATACATACTGTATGTGAAATTTATAAAATCCAAATATCTATTAATTCATAGAGATATGTGGTGTTGCAAATAAAATTACGGCGTGTATATACTGTTTTCGAGTCATCGGGAGGAGATGACTAAAAAATTTAAAAAAGATAATAAGTAGCAAAAAAGTAGCATTTGAATTTGTATTCCATTGGGGTACAGAGAAAAATTCGATCAAACATTGATTACAAAAAAATGTAAACAAAAGGAGGGTGCATGGCTTGTTGTGAGAGCAATGATCTAAGAGCTGAAGAAGCATTTATCAAGCACGATAAACCGCTACCAAGTTTAATGGTTGCGTTGATTCCTATCGTTTTTATGATGATTTTTTTATTTACCGGAATTTTTGTCTTTGATTCTGAGCCACATATACCAATTTTAATGAGCGCAGTTGTTGCGGGCATTGTTGCAATATGTTTGGGTTATTCATGGTTGGATATCCAAAAATCCATCACCGCAGGTGTTGCATTGTCTGTACAAGCGCTGTTGATTTTGATCATTTTGGGTACATTGATTGCGACATGGTTGGCAAGTGGCATTGTGCCAACAATGATTTATTACGGCCTAAATATTATCTCGCCTGATTGGTTTTTGCCTTTGGCCGTTGTGATCACAAGTGGTGTTTCACTGACAGCAGGAAATGCTTGGACGGCAGCAGGAACGGTTGGGATTGCGGTAATGGGCGTTGGTTTAGTGCTAGGATATGATCCTGCAATGGTGGCAGGTGCTGTGATCTCTGGTGCATACTTTGGTGATAAATTATCGCCATTATCAGAAACGACGAACATGGCTCCTGGCATTATTGGTGTTAATTTGTTTGATCATATTCGTTACATGTTATATACAACAATTCCTGCATGGTTGTTAACAATCGTATTATTCATCATTCTAGGTTATTTCACTAAAACAGGTGTAACGGATCTTTCAGGCATTACAACTTTACAAAAACAGTTGGATGATATTTTCATCATCTCTCCATGGTTGATTTTAGTGCCAGTGTCTGTTTTAGGTATGATCATGTTCAAAATGCCAGCAATTCCAGGTTTAATCATTGGTTCATTGTTAGGTGCTTTAGTTGCTTTCTTTATTCAAGGAGAAACAGTTGCGGCGCTATTAAATATGATGATTGTGGGTTTTGAAAAACAGACGGGCAATGAAATGATTGATTACTTGCTCAATAACGGCGGTATAGAAAATATGATGCCAACGGTGAGCCTTGTAATGTTGGCAATGAGTTTAGGTGGCATTTTAGAGTTAACAGGTTCTTTAGAAACCATCGTTCAAAGATTACTGCGTTTTGCTCGTTCAACTGGTAGTTTGATTGCAACCACTGCGGCATCTTCAGTGACGGCAAATATTATTGCGTGTGATCAATATCTCTCAATCCTTTTGCCAGGTCGTATGTATGTTCAAGCTTATAAAGATAAAGGTTTAGAGCTTAAAAACCTATCTCGTACTGTGGAAGATGCAGGTACGATGACATCTCCTTTAGTGCCATGGAATACATGTGGTGCATTTATGGCAACAACTTTAGGCGTTGCAACCATTGATTATGCACCTTACGTTTTCTTAGCCTTTTTAAGTCCAATCGTAGCAATTATTTATGGCTATACAGGCTTTAGAATTGCACGTGTGCCACTCTCTGAAAGAACAGATGAGCCAGTAGATTTCGATACATCAGGTTCCGTCTTGCTCGATGCAAATCCAGCATTGACGATTGAAGCGATGCATCATGAGAAAGTTTAACCAACAGAATCACATAATATTTATCACCACTATGAAAGAAAGGAAATTTTATGAATAACAATGAACAAGTTAGAGAATTTATTGGCAAGGTATTGGGATTGGTTGAAAAGGAATCTGTCACGCCAGAAGATGCAGCTTGGGTAACAGCACAAACCATCGAAGGTTTTAGAGAAAATGTTAATCCTGGTTTTTTGGAATATCGTAAAACAGTTACAGAAGATCAAGGCTTTGCTGCTGTAGAATGGTCAGATGGCGGCAATGGTTTTAAAGACATCAATGGCAATACATATATCGATTGTTTAGGGGGTTATGGCATTTATAATGTTGGTCATCGTCATCCTAAAGTTGTGAAAGCAGTCAAAGATCAATTACAACATCAGGCATTGCATAGCCAAGATTTATTAGATCCATTGCGTGCGATGTTGGCAAAAGCATTGGCAGCAATTGCACCAGGTGATTTGAAATACTCATTTTTCACAAACTCAGGTACAGAAAGTATTGAGGCAGCATTAAAAATTACTAAGTTGTACACTTATAAACATAATCCTAATGCTTCTACATTCATTTCAACGGTAGGTGCATTCCATGGTAAAAGCTTAGGCTCATTAGCAGGCACGGCAAAAGGCATATTCCGTAAACCATTTATGCCATTACCACAAGGTTTTAGACACGTATTATATGGTGATATTGATATGATGCGTAAAACATTTGAGGCATGTGCAGCAGTACAAGAAAATGTTACAGCTGTGATTTTAGAGCCGATTCAAGGGGAAGGCGGAATCATTATTCCACCTAAAGGGTACTTGAAAGCCGTCCGCCAATTATGTGATGAATTTGGCGCATTATTGATTTTCGATGAAGTTCAAACAGGTATGGGGCGTGCAGGTTCAATGTTTGCATGTGAATTGGAAGGTGTTGTGCCTGATATTATGTGTTTGGCAAAAGCATTTGGTGGCGGTGTGATGCCAATTGGTGCAACAATTGCTTCTGAAAAAGTATTTGCACCGATGTTTGATAATCCATTCATGCACACAACAACGTTTGGCGGTAATCCATTGGCTTGTGCTGCAGCATTGGCAACGATCGATGTTTTATTAGAAGAGAATTTACCTGCGCGTGCGGCAGAAGTGGGTGAATATTTCCTTAATGGCTTGAAAGCGGCAGCGGATGGCTATGATGATCTAGTAATGGAAATTCGTGGTCAAGGTTTAATGATCGGTATTGAGTTCCATAAAGATGAAATTGGTTATGAAGCTTCTAAAGGCATCTTTGAACGTGGTATTGTTGTAGCGGGTACATTGGTGAATTCAAAAACAATTCGTATTGAACCGCCTTTGACTATTTCTTATGAAGAAGTTGATTATGTACTCAAATCATTTAAAGAAGTGCTCGAAGTTTTGAGAAAAGGGTAATGATTTAAGATTAATTATTAGTATAAGGGGCGATTGGTGAGAGATTTCCCCTTATAGTGCTCTTAATAAGCAGACACGGAGAAAATAATGGTTAAAGAAATTTTGAACTATATTAATGGTGAATGGGTTAAGCCTGATTCAGGTAAAGAAAATATTGTCATTAATCCAGCGAATCAAGAAGTGATTGGTCGAGGATTTCACTCTTCTAAAGAGCAAACGATTGAAGCGATCAAAGTAGCTAAGGCTAATTTTGAAAGTGGTGTTTGGGCCGATTTATCTACGCGTGAACGCGCTGATGTGTTGAATGAAATTGCTGATAAAATTGATGCACGAGCTGAAGAGCTTGCAACATTGGATACTTTGGATAATGGTAAAATTTTACCAGAAGCGCAAGGTGATGTTGCTGATGCAGCTTCAACTTTCCGTTACTATGCGGGTTTGATTCGTGGTACTCAAGGTGAAGTGTTTAATGCTTCAGAAGATTATCAATCTATGATTGTCCGCGAGCCAGCGGGCGTGACAGGCTTGATCGTACCTTGGAACTATCCATTACTAATGAGTGTTTGGAAAATTGCACCAGCTTTAGCAGCAGGTAACTCCATTGTATTTAAACCTGCAGAATTAACGCCATTATCTTGTATGGTGTTATTTGAAATTCTAGACAGCGTTGAAGCATTGCCTAAAGGCACTATTAATATGGTGATGGGCGAAGGTAATGTTGTTGGTCAAACGATCTCAGAAAGCGATGATATTGATTTAGTTTCCTTTACAGGCAGTACGGCTGTGGGCAAAAAAATCATGAAAGCATCAGCTGAAGGCAATTTAAAGCGTGTATCACTTGAGCTTGGTGGTAAATCTCCTAATGTTGTGTTTGCAGATACGGATTTAGATTTGGCTGTAGATTATGGCTTGTTTGGTATTTTTTATGGCACAGGCCAAGTATGTTCTGCGGGTAGCCGAATCCTTGTTGAAGAATCCATTTACGATGATTATGTGAAGCTTTTAGTGGAAAAAGCAGAGAAGATCAAAGTAGGTTCAGGTATGGATAAAAACTCTCATATGGGGCCACTTGTTTCAGAAGCACAAATGAATCGCGTGCTTGAATACATTGAAATTGGTCAAAAAGAAGGTGCTAAAGTAGCTTTTGGCGGCATTCGTTTGACAGAAGGTGAATTGGCAAAAGGCTTCTTTATTTCGCCAACGATTTTTGTCGATGTCGATAATGATATGCGCATCGTTCAAGAAGAGATCTTCGGGCCAGTTGTGACAGTGCAAAAATTCAAAACCGAAGAAGAAGCGATTGCTTTAGCTAACTCTACAAATTATGGTTTAGCAGGTGCTGTATTTTCAAAAGATGGATCAAGAGCATTACGTGTGATTAAGAAGATTCGCTCAGGTATTACATGGATTAATGATTATCATCCAACATTTATTGAAGCGCCTTGGGGCGGTTATAAACAAAGTGGTATTGGACACAGTTTGGGGACTTATGGCTTAGAAGATTTCCAAGAAGTGAAGCAAATCAATATTCGCTTGAAGCCAGAATCACCAGGTTGGTTCCCAAGCTAATTTAAATATTGCTTGATAATTAAGCCCAAAAGTTATGATTAGCTTTTGGGTTTTTATTTGAAAGCACAGGTTAAAGAATCTGAATGTTTTCGATGCGTTTACCACAAATTATCCCAATGATGATGGATAATGTGGCGGCAGATAATGTAGAGAAAATGAGTAACATAACATTGTGATAAATATAAGGTTGAATCACGCCATAAATGAATAACAAAATTGGGAAATGCAAGAGATAAATTGTATAGGATGTTTTTGCAATGAAATAGCAAGGTAGCCAAATCTTAACTTTTTGAGTCGCAATTAAATAGAGCAAAATGGCTAAGATGATACCAATCCATGTGCCATAAATGGCCAATGGAGATGCTTGAATAATGTATAAAAACCCAAGCATTATTGTGATCATCATGATGATGAAGATGATCTGTTTTTTATTCAAATGGTAGCGCTGCTGATAGAGTAAAACGGCGATTGCACCAGCAAGCCAAATGCATACATATAATAAAAATATATAATTTAAAGTGCTTAAAATCACTAAGCCAACGAGTGAAAATAATATGCTCATGCTTCGATTGGGTAATAGTAAAATCCCAAACAGTATGTAAAACCAAGCTTCAAAAGATAATGACCAAAAAGCAAAATTACTGGCGGGCGTTTCCGTGATAAAGCCATTCATAAAGAATAAAACACCCAGTAAATCTTTGAGATGGAGGCTCATATTAGCTTGGCTCATGGTTTCGCTGATGATCTTAAATTCACGATTACTAGTGGCAAAGACAGAAGGCGATAACCAATAGAGCATTACTAAAACAATGCATGCAAAATATAAAGGTGGCACGATGCGATTAATGCGAGCATGTATATATTGTTTTACGTTGAATTGCTTGTATTTTTGAATGTTATGACAGGCTGATTGGCAGATCAAAAATCCACTGAGTGCAAATAAAGCCATCACACAAGCATGAGCTGTTAGGTAAATGGGCAACATTGCCGCAGGCCAAATGGGATACAAAAAGAGTAAATAAGCGTGACAAAATACAACGCTCGCTGCACTGAATCCACGAATTTGGTCGAATTGTCGAGAAACTTCTGGATTAAGTGGCTGATATTGGCTGAGTAGTTTATCAATCGAGATCATGTTTTATCATTATTTAGGGATGAACTGCATGGGCGCACGATATATTTTGGCTTGTTTTTCTCTACTAAAGGGCAAGTTTTCATATTGGCCATGTAACCAATTGTGAATATTGTCTGCATAATGTGGGCTGGCGGGATTAGCAGATTGCCCAGCATTATTCATGATCCAAACGGGATCTTGTTGGCTAAAATCTACGATTAAACGCAAAGATGGGATCAATAATGTATCAAAATCTTTGCCCATACTATAACTTGCAATGTTAATGGTATTGATATTGCCGCCAGCAGGATAAGGGCCGCGATTGAAATAACTGCTTAAATCATCGACTTTTTTCTTCTGTTCAGGTGGAAGATATTCTGCCACTTGAGAAAATAGGCTATTCCATTGATACTGATGGATTTTTCCCCATTGCCATTTGTTATAATTTTGACCGAAATGTTGTTCGCCTGTTTGTTGTGCTTTGGCTAAAGCATGCGCCACAACATTGGCTTTGCCGCTGAGCATTGGATCATGCTTTTGCCAAAATGGACTGGCATTAGTTTTTTGATCATCTTGCCACAGTAAATGATCAGCTTGTGCTGAATAGGATTTAGAGCTTTCCACAAATGCAGCCCAAGCATGTGGCGAGTTTTCAAAAGCATCTGAAAATAATTGTTGGCTGAATGATGCTAAAAATAGATTGTATAAGGCGGCGCCTGCACTGTTGGCTTTTAAATCACCATTGAATGCTAATAAGCGTTGTTGTGCTAATGATGCTTGTTGCTGTATGGGTTTAGGTAGTTGTTTAATGGCTTGGGAGAGTTCTGTGCTGGATAAATAGTATTGTAATTTCTGAACCATAGGATCATATTGATCGTATTGTATTTGTTGCATGAAATTAAAATCGTGGCGTTGATTGCTATTGAGCAATTCTGTAATGCGTTCAATACGTTCGGGATTCGCCCAAGTTTGTGAAAAATTAGCAGGGTAATCTTTGTTGACAATACGATTATTGGCTGTCGCTAGCCAGCTTTGATTGGTTTTTAGTGCAGAAGGATAATCTTTGGTGGATACAAATCCCACCCAATCATATTCACCATTCCATCCTGGTGAAGGGAACAATCCAGTACCTTTTTTCCGAATTGGATAACTGCCTGTTAATTGCCAGCCTATTTCTTTTGGGGTTGCAAATAACATGTTGACGGAAATGACTTTGATTTGTCGTGCAAGTTTGATAGCTTGAGCAACAGATTTCTGTTTAGGCAGGTCCATTAATGCATTAATGCTATTGTCATTACGATTGGGGGAATAATGGCTTAACGCAATGCCATAGCGGGATTCTACGGCTAAAGGTTGCAATAAATAGCTACGATTTTTGAGGGATTCATTGAGCAAAATACCATGGCGAGTTTCATATAAAGTTTCAGTGATATCAGCTTGCCCTTTAACTTTGAAAACTGTTTCAGTTGCTTTGGCTCGTTGCCATTTGCCTTGATAAAGGTATTCTAAACCATTTTTTGTTGTGCGAGTTTGTTCTAAAAATAGATCTTGATTATCTGCCATCACCATTGTGTAGCCCCAAGCAAGATCTGGTGTTCCACCCACAACAATGGCAGGAATTCCAGGAATGGATGCGCCCGCGATGGTTAAATCAGGTGATTCTATCTGTATGATGCTCCATAATGAAGGTAATCCGATTGGCAAATGCGTATCATTGGCTAACAATGTGCCATTGTTTTGTGTTAAATCCGCTGTCACAGCCCAATTGTTGGATGCCATGAGATCATTCAAATGAATATTCTTTAAAGATTGAGTGAGGGTTTTCAGTTGATTGGTTTCATCTGCTAATGGCTGTAAATTTAAGCCAGCTAATTTTTGAGCTTCTTTGTGTGGAATGGGTTCATCGGGATAAACAGGGAATAGCCAAGGTAATAATTCTACATTCAGTGATTGCGCGATGATTAAGCTATCAATCTCTTCATGCAAGTTACCCGCTAAGCCAAAGTTGGCCAATGATAGGATTAATAATGCATCATCTGCTTGCCAAATGGGTACGGTATAATCAGTTGCTGATAAATCCATCGGCAATTTGTCTTGATGTGTTGCAAGCCATGTATTCACACCGCGAGCATAAGCTTTTAAATAGCGGCGATTATCAGGGCTAATGTTTTGCCAGAGTTGATTGGCTGTTTGTCTGAATTGCATTTTACGCATAAAGCTATCAATGCTAGCAGCGCTTTCGCCCAAATATTCGGATAATCGACCTTCAGCGGTTAAGCGCATTAATTCCATTTGATTAATACGATCAGCAGCATGCACATAGCCCCAAATTTGATAAGCATCTTCAGTGTTTTCACTTTGAATGAATGGAATGCCTGAATTGCTGTAGCGAACAATTACAGGTGCTTTTAATCCATCCAATACAATTTGCCCAGATGTTTTCGGCAAAGTATCAGCATAATATTGATTAATGAAAGTATGGCAACCTGAGATAAAAAATATGCCAGTGAATAGGCTGATTTTGAGTATTTGTTGTAATTGCATATCAATATGCTCTTTTGAACGATGTTAAATAATAGAATAAAGTATTTTTAACATTTAGGCTATGAGTTTTTATTGATATAAAAGTTAATTATTTTTCTTCTTGAGCCCAAATAATATCGATATTTCTTTGATATGATTTTATATCGTATATAATTGATTGTATTTGATTTTGGCTTATTTTTGTAAGAGCTACACAAATAGTCATATTGCAGTTTACGGTATAAACATCAATTTCTTTACCTTCATGCATAATGGTGTGCATATTTTCATTGTTAACAACTTTAGTATATGTTTGATTCGCATTTTTTCTTCCATGTTCAGCACCTGCTTGGTAAGAAATGACTAATAAAAATAATTGTATTGTTATAAGGTATAGTATTATAGAAATCTTAGAGAATTTTGGAGAGTCTGATAGCGTGTATTTAACGATTTTTTGAATGATATGGTTTGATTGAATCTTAGGAATTAGCCATGTGAATATTATGCTTATACTAAAAATGATTGCGAAGAAAACAGCAATCGGTTTAATAAGACTTGTTATGATAGGCATATTGGAAGCAAATAGATCAATGACATTAGAGCTTTCTATCCTTGTTGAAATGTTCAGTGCATGGTAAAAAACATATTCAGAGCTGTATAAAAAGACATATAGTAGGGTTATTAGAAAAACAAAAATATACGTAATAACCTGAGTTATGGAAAAAGTGTTTATGTTTAAATTTTTCATTTCATTCGAATTATATAAAAGATTATTTATATGTTAATTCTTGTCAATATCTTAATCAAGAATATTTAATGAATTCTATACTGAGCTGAACCATGACCAAAACCAAAGCAACATTCATAGGATTAATTGCCATTGTATTGTGGAGTTTTATTGTTGCGTTGATTCGGGTAGTGAGTGAAAACTTCGGCACAGTTGGCGGTGCTGCTTTAATGTACACGGTTGCTTCTGTATTTTTGCTGTTTTCTGTTGGATTTCCCACAATTCGCCACTTTCCTAAAAAATATCTCTGTGTTGGTGCGGTTTTATTTGTCTCGTATGAAATCTGTTTGGCATTATCGATTGGCTATGCGAGTAACGGCAGGCAAGCGATTGAAGTTGGGATGATCAATTATCTATGGCCGACATTAACAATCATCGCGAGCATTTTATTTAATCAGCAGAAAACCACTTGGCTAGTGATTCCAGGGTTTATCATTTCTATGGTCGGCATTACATGGGTTTTGGGGGATGAAAGTGGTTTAAATATTCGTTTAATGATTGCCAATATTCAAGAAAATCCCATCAGCTATATTTTAGCATTTGTGGGTGCAATTATTTGGGCTGCATATTGTGTGGTGACGGCAAAATACGCTAAAGGTAAAAATGGCATCACATTATTTTTTATATTGGTGGCTGTGACATTATGGATTCAATATTTATTGGTGGGCACAAATGAGTTTAACTTTACGATAAAATCAATGATTTCCCTGTTATTGGCAGCTTCTGCTTTAGGTTTTGGTTATGCAGCTTGGAATGTGGGAATTTTACATGGCAATGTTATGGTGCTAGCAACAGCTTCATATTTTATTCCAATCTTTTCAGCATTTTTTGGTGCAATTGTACTCAATGCAACATTATCTTTAGGTTTTTGGCAAGGTGTTGTTATGATCTGTATTGGTTCTCTCTGTTGCTTTTTTGCGACCAAACAACGATAACGATTCAAATACATGAATTTAAAAAGGATATAAAATGCTGACAGAAATCACTCATTATATTGTTTTAGTGCTCAATATTTTTTCGATTTTAATTTTATTGGTGGGCGTAACTAAAGCGCTTTTTGGCTTTATTATGAATGAAGGCAAAGGCGGCAATCGATTCGAGATCGCACATAAAAATAATAAAATTAAGATTTATCTTGGTTCCTATATATTATTGAGTTTAGAAGTATTGATTGCTTCGGATATTATTGAAACGATTATGAATCCAACGCTGGATGATATTTTAGTTTTGGCTGGTATCGTTGTGATTCGTACGACTATTTCATATTTTTTAGGCAAAGAAATTGAAGCAGCAGAAAAAGAGTAGCTATATAAACCTTAATCAAGGAAAGAATGATGATGAAATCAGCAATGATAGGTGTAATTTTAAGCTTAAGTTTAACAATGAGCGTCAGTAATGCTCAACCCATTAGCATTTTGGGTGATGATGAAGCATTTTTGCTTGTTAAAGGGCAAAAAGCAGAATGTATGGGCGTTGGGCCGATGGAATGCTTGCAGGTCAAAAATAATTTTGATCAACCTGAATGGGAGAATTTTTATGCAAATATTCAAGGCTTTGAATTTACGGAAGGTGAAACCACTTTATTAAAAGTTAAAAAGACGAATATTGACAATCCGCCAGCTGATGCACCAAGTATTCGTTATGAATTAGTGGAAACAGTAGCGGTAATGCCAAGTTTGCCTGTTGTGAAAAAAGTGGTGCCAGTTGAAAATCCAAAATAATTGATGAATAGATTATTGATCCAATAGCGCTGTATAAAACAAGGGAGCATGTTAAGTGCTCCTTTTTTGTTGTCCGTACTTTTTGTCCACATTTTTTGTGCATAACTATGTGAAGAAAAAATTGGATGATCGAATGGAAATGGGAATTTGTGGGGAAATTTTCCACTGTAGATACATGTTTTAAAAATATGTTTGTATATCAGTGTGTTGTATGAATTTTGAGCTCTATGGTTTTAAAAAATCATAGAGTTATTTTATTTTTCAGGGTTTAAAAATGATAAAAGTTAACAACTTTTTAAATAAAAGTGGAAAAAAGTGGGGGAAAGTGGTAAAAAGTACAGCATGAATACTAAATTTGGATTTTTCTTATAAATATGTCGAATTTCCAACACATTTCAGTCCTTTTAAATGAGGCAATTGATGCGCTGAATATTCAATCAACAGGTGTTTATGTTGATGGAACATTTGGTCGTGGTGGTCATTCATCCGAGATCTTAAAAAGATTAGAGTCTGGACGCTTGATCAGTATCGATAGAGATCCAACGGCCAAGCAGTGTGCAGAAGAAAGATTCAAAGGTCAAACAAATTTCACATTTTATGCAGGTTGCATGAGTGAAATTAAGGATGCAATTGCAACAGCAAATGTAGAACTAGTGGATGGTGTGTTGCTTGATATCGGCGTTTCCTCTCCACAGTTAGACGATGCAGAGCGCGGCTTTAGCTTTATGAAAGATGGTCCGCTTGATATGCGAATGAATCCTGAAGCAGGTGTGAGTGCGGCAGATTGGATTGCGGAAAGCAGCTTTGAAACTATGGCGAGTGTATTTCGTGAATTTGGTGAAGAGCGTTTTGCAGGAAAAATTGCAAATCATATTATAAAAAGCAGGGCGATTACTCCAATTACTACCACCCACCAATTGGCAGAAATTGTGACAGAAGCTGTGCCATATAAAGATAAGCATAAACATCCAGCAACACGTGTATTTCAGGCAATTAGAATTGCAGTAAATGAAGAATTGACCGAGTTATCTAAAACACTAGAAGCAGCTTATTCAATTCTGAAACCAGGCGGACGTTTAGTTGTGATTAGTTTTCACTCTTTAGAAGACCGAATAGTGAAAAACTTTATGAATAACTATGCAAAACCTAAAGACTTAATGCCAGATTTACCCGTTGCTCAGTTTGTGGAAGCACCAACATTAAAATTAATTGGCAAGCCTGTAAAGGCTAGTGATGATGAATCGCTCAATAACCCAAGAGCAAGAAGTGCAATAATGAGAATTGCGGAGAAATTACCGTGAAAACAACAATAATGATTATAACATTGGGAATGATTGCTACAGGTGTTGGGATGTTTAAAATTAAAACAACTCAAGATCAACGTCATTTATGGAACCAGTATGAAAAAGCATTGAGTCATCAAAATGATTTGAATGCTGAATGGAATAAATTGAAATTAGAAGAGAGTATGCTGATCACATCTGTCTTGCTAGATCATAATATCCGTGAACGTATGGGCATGGTTTTACCAACACAGGAAAGCATTGTCTATGTAGTAGAACAAGGTAACTCTGCTTTGGTTAGCACTAATAATGATAAAGAGCGTTATGTTCAGTAATTGTTATGGATAAAACTAAACCTGAGAATATACAGTCATCTGTAAAAAATACTCGACGCGTGATTGTGTTGAGTATTTTTTACGTTTTGGGCTTGTTACTTTTGATCAGTGCATTTGGTTTGCAGATTGTTGAACAGAAATTTTTACAAACTCAAGGCAATAATCGTGTCATTCGTACTGTAGAAATGCCTGCGGTTCGTGGCATTATTATGGATCGTAATGAGGAATCTTTAGCGGTTTCAACAGAGGTTTATTCTGTTTGGGCGGATCCTTATGTACTTTTGGATTATGCCGAATATTTTCCTGCGCTTGCTAAGTCTTTAAGTATGGAAGAATCTCACTTAAATGAGCTGTTAAGAAAGCGTGAGCAATCTAGATTTGTGTGGCTAAAACGTCAAATGCCGCCTCATGAAACGAATGATTTAGCAAAATTGAATTTGCCAGGTATATATATAGAAACAGAATATAAGCGTTTTTATCCTGATGCGGAAATGACAGCGCAATTATTAGGGTTCACAAACTCTGAAGATGTTGGTATTGAAGGGATTGAATTAACTTTTAATGAGCATTTAAAAGGTAAAGCGGGTCGCAAGCAAGTCATCCGTGATACAAAAAATCGTGTTGTTGATCAATTAAGAGTCATTGAGCCTGCATCTCCTGGGCATGATCTTGAATTGACGATTGATCGAAGGATTCAATTGGCAGCTTATCAAACGCTCAAAAGTGCCATCATTGAGCATGGTGCAAAAAGTGGTGCTGTTATGGTTGCAGATGCTTGGACGGGAGAGATCTTAGCTTTAGTGAGCCAGCCATCGGGCAATCCAAATAATTTGCAACATCGTATTCCAGAGTTGATGAAAAATCGTGCCATTTCGGATACTTACGAGCCAGGCTCTACAATTAAACCATTTGTTGTGGCTTTAGGTTTGGAGTCTCGTCAATGGACGCCTGATAGCATTGTAGAAACTGGTTATGAGTTTCGTGTTAATGGGAACTCGATTAAGGATGTTTCTAAGTCTAAAAGCATGAACATTGTGACTGTTTTAGTGAAATCAAGCAATATTGGTGTGTCTAGAATTGCATTGTCATTACCTCCAGATGTTTTATGGAATTTGTATAAAAATCTTGGCATGGGTAAACGATCTTCACTTGGGATTGCTGGTGAACAATCGGGCTATTTAGGCAGTGTTAAACCTTGGGAACGCAATGCTTTTGAGCATGCGACTAAATCCTTCGGTTATGGCATCAGTGTTAATACTGCACAATTGACACAGATGTTTGCAGTCTTTGCTAATGATGGTGTTTTGCAGCCATTAAAAATTATTAAAAACTCTCCAAAGCCGACAGATGAACAGTCTCAACGTATTTTCTCTAAAAATGTGAATCAAACAATGGTACATTTATTAGAGCGAGTGATTACGGATAATCCGAATACGAAAGCAAAAGTTGCAAATTATCGCGTTGCAGGTAAGTCAGGGACTGCGCGTAAAGTTGAAAATGGTCGTTATAGTCGATCGAAACACAGATCTTTTTATGCGGGCTTTGGTCCTGTTTCTAATCCGCGCTATGTCGTTGTGGTGATGATTGATGAGCCTTCTAAAGGTCAATATTATGGTGGTGCAGTTGCTGGCCCTGTTTTTTCTGCCATCATGGGTGATACATTGCGTATTTTGAACATTAAACCTGATGGATTGACAGAGTTGCCGAAGTTGCAATTGATCTCCAATTAGTTATTTAGATAGAGGAATATTATGAAACTCTCTCAGTTATTTTCAAACTTAGATTTACCACAAAGTTTTCAAGATATTATGATACAAGGCTTATCTTCAGACAGTCGCTATGCGGAGAAAGGTGATCTTTTTTTTGCATTACAAGGTGAGCAAAATCATGGTTTGGATTATGTAGAGAGATTGAGAGATACAGGTGTTGCTGCTATTTTTTATGAGGGTGATTACAACGATATTCCTTCAGATATTCCTACTTTTAAAATATCCCATGCATTAGATTTAATGCATGAAAGCGCGAAAGCTTTTTATCACGCATCTTTGAAATCAGCAACTTTGATTGGTATCACTGGCACAGAAGGCAAAACTTCTGTAGCGATGTTCACAGCACAAGCATTGCAAAAATTTGGTCGCTATGTGGGCATGATTGGTACTAACGGCATTGGCCCACTGCATGATTTAAAAGAAAATACACACACAACGCCAGATTTCTTGGCATTGTATCGCTCAATCGATCAAATTGTTAAAGCATACCCTGAGCATAATGAGATTGATGTTATGTTAGAAGTCACGTCTCATGCATTGGATCAAAAACGTGTGAATGGCTTGTCTTTTGAAGTATCGACATTTTTAAATTTAGCACGTGATCATTTGGATTATCACAATACAGTTGAAGCTTATCGCGAAGCAAAAGAGCGTTTATTTAAAGAATATGAATCGAAAGCATCAGTTGTGAATATTTCTGATCCTGTCGGTCAAGATTTATTTGGTTATTTATTGGATAAAAATGATCGACCTTTATTTCCATTCGGTGAAGTTGAATGTAATCACGTGAACTATTTAAAAATCAGTGAGATTGATCTGCATGCACAAGGTTTGCGTTTTACCTTGATGTATCATGGTTCATCTTATGAAATTGAAAGTCCATTATTTGGGCATTTCAATGCGTATAATTTAGTGGCAATGGTGGGGAATTTATTGGCTATGGGATTGCCAATGGATAAAATCAGCAGAATTTTGCCAGAAATCACGCTCGTTAAAGGTCGCATGGAAGCATTACAATTGCCAAATGGCGCGGTTGCTGTGATTGATTATGCACATAAACCGAATGCTTTACTTCAAGCTTTGAATGCTTTGAAGAAACATATTCCCAATGGTGATCTATACTGTATTTTTGGTTGTGGTGGTGATCGTGATCGTGGTAAACGACCATTAATGGCGGAAATTGCTGAAGAGTGCTCTGATTTTGTGATTGTTACGAATGATAATCCAAGAACAGAGGATGAAAATTTCATTGCTGATGAAATTTTTACAGGCTTTAAGCAACCTGATCAAAATATCGAGCGCATTTTGGATCGTCAAGATGCCATCTTGAATACATTGGCAAAGGCCCAAGCAGGCGATATTGTACTGATTGCTGGGAAAGGCCATGAAGATTATCAAATCATTGGTAAAACTAAACACCATTTTTCAGATGCTGAGGTTGTATCAGCATTCATTCATAAAGGATAATCAAAGTAATTTATGAAATTATCAGATGCAGCAAAAATTTTACATGGTGAATTAAGAGGTGAAGATGCGATCTTTTATGGTGCATCGACAGATACTCGTTCGCTTCAAGCTGGGCAACTCTTCTTTGCATGGAAAGGCGATAAGCATGATGCTCATAACTTTTTGGACAGCATAGAAGCAAAAGGTGCCATTGGTGCCATTGTGGAGCGTTATACGCCATCTGTAAATATTAGCCAAATCATCGTAAAAGATAGTCAAAAAGCCTTGGGGATTTTGGCAAAAGAGTGGAAAAAACAGTGGAAAGGCACAGCGATTGCTTTAACAGGTTCCAATGGTAAAACTACATTAAAAGAGATGATTGCTTCTATTCTACGAGAAAAAGGGCAAACATTAGCGACGGAAGGCAATTATAATAATCATGTAGGTTGCCCGTTGACGGTATTGAAATTAACGGATCAGCACGAATATGCAGTCATAGAAATGGGGGCTAACCATTTTGAAGAAATTCGTTATCTCACTCAAATTGTTCAGCCCAATGTTGCGATCGTCAATAATGCAGGACCTTGTCATTTAGAAGGTTTTGGTGATGTCGAAGGCGTTGCGAAGGCTAAAGGTGAAATCTTTGAGGGATTAGGCAACGATGGTATTGCAGTGATTAATGCTGATGATGAATATGCCAATTATTGGCAAAGCATCAATACTGAGCATAAAGTGATGACATTTGGTATTAAAAATTCTGCGGATGTCATGGCAAAAAATATTCAAAAACAATCATTTGAATTGGTCATTAATGGTGAATCTGTTCATGTGGATTTAGCGTTAGTGGGTGTCCACAATATTTTAAATGCTTGTGCTGCGGCAGCTGCAACATATGCAATTGGTATAACATTGCCAGAGATCAAACAAGGTTTAGAAAATTTACATTGTGTGAAAGGTCGCTTAGAAAAAATTCAATTGTCACCGAATCATATTTTAATCAATGATGCTTATAATGGTAATCCTGCGTCTTTGAAAGCAGGGATTGATGCGCTAGAAGATATTGCAGATCATACTTGGCTCGTGTTAGGTGATATGCGTGAGTTAGGTGATTTGGCTGTTGCGTTGCATGAAGAAAGCGGTCGTTATGCTAAGTCTAAAGGATTTGATCAGCTTTTTGCCTTGGGTGAATTGTCTCAAAAAAGTGCAGAGGCTTTTGGTGAAGGTGGTCGTCATTTTGATCATCATGATGATATCATTGCAGCCTTGCAGCAAGATTTAAAAGCCATTCAAAATGAATCAGTCGCGATTTTAGTGAAAGGTTCAAACTCTATGAAAATGTTTGTTGTTGCTGAAGCAATGATGAAACAATAAAGGATTAATAAACATGTTATATGCTTTACTAAGCTATTTAGCAGAAGAACATTGGAGTGCACTGCGTGTATTCCAATATTTATCCATGCGAGGCATTTGTGCTGTATTGACAGCATTAGTCTTCGCGCTCTGCTTTGGACCGAAATTCATTCGTCGTTTACAGAGACGACAAATTGGCCAATTTGTGCGTGAAGATGGCCCTCAATCACATTTGTCTAAAAAAGGCACGCCAACAATGGGCGGTGTTTTGATCATTGCGAGTATTTCTGTTGCCGTTTTATTATGGGCAGATTTAGGTAATATCAATGTCTGGGTTGTGATGGGCATTTTGTGGGGCTTTGGTTATGTGGGCTTCTTGGATGATTATCGTAAAGTGGTGAAAAAGCAATCTTTAGGCTTACGTGCAAAAGAGAAATATCTGTATTTGACCATTGGCGGTGCTTTGGCTGCGATTGTTTTATATGTGACAGCGGGCCCGAAAGGCACAGATCTATTGATCCCATATTTTAAAGATTGGTTCATTCCACTCGGAGTTTTATTCATACCTTTTGTTTATCTTGTCATTGTAGGTGCAAGTAATGCTGTGAACTTAACTGATGGTTTGGATGGTTTAGCCATCATGCCAACAATATTGGTGGCAGCTGCATTAGCAATTTTTGCGTATGTTTCTGGGCATTTAGAGTTTGCACGTTATTTGGCTGTGCCTTATGTCAAAGGTGCGGGTGAAATGGCGATCATTTGTGCGGCAATTTTTGGTGCAGGTTTAGGATTCTTATGGTTTAACACTTATCCTGCACAAGTGTTTATGGGCGATGTAGGTGCATTAGCCTTGGGCGGTGCATTGGGTACAATTGCTGTTGTGGTTCGCCAAGAATTAGTATTCTTTATCATGAGCGGTTTGTTTGTGGTGGAAACATTGTCTGTCGTGATTCAAGTAGGTTCGTATAAAATGTTCAAAAAGCGTGTCTTCAAAATGGCGCCAATTCACCATCATTTTGAATTGAAAGGTTGGCCTGAACCACGCGTGATTGTACGTTTTTGGATTTTAACTGTTGTGTTGGTTTTGATTGGTTTAGCATCTCTCAAAATTCGATAATTTATGGCAGAAACTTATAAAGAGATTCAAAAGGAAGCAAACTCAGAATTTACTGAACAAAAAAGTAAATTTCTCGGGTTTGCTTTTCCCGTTTATGACGAAGGGGAAATTAAAAAGATTCTGGCACAATTATGGGCAGAGCATCCCAATGCTAATCACGTTTGTTATGCTTATCGTTTAGGTAAACGCTATGAACTTTATCGTTTTAGTGATGATGGCGAACCAGGTGGCACAGCAGGTAGACCGATTTTTGGGCAGATTGAAGCGTTTAATCTCACCAATATTTTAGTGGCCAGTGTGCGTTATTTTGGTGGTGTGAAGTTAGGCACAGGCGGTTTAGTGTCCAATTACCAAAAGTCAGCCAAATTAACGTTGGAATCTGCTGAGATTATAGAAAAACAAATCATGGCATCAGTGACATTTTTGTATGATTATGATGTCACAAATGATGTACAAAAATTATTATATGATTTCGGGATCACAGAAGTTGAGACTGAATATCTTGAACAATGTCGTTGTACAGTATTTTTAGGCATTGATCGCATCAAAGATTTGACGGAAGCAATAAAGAACAATCACCGTTTGGTGTTAGTAGAATAAATTAATTGATATCAATAAACTGGGTAAAATTATCATGATGAAAACTTTGAAAGTTTCTGTGGCGCTCGCTACGCTCTCTTTTTCTACATTAACATTTGCAATGGCACAGAAATCGGAAGTGGTTGTGCCAAAACTCGATAAAAAGATTTCTAAAGCCTCATTTTTACGCGATAAATTAACAGATCATACAGTTGGTTATGTGCGCATTCCAACGCAGTTTGGTATGGCATTCAATGTCAAAAATAAAGCATCTGACAAAGTGATGACGAATGATGTGAATGAGCGCATGATGTTGCACATTAAGAAAGTGTTGCAAGATCCAAGTTTGGTGAATGAAGCATTGAAACAGCATGTTTCGATGCCTTTAGACGAAATGCCAATGGATTTAGGGAAGTTAACATCGCTCATTTATACAGCGGTGGATGGCCCGATTGAAATCATGGCAACGGATATGAACAAGATGATCTCGCCAGCAACTCAAGCTTTGATTGTTGTGCCTGTCAATTTTGCATCTGCAAAAGAATTGGATGATGCTTTAGCGCAAGTGATGAAGCAAAACATTGGTGTGAAGAATCAAAATGGTTATTATTCATTAGCACCAACAGCCTCAATGTATTTGGATGAAAAAGAAAAGCGTTTATTCATCTCTATTGCACAAAAAGCACAATCAGAAGCGCAATTGCTGAAAACTATTGGTGATTTGAAAGGCACTAAAGAGCATCGTATGTATGCTTATGAAAACCAGATTGATTTAACAGGGCAAAATTTATTCGTTTGGGCAGATGTAATGGGCAGCCGCGATATGGTTGCAATGTTGGCCCAGAAAGAGTCTCCATTTTTAGCAGAATTTGTACAAAATACAGATGGTTTAGCATTTGGTATTGGCACAAATGCAAAAGATTTAGGTCAAGCGAAGTTGATCACAAAAACGAATACGCAAAAAGTTACAGTATTGAAGGATTTCGCTAAACCATTAGATTTTAAAACAGTTGGTGAACCTAAATATTTTGCAGCATTGTCATTGCCATCAAAACAGACTGTGATAGAACTTGTGAAACAGAGCAAATCTGTGACTGATGCGGATATACGCAAGTTTGAAGAGCAATCACAAGAAAATTTATCCTTCAATGTGCTGAATCTTCTCGATATTTTTGGGCCAAAAGTGATTGCTTATGAAGATGATACTGGTGCTAATATCGCAATGGGTATCCAAGATAAAGCTGCCTTCCAACAGTTAATTCAGACTTTAACAAGCAAAGCCAATGCAACGCATACAGTTCATAAAGGTGTGCACGAGTTAAAATTAGTGAATCCAATTCCGCAGCAAATTAATAAAGTTGGCAATAGATCGACGGGGAATCCTATGGAAAACTTAGGCCGTGAATATGCGATGATTCAGCCTGCATTAGCAGAATTCGTCTCCGCAGTTTATGGTATACGCATTTTGGATGTGAATTTCTATATTTACTGGAATGAAGAAGAGAACTGGATTGTTTTCAATACATTGCCATATTCGTTGGCTGAGCGTAATAAAGCGAAAGTTTCCGTTGATAAATGGTTGGATGATCAAGGCATTCGTTCATCAGGGTTAGTGATGAGTTTCACAGGCACAGTGAAAGGTGCAGAAGAGAATTGGTATCGTGATTATGTGAAATTTATGCGTAATAATCATGACATTCTAGGATTGAAGTTTGATCCGTTTACCTTGCCATCACCTTCATCGATGAAATTTAATCCAACATCTCGCGTTGGTGTGCATACAGCCATAGATAAAGAATGGGTTGTGATGTCATTGGATTATGATATTTCACCATTTTATAGTTATTCATTGTTAACAGGGCAAGGCAGCTTAGGTTTGCTGGGCTTAATGTCATCTTTCTCATTGCCTGCTTATCAAGATTACACAAAGAGAAGTTATGTTTCTGAAGGCATGGCGTTAGCAAGCGCGGCAAAATTAGCATCCACAGAATATTATATTACGACGGGAAAATGGCCAGCCAATAATGCAGAAGCAGGTATTGCTGAAGCCGATCAAATTAATTCATCAGTTGTTGCAGGTGTTGAAGTGATGGGCGATGGTATGATTAACATCACTTATCGATTATCTGTGCAATATGATGGTTATTTGACCTTAAAAGGCAAGAAGACTGAATCAGGTAGTGTTTCTTGGGATTGTTATGAAACAAATCTAAAACTTAAAACATTGCCTGCCAATTGTCGTGCGACGGTCAATTTTGTTTCTGACTATTGATGATAAGATCCTGCATATAATATGCAGGATTTTTTATGAGTTTGTGATGGTTAAAAGGCTGAGATGATCGAGAGAATCCATTTAAATATATTGAGAGAGATTGATAGGCAAGGCTCACTAACTGCGGCGGCGGATGCTCTGAATTTGACGCAATCTGCATTGAGTCATACGATTAAAAAGCTTGAAGGGCAATTGAATACTGAGCTTTGGATCAAAGAAGGTCGCAAACTACGCCTGACAGAAGCGGGTCAATATTTGCAAGATCAAGCCAATCGCTTATTGCCTCAATTAGAAAGAGTGGATGAAAATCTTAGGCGCTTTGCTAATCATGAAAAAGGCACATTGCATATTGGTATGGAATGTCATCCTTGTTATCACTGGTTATTAAACATTGTGAATCCCTTTTTACAAGCATCGCCAGGTGTGGATGTGGATGTCAAACAGCGCTTTAAATTTGGTGGAATGGCAGCGCTGTTTAATTATGATATTGATCTGATCATTACGCCCGATCCATGGACGATGACACAAATTATCTTTCAACCAGTATTTGCGTATGAGCTTGTTTTGGTTGTGGCTGACAATCATCCTTTAGCAGGACAAGATTATGTTGTGCCGAGAGAATTATTGGATGAAACGCTACTAACATATCCTGTTGAAACTGCACGTTTAGATATTTTCCAGCGATTTCTAATCCCTGCACAATGTATGCCAAGGCAACATAAGCAATTAGAAGATACGGAGATTATTCTACAAATGGTCGCAGCCAATCGCGGTGTGACAGCGATGCCGAGATGGCTCATTGAAAAATATAGTGAAAAACTTCCAATTCGCGCTATGAGTTTAGGAGCAGGTATCTTCAAACAGATTTATGTCGGCTATCGTCAGGCTGATCAAAACAATGCACACATTCAAAAGTTCATTGATTTGGCAAAACATAGTAGCTAATCATCTGCATTATTATCGAGTATATGTTTGAGTTCGGGCATTGTTGCAAGATCCATATAATATTTTTTAGGATTATCGGGATTAATGAATACAGGGATTTTAAGATCTTTGGATAGATATTTACTCGGGTTATTGGATATAGGGAAGCTAGTAAATTGATGAATGGTATTATTTTGTTCATCCCAATATTGTGATCGAATGACCCAAGGCTTATTACCAATAAAATCGTATTCAGCATCAATCACATCTAAAAAAGTTGTTTCAATCACGACATTGAATTTCATAATTTTATGCTTTATCAATTTTCTTCTAGCATAGATCAATAGCGGTGCTAAGCCTACAGACAAAAGGATGAAACCTATGATAAACGTAGGTATATGAAATTCTGATATTGATATAACGATCGCTTTGAGCCCAAAATAACACAAGCAAGCCATGAAAATGCCTAGTATGATCCATGGCAATATTTCTTTATTTTTATTTGAATTATTTTTACCATCCACCTGTTGCACCACCGCCGCCGCTTTTTCCTCCTCGACCATGTCGATCATTAGAGTTGGGTGCAGAAGAAGTATAGGATTGGGAGCTATTCGTATTAGTGGTCTCTGAACGCGAGATATGTGGTGATCTGTCGTGATGATTAGAGTTATCAGTTTTGGTGCTACTAAAGGAAACTTTTTCAGGGTGATGGATCAGCATATGGATCAATGAAACGAACATAAATACACAAACACCAATAACAATGGATGCAGGCAATACTCCGATATAAGCATGACTGATGAATACTGCTAGTATTGCAGCGCTCATAGAAAGTAGAAATGTTGCTTTGGGCTTCAATCGATATAAGTAATACAATAAAATCAAGGCGATTGTAATAAAAATGATGAAGCCAAAATTACTTTTAGTATGAACATATTCTGTAATTACTTCTTCTTCCTCTTTGAAATTTTGAGCTAAAAGTTCTACTTGAATCAATGCAATGATGGCATCTGTTGCTTGATTAATGCCTTGGTAATAATTTTGATTTTTAAAATGGGGCGCAAGGTATTCATTGAGAATTTTAGCGGCAGTGATATCAGGAATCGCTCCTTCTAATCCATAACCCACTTCAAGGCGCATTTTGCGATCATTGACAGAAATAATGAGCAAAACGCCATCATCAATATCTTTTCTGCCTAATTTCCATTCTTCCATTACACGAATGCCATAAGCCACAATGTCTTCATTGTTCAATTGTGGAATGATTAAAACGGCAATTTGTGAGCCTGATTCTCGCTCAAATTGCATGATTTTTTCATCCAATTTGGCTTTCTCAGAAGCTTTTAAAACATTGGCACTATCCATTACACCATTATTTAAAGGCGGAATTGCTGTCTGTGCTATGCTCACGCTTAAAATACTATTGATTAGGATGATCAAGAGCCAAGTCATCAATTTTTGGGTAGGAAAATAATGTGTCATGGTTTGCTCACAAATTGTATGGGTTGTTTGAGTCATAATCTATGCAAGTTTTGGTAATGAGGATAAATCCATTGTGTAATAATTGCGATTAAGCAGACTAATTTTTACAGGCACAAGTTTATCTTTGAGCACAATTTCAGGATTGTATTTGATCATATCGCTTTTAAACATATATTGATCGCCTTCAGAGTCAATCCAAATCGTGTGGACTATATAGAAATCCCCAATTTTTTCTACATAATGAAAGTGCGTCATAACTGTTTCGAAATCTTGGCTCACAAACTCATTTCTACGCCGAATTTTAATATAGTAATGAATACAGAAAATAAATAGTAGGGCAAGAAAAGCACCGAATGAAAAAGCAATATATGTGCCTGTGATATCGCCGCGTGTATAGAACATATAAGATGCGGACCAAAATATCGTGATTAATACGATCATTAAAAGATAACCCAATGCTTCTTTCATTGTCATTAACCTCTTTGATTCAGCATCATTTGAATACGGGGAATCATCTCGAGATTCATATAATATTCTTTAGGATTATCTGGGTTAATGAAGACAGGAATTTTTTGATCAGTTTCTAAGTATTGGCTAGGATCAAAGGATAATGGTGAGCTATTAAATTGATAGATTAAATTATTTTTTTCATCGAACCATTGCGAGCGTAAGATTAATGGTGTGAAACTGTTAATTTGATATTGAGCACGAATAACATCCAAAAAGTCTGTTTCTATCATTACGCCATTTTTCAGCACTTTGTTTTTAATGATTTTTTTCTTAAAGTAAATGTAGGCGGGCGTGAGTCCAATAGAGGCTGATAACAGTCCTATTAATATAATAGGAATATGACCAACCGATAGTCCAATAATGGTGGCAAGTGTACCAAAACCACCAAATAATACGACGCATAATATTATTGTTAATTTACTACTGAGAGGCATAATTTCTCCTTATTTTTATTTGAATATTGTTTACCAGTCGCCACTTGCACCACCGCCACCACTTTTTCCACCATTGCCAGAGCGATTGTTTGAAGATCCACCAGAACTACTTGAGCTAGAAGCACTTAAATTAATATTAATAGGATTTTTGAGTAAGCCTGTATATAAACCGATTATTTGGAATATTAGAAAAGCTCCACTGATTTTTAAGTTTAATAGATTGGAAGTGCCAAATAATAGCAAGCCTATAAACAAAACCGCTGAAGAAGGTAAGGCTTGAAAACAGACTTTAAAAAATTTATTCGTTTTCAGATTAGTGCCAGCTGTTAATAAATAATAAAGGAAAATAGCTGTAAATATGATTACTGTGTATTGCCAAGACCAAAGCCCTGCAAAAGCTAAAAAGATTGAGTAAAAAAATGTGAAAAATATAGCAAGAAGTAGAGCAGCAACACTGCCTGAATATAATAATTCAATGTTGTTGTTTGGTGCATCTTGCATACGCTTGAGCTTTTTCATATATGCTATGAATCTGTTATCAGGTTTGTTCATTTTGGGTGATTTTTTAGATTTTTTATGCTTACCTTTTTTGTTCTTTCGACCACGATATTTTGGAGCACTTTCATCTTCTTTGAGTTCGGCATCAATCTCTTTTTTGTTGAAGAAATAATAAGTAAATAAGATGCCGAATATAATTGTCATTGCCCCTACAATAAATACACTGAATAGCATTGCGATGGATAGAAGGTGAGGCAACCATTGCAATGCAAGCATTTGCACCCAATAGGGTAAGCTATCTTGTAAACCTTGCTCTCCAAATTGAATGCCATTAGGAATATTGGGATCAAAGCTCCCATATTGAATGAAGAGCGAAACTAAAATAGCAATAATGGGAATGCTATAAAAAGGATAACGGCGTATTGCTGTATGGATCAAAGCCAACCACATCAAAAATGACATGCCAATTAAATAACCAAAGAGAATATCTAAAAACCCAAAATCATCGGGTGATTTTGTAATTATCAATTCAGCTGAGACAATCGAGCCAATAGCATCAAGGCAAATGAGTAATAATATCAGCAATATTTTGGGATATTGTTGTGTTGTTTTCATCATGTTTATTATTAAAAGCAGTGACTTATTTTTAAGTGAGCCTATCATACCTGATATTTTAATCACGTCATCTGTATTTGGTCTTTTATTGATTTTGTGCAGAATCCTCTTTAATCTAAAACAGAGAATTCAACCAACCATAGAAGTAGGAAATATGAAGGATTTTATTTTAGAAAACGAGCATGTTTTATTGCGCCCATTAACGGAAGATGATTTTGAATTATTATTACCCTATTCATTGAATGAACCAGATACTTGGCATTTTTCACCAAGAAGTGCAGCAGGTGAAGATAATCTTCGTGAATATATGAATTATGCTTTAACAAAAAAGGCAGAAGGTACAGAATATCCTTTTGTGGTGATCGATAAAAAATCAGGCCAATGTGCGGGCAGCACTCGTTATTACAATATTAATGAACGCAATCGCAATTTAGAGATTGGTTTTACTTGGTATGGCAAGGCATTTCGCGGTACAGGGTTGAATAAACAGTGTAAGTTCTTGTTGCTTCAGCATGCTTTTGAATTGATGAATATATTACGCGTTGGCTTTAAAGCTGATGCAACGAATATTTTAAGTGTTGCGGCGATGAAAAGTGTTGGTGCTAAAGAGGAAGGAATTTTACGCCAAGATACTTTGATGTCCGATGGTAGATTCAGAGATACGATGGTTTTAAGCATCCTACAACATGAATGGGAAGATTCTGTTAAGGCTGCTTTATTAGCAAAATTGGCCAAATAATCATTTAACAATCACTCCTGACATAATGGTGTCAGGAGCACTTCGTTATACTTTTCTTAACTTCATGAGAAGTGATATTTATGAATTTTAAGGAGAGTATTATGTCATTCAATAGCCCAATCGCTTGGTTTGAAATTGTTACACAAGACTTTGATCGTGCATGTGATTTTTACAGTAAAGCATTCGATGTAACTTTTAACCAAAGAACCATTGGTGAAATGCAATTAGCTGTTTTTCCTTATCAAGAAGGTCATGTTGGCGGTGCTTTGGTGAATAGCCCATGTTATAAGGATCATAAAGCAGGGCCAAGCACTTCTGTGATCTACTTAAATTGTGAATCTGTGACAGCGCAGTTGAAAAAAGTGATCGAATTGGGCGGTAAGGAGATTTTTCCAGTCACGCCAATTTGTGAAAATGGCTTCATTGCAGGCTTTGAAGATAGCGAAGGTAATCATATTGGTATTTGGTCTCAAAACCAATAAATATATTCAGCATAAATAGATTAAAATCTTTGCATTAAATTATTTTACTGAGCCAATATTATGCGCCGTGCTGATCGATTATTTGAAATCATCCAATATTTACGCAGTCGTCAATTAACGACCGCTTTGTGGTTGAGTGAGAAACTAGAAGTTTCAGAACGAACGATCTATCGTGATATTCAAGATTTGATCAGTAGCGGTGTTCCGATTGATAGCGCAGCGGGCGTTGGTTATATTTTGCGAAAAGAGTATGATCTGCCACCATTGATGTTCGATGCAGATGAGATCACAAGTTTGGTGATTGGCATTAAAATGGCAATGGCGCTCGGTGGCAATGTTGCAAAATCAGCTGAAGATGCATTATCCAAAATCAATCATGTGATCCCAAAAACGTTGAAGCATAAAATTGATGATATGCAAATTCATACGCCCACATTGTATGAATCTGATCTGTTGGGTGATCGCATTACTGCGTTGAACTTAGCGATCCAAAATCGTCATCCTGTGGAGATGGATTATCAGAGATTAAACGATACAGAAATTGTGAAACGCATAGTTTATCCTTTGGGGATTTTCTTTTGGAGTACAAAATGGACGCTCGTTGCTTGGTGTAAACTGCGTGAGGATTTTCGCCATTTTAGAATTGATCAAATCCAAGGACTAACTGTTTTGGAAGAACAGTTCACTTTAGAAGAATCTCAACGTTTGCAGACATTTTTAAAATTAGTTACAGGCGATATCTAATCGCTCATGTGTGCCAAGATGATAAAAATCCACTTGATGCTTTTGTGATTTATCCAATGTGATGATGGCATAAGTTTTCTCTTTGCGGCTGCGTGGATAAGCCAAGCTTCCAGGATTGACCATTAATATATTGTCTTTTAAATCAGCTTTGGCAATATGAGAATGACCATACAATGCAATTTCAGCACCCATTTCTTGTGCACGATCATTCAGCTTATCCAAAGATGATTTCACACCATACATATGTCCGTGAGTGACATAAATTGTATGCTGACCAATTTTTATGAATAGCTCATTGGGTAAAGAACGATCATAATCACAATTGCCACGCACAACGTGAACATTTTTTAGAATGGGATCAAAGTTCATGAGTTCTGAATCTCCACAATGGAAAATGGCAGAGACATCTTTGTGTTTTTCCATGATCTCTTTTAAAGGTAAAATAAGTCCGTGTGTATCGCTTAATATTAATATTTTGTTATTTTTTGGCATAATTTTAGTACTTTTATTCAATTTTAAGGTGCGCTATCGTAGCGGAGTTTTATGACAACTATATAAAATTAGATAAAAAAATACTATATTGAAGCAGTGTATTTCTAATTTATATGACCATTGGACAAATCAATATGTTGAGTCAATCTGAAACAATCAAAATCGAAGGCGTTAATTTTTCTATTGTACAAGTAAAGGATATCTTGGATCGCCTGCCTGAGAATTGCTGGTTAGCATCACAAAGTACTGAGTTTTTGGACAATAGTATTTTCTTCCACGAAGGTGATGTGGAACTATCTATATTGCGTTTAGGCGAATTACCAACATGGTCTTTAGGTTATTTCATCATTGGTGATGTGAAAGTTGGCCGAATCATCGAAGCGAGTGATGATTTGGCAATGGGATTGATTGTGGATGGTCATTTAACAGCAGATCATATTCGTGCAGGTGGCAATGAAATTTATGTTTCAGGTGATTTAAAGGTTAATGGCCTATTTTTTGGTAAATATAACCATGGTTCTTTGACTGTGGAAGGTGAAAGTTTTGCCAATGCATTTATTTCGGATGATTATTCAGGTTGGATTGACAATCATCATTGGGCATTAACGGATGATGAATGCTTTGATGATGAACAGATCAGCGATGAAGAATATCACGAAGCATGCGTGGAAATCCTAGGAGCGATTCGCCCTGAATTTTTATATGAACAAGAAGAAGCAGATGAACCATTTTTGTGGGCGCAATTGCTCAATTATTATGAGCTTGAAAAAGCGATGAAGCACAATTCGCCAATTCTGCAAGATTCATTCATCGAAGAACATCAAATTCAGTTTTTAGCTAATCCAGTGGAATATCAAAAAGCTGAATTGCTTGCCGATTTTGTTGTGAATACAGTGGCTAATATCCATAATGAATTGAGTATTCAAGATGTGGAAGCATTGGCAAAGAATTTAACAGGTTTATCGCATGATCATATCTTTGTGCCAGCAGCTTTATACAATGATGATCACGGTTTATCTGTGAAGTTTTTGGAAGGTTATCCTGAGCGTTTATTCTTGGAATTCATTGCAGTTCGTTCAGAGTATCAAGGTGACTTGCCACACAATATCCAAATGGGCATGAATGGTGAAGCATTGAAAGTGCAATTTGGTGATCGTTATACAGAGGAAGCTTTTGAAGAATATGAAGATTCAGCACAAGGCACAATCACTTTGGAAGGTTTAGTAATCGAACTATTACTAGAAAATGATGCTGTGACTTTTGTGAAGTATCAAATTTCAGAAAGCTGAGAAACTTCGTTATAATGAAGGCTTCCGTAATTGGTTGTGAAAAAGGGAAGCATGAGCGAATTAAAAACATTAACTGAGAAAGAATTAGCATTCATTCTGCATTGGGGTGAAATGGGCAATCGTTGGGGCGTGAATCGTACGGTTGCTCAAATTCATGCGTTATTGTTTATTCGTGGTGAATGTTTAACAGCCGAAATGATTTGTGAATTGCTAGGCATTGCACGCTCGAATGCCAGCAACAGCATTAAAGAATTAGAGCGCTTAGGTTTAGTGAAGCGCACGCACATTTTGAATGATCGCAAAGATTATTTTGAAACGTCGGGCGATGTTTGGGAGCTATTTAAAATCATCGCACGTGAACGCATTGAGCAGGAATTAAAACCCACAGAAGTAATGCTTAATGATTTATTGAATGATCCTGATTTCAAAAAAGAGAGTGAAACTTTCCAAGCACGCACAAAAGAGAGTGCAGAATTATTGCATTCATTAGTTACATTGGGCGATCAAGTTTTGGTGTTTTCATCGAAAGGCTTAAAGAATATTTTAAAGGCAGGTTCAGGCTTAGGAAAATTCTTATTGGGCTTTAATAAAGGTGATAAAAAATGATGAAGTGGATGGCGATATGTTTCATGAGTTTATTGACGATCTCATTCGCTGTGAGTGAAGATAAAATTACATATCAAGCCATCGAAAACTCACCGAATAAAGCTGTATTAGATCAAATTGATCCTGAACTCTTAGTGGTTTATCCTGCGGAGAATGAGCGATATACAGTGACTGTTTTTACAGATATTTTTTGTCCATATTGCCGTAAATTACATCAAAATTTGAATCAATTGACTGATAATGGCATCACAGTTCGCTATGCACCTTTCCCATTAACGAGAGATTCTAATCCTGTATTGGAATCCATTTGGTGCGCACCGAAAGATCAGCAACAGTTTTTGATGGATGTCGCAATGTTGGAATTTAAATTCAAAGCGCGATCATGTGATTTTCCTGTGATCGATGAAGCCAGAAAATTTTCTAAAGCATTAAAAGTTTATGGCACGCCATCCATTTTCTTGGAAGATGGCCGAAAAGTCAGCGGATTCATGTCGCCAACAGAGATCATCGATGGCTTAGAAGGTCGCTTGAATTTTGATGAATGGCGCCCTGAGCATATGCGAAATCAATAAAGGGTTGGCAGCATTAACCCTTTATTTTGTTAATTTCATCATATGGAGATGTAATATTTTGTGTTTTAAGAGTCTCCAAGATTATTTTCAGGTTCTTCATCGATTGATGCTAAATATTCTAGAACTTGCTCAGAATACGGATACCTGAAATTTGATGACCTGTAGTTAGAGTTGTAATGACCATTATATTTCCATCTTAATTCTGAAAATAGTTCAACCAATTGAGGATTATAGACAGCTCTAATATAAATTCCCCCATCATTAAATACATTCACATTGACAAACATGCCGAAAATTTTAAAACGCTTTCGTTTGTCTTTTACTTGAGGAGTAATTTCTACGGGTGTATTTATTTCAGGATTTTCCTCAGGTACAGGATCAGGTTTTAGTGTTGGCTCATCGGATGGCGGAATCGGATAAATCCAATGTTTATTATGGACTGCATCCAAAATAAACTTTTTAGCTTCTTCACTTGGAATATGCATTTGTGATGAGAGTAATTCTTTAAGGTCAATCACGATTGTATTGAGTTTTAAATCATGAATACGTTGAATTTTTTCTTCACTTGGTGGATTTGTCACTACTATCTCAATATAGAGTTTTCTCTCACTGTTATATAGCGTAGCTGTTAAATCAGGTCTGATTGAGTCGATGGACTTTTCAGCGATTACTTCCTCAAAATCAACATAACCATCACCTTCTAATCCATTGCCATCTTCACCTTTCCAATTGCTATTTTTAGGTAGATTTAATAACAAATCTTTTTGGATAACTTCTTTCGCATATTTATGCAAAAGGCTTTCAGGATTAATAATACAGCTTACTTTTGAACTTGCATGGGCAAAATGATGGCGGCGTTTCTGTCCCTTTTTCGCGATGACTATTTCATTGCACTGAAAGCAAGTACAATGACAGGCAAGTCCTTTTTCAACTGAGCTGATATGGGCTAAATTATTGTGTTCATCATTGGCATAATACATACTCATTTTTGACTTCTTTTAAAAGTGAAAGAATGAGTGCATTGTGTTGATGTTCTATTTTGAAAAACAGACCTTAATAGGGTTTTAATGGGTAAGAGGTGGGTTTAAGTGGATGATAATATTAAAGTAATAGGGATGTTAAGAGATCTGCTAATCAATAATAACGAGTGCACAAAAAACTATTATTGCCTTCTTTTTCTATGTGAGAAAACATTAGAAGTGAATGCAAAAGGGGAGGGTTTTCAAGGAAAAGATCGCCACTCAATGAAGGCTTATTTTGATGAGCAAAAAGGAAAAACCTATAAAGAAGCTTCTAACATAAATAACTTTATTACTGAGAAACAGTTGGTGGATTATTGTGCAAGGATTGTTAGTCAGCATGCACAAAATTTTCAAGATTTAGGTTTTATTCCTATAATTCAAGCAACTCAAACTGGTGGTGGGCAAGGAAACGAAAAGTTTTTTTGGCTAGAACTTAAAGCTATTGATGATGAAAATTTTGCTGATTTTAGCAGTGAGAATAATGAGACTAATATTAGTGAAGTCAATTATAGAAGAGTGCCTGCGAAAGATATTAAACTTGCTTTTTATATGAAGCCATTTTTTAAAGATGGTGAAATGAAAAATCGTAGTATCAAAGGATTAAGTTTTCTGCTGGGATGGATGCTGTTATCTATAGGATTTATTGCAGTATTAATTTTTCTAGCCTTTGCTGTTACAGCACTAGGTAATAAGTATATTACGTTCCAACTAATGTCTTTTATCATACTTGCAGGTTGTGCATTTATAACCATTAAATATATGTCGCAGCCAATTATGAGGTTAGCTTTTGATCGAGTGATTAAAGCACCAATGTTAATGTTATCTTTTAAAGAATATGATGCCGAGATTGAAATGCATCGAGATTTCAAAGAGCAAAGAACGCGTTTTACAAGATTTACTGCAACATGCCCGATTTGTACTGGTGAAATTACTCTTCAAAAAGGTGAGAAGCATCATCTACAACCATTAGTCGGTAAATGCTCTGAAAGTCCATTTATTCATGTTTATAGTTTTGATCGGGCATTGATGACAGGGAAGTTACTTTCTGAGCATGTCATACTTAAAAATAATCAATGATGAGTATTATCATGCAATGGGCGATAAAGCTTCGCTAAAATGAAAAAGCAGGGTGAAATTGCACTGTACCTTGTGGAATTGTTTCAGCACATAAAGTTTGTGCCATAAAATACTCTTGTGGCACGCCATTAACCACTAATGCATTTTGCGCTTGAAAGCCAAATTTCTGATAATAATCTGGCTCGCCTAAAACAACACAACCATTCGCATTTTGATCTTTTAGTTGCTGTAATCCAGCCTGAATTAATGCTTTGCCAATTCCTTGCTTTTGATGTGAAGGCAATACAGAAACAGGCGCCAGCACAAACCATTTATTATCCTTGCCATCAATTGTGATGGGTGAAAATGCAATGTGCCCAACAACTTGATTGTTCTCTGTTGCAACCAATGAAATGGTTAATGCTTTAGCTTGGCGTAATTGATAAATAATTAAATGCTCAACTGTGCCTTTTTGCGGATCTTGATGAGGATGATCTTTAAAAGCAATCAATGTCAGCGCTTCAATAATTGGAATGTCTCGATGTGTTTCAGGTCGGATTGTGATCATAAATGTATCTCAACTAGCTAAATGATATCAATGGCATTTTTGTCACCATTAAGAAGAATATAATCATAGCACCACTGAATCCGATGTAACCCAAAATTTCCCAAGTTCTTTGATAAAGCTTGTATTTTGGGTTTAAAGGCTCGTTATTATGTACGGCTTGATCTGTCATTTGTTTCATTCTGACTTGTAACCAAACCACAGGCAACCAAGCTGCACCCACAACGATATACATTAAATAGATATTCAAAAACCAATCGGATAATAAGCTCATTTTCATAATATGAGCAAGCATAATGCCTGTGATTGGTTGAATAATCACAGTTGGCGTTGTGATCACCCAATCCAAAAATACAACGGTGCGATTGGCAAAATATTGTGCTTGTAAACTGCCTGAGCGATTCGCTAAAAATACATACAACGCGCTCCCAAAGCCTGTGCCAACCATTAATAACGATGAAATGATGTGGAAGTATTTTAAGACATAATAAGCATTAAACATGGTGATCTTCCTCCAATGAATAAGTGATCCAAAGTAGTGAAAGAATCGGAAGATTTTTCAGCAATGTGCCAAAAGGTTCGCGCCAAATTTCAGGTGCAAAAGTAGTAATGATGATTGTGTAACCTAAAACAACAATGAATAATATCGTCCAAATGAATCGAGAAGGGCGAAGTAATGCAATGATTCCGCATAAAATATCCATCGCAACCAAGCCATAAAAGAGCAGTTCTTGCCAACTTGTTGGAAAAGGTAATGGATCTAATAACTGCAAGCGTGCAACGGGATCGCTTAATAACAGCGGAATCAAACCTGAAGCGATGAACACAATGCCCAATGTGATTTGGCTGATGCGATAGATTTTATTCGTTGTCATATTTTTCTCGCTTTTTTGCCCATGATTAACTGGTAATCATCTCGTGTATTCACGCTGCCAGCTCGCAACAATGCAAAAGCGTATTTACCTGCGATGGATGGCATCACCATACCGAGCATGTTCATGGAAGTTGCCATCATCCATTCTGGCAATGGCAGAATGATAAGTTTAGAATTAAAGCGTTTAAGGTAATTGCCTAATGTGATGGCTTCAGTGCCCACTTCAAAGATTTGTGAAGGTAAATCTAATGGCAATAAAGCCATGATGAAACTCACTAAATCATCAATATGAATGGGTGAAACTGCATAATTTGAGTTTGAAGGGAAAGCTAAAAGCGGTAGTTTAGAAAGTTTTTTAAAGAATTTCGTACTTGCACCATTTTCCGCATAAACCAAAGAAGGGCGCACGATATAACTTGTGATATTGCTCTCTAACAAATGCTGATCTAATGCATATTTATACTTGAGGTAAGGAATTTCAGTTGGATTGGGATATTGGCTGAGTGCTGAGAGTGAAATGATTTTCTTCACGCCTAATTCTATACAGCGATCCAAAAATGCTTTTTGCACTGCATAAACGGCTTTATGCTTGTTTTCCCCAAAGCCAGGTGCAATACCAATCGCATTGATAATGATTGTTTCATGGTTAATTAAATCTGCAAGTCTATCCAATTGTGTGAGTTCAGTGCGGTTTGGCAGCCAATATTCTATATTTTGTTGCTTTAATGCTTTTGCGATATGTGAGCCAATCATGCCAGTGCTACCTAAGAGAATGATCATTATTTTATCTCCTGATGATGTAATATGCTCATAGATTATTTGTTTTTGTAATTTCTGTCAATACAGAAATTAAAGAATTAAATGAAGTTGATCAGGCTCTATTTTGTTGATCATGGAATGTGATACAAAGATAAGGTAAAAATATTTAAAATCTGGATCAGGAGTAATGATGAAAAGAATTGGTTTAATTGGTGGAATGAGCTGGGAATCGACTGATTTGTATTATCAGCAGATCAATCGTGCCGTGCAAAAGCGCTTAGGTGGATTACATTCGGCAAAGATCATTTTAACGAGCGTAGATTTTGCAGAAATTGCTGAATTACAGAAGCAAGGTGATTGGGAGACAGCAGGGAATATCTTAGCTTATGAAGCAAAAGCCTTAGAAAAGGCGGATGCCGCTTGTATTATTCTATGCACCAATACAATGCATAAAGTGGCAGAACATATTGAAAATGCCATCAACATTCCTTTCATTCACATTGCAGATGCGACAGCGACTGCGATTAAAGCACAAAATATCCAAAAAATAGGTTTGCTTGGCACCGCATTCACGATGGAGCAAGATTTCTATAAATCACGCTTACAAGATCAAGGCATTGATGTGATTGTCCCAGAATCAGATGAGCGTAAAACCATCCATGAAGTGATTTTCAATGAATTATGCTGTGGCATTATCAAAGAGGATTCCAAACAAAAATACATTGAGATCGCAAATCAATTAATTGCAGAAGGTGCTGAAGGGATTATTCTAGGTTGTACGGAAATTTGTCTATTGATTGGTGATGTTGAGTTCAGCGTGTCAACTTTTGATACAACCACAATCCATGCAATGGCAGCAGTGGATTTTGCTTTGGCATAATAGAACAAAAGCCAGCGTTTGCTGGCTTTCTGTATCTTACAATGGTGCTTTATCAATTTTAGATAAAGCTTCATTCACTGCGAATATTTTGCCATTCACATGGGGAATGCCAAATGATTTCAAGCGCGCAGAATGCATTGTTAAATAACGCTCTGCATCAGCAATATTATTAAATAGATAAATACCGCCAGCTTCATTGGCATCTTTATTTTCTGTCCAAATTTTCCAAATTAACCCCGTTTCTTCAGCGATAGAATGAGCTAAGTCATGCATTACCGCAGTCATTTCATCGCCCCAAGGGCCAGTATAAGGGAAATCAACTTGTAGAATATAGTTCATGTTTACTCCTCAATTTAGAATTACAAATTATTGTTCATATGTTTTTTACCCCATTCGCACATAGTGTTCAAAATTGGGATAAGGGATTGACCACGCTCAGACAATGAATATTCAACTTTAGGTGGAATTTGAGAATAGACTTTGCGAATAATAAGTTCATCACGTTCCAGTTCTTTCAGTGTGCTACTGAGTGTTTTAAAAGATATTGTGCCAATAAAACGATGAAGTTCATTGAAGCGCATGATGGGTTTATGCTCATATAATGTATAAATAATGATCATTTTGTACTTGCCGCTGATCTGTGACAATGTGTAACCAAAGCCAGTGTTTTCAAATGTTTCGTAACCATCTATGCATTTATCTTCTGCCATTTACACTTTCCTAAAAGTAAGTATATAACCTCATTGTGCGTACTAGATTATATATGATTTCATGGCTTATACTCAGCGACATGTTATTGCAATGGCTACTTACTTTTTAAATTAACTCGATGGTATTTGTATGAAGAAAACATTAGTGATTATGGCGCATCCCAATATTGAGGATTCCTTGGCCAATAAAGCGTGGCGCGATGCAATTAAACAGCATGAAGATTCCGTAACCTTTCATGATTTGTATCAAACATATCCAGATGGGCACATTGATATTACGAAAGAACAAGCATTAGTAGATGAGCATAATGCATTGATTTTTCAATTTCCCATGTATTGGTTTAGTGCTCCGCCATTGTTAAAACAGTGGTTTGATGAGGTTTTAGAATATGGTTGGGCTTATGGAGAAAATGGTACACATTTGCAGCACAAAAAGGTCGCATTGGCTGTATCAACTGGTGTGCAAGGACATGAATTTTCAGTGGAAGGGCGATGCGGTATTTCTTTAGAAAATTTATTGATGCCCTTTGAATTGTCGATGCGATATTGCCAAGCAGATTATCGTAGCATTTTTTCTGTTCATGGCATTAATAATGAGCCAAATGCTACTACATTAACAGAAGAAGAAATCGCAGAAAGCGCGAACAATTATGTGGATTTTGTTTTAAATTTATAACATCATCAATGAAAGTCTCATCATGCTGAATATGCAAGATGAGACTTTTTGGAATTATTCGCCCACAATTCTTGCACGGCAACGAATGCCTTTGATTGGGGATTTCCAGATTTGATTGACAGCTTCTTTGGCATGTTTACGTGAAACAGCAACGTAAGCTTGTAGTGGCAATAAGTTGATTTTGCCCACATCTTTACCTGCAATTTCACCTTTCGATGTCAAAGAGCCTAAAATATCGCCTGCGCTGATTTTAGATTTTTTACCTTCGCTGATTTCAATTGTCACCATTGGTGCGATCAATGAAATTGGCTTCACATCTTTCAAATCATTCGCTGAAAATTTTGGGATAGATTTTTCGATGTAAGCTTCTACTTCTTCCAAGCGATGCAGTTTAGAAGCTAATACTAAACTTGCTGCAATCCCTGTTTTACCAGCGCGTCCTGTACGACCAATACGATGAACATAAACTTCAGGATCAAAAGGTAAATCATAGTTGATCACCATCGATAAATCTGCGATGTCTAAACCACGTGCTGCAACATCTGTCGCCACTAAAACACGGCAGCTGCGATTGCTGAAGCGCAATAATACTTGGTCGCGATCACGTTGTTCTAAATCACCATGTAAAGATAAAACATCGATATCTTGTGAATAGAGATAGTTTTCTAACTCGATACAAGCGGCGATTGTGTTACAGAAGATCACAGTGGATTCTGGCTCATGGCGATACAATAATTTGGCTACTAATGCATCTTTTTCGCTATTGTTATCGTGCAATACAACAGATTGATCGATTTTAGGCTCATCCGCTTTAGTTTCTTCAATTTTAACCATCACAGGATTATGTTGAATGCGTGAGCTGATGGCTTGAATATTCTCAGGATACGTTGCTGAAAATAGCAATGTTTGGCGTTTTTTAGGTGCATAACTAATGATGGCATCCATTTCATCAGCAAAACCCATATCCAGCATACGATCAGCTTCATCGAGCACAAACATTTTGATATTTTTAAGGTTTAATGTATTACGCTTTAAGTGATCCAAAATTCTACCTGGCGTGCCCACTGCGATATGCGGTGGATGTTGGCTCATGGAGTGAACTTGTCTAGCAACAGGAACACCGCCACAAATACTAGAGATCTTTAAGTTAGGAATATAACGTGCTAAACGGCGCAATTCTTTACTCACTTGATCAGCCAATTCGCGCGTAGGGCACAAGACTAAACTTTGTGTAGAGAATTGTGTTGCATCAATGGTTTCCAATAAACCAATACCGAAAGCTGCTGTTTTTCCGCTCCCTGTTTTAGCTTGTGCCACAATGTCTTTACCATTCAAAATTGCAGGCAATGCAACGGCTTGAATCGGCGTCATTGTTAAGTAACCTAAGTCTTTTAGGTTATCTAATTGTGCGATTGGTAAGGAAAGTTCAGAAAAGTTTTGGATAGCCACGATGATTCTCAATATAATTCAATCAAATAATGTGTGAACTATACTGAAAAGTGACGAAACAATCTACTTTTGATGTGAATCGCTATGAATGATCACTTTGCTACGCTTTTTAAATTGCGATACGGATAATCCGCCCAAAACTAAAGCAATCCCTGTGCCAGACATCCACGTGAGCCTTTCATGCAATACGATCATGGACAAAATTACCGTCACCATCGGCACAGCATTAATGTATAAACTTGCCTTGATTGCGCCTAATGATTTTAATGCTAAATTCCAAGTCACAAAGCAGATGGCAGAAGCGCCTAAACCCAAAAACATTAAGTTTAAAATCACAGTTGTGTTGAGATAGTGATTAATATTGAAATCAACATGAGCAAATGGAATGATGGGCAACATGAATAAAATGCCGTACATGAATGTTCTGCGTGTTGTTTGGATTGTGTTATAGCCAAATGAACTGATTTTCTTAGAGAAAATCGAATAGAACGACCAAATGATTGCAGCGAGTAATGCTAAAAAGTCACCTTTTAAATTGATTTGTAATTCTGTTGCACCACTAAAGCTCATTAAACCAACGCCAACGAACGATAAAACCATACCAAAATAAAATTGTGGGCGAATGGTTTCATCTTTTAAGAAAAAGCGTGCGAGTAATACAGTGAAGAATGGTGATGTGGATGCAATCAATGCAGCATTGGATGCTAATGTATAAATGAGCGCATTGTTTTCAAATAAGTAATAGAGCGTAATGCCACATAAACCTGCGGCTGCAAAGTATGCTTCTTGCTTTAATGTTGTACCTTTTAATCGCTTCGGAAATAGTAGCATTAAGAAGCATGTACCCATCACAAAACGTGTGAGCAAAATTTCCATTGGTGATAAATCATGGTGTAAGAGGATTTTTGTTGAAACGAAAGTTGTGCCCCATAACAGAATAGTGAGCAGGGCGAGCGTATGTCCTCTGAGTTCTTGATTCATGATTCATTCCAAAAGCGATGATCAATAATGATCGAGTTAAGATTGATCAGTGTAATGGAAATTTCAAGGAAAGTGAGGATATTTTTATGGGAATTGTTATGATGCGAAATATTACAAAATATCCAAGATAATATTGAGGAGTACACAAAACGTGATTGAGTTAAATGAATTAAAGGCGATCTATGATGTTATTGAAGTGGCTGATTTACAGATCAATGATTTGCCATCAGATTTGATGAATTTTTATAAAATATGTGATGGTATCAATGGTGATTTAGAAGGTGAAACAAGCTTGATCATCTATTCAAATGACATCATTCATGCAAGAAATTTGGATTATGAAGTGGCAGAATATTTACCTGAGTACATCATGATTGGTGATGATGGTGGCGGTGTTGCTATTTTAATGCATAAAATAACACAAACGATCCATGCAAGTGGCATGGGGGCTTTAGATGAAACAATGATGGTGAAAATTTCAGATAATTTAGAAACGTTTCTAATCGATAATAGAGCAAGCTTAGATCCATATTACGATGATGAATAGCACGTTTAAATACAAAAAAATAGCGAGTAGATTAATGTATCTAGCTCGCTATTTTTAAATCAATTTTTTACAGCTACTTAATCATTTAACTCAATTTTATCTTTAAAAATTCTGATCTTTTTAGCTTTAAATAAACCACCAATTGCGCGTTTGAAAGATGATTTACTCACACCAAAACGGCGCTGAATTTCTTCAGGTGCGCTCTTATCACTCATCGGCAATGAACCATTGTTGATTTTTAAAGCTTCTAAAATTTTAGATTCCAAGCTGTTACGATCTTCTGCTGTTTTGATCACAGGTTGCAATAGAATATCTAACTTGCCATCTTCACGAACATTTTTGATGTAACCAGTCACTTCGCTACCGATTTGTGCATCATAGTTGATGTCGCTTTTAAATACTAAACCACGGTGAGCATGATTCACGATCACATTTAAGCCTAATGGCGTTCTGCTTTCGATCAAAAGCATCACTTCATCACCTTCTTTGTAGCTGTGCGGGATTTGATCTAAGTATTTATCATACTTCATGGTCGCTGTGATGCGTTGAGAACGTTCATCCATATAAGTATAAACAATCGCAAAATCTTCAACCGCCAATGTGCCAACTTCTTCATTAAATGGCAGCATCAAATCTTTTGGTAAACCCCAATCCAAGAAAATGCCATAATCTGAAATTTCCACCACTTGAAGATCAGCAAATTTACCAACTTCTGTGAATGGCTTTTGCGTAGTTGCAGTTAATTTACCTTGTGCATTGGCATACACAAACACTTCCAAAGTATCCCCGATATTGGCAGGAATGCTTCTTGGAATGGATTTGGTTGGCAGTAAAATATCACCTTCTAAAACTGCGCCCGCAGAAGTTTTCTGCGTGATTTTTAGGTGATTCATACGGCCGATTTTTGGTTCTGAGTAACGATAGTAAGACATTTGACCTTTCATCAAAGAATAGAATAATCAATAAATAGCGATAATTATAAACCTTACTGAGAAATTCTTCAGGAAAGATGAAAGATATCTAAACTTTAATGCGTTGAGTGATGAAAACTAAAACACTCAAAATCATTAAACTTAATCCCAAATGTTGTCCATAAGCCACTAACATCAAACCAAGGCCGATGATTAAGTAATACATTAAACCCAAAATTGCGCCTGCTGTGCCGAGTTTATCACCATAATTCATCAACGCTTTCGCCAAAATATTGGGGATTGCAATGCCATAAGCCATCACAACGCCAACCATTGGCAAAATGAAGAGCCATTGGCTTTGGAATATTAAAACCAATGCACTGCTGATTAATAAAATGATGCTCGCAATCGAGACCAATTTTTCACTGCTGAACGCATATTTTTGAATCCAACGTTTATTCAAAAATGCGCCTAAAAATGAACCTAAACCTAGCAAAATTCCACTTAAACCAAATAATGTATGGCTCAATCCTAATTGCTCAAACATAAACGGTGCTAATTGATAGTAAGCAAATAGGGCAATGTTTAAAAAGCCAATTAAGCATGCATTTTTCAAGATGAAAAGATCACATAGCATCTCTTTTAATGTTGCTAAAAATGGTGGTTTGCTGATATGTTCAGGTTTAGTTTCAGGCAAAATGAACGCAACCCAAGCCAATAAAACAATTGCCATCAGAACCAATAAAATGAATACACCATGATAGCCAGAAAAACTCACCATCAATGCGCCTAATAACATCCCAATGATTGGGCTGATCGCTAAAGCAATGCCCATAATAGAAAATACATAGCGTAAAGTTTCGCCTGATAAACGATCACGCATAATCGTTTGTGTGCCGATTGAACCAATCGCCGCTGAAAATGCCATGAGCATTCTGCACATCAATAATAGATCAAAGTTTGTCGCAAAGATTGCTGCAACACAAGCAATCCCATAAAGGAATAGTGCGATTAATACTGTTGGCTTTCTGCCTAACCAATCGCAACTGTAGCCCCAAATTACCACGCCAAATGCAAAGGCAATGAAGTAAAGGGATAATGTTTGCCCTGCATCGCTTTGGCTTACATTAAAGGCTGTCGCAATATCTGTGAGTGCTGGACTATAAATAGTTTCCACAATTTGTGGAAACATCATCAATGCAATCAGCAAGGGCAAAGATAAAGTCTGTTTCATAAAAAGTTACCATAATTTGAAAGCAACAATGGTAATCGTTATTGGATTTTCTTAATTTATAACCTAAGACAATATTATTATAAAATCAGACATGTTTTTTGTATGGAATATGAACAAAAGTCACTTTATATGGCAATAGAATTGATTTGTGATCGTATATATGTGAAGATTCCACCGCTTTTTATTTGTAATAAGCATTTATTGTAAAAAAAATTTATAAAATATAAGGAAATAAATTATGAGTACTGTAGAAAGTACAGAAAAGGTAGAAAAAGTAGAAAAGGTAGAAATTGTTAATACTCAAAAGAAAGGTATGATTCCTGCTATTATTGGTTGTGTTGCGGGTGTATTAGCGATTTTAACAATTGGTATTGTATTTTTCCCAATCGCATTAGTTTGTACTATTATCGCTTTAATCTTATCCATTAAGACTAAATATGGTGCTGCAATTGGCGTGAGTATTTTGTCATTGTTGTTGACGATCGCAGGCTTTGTATTCTCTCCAACATTGTGGGCTATTATTTTTGGTGCATCGATTGCTAATGATCCCCAATTTCAGGAAGGCTTAAATGCAATTCAACAAGATATGCAACAAATCGAGCAAGAATTAAATAACGCAAATGTTCCTGTGGAGCAATAACTTCTGAGACAATGGAAACAGCCTTACATATAGTGAATGTAAGGCTATTGTTGATCATTAATCCATGCGTTTTTCGCGCTCTTCGTGTTCTTTTTTGCCAATCTGCCAGTAAGCACAAGCGTAGAACTCACGTGATGTCCACTCTTTCTCTTTACGTAAGTAATCACGTAATTTTTTCACAGTCGTGAATTCAGCAGTGATATGAACAAAATGTGATGCAGGCATTAAATCCACCATTGTTTTGGTTAAATCATATAAATCGCTACCAGTTTCAGGGTGCGCGTTGATCAACCAATGCAAATCCAAATCTGCTGCTGTTTGATAATGCTCTGGCAATATATCTTCTTTTGTCATCACTTCTGTGATCACTGTCACTCTTGCATGGTTTGGCACTTGTGCAACCAATGCTGATACCGCAGGAATCCCTGTCATATCTGTTACAAATAGATAATGATCTGCTTCTGTTAATACATCACGATGGTTTTTTTTCATTGCTAAACCGATTTGATCATCCGCCTTAGCATTCATCGCCCATTGGCAAGCCACAGAATTACCTTCATGTACTGCAAAATCTACGATGAGTTCTTTGGCATCTAGATCAATTTCACGATGCGTGTAAGTGCGTACAGTTGGGCGATTGGCTTCATTTTCAATGTCCCATTTACGAGTTTCTTCGTTATAAATAGGCATTTCTACCGTAGAATGGCCTTGTGGCGGAATGAACAATTTATTATTGACGCCTAAAGATACATCTTTGTAATGCTCAACATCATCACATTTTAATACAACGCGCAAATAATTAGGCGTTAAAAATTCTTTGCGAGCAACTCGCACAACAGTTCTATGAACTTGCATAATGTATTCTCCCTTTAAATGTGCTGATATCTTGCTGCATATTATTATTAAATGCAAATGATAATTACTGTTATTTATGTGGTTAACTTTGGATAAAAAGCGTGATTGTGGTTAAATATTCAAAAAATTTAGGGAAATTCAATGGCATGGATAGAAGCGGATGCAATCTTTGATCCAGATACAATAGCAATAAGCATCATCGGAATTGCAGCTGAATTGGTGAAACATAACTCAGGGGAGCATCAGCATAATAAAGGGCAATTACTCTTTGCACAGCAAGGCAGCATGCGCGTTGTGATTGATCAAAAATTATCTGTGATTCCACCACAAAAAGTCGTTTGGTTGCCACCAAATCAAACACATTGCGTATTTTTCACAGAAGTTGTGGGTTATCGCTCTATTTATATTGATACTGAAATCTTTCCCCATTTACCCAAAGAGCCTGCAACATGGAGCTGTTCACCATTATTAAAATGCATCTTAGAAAAGATCGCACAATCAGATTGGGCAATGGATTGGCAATTGCCATCGCGTGGTGCACATTGGTTATTAGTTTTGTGGGATGAACTGAAATTAGCAGATCGTGAAGAGCATTATTTAGAGTTACCGAAAGATTATCGCCTTCAGAAATTTGATCTATTAACTTATGCACCGCCATTGTCAGAGTTAGCTAAGCACATTGGTGCAAGTGAACGAACCATTACGCGCATCTTTTTGAAGGAAACAGGCTTAAATTATCAATCATGGCGGCAGCAATGGCGACTATTCAGAGCCATAGAATTGCTGAGTGAGCAGAGAAGTATGATGGACATCGCATTAACATTAGGTTTTGCCAATGATAGTGCCTTTTCCACCTTTTTCAAAAATATGACAGGATCATCACCAACTAACTATTTGTCAGTTGATAAGAGTCAAACAGATCAAGAATATAGATAAGAACATTCTCATCTTGTAAATATGAGTGAGGATTCATATTGGCTATGTTTGCTGTGATTTCAATGGCTTTTTAGCTTTACGCACTAACATTTTTTGACTGTTTTTTATGATCGGGTTTCCTATCATGTTGTTCTATTCCTTTCTGTCAATTTAAGTTTTGGAGTGAAAGAACATGACGATTGTAATCAAACGGGATGGCTGCCAAATGTCATTTGATCAACAACGAATTTACGATGCAATATACAAATCAGCGATAGCTTCCAATGTGAATGATGAAGCTTATTGCCAACATGCCACACAATTAGTAACAAAAGCAGTGACAGATCAACAAACGATCGCGATAGAAAAAATACAGAATGCGGTTGAAAATGCTTTGATGTCTGGCCCATATAAAGAGATGGCGCGCTGTTATATAGAATATCGTCATGACCGCGATAAAATCCGCGAGCAAAAGAGCCGATTAAACCAAGACATTAAAGGCTTAGTGGATCAAACCAATGCGGCGATTTTGAACGAAAATGCCAATAAAGATGGCAAAGTGATCCCGACACAACGTGATCTGCTAGCAGGAATTATCACAAAGCATTATGCCACTCGTTATATGTTGCCAAAAGAAGTAAGCCTTGCGCACGAGCGCGGTGAAATTCATTATCATGATTTAGATTATGCGCCATTTTTCCCGATGTTTAACTGCATGTTGGTTGATTTGGAAGGGATGCTGAGCCAAGGCTTTAAAATGGGCAATGCAGAAATTGAGCAACCTAAATCCATCACAACTGCAACAGCTGTGACAGCACAAATCATCGCGCAAGTGGCAAGTCATATTTATGGTGGTACGACGATTAATCGCATTGATGAAGTGCTTGCGCCTTATGTGGCAATCAGCTATCAGAAACATTTGAAAATAGCAGATGATTGGGGTATTCAAGATCGTGAAGCTTATGCTAAAGAGCGCATAGAAAAGGAATGTTACGATGCATTTCAATCCTTAGAATATGAAGTGAATACATTGCATACAGCCAATGGGCAAACGCCATTTGTCACATTTGGCTTTGGTTTAGGCACAAGCGAAGAATCTCGCTTGATTCAACATTCTATTTTAAAAGTACGCATGAAAGGTTTGGGTAAAAAAGCCAAAACGGCGATTTTCCCGAAATTGGTTTTTGCCATTAAAGATGGGATCAATCATAAAGCAGGTGATCCCAATTATGATATTAAGCAATTGGCGGTTGAATGTGCATCGAAACGAATGTACCCAGATATTTTGAATTATGAACAAGTGGTGAAAGTGACAGGTTCATTCAAAACGCCAATGGGATGTAGAAGCTTTTTAAGTCGCTATGAAGAAAATGGCATTGAGCAACATGAAGGGCGCAATAATCTCGGTGTGATCAGCTTAAACTTACCAAGAATTGCAATTGAAGCTGAACATAATGAAGATAAATTCTGGCAATTATTGGATCAACGCTTAGATATCTGTCAACAAGCACTGTTAACTCGCATTGCACGATTAGATACAGTCAAAGCACGCGTTGCGCCAATTTTGTATATGGAAGGTGCTTGTGGTGTTCGTTTGAAAGCAGATGATAGCATCGCGCAGATCTTTAAAAATGGCAGAGCTTCTATTTCACTTGGTTATATTGGTGTGCATGAAATGCTACAAGCTTTATATGGCACAGAAACACATCCTTTTGATGATGCAATGAAGCAAGCAAAAGGCATTGAAGTGATTCAATATCTCCGCCAGAAAGTGAATGAATGGAAAGCTGAAACAGGTTATGGATTCAGTTTATACAGCACGCCAAGTGAAAATTTATGTGATCGTTTTTGTCGATTGGATGCAGCAGAATTTGGTGTGATTGATGGAGTAACAGATAAAGGTTATTACACAAATAGCTTCCATTTGGATGTTGAAAAAAGCGTGAATCCTTATGAAAAACTAGATTTTGAAGAAAAATATCCTGCTTTTGCCAATGGTGGATTCATCTGTTATGGCGAATATCCCAACTTACAGCATAATTTAAAAGCGATTGAAGATGTATGGGATTACAGCTATTCACGCGTACCATATTACGGCACAAATACGCCGATTGATGAGTGCTACGATTGTGGTTTTACAGGCGAATTTGCGTGTGAAAGCAAAGGCTTTACTTGCCCAAATTGTGGTAATTCTAATCCTGATCGTGTTTCGGTTACGCGCCGTGTTTGTGGTTATTTAGGAAGCCCAGATGCAAGGCCATTTAATCAAGGCAAACAAGAGGAAGTAAAGCGCAGAGTGAAGCATTTATAGTTTTTATATTTAAGTCATTATTGCGCTCACATGTGATGTGAGCGTGAGTACTTTTTGGGAATAAATATGAATTATCATAAATATTACTCTGTGGACGTTGTGAATGGGCCGGGTACACGATGCACATTATTTGTATCAGGCTGTATGCATCAATGCAAAGGTTGTTATAACAAACGTACTTGGAAAGTTACTTCAGGCAAGCTTTATGATGAAGCTTTAGAGAATCAAATCATTCACGATCTACAAGATACAAAAATTAAGCGCCAAGGTTTATCGTTATCAGGTGGTGATCCTTTATTGCCTGATAATTTGCCAAGCATTTTAAAACTATTGCAAAGAGTGAAAAATGAATGCCCTAATAAAGATGTTTGGGTTTGGACAGGTTATCGATTGCAAGATTTAACGGATGAGCAAAAAGTGCTTTTGAGTTATATTGATGTATTGATCGATGGTCAATTTATAGAATCAGAAGCAGACAAAAAATTAATTTGGCGCGGTAGCCGAAATCAGATCATTCATTATTTACATTTAAAATCATAACACTAAGGAGCTCATCATGAAAAAATTATTCATTACTCTGTTATTACTTTCTGTAACATCGTTATCGTATGCAGATTCTATTCGCTGTAAGAATAAATTAGCGAGAACAGGAGATGCGAAAGCTTATGTTCTTGAGATCTGTGGGCAACCCATTAGTGATGAAGTTGTGGCATGGGAAAATGATGTTATATACAAAAATAATATCGCATATAAAGAAAATAATGTTGCCATTAATCATGTGACATACAAAGAAAACGGCAATATGAAAACTTTAATATTTAAAGGTGGAATTTTAACTAGCATCATTGATGCTAAAAAATAATCTTGATGATTTTGTTGATATAGAAAAAGCCCATGATCAACATGGGCTTTCATTCTTTTCGCTAGCTAAAATTGATTATTTAGCTGCTTTGCTTTTAGCGATCAAGTCACGCAATACGTAATGTAAGATACCGCCAGCTTTGAAGTAATCCACTTCGTTCAATGTATCAATACGGCACAATACAGTGAATTTAGTTTCTTTACCTGTTGCTGGGTTAGTTGCAACAACGTTGATGTCTTGATGAGGTTTGATGTCATCATTGAAATCGATGTGGAAGCTTTCAGTACCATCTAAACCTAATGATTCTGCATTGTCACCATTTTTGTATTGAAGTGCCAAGATGCCCATGCCGATTAAGTTAGAACGATGAATACGCTCGTAGCTTTCTGCAATTACAGCTTTAACGCCTAATAGGTTAGGACCTTTTGCAGCCCAGTCACGGCTTGAACCTGAACCGTACTCTTTACCTGCTAAGATGATTAGTGGTGTTTGATCTACTTTATACTTCATTGCAGCATCATAGATCGCCATTACATCGCCAGTAGGTAAGTACTTAGTCAAACCACCTTCAATGCCAGGGATCATCTTGTTACGGATACGGATGTTAGCAAATGTACCGCGCATCATCACTTCGTGGTTACCACGACGAGAACCGTATGAGTTGAAGTCTTCTGGTGCAACACCGTGCTCGATCAAGTAACGACCAGCTGGAGAATCTTTTTTGATTGAACCTGCAGGTGAGATGTGATCCGTTGTGATTGAGTCACCAAATACAGCCAATACGCGTGCATTATCAATTGATTTCAATGCTTCGATTGGTTTGTCAATGTGCTCGAAATATGGAGGATGCTGAACGTATGTTGATTTTGCATTCCACTCGTAAGTTTCGCTATCAGTTACTGCGATAGATTGCCATTGTTCATCACCATCAAACACGCCTTCGTAACCTTTTTGGAACATGTTGCTTGTGATCATCAATACTTCTTTTGCAATCTCTTCGTTGGATGGCCAAATGTCCGCTAAGAATACATCTTTACCATCAGCTGTTTGCGCGATTGGATCTTTTGTCAAATCAATGTTCGTAGAACCAGCGATCGAGTAAGCCACCACTAAAGGAGGAGATGCTAACCAGCTACCACGGATTTGTGGGTGAATACGGCCTTCAAAGTTACGGTTACCAGATAAAACACCTGAAACAGTCATATTGTTGTCATCGATTGCTTTTGCAACAGCAGGAATTAACGGACCTGAGTTACCGATACAAGCAGTACAGCCATAACCAGTTAAGAAGAAACCAACTGATTCTAAGTGTTCCATCAAACCAGCTTTTTCTAAGTATTCACTTGCAACTTTAGAGCCTGGTGCCAATGATGTTTTAACCCATGGTTTACGAGTCAAGCCAAGAGCAGCTGCTTTCTTAGCAACTAAACCTGCTGCCATCATTACGCTTGGGTTAGAAGTATTTGTACAAGATGTGATTGCTGCAAATACAACGTCACCATGATGTAATTTTAAATCAACGCCATCAATGTTGATGTCTACTGCTAAATCAGGATTTTCTACGCTGTCAGCAATGAATTTTTTGCTTGTTGCAGGTAAGTCAGCCAAGATTACGCGATCTTGTGGGCGGCTTGGGCCAGCGATACTTGTTTCAACTGTACCCAAATCCAACTCTAATACGTCTGTGAATACTGGTTCATCACCAGCGTTACGCCATAAACCTTGTGCTTTTGCATATTCTTCAACACGTTTAACTGTGTCAGCATCACGGCCTGTTAAGCTCATGTAGTCTAAAGTGATTTGGTCAACAGGGAAGAAACCAACTGTTGCGCCGTATTCTGGTGCCATGTTAGAGATTGTTGCACGGTCAGCCAATGGTAATTCTGCTAAACCATCACCAAAGTATTCTACGAATTTACCCACAACGCCTTTTTTACGAAGCATTTGTACAATGGTTAATACTAAGTCAGTTGCTGTTACGTGGCTGCGTAATTTACCAGTCAATTTGAAGCCTACAACTTCAGGGATCAACATTGAAATTGGTTGGCCCAAGATTGCAGCTTCAGCTTCGATACCGCCAACGCCCCAACCTAAAACAGATAAACCATTCACCATTGGTGTATGTGAGTCTGTACCTACGCAAGTATCAGGAATGACCCAATCTTTGCCATCTACTTTAGAAACCCAAGCAGTTTTTGCTAAGAATTCTAAGTTAACTTGGTGACAGATACCAGTTCCTGGTGGCACTACGCTGAAGTTATCGAATGCTTTTTGGCCCCAACGTAAAAACTCATAACGCTCACCGTTACGTTCCATTTCCATGTCAACGTTTTGTGTGAATGCATTGTTTGTGCCAAAGTTATCAATCATTACAGAGTGATCGATGACTAAATCAACGGGTGATAATGGGTTGATATTTTCTGGATTTTCACCAGCTTTAACCATTGCATCACGCATTGCTGCTAAGTCAACAACTGCTGGAACGCCTGTGAAATCTTGCATTAATACGCGCGCAGGGCGATATTGAATTTCGCGATCAGATTTACGATCTTTCAACCAATCACGAATTGCTTCGATGTCTTGTAAGTTAACAGTTTTGTTATCTTCATAGCGAAGTAAGTTTTCTAAAAGTACCTTCATTGATTTAGGTAGCTTAGAAACATCCCCCAATGTTTCGGCAGCTTTTGCAATTGAATGATAAAGAAACTCTTTATCACCAACTTTTAGCGTTGCTTTGGATTGTAAACTGTCGATTTGACTCATGCTCCACTCCTTGTTAGGTAAACAAATTACTAAAATTTATAAATTCGGCTTTGATTCGATAACCTCTTTTAACAATATGTTGTTAGAAAGTAATTTTTCAAGCCTTGAATAATCCTCGTTTATTATATGCAAAGAAGCCGTTAAGACAATCCTATTTGAGGTATTGTTGATATTTGAAGTTATTTATCATCTCGATCAAGATTATCAATATGACTTTTTCATAAAAATTATTAATAATAGATGCACTTTTTAGGAATTAGTCATAAAAACCGTTTGTTGATAGAAATTAAGGAGTTTAGATATGTCAGTAGATGCATTAAAAGCAATGTTGCCAGATTACGCTAAAGATATGCGTTTGAATTTAAGCAATGTATTGAGTGAAGCTGGTTCAGAAGGTTTGACTGAAAAGCAAATCGCGGCAATTGCAGTTGCTGTTGCTTTGAGCACTAAATCAAAGGTTTTGATTGAAAACATTGAAGCATTTGCAGCACCAATTTTGACTGAAGAAGAGATGAATGGCGCTAAAATTGCATTCAGTATTATGAGCATGAACAATGTTTACTACCGTTTTGTGCATTTAACTAGTAATAAAGAATATGCAACGATTCCAGCGCGTTTGCGTATGAATAGTATGGCAAATCCTGGCCTTGATAAAGTGACATTTGAACTAGCTTCTATGGCTGTTTCAGCTGTGAATGGCTGTGGTATGTGTTTAGATTCACATGAGAAAAACTTGCGTGATCATCAAGTCACTACACAAGCAATCCAATCATCTGTGCGCATTGCTGCGGTATTGTTCTCTGTTGGTTGTACATTAAACTAATCATTAGATTTAATTTTGATATTCAAAGCCTGCAAAGCAGGCTTTTTTATTGTGTTTTTCATTGTTTATCAATCAGTAATATATTTAGATTATTTGGGGCATATGCTGTTAAACTAATTGATTCGATTGTGCTTACTTACCGATTGATCATAGAACTAAATTTTCTGAAACTGTTTAATATAGATCAAGATTAAATACAAAAAAGAGGCAGGTAAGCCTCTTTTTTTGAGAAAAAATGATTGATTTTTATGCTATCTCAATTGTAGAATCAATATTTAATTGATATGCATCAGCTTTATGTGTTCGCTTCCACCATCCAAATTAACGGTTTAAGCTCTTGTCCTGTGAATGGTTTTGTATTTTCGCTGCTTGGAATGGATGGATCTAGACGCATTTTTGTCAGCATGATTAATTCTGCAAACTCAGGAATATCTGTTGGATCTTTACCGAGCTGATCCAATGAATAACCTAAAATTGCCAATTGAGACAATATAGATTGTTGGCGGATCATGAATTCATTGTAGTAATGGAAATCCCCATGGAACTTTTGGGGCTCTTTTTGCATGCGCGTTAATGAATTGGATAATTGAATGATTAAAGCTTGTGTATCTTTAAGTTTGATATAAAAATCAGATGTATCTGTTGTCTTTTTAATCCATGCATTTTCAAGAATTTCTAAAAGATCATACATATGGAAGCGAATACGATCAGCTAAACGAGGGGCTTCTCGTTTTTCCCAAGAAGGTAAAAAGTAAATGGTGAAGGAAATGGCAATCAAAGCACCAATCGCTGTATCTAAAATACGTTCGCCTGCTAATGCTAAACCAGATGTACTGATGCCAATATTTAAAGTGAGTAACACATACAAAGTTGTGAACATGACAGATAATTTATAATCAATACTACCCAAAGCATTACTGAGAATAACGCCGATGAAAATATAAACAATAAGATAAGTGATAGGCGGTTGGAATGAGATCACAATGCCCACTAACATACAGCCCATGATCGTACCAATGATTCGATCGCGGCTTCGCTCTTTTGTGATGCTAAAACCAGGGCGCATCAATGTCATAATGGTAAAGGCAATCCAGAAACTGTGACCAAGAATTTGCTTTTGTTCCAGAACAAGATTAATAAAAGTTAAGGTGCAGAACATAGCTGTTGCTGTTCGGATTGCAAAGCGCATGTAATCCGAAGAGAAGGATAAGTTTTCTTTCAAAATATTCCAAGACCAATAACTGTGAGAGATATATTTTTTGAAATTATCACCCAGTGCAGGCGCATCAATTTGCCCAAGTAAAAGCTGCCTGATCTTATCAAGTTGGCGATTCATCACCCAAGCTTTACGATAATGAGAAGCCAAAACATGATAAGCATCTTGTGCTGAACCTTCTAAATTTTGATTTTTAAGGATCTCTAACTCATATTCTAAAGCTCGCAATTCTGCCTTAAATCCGAGACGACGGATCATTTCACCACCGCCTAATGTATGCATGCCCATTTCATCTAGATTATTGGCAGCTTTAGCATATAGATCACGGAAGAAGATTTGAATGTCTGAGTTTTCGTAGGATTGACGGATTGTCGTGAAATCTTGATAAGGTGCCACTAAGCGATCATAAATATCTGTTAACAGTGATAGTTCTCCTGCCATTTTGATGATTTTAGGATCATGACGATTCGGTGCACGATACAATAGATCTCGTACTTGTTGTAGTTCCGAGACCAAAAAAGTTTGTGACTCAATGAGATTTGCAAACTTTTTATCCAAATCATTATTTTGTCGATAACATTCAGATAAGGCACGTAAATATTTGGATAAACGAATATAACAGCCTGATAATGTTTGTCTTAAAATATAGTCAGCAAAATATTTTGCAAATATGAGTGCATAAATGACATAGAAGATTGAACCAAAGGCAAAATCTATCACATATTCTGTGAATGTATAAGTATTTCGCCCTGTAATCATGGCGATAAATATAAAAGTAAAGCCAATTGTTGTCGCTTTTGGGCCAAAACAACTGATGAAGTTACTGAAAAATACGACAATGGATAAAGAGAGAATGAATGCTAAGGAAAATCCATTGAACTGCGCAAAATAAAATGCGATGGCTAAAGTACCAAATAGCGACAACAGTAATTCATTGCGTTTATGTTTGAAGGAGCCAATCTGATCAGCAATGCCAATGGTTAAGCTTGCATAGCCAACAGTTACCAAATTTTTGGATTCTCCACCCAATAAATAGACAATTAAAACAGGCAAAAAGACGCCAATGCCTTTATACAAGCCCATTGTAAAGTCATAAGTAAAGAAGAAACGGTAGATATTAGTCAGCGATCGATTCATACGAAGTTAAAATAATGATTTAACTGGGAAGAAATAAGTAAGCTCATCATTATAGATGAGCTTACATAATCAATCTAGGGTAAAGGCTTTTATTTTTGCATCAAAATGTAATCTAAATGATCACGGAATTTATCAGCAGGTACATAGCCCATCACGCGGTATTTAGGAATCTCATTGCCATTTTGATCAAAGAATAAGATGGCTGGAGGACCAAAAATACCAAAGTGCTTTTGAATTTGCTGATTAGTCTTGGTATTTTCTGTGATGTCCGTACTTAAAACATTCAATTTTGTGAAGCGTTCTTTCACCTCTGGATCACTGAATGTATATTTTTCGAGCTCTTTACAGGCAACGCACCAATCCGCACCAAACTCTAGCATTGTGATTTTTCCATGATTATTTTGTAAAGCTTCATTTAAACCATGTAATCCAACGATTCCAGTAAAGCTTGGCAGCTCTTTTTTCTGTAAACTTTCATAACCATAGAATCCTGAGAATCCTAAAGTTAATAATGTGGGGATCAAGAAAAATTTTGGCAGTTGTTTAGATCTGAATATTTTAATGATGAACCAAAGTGTCAATGCTAAGGCGATGGTTGCATAAAGTATATTCTCCCAAAAATGAGATAAAATTCTACCTAAGAAATAAGCTGCAATCCCTAACATAATGAACCCAAAGAACTCTTTGATAGCATTCATCCATGGGCCAACTTTAGGTAATAGATAACCTGAAGATAGACCAAGAATTAATAGAGGCACGCCCATTCCCATGCTCATAGAAAATAGGGCAAAGCCACCTAATACATAATCTTGAGTTTGTGAAATCAGTGTGATGATGCCAATTAAAGGTGCTGTGACACAAGGGCCAACAATCAGTGCCGAGAGTGCGCCCATAATAGCCGCGCCAGCATATGTTCCACTTTTAGATTTACCTGCAAATTTGTTTAAATAGTTTTGGATAAATACAGGCATTTGCAGTTGATATGCACCAAACATACTTGCGGCCAAGACAACAAATAGCAATGAGAAGCCAATTAAGACATATTTGTTTTGGAGTGCTGCGGACAATCCACTGCCGAGCATAGCAGCAACAATGCCTAAAACTGTGTAAACAATGCCCATTGCTAAAACATATGAAAGAGAAATTAAAAAGCCACGGGATTTAGTTAGGTTTTTTTCACCAGTTAAAATGCCTGATAAAATTGGTAACATTGGTAATACGCAAGGTGTAAAGGTTAACAAAACACCCAATAAAAAGAATAAAGGTAATGCTAAATATTGCTGCTCTTTTAAGAAAGAACCTAGGCGATCATGTTCATTTAACAAGCTGCTAGGTACTTCATTATCAGTTTCTGTGATCAATAAGTCAGGCGTTGTAATGGATGGATCGATTACGATGGACTGCTCCCATTGATAGGGTGCGAAACATAAGCCTGCTTTTGCACAACCTTGTGCTTCAATATTTAAATAGAGAGTATTAACATTAGTAATGGCTCGATCAAATTTGATAAGCATCTCTATGCTGTGATCATAAATGGGTTGCTCGCCAAAAAACTCATCTTCATGCATGATGGCTTCAGGCCAGATGATTGCTTGAATTTTTATATCTTTGTTCAAAGGTTGAATAGAGATTTTATTTTTATAAAGGTAGTAATCTGGGTTGATCTCCCAAATTAGAGAAATTTCATTGTCACTTTTTTTAAAGATCTGTGGTTTAAAAACTTGCTCAGGCGGCAAAAAATCCTGTTGAGTATTAACAAGAGATGGTTGAGTTTTTGTTTGATCTTGTATGAGTGAATTAGAGAAGCTTTGCGCTTGAACTTGAGTGCCAAATAAGGCAAAAACGATGAGAAGTAAAAGGCTTGTTGCCATGACTTTTAGAGAGAGATGTTTCAAAACCGCACCTTTCCAAATTGAAGTGAATCAAGAACAGGAGATTATCTCACATAAAATGTAAATTGTTTAAGATTTACGCTTGACGATTAAAAATATATCGCTATAATTACTTCACTTTCTGCGGGAATAGCTCAGTTGGTAGAGCACAACCTTGCCAAGGTTGGGGTCGCGAGTTCGAGTCTCGTTTCCCGCTCCAAAATTTTAAAACCTCATCTTTCGATGAGGTTTTTTTATTGCCTCAGTAATAGTTGTGCATTTTTATGGTGTTCGTTATGCTTGAATGCTTAGCCTTGATGCTAAGCCATTTCCATTAATGAGGATTCAGCATGAAAAAAAATGTTGTACTGTATAGTTCTATCCCGCAAGATCAACAAGAGAGATTAGAGCAGGCTTTTAATCTGACGATTTTTGATAAAAGTCCTGATGCCAACCCTGATGAGTTTATTAACGCCATGAAGAATGCAGATGGGATGATTGGTGCTAATATGTCAACTCGCATCGATGAAGCATTTCTGGCAAAGGTACCTAATCTAAAAGCAGCATCCACAATATCTGTTGGATTTGATAATTATGATCTAAATGCTTTAAGTCAGCGAAAAGTCCGTTTGATGAATACTCCCACTGTATTAACTGAGGGTACGGCGGATCTGATTTTTACATTATTGATGGCAACAGCAAGAAGAACGGCAGAATTGTCTCAATATATTCACAATGGGCAATGGCAAAAAGGGATATCGCCCGAATATTATGGTACAGATGTTTATGGCAAAACCATTGGTATTATTGGGATGGGAAGAATTGCCAAAGCCATTGCAAAACGTGCTCATTGTGGATTTGATATGAATGTGTTGTATTACAATCGTTCATCCCATGCAGATGTGGAGTCTGAATATAAAGCTAAACGTTGTGATCTAGATGAGTTATTGAGGCAATCTGATTTTGTTGTAGTGATTGTGCCTTTGGTGAAAGAAACAGATCGATTAATTACAGCGGATAAGCTGGCGCTCATGAAGCCTACAGCAATTTTAATCAATGGTGCGCGTGGTCGCGTAATTGATGAAGCAGCATTGATTAAAGCTTTGCAGGCAAAAACTATACGAGCGGCAGGTTTGGATGTGTATGAAGTCGAGCCATTGCCAATGGATTCTCCATTGTTGAAACTAGACAACGTTTTGCTTTCACCTCATGTGGGTTCGGCAACAGTGGAAACTCGTTATGCTATGGCAAAATGTGCGGTTGATAATATCATTAATGCACTTAAGGAAGAGAAGCCTGAAGAAAATTGGGTCAATCCCGAAGTGGGTTAATGATGAATTGCATCACTGCTCAGCAATAATGACAGCGCGCAGTGGTGCAGGATAGCCTTCTATTGTTTTGTTGTGATCGTTAGGATCTAAGAAATCTTCCAATGACTGATAAGTCATCCAATCTGTTTTTCTCTGTTCTTCAATGGATGTTTGGTTTAAATCCACGCAACGAACATTTTTAAAGCCAACGCGTTTCAAGAAAATTTCTAGCATCTTAACAGATGGAATGAACCAAGTATTGCGCATTTGTGCGTAGCGATCGTGGGGAATTAAACAGGTATGCTCATCACCTTCAACAACCATTGTTTCCAAAATCAATGTGCCTTTTTTATTGAGTAACTTTTTCAAATCACTCAAATGATCAATGGGCGATCGGCGGTGATAAAGTACACCCATAGAAAATACAACATCAAAAAATTCTAATTCTTCTGTGATGGCTTCTAAGCCAATGGGTAATTGCCAAATTGGTAGCTCGGGCGTGTAATGCTTGAATGCTTTGAATTGTGATAGAAATAGAAAGTTCGGATCAATACCCAATACTGATTTTGCGCCAGCGCCTAACATTCTATAGCCATAATAACCATTGCCACAGCCAACATCTAAGACATTTTTATATTTCAAATCAATATGTGGTGCAACGCGTTCCCATTTCCAATCAGAATGCCATTCGGTATTGATAAATGTATCGCAGAATTGCCAAGGGCCTTTGCGCCACGGCATTAATTTGCGAAGGGAGGCTTCTAAAGCTACTTCGTCTGTTTGACCTTTTAAAATAGCACCATTCACTAAATCAATACTAAGGTTTTCAATTGTAGGTAATTGATCTAATATTGCTTGCCATTCGTCAAAGTTACCATGAATATTCTCTGTAATATGTTGTGGCAACCAAGTGTCGAGTTTTTGAGTCCATGCACTTAAATCAGTATTGCGGTAGAAATTAGAAATAGCAGAGTAATCAATCATAATATATTAAGGTAGGGCGACAATAGAGATGAAATTAAGGCATTGAAACCATTGGTAAACACGAGTAAATCCTGCTTCATGCAAGCGTGCTTTATGGATCTCGAATGAATCAATGCGCATGACATTTTCAATGGCTTCGCGTTTTTGAGCGATTTCTAATTCCGAATAGCCGTTGGCACGCTTAAATGCTAAATGCATATCATCGAGTACAGCTTGCTCTTCTGGATCATGAAAATAAATTTTCTCTGATAAGAATAGTGCACCTGTTGGTAATAGGCTTTGACGAATTTTAGTCAACAGTGCTAATCGTTCAGGTGGATCAATGAATTGTAGTGTTAGATTTAATACTATAATTGATGCAGGATCTAACGATATTTGAGTAATATCCGCTTGCTCTAATCGAATTGGAATTAAGCCATCGTGTACTTGATCTTGCAGTTGGAAAAATTGTGTTGCCTTTTCAATCATTGCGGATGAATTATCAATGGCAATGATTTCTGTATTGTCTGTTTTAATAGAGTGGCGCAGTGCATTGGAGATCGCGCCGAGAGAGCAACCAAGATCATAGATTTTAGAGTTATCTTCTGCAAATAATGGTGCGAATCGTCCAATTTGTTCGATAATCATTGGATAGCCCGGCGCAGATCGTTTGATCATGTCTGAAAAAACATTCACAACTTCTTCGTTGAAGGCAAAATCTGTCTTTTTTCGTTTTTCAGAAAAAATGGTATCAATAGATGACATAAGGTTATTGATGGTTAAGTTCAATTAAAGTGTCATAGTAATTGTCAATAACGCTGGATAGGTTTTTGATCTCTCTAGGTTTAGAGTACTTTAATTGATAGGTTAAGAGTTTTGCTTCCTCATTTTGGGAAAGTAACTCAAATTGTCTAGCTTGGCAGATTTGAAGTAATGCTTCGAGATTCGCTGGCTGTATTGGGTGTGCGCGATATTCTACAGAAGCACTATAATTTTTCGGTGGTTCTGTTATGACATTATCATCGAAATGATAATCGTAGTGGTCAGCTAGATCTGCATCTGCCTCAGATTCAGGATGATTATGTGTCCAATCAGTTTTATTGGACTGAAGATTAACATTTGGTTGAGCGCTTTGATCAATAGCTTTTTGAGATTCTCGCATAGAGCTTTCAGTTGCTGCACGTGCTTCGTGCAATGATTTCTTAACTTCATCAAGATGAGCTGTATCTTTGATCTGATTCGTAAAACTGTCTTTTGTATCTAAGAAAGATTGCTTCAAGTCATCCACTTGAAACTCTTTAGAAACGTCATTTTTCACCTGATCGGTGAAAGAACGGATTTTATGAATCAACGAGCCGACAGTACGGATTGTTTCAGGTAGCTTTTGAGGGCCAATGACAATCAGTGCGACAGTAAAAATGATGACGAATTCGCCAAAGCTGATACCAAACATTATTTGTTATTCAATATAGAAGTAGATATTACGCGTTATCTTTTTTGCTTTCTTTTGCAGTAGCTTCACTGTTTTCAGCTTTATGCTCAACAGTTTCAACTTTTTGTTCTTCTTTTTTATCATCTTCTTTCATTGCATCTTTGAAACCTTTCAAGGCAGTTCCCAAGTCGCCACCGATATTACGCAACTTTGCTGTACCAAAAACAGCCAATACAACCACTAAAACTACGATCCAGTGCCAAATGCTAAATGAACCCATAATACACCTCATAAAAAAACAGAATGTTAAATAGTGGAAGCATTATAATCGCTATGATGGATTTGGTATAGGCAAAGTTGGATTATTTTTGCACGAATATTTATTAATTAAGGTGAATTTCTACAGCTGATTGGTCGGTAACTGCTTTTTAATGTACCTTGTGTACATTGCCATTGAATGCTTCCACCAAAGATTTCAGGGGTTAGAATAATAGTGCCGTAATCAAGCTTTCCATTGTATTGAACAGTAATGTTGCCATGATTGATCTCAATGCTAGAAACAGCGCCGCTCATTATAGTGTTGGGTGCAGGTAAACCAGCCGCTTGATTGGTTGCAGGGAGTTTTTTATGTTCTCTGTAATATTCTGCTATGGCCATTTTGGGTGCGGATGCGAGAGCAATACCTTCTGCTGCATAGGTGCGTTTTGTATAGTCATTATAAGCAGGTACAGCAAAGGCAATGATAATTGCAATGAGTGCAACAGGTGCAATGCACGTTAAAATCAATCCAATAATATGGCCTTTCTCTGGTTGTTCACCAAATTTATTATCACCTTTAGTGCCAGCGGCAGCCATTAGAAATATGGTGAATCCTAATGCAAAAAGTCCACCAGCAAAAGGAATGAAGGAGATTAATGACAATAAGCATAACCAACCAGATTGGTCTAGATCGTGAAAGCGTAGGGCGATGGCTCTCATGTAAAAGTATTGCATCAAAATAATAATGATGATTACTAAGATTATAGTGAGAGCTTCAGATTGTAGAAAACCGCCGATTAATGAAGTAATGAAAGCGGCCAGAAATGTCATGCCATAAATCGCCCAAACAGCATTAATAAAATTTAAGCGGCCATAACGTCCGTCAAAGGAGAATTTGAAGAAAGATGGCGCATCTTCTTCGCCTAAATAGACTTTATTATTGTGTTGAGCGTTATGTGCAGGTTTTATCGCTTTGAGCTGTTGTCTTTGCGGCTTAGTTGTTTCTTTAGTTGCTTCGATAGAAATCTCTTCGAGGTTGATCAATAGACCTTTATTCTCCAGTGCGGTTTTAATTGCGTGAGCTTGCTCTAGTGCAATATCTTCTTTAATGGTAATAGGCTTACCAGAGAAGAAATTAATGCATTGCTCATCTGTCAGCTTTAAAGTACGTTTAATGTCTTGAGTAACAATGTTGACATCGTGCCCAGGCAGAATGATCCCTGAAAAAATTACTTTGTATTGTGTCATGATCTCTATCTTTAAATGTTAATTTATTCTATTATTGAATCTAAGCGAAAATACAAAGTACTATTCTAGCTAATAAAGAGTAGGATTGATATTGAAATCATAATCAAAAGTGTTTAAATTAAAATTGCGCAATAATTAACCTTGACCATTAGTTTAAATTGCCTATAATACGCTTCTGATTTGCAAAGCGGGAATAGCTCAGTTGGTAGAGCACAACCTTGCCAAGGTTGGGGTCGCGAGTTCGAGTCTCGTTTCCCGCTCCAAATAGGCTGAATAGCATAGTGGTAATGCATCGGTTTGCAAAACCGCGGATCCCAGTTCGATTCTGGGTTCAGCCTCCAAAAATTATTATGGTGACCTACATTGGTTTCCTCGCAGTGAATTATTACGCACCGTGTCAGGTCCGGAAGGAAGCAGCACACGTATTAGGTTTGCGTGCAGAGGGTCTGCTGGTGTAGGTCATCTCCATTTTAGGCAGGTAAAAATAGGAGTTCATCCAATATGGCAACACAAGCCTTGGCGCGTAAATGGCGTCCAAAAAACTTTCACGAAGTTATCGGGCAAAAGCATGTTGTCACCGCCTTAACAAATGGGTTGGATAATAATCGTCTTCATCATGCGTTTTTACTAACAGGTACTCGTGGCGTTGGTAAAACTACGCTGGCCCGAATTTTAGCAAAATCTTTAAACTGCGAAGAAGGTGTAAGTTCTCATCCTTGTGGTGTTTGTAGTATTTGTCAGGAAGTTGATCAAGGACGCTTTGTTGACTTGATCGAAATTGATGCTGCATCTCGAACTAAAGTCGAAGATACACGCGAGATTCTAGACAATGTGCAATATGCTCCGACGCGTGGTCGTTATAAAGTTTATCTCATAGATGAAGTACACATGTTATCCAATAGCAGCTTTAATGCGCTATTAAAGACATTGGAAGAGCCGCCTGAGCATGTCAAATTCATTTTGGCAACAACCGATCCTCAAAAATTACCTGTGACAGTTTTATCTCGCTGTTTGCGTTTTCATTTGAAAAAAATTCCAGCGACTGAAATCACGAATCATTTATCTATGATTATGGATGCAGAGCACATTAGCTATTCATCAAAAGGTTTGGAATTGATAGCTAAATCTGGCGCAGGCAGTATGCGAGATAGTTTGTCCTTATTAGATCAAGGCATTGCTTATACAAATGGTGACTTGCAATTTGAATCGATTCAAACAATGTTAGGTTTAATGGATGATCAATATACGTTAATGATCTTAAAGGCTCTTGCAGATTTAGATCAAACAGCAGTGTTGCAAGCATCCAAACAAGTGATTGCATCAGGTGCTGATCCATTTGCGCTATTGGAGGCGTTGATAGACGCATTCCATCAATTAACATTGCTACAAATAGATTCAAGCTTTATTGATTTAGATGATACGCACCAAGAGGAATGGTTATCTTTATCTGAGCAAATGTTGGCGGAAGATTTACAACTCTATTATCAAATCGCTTTACATGGTCGTAAAGATCTAGAAATGCATCCTGAGCCATTGATGGGTTTGGAGATGACTTTGTTGCGTATGTTGCTGTTTACGCCAGATAGTAATCATTCAGCGTCCGCTAGAAAAGTCGCGCCAAAAGCGGCTGCTCACACTCAAGTTGCGCATTCCAGTTCAGTTGCAAAACCATCTTTTGCCAATATTTTGAATGAAGTTCAAGCTGAGCCGACAGTAGAAAGGATAATGCCAGCGCCAGTTGTTGAACCGACTATTGAACCAATAGTTGAAGTGGCTGCTACTGTTGCAGAAGAAATTATTCCGCCTTGGATTGATGATGAAATGAATGAATCATCGCCAATAGTGATGGAAAAAATATCTGCGAAACCTGTTGAATGTATAGAGAATGCTCAGTCTTTAATTGCTTTAAACAATAATGAAGAATGGCTGGAAATCGTTCGTAATTTAGAAATTACGGGATTGAGTTTAGGGATTGTGCGTAATTTGGTTTTTGAATCTTTTGATGGGCATTTGTTGACATTAAAAAGATCCCAATCAGATCATGCATTCAATATTCCAGATGCAGAAAAAAATATTGCCGAAGCAGTTGGTAAAATTTTAAGTTCTGATATTCAGTGTAAGATTGCAGCCGTTGAATTTGAAATGGTGGAAGATGATTTTAATCATAGGGCAGATAAAGAGCTGCATGCGAAAAAAGTCGATGCATTGGTGCAAATTAAAAATGATCCAGTTGTGCAATTATTAGTGACTGAATGTCAGGCAAATGTAATTGATTCATCGTTAATACTGGCTGATGAATAGTGTATAATACAAATTTTTAGTGAAGGAAATATCCAAATGATGATGAAAGGCGGTATCGCTGGGATGATGAAAAAAGCCCAGAAAATGCAAGAAGATATGATGAAAGCACAAGAAGCATTGGCAGAGATCAATGTTGTGGGTGAGTCAGGTGCAGGCTTAGTGAAAATTGAAATGTCATGCCGTCATGTTGTTCGTAAAATCGAAATCGATGATTCATTATTATCGGATGATAAAGAAATGTTGGAAGATTTGATTGGTGCGGCATTTAATGATGCTTTATCTAAAGTAGAATCTACTTCTCAAGAAAAAATGAAATCTGTAACAGGTGGATTGGATTTGCCTGCTGGTATGAAATTACCTGGTTTCTAATGAATAGTTCGCTTTATCCAAAAGCGCTTAAAAATCTGGTGGATTCTTTAAGAATCCTGCCAGGTATTGGGCAAAAGACAGCGCTGAGAATGGCGCTTTATTTGCTTGAGCGTAATCCAAATGGTGCGCAGAAACTAAGTTTAGCCATTGAAGGTGCAATGACGGATATTCGTAAATGTACACAATGTCGTAATCTAACAGATGAAGATATTTGCTTGGTTTGCAGTGATCCAACACGTGATGAATCATTGTTGTGTGTGGTTGAAAATCCTGCAGATGTATTCGCATTATCACAATCTGTTGAATATAAAGGCTTATATTTTGTCTTAATGGGTAATCTTTCGCCATTAGATGGCATTGGCCCTGAGGATGTGGGTTTGGATTTATTGGAAGAGCGATTATCTAAAGGTGTTATCAAAGAATTGATTTTAGCAACCAATCCAACAGTAGAAGGTGAGGCAACTGCATTTTACATTGATGAAATTGCCAAGCCTTACAATGTGCAAGTCACAAAAATTGCACATGGTGTACCGATGGGTGGAGAACTAGAATATTTAGATAGCAGTACACTTTCTCATGCTTTTAGAGCGAGACAGCGATTTTAGGATGTGATGATGAGTACAATTTTTACAAAGATTATCAATAAAGAAATTCCTGCAACCATCATTTATGAAGATGATGAAATTTTGGCATTTCGTGACATTAGTCCACAGGCACCCGAACATATTTTGGTCATTCCCAAAAAAGAAATTCCAACAGTGAATGATATTGAAGAGGCTGATGCAGCATTAGTGGGGAAATTATTTTTAACAGCTAAAAAAATCGCTAAAGAGTTAGGCTTTGATGAAAAAGGCTACCGTTTAGTGATGAACTGTAATGAAGATGGTGGCCAAACGGTTAATCATATTCATATGCATATTTTGGCTGGCCGTCAATTAAGTTGGCCACCAGGCTGATCAAAGGATCAAACATTATGAATTTAAAAGATTATATTATTAGTATTCCTGATCATCCTTTGCCAGGCGTAATTTTCAGAGATATTTCGCCATTGTTGGGTAATGGTGAAGCTTATGCTTATGCGACTAATCAATTGGTGGAATTTGCAAAAGCAAAAGGTGTGCAGAAAATTGTAGGCCCTGAAGCGCGTGGTTTTATTGTGGGTTGTCCCGTTGCTTATGCTTTAAATGTTGGTTTTGTACCTGCAAGAAAGAAAGGCAAATTACCGCGTGAAACGGAATGTGTTGAATATGCTTTGGAATATGGCACAGCATTGATTGAATTGCATAAAGACGCAATTCAACCAGGTGAAAAAGTGCTGATTTGTGATGATTTATTGGCAACAGGTGGCACAATTGCAGCAACCATTGAGTTGGTGGAAAAATTAGGTGGGGAAGTTGTTGGCTGTGCTTTTTTAGTGGAATTAACAGAGCTAAAGGGCCGAGAAAAAATCAATGGTTATGACATTGTCACTTTGATGGATTTTTAGGTCTTTTAAACAACATATATATTTGATGTGATCTGATATGATGATCACATCTATTGATGAATGATTGGATTTTCCTTTGAAAAATATAAGCCAACGAAAAAAAATCTATATTGCGTTGATCTTGGGTTTAACACAAGCACCATCCATGGCTCAATCTCCGCCATCGGGTGCATTTGGTGCATGTCGAGTGAGCCCTCTTGCTGAATATGTTCAACCAGCATCCAATGATGCAGATAATGAAACAGTTTATTTGTCAGGACGATATGCAGATAGCAATGAACAATTTTCCACGATTAGGGAAGACATTGTTGCGTATTATGGCAATGCAAGAATCGATGCGGATCACCTTGTTTTAGATCGACAAAAGAATGTTTTAACGGGCAAAAAGCAAAATATTCGTTATGCATCAGATTCAGCGGTGATCGAGTCTGATAGTTTTACTTCGTATCTTAATAGTCGAGAGTATGAAGGTGAAAATGTAACTTATTACATGCATCAGATTGAAGCGCAAGGTAAAGCACGTTATGCGATTAATCGTCAAAATGAAGGGACCTCAGATTTTGAGCAAGTGACATATTCAACTTGTCCTGTTGGTACAGAAGTATGGCAGTTATCGGCAGATGAGTTACATTTAGATGAAGAGACTGGGCGAGGCGTTGCGCGTCACGCTAAATTAGCGGTCTTTGGCGTACCAGTTTTATATTCGCCATATTTTTCTTTTCCGATAGATGATCGCAGACAAACGGGTTTTTTATTCCCTGTTATTTCTATGGATAAAAGTGGTGGATTGTCTGTCAGAGCGCCATATTATCTTAATATCGCTCCTAATTTTGATATGACATTAACGCCAGGTTTTTATACAAAACGTGGTTTGATTTTAGGTGCAGAAGCCCGTTATTTAAATGAATGGCAATATTCAACTTTGGCGGTGGAAGTTTTACCACATGATCGAGTTTTTAAGAAAGATCAAAATAATCGATATAATGCTGAATTAGCATCAGGTAACCCTAATTACAAAAAAGATAATACAACACGTTGGTCTGTATTCTTCGAGCAGCAGTTAAGATTTTTGCCGAAATTAAATGGTAGAATTTTATTCCAACAAGTATCTGATGATCAGTATGCTGAAGATATTCAAGATGCCGTTGGATTATTAACAAAAACAAACTTAGAACGAGTAGGTGAGTTAACTTATGCGGATCAAAACTGGCAGGCGAAATTACGTTTCCAACATTTCCAAGTTTTAGATCGCGATGTGATTCCAAATGATCCTTATGCGCGCATGCCGCAGTTGTTATTCAATGGTGAATGGATAACAGATAATGGTATTTATTATGGTATTTATGGTGAAGCCGTTAATTTTACAACGAATGTAACGCGTAGTTTACCGAATCGACCAAAATCAGGTGTTCGTTTAGATGTGATGCCTTATGTGGGATTCCGTGCAGAAAATTCTTGGGGCTTTTTTGAGCCACGATTGGCATATCGTTATACGCATTATGACTTGAAGTATCAAGATTTTTCAGGTTATCAACGCCCAAATCAGCCATCAACATTGAATAGAAGTTTACCAATTTTTAGTGTAGATACTGGGATTGTATTGGAGCGTGACACATCGTTTAAGAACTTATTTGGTGGTGGTAATTTTGTTCAAACTTTAGAGCCGAGATTGTTTTATTTGTATGTACCATATCGCAATCAGTCAGACATTCCGATTTTTGATACAGGTTCTGTTACACCAAGTTTTGATAGTTTATTTGCAACGAATCAATTCACAGGGGCAGATAGGCAGGGTAATGCTAATCAAATCACAACAGCTTTAACTACGCGCTTTATTAATGAAGAAACGGGTGTTGAACATTTTAGATTATCAGCAGGGCAGATCTATTATATTGACGATCCTCGCACAACTTTAGGCAAGGATTTACCGACAAAAGGCGAATGTTATGCTGTTAATTCAGGCTTTTCTAATGTTGCGGAACGTTGTAATAGAAATCGTAGTTCAGAGTGGTTCATTGAAAGTAATGTTCAATTAACGGAAGATTTTTCTGGGCGTATGACATGGCAATGGTCGCCAGATAGTAAAAAGACAACGCGTTTATCTTATGACTTAAAATATCAGCCAGAAGACCGTAAGATTATTAATGTAGGTCAGCGTTATTCTAGGGATCGTAACTATAGTAATGACTATATCACTCATCAATTAGATGTGACTTCTTATTGGGCAGTTAATAGTAATTGGGCTGTTGTAGGGCGTTATAACTACTCTTTACAAGAAAATCGTCTTAATGACTCATTCTTAGGATTTGAGTATAGTGATTGTTGTGTCGCAACTCGTGTTGCAGCGCGTTATTATCGAAATAATTTATTAGATCAAAAGAAAGAGTGGAAAGCTTACTTGCAGTTTGAGTTTAAAGGTTTGGGTAATTTTGGTCCGAACACTGATAACTTGTGGAAAGATACCATTTATGGCTATCAAACTAATACACTCACACGTAACAGGCAACAAGATTTCTAACAGATTTTTAAAAGTTATAGCGATAAAAAACCAAGTTGAAGAACTTGGTTTTTTATTAAGAGTTATATCATCTTCTATCGTTCAATGATCGCGCCACCTAAACAGATATCTCCATGATAAAACACAATGGATTGTCCTGGTGTGACTGCGCGTTGCGGGTCTTTGAAATCAACGAAGATACGGCCATCTTCTAAGAATTGAATAGAACAAGATTCATCTTGTTGACGGTAACGAATTTTTGCAGTGAGATTTTGATTAATATTTTCTAAATCAATATTGGTATTGATCCAATGAACATCACGTGCTGTCAATGATTGTTTATACAATGCTTGATGTTCACCTTGGGCGACAATCACGCGATTGTTTTCAATGTCTTTTTCTACAACAAACCATGGTTCGCCTGAAGAGTTTTTCACACCGCCAATGTGTAAGCCTTTACGTTGGCCAATGGTATAAAATGATAAGCCTTGGTGTTCACCGATTTTTTCACCATCGACAGTCATCATATCGCCAGGTTTGGACGCAATGTACTGGCCGATGAATTCATTGAAATCACGCTCACCAATGAAGCAGATGCCTGTGGAATCTTTTTTATCATAAGTGATGAGTTTATGTTTTAATGCAAGCTCTCGGACTTGAGGTTTTTCTAAATCGCCAACAGGGAATAGAGCATTCTTGATTTGTGTTTGACTCAGTAGATGTAAAAAATAACTTTGATCTTTGTTGTTATCTAAGCCTTTTAATAAATACGTTTGTCCATCTTTACGAGCCGTGCGCGCATAATGTCCAGTTGCGATGTAATCCGCACCCATTTCATTAGCATAATCTAAGAAAGCTTTAAATTTGATCTCTTTGTTGCATAAAACATCAGGATTTGGTGTTAATCCCATTTTTAATGTTTCTAAAAAGTATGAAAAAACGCGCTCTTTGTAGTTCTCTACAAAGTTCACTTTATGTAATGGAATGCCTAAAGTATCGCAAACTTTTTGGGCATCTTTGACATCTTCTTCTGCGGAGCAATAACCTGTTTCAAAGTTATCTTCCCAGTTTTTCATGAATACGCCATGAACATCTGCGCCTTGTTCTTTCAATAAAAGTGCTGCAACGGATGAATCAACACCGCCAGACATGCCGACGATGACGCGTTTACCTTTAATATCTTCTTGAATCATGTTATTTACTCAGTTGCTCCTGCATCATCTGCTGCATCGTTAGTGGAATTTCCACGAATTCTTTCGTATGGCACATAAGTTGGTTTGCCATTTTTACCGACGCCAAATTCGATTTGGCATTGGCCATTGATCCAGTCGTATTTTGTGGATTTGTTTAGGCTGTGGCCGTTGTATGAACATTTCACATTGTTATAAATGGGCTTAATGCAAATTAAAGTAATGATGGCAAACATCAATACTACGCAAGCAAAAAAGCTTTTCTTTTTGTGCCAAATGAAAAAGAAAATGGGAATTTCTTTATGTTTTGCATAAGCAATAAAGCTACCAACAATAATAACTAACCCAATGAATTGAAATAATAAAAAGAAGTACAAGATCGCTCCTTTGAGGAATCAATAAACAATTAGTCACAATTTTACCATTATTTGCTCTAGAATGAGAGCTCAATAACATTTAATAAGAGGATATGGAATGTTAACTATTGAACAGATGAATAGCCATACGCGTGAAACATTAGTAGGGCATTTAGGCATTGAATTTACTGTGAGCGAAGATGGTTATGTGGAAGCTACCATGCCAGTGGATGAAAGAACGATTCAATCATATGGCTACTTGCATGGCGGTGCAACAATTGCACTGGCAGAAACGGTTGCAGGTGTTGGTACTTTTAGCATAGCTCTGCCTGAGAAAAGTTGTGTGGGGATGCAAATCAGTGCAAGTCACATTTCTTCGGCGCGTACAGGAGAAATAGTTGTGGCAAAAGGACAGATTGTCCATCGAGGTAAAAGCACTCATGTTTGGGATGTGAATATTTATGCAAAAGATGATGATCGTTTAATATCGACGATTCGTGTTACGAATGCGATTGTTAAAAATCGCAATCCAAATGTTTTTGCGGAATAAGAGATTGTGCTTATTCGAGAGTTTTTGAAAGAATCTCATTCATTTGAATCAATAGATGATCTAAGTGAATGACTGCTTGTTTTAATAACTCTCGATCTTTATTTGTGAGTTTTGAATAAGGTTGGTGCAGGTCGCCAGACCGATAGCGGTATAATATTGCTTCAATGTTGTTTTCTATTTGAGCAAACTCTTGATAGAGTGGTTTTGGAAATAGTGAGCGAGTTTGATGAACAATTAAATGAATCCCTTCCATGTTGGCTGCAATTTCGCCAAGGCCAGAGTAACTGTACAAGCTATCGTGACCAGGCAATTTATGCACCAAGATTTGCCGAATAAATTTTGGCCATAGATCTATCATATGTTTAAAGGTGATTTCCTGATGTTCTAGAAAATGAATCATGACTTCTAGATTGTTAATGAGTTTCTTGCTTTCAACTAAAGAGCGAGCAATATCATGTTTGATAAACAGCTCATATTCTAAAGCATGAAAACCGATAAAATTAATGTCATTGGTATCATTAGGGAGATCATTGATCCTAATATCGACAAGATTATTCAGATTGGGAAACAGTAGAATCAAAGGGCGAACAGATTCATATTGATAATGTGCTTTAATATAATCCTCTTTTGCAGCCTCTACTTCACCTGCTTCTAGTTTGCGAGAAAGTCTTTCTAGCATCTCTTCTGCATTTTTTACACGTTCCACAGAAAATAAATAGTATTGTTGTGTGGCTTTATTGTGTTGGATAGAGTGAACCTCTGCCAAGGCAAAAGCATTAGCTAAATAGAGTAGCAGCCATAAAAGTATGTGGTTCACGATCGCTCCTAAGTGTTGCAGTGTCAACAATTAATAATGATCAAACATGAATCTATTGTTTAATAAGTAAATATTAATAACACATTTTTATTGTGTTATTTGTGTAATTATCATCATTATTATGTATATATAAATTATTTGATTTACTAATAAATGGTTTGTAATATCATATTATCTTTATCATACACAAAAACCTCCAAAAGTTGGAGGTTTTTGTATTTTTTTATAATAGATTAATTTATAAATTAATCTATTATAAAAATTTATTGTGCTGTCTTTTCTTCTGGTGCTTTTGGCAAAATAAGATTTAATACAATGGCTAAAACTGCAGCCAAGCCAACACCTGCAAATGGGAAGTTGCCCACGTTGATTGTGTAGCCACCAACACCTGTGATCAATGTTGCACTGATGATCACTAAGTTGCGAGGGATCATGATGTCCACTCTTGCATCAATTAACGTTTTTAAACCAATGCTTGCAATTGTACCGAATAATAGGATCATAATGCCGCCCATGACAGGTAATGGAATGGAATTCAAGAATGCATTGAATTTACCCATAAATGCCATAGCAATTGCAAAAATTGCAGCGTATGTCATGATTTTAGGATTATCATTTTTTGTGATCATCACAGCGCCCGTAACTTCACCATAAGTTGTGACTGGTGGGCCACCGATTAAACCTGCTACACAAACACCCAAGCCATCACCTGCTAAAGTTTTATCCAATCCTGGGTCTTTCGTAAAATCTTTGCCTGTCACTTTGCTGATTGCCATAATGCCACCAATGTGTTCGATTGCAGGTGCAATTGCAACAGGTAACATGAAGAGTGCGGCCAACCAATTTACTTCAGGTTTTTGGAATTCAGGAATTGCAAACCATGTCGCATCTGCCAATAGCTCTAAGTGTAAAATCTCTTTGCCATCATTTAAATGGGCAGACAATCCTGTTAAATCTGAGATTAATGCCAATAAATAACCAGCGAAAATACCACCCAAAATCGGAATTAGACGAAATAGGCCTTTGCCAAAAATAGTGATTAATACGGTGACTGCAAATGTTGCAATCGAAAGGCCAATTGCTAATGTGTCATTCATAATGGCTTGACCGCCGCTAATGCCCATCGCCATTTGCGTTGCAGTGACGGCAACAGACAAACCAATCACCATGATGACAGGGCCGATCACAACAGCAGGAATTAACGTATTCACTAAGCCGATACCGCGCCAACGAATGATGGCTGCAAATACAAAATACATGAAACCTGCAGCAAATAAACCAAACATTGTTGCGCCCATTCCCCAAGTTTCTAGTGAGAAAATGATTGGCGTGATGAAAGCAAATGATGAGCCTAAAAAAATAGGCACTTTGCGTTTTGTGATGAGTTGGAATAAAAGAGTACCAATACCAGCACCCAAAAGTGCCATAGAGGGATTTAAACCTGTTAATAATGGGACTAGAACCATTGCACCGAATGCAACGAATAGAATCTGTACGCCTGAGATTAGATCTTTAATGGGCTGCACAATAATACGCTCCTGTGAGATTTTTAGGGTGAGAAAAGCGTGCGCTAGTATAGCACCAATCCTTTGATTGTTAGATAAAAATATCTCAATCACTCTGGATTAGCATAATAATTTTATACAGAAAAAAAGCAGGGCTATTCGTTAGTGATATACTGACAGATCTTTAAATAATATATTCAGGATCAAAATGATAGCGTTATCCCGTCAAAAAATAATCATCATGCTATTAGCTGTATTAGAACTTCTTTTAATTCCGATTGTTCTGTGGCTAGCAGATTGGCAATGGCAATTGGATGAAACATTTGACAATGTTGATCAGGTTTTATTTTGGATTACAGAATCAGGCAGCGCCATTATTTATGCAGCATTAACCAGTCTGTTTTTGGTTTTGATATTATCTGTGTTTGCTAGACAAACACCATGGATCATCATAGTGTTTACAGCACTATTTTTGCTAATGAGCACACAAATTATTAAAACAGGATTAAAAGTTTTTTATAAAGAGCCAAGGCCTTATACAGGTTATTTAATTGAGCAAGGCGTTAATTTAGATCATTTTTATCAAGAGAAACGAAGCGTTCGCAAAGAACTTGTCATCAGTGCTGTTGAAGATAATGCAACGATGCCACAGTATTTAAAAAATCATTGGTCAAAAGAAGTGGGTTACTCATTTCCATCTGGACATACAGCATTTGCAATGACGTGGTTGATGATGTTTATTTTGATTTTACCAATGAATAGAAAGCGTGATTGGGTGTTGTTTTCTATCGTATATGCTTGGACAGCCCTGATGATGATCAGTCGAATTAGATTTGGTATGCATTATCCTATTGATGTCTTTGTTAGCACATTATATGTACCAATCGTATGTGTAATTTATGCTAAGTTAACGCAACACACTAAATTTACGCCTGATCAACTATTTTCATATGTAACACGGAGGTAATATGTTGTTATTCCTTTTATCACCTGCAAAAAAACTAGATGAAACAAGAACACCACCTTTTCGAGGTGATACTGAACCTCATTTTTTAAATCAAAGTGTTGAGTTGATTGATATTTTGAAAAAAATGTCACCGCCAGATTTAGAATCATTGATGAAAATCTCGGGTAATTTAGCTGTGCAGAATGCTGCACGTTATAGTAATTTTAGTGTGCCATTTACTCATGATAATGCTAAAGAAGCGCTGTTTTTATTCAATGGTGATGCTTATGAAGCTTTGGATGCTTATAATCTATCAAAGGACCAAATAGAGTATTTACAATCTCATTTAGTCATGCTTTCTGGTTTATATGGTGCTTTGCATCCTTTGGATTTGATAGCCCCTTATCGTTTGGAAATGGGCACCGCATTGAAAAATACTAAAGGTAAAAATTTATATGAATTCTGGAGCGATTCAGTCACTCAATATTTGAATGAACTCATTGAGAACAATAAAATCACAGCAGTGGTTAATTTAGCTTCTCATGAGTATTTTTCTGTTTTACAACCTGTTAAACTTTCGGTGCCTGTTATTACGCCTATTTTTAAAGATTTTAAAAATGGGCAATATAAGACAATTAGCTTCAATGCAAAAAAAGCGCGAGGTTTAATGGTGCGCTATGCTGCGGAAAATAATATTCAAAATGCGGATGATTTGCAGAAATTTACGGGCAATGATTATCGTTTTAAAGGCGAAAACCCAACACAAAAACAAGAATGGTTATTCTATAAGGATTAATTTGGCATGAGCATACACATAGAAAGCACAAATTACGATATTTACCCGCCACAAGGCTCGTTAGATTTACTTTCTCGTGTTGAAAGTGATCTATTGACAAAAAGTGCGGATGGAGAGTTGTATGAATTATTTAGAAATTGCTTATTGGCTGTATTGAATACAGGCAGTCAAACAGATGATGCTAGTATTTTATTTCAATTGTATAAAAATTTTGATGCAAAGGTAGAACGTACAGCTCGTGGTATCAAATTAGAATTGATCAATCCGCCGCAATCTGTTTTTGTGGATGGAGAATTAACGCGTTTAATTCGTGCAAATTTATTCTCTGTACTGCGTGATATTTTATACATGCGAGAAGTTGTCAGTAGTTATGATCAAAATCGATTTTTAAAATACGGTAATCAGAAGATTACGACAGATATCGTATTCATGACGTTACGCAATGCTCAAGCTTTAAAGGCTGCTTATGATTATAATGTCATGGTTTGCTGGGGCGGGCACTCTATCAATAAGGTAGAGTATCAATATGCACGAGAAGTTGGTTATGAGTTAGGTTTGCGTAATTTTGATATTTGTACAGGTTGCGGACCAGGTGCAATGGAAGCGCCTATGCGCGGTGCTGCTGTTGGTCATACACAGCAGGGTCATGAGGCGAATCGTTATATTGGTATTACAGAACCTTCCATTATCGCAGCAGAACCACCTAATCCATTGGTGAATGAATTGATCATCATGCCAGATATTGAAAAGCGTATAGAAGCATTCATTCGTCTAGGTCATGGATTGATTATTTTCCCAGGTGGCGTTGGGACTGCGGAAGAATTTTTATATGTGCTCAGCATTTTGATGATGGAAGAGAATAAAGATCAAATTTTACCGATCATATTGACAGGGCCTAAAGAAAGTGAGAGTTATTTCAAAACTTTAGATCATTTCATTGAGCAGAGTTTAGGAAAAGAGGCGCAAAAATATTATGAAATCATCATTGATGATCCTATGTTGGTTGCGCGTAAAATGAAGCAGGCAATGCCATTAGTGAAAGAGAGCCGTAAAACAAGCGAAGATGCTTATTGTTTTAACTGGTCGCTCGTGATGTCTGAAGATTTACAAAAGCCTTTTATTCCGACTCATGAAAATATGGCGGGCTTGAATCTTCATAAAGACCAGCCCAAAGAGAAATTAGCAGCTGCATTGCGCCAAGCTTTCTCTGGTATTGTGGCAGGTAATATTAAGGAGTCAGGGATCAAAGCGATTAAAGAAAAAGGACCATTTGTATTACATGGCGATCCAGAGTTGATGGGCTTAGTGGATCAGTTATTGAATGACTTTGTTGAACAAGAACGTATGAAGCTACCAGGTTCTGCTTATCAGCCGTGTTATCGAGTTGAAAAATAAGCACTGATAAGTTTTAAGATTATGAAAGCCTAACGGAGAGTTGGGCTTTTTTTATGTATGATTGCACGGATAGAATATTAGAAAAAGTTAGCTAATCTGTAACCATTCTTTAATTATATAGTGCTATCGCAAATTATTGATAATAGTAAGTTTTTTGGTACATGTTCTCTGTTATAAATGAATCATCTTTATTCAAAATGATGAGGAATGCGATGAATAAGTTTGTAATTGCAGCAACAGGGTTATCCATGAACTATATGCCAGAATATGTGGCAAAAGAGCAGGGTTTCTTTGAAGAAGTTGGGCTAGATGTAGTTTCGTATGTGCCAGCACCGTGGACGCAATGTCTAACGGATGTTAATCAAGGTAAGGCACATGTGGTTGTGGGCGGTATTTGGGTGCCTTTAGTCTATATGGACCGCATCCAAAATTATTATTCATTTGCCAAAATTGCTTCTCGATGTCCGTTGGTGATTGTTTCTAGAGAAAAACAACCTACGGAATTCACATGGCAAGCAATGGAAGGCAAGCGTGTATTAGTTTCGGGCGGTGATGGTGCAAGTCACTATTTGTCTGTGGCAGGTTGTGCGAAAGAAGGTGGTACAGATACTTCAAAGATTCGTTTTATTCATGATTTTTCCACGAGCATGATCATCGATATGTTTTTGGGTGGTTTTGGTGATTTTATTGTGTTGCAACCAGATATGGCGAATAAGTTTATTGCTGATGGTGTTGCATTTCCATATTGTGATCTAGCATTGCGTGGCGGTGTGATTCCTTGGAGCGTTTATTATGGTTTGGAATCTTTATTTGAGCATGTAGATGATTTAGCGAATAAATTTGCACTAGGATTACAAAAAGGTACAACTTGGTTGTTAGAAAATGGTGGTGAAGGTTGCGAGGCAATTATTCGTAAAAACTGGCCACATGTGAAATTGGAAGATGGTATTCAAACCATTAATCAATTTTGCCAAGAAGGTATGTGGACGCCATCGATAGAGATCACAGAGCAGGAGTTAACTCGTTGGCAAAGGTTCTTAGTGGAAGGCGATATTTTAGATTCGCCAATCTCTTATGAGACAGTTGTTAAAACGAGTCCAATGAATTATGTACATAAACATTTGAAGTAATTATAACTATCTATCAATAAAGGCTTAAATTATGGAAAAACTTAAAAGTTTCTTTAAAACATTATCAGGAAAGATCGTTATAGGTTTAACGCTCGGTATTATTGTAGGTGTGATTCTAGAGGCGATGAAAGCACCTATGCCAGAAGGACAAGTTTCTGCAGAAGTCTTGGCAAGTATTCAAAGTCAAAATGCTACTATTTTACAGATTGCTAATTATCTACAAATGTTAGGGCAGATCTTTCTAAATTTAATGAATATGTGTGTGCCATTCTTGATTTTTGGTTCGATCGTGATGTCTGTTTCCTCATTGGATTTGAAAGAATTTAAAATCATGGGCGGAAAAACATTATTGCTATTCTTTGTGACAACCGCCGCAGCATCTTATCTAGCTGTATTACTAGGTTTGGTTTTACCATTTAATTTTGATGCAAGTTTATTAGATGGCTCTCAAGCAGTTACTGCCACAACATTGACAGTGAAGGAAATTATTTTAGGCTTTTTCCCAAGCAATGTATTTGTTGCATTCACTAAGCCAATCGTTTTGCAAGTGATCATCTTTGGTTGTTTATTTGGTTTATGTATGAATTTATTGAAGGATAATACACCTGGTGTTTCTGAATTATTAACTGTGACTTTGGCATTCCGCAGTGTCATTATGAAGATCATTACATTGGTAATGTACATCGCGCCAATCGGTATTTTCGGTATTTTATCTTCAACGATTGCGATTAATGGTTTGGGCTTATTGAAATCATTAGGTTTAGTATTGGTTTATATTACTGTTGTGAATGTTTTATTTTTTGTTTTATACGCATTGTTCATCAGTATTCGTTATGGTTTAAGTTTAGGAATGCTATTGAAGAAATGTTCTCGTGTGATTATTTTTGCAGCAACAGTCACATCGACAGCTTTATCATTGCCATTAGCGATGGAAGATACTAAAACCTTGGGTGTAAAAGAAAAAATCTCTAACTTTATCCTGCCTTTAGGTAATTCATTGAATACGAATGGTGGGCCAATCACAAATGTGATCATTGCGATTGCTGCTGTGAATTTGATGAATATTCCTGTGGGCGTTGAGTTCTATATTATGTTGGGTTTATATGCGACGATTGCGGCGTTTGGTAATCCTGGTGTGATTGGCGGTGCCTTAGTCTCACTATTTGTTGTATTTGATTTAGTGGGCTTACCAAAAGAAGCAGCGGTGATCTTCTTCGGCTTAGATTACTTCTATGGCATTACGCGCGTTGTATTGAATGTAATGGGCAGTATTTATGTTTCTGTGATGGTTGCTCATTCGCAAGGCGAGTTTGACAAAAAAGTATTTGAAACTAGCTTAGATGATTTGGCAAAACAGAAAAATACAGCAAATATTGGTTAATTTCTAATAACTGATAGATAGAAAAGGCGCTGAATCAGCGCCTTTTATCATGTAGGATTTAATCCTTAATCTCAAATCCTTGGCTTCGGATCAATTGATCCATCACTTTTAAATCCACGCGTAAATCATCCACATCATTGTCTGCCAATTGTTGGCGGATTTGTGTGAAAGCTTGCTGCATACCATTTAAAGCAATCAAGGTTTTCTCATCGATATTTTCTTGGATATTCTCTTCGCTGTGCAAAGATTTAATCGTGCTATAACGCACAACTGACTGATGAATCAGTGGTAAATAGCGATTTAAGAATTGTCCACCTGGTAAAACATCACGAGGATCAGCTTTCATGATCTTTAAAATATCAATGGATTGATGGCCAATCTTTTCTACGATGACGGATAATTGTGGTGGTAACTTCTGATTTTCCACTTCAATTAAACGTAAAACTTCGATGTGGCGAGCAAATAGTGCAAAAGATAACTCTTCTCTTGCAGCTTGCTGTTTAGCAATTGCGAGAGTTTTTTGTGCTTCAATATTTTCAAGATATGCTTTTTTATCTTCTTCAGACATTAATGTTAAATTGGCTAAATGTCGCAATGCCTTAGGTTTTAGTAAACCTAAAACAGCAGTGGCTCCCATTGCGCCATAAGCCCAAATTGGCATGGATGCAAAAATGGATTCAGGCATTTTAATATTGGCATAGAACAATGCTAGTAAGGATAAAGGAATGGTGAACCAGAAACCTGTATTTTCGGCTTTGCGATCAATTAAATCTAAAAGCATCGTCATTATGCCACCAAAGAGTAGGGCAATTGGCCACATTCCAGTGATTGCAACAATTAATGCTGTGATCAATCCTAAACCTGTTGCCAAATGATTTTTGCGTAAAGGAAAAAGCATGACAATGCCGATGTATGAACATAGAAATGTTGCACCATAAAATGGATCGATGCTACTTGGTACAAACCATTTCAAAATCTGGGCAGTTAAACCGCCTACCATTGCTTTGAAATGAAACAACATGCGCTTGGCTGTTGTTTTAGCGCCTTTAATGAAGGCATTGCTAAAATCTAATTCTTCAGCGCGGATTGTTTTGCTTTCAGTAGTATTGCTCGATTTTTGCTCATGCTTTTCAGAATCCATAGATTTTTGAAAAGGCAAGGTTTGTTCATTGTAATCCATAGGATTGTTCATGCTTTTTGATGGCCTCTATTGATATTTTGTCACAGCTTCAGTGATGCGCTCACGAAGATTATTTTCCATTTGCGACAACTCAATTTCCACAGCTTTACGTTTTTCGCGCGCTTCTGTTGCAATTTTCATTGTTTCTTCAATGGTATTCACAAGGCGATTTTGGACTTCACGCACAGTTTCAATATCAACAATAGAGCGCTCAACTTCTTGTGCGGTTGCAATGCTATTTTGTTGCAACATTTCAGCATTTTTACGAAGAAGTTGGTTGGTTGTGTCCGCAACATCTTTTTGTAGTTTTGCGGCTTTTTCTTGCTCTTGCAAAGAAAGTGATAAAACAATTTGGCTTTTCCAAATAGGCAATGTTGAAAAAATGCTGCCTTGGATTTTTTCAGCCAACTGCTGGTTATTACTTTGAATGATGCGAATTTGTGGTGCAGTTTGCATTGCAATTGTTTTAGAAAGATTGAGATCATGCAAACGGCGTTCAAAACGATTGATGTTTTCCATCAGATCTTTGACGTTCTGTGCATCGAGCATATCTTGTGTTTCCATTGCTTTAGCTTCTAACGCAGGCAGATCCACCGTGCGAGTTTGATTTAAAAACTGTTTACCTGCTTCGATGTAAAGATTCAATTCGCGATAATAATCTAAATTTTTATCATAAAGTTGTGCTAATTGTTCATTATCACGCAGTAAATTCACCATAGAGTTATCTAAGTGGCTCGCGATAACATCCACTTGAGTTGTTAGAGTTGTGTGATCAATTTTAGTTTTTTCAACTTGTCTGAATAGGCTGCCAATGAATGGAATGTTCGCTAGAAATCCAGTGGCTTTTTCTTCTTGGCTCAGCGGATCATATTCACGGATTTTTAAAACTAAATCTGATAATTGGCCACCAACTTCGCCTGCATCTTTGGTCTTAATGCGGTTGAGTAAAGTATCAGAAAATTTTGCAATTTCAGCCATTGGTTTAGAGCCATAAGCTAAAAATGCAGTTGGATCATTGATGCTAATCGTAGTTGCGATTTCATTCACGCGAGCATCATCGGGTACGATTTCCGCTAGCATTTTTTCTTCTGTTACGATGATTGCTTGATCTTGTTTTTGTTCACTCATAATAGTTCCTATTGATTGTTCAATTGTTTGCGCACTTGGATTGTGAGTACCGCACCAATGAAGAAAATGATTAATCCTATCAATAATACAATATAAAAAGCCCATTGTAATAGTGGGGATACATATTCTAGTTTGCCATAATCATTTTTAGGGAAACGTACTTCTAAAAAAGTGCCAATGGGATGTTTGGCAATATCGAATGTTTCTTGCATTTTATAGGTGATTTGTTCAGTTTGTGATGCGGAAAAACGCACGACAGGATGTTCATCTTCATAGGCGATGATATTGGCGCTGACATAATTTAATTCTGTATCAATGTAGACAAAATAGCCCGCACTCAATACAAGTGCTGCGCCTAATAAACGGAAAAGTCGCGCAAAAAAAGCTTTGTTCTTAAACATATAGATTCACCTTATTGGGAAAGTTGTTCACGAATGGTTTCAATCTCATCATTATTCATTAACCAAGATTCTTCCATATCCGCAAGCTTTTGGTTAAGTTGATCTTTCTCATCATTCATTTTTTGGATTTCATCGTGGGACTTAGAAACATAAGTATCGCTATTACCCAAAATTTCATCCAGTTTTGCGATTTTATCCTCGATTTTTGGCATCTCTTTTTCAAATTTTTCCACATCGCGCTCTAATTTTTTCAATTTAGAGTTTAAGTTCTTGCGTTCATTGAAATCTAATTTCGGTGCGCTATCAGAAGCAGATTCTGTGGAAGTTACAGACGTTGATGTTTTAGATGAAGTTTTACCTGAACGTGCATCCGAAACCAAAGCACGATAGCTTTCTAAGTCGCCATCATACAATTCAAAACGATGATTGCTTACAATGGCAAATTGATCACAACACATTTCCAAGAGTGAAGCATCATGGGATACGATGACAACGCCGCCGTCAAATTCTTGCAGTGCCATGGCAATTGCTTCGCGCATTTCTAAATCTAAATGGTTAGTGGGTTCATCGAGGAGCAATAGATTAGGTTTTTGATAAACGATCATGGCCAAAGCTAAACGTGCTTTTTCACCACCAGAAAAGCGTTCAATACTTTCTAAGGCTTTTTCACCATGGAAATCAAAGCGACCCAAGAAGTTACGAATATCCTGTGTGCCAATCAATGGATCCAACGATTGAATGTGCCACATGGGTGATTCTGTGATGGTTAAATATTCCAATTGATGCTGTGCAAAGTAGCCAATTTTTAAGAATTCAGAGGCAACATATTCGCCTTTCTCAATATTTAATTCACCTGCGATTGCTTTGATTAAAGTAGATTTACCTTCGCCATTTTTACCGAGTAAACCCAAGCGAGTATCTGGCGTTAATGTGAGTTCTACTTTTTCTAAAATGGGTTTGCCTACTTCATAACCGATGCTGACATTATCAAATGTCAATAATGGATCAGGAATGCGATCAGGTTTTAAGAATGAGAAATGAAATTCATTCGTTGCAACAACAGGTGCGATATCTGCCAATTTAGATAAGGCTTTCACGCGACTTTGTGCTTGTTTAGCTTTTGTGGCTTTTGCACCAAAACGGCGAATGAAATTTTCTAAATGGGCTTTAGTTTTTTCATTCTTTTCATACATTGCTTGTTGCAGCGCTAATTTCTCTGCACGTAAACGCTGGAAATCCGCATAGTTACCTTTATATAAAGTGGCTTGCTGATTTTCTAAATGCAAAATGTAATTACAAGTGTGATCCAAAAACTCTTTATCATGGGAAATGATGACTAAAATGCCTTGATAGCTTTTGAGCCAGTTTTCGAGCCAAACGACAGTTTCAAAATCCAAATGGTTTGTAGGTTCATCCAGCAACAAAATATCAGAGCGGCACATTAACGCTTTAGCGATGTTTAAGCGCATGCGCCAACCACCTGAGAAATGCTTGACTGCTTTAGTGATCTCATAATATTCAAAACCTAAGCCCATTAATAATGCAGAAGCTTTGCTGTCCGCGCGGTAGCCATCAATGCGATCCAATTCTTGGTGGATTCGGCTGATTTCTAAGCCATCATTGTCTTCTAAAGCTTTTTCTTCAGCTTTACGAAGGGCGATTAATTCAGCATCGCCTGATAATACATAATCAAAAGCTGTTAATTCTGTATTGCTGATCTCTTGCTCAACATGAGCAATTTGTAAATGTGGTTGAATGTGCAATGAACCTTTATCAGATTCATAATTGCCCAAAACCATATTGAATAGGGAGGTTTTGCCTGTGCCATTTTTGCCCACTAAACCCACATGCATTTTGTTATGGATTTGGGCAGAGAAGTTCTCAATTAAGACTTTGGTACCAACGCGAAGAGTAATTTGGTTAAATTCAATCATATTCTAAATTTTTAAATCGATAGTTGTTGCCATAATTGGAAAGCTTCATGCGTTGCTTTCACATCATGAACACGGAAAATTTTTGCGCCTTTTTGTAAACACCAAAGCGCGGATGCAACATTGCCAATGGTGCGTTCTTTAGCAACATCGACATTGGTTAAATGTCCAATTAAGCGTTTACGAGATAAGCCAATAAAAATAGGGTAAGGCAGAACAGTTAAGCGCTCTAATTGCTGTAATAGTACGATCTGTTCTTCAGTGGTTTTACCAAAGCCGAAACCAGGATCTAATAAAATTCGATTAGGATGAATATTATGATCAGATAAATGTTCCACTTGATCTAAGAAAAATTGTGCAATGCTATGAGTGATATCATCGTGCTCTGTTTCCACATGCATGCTTTCAATGGGATTATCCAAATGCATCACAACTAAACCAACATTGGTATCCTTAACCGCATCGATGGAAGCAGGATCACGAAAGCCATTAATGTCATTGATGATATCAACACCTAAATCCACCATAGCTTTCATGGTTTCAGGATGATAAGTATCAATGGAGATCAAAGCTGGTAGATCTTGTGCTAAAGATTCAATGATTGGGGTTAGGCGATCAATCTCTTCATTGGCAGAAATGGGTTCTGCTTTTGGGTTGGAAGATTCAGCGCCAATATCAATGATCGTTGCACCTTCTTTCACCATTTCATGGGCGCGATCAATGGCAGTAGCGTGATGCCAAAAATCCCCACCATCAGAAAATGAATTGGGTGTTGCATTTAAAATACCCATGATGATTGGGGCATCTTTGATCAATAATTGCTGTAAAGTCGGTTTATTCATAATCTCAAAAAAAGAGAACCTTCTATGAACGCCATAGAAGGTTGCTCTACATCTATATTAATAATTACTTGGTTTGTTCATCTGCATTGGCAACTGTTTCTGGTAAAGCCTCATGAGCTGTATCAACGACTTCGCCTTCAACTTGTAACAATTCAGCAGAAGGTTTTGCATAAGATAATTTACCTGCTTCTTTAAATGCTAATGCTGATTTTTCAAACTCACCTTTTTCTAACAGAATTTCAGCCAATAAATGGTGAATTTCAGGGATTTGATCATCAATTTGTAATGCTTTTTGTAAGTATTCTAAAGAGTCTTCCATGCGTTTTGTTTGATAATACAAACGAGCCACTGCCAAAGCAGCATAAGCGCTGTCTGGATGCTGATTAGAAAAGCTTTTTGCATGTTTAATGTAGCTATTGAAATCACCTTTGTATAAATGACCATAAGCTGTGATCACTAAATCATTCCAATCTTTCTTCAATGAATAACGCAATGCTTCTTCTGCATCTGAAACTTCGCCAGCGTACAGCAATTTTTCAGCGTAGTTCACAACAACGCCTGGCACTACTTTAATATTATTAGGGATATGCGCCCATAGTGCTTTCAGTTCATGGCCTTCATTTTTCGCGCCAACATGATCAATCAATGTGACATACAATTCAGGTTCAATGGCTAAGCGTTCATCTTTAGGTAGCGATTTGTGCAATGCTGGCATGATTTTCAATAGTTCATCGTATAAGCCTTGTTGCTCATAAGATTTTGCTAATGCTGTCAATACACGGTGATGATCGCCTTTCTCTTTGCGTGTGCGCTCTAATACTGTACGCGCTTTCTCATGTTCGCCCCATTGATTCAATAACTCGCCAATCATAATGCCAGAATGTAAACGATTATGTTGATCGGACGTTGTTTCAACAGCACGAAGATATTGATCACGCAATGCGGTTTTACCTTGTGCATGTGCCGCACGTGCAGCACCAATGTAGCTAAAGCTAGGGTTGGCGCTATTTTTGACCGCAGATAAATGTAATGCTTCTGCTAATTCTGGTTTGTTCTCTAATAATGCCAATTCAGCACGAGCCACTTTACGGCTAGCGCTTTTTTCACTGCGAGCTTCAGCAGAGCGCTTTAAAAACTGTGGTAAACCTAATAATCTGAATAGAAAACGTAATGTTAAATAAGTGATAACAAATAGCGCTAAGCCACCAAATATAAAGCCAGAAAACGTCATCATCAATGTGAAGCTTTTTTGCGTCAGGATATTTGTACCAGAGATAATCACCATGCCAGGATCATCTTTAACCAAAAGATGCAATGCAAAGGGAATGGCAACGATGATCAGTAAAATGGCGGAGGCTTTGAATAAACGAATCATAAACCTTCTCCTCTATAGTTCAACATAGATGCATCAAAAGATTTTAAGATTGGTGTAATGTCCAATGCTTCTGCTGTTACATTCACATTCAATAGCTCATTCAATGCAGCCAATACTTGATGATATTTTTCATCATTCGGGCTGAAGTAGTTTGTTAACAATGAACGCGCCACTTTCAATGATTCTTGATAAGTTTGTGCTTGATTTTGCAATAAAGCTAAACGTGCTGTTGTTAATTGTAATTGAATGTTTTGTTTCAACAATGTTTCATCTGTGATGGACATCAGTTCTGGTGCTGGAGTGCGCTCTTGTGTTACCACAAAGACAGGCGTTACTTTATCCAATGCTTTTTGATACCAAGGTTGTGCTTCTGCTTCCTTAGCATTTTCTTTGCTGGTTGCTTCTGTTTGGAAAGTATTGCGTAATCCACCTAGGATATCATCTGATTTGGTATCAATCGTTGGGATGATTTCTGAGATATTTTGAATGCGTGCAGCATATTCTTCACGATTAATCGTTGGAATATCTTTTAACTTCACAATTTCACTCTGGATTAAATTGTTAGTTTCGCTAAATTTTGCATTAGCTGTAGCCATTAAGCGCTCGCTTGCTTCGCCTAAAATTTTAACTGCTTCTGTTGAATCATCTTCAAACATCAGTTTAAAGTTAGCTAAACGCAGTAGATATTTGGCTTGGCTTAAGTTTAGTAAATCAATGTCTGTTGCTGCTGATAAACGCGCTTCTAATGTATTGAGAGATGCAATTTTACTATTGATCTCAACCAATTGTGAAGTTAGGCGATTTTGTGTTTTAACTGCATCAGTTTGTACATCATTGGCAGTTTTGCCAATCTGATTAATGGATTGATCTAAGTTAGTGACAATTTTTTCAAACTCGTTTAAATGATCTTTCAATTGATTATAGCGATTGAGTGATGTGCCATTGTCTGCTTGCAGATTAGTAATGGCTGCATCCAATGTTGATAAACGCTGTTGCAATGTTTGAATATTTTGTTGATGCTGAGTTTGTGCATCTGCAAGATCCGTAAAGTCAGATGATTGGCCACGTTCAGCTTCAACAGTTTTTTGTAGCGTAGAAAGCGATTGTGTCAATGTTTCAATGTCTTTCTTTTGTTGAGAAACTTGTGATTCTAAAGCTTGTTTAATCGCTTGTGCATTGGTGCTTTCTTGAGAGGATTGTAAGAATGCAAATGCGCCAACACCAATACCTAAAATGCCAAGAGCAATGGCAATGTAAGAAAGTGAATGATTAGGCTTTTGTGGTGAAGCAATAGCAGTCTGTTCTGCGTGTTGTGGTGCAGATTCAGCACGATGTTCAGTTTCTACAGTCGGCGATGATTCTTCAAGAGTAACTGGATTATCTTTATCGTTCATTTGGGTCATGGATGAATCCTCAGTAATTGAATCTGTGGTGGATAAGGTAATATTTGGCGCCACTTCTGTGAGTTTTTGCCATAGATCTTTGCTGACAGCAGAGTTGGCTACAAAAATATGCTGATAACCTAAAGATTCAACATAGTTAGCTAAACGATTGCTGGCAACGATTAATGTATGTTGTACAAAATTTGTATCTAAAGCACTGCTTGCTTTGTGATACGCTTCAAATGCTTCTTGGCTAGAGACTAAAATAATAATGGGATGTGATTGGCTATATTCAATCACTTCATTGACATCTATATTCTCAGTCTGAATGCGACGATAAACATCTACATAGTGAGCATTGGCGCCCATATCATTCATGGCATTTTCTAATAGCCTTCTGCCACCTTCGCCACTAAAAATAGAGATTTTTTGATCAGCGAGATTATGGTTTGCCAATGTTTCTAAGAGTTTTTCTGTTGTATAAGGTTTGTCACCTTGAATAACATCAGCAGTTGTTAATTGCTGTAATAATTTCGTCGTGCCTGAGCCAATCGATATGCACGGCTTATCTAAGCTAAAATCTAAGCCGAATTTTTGTGCATACTCAACGGCATTTGGGCTAGTAAAAGCCCAATAATCAGCTTCAGCTGCTAGCTCTGTGCATTCTAATTTTGCCGTTTCAATGTCCAAAGGATCATGAATTTCTAGGCAAGGCACAGAAAATGCTGTGCCATTGTGACGTTGAATGGATTGAATGAGAAATGCTGATTGCTCTTTTGGACGAGTGATAACAACACCAACTTGCTGCAAGTCGATGCTGTTTTTATTATCATTCATTGGTTTATTTTTCGGTGAGTAATGTTTTTTAGACTTTTTCGCCATAAATACTCCTTAAAAAAACATCTGCCCCTTTATCAAGTAGCTCTTGCGCTAAGCGTTGACCAATATTTTGTGCTTCTAATGGATCACCAATAATTTCAGAGAAAAGAATTTCATTGGTTTCGATATTGCCAACAAGGCCGCGCATCCATAAACCTTGCTCTGTTAATTCTGCATAACCTGCGATGGGTGCTTGGCAGCCACCATTTAAAGTTGCGTTGAATGAGCGCTCTGCTGATACACGAATAGCGGTTGCTTCATCATTCAATGATGCGATGATTTTACGAACCTCTTCGTTATTGCGATGACATTCGATGCCGATTGCACCTTGGCCAACAGCGGGCAATGAAATGTCTTGAGAGATCTCTTCAGAGATGCGGTGATCAAAGCCTAAACGCTTCAAACCTGCGGTTGCTAAAATGATGGCGTCAAATTCGCCAGCATCTAATTTAGCTAAACGTGTATTAACATTGCCACGTAGATCTTTTAATTGTAGGTCAGGGCGGATTGCCATTAATTGAACGCGGCGGCGCAATGAACAAGAACCAACAACAGCATTTTTTGGTAATGTTTTGATTGTGTAGTTATGGTTGCTAACCAATGCATCTCGTGGATCTTCACGATCCATAACAACTGGCACGATTAGATCTTCTGGTAATTCTTTAGCCATTGGCACATCTTTCATAGAGTGTACAGCAATGTCAGCGCGACCATCTAAAATTGCAACTTCTAGCTCTTTGATGAATAAGCCTTTGCCTCCAATTTTACTTAACGGTGATGAAAGAAGTTGATCACCTTTGGTTGTCATGCCTAGTAATTTCACTTCTAAATCAGGATAAAATTCAAGAATTTTACTTTTCACATGTTCAGCCTGCCATAAAGCAAGTGGGCTTTCTCGAGTTGCAATTGTTAAGGTTTTTAGGGACATCTCACATTCTCATCATATAAAAATTGTATAACCTGAATAGAATACAATAATTAGAGCAAAACTTATAGCCTTGGTTATATAATGGCTACCTAAGTTAGTTGGCCTAAATGGAGAATCATTATGAAAAATTGTACAAAATGCATCCTTTTATTAGTATCCATGATCTTTGTGGTTGGATGTAGCTCTACATCTGCTGTTGGCGGAGCTGAAGTTTCTCGCGGTGATAATGGTAGTCGCGTTGGTGTTTCAAATACTGGTGATGGTACGCAAGTTTATGGCAGCGTTCGTATGGGTGGATCTTTTAAGTAATCAGTAAGGAGTTGTGAATGATTGTTCCTGTCGTAACAGTTGACGGACCTGGTGGCGTTGGTAAAGGTACGCTGTCACTTAAATTATCTCAAAAATTGGGATGGCATTTATTGGATTCAGGGGCGATTTATCGTGCGTATGCCATTTTTGCATTGAATCAATCATTGGATTTAGAAAATGAAGATTTGTTGGTTGCAAAAGCGATTGATTTTGTTATGGACATTAAAGTAGAAGATGATCGTGTGCAAATTTATGTGTGTGGTGAAAATGTAACATCACGTTTGCGCTTAGAAATTACAGGTAGCAGCGCATCGATTATTGCAAAACATCCTAAAATTCGTGATGCATTATTCCATTATCAAAGGGATTGCGCAATTGAACCAGGTTTGGTGGCAGATGGGCGAGATATGGGCACAGTTGTTTTTCCTGAAGCACCTTTAAAAATATTTTTAACAGCAAGGGCAGAAGTTCGCGCAGATAGACGATATAAAGAGTTGATTGCAGCGGGAGAATCTGTTAATATTGCACAGATTTTGGGCGAGATACAAGAACGTGATGAGCGTGATCAAAATCGATCGGTTTCTCCGTTGGTGCCTGCCCATGATGCTGTAATTATTGATACATCTGATTACACGCGAGATGAGGTTTTTAATCAAGTTTGGCAGTTGATCTTAGATAGACAATTAATTAAAGCATAATTTGGTGGTGATAACTTTTGTTATTGCCTTTTGTTTTTTCAATTTAACCCGATCAAATTGAATACCGAATATAGTAAGTGTTTGAGGCGATCATATACAGAGTACATAATATTATGACAGTAAGTTTTGCTGAGTTATTTGCACAATCAATTCAAGAAAAACCAGAAGTTGGCGCAATCATTGAAGTAACAGTAGTTGCTATTGGTAAAGAATTCGTTATCGTTGATGCAGGCTTGAAAAGTGAAGGTCGCATTCCTTCAGAACAATTCCAAAACGAAAACGGTGATGTAGAAGTACAAGTTGGCGATAAAGTTGACGTAGTTCTTGAATCAGTTGATGATGGTATGGGTGAAACTCGTCTATCACGCGAAAAAGCTAAGAAAGCAGAAATTTGGGGACGTCTTGAGAAGTCTCTTGAAGCTGATGAAATCATTAAAGGTATCATCTCTGGTAAAGTTAAAGGTGGCTTCACTGTTGATATTGGTGAGATCAAAGCGTTCTTACCAGGTTCTTTAGTAGATGTTCGCCCAGTTCGTGATGCTTCTTACTTAGAAGGCAAAGAATTAGAACTTAAATTAATCAAGTTAGATCCTAAGCGTAACAACATCGTTGTATCTCGTAAAGCAGTTGTTGAGAAAGAATACTCAGCAGAACGCGAAGAGTTGTTGGCTAACTTGAAAGAAGGTGACAAAGTTAAAGGCGTTGTTAAGAACTTAACTGATTACGGTGCGTTCTTAGATTTAGGCGGTATCGATGGTTTGTTACACATCACAGATATGGCTTGGAAACGTGTTCGTCATCCTTCTGAAATCGTTGAAATCGGTCAAGAAATCGAAGTTGTATTGTTGAAATTCGACCGTGAACGTAACCGTGTTTCATTAGGCTTGAAACAGTTGGGTAACGATCCATGGCACGAATTATCAGTTCGTTTCCCAGCGGGCGCGAAAACTAAAGGTGCTGTAAGCAACATTACTGATTACGGTTGTTTCGTTGAAATCGAAGATGGCATCGAAGGTTTAGTTCACGTTTCAGAAATGGATTGGACTAACAAAAATGTTAACCCAGCTAAAGTTGTAACAATTGGCGAAGAAGTTGAAGTTGTAATCTTGGAAATCGACGAAGAACGTCGTCGTATCTCTTTAGGTATGAAACAAGTAACTACTAATCCTTGGATCGAATTTGCTGACAAATACAACAAAGGTGATCGCGTTACAGGTCAAATCAAGTCAATCACTGATTTCGGTATCTTCATCGGTTTAGATGGTGGTATTGATGGTTTGGTTCACTTGTCTGACATTTCTTGGAACGAAACTGGCGAAGAAGCTGTTCGTAACTTCAAGCGTGGCGACGAAGTTGAAGCTGTTGTATTGGCAGTTGATGCAGAGCGTGAGCGTATCTCTTTGGGTATCAAGCAATTGGATCAAGACCCATTCTCTAACTTCTTGGCAGCTAACGAAAAAGGCAGCATCGTAACTGGTACTGTAACTGCGGTTGACGCTAAATCAGCAACAGTTGATTTGGGTGAAGGCGTAGAAGGTTCTTTACGTGCAGCTGATGTTTCTAACGAGAAAGTAGAAGATGTTCGTAACGTATATAACGTTGGTGATTCAGTAGAAGCGAAATTTGTAAACGTAGACAAGAAAAACCGTACAATCGTATTGTCTGTGAAAGCAAAAGATCACGCAGAAGATGCTAAAGCAATCGCTGATTACTCTTCTTCATCTAAGAGCGCTGTAGGCGGTACTTTAGGTGATTTGTTGAAAGCAGAAATGAACAAGTAATTCTTGTTGATTCAATAAGTTAATTCAAAGGCCATTATTTTTAATAATGGCTTTTTTCTTTGCTCGAATTTAAATATTATTTTGTGTAATATGTTTGAGGAATTGAGATGATTGTTTTATAGATTAAATTTATGATAATGATAAATTATTTTATCTTGTTATTTATTGTCACATAAGGTAATAATCTTAATTTCTGTACTAAGATTAATGGGTCAGTGTATAAAAGAGGTTTATTGAATGACTAAGTCGGAATTAATTGAAAAGTTAAGCGCAAAATATCCACGTATTCCAGCGGGGGAAATCGAAAAGGGTGTTAAGCTTATCTTGGAACACATGAGTGATACTTTAGTTGCGAATAATCGTATTGAGATTCGTGGCTTTGGTAGTTTCTCTTTGCGTTATCGCGATCCTAAAATTGGTCGCAATCCAAAAACTGGTGATGCAGTGGAATTGAGTGGTAAATATGCGACTCATTTTAAACCAGGTAAATTGTTAAGAGAGCAAGTGAACGATAGCCGTAATAAGTTCAAAATTCACTAATTTTAAGATCCCTTCCTTGTGAAGGGATTTTTATTTCAATACCTTAAAAAGATCTGATAATTTCACTGAAAAGAACTGAAAAATTCAGTATAATTATCGGATTTTGTTGTGTTGTGAGTTTGTTTGAGGAAAACATGCCAATTTATCAATATCAATGTGAAAGCTGTGGTCACGAATTAGAAGCATTACAGAAAATTTCTGCTGAACCATTAACTGAATGTCCTGAATGCAAGGAGCCACGTTTGGTTAAACAAGTGACAGCACCTAATTTTAGATTGAAGGGCTCAGGTTGGTATGAAACTGATTTCAAAACCAGTAACCAGAAGAATTTAGCCAATAAAGATTCAAGTTCATCTTAATCTTTGCTGTGCGCCTATTTCTAGAAATACTCATTTAATTTAAAAAACGTTTAAAGGTAATCTTAATTATGATGCGTTCTCATTATGCGGGCTTGGTATCAGAAGCTCTTTTAGATCAAACTGTAACTTTAACGGGCTGGGTTCATCGTCGCCGTGATCATGGCGGTGTGATCTTTATCGATCTTCGTGATCGTGAGGGCATCGTTCAAATCGTTATCGATCCTGAATTTACACCTGCTGATCAATTTAAAGAAGCTGAGCGTATTCGTAATGAGTTCGTGATTCAAGTTGTTGGTAAAGTTCGCATGCGTCCTGCTGATATGTTCAATGAAAAATTGGTATCAGGTAAGATCGAAGTTGCAGCAACAGGTTTAACAATCTTGAATAAATCTGAAGCATTGCCATTCCAAATCGATGATGAAGCAACTTCTGAAGAAGTTCGCTTGAAATATCGTTACTTAGATTTGCGTGGACAAAAAATGCAACGTAACTTGATGTTGCGTTCAAAAGTTACTCGCGCAATCCGTGATTATATGGATGATGCTGGTTTCTTGGACATCGAAACACCATTCTTGACAAAAGCAACACCAGAAGGCGCACGTGACTACTTGGTGCCATCGCGTACATATCCTGGTGAATTCTTTGCATTGCCACAAAGCCCACAGTTGTTCAAACAAATCCTAATGATGAGTGGTTTTGATAAGTACTATCAAATCGTTCGTTGTTTCCGTGATGAAGATTTACGTGCGGATCGTCAGCCTGAATTTACACAAATCGATATTGAAACTTCATTCTTAGAAGAATCAGACATCATGGCGATGGCTGAAGATATGATTCGTAAAGTATTTAAGCAAACAATTAATGTTGATTTGGCAGCTGAATTCCCAGTGATGACATATGCTGAGGCAGCACATAAATACGGTTCAGATAAGCCTGATTTGCGTATTCCATTAGAGTTTACTGATGTAACAGAAGTGATGAAGAGCACTGAATTTAAAGTGTTCCGTGAAGCTGCAAACATGAAAAATGGCCGTGTTGTTGCATTGAATGTACCAAATGCTGCGGATAAATTATCACGTAAAGATATTGATGAGTTAACAAACTTTGTTGCGCGTTATGGTGCGCGTGGTTTGGCTTACATTAAAGTGAATAACTTGGCTGAAGGTCGTGAAGGCTTGCAATCTCCAATCACTAAATTCTTAGATGATGCAACAATCGAAGGTTTGATCAAAGCAACGAATGCAAAAGATAACGATATTATTTTCTTCGGTGCAGATAAAACTAAGATCGTTAATGATGCGATTGGTGCATTGCGTATCAAGTTGGGTGAAGATTTGAATCTATTCACTTGTGAATGGGCGCCAATGTGGGTGGTTGATTTCCCAATGTTTGAATACGACGAAGATGAAAAGCGCTATGTTGCAGTTCACCATCCATTCACAGCACCAAAAGATGGTATTGAATCATTGAAAAATGATCCTGAAAATGCAGTGGCAAAAGCATACGATATGGTCTTGAATGGTACAGAATTGGGCGGTGGTTCAGTGCGTATTTATCAGCCAGAGGTTCAATATCAAGTATTTGATTTATTAGGTATTTCTCAAGAAGAAGCTGAAGATAAATTCTCCTTCTTGTTGGATGCATTGAAATTTGGTGCACCGCCGCATGCAGGTTTGGCATTTGGTTTGGATCGTTTAATCATGTTGATGACACATTCTAAATCGATCCGTGAAGTGATTGCGTTCCCTAAAACTCAGACAGCTTCATGTATGATGACAAATGCACCTTCTTTTGCAAATCCAAAGCAATTAAAAGAGTTAGCGCTGGAAATTAAATTGCCAGAAGCGAAAAAAGAGGGTTAATTTATTATTAAGTTTAGTCATTGATTGAACTTTTGATTTCATAAAAACCATCATCACTGTATGATGGTTTTTTTGTTATCTATTGTCTGTATTATTTTCTATATGATATCGATAGATAAAAATTTATATGAGAATGGTTCACATTTAGTGTAAGTTTATGCATAATGGTTTGCATGTGATTCAAAGGATAGGAATTCAAAATGTCTCAACGTAAAATTGGTGTATTGCTTGTGAACTTAGGTACGCCAGAATCGCCTACAGCTAAAGATGTTAGACCATATTTGAGGGAGTTTTTAAGTGATCCCCGTGTGATCGAAGTTCCGAAATATATTTGGTTTTTCATCTTAAATTTATTTATATTAACAACGCGTCCTAAAGATTCTGCTGAAAAATATGCAACGGTTTGGACGGATCGTGGTTCTCCTTTGTTATATATCACACAAGATCAAGCGGAATTATTGCGAAATTCATTGCCAGAAAATCATGAAGTGGTTGTTGCAATGCGATATGGTAATCCATCCATTGAAAAAGGTTTAGATGAATTAATTGCCAAAAAAGTGGATAAAATTGTGATTTTACCTTTGTATCCTCAATACTGTGCGGCGACAACAGCTACAGTTTTTGACAGTGTTGCAGATACATTAAAAGCACGTCGTTATTTTCCTGAGATTCACATGTTAGGGGATTATCATGCTAATCCATTATATATTGAAGCATGTAAAGCTCAGATTGAGAAAAATTTAACAGGCGTTGAAATTGAAGAGCTTGTGTTGTCGTATCATGGCATGCCAAAATCAACGTATGAGAAGGGGGATCCTTATTATGATCAATGTATGGAAACAACACGTTTGATTACAGAATCATTGGGTCGCTCAGATATTAAAATTACAACAGTTTTCCAATCTAAATTTGGTAAAGAGGAATGGTTGCAACCTTACTCTTTTGAATATTTGCCGAGTTTACCATCGCAAGGCGTTAAACGTGTTGCAGTATTTTGTCCTGGATTTAGTGCGGATTGTTTGGAAACCATTGAAGAAATGGGTGTTGAAAATAGAGATTACTTTAAAGAGCAGGGCGGTGAATATTATCAATTCATTCCTTCGCTTAATACAGAATCTCTACACATTGAGATGATGAAGCAATTAATTGTGGATTCAAATTAGTTTTTACTCTTGAGGAGCATATTTAGATGAATAAAATCAATGCTATAGTTGTCGGCTCTGGTAACGTAGGTTTAAAAGTTATCGACGTTTTGTTAAACACAAATGATTTCAATTTGGTAGGCGCTGTTCGTCGCAGTGGCGAGCCAATTGCACAATATCCTAATATTGTTGTGAAGAAATCGGTAGAAGAGTTTAGCGAAAAGATTGACGTAGCATTTCTAGCAATCCCAACGCGTGAAGTACCAAAGCAAGCGAAAGAATTCTTGGCGAAAGGTATTCATACAGTAGATAGCTACGATATTCATTCTAGTATCTTAGAAGTGAAAAATGAATTGGCAGAAGTGGCAAGAGCAAATAATGCTGTTGCGATTGTTTCTGCGGGTTGGGATCCAGGTACTGATTCAATTTTACGTGCAATGTTGTTGGCAATGGCTCCGCGCGGTATGACATATACAAACTTTGGTCCAGGTATGAGTATGGGGCACACAGTTGCGGTTAAGGCAATTGAAGGTGTGAAAGATGCATTATCTATGACAATGCCAACAGGTGCGGGCGTTCATCGTCGTTTAGTATATGTTGAATTGATGGATGGTGCCATTCGTGATGTGGTTGAAAATTCTATCAAAACAGACCCGTATTTTATCCATGATGAAACTCATGTTCGTTTTGTAGATGATGTTAATGCCTTGAAAGATGTTGGTCATGGCGTGGAAATGACTCGTAAAGGTGTTTCTGGTTCTACAGGTAATCAAAACTTTATGTTCAAAATGTCAATTGACAATCCTGCATTGACAGCGCAAGTCATGGTTTCAAGCGGTCGTGCAGCAACTCGTTTACAAAGTGGTGCTTATACTTTGATTGAAATCCCAATGGTGGATTTCTTAGAAGGCGAGCGCGATGAATGGATTAAAGAATTGGTGTAATCCTGCAAATAATATGCATTAATATGATAATCTGCCTTTCGGGCAGATTTTTTTTGGAAAAAATATAATGAAATTAATCCAAGTTATAACAATTCTATCTCTAGCTATGTGTTCCGCTGCTTTGGCAGATCAGAGCTGGCATGCAGTTAAAAAACCAACAGAAGGACAGACAAAAATTTATGGTAGCTATGCCAATGGTTGTTTTTCGGGGGGAGAAGTCCTTCCTATTAATGGCGATGGTTTTCAGCAAGTACGGCCAAGTCGTAATCGTAATTATGGTGATGAATCTCTGTTGATATTCATCGAGTCATTGGGGCAATATGCTAAAACTCAAAGTAAAACTGTCATTTTGGGAGATTTATCACAACCGCGTGGCGGGCCAATGAATTTTGGCCATTCAAGTCATCAGATTGGTTTGGATGTCGATATTTGGTTTGAAGCGATTGGTTCATCAGGATTGACGAAAAAGCAACGAGAAGGATTGGTAACGCCATCATTGGTGGATGGTAAAAAAGGTGCGATTTCTAAACATTGGCAGCCTTATTATCGTGACTTGATTTATCAAGCTGCTTTGTATCCTAAAACAGAAAGAATCTTTGTGAATCCTGTGATTAAAGCGTATTTATGCAAAACAGAACAAGATAAAAGCTGGTTGTATAAAGTGCGTCCTTGGTTTGGTCATGATTCACATTTTCATGTTCGCTTGGTTTGTCCAAAAGGGCAGAAAGATTGTGAGCCACAAGCGCCTGTTGTTAAAACATCAGGCTGTGATGCAGATTTACAAAACTGGGTTAAAGATCAAACTGATTTAGCTCTAGGTATTAAAAAGCCTGCAGTTTCAAAAGGTAAGTCCGCACCAAAAATTATGCCTGCAATGTGCCGAACTGTATTGAATCAAAAATAAGTAAGATTGAAATAATAAAAAATGCTTAATGATTTTATTAAGCATTTGGATCATATGAAAATTTGTAGTGAGCAATCATTTTGCTAACAGTTTTTTAATCAAACGAACACGGCGAGTGATTTCATCCCAATTGCCAGCTTCGATTAACTTCTTATCCACCATCCAGCTCATACCGCAAGCGATTACGCGCTCTGTTGCTAAATAGTCTTGGAAGTTCTCATTATTAATGCCACCCGTCGGGATGAAATTAATATTTTGATAAGGTGCCATTAAAGCTTTGATCATTGGAATGCCACCAGAAACTTCTGCAGGGAAGAATTTCATGGTTGTAATGTTGTAGTTAAGAGCCATTTCAATCGCAGTTGGATTATTCACACCAGGTAAAATAGGCATGCCTAAATCTTGTGCTGTTTGAATTGTGCGTGGATTACAGCCTGGCGCAACTAAAAAGTCAGCATCTGATGTGTATGCAATTTTCGCTTGTTCTGAATTAAGCACAGTGCCTGCACCTACAGTTAGATCAGGATAGTGATCTTTGATGGCTTTTAAAATATCTGAAGCTTCTTTTGTGCGAAATGTTACTTCTAAAATAGGTAGCTCTTCGCGAATCAAAATGGTTGCTAATTTCAAGCCGTCTTTAATATCGTCGATCATAGCGATTGGAACGACAGGTTGGTTGTGGAAAATTGTATCGAGATTTTTCATATTTAGAGTTCTTTTGTAAAAATTGTATTGTATATAAGAATTTTTAAACTAAGTGGGAATGCTATAAAAATAGTCAATTTGATGCTTTATTTGTATAGTTAATGTCTTAAGTAAAGTGTTTAATTTTTAAGCAAAATGCTTTCCACAAGAACTGTGGATAACTATGTGAATAATCAAAAAAACTATCTCGTAAGGTGCATGGTTATTTGAGGTCAATAGGATGTATATTAATTGATCAAAAAAAGATAAATTTTCCATATCAATTAGTTACGGTGAAACTTGTATTTACATCTATTGACAACTGATTGTTCTAGCTTCTATCGAATCTATAGATTGGTTGTGCATAAGTCAATACCTTGACTGTATAATTTACATACTTGTCATGAATTTACTGTTTTTATATGTCCCTCTGATAGAATGTACGTTTTATATCGAAATTGTAATGATGGTTCATTTATGAATAATTTTATTATTGTGATTCCTGCAAGGTTAAATTCAACACGTTTACCTAACAAAATGATGTTGCTGATAGGTGATAAGCCAGTGATTGAGCATACATGGAATCAAGCGATGTTGGCGAATGCTAAAAAAGTCATTGTGGCAACAGATGACCAATCGATTTTTGATCACATGCAATCTGTAGGTGCTGAAGTTGTGATGACTTCAAAAGATCATCCAACAGGGACAGATCGCTTGGCAGAAGTTGCTGTGCTTTGTGGTTTTAATGATGAGGATGTCATAGTCAATTGGCAAGGTGATGAACCGTTTCTACCATTTGAATTCATTGAAAAAGTTGCAAATAAGTTGGCGGCTTACCCAAAAGCAGCAATGAGTACTTTAGCGACGCGCATTGATAGCTGGGAAGATTTTTTCAATGTTAATGTTGTAAAAGTTGTGCATAGCAATTTAGATGAAGCTTTGTATTTTTCTCGCGCACCGATTCCATTTCCGCGAGGTATAGAAAAAGGTACAGGAGAATTACCTAAAAATGTACAGCCACTGCGACACATTGGTGTTTATGGTTATCGTGCATTCTTTTTGAAAGAATATCCTAAATTAAAGCCATCTCCACTAGAACAATCAGAATCACTAGAGCAATTGCGAGCATTATCAAATGGTTATTCAATTGTGATTGAGCATATGGATGCAATTCCACCAGTGGGCATTGATACAGCAGCAGAGTTAGAGCAGGCTCGTCAGTGGTATAATGAGCAGTCGCTGACCTTAAAGGATTAAAAATTTATGTCGATTCAATATTTTTTACCACAACGCTTGAGTTCATGGTGTATTCGTAAACTCACAAGAATTCGTACAGTTTGGTTTAAAAACTTATTCATTAAGGTTTTTTCAAAACTTTATAAAATCAACTGGGAAGAGAGTAGATACAGTTCACCAGATGATTTTAAAACGTTTAATGAGTTTTTTACGCGTCCATTAGAATTTGGCGCGCGCCCAATCGCAGAGTCTCCTTTAGTATCACCTGCCGATGGTAAAATTGCAGCTTGTGGACAATTACAAAATACACAATTTGTCAAAGCCAAAGGTCATGATTTTACAGTGGAAAGTTTGATTGCTGATCCAAAATTAGCTGAAGACTTTAAAGATGGTAGCTTTGCAACAGTATATTTATCGCCAAGTGATTATCATCGTGTGCATATGCCTGTAAAAGGCAGATTATTACGCACAATTCATATTCCAGGGAAGTTATACAGCGTGTCCTTAAAAACGGCATCGCAAATTCCAACATTGTTTGCAGAAAATGAACGATATGTCTGTTTATTTGATACCGAGTACGGCAAGATGATTGTGATTTTAGTGGGAGCGATTAATGTTTCTAGTATGGCTACTGTTTGGGGTGGTGATGTGACGCCACCTTATGGTCGAGTGATTGGTTATCAAACTTATGATCGTGACATAGAGCTAGATAAAGGTGCTGAAATGGGTCGATTTAATATGGGGTCGACAGCGATTGTATTATTAGAAAAGAATGATTCAGTTGTATTGAATGAATCGCTTAAAGAAGGTTCAGCCATAAAAATGGGTGAAACTTTATATAAGTTTTGCAATTTAGAATCGAAAAGCTTATAATTCAGCGCTTGTATTTTTAGCGAAATACATTCCTTGTCTTACAGAGAAATCTGGAGACTTTATTTGTTTAATAAATCCATAAGGAATTATGAATATGCGTCATTATGAAGTTGTATTCCTTGTTCACCCAGATCAAAGCGAACAAGTACCAGCGATGATTGAGCGTTATCGTTCAGTTATTACTAATGAAGGTGGTCAAATTCACCGTTTAGAAGATTGGGGTCGTCGTCAATTGGCTTACCCAATTCAAAAATTACACAAAGCTCATTATGTTTTGATGAACATTGAATGTAATGATCTTGCACTTGAAGAATTACAAGGCATTTTCCGTTTCAATGATGCGATTTTGCGTCACATGGCTATTCAAAAAGATGAAGCTGTGACAGAAGCATCAGTATTGATGAAGCCACAACGCGAAGACCGTTCAAATGATGAGTCTTCTGACGCTTCAGATGCAGAATAATCACATCATTTAACTAAAGGAATTTTAATATGTCACGTTATTTTCGTCGTAAAAGATTCTGCCGTTTCACAGCAGAAAACGTAAAAGAAATTGATTACAAAGATATCAATACCTTAAAAAACTATATTACTGAAACTGGGAAAATCATCCCAAGTCGTGTAACTGGTACGCAAGCACGCTATCAGCGTCAATTAGCGACTGCGATCAAACGCGCTCGTTACATTGCATTGCTTCCATATTCTGACCAGCATTAATTTTAAGGAGCAATCATGCAAGTTATTTTATTAGAAAAAATCAACAAGTTGGGTAAACTTGGTGATACAGTTGAAGTAAAATCTGGTTATGCTCGTAACTTTTTGTTGCCTTTAGGTAAAGCTACTGAAGCAACGCCAGCTAACTTAGAAAAATTAGAAGCACAGCGCGCTGAGTTAGAAGCTAAGCAAGCTGCAATTTTGGCTGACGCGACAGAGCGTGGCGAAAAATTGAATGGCATCGTTATCACTATGTCAGTTAAAGCAGGTACAGAAGGCCGTTTATTCGGTGCTGTAACTAGCCAAGATATCGCTGAAGCTGTGACAAATGCTGGTGTTAAATTAGAAAAACGTGATGTTCGCATTGCTGATGGTTCAATCCGTAGCATTGGTGAGCACGCTGTAGTTTTAACATTGCACCCAGATGTAATCGTAAACATTCAAGTGAACGTTGTTGCTGAGTAATTTGCTCTAAAACAAAATTCATTGAAAAGCCCCGTTTTTACGGGGCTTTTTTTGTTATCATCTATCAGTTAATGTTATCGATAGCTATAAGTAATAAAGGTGGTGGCTTAATTGGGAAGAAATTATATAACGCGCGTTCGTGTCGGTATTGCGCTTTACAATGCGTGTATTCGGGATAAATATTCTCTATCTCGTTTAGTCCAGGATCTCATCGCAGGCATTACAGTGGGCATTATAGCTATTCCTTTGGCGATGGCTTTGGCGATTGCAAGTGGTGTGCCACCGCAATATGGGCTCTATACAGCAGGGATTGCAGGTATGGTTGCGGCATTGACAGGCGGTTCAAAATTTAGTGTTTCTGGGCCAACAGCTGCTTTTGTTGTTATTTTATTTCCAGTTGCACAGCAATATGGCTTGCAAGGCTTGTTGGTGGCGACATTATTTTCAGGTGTTATTCTTATCATTATGGGTTTGGCGCGCTTAGGTCGAGTGATTGAGTATATCCCTTTACCAGTAACTTTAGGTTTTACAGTGGGTATAGCAATCACAATTGCGAGTATGCAATTTGTTGACTTTTTAGGTTTAACACCAGCAATGGAAGCGGAAGATTTTATTGCAAGAATCACAATGGTTGTGAGCTCTTTGCCAACTTTACAATGGGGAGATGCTTTGGTTGGGTGTGTGACTTTATCAATATTGATAGTGTGGCCTAAATTGTCTATAAATTTCCCTGGTCATTTGCCTGCCATTATTATGGGTGTGATTGTAATGATTGTTTGTCAGTCAATATTTGGGCAGGAGGTTCAAACAATCGGGAGTAAATTTAGTTATTTATTGCCAAATGGTGATGAGGGGAGCGGTATTCCGCCGGTATTGCCAACCTTTTTACTGCCTTGGAATGTGCCTTCTGTTGAAGGTAGCTTTGATTGGAGTTGGAAGCATGTTTCCGCATTATTGCCAGCTGCTTTTTCTATGGCGGTTTTAGGTGCGATAGAATCCTTATTGTGTGCGGTGATTCTAGATAATATGACGCGAACCAAACATAATCCTAATAGTGAGTTATTAGGGCAGGGTTTAAGTAATGTTATTGCACCATTTTTTGGTGGTATCACATCAACCGCGGCGATTGCTCGTTCTGCTGTCAATGTAAAAGCAGGTGCTACATCGCCAGTTGCCGCGATTATTCATGCTTTATTTGTATTAGCGGCTCTATTATTCTTTGCTCGATATTTATCATTTTTGCCTTTAGCAGCTATGGCAGCAATGTTGTTCATGGTGGCATGGAACATGAGTGAGGCAAAAAAGATCAAGGATATTATTCAGAAAGCACCGAAAGGTGATATTGTGGTTTTATTGGTGTGTTTATTTTTAACTGTATTCTTTGACATGATCATCGCAATTTCAATTGGTGTTGTATTGGCAGCCTTATTGTTCATGAAAAATATTGCGGACTTAACGAAATTAACAGAGATAGATTGCGCGCAATTTCATGAGCATGAAATATTATATACGATTCAAGGTCCGCTATTTTTCGCAGCTGCAGAACGTATTTTCAGTGAGTTATCTGAATTAAGTGATCATTACCAAACAATTATTCTGGATTGGGAGCATGTGACATTATTAGATGTAGGTGGTTTGCAGGCTTTTACGCGTTTCATGGAGGATTTAGACATGGGTAAACGCGTGATGGTGTGCAATGTACCTTTTCAGCCATTAAAAACTTTAGCGCGTGCAAAAATTCAACCCATTGAAGGAAAGTTAGATTTTTATTCATCACGCGAAGAGGTTTTTGAAGTGATAGGTCATGGGAGCAATGTTTGTATTGAAGTTACTAAGCCGTAAAGTACAATAAAAATCAATAACTCATTCTCACTTGATAATGCGTCTATAAGCTTTACTGCTGATTTACAAGCTGTAGACTGCCTTTTACATTGAAGGAATTATTATATCCTTAATCCATAAGGATTAGTTGAAAAGAAATAAAGGATAATAATTATGAAAAAGAGTATGTTTTTGGTGATCGCAGGCACTTTATTTTTATCATCGGCAGCAATGGCGCAAATGGGCAGTTATCATAATAACTGTGATGGTAGTTGTTATAACAATAACAATATGACAGAAGAACAATATAATCAAATGTTAGAGCAACGCGCCCAATACCGTGAAAATAATCGCAATATGAGAATGAATCAAGCCAATAGTAACGGGCGTTACAATAATCAACCCATGATGAATAATCGTGGTAATTATCATAACAATCACCGTAATGGCAATTGTATGAATGGTAATAATCATAGTGGGTACGGAAGAATGAACAGCAATTGGTAATTTTATTAAAGATTCACTCAATATGAAGCCAGCTCTGCTGGCTTTAGTTATTTGTTTTGTCTGCAAAAGTTTTCCATTCTAATAATCCATAAATCGCATTGAATAGATAAATACAATATTGGGCGCCGATTACAGGATTGGGTTCAGGTCCAAAGAAGTTTAAGGCTATGACAAAAACATTCATGATGATCCATAAATACCAGTTGAAATCATAGCGCATCACTAATAATGTTTGTGCAGGAATTGCTAGACCAAAAATGATGCCATTAATGGTTAATTGCCAAAGCGTATTGTCAACGCCGCTGAGTTTGGTGATTAATATGTTTAAGCCAAAAATGGCGATAAATGCAAAGAAAACATAAATATGTTGTTGAAAATTTAATGAGCGTGTGATGACTTTGTCATCATTATCATGATTTTTGCGCCAATTAATAATGCCATAAACATGTGTACTAAAATTATAAATATGGGGTAATCCTGCACCAATATTGCCACCTAAAAAATTTCCAATACTTTCACCAAAAGTTGCCAGTAATCCAAAATAGTTACCCAATTGACTGCGACGTGTGAATAAAATAACGCAGATCAAACCTGTGATGGCGCCAAAAAATGAAATTGTATATCGGAGATTCAATTCAGTGAAAGGATCAGTGTATAAAAATGCACTGATCACTAAAATGAAACAGATAAATGGGTAAGATCGATGTCTACCAATGGATAATATCCAAGATTTCATCTCAATTTCCTAGGTGGTTAACGGGATGCTTTCAATACATCTTTAACGAGTTCAATACATTGTAAATAGCGTTCATCGTATTGATCGGATGTGATTTCAACATAGGGGATATTGTGTTTATTCAAGATTAGCTTTAAGAGTGATTGAAATTCTTTGCGCGCTTGATTTGAGCCTAAATGGCGTAAACCATCTGCAACCCATGGTGTATTGTTTTCCAATAAGATAACAAGATCGAAATAATAGTTATCTAGCATTGCCTGAACAGATGGATGTGGTCGGCCTTCATATTTAATACAGAATGCTTGTGTTGTCACAAATGCAGTATCAATGAATGCGATTTTATTGGCATGTTTAACGGCAAAATCGATATATTGTGCTTGTCCTAATGCGATGTTTTGGTAGTCATCAAATTGCAAAGCACGTTCATCACCGCCTAAATGTTTAAAGACATATTCACGGCCATATTCCCAAGCACTTGTTGTATTGAACATATTGGCGAGCTTATTAATCATCGTACTTTTACCACTGGATTCACCGCCTAAGATTGCAATTGTTTTAACAAAGAAAGGGCGAACTTCGGTCGGGATGTACTCCCAGTGAGATAAAGGAGATCGACGAATGTCTTCACTGCAAACGCCCATAAATGTGCGCTCAGGATCGATCACTTTTGTGGGTAAATTCAGATGTTTTTGGTAGAAATCTACATCATTATTTTCGCTGCTATAGATCATGTCAGGTTTGATATTGTGGGATTGTAAAAAGTAATCCACTTTTTTAGCCCATAAGATCTGATCTTCTTCTGATTGCGTGAGGTTTTCTTCATCGATGTAGTGAATATGGATATTTTTTTGGTATTTAAAAGTTTGTAATAACCAGCGTAAGCGATCTTTGAGTGATGGTTGTCGGCTCATTGCGCTATCTTTAAAAGATTGGTAATCACGCTCTTCGTTATAACGCAAAATAATGTGGAGCTCATCCATTTGGCTAATGGCACGCTGAATAAGATATATATGGCCTGTATGTAGCGGATAAAATGCACCAAAAATCAATCCTACATTTTTTTCTTCTTCTTGTGGATTGATATTCAGATATTGATATAATGCATTCAATTTAGTCGCACTAGGATTCTGGACTTTATTATTCAATAATTGGCTGAGATAGCCTTTTGTCATATCGCAGTTATCTGCGACATTCTGTAATGTTAGCCCTCTATCTTTAATAACTTTTTTAATATATGCAACATTGATCATAATAAAGACTCCTTAAACAATTGCAATATATTATACACAAAATGTTTAGTATAAAAAACATTATTTCTATTTAATCAATTAAATATTTTTAAGATCATCAGGTTATTGTCTGATCATGCCAATTAAATTAGGATTTGTAACAACATCGGATAAGTAATAGCCATCTAAGACTTGTAAGAAGCTTTTCAAAGCATCAGCCATGATAAGATTGATTCTGCATTGCTCAGAGATGTTGCATTGATTTTCTTCGCTATGACATTCAATGATGGAGAGTTGCTCAAAATCACGAATGAGTTGCCCAAGATTGATTTTGAATGGATCATTGCCAAGTTTTAAACCACCTTGATTGCCACGAATGCTAGTTAAATAGCCATGTTTGGTGAGTTTTGCAATAACTTTGGTTAAGTGGCTGCGGGAAATATTGTAATAAAGGGATATTTCAGAAATATTGACCAATCGTTCAGAATGAATGGCTGTATAAATGAGGGTTTTAAAAGCGTAATCAGTTTGTTGAGTGAGTTGCATAATGGGTTGCTAAAAATAAGATCATTAAAAAAGCCAATGTATTCAGTAGAATTCTGAATACATTGGCCATTATGCACTGAGTTATTGTGAAATGTTATCCACTAATACAGTGCGTGTTCCTGTTAAGTTCCAACCGTGTTTTTCTGCGGCTAAAATGGAACCTTGTGCTGCGAGTCGTAAAATTTTACCTTTATAATCGGTAGAGAAAGATCCCATGGTGATGTAAACCATAAATACAGCATAACCATTTTCTGTTAAACGTGTGAGATCAATGGTTAAAGACTTCATGCTTTTGAATGCTTCAGGTGACTTTTCTTTGATGTATGCAGAAACTTCATCGTTTAATAGCTGTGTAACCTCTTCGATGGATTGCTGCAATGTATTGTAGTTTAAGCCAACTTCGCTAGAAACACTATAGCCGTAAGATAGATTAACCACTTTGTCTTTAATAAAATCTTTGGTTGGATAAATGATCTCAACGCCAAATGAATTCAAATAAACATATTCAGGTGTTTGTCTAAGTACTTGGCCTTGTGTGCCATTTGGTAATACAACAACATCATTGACAACAGTTGGGAACCACGTTTCATCCATTTTAACTGGACGAGAGATTAAGTTGTTTAGGTGATCAATCGTTAAGCGAATGGTACCATTTTCTAATAAAGGATTGACCAAATACACTGTATATAAATTAATGTGGCTAATTTTCCATGGCAAATCATTATAAATAACGCGTTCGCCTTCACGTGCTTGTCCCATATTTAAGAAAATACGTGTTTTTGTGAAATATTTTGGAATTGAATTACGAGATGTGACAAGGAAAGCCAATATAATTAAGATGGCAATACCAAACAGAACCATATCACCAGAAGAGTAGAGAATTGCTAATGTAATGATGACAACAATAATTGTTGTGATGATTTGATAGAGCAAGATGAAAATGCGCCATCTGATTGAGATCGTGTTTTTTTCACGAGATTCCAATAAGAGTAAAAAGCGATTGAAGCCATACAATAAAATAGAAATGGCAGCAATTGTCACAAGTAATAATAAACCTCGGCCTTTTGCAAAACCCCAAGCACCTTTGGTTAAGCGAGTTGTGAAATCTTCTTTAACCGTTAATTCATCTAATTTGATGACGGTTAAACGATGTTCACGCTCTAGTTCTTTATGTAAATTGTTCCAGCTGTTTTGAATGTTTTTGAGATTATCTTGTGCACCTTGCGGAAGTTCTGCGAGATTGATTTGATTAAGTGTTTCTAATCCTTTATTTAACTGTGCTAAACGATCATTGATCTCTTTTTGCTCTAAACGCAATAAATCACGTTTTCTGGGTGCATCTGTGATCTTTTTCATTTCAGCAAAAACAGGTTGAGCAATTTGGATTAACTCTTTTTGCCAATTGTAATCATCAGTTTGTTGAATGGCTTGTTTTGCAGGCGTATCAAAGCGAGAAGTATCAATTCCGCCCAACGATATTTTCTCAAAGAGTTCTGTATATTCTTTTAATTGTGAATTGGCGCGGGCGAGGCTATCTTCTAATTCTGCTTTGTGCAGTTCGTCTGTAGATTTCTTGATTTCGCTCGTTAATGTCGCCTTCTTTTCTTGTAGCTCTTTGATGTCATTAGATATTGTCACAAGCTGTTCTGTTAGATTTTCTTGTGGTGCTGTGACTGCTTCTTCGACAGCAAAGGACATGGATGTACAAAAGAATGTAATGAGGAGTGAGAATAGTGCGAATTGCTTTGCGAATACATTGCGTTGTTGCATTGATTTCTCCTAGGGTTTGAGTATAAAAAATCTTACAAAGTATAGCATTATCCTATGAGATTCTTTATAGGAAATGAGAATAAACGAGGATTTATCATGATGTTGACAGTGATGCCTTGAGAAAGAGCGGGGAATTCTTTATGATAAATCTCTGTATTAATCGGCTATCAAGCTGATTTAACCTTAATTGAAATAGAATAAAGGAACTTCTATGTCTGAAATTTTAAAGTTATCGCCAGAATTGGTTTGGAAACATTTTTATGAAATGAATCAAATCCCTCGTCCTTCGAAGAAAGAAGAGAGAATTCAGGCTCATTTTAAAGCAGAAGCTGAGAAAAGAGGCTTAGAAGTATTACAGGATGAGATTGGCAATCTCTTAATCCGTAAGCCTGCAACACCAGGTTATGAAAATTCGCCAGCTGTGATCATTCAAGGTCATACAGATATGGTTTGCCAGAAAAATGATGGTACAGAGCACGATTTTGAAAAAGATCCTATCGATATGTATATTGATGGCGATTGGGTAAAAGCTAAGGGTACAACATTGGGCGCTGATAATGGTATGGGCGTTGCAATGGGGATGGCAATTTTGGATGATCCAGAGGTTGAGCATGGTCCATTAGAAATCTTATTAACTGTAGATGAAGAAGCAGGGATGGGCGGTGTTCGTGCATTGCAAGCGGATTGGATGCAAGGCAAATATCTCATTAATTTAGACAGCGAAGATTTAGGCAAATGCTTTGTGGGTTGTGCTGGTGGCGTTGATATTGGGTACAGTGCAAGTTTGGATTACGATGCTAATCAGTATGGAAAATTTGCTAAAGTGACATTGAAAGGTTTAAAAGGTGGTCACTCAGGGATTGATATTCATACAGGCAGAGAAAGTGCAAATAATTTATTGGCGGAATGTTTAAGTGCTTTATCTCAACAGATGCCAATTCGTTTAGTCTCTTTTGTTGGTGGGACATTGCGCAATGCATTGACACGTGAAGCAACTGCCGTGATCGCATATGATGAAACTCATGAAGCGTTTATGAAAGAACATTTTGAACATTGGCAGCAGCATTTCGTGAATCGTTTGCATAATGTTGATGAGGGTGTGCAGCTATCTTATGAAGAAACAGAAGCTGCTTCGTCTATGTCATCACAAGATTCTCATCATTTATTATCATTCTTAACTTTGTTACCACAAGGCGTTTTAAAGCGTTCGGCGATTTTGCCAGTTGTAGAAACAAGCTGTAATATCGGCACAGTTTCTGTGACGGAAAAAGGTGGTTTAAGCGTAGGATTGTTGGCACGCTTCTTGACGCCAGAAGGCCTTGAAATGATCAAAGTCAAAACGAAAAACTTGGGTGAGTTATCTGGTTACTTTTGGCAGGCAAAAAATGATTATCCATCATGGACGCCAAACTTAGAATCTAAACCATTACAAGTTTTGCAAGCGATCTATGAAGCACAACATGGCAAACCAATGAGTGTGGAAGTGATTCATGCAGGCTTAGAAACTGGTTTGATTGGTAAATTGTATCCTAACCTAGAGATGGTAAGCTTTGGGCCAACCATTAAAGGTGCGCATTCGCCAGATGAAAGAGTCAATATTCCTGCGGTTGCAGAGATTTATGATCTGACGAAAGCTTTATTGAAGGCCCTGAAAGATTAATCTGTTTGAGTGACATGGAAAATCAAAAAGCTGAATGAGTGATATCATTCAGCTTTTTTGTAACTTATTCTTTGGGGAAGTTTACAATTGGGTTCTGCTGCCATGTGGATGGTCCTTGTGCTCTATAGATTAAAGTTTCATCTAAAATGACATCTTGAGTATTTAAAGGTGTATCTCTCAGATAAGGATAGATCCAATAAGTTGTGACCAATAAAATGGGGATTGCAAATAATACTATGGCTTTGCTGATAAGCGTAGCTTTTAATGTCCATCCATATTGCGTGGGTGATGAAGGCTGATGTTCATGTTCATTTTGATATTTAGCATAAATATAAGCAACTACCAGCAAGGTGAGCATTTGACTCAATGGATAGACTAATGCGCCCGATAACATACCATTGGCTAAAAGCATGAATATGCCAACCCAGCCCCATGTTGGTATTTTCTTTCTAATTAAAAACAGTTTGAGTGATGCTATGCACAGTAAGATCGATAATATGATACCAAAGATCCCCATTTCACTGAGCCACATTAATAGAAGATTATGAGGATGGCCTTGTCCATGAAATATTGGATCAGGGGGCAAGGTGAAATTTGCAATGCCAACGCCAAAGATTGGATGTTGAATAAAGTTTTTTAATGCATAGATATAAAGATCTATACGACCTGAGCTTGTTGTTCTCGATAATTCTAGATTATCTAATTCCGCACCAGAATTTAATAAGCTTGTAAGATAGTTTAATCCATAAAAGCATAAAACCGTGATGATCAAGTAGATCAATGGTTTGTTGATTGCATTTTTTCGTTTAAAGTCGAACAATAATATGACAAGGAAGGCTAAAGTGAACGCAAGCATAATAGCGCGAGCGCCATCACTTAAGAAGATATATAAGTATAAAATACTTAGAATCGCAATGATTTTATTGTATTTGGGTTGTGCTAAAAAGCTTGGTCGCAACCATAAAATGAGCAGTGCGGGTAACAGTGCATCATTGAAATATCGAATATTCGCAAAATGATTGTGTCCATGATCAGAATAGGTTGGATCAAAAAATTGAATGATAATACCTGTGACAAAGTACACAATTGCAGGAATGGGCATAAAGGCGATGAATGCCAAGATTTTCTCGTACCATTGAAAATCTAATGTAAATATTACTGCAAAATAGACGATAGCAGTGATGAATAGAATATTTAAGCTGATGGTTAAAAAGGCTGTAGTATTTTGAATGCCCAGAAAATATAGTAAAAAGTAGCTAAGGGAAGCGAGTGTTGTGGGTAATAAAAGCCAATAATGATTAAGTAGAAAGCGTTTGGGTAGGATTAAAAATGCAAAGCATGCAAGAAGTAATATAGTGATTTGTCCAATTCTCCATACATTATAATAACCGCCAAAGGGAATGGGGAGATTGTCTAGGCTTGCGAAAGTTACGAATATCCAAAAAGCAAAAATGATAAAAATGCTTCTATGTAGCAATATTGCAGGTAAAACTTTATTGTGCATCGGTTGCAACCTTTATTATAAAAGTATGAGTGAATCAGCTGCATTAGTATATGCCATAGGGTCGTTAAACTCTATGGCATGATCTTAAACGATATTTTATTTAGGATAGATTCGATATTCTTGAGTGGGGATCACTTGTCCAATTGCTTTTAGGTCTGTTAAACCTAATTCATGTGTCAAAGTTAGAAACTCAGTAACGTGATCTGGTGATACAGATACTAATAAGCCACCACTTGTTTGTGGATCACCTAAAATATGTTTGTATTGCTCAAATGCACTATTTGGCTCAACCAAATAACCGTAGTTATCTAGATTGCGGAAAGTGCCACCTGGCATTGATCCCAAAGACTCATAATGTCGAACATTTTCAATCAACGGAATTGCATCACCAAAAAGTTCGATAGAAACATTGCTACCTTCTGCCATTTCAGATAAGTGTCCAATTAAACCAAAGCCTGTGATATCCGTCATTGCATGAATGTAATCGTATTTGGCAAATTCAGCACCTGCTTTATTTAATTGAATCATAATGTCACGAGCAGCATATTTGTCTTCATCTTTTAAAATGCCACGCTTTTCTGCAGTCGTTAATATGCCGATGCCCAGAGGTTTTGTTAAAAATAAGTAATCCCCAATTTGGGCGGTATCATTGCATTTGAGATGGGCTTTATCAACGATACCTGTGACAGCTAAACCAAACATTGGCTCTGGTGCATCAATCGAATGTCCGCCAGCTAACACAATGCCAGCAGCATCACAAGTTGCACGTCCACCTTCAATGACGGTGCGGGCAATTTCTGGTGCAAGTACATTTGTAGGCCATCCTAATATTGCGATCGCCATAATGGGTTTGCCACCCATTGCATAGATATCACTGATGGAATTAGTTGCAGCAATTTGGCCGAAATCAAAAGGATCGTCCACAATTGGCATGAAAAAATCCGTGGTTGAGATAATCCCAGTTTTTTCATCGATGCCATAAACTGCTGCATCATCTCGAGACTGGTTGCCCACCCATAAATTTGGATCAGAGGTTTGTATGCCACTGCCTGCTAAAATCTGCCCAAGAACCTTGGGATCAATTTTGCAGCCTCATCCAGCGCCGTGGCTATACTGTGTTAATTTGATTTCAGACATTTCTTTGCTTTTAAATCTTAATGGAATAAGGTAAAGTTTAGCACTTTATCCTTAGATTAATAAGCCGAGATGATCAATTTTAAGAAAGTTGCTTTGGTGAGCCGAAATAATGTCTGTACTTCATCATTTCAGGCAGTGATTCATGCTGCGGAGGATGTGCTTAAGCAGAATGATTGTGAGGCTGTGGTTTTGGCATTGCCACCCAATGATAGCGAGGAAACAAGAACAATATTAGAACAAGCAGTGAAAGACTGTGATCTGATAGTGATTTTTGGTGGAGATGGTACATTTTTGGGCGTTGCTCGCAAAGCTTGTCATTTGAATATACCTTTTGTGGGAATTAATTTAGGGCGCTTGGGTTTTTTAACAGACATTCGAGAAACTCAGTTGCGCGAAAGCTTGCAGTGTATTTTAAGTGGTGAATATACAACGGAAGAGCGAGAACTGATTCGCATCACTATCGATAACAAGATCGATTCATTTGCTTTAAATGATGTGGTGATTCATCAGCGCAGTATTTCTCGTATGATCGAGTTAGATGTTTATGTGGATGATCAGTATTTGACGAGCTATTGGGCAGATGGTGTGATTTTTGCAACGCCAACAGGATCTACAGCTTATGCATTGTCATCTGGTGGTCCATTGGTTTATCCAACATTGTCAGCAATCTTGATCGTGCCAATTTCCCCTCATACATTTAGCCATCGTCCGATTGTGTTGCCAGCAGATCGAAAAATTAAAGTTAAACTCAAAGATAGTGTCAAGCACGCTGTAAGCGTGAGTTGTGACGGGCAAGTGGTTTTTGATTTTAATTTAGGTGAAGAATTAAATTTAGTAAGTAATGCAACCAAAATTACGCTGATTCATCCATCGAGTTACAGTTATTTTGAGATTCTGCGTGCTAAATTAAATTGGGGACATCACCCAGAAAGAGAGCGTTAATAGATGAGTGAATTAGTGGTTCAACATCCAGTTTTGGGTGATTTGACTTATGAAGAAGTATTAAAAGGTTATGTGGGTAGCATTGAGTTATCTGAAATGCCCTTGAAGATTAATTTGGTTGCAGATGCTGATAATGTTTTGGTATTAGGTGATCAGCTGATTAGTTTTTTAGAAAGTGATGAGTTTGAGTCTGCGTTTGTTGCAGGATTAGAGAAATTATTGGCGATTAAGAATCGTGATTGGTTGAATGACGGCGAAGCAGAATATACCTTAGAAGAGTTATTTGATTTTGTATCATTGGATGCAATTGTGATCTATGCAGATAAAATTGAATTGTATACAGATGATTTAGAATTGTTATGGCGTAATCGTGCAGTACTTAAATATAATCCTCAATATCAATTGATGGATGTTGTGATTGATGAAAGTGTTGAGTAATAGTCAATCATAGATCAATAAAAAAGAGTGGGAGTTGTTAATTTCCCACTCTTTTTTATTATGTCACTGCTGGTGTTTGTAATCTACGTGCTTGATAGAATCTCTGCTTCCAATATCTCTCTTCTAATGATGATGTCATCACGCCTTTAGATGAAGATGCATGGATGAATTGGTTATTGCCATTATAAATGCCAACATGTAAACCGCTGCCACCCCAGTTAGTTTTGAAGAATACTAAATCGCCAGGTTTAAGATTTTCTTTCGCGATTCTGATGCCTTGAGATGTTTGTGCTGTTGTTGTGCGCGGCAAGGCAATATCGAATTTATCATTGAAGGTGCGCTGTACAAAAGCAGAGCAGTCAATGCCATTCAATGAATTACCACCTAATTTGTAAGGTGTGCCTTTCCATTGTTTCAATTGTTTTTTGAGCTCTGTCGTTACAACGTGATTATCTCTCAGTTGGGTATGACGTGCTACAGAGTCTTTTGATGAATCATTTTTACCTGTTGAGGCACAGCCTGCGGTAAGAATGGTTAACATCATAATGGCTAATGTTTTTTTCATAGAGTAATCGTCAATATTTGAGTTAGATTCGTTCATTATAGATCAGAAGATATTTTCTGATCTATATCGTTTTATACTTTTTATTTATTATGACTAAGAATTGCGAGAAGTAAAGTCATAATCCGTTTCTTGATAAACAAAATAGTTTAGCCAGTTTTGGAAGAATATGCTGGAAGCGCTGATCCAACGAGTTTGGATTGCTTTTTCAGGGTTATTATCCACAAAATAATTGCATGGAATTACCGTAGAGCCTTGTGCTAAATCTCTTTGGTATTCTAGCAAAAGTGTTTCTTTATAATATTCGGGATGGCCGCTCATGAATAATTGTCGGCCATTTTTGCTAGAAACAATATGTATGCCTGCTTCTTCTGAGCTAGCGATCACTTCTAGATCAGGATGATTACGAATAGCAGTAGGATCGCTCTCTGTATTACGGGATTGAGGGACATAGAAGACATCATCGATACCGATTAAGAGTTGGGAGTCTTCTTTCTCTTTGATGTGTGGAAATACGCCTGTGAGCTTTTCTGGGAAAGTTTGTTTGTCAATGTCGTAGAAATATTTTAAAGCAGCTTGGCTCCCCCAACAGATGTATAGAGAAGTGAAAACATGCTCACGGCTCCATTCAAAAATTTTAGTGAGCTCATCCCAATATGTAACATCTTCAAATTTTAATAGTTCAATTGGCGCACCTGTAATGATCATGCCATCAAAATATTGGTCTTTAATATCATCAAAATAACTATAAAAAGTATCTAAATGTGCTTGTTTAGTATTTTTAGAAACATGGCTTTCAATTGCCATTAATGTGATATCTACTTGTAATGTACCATTACTAAGTTTGCTTAATAGCTGAGTTTCAGCTGTGATTTTGTCAGGCATTAAGTTCAAAATGCAGATTTTGATCGGGCGAATGTCTTGAGTTTGCGCGCGCTCAGAGTTCATTACAAAAATGCCGTGATCTTTTAAAATTTGGGTGGCAGGTAGGTTTTCTGGGATAACGACTGGCATATGATTTTTTCTCCTCAAATATTATATCCATAAAAAAACCAGAGTGGATTATCACTCTGGTTTCTTAAACTGCAATCAATGATCTGCTTTAGAGTGACTCATACGGGTTTCGAGAGTCACTCAGCGAGTAACCCTCTAAAGCATCATCATTGGTTGAAATTGGTTGTTGTTCATGTTGTCTCTTTCTTGAATTAACTGTCTCACATCAAATCACTTAACTCAAATCGTGTCAAGTGTTATGTATGTTTGTTGATTATGTCTAGACATTAATTCATTGTAGTTTGTATGTAATGTTGTGATATTCAAAATAATTTTTTAAATGTCATATAAAACATATTCTTACAATATGCGAAAATGTAATGACAAATGATATGAGTATGGTAGTATCCGAAATGTGTGATGAAAGATGACGAAATGCCATATTGATAAAAGAGCATACGCATTCATTCCATATCAAGAGGATCATAAACATTCGTTGTACTTGGAGGATAATATGGAAGCTACTGATAAAAATGTGGCGGATAAAAGTCGTGAAATCAATATATTAACGCTGGTTAAAATATTTTCATTGAGTTTGGTTGGCATTGTGATGTTCTTTGTATCCATCGATATTGGTGGGAAGGAAACAATTTTGATTGATCACATTGCCAGTTTTGTGATCGTGAATCTAAGACCTGTTGCGCTTACATTAATACTACTAATCATGGCATATGGTGCATTTTCTCCATTGATTAATGGGAAATTTAAGAGCTCTGTCAGCGAAATGATTTTTTCAGTATTTAAAGTGATAGGTTTTATTTTAGGCGTGATGTATCTCACAGGATTTGCACCAGAGTGGGCAATGAAGCCAGATATGTTGCCATTCTTATTTGAAAAGTTAGCGCTATCTGTTGGATTGTTGATTCCTGTTGGCGCGATCGCTTTGACATTCTTAATTGGTTTTGGGTTGCTCGAATTTATTTCTGTCTTTATGGAAAAGTTCATGCGCCCATTATTCAGAACGCCAGGATCTTCCGCGATTGATGCAGTTGCATCCTTTGTGGGTAGTTATTCAATTGGTTTATTAATCACAGATCGTGTGTATAAATTAGGGCAATATTCTCATCGTGAGGCGATCATTATCGCCACAGGATTTTCAACAGTATCAGCAACATTTATGATCATCGTTGCAAAAACTTTGGGATTAATGAGTCATTGGAATTTCTATTTCTGGAGTACTTTGATCATTACTTTTACAGTCACTTCAATCACAGTTTATTTGCCACCCATTAGCTTGTTCAGTAATAAGGCGAAGGATCCGTTACCTGAGCCACCTAAAGGCGGCAAGTTTAAACATGCAGCTGAGTTAGGGATTGAGCAGTATGAAAAGAATACGAATGTATTAAAATTAATATGGATGAATCTAAAAGATGGTTTAGCGATGTCATCTGTGGTTGCGCCATCTATTTTAGCGATTGGTTTTACAGGATTGGTATTGTCGAAATATACGCCAGTATTTGAATGGTTGGGTATTGTTTTGAAACCATTTTTATGGATGACAGGCATTGAAGATGCGGCAAGTTATAGTGGTGCTTTGGCATCGGGCTTGGCAGAAATGTTTTTGCCGTCCATTTTATTAAAAGATGCTGATCTAGCCATTCGTTATATTACAGCAGTCACAACAGTGGGCAGTGTTCTATTCTTTTCAGGCAGCATTCCATGTATTTTAGCAACATCTATTCGCGTTAAAATTTGGCAATTGGTTTTAGTCTGGTTCATTCGTACAGTTTTATGTATTTTGTTATCCAGTGTTGCTTATCGTTTGGGGATGGCGATGGGCTGGTTAGGTTAAATAGATTCTAGTGCTTTTAGGCTCTCCTTAAATCTACGAGTTATGATGAAAGGAGAGCTTTTTGTTATTGATTAAAAATTAAAATCCGCCACCAAAGAAAAAAGCGATAACAAGTATAATGAATATTATGGGTAATACATAGATCACAGCTGCAAGATAAGGCAAAAGAACGATGGCGAAGATGATGAGCATGATAATCATAATGCCAATTTCTGTTAAAGCACCGCGCCAAATATCGCCCCACAAACTGGTTTGTTGAACCTCATGAGTTTCCCGATAAGGCTTGACTTGATCCTGTTTTGTTATAATTTCTGGGTAATATTCATGGATGAATTGTGTAATCTGGTGAATAGAGCTTTGAGAAAGTTTTAAATTGACTGGAAAACGTCGTCTTTTTAATAAGATTTCTCCTGAGCTTTCTGAGAAGGTCAAAATATCAGAGAATCTGATTAAATAAAATTTTGTTAAACGTGTGATGAATAGATAGTTTTGGGTAAAAACACCTTCAGGTAAAGAGTATAACTGATTGCGTTCGTATGCTTGGTCGAACTCTTCATCGATCTTGCTGAAAGATACATGAGTGTTATATCGGTTGGCATGATTTGTGAGGTATTTAGGTAGATTGAAAGCTCGCATCGCAAGATAAATGGCGTCAATGATGAATAGCAAAAATGCGAATGGTAATAGCCAAAATATGGTAGGAATGTAATAAATTTTTGGGCTGATGATGATTCTGTTATTTTGATTCAATTGAGTTAATAATTGTCGATCAAAATCTGAAACTAATGTGGATGTGGTGCTTGTGTTATAACCATGAATGGTCAAAGTATATTCCTCAATAGCCTCACCAGTGATATTGATTAATTTACCAAAGAGAGAGACTTTGGGTTTTTCAGAATAATTACCGAGCGCTTCTGTAATTGTGCCAGCGCTTTGTAAAATTTTACTCTTTTTATTCATCGTGGTTTTGATTGGGCTTAACTCGTTTTTATAGGTTTTAATGAGTGTATGTTGATCATTATTGGTGCCAATATAATATTCAAATTGAGAATGTGGATTATCATCCAACGCCAATAATGTTAGTTTTTCAAATTGGTAGGTTTGTGATGAATGACCAATTTCGCCATAAATAAGGCGCTGTAGGCTGAGTAGACCATTTTCTTGGATAAAGCCTTTTGGTAGCATAACAACCGCAATGCCACATACTAAGAAGAACAAAAAGAGGCTGCGATAGATTTGATGGCGAATGATTTGTAATAGAGGATTTGTTAAAAATTTCATAATGATTCACTTATTTTTATTGTTATAAAAAGAGTATCCAGATACTTGCCATGGCTAAACAAGAGAGTGCCACAGGAATGCCAGATTGAGCAAATTCAGCAAATGAAATGGTCACGCCATGTCTAGCTGATTGTTCTACAGCAATGATGCCAGCAAGACTGCCAAATACAATTAAATTGCTTGAGAAACCTGTACCAAGTACCAATGCTGCACCTAAAATATCAGCGCTTGCACCGATATGAATGTAGGGCGTTAATAGCATGACAGCAGGATTATTGCCCACAATATTGCTTAATATGGCACTTGAGAAAAATAGGGCGATCGGTTCATTTAAATTCAATCCCATATGTTTTAAATCTGAAAGTAAAAGTTGTGGTAATCCTGTTTTGCTCATTGCAGCATTCACAACAAATAAACTCATGATTAATATCAGTAGATTGTAGTCAACTTCTTTTAAAACATCATTGGAGGAGATTTTTCTGTTTAATAATAAAATTGCAGCACCTGCTAATGCCACAATGGCTTGTGGCCAAATATTTGTAATAAAAGCAGCGATCACAGCAATGGTGACAAATAAAGCCTTGAGGGTTTCAACTTTATCCAGCTTTATAGGTTGTGTCGAGATTGCTGTTGTTTTAGGTTGTGCCAATAACCAGCGATTGCGATATAACAGTGTAATGGTCATCCAAACAATGAACAACGAAAGTAGGGCAGGAATGCCTGCGACTTTTAATAAATCGATGAATGAGAGATTCAGTTGTTGTGCAATGATCATGTTTTGTGGGCTACCAATTAATGTACCCGCTGATCCCGTATTGGCTGCAAAACAGAATCCCAATACAAACGGTATAGGATTTAATCCACGTGCCAATGTTAAGGAGATTAAAAGTGGCGTCATTGCAACAACGACAACATCGTTGGTTAATACTGAGGATAGTAACCCAGAAACTACGATTAAAATTGCTAATAATTTGGGTGGGCTGACTTTTAGCGTTGCGACATAGTGTGCGGCCCAACTATAAAATCCTGAGATGGAAAATGCACCAGAAACGACCATTAACCCAAATAATAAACCAAGGCTAGTGTAGCTGATAGAATCCCAAGCTTCTTTACCTGAAATATCACCCATAATGAGCATTGCTAAAGCACCAACAAGCGCAGCGCCAGTTCTATCAACTTTTAATCCTGGAAGTTTACCCAAGGCCATGGCGAGGTAAACTAATAAAAATATTATAACGGTGCTATTCATTTATAGTATTGCCCATTCTGTCGTATTCATAAATTATGGCGCTATATTAACAAATAACAGTAGGTTCTACCTTTCTTAATGTGAACAAGTCGTTATAATGATGATTTTTGTGTCTACAAGGAGATCAATATGCCCATTACCATTTGGGGATTATCGTTAGCTCAAGCATTGTTAGTAACAGGTAATATATTATTGGTTTCAATTTCTAGTTTAATCGGGCAGCAATTGACTGATGAGCCTCTATTGATGACAGCGCCTGTGGCCGCGCAATTCATTGGATTAATTTTATCAACAATGCCAGCAGCGCACTTGATGCAAAAATTTGGGCGTAAAAAAGGTTTTGTGGTTGGCAATGTGATTGGTGTTTGTGGTGCATTGGTTGCGATGCAGGGTTTGTTGATGCATAGTTTGGCAATTTTTGCATTGGGAACATTTTTGACAGGCATGGCAATCGGCACATCTCAACAGTATCGATTTGCTGCCTTGGATGAATGTGCATCGCCAGAAATGCACTCAAGAGCGATTAGCTTAGTGATGAGCGGTGGTGTTTTAGCTGCATTTTTAGGTCCTAATTTAGCCGTTTGGTCTCGGGTTTGGTATGCAGAAAATCCATTTGTTGGCGCATTTTTTGGACTATTTGCAATTTATGTCATAGCTTTAATACTGATTATTATTTTGCCATTGAAAAAACATGAGCATAAGGTGCAACAGCAGTCAAATCAACAATCGAGAAGCTATTCAGAGCTTTTAAAGCAACCTGTATTATTGGCAGCTTTAATATCAGGGGCGATTGGTTATGGATTAATGGTATTTTTAATGACGGCAACGCCAATTTCAATGCAAAAAGATGGCTTTGAGTTCAGCCAAATTGCAACAGTCATTCAATGGCATGTGTTAGGAATGTTTGTACCATCATTTTTTACGGGCCATTTAATTCGTTGGGCAGGTGCGCGCAGTATTATATTATTAGGTTGTGTTTTATTGATATCATCAGCGATTGTAGGATTATTGGGAACTTCATTTGTTTACTATTTTGTGGCATTGATGTTCTTAGGTGTTGGCTGGAACTTTACATTTATCGGTGCGACAAGTTTATTAACATTGACATATCAACCATCTGAAAAAGGCAAAGTACAAGGATTGAATGAATTTATAGTATTTTCAGCATCTGCTGTGGGTAGTTTTATGGCTGGACCATTGATTGGTATGTTGGGTTGGTCTTGGTCAAATTTATTAAGCATACCATTGAGCTTGATTGCACTTGTATTGATTTTACGCATTCCATTAAAAGCAGTGCAAGCTCGCTGAATAAAGCCATTATGATATTGCCCGTTGATATTTTAATGTAATATACTCAGCGAGAAGTTTATTTTTGATTAAGGACTAATTATGAAAAGAAATCATTCTACCGTTATTATTGCGGCGGCTGTAACTTTGTTGCTATCAGGTTGTGCCTCATCATTATCTGGTGATAGCTATTCACGCTCAGAAGCAAGACAAGCACAATATGTACAAGTAGGTACAGTTGTTGGTACGCGTTTAGTACAAATTGAAGGGACTAAAACAGCGGCAGGTACTTTAACTGGTGCTGCATTGGGTGGTGTTGCTGGTAATTCTATTGGTGGTGGTAGAGGTAAAACTTTGGCAACTATTGGTGGTGTAGCTTTAGGTGCACTTGCAGGTTCTGCTGCTGAAGAAGGCATTACTCGCACGCAAGGCGTAGAAGTGATGGTACGTTTGGATAGTACTAATCAAACTCGTGCTTATGTCCAAGATGCTAAAGGCACATCTTTCTACAATGGTCAGCGCGTTCGTATTACAACAACATCAAGTGGTACAGCTCGAGTAGTGCCTCTATAATCTTTGATGATTATGATTAATAACAAAATCCCCAGCTATGATGATCATGGATGGGGATTTTTATTGACGATGTTTTTATAGCTTATGGCTTCTGTCTAGTCATTCTTTTGGGTTTTGCACTTGAAGGTTTGCCAAAAGTTGATGTACTTGCCGCTTTTGGTCGAGTGAATACACCTTTTGTTGTAAAGGATTGCTGTTGGTGTTTTCTGCCCATTCGTTTACCTTCGCCACCAGTTTTACCTGTGCCCACTGGTTGATACAACGGAATTAGATGATTCTTGCTATTACCGATCAAATCAGCTCTACCCATTTTTTTCAAGGCTTCGCGTAACAATGGCCAGTTTTCAGGATCATGATAGCGCAAGAATGCTTTGTGTAAACGGCGATGTTTCAAACCTTTTGGTGTTAATACTTCTTCAGAATCTGTTTTCACAGGTTTTAATGGATTTTTTTCTGAATGGTACATTGCACCTGCCAACGACATTGGTGTAGGAATAAATGCTTGTACTTGATCAGCTCTAAAGCCATTACGTTTTAACCATAATGCTAAATTCATCATGTCTTCATCAGAAGTGCCAGGATGTGCTGCGATAAAGTAAGGGATTAAATATTGCTTTTTCCCTGCTTCTTTACTGAATTTTTCAAATAATACTTTAAACTTGTCATAGTTTGTGATGCTTGGTTTCATCATTTTAGACAAAGGCTCTTCTTCAGTATGTTCAGGGGCGATTTTTAAATAGCCACCAACATGATGCGTGACTAATTCTTTGACATATTCTTCATCACGAATTGCCAAATCATAGCGTAAACCAGAAGCGATTAAAATTTTCTTAACACCTTTGACGTTACGTGCTTGGCGATAGAGTTCGATTAATGGCTTATGATTTGTATCTAGATTTTTACAGATATCAGGTGAGACACAAGAGAAACGACGGCAATTATGTTCAATTTGAGGATCTTTACATGCTAAACGATACATATTAGCTGTTGGGCCACCCAAATCTGAAATCACGCCAGTGAAGCCTTCTGTGCGATCACGAATTTCTTCGATTTCACGTAAAATAGATTCTTGTGAACGATTCTGAATGATTCGGCCTTCATGTTCTGTGATAGAGCAGAAAGAGCACCCGCCAAAGCAGCCACGCATGATGTTTACTGAGAATTTGATCATTTCCCATGCAGCGATTTTTGCACCTTTATAGTCAGGATGTGGTGCACGAGCATAAGGTAGGTCATAAACGCCATCCATTTCTTTAGTTTCTAATGGTAATGGTGGTGGATTCACCCAGACATCACGATCACCATGTTGCTGAACGAGTGGGCGAGCATTGTATGGATTGGTTTCTAAATGCAATAAACGACTTGTATGCGCATAATAGATTTTATCATTTTTCACTTGATCAAAGCTTGGTAAGCGAATGTAGTTAGTTCTACGCGCTAATTGTTTCTCTTCACGTTTTTGATTGCGGTCTTTGTCTGTTAAATCTGTGCCCATTTTGGCTAGATCAGGTGCATCTAATGCTGCATTGAAATTTGGCGTTTGCTCTTCCTTAGAACCAATGGGTTGATTTGTATAAGGATTGAGCATTGGCTCTATTCTACCCACTTCATCTAATGTGGTGGAATCTAATTCTGTTAAACCAAAGTGATTGCGTTGATGTGGCAAATTCAGCGCTGAGCCACGAATATCGAGCATATCACTGATTTTTTCACCTTTAGCTAATCGATGTGCAATTTCTACCAAGCTGCGCTCACCATTGCCAAACAATAACATGTCAGCGCGAGAATCTAGTAGAGCAGAACGACGAATTTTTTCTGACCAATAATCATAATGGGCAATACGGCGAAGGGAGGCTTCGATGCCACCCACAATGATAGGCACATCTTTATAAGATTCTTTAGCGCGTTGAGAGTAGACTAATAATGCGCGATCTGGACGTTTGCCTGAAACATCTCCTGGTGTATAAGCATCGTTATGGCGAATTTTACGATCAGAAGTGTAGTGATTCACCATGGAATCCATGTTGCCAGCTGAAATGCCAAAAAATAGATTGGGTTTGCCTAGCTTCATAAAATCGTTAGTATTTTGCCAATCAGGCTGAGAAATAATACCAACGCGGAAACCTTGTTCTTCCAATAAACGGCCTAAAATTGCCATGGCAAAGCTAGGGTGATCCACATAGGCATCACCTGTGATGAGAATAATGTCACAGCTATCCCAGCCGAGCATATTCATTTCATCGCGACTCATTGGTAAGAAAGGAGCAGTGCCAAAACGCTTTGCCCAAAAAGGCTTGTAGGAAAATAGAGGTTTGGCATCATTAGAAAAAGAGAAGTTCATATACAGCGAAAAGTTATGTTAAAGAGTCGCATTATACCGTTAATGTGATTAATTGTGTGATAAATTGAATTTTTATCGCGATGGAGAACTTTGTTGGTATAATGCCACCCAGTATAATTATATAGGATTGTGACAACACATCATGGCGCACCCTCGGTTAAAAAAGCATTTAACATATATCAATAGTTTTCTTCAGAATCCCCGCAGCGTAGGTACTTTAATGCCATCATCGCCTGCACTATGTGGTGCTATGGTTAAGGAGATAGATTGGTCTCAAAAATCCTTAGTGGTTGCAGAATTAGGTGCGGGAGATGGTGTTTTAACGCGCCATATTTTGCATGCAATGTCTCCAGATGCACGTTTGTCTGCTTATGAGATTAATCCATTGTTTTTCAGTGATTTAGAAGAGATTCAAGATCCGCGTCTCACAGTGAGAAAAGTTTCTGCTGAGATCTTAGATCAACCTTATCAAGTTATTTTTTCATGCTTACCATTTTTATCTTTACCTTTGAGAGTTTCTCTAAGAATTATTAAAGCAACTTTGCAGATATTGGAACAAACACAAGGTACGTTCATTCTTTTTCAATATACTCAACGCATGGAAAGAGTATTATCGCGTTATTTTCAGTGGGAAAGAAAATTGATTGTGAAGAATTTTCCGCCTGCTTATGTATATGTTTGTAAGCCTAAATAAGAAAGTCATAGTTTTTATGTGAATCTTCACAATTGTCTTCAGCTTCTTTGGCTTTTTGCTCTTCTAATGCTTGGATGATTTTTGGAAGGTTCATTGTATTTTTGGCATCAATACAGATGGTTTTAAAATCATCAAACCCGCTACGACGAAAGCGCTCTTGCAGTAGTCGGTTATAATGTTTTTCAATATTATGAATGTGTTGGATTTTATTTTGGGAAAATACTTTTCGTGCAACTGCATGATATTCATCAGATTCTATAAGATGTGAAAGACGAGTGTAATCATTATGTAACTCAATGCACTCTTGTGGTGCATCCGTTCCATTCTGATAATAATACAGTGCTATAAACAGAACCACCAAAAGGGCAGTAATGGATATGGCAATCTTCTCAAACATCTTGACCCCTTTAGTTAATATGTTTACATCTATTAAGCAACCATAAATATAATTATTATTTAATTAGTTATATACTAAATGTGTAAAATTTATACCATAATTTTGAGATATAGTCTAAGAATATATTTTAGAAAGAAAAAACGACTTTAAAATGTGATTTAAAGTCGTTTTTCTATTACTTAAATAAGAGTTTAAGAGAAAACGCTGAGTAAAAGCTTATTTTTTCTTAACTGGAGGAAGATCTGTACAAGCGCCTTCCGCAGCTTCCGCGGCCATTCCTACTGATTCAATCAATGTTGGATGAGGGTGAATTGTATGGGCAATGTCTAAGACATCTGCGCACATTTCAACTGCAAAGGCAATTTCACCAATTAAGTCACCAGCATTAATACCGACAACTGCACCGCCCAAAATAGTTTTGGTTTCAGGATCGAAAATTAACTTAGTTAAACCTTCTTCACGAGAGCTTGCCAATGCTTTACCACTTGCACTCCATGGGAATACTGATTTCTCATAAGGAATACCTTTGGCTTTCGCTTCAGTTTCCGTTAAACCAGCCCATGAAATTTCAGGATCAGTATAAGCAACAGATGGGATCTGTTTGATGTCAAAGAAGCGTTTGTGACCAGCACAAACTTCAGCAGCAACGTGTGCTTCATGCACTGCTTTATGCGCTAACATTGGTTGACCAACGATGTCGCCGATTGCAAAAATATTGCCAACATTTGTACGCATTTGTTTATCAACATTGATAAAGCCACGCTCTGTTACATTAATGCCTGCATTTTGTGCATCTAACTTCAAGCCATTTGGCGCACGACCAATTGCCACTAACACATAGTCATAAACTTGTGCTTCGGCTGGTGCATTTTCGCCTTCAAAACTAACTTTGATGCCTTCAGGTAATGCTTCTGCACCGACAACTTTAGTTTTGAACATCAATTTGCTGAAACGATCTTTGTTATATTTCTCAAAGACTTTCGTTAAATCACGGTCCGCACCAGGAATGAAACCTTCTGTGAATTCAACGATCTCAACATTTGAACCTAGGTTAGAGTAAACAGTTGCCATCTCTAAACCGATGATACCGCCACCAATGACTAACATACGTTTAGGAATTTCACGTAACTCCAATGCGCCTGTTGAATCTATGATACGAGGATCTTCTGGCATGAATGGTAATTTAATTGCGTGCGAACCAGCGGCAATGATCGCTTTATCAAATGATAATGTGCGAGCTGAGCCATCTGCTTGTTGAATTTCTAAGTGATGATCATCTTTGAATGATGCAATCCCTTGGATCACTTCAACTTTACGCATTTTAGCCATACCAGCCAAACCACCTGTTAACTTACTCACAACAGATGATTTATAGTTGCGAATTTCATCCAATTCAACGCGCGGTGCATCAAAGTAGATGCCTGCATTTTTCAAATGAATTTCAGCTTCTTCTTTTGCTTTCACAACATGCAACAATGCTTTGGATGGAATACAACCTACGTTCAAGCAAACGCCGCCCAAAGTAGAGTATTTTTCGATCAATGCAACTTTTAAGCCAAGATCAGCTGCACGGAATGCTGCTGAATAACCGCCAGGGCCAGCACCAATCACAACAACATCACAATCAGCATTTGATGGTGCAGACGTTGCTGCTGCCACTTGAACTTCAGGTTCAGATGCTTTGATTGCTTCAGCAGGTTTAGCTTCTGTTTTAGGCGCAGCTGCTGATCCACCAACTGTTGCGCGAGCAATGGTTGAACCTTCTTTTACTTGATCGCCAACTTTCACTAAAACTTCAGTGATCACGCCATCCACTTCAGCAGGAACATCCATGGAAGCTTTATCTGATTCTAAAGTTAATAAGTTTTGATCTTTAGTAATGGCATCACCCACAGCAAATGCAACATCAATCACATCTACACTGTCAAAGTTACCAATGTTAGGGATTTTGATGTCAATCACTTGTGATGCTGATGCAGCAACAGGCGCAGCTTCTGCTTTTGGTGCAGGTGCAACTGTTTCCGCTTTAGCTTCAGTAGCTTTTGGCTCAGATGCAGCAGGCGCTGCTGCACCTGCTTCGATCATTGCGATAACATCGCCTTCTTTCACTTGATCGCCAACTTTCACTAAAATTTCAGTAACTTTACCTGCGATATCAGAAGGCACATCCATCGATGCTTTATCTGATTCCAATGTTAGGATGTTTTGATCAATTTCTACAACATCACCAACATTTACAAGCACTTCGATCACGTCAACTGCATCAAAGTTACCGATATTAGGAATTTTTAATTCAATAGCCATAAAATCGTTCCTTATACTAAAATGCGACGCATATCTGCTAAGCATTGGTTTAAGTGAACAACGAAGCGCGCGCCAGCTGCACCATCAATCACACGATGATCGTATGACAATGATAATGGCAACATTAAGCGTGGTTCGAATTCTTTACCATTCCAAACTGGTTTCATAATAGAGCGAGAAACGCCTAAAATTGCAACTTCAGGTGCGTTAATGATTGGTGTAAATGCTGTACCACCAATGCCGCCCAATGAAGAGATTGTGAAACAACCGCCTTGCATTTGATCAGGTTTCAATTTGCCATCACGAGCTAATTTAGCCAATTCACCCATTTCAGAAGCAATTTCAATCACAGATTTTTTATCACAATCGCGAATCACAGGCACAACTAAACCATTTGGTGTATCTGCTGCAAAGCCGATATGGAAGTAGTTTTTCAAAATGAGATCATCGCCATCTAAAGAGCTGTTGAATTCTGGGAATTTTTGTAAAGCGTGAACACAAGCTTTCACTAAGAATGCAAGCATTGTTACTTTCTTACCAGATTTTTCATTTTCTTTATTCAACATTACGCGGAATGCTTCTAAATCTGTCACATCGCTTTCATCAAACTGAGTCACATGAGGAATCATTGCCCAGTTACGAGCTAAGTTAGCGCCAGAAATTTTCTTAATGCGTGACATTGGTTCACGAGTGATTTCACCAAATTTAGCGAAATCAACTTTCGGCCACGGTAATAAGCTTAAACCACCACCATTAGTTGTTGCGACAGAGCCAACGCTACCAGAACCTGACATGATGGATTTCACGTGTGCTACAACGTCTTCACGCATGATGCGTAATTTAGGACCAGAACCTTTCACTTGATTTAAATCTGCGCCCAATTCGCGTGCAAACGCACGAACAGATGGGGAAGCATGAACGCCTGAGAAATCAAGATTAGATTGATTTGTAGTAGGCGTTGCAGTTTGTACTGGCGCAGCAACTGGTGCTGGTTTTGGTGCTTCCACTTGTGGCGCTGGTGCAGGTTTTGCTTCAGCTTTTGGAGCTTCTTCTGCTTTAGGCGCTGCAGGTGCAACTTCTGCACCTGTTGCTTCAATACGGAAAACCAAATCACCTTCTTTAACTTTATCGCCTACTTTGACTAAGATCTCTTTGATCACGCCAGCTGCGTCAGAAGGAACATCCATAGATGCTTTATCAGATTCTAAAGTCAGTAATGTATCATCTTTTGCCACTGTATCGCCTACAGCAACTGGAATTTCGATAACATCTACTTCATCAAAGTTTCCGATATCAGGCAGTTTCATATCTATCATTGCCATAATCTTTTATCCTTTTCTTAATTCGGTCAATATTAAAGAGAGATTGGGTTTTTCTTGTGAGCATCGATGCCATATTTGTTGATTGCATCCGCAACAACACTTGCTTCGATCACACCTTGATCAGCCAATTCTTTCAATGCAGCAACTGTCACGTAATAGCGGTTAACTTCAAAGAATTCACGTAATTTACCGCGTGTATCAGAACGACCAAAACCATCTGTACCTAATACTTTGTAAGGCGCTTTAATTGCTGAGCGAATTTGCTCACCGAATAAACGAATGTAGTCAGATGCAGCAACAACAGGTGCATTGGTATCATTCAATAATTCAGCGACATGAGAAATACGTGGTTTATCAGTTGGGTGAAGCATGTTATGGCGATCTACATCCTGTACATCACGTGCAAGAATATTGAAGCTTGGGCAACCATAAAGATCTGCATCTACGCCCCAATCTGACTTCAATAGATCAGCAGCAGCAATCACTTCGCGGAAGATTGTCCCTGAACCTAATAAACGTACGCGTTTTGCTGAATCTGGGTTATCACCTTTCTTCAATAAGTACATACCTTTTAAAATGTCTGCTTCAGCGCCTTGTGGCATTTCAGGATGAGGGTAGTTTTCATTCATGATGGTCAAGTAATAGAATACATCTTCTTGGTCTTGCATCATGCGCTTCAAGCCATCTTGCATGATCACAGCCAATTCAAATTGGAATGTAGGATCATAAGATACACAATTTGGAATGACTTGTGCTAATACATGGCTATGACCATCTTCATGTTGCAAGCCTTCACCGTTCAGTGTTGTACGGCCAGACGTTCCGCCCATTAGGAATCCGCGAGCACGCTGATCGCCAGCAGCCCAAACTAAATCTAAACAGCGTTGTAATTGGAACATTGAATAACATACGAAGAATGGAATCATTGGCACATTGCTGACAGAATAAGATGTCGATGCTGCGATCCATGAGCTTACTGCACCAGCTTCGTTAATGCCTTCTTGTAATACTTGGCCATCTTTAGCTTCTTTATAGTACATCAATTGATCAGCATCTTGAGGGACATAGTTTTGTCCTGCCTGTGACCAAATGCCTAATTGTCTAAATAAGCCTTCCATACCAAATGTGCGAGATTCATCCACAACGATTGGTACAACATGTTTACCAATTGCTTTATCTTTTAGGATCGTGTTCAACATACGAACGAAAGCCATTGTTGTTGAAATTTCACGACCTTCTTGCGTTGCAGTCAATTGAGCTTTGAACGCTTCTAATTGTGGGGCAGGTAATGGATTGTCAGTTTTTTGACGGCGCTTTGGTAAATAACCATGCAGTGCTTCACGACGTTCACGGAGATATTTCATCTCTGGTGAATCTTCGGCAGGCTTGATGAATTTTAATTCTTCAATCTCTTCATCCGATACAGGTACTTCAAAACGATCACGGAATTGACGCAATGTTTCTGTGCTGATTTTTTTCTGTTGGTGAGATGTATTTTGTGCTTCACCTTCTTGGCCCATGCCGTAGCCTTTGATTGTTTTCACTAACAATACAGATGGCTGGCCTTCATGTTTAACGGCAGCATCATAGGCAGCATAGATTTTATTTTCATCGTGACCACCACGATTTAAGCGCCAAATATCATTGTCTGACATATGCGCAACCATTTGACGCAATTCTGGCGTATTGAAGAAATGTTCGCGAACATACGCACCATTTTTGGATTTATACGTTTGATAATCGCCATCGATTGCTTCCATCATACGCTTACGCAAAATACCTTTTTCATCTTGAGCCAATAGCGCATCCCAACCGTTGCCCCAGATTAATTTGATCACATTCCAATGGTTACCGCGGAAGTTAGATTCTAATTCTTGGATGATTTTGCCATTACCACGAACAGGGCCATCTAAGCGCTGTAAGTTACAGTTAACAATGAAAATTAAGTTATCTAATTTTTCACGGCCAGCTAATGAGATTGCACCCAATGATTCTGGTTCATCCATTTCACCATCGCCACAGAAACACCAAACTTTACGCTTAGAAGTATCTGCCAAGCCACGAGCATGTAGATATTTTAAGAAGCGTGCTTGGTAGATGGCTTGCATTGGACCTAAACCCATAGAAACAGTAGGGAATTGCCAAAAATCATTTTGTAACCAAGGATGAGGGTAAGAAGGAATGCCTTTACCATCCACTTCTCGGCGGAAGTTGAGCATTTGTTCTTCAGTGATGCGGCCTTCTAAAAATGCACGAGCATAAATACCTGGGCTTGAGTGACCTTGGAAAAAGACTAAATCTCCACCATGATCATCCCCTTCAGGGCCATGCCAGAAATGGTTAAAGCCAACTTCCCACATTGTAGCTAGGGATGCATAACTTGCGATATGTCCGCCTAAAGATGAATCGGCTAAGTTGCTCTTTACGATCATTGCCATAGCATTCCAGCGGTTATATGCGCGGATTCTATGTTCGATATCGGAATTTCCTGGGTAAGCTGGTTGCTCGTGAACAGGGATTGTATTGATGTATTCTGTTGTGCCAGAGAAAGGAACTTCGATGCCATCACGATGTGTGCGTTCAATGATCTGTTCTAACAGAAAGCGTGCTCGTTCTTTGCCTTCAGTCTTGATAACGCTATCAATGGAGGCAATCCAATCTTGAGTTTCGATTGGATCGATATCTTGAATAGTTTTTAAATCGCTCATATTTCTTCACCTATTTTGAAATAATGTGATTGTAATAATTTCTATTTGACTGAAATATTTACAAAATTAATCTGCTGAGCAGATAAATTGCTTTAAATGATAGCACGAATTTTTAAAATAAATCTGTTTGTGAAATAAAACACCAATCACCAAGCTCTAAATTTTTGGTAAATAAATTTAACTTGCCAATTTGCGTTCTCACAAGCCTTAAACACGGAAAACCTATGGCAGCACACATTCTTCGGACTTGTCTATTTTTTCCTTCAGTGATTGTGATGCTAATCCATGTAGTGGGAATGTTTTTTCTTTCACGAATGGGAGGAACTCTTTCCCAAAGATTTTCAGGTTCAGGAATAATCTCTGCTATGGCTGGCAAAGTTGTGAATTCTTTAAGTTTTACGCCTTTATGTAATTGAGCAATGGCTTCTTCTGTTACCAAGCCTTCCACTTGTGCCCAATAGGTTTTTGCGACTTTGAACTTAGGTGATGCAATTTTTGCTTGTAGTTTGCCATCATTGGTTAACAATAATAAACCTTCGCTATCTGTATCTAATCGTCCAGCAGGATAGTAACCCTGTAAAGAAACATACGACTTTAAAGTCGTATGTTTTTCATGTTCAGAAAATTGTGAAATAACGCCAAACGGCTTATTGAGCACTATTAAAGGTGTTTTTTTCATTACTTTCCTATCACTAAACAATCATTACCTATTTGTTTTAATTGGTTGCATGCTAATGTAGCATTTTCGTAGTTAAAACCTGATAAACGGGCACGATATAAATTATCTATCAGTACAATATCGATCTTTCCTTGCTTCAATTTTCGGTGTGCAATGCGCGCACGATCTTGAGCAGATTTACGATTTTTATATGCGCCCACTTGAATGGATGCTGGAGATTGTGGGTTAGAGTTATAAGCTGTATTGCTAGTTGAAATGAGCTTGATCGTCGGAATATTAGGTGTTCTATCATTCGTTACGATTTGTACAGAACTCTTGCGGTTACTTGCTTTGACTCTTTTTGGATTGGGATTTTCTTTGGGATCATATCCGACAAGTAAATCCTCTGTGATGATTGGAGAAATCGATGGATTACGACGGTTGCGTTTTAATGCATCAAAGGAATCATCCATAATGTTAACCATGATATTGTCACGAGATTCACTATTTTTACCGCCAATCACAACAGCAAATAATCGAGTATTACCACGTTGGGCGCTTGTGACTAGGTTAGAACCAGATTTTCTGATATAGCCAGTTTTAATGCCATCTGCACCCACTAACATTTGATTAACGCGATTGTGACCTTTTACTTCATATCCATCGTACCAAAAACTTGTGAGCTTAAATAAAGCATAATGTTTAGGATGATGGTTATAGAGCGCAATACCAAGTGTCACCATGTCTTGTGCTGTTGTGTATTGTGCATCGTTAGGTAAGCCATGAGCATTGACAAAATGTGTGTTTTTCATGCCAAGGCGTTTAGCGGTTTGATTCATGCGCTTTGCAAAACCTGCTTCTGATCCACCAATGTGTTCCGCAACAGCAATGGCTACGTTATTTGCAGATTGCACAATTAATGCTTTGACTGCTGTTTCTACGGTGATTGTCGAGCCAGCAGGAATGCGCTTGCCTGATTTATATTTCAAACAAGAGCATTCAGCCTGTGAGGCTTTTTGTGAAATTTTGATGCGTTGTTTCATTTTGATTTTACCTTTCGATAAATCTTCAAAAAGAATGTATAACGTCATCATTTTTGTCAGAGATGCAGGATAACGACGCTGATTTGCATCGTGTTCATAAATAACTTTGCCTGTTTTGGGTTCAACAACTAAGGCAGAAAATCCTGTGTTAGCATATGCCAAACTACTTATGCTGCCAATGACTGGTAGCATGCATGCGATTATGATTTTTTGTAATAGTTTTTTCATAGATCAATCTCAAAATGTTTAGCCAAGCCATAATATGCAGCACGTAAACCCATTGCCTCGCCGCCGACAGGACGACCTTTACGGTTACGGATATTCCATGCCATGACATCAATATGTGCGAAAGGTATATTATCACTTAAAAAGTGGGTTAAGAAAAGTGCAGCAGTGATCGCGCCACCATAAGGTTGGGTCGATGAGTTTAAAATATCAGCAAATTTTGTATCAATCCAATCATTATAAGCTTGATGCAATGGCAAGCGCCATAAATCATCCGTTTTTTGCTGACTTGAATGGATTAAGTCTAGCGCTAATTGATCATGATTAGCAAATAATGCAGGTAGCTCCGTGCCTAATGCGACACGAGCAGCACCTGTTAATGTTGCAAAATTTAAGATGGCATCTGGTGATTGTTCGCATGCATAACTGATTGCATCCGCTAATACTAAACGGCCTTCAGCATCTGTATTATCAATTTCTACTGTTAAACCATTGCGAGCTTTAATGATGTCACCAGGTCGCATTGCTGTGCTGGATACAGAGTTTTCAACAATGGGTAATAATAAACGTAATTGTACAGGCCATTCTTCTTTAATGATCCAGTTTGCTAATGCTAGAGCATGAGCAGAACCGCCCATATCTTTTTTCATTAAACGCATTCCATTGGCAGGTTTTAGATCTAAACCACCACTATCAAATGTTACACCTTTACCAATTAATGTTAGCTTTGGATGGTTAATTGAGCCATAAGTCACTTCTACCAAGCGTGGTGCAAATTCGCTGCCATGACCAACGTGATAAATTAAAGGGAAGTTTTGTTCTAATAGTTCTTCATCTTGAATGATATTCACTGTACATTTATGAGACGAAAATAAGCTCTGTGCATATTGTGCCAATGTTTCAGGATTTAAATGATTGGGTGGACGATTGATTAAAGTCCGCGTTATATAATGTGCTTCGATCTCATTCACTAGCTTTTTTCGGTCCAATTCTTTAGGGAATAGGATCTGAACATTAGGCTGTTTAGATTCTTTAAACTCATTATATTGATAAGCACCTAAAGCAAATCCTAGCAATAATTGGTACTGTGCATCTGCAGTTAAATCTTCATTGGCGATATAGTAAACGCCTTGAGGTGCTTTTGTATAAAATCCACCTAAAGAGAACATCTCTTCTGCGGAATCAAATTTAACTAATATTTTACTAATGGCGCCTGTGTCGTCTGGAATTGTTAAGAATTCAGGTTCATTATCTAAAGACTGATGAATCCAGTTTTGCTCAAATGGAGAGAAGTTAAAGTCTGATAGTTGGCGATATAGATAAATCGGCACTGCTTTAACAGTTGAAGGTGCATTGATTAATAACTCATGAAACATTTTCTCTCTCCAATTTGTAACAATTAATAATCGTCATTATCTGCGGCTAATAATACTTCGCGGTTGCCGTTAGATTGTGGCGGAGTGACGATGCGTAATTCCTCCATTTCTTCCATTAAACGTGCAGCGCGTTGATAACCAACGCGTAATTTACGTTGAATGTATGAAATGCTTGCTCTTCTAGATTCAACAACAATTTTCACTGCTTCATCAAATAAAGGATCTTGTTCATCTGATGGCGATGCAGGTACGCCAGAAGCTTCTGGTGATAATCCTGGAATTGCTTCTGTTGGTTCTTGTAAGATATCTTCAATATAATCAGGTTCACCTGTTAATTTCAAGAATTCAGCAACTTTATTGACTTCATGATCATCGACAAATGAACCATGCACACGGATTGGTACATTGACGCCTGAAGGTGCATATAACATATCGCCATGGCCTAATAATGTTTCCGCACCTTGTTGATCAATAATCGTACGAGAATCAATTTTACTGGAAACTTGGAAAGCAATTCGCGTTGGAATATTTGCTTTAATTAAACCTGTGATGACATCTACAGAAGGGCGCTGAGTTGCAAGAATTAAGTGAATACCTGATGCTCGTGCTTTTTGTGCCAATCTTGCAATGAGCTCCTCACATTTTTTACCAACCAACATCATCATGTCCGCAAATTCATCAATCACCACAACGATGAAGGGAAGCTTTTCTAATAATGGTGGATTTTCAGTATCAGAAACATGTTCGCTTCTACGCCATAAAGGATCAATAATTGGTTGTCCTGCATCCATGGCTTCTTGGACTTTTTGATTAAAACCCGCAATGTTACGAACTTTCAATTGACTCATCAACATATAGCGGCGTTCCATCTCTGCAACGCACCAACGCAGAGCATTGGCGGATTCTTTCATATCCGTGATGACTGGGATTAATAAATGTGGAATGTCGTTATAAACAGATAATTCCAGCATTTTTGGATCGATTAAGATTAAGCGTAACTCTTCAGGGCGCGCTTTAAAAAGCATGCTCAAAAGCATTGTGTTTACGCCCACAGATTTACCTGAGCCTGTTGTACCTGCAACAAGCACATGTGGCATTTTTGCAAGGTTTGCCAAAACAGGTTCGCCAGAAATACTTTTACCTAAAATTAAAGTCAAAGGATCTTTAGCATCTTGATATTCTTTGGACTCTAATCCTGTTTTAAAGTAGACGATCTCTCGCTTTCGATTAGGAATTTCTAAGCCAACATAACTCGTGCCTGGAATAATATCCACAACGCGAACACTTGTGACAGATAAGCCGCGTGCAATATCTTTTTCAAGATTGTTAATTTGCGCGACTTTAACACCTGGCGCTAAATCTAATTCAAAGCGAGTGACAACAGGACCTGGTTCAATATTGGCAACTTGCACTTTAATGGAGAAGTTTTTAAGTTGCTCCTCAATGAGTTGAGCCATATCATTGAGTTCATCAACATCATATTGATTATAAGATGGCGGAGGATCACCTAAAAGATTCAATGGTGGTAATTGTCCTGCCATAGGGAACTGTTTTAATAGCTCTGCTTTTTTACCTTCACTCATTGGCTCGGGCATGCGCGGTGTTGGCATGACTATGTTTTGTTTAGGTTCTTGAATTGGTTTAGGTTCTTGAATTGGTTTAGGTGCTTCGATTTGCGGCTCTGGCTCGATAATAAGTTCAGGCTCTGCTTGTACAGGCGATGGTGTAGGTTCAAATGGTTCCCATGTTGGCACAGAAATTTCTTCAATTGCTGGCTCAATTGTAAGTTTTGTATGATCAGGTTCTTCAAAGAACTCTGTGACTTGAGGCAGGTCGATCTCTTTTTCAGTGGATTCCGTGATCATTTCAACGTCAGGGAAGCTTTCCATGATGAACGTTTCTGTATTGTGATTAGGCTCTTCAATTGTTGCAAATGTTGGTTCATCAGAAAATTTGGGAGGATGATATTTTTCTAGTTCCTCTAAAAAAGCATTGAAGTCTTGTTCATCATCGTGAATATGTGCAGTTCTGATTGTTTCAGTTGCTTTATGATCCGCAAAGCTATTAGTTTGTGAAAACATGGATTGCCCAGTATGTGAATTTGGCGCAATTTCAGGCTCATTAAATGTCTGACTGGGAATAATGGGTTCGTGTTTTTCTGTGGGTATATTGAATACAGGTGTTTGTGCGGACGGCTCTAATTCTGCCGATGCTGTTTTGGCAAACATAGATGCTGGTATTTCTAAAGGTTCGTCGTTATTCACCCAATCAGATAGATTTTTGACACGAGCATCTTCAGGCGTAGTATTTTCGTCACTTTGTGGTGCTGACTTAATGGTTGGGCGCTTGAAGATAGAAGGAAGTTTTGGTTCACCTTTTTCATCCATTTGAGGTTCAAATTTAGGTGTAATCGTTGAAGCAGTATTCTCTTCTGATGTGTATGAATGTACTGCGCCAAAGGTTGGTTCAGCTTTAAATGAATGTGCAGGGATGTGCTCTTTCTGAATATCATCATGATTTTCATTAAGGGCAGGTTCTAGATCTTGTGTGTGTTGTTTATGCTTGATGAATTTTGAAAATAAACTTGTTTTAGGTTGTCCTTCATCAGATTTTTCTTCGGTATGTGATTCTTTGGTCATTAGATGTTCAATGTTTGCTAAATCACCAGTGTTGTCTTTCTCGTTTGATTGCTTGAATAAGCCAACGAGCATTTGGAATGCTTTAATTAAAATTGCACCAATGGCTTCTGTCCAAACTAATGGGCCGCAACCACTGGCCATGATGGCTGTGATGAATAGTAAGAAAAATAGAACGACTTTACTGACGGTGATGGAAATAAAACTTTCTGGGAATATATTTTCGAGCCAACCAACAGAGTGACTAAGCAGCGTTGCAATGAATTGTCCAATCGCGCCGCCATGTTCAATGAGGTTGCCATTGGGATTATAAACATTGAATAGGGAAGCAAGGGATAATAGTACCAAGGCGACACCTACAACTCTAATAATGATTGTTTCAATGTCTAAGTTTTTATAGGCTTCTTGATAAACTAAACGGTAACCATATGCAATGAGCAGTATTGGTGCAAACCATGCGGCTCTACCAATTGTGCTGAATAAAATGTCTGAGAAGTATGCACCGCGAGTGCCCAACCAATTACTCACTTGCGATGTTGCCATGGTTTTGCTCCATGCAGAATCATCTGGATGGTAAGTTAATAAACTCACTAGCATTAATAGTGCAACGATGACAACGCTACCGAATATGATATTACAAACAATCTTATTGGCTTTTTTTGTTGGATTAGTTGTGATTTCAAGAGGCTGACGTCGAATGGCTTGTTTCAATGTTAAGCACCCAATAAATGATGTAAATAAAGAAAGAAGTTTACCATACATTCAGCTAAATCAAAAAAGCCCCAGTTGGTCTGGGGCTTAGTGTTTTAGAAGTATGTCATCGATTCTTCTTGAATTTCATCTGCTTTCTCTTTTTTAGGTGGCAATAAATTTTCACGTTTAATGCCTAAAATTAGAGCACTTGCTGATGCGATGAAGATGGATGAGTATGTACCCACCAAAATACCGATCAACATGATGAAAGAGAATGAATGAATTGCTTCTCCGCCAAATAGATAAAGTGCCAATACTGCTAACAATGTTGTCGCAGATGTCATAATCGTACGAGACAATGTTTGATTGATAGCTTGATCTATGATCTCTTTTGGTGTGCCATTTCGAGATGCGCGGAAGTTTTCACGGATACGATCGAGGACAACAACGGTATCATTAACAGAATAACCAATAACAGCCAAAACTGCTGCCAATGAGGTTAAGTCGAATTGTAAATGACCATATTTGCCAAGGATCGCAAACACAGCAAGTACAAAGGCCGCATCATGTACTGTCGATAAAATTGTACTCGTTGCTAAACGCCATTCAAATCTTATCCAGATATAAGCAAGAATCATTAGAATTGCGATAACAGAAGCTAAAATACCACTGTTGACCAATTCATCACCAACTTTGGAGCCGATGAAGTCAACACGTTTGATCGTTACATCTTGATCAATGAGTTCTAAAGCACCTAAAACAGCTGTAGAAATTGATGATTCATTCATGCCTTCAATGATTGGTAGTGTGATCAATACATCACGGCTTGATCCGAAATGTTGAACTTCAGCATTTTCTAAACCAACTTCTAAAAGTGCAGCACGAACATCATCCGTCTCAATGCTGTGTTTATAAACAGCTTCAACTTCTGTGCCGCCTGTGAAATCTAATCCATACTTAAAGCCAAAGAATCCAACAGAACCAATTGCAGTGACAATAACAACAGCACATACAGCTAACCAAGCTTTAGCGTGCTTCATGAAATCATAAGTGGTTTCACCACTGAAAATATGGAATAACTCTCTGCCGCCAATTGGCAATGATTTAATACGGCGACCGCCCCAAATGAAGTTAACAATCGCTCTGTTCATTAATACTGCTGTGAAGACAGATGTGATGATGCCAATGGATAAAGTTACAGCAAAACCTTTGATTGCGCCTGAGCCAATTAAGAATAAAACAACAGCAGCAAATAAACTGGTTAAGTTGGCATCCATGATGGTTGCGAAAGCTTTATTGAACCCATCATTGATTGCATTTTGTGGGCTGACACCTTTTCGTAGAACTTCTCGTATTCGTTCATTGATCAGTACGTTAGCATCCACGCTCATTCCAAGTGAAAGAACTATACCTGCAATCCCAGGTAATGTGAGCGTTGCTTGTAATAAAGATAAGCAGGCAATGATTAAGATTAAGTTAGCAACCAATACAACATTTGCGATTAAACCAAACATGCTGTAACGAATTAACATGAATACCATAACAGCAGCTAAGCCGTAGAAACCAGCAGCCATACCTTTATCGATATTATCTTTACCTGCACTAGGGCCGATTGTTCGCTCTTCAATGATTTGAATTGGCGCCGCTAATGCCCCAGAGCGCAATGTGATTGCTAATTTATTTGCTTCTTCCAATGAATCTAAACCAGTGATGACGAAGTTTTTGAATAATTGCTGTTGAATCGTTGCCGCGTTAGCTACTTCTTCTACAACGATATTGCGTTTAACTTCTTTGCCATTTTGCATAATGGTTTCTACTTTATGCTCAATGAATACTGTTGCCATTGGCTTGCCAACATTCGCTTTTGTCACAACAGAGAATTTATCAGCGCCTTGTGAATCCAATGTGATGGAAACTAAAGGGCGACGATTCTCAGGGTCGATTTGTGCCACGGCGTTAACAATGGATTCACCTGTTAACATCACTTGGCGTTTTAATAAAATAGGTGCACCAGTATCACGCCAGTGATAAAGTTTCGTGCCTAACGGTGCATTTTTCGCGCCGCTTGCCACTTGAGCCGCTTCTAAATTAGAGTTCTCATAAACGATGTGAAATTCTAAAGTAGCCGTTGTTCCTAAGATTTCTTTGGCTTCAGCTGTGTCTTGCACGCCTGGTAGCTGAACAACGATACGATCAGCGCCTTGTTGTTGGATGATTGGCTCTGCAACGCCCAATTCGTTCACACGATTACGCAATGTCACAATATTTTGTGCGACAACATTACGTTTACGTTCTGCTAATTCAGCATCTGAAAGCTTTGCGATTAATGTATTGCCTTTGATAGACCAGTTTAATTGCGTTAGATTTTGTTTATTAATCGTAACAGCATTGCGAGCATTTGCTGCTTCTGCATCAGAATTAAAGGTAATATCAATGGATGAATCTTTAACAGAGATAGATTTGTAAGTGATCTTTTGATTGCTTAATGATGTTTTGATCTCATCAGCATAGCTTTCTGTTAATTGTGTGATGAGCGTGTTCATGTCAATTTCTAATAAGAAATGCACACCACCACGAAGATCAAGGCCTAAATACATTGGTCTGAAGCCGAGGTTTTCTAACCATTCAGGCATATCTGGTGCTAAGTTTAAAGCTGTCATATAACCATTGCCAAGATCGTGGGCAATTAAGTCTTTAGCTTTGAGCTGTGTTTCAGTATCGTTAAAACGAACCAAAACTTGATCATCGACTTGTTCGATTCTTTTATATGGCAATTGTGCTTTGGTTAATAGCGACTCGATATTTGTGACGAGTTTTTCATCCACTTTGGTTGTGCGAGTTGCAGAAATTTGTACCGAAGGATCTTCGCCATATAAGTTAGGCAAGGCAAGTAAAGTAGATATTGCCAATACCACTATGATTAATAAGTTTTTCCAGAGCGGATAACGGTTTAGCATAATTATTTCTTCGTTGTTATATGAAAAGTGAAAAGGCAAGTTATTCACTTGCCAATCATTTCGTTAGGTTAAATTGCGTATTAACCGTTATTTTCTTTTGTTTCAACTGCTGCAGTTGTTTGTGCAGTTTCAGCTACTGTTTCTTCTTTCTTAGCTTTTTTGTTGCCTTGTGCATTATCTGCTGTGCCCTTGTAAGTACCTTTTGGTACCATTGATACGATTGCTTGACGTTGTAATTTGATCACAACATTGTTTGCAATTTCAACAGAAATATAACCATCAGCAACTTCTGCTACTTTACCAATGATGCCTGCGCTTGTGATAACTTCGCTACCTTTTTTCAATTCGTTCATCAAATTTTGATGTTCCGTTTGACGTTTTTTGTTAGGGCGAATAATCATAAAGTAGAAGAATAAACCCATCACTGCCAACATGATCAATGTGCTTGTCATGCTACCTTGTTGAGCTGCGGCATCTTGTGCATTTGCAACAGTAGTAGAAACAACAGCTAATGATAAAAGTAACGTTCTTAACATTGTAAAACTCCAAAAATAAAAAGATGTTATCTCATAATGAGACTTAATTTTCAAAATACAATTGCAATCAATGAAATTATTTTTGAATTAATTGATCAACGTGTTGATTGATGTTTTCAACAGTAAAGCCGAACACTTCAAATAGTTGCTCTGCTGGTGCTGATGCACCAAATGTATCAATTCCGATCACTGAATCTGCAAATTCATACCAGCCACGAGTTGTGCCAGCTTCTACAGCCAAAATAGGTAAGCTGCCTAAGACTGCTGATTTATAAGCCGCATCATTTGCGCGGAACAATTCAACGCAAGGCATAGATACAACGCGAACATCGTCACGCGCTTCTGCTGCTTTCATTGCCAATTCAACTTCTGAGCCTGTTGCGATGATTGTTACTTTAGCATTAGCATTTTCTTTCAATACATAACCACCTTTAGCAATATTTGCTAAAGCTTCAGCTGTACGAGGTTGGAAGGATAATTTTTGACGAGACAATGCCAATAATGTTGGGTTTTTATCTGATGTTAAGCCAGAAGCCCAAGCAGCCATTGTTTCTACTGTATCAGCAGGGCGCCATACATTTAAGTTAGGGATTAAACGTAAAGATTCAACGTGTTCAACTGGTTGGTGTGTTGGGCCATCTTCACCCAAACCGATTGAGTCATGCGTCATGACGTAAACAACTTTTTGTTCCATCAATGCGCTCATGCGAATTGCATTACGCGCATAATCACTGAACACTAAGAATGTTGCACCATAAGGAATAAAGCCACCATGCAATGCTAAACCATTCATGATTGCAGCCATACCAAATTCACGCACGCCATAACGAACGTAGTTACCTTCGCCTGTTGCAATGTCTAAGTTTTTGCTTGCTTTGAAGAATGTGTTGTTTGAAGGCGTTAAGTCAGCTGAGCCGCCAACGATTTCAGGTAAATGAGATGCCAATGCATCTAATGCATTTTTACTTGCTACGCGCGTTGCAATGCTTTCGCCTTTTGCATTCACTTCTGTCATTGCATTGGCAATGATTTCGTTGAAGTTTTCAGGCAATGCCATATTCATACGGCGCAAAAATTCTTTTGCTAACTCTGGATATTTTGTTTCGTATTGTGCAAATGCAGCTGCCCAGTTTTGTTCAATTGATAAACCTTTAGCTTTAGCATCCCAATGAGCTGCAACGTCTGAAGGTGTTTCAAATGCAGGAGAAGTCCAACCCATTTTTTCACGGATTGCAGCAATTTCAGCGTCACCCAATGGTGCGCCGTGAGTTGCTTCAGAACCTTCTTTAGAAACAGAGCCTTTACCAATTTTAGTTTTACAAATGATTAAAGTTGGTTTTTCTGATTGTGCTTTAGCTTCTGCAATTGCTTTAGAAACAGCTTCAATGTTATGACCATCAATCGGGCCAATCACATTCCACTGATAAGCTTCAAAGCGTTGTTTTGTATTGTCTGTGAACCAGCCAGATACATCGCCATCGATAGAGATTGCATTGTCATCATACAATGCGATCAATTTGTTTAATTTTAAAGTACCTGCCAAAGCACAAGCTTCGTGAGAGATACCTTCCATCATGCAGCCATCGCCCATGAATGTATATGTGTGGTGATCAACAATGCTGAAATCATCTTTGTTGAATTCTGCCGCTAACATTTTTTCTGCTAAAGCAAAACCGACAGCATTTGTGATGCCTTGGCCTAAAGGACCAGTTGTAGTTTCGATGCCAGGAATATAACCGTGCTCAGGGTGACCAGCTGTTCTTGAGTTTAATTGACGGAAATTTTTCAAGTCATCAACTGAAACATCATAACCTGTCAAATGAAGCAAAGAGTACAAAAGCATTGACGCATGGCCGTTTGACAAAATAAAACGATCACGGTTAAAGAAATTTGGATTGCTTGGATTGTGTGAAAGGTGATTATGCCAAAGTGCATAAGCCATTTCTGCCATGCCCATTGGTGCGCCTGGATGACCAGAGTTTGCTTTTTGGACAGCATCCATACTTAAAAAACGGATAGCATTAGCACTTTTTTGTTCGATTGACGACATGTTCAAATCCTTAGAATGAATAAATAAGAAAATCAATCCTATCATTATACTGAATCTGACTAGATAAATCACTTGTTGATCTGCTGTTCCATAATATATTTCTGATTAAAGTCATTGTTGCAATTATAGAACAGTTTGTTGGATGAAAATCGTTCGCATTTAATGGCAGAATGCTTATAATTATCGACACAATTTATGGTTTCAACAATAATTTAGGCGTTAGATCGCAAAAGGATAAAATATGAGTCACTTTCAAAATTTATTAGAAAAACGTAGAACAATTTATCAATTGGGTAAAAATGTTGCTTTATCAAAAGATGAAATTACGACATTAATTAAGAAGGCAGTGAATGAATCACCGTCAGCTTTCCATTCACAAAGCTCACGTGTTGTTGTGCTATTGGGTGATGAGCATACAAAGGTTTGGGATATTACAGAAGCACAGTTGCGTAATATCGTACCTGCGGATCAATTTGAACCAACGAAAGCACGCATTGATGGTTTTAGAGCAGCATTTGGTACGATCCTGTTTTTTGAAGATCAGAATGTTGTTAAGGGTTTACAAGAGAAGTTTGCTTTGTATGCGGATAATTTTCCAAAATGGTCGCAAGAATCAACAGCAATAGCACAATATGCGGTTTGGTTGTTATTAGCAGAAAATGGCATTGGTGCAAATATTCAGCATTACAATCCATTGATTGATGCTGAAGTGGCTAAAGAATATGGCATTCCTGAATCTTGGCGATTACATGCTCAAATGCCATTTGGTGAAATTGTTGCGCAAGCTGATGTTAAAACCTATATGGATGAAGCGGATCGTTTTAAAGTATTTGGTTAATTGTTTTTATAAACAAGTAATTGAATTAAATTCAAAGGATTATGTGACTACATGATCCTTTTTTATTGTCATAAAAAACGTCTGATTTTGTATGGAAAATTAGAAAAGTGTAGATTTTTTGTAGCCTTGTGGACATGATTGCGGTAGTATCTTGTCTGTTTGAAATATTATAGAAGAGAAGATATGAAGCAATTTACATCTTTATTACTGGTCATTTTTGGGGGATTATCGCCTGCATTTTCAGCAGGTTTAGATGGCGCAAATGCCAGTTTGCTATGGACAATTCCGTTTGCTGGGATTTTATTATCCATTGCGATTTTTCCATTGGTTGCAGTGAATATTTGGCACCACCATTTTGGTAAAATTACAGCATTATGGTGTTTAGGCTTTATGATTCCATTTGTTATCATTTTTGGTTTCGTAGAGATGAGCCATGTTGTTGCTCATGCGCTGTTATTGGAATATATCCCATTTATGGTGCTGATTTTTTCGTTGTTCACAGTATCAGGTGGAATTTATTTAGAAGGGAGCTTAAAAGGTACGCCGAAGTTAAATGCGATCATTTTATTGATTGGTACGTTTTTGGCATCTTTCATGGGAACAACAGGTGCAGCAATGTTATTGATTCGTCCTTTATTGCGTGCGAATCAGAATCGTAAGCATCGCATTCATATCGTTGTGTTTTTTATTTTCTTGGTTGCAAATATTGGCGGAAGTTTGACACCATTGGGTGATCCACCATTATTTTTAGGTTTCTTAAAAGGTGTTGATTTCTTCTGGACGATGAAACACATGTTTATGCCTTTGATCATTACAACGGCGATTGTATTGGCAATTTTCTTTGTGATTGATAGTTACTACTATAAGAAAGAAGGGCCAATGGAACATGTTGTGACAGAAAAAGTACCATTCAGCATTCAAGGTAAATCGAACTTTATTTTATTGGGCGGTGTGATTGTTGGTGTTTTGGTTTCAGGTTTCTGGAAGCCAGGTATTCAATTCACTATTTTAGGTACGCCTGTTGAATTACAAAATATTGTGCGTGATATTATTTTGCTAGCAATGGCAGTGATTTCATTGAAAACAACATCTAAAGAAATTCATCAGAAAAATGAATTTGGTTGGGATCCAGTATTGGAAGTTGCAAAATTGTTTGCAGGGATCTTCATCACAATTGCACCAGTGTTAGCAATTTTAAAAGCAGGTTCAGATGGTTCAATGTCTGGTATTGTGAATATGGTGCATGATACAAATGGCGCACCAATTGATAGCATGTACTTTTGGATGACAGGGACTTTATCTGCTTTCTTAGATAATGCACCAACTTATTTAGTATTTTTCAACTTGGCATCTGGTGATGCTCAGCATTTAATGACTGATTTGAGCCCAACATTGTTGGCAATCTCAATGGGTTCAGTGTTTATGGGGGCTGTGACATATATTGGTAATGCGCCAAACTTTATGGTGAAAAGTATCGCAACGCAATCAGGCGTTAACATGCCGACATTCTTCGGTTATATGAAGTGGTCAGTTTTAGTATTAGTCCCAGTTTACGTGTTGTTAACTTTGATTTTCTTTATTTAGATTAATTCTGAATATATTTTTGATTAATCTTACTCCCGAAGGGAGTAAGGAAATTATTAATTGTATGAAATGATGGCAATTCTTGAAAAAGGGTTGCCATTTTTTGTGAAGAGAGGATAATTGCGCCTGAGTTGATTGGATTATCGCGTGTGAGAAATCATCCGAGGAAAGTCCGGGCTCCACGGATCAAAGTGCTAGATAACGTCTAGACAGCGTGAGCTGATGGAAAGTGCTGAAGAAATTAAACCGCCTAAAGACGCAAGTCTCGGTAAGGGTGAGAAGGTGCGGTAAGAGCGCACCGTACACAAGGTGACTTGATGTAGCTGAGGTAAACCCCACTTGGAGCAAGACCAAATAGGAATACTTATAGTGTGATCCGCACTGTATTCGGGTAGGTTGCTTGAGGATATGAGTGATTGTATCCCTAGATGAATGATAATTCTCGACAGAACCCGGCTTATAGATCGACTCGCAAAACAAGAAAGCCTTCTTAGTTATCTAAGAAGGCTTTTGATTTTGGAATTAACCATATAAGATCTAATAAATTTGCAGTAATTTTAAAAATCCAAATACATTATAAAGAGTTGCTATGAAAGTTAGAGTAATATTTTTAGCTTTATTGGTTTTAATATCAGGCTGTGGTCCTAAAGTTTTAGAGCCAGGAATTTATGATAAAGAATTACATTCAACCTATATGCCATTTGGCGATACAGCATTTTTAATACCGAATGAAACATGGCTAAGAAGTTTTGCTGTTAATAAGGGCTCTGGAGAAATTGATTATATTAAACTTCATGCAACTGTTGATGGGCAACCTTGGAGTGAAAAAGTACACAAGAGAATGTACCCTGGTGGTGGTCATCAAGGAGATCACCTTGAGATAGTTATTAAGTTTGATTCTTCTGACACAATAGAAGAGAGAAAAGAAAAGGTGAAACGTTTTAAAACATCACCTTATAGTCTTGAAGATGGGGATGAATGGATAAGTATCCCCTCGTCTTATCAGGGATGGAAGAGTTATCAAAGGATTAGAAAATCATCCATAGGAAAAAGTACATATAATCCTATAATTTATGTTTTTGAAGAAAATGGAGAGGTGAAATATCTCATGGGTGATTTTGTAGGGGAAAAAATTATATTTACCTATAACGATTATGCACTTGTAGAGGTTCTATTTTCACCATTTAGACAAGATGAACAGATGGCTAGAGCCATTCAAACAGCAGAATTTTTTCGATCAAAGCTTTCTGAATTTGAACAAGCGGGCTTGGAATATCCGCAAAAGCTTAATCAAGAATAGTAATAGAAAAGTGATATTTCCATAGAGCCAATAAAAAATGCCTGAACAAGTCAGGCATTTTTAGTTTTACAAGGTATTTGATTTAACTATTTTTGTTTATCTTCAAAGATCGTACCTTTACGGAAAGGTGAATCTAAGAAAGCTACTTTCGTTAAGATCATATAAGCCGCACCGCCCACAACGAAGCCAATAATCCAAGCTAGATTCACTTCAACGAATGCAGCGCCTGCACCAATCAACATCGCAATGATTGCGGCTTTATTGAAGCCTGCAAATTGTCCTGTTGTGTTGTAAAGCTCTTGCACATCCACTTGCTGTTTTCTTAATACATAGTATTCCAATAGTAAGATCGCAACGATTGGGCCTAAGAATGCTGAATACGTCAAAATGAAGATCTGTAAGCCTTTTGCTGAGTTTTCATCAACCAATACCCAAGGGCAAGCAGCAATTGCTAATAAGCCAGTTAATACAACAGCAGGCTTGTATTTCATCTTAGTGATTAAAGTGATGACATAAGCAGGTGGAACGATGTTTGCAACCATGTTCACAGCAATGGCGCCTAATACGATGAATGCAGATACTGCTACAGTGATGTAATCATTATCAACAATGATGGAGAATGCTTGAACTGGATTTGTGTTGCCAGTTGCAGATGCTAACATTACGCCAATTGTTAAAACGAAGCCATATGCAATCACGATGGGCAAGAAGTATAGAAAACCTCGTCTTGTATCGCTAATACCAGTTTTTAATTCACGAGAATAATCTGCTGCACTTAAGAAAATAGCAGCGTAGTTCCCTAAAAACATCATGATGAAACCAAAGAATGGTAACCCCCAAGTACCTGGAGTGTTGACCCATTTTTCAGTGATTTTAGCCATATGTTGTGGCTGTAATAAGATCACAAATACATAGAGTAAAGCAGTGATCACAACGATGGAAATTAAAATTTCTACCCATTTAATCGCATGGAAACCATAAAGCGATAAAATGATTTGTACAGCTTGTAATACTAAGAAACAGATAAAAATATTATCAAAAGTATGACCAGAAAATACTTTTACAATCTCATTCAACGCTGTTGCACCGATCCAACTTTGGAAGCCGTACCAAACAACGGCGGGGATTCCACGGAGCAGAGAAGATATGATTGCGCCTTTTGCACCAAATGACATTCTTAATTGAACGACATAAGGAATACCTGTGCGATAACCCACACGATCATTTAAGGCAAATACAGCCGAAATGATTCCGATTGCAATTAATGCAGCTGCAAAAGTTTGGTAAATATTCATGGTTGCTAAGCCTGCTACAATCAAGCTCGCACCCAATGTCATGTTACCAAGATTGATGCCATCACCAATCCACATAAATACATATCCTAATTGACCAACTGTACGTTCTTCAGCCTTTTTAGGCAGCAGTGATTGATCAATATTGGCTGCTTTTTCGCAAACATCATGATTGTCTGTATTTGCCATAATTCCTTCCTTTAAACAACTACTCTCAAAAGTTGTGACATGTGTTAATTTTATCGACGAATAAATTGACCTGTTGCGCCTTCTGTCACGCCTGTACCTAATGCATAGATTGTTTTGCCACGTAAAATTGTGCGAGCAATTTGTGCATTGATTGTGCGGCCAACATAAGGGCTGAATTTATTGCGATATTCTAAATCTTCAGCTTTTAATGTATAAGCTGAATTTGGCTTGATGAGTACAAAGTCAGCATCTTTGCCTAATGCAATTGAACCTTTCATTGGTAAGTTGAAGCGTTCTGATGGTTTGGTTGCGATTAAATCTGCAAATGCTTTTAGCGATAAGCCGCGTTTTTGTACGCCTTCATCAAATAAGATATCGACATTGTTTTGTACGCCTGAAATACCGCCCCAAGCATCAAATGCATTTTCTTTATCTTTTAAATCTGGCGTACATGGTGAATGATCAGAAACAGCAGTAATGACAGCGCCTGAAATCACATATTTCCACAAACCATCTTGTGCAGCTTGATCGCGAATTGGTGGTGAGCATTTAGCGGACATGCCAATGGAATCCAATTCATCAGTTGTGAAGTATAAGTAATGAACACATGTTTCGCATGTGATATCTAAACCTTCTTCGCGTGCTTTAATCACTTCTTCAACACCTTCAGGACATGCAACATGACAAATATGAATACGGCAGCCTGTTAGTTTTGCGAAGAAAATGGCACGGCGAATGGCTTCAACTTCTGTAAATACTGGGCGAGTTGCCACATATTCCGCCAATGTCTTTTCACCACGAGCTTTAGCTGCACGGCCTAATGCATCTGTAATCGCTGCATTTTCTGCATGAATTGCCAATAATTTACCTGTTTTAGCAATTTGTTTCATGCCTTCCATTAATGCATAATCATCCACGTTGGAGAAGTCGCCATCCAATGTTGGATCACCACAAGTTGCCATAAAGCATTTATAAGCAGCAACGCCTTCGTCATCTAGTTCTTGAATGCCACCTTCTAGGTTAAATGGTACTAAGCCACCAAATGATGCAACATCTACACGTAACTTATCTTGGCCTGCGGCATATTTTTTACGAATGCTTTCACCATTGACTGTTGCAGGTAATTGATTCAATGGCATTTCCACAAATGTTGTGACACCGCCTTTTGCACAAGCTTTTGTACCTGTCACATAGCCTTCCCAATCAGCACGAACACCGCCTGGATCAGTAATATGAACGTGAACATCCACCATACCTGGGCTAACAATTAAGCCTTCGGCATCAATGATTTCTTCTGCATCACCTAAGTCATAACCAAACGCTGCGATTTTTCCATTTTTAACAGCAACATCGATATTGGTTTCGCCGCTTTCCAAAATCACTAAGCCATTCTTAATAATTACGTCATAACTCATTGGGTTGTCTCCTTGAAAAAAGCGTTTGTAAAATACTGTATGGATAAAATTATCCCTGTTGTTAATCCTAGTGTAAAGAGATGAAAAATGTGTGATGATTTATCTCTTTTATTAACGGTATGATTTATAAAGTAAGAGCTTAAAAGAGCGTACTTCCTAGAAAGTAGAAAGGATATAAGGTGCTGAGAGCATAAATTTGAAGTTGTTAGTGGTTGCATAAAACACCCTTGTATTAGCTCAGTTACCATAAAAAATCATCATTATATGATTGATTTTAATCTATATTTATTGCGCTATCTGATTGCAATGACATTAGAATTTAAAAAAGTATAGTATAAAAAAAGTTATTGTTCTAATATTTTTTATAATGAAATTTTGATTTAGATCTTCAATACAGTGCTCATTTAGCTAAGGCGCTTGCATAGTCAAAGAGTTTTGTATGGAAAATCTATTAATATTGATATAAATATCATGTGTTTATATTGTTTTTCACAGAAGCAAGAGAGTTTTTTGGTCATTCATTTTAAAAGTTAATCATATAGCTTATGATGATATTTATAGTTAAATATCAATGCATTGATGATTATTATAAATAGATATGAGTATAATTTAATGGTTTTTTATATCAATAAAGTATTATTGTTAGAATTATTTGAATAATAAAGACGTTGAAGATTTCTGGTCGATTAAAAAAAGTTATGATTCATATAGTGAGGATCAAATAGTCTGGCCATGAATGCAGATGTATACTTCTTTCATCAAATCAGTACATAGATATAGTTATGAAAAGGGAAAAATCATGAAAACATCAGCAATTGTTACAGAAATGGCCAGAAAAACGAGTTGGGCGCCTACTTCAATTGAAGCAGAAGGTGTTGCGCGGATTACCACAGGTTTAAACCAATTACTTGCAAATGTATTCGCATTATATTTGAAAACTAAGAATTTTCATTGGCATGTCAGTGGTCCTCATTTCCGCGAATACCATTTATTATTGGATGAGCAAGCAACAGAAATTTTAGCCATTGTAGATGCAGCCGCAGAACGTGTTCGTAAAATTGGCAGTACAACGATTCATTCTATTGGTGAAATTGCTCAATTACAGACGATCCAAGATAATAATGATATTGCAGTTAATGCACAAACAATGTTAGAAATTTTGATGGAAGATAATCAGCGTCTAGGTCAAGAGTTGCGTGCATTGCATACGATCACAGATCAATATGATGATTATGCAACAACTAATTTATTAGATGATTGGATTGATCAAGCAGAACAGCGAGTATGGTTTTTATATGAAACGATTCAAAATGCTTAATTTAAGATTGCTAAACATATCTTAATTCATTGTTAAATGAGTAAAAAAGAGAGAATCTATGATTTTCTCTTTTTTTATGTGCATTAGAAAATAGATGATAAGCACATGATTTTCAAAATAGATAACAATTATCGAATAGTAAAGTAAATCAAAATCAAATGAGAATAGATTGTATTTGTATTGACATATCAGATGTAAATGTGAATAATTCAAGCCCTAAGAAAATTCAATGGTTGTTTGTTATTTAAACGCGTCTTTTATGACAATGAGGAGAAATGTAATCATGGCAAAACTATACGTGAAGACTTCAAAGGAAGTCGTATTGCGTAAAAGCATTTTATCGATGTTTGTAATGGGTATGTTTGTGTCTGCCTATGCTGATACAGCTGTCGAAAAACAAGCTGAACTTGATTCAGCATCTGCCATTGATTTATCTGGAGTTGTTGTAACTGCTGCGGGTTTTAGTCAAGCTGTTAAAGATGCACCTGCAAGTATTTCTGTGATTTCTGGTGCTGAATTGAGTGAAAAACCAATTTCTGGTTTAGGGCCAGCATTGAAAGATGTTGAAGGTGTGAATGTAACACGTGGTGGTAAAGCAGGTGGATACAATATCAGTATCCGCGGTATGCCAAGTGATTACACTTTGATTTTGGTGGATGGCAAGCGATTAAGCCAAAGTTCTGGCGCACGTCCAAATGGTTTTGGTGATGTAGATACTAACTTTATTCCACCCATGAGTGCAGTTCAGCAAATTGAAGTTGTCCGTGGCCCAATGTCGACTTTATATGGTTCGGATGCAATGGGCGGTGTTATTAATATCATCACTAAAAAAGTGCCTGAAAAATGGGGCGGTGAAATCAGCTTCGGCTTTACTGAACCACAAAAAACATCAAAATTTGGTCGTAAAATTAACACAAGTATGTATGTTGCAGGTCCATTAGTGCCAGATACATTAGGTTTAGCTGTCACAGCAGGTTTTTCTGATGCTATGAATGCAAAGGGAAAATATGCTAAAAACCAAGCTGAAGTCAATTCAGGTGAATGGACAGGAAAATATAATGATTTTAAAGGTTTAGGTAAACATAAAAATCATAATTATGGTGCGAAATTGAGTTTTACACCCAACGGCGAAAATGACATTATTTTAAGCTATGATCGTGGTGTTCAGCGTTTTGATAATAATGAAGAACAACTGGGGACATTAAATAGTAGTATTAAACCTGGGAAGTCAGGCGGTGGTTATAAAGATGAGTTGAAATTCACTCGTGATCGTGTCTCTTTATCCCATCAAGGTCGTTATGATTCTGTAACGGTTGACAGCTCTATTTTATGGGATAAGACTGAGACTTTAGGTCGTACATATCCAATTGGTGCACCGATCGCAAGTTATGATGAAACAGATCGTAATATCGAATATACCAATATCGTGTTGGATAACAAATGGATGTTTGCATTGGGTGATCATTTTATCAGTGCAGGTATGCAATATCGTCACCAAGATTTCACGGATGGTTATGGCGAATTAGAAATTGCTAAGAAACAGTGGCAATGGGCAATGTTTGTGGAAGATGAATGGTCGATCAATGATCAATTCATTGCAACATTTGGTTTGCGTTTTGATAAAAATGAAGACTTTGGTAATCACTTCAGCCCGCGTGTTTATTTAACATGGAACATCGATGATTCATGGCAATTGAAAGGTGGCGTGAGCCAAGCCTTTAAAGCACCAGGTGTCAATATGATGCATGATGGTTTACGCGGTTATGGTCGTCAAGGCACATTACCATTGTTTGGTAATGCAAATCTGAAAGAAGAGACATCGACATCAGCAGAATTGGGCGTTTACTTTGATAACAATGTCAATTTCTCTGCTAATGCAACAGCATTCTACACAAAATTCAAAGATAAAATTGATAGTGAAACCGTGCAATGTGATCGTGTGAATGGTCAAGCAACTGGTTTGTGTGCAGGTGTTCCTGGTATCAATACAACATGGTCAGGTTTTGATGAAATCAACCGTAGCTTAAATGTGGATGATGCTAAGTTGTATGGTGTTGAAATGGGGATGCGTTATCAGCCAACTGAGCAAGTGGGTATTAAATTGAACTATACCTATACAGATAGCTCATTGAGAGATAGCAAAAACAATAAAGTGCCATTCAGTACAACGCCAAAACACATGGTGAATGCAAAAGTTGATTGGCAGATCAATGATGCATGGAATATTTGGGCAGATGCAGAATATCGTGCAAAAGAGTATGAAGGCTTAAACAAAGTGACGAATAAGAAAGAGTTCTATAAGCCTTATGCATTGGTGAATTTAGGTGCGAAATATCAATTGAATGAGAGCTTAAGTTTCACTGCTGGTGTTGACAATGTTTTCAATAAAAACTTTGTGGATTACCAAGATAAACGTGTTTCAGGTAGAGGCAATGATTTTGATAATCGTTATGCGCGCATCGAAGAAGGCCGTCGCTTCTGGTTGAATGCTAAATATACATTTTAATGTTTTAAATTGATGTTTGAATGAAAGGATAGATTGTGCCGTTACGAAATTACAAAACAAGCCGAGCATTAGTTGTTTTTGCGCTGTTAGCCGTTTTCTTATTTCATGGCGGCATTATCTATGCCATTACATATGCTAATAGTCGTGAGCTTGAGCAAGTTATGTCTGAGCCTGCGACTGTTACTATGCATCACATTAGTTTAGCGGGCTTGGATACAGCGCAAGAAGTGACGAATCAACATGATGATGAAGAGTTGCTGACTGAGCCAACAGAGCCAGAAGAAGAAATCAAAGAAGAAGAAAAAGTTGAAGAAGTGGTTGAAGAGAAAGTTGAGCCAGAGCCAGAGCCTGAACCTGAACCAGTTGTAGAAGAGCCTAAAGAAGAGATCATTACAACGAAACAACCGACACCACAAGCGCCAAAAATTCAGGAAAAGAAAAAAGATAAACCAAAGCCTAAGCCACAAAAGAAAAAACAGGAAGCAAAACCGCAGCCTAAACGACAATCCAAACGTGTAGAAAATCGTGTGTTTTCGATGCAAGATATTTCTGTATTGTCAAAACCTGCACCAAATTATCCAAGATCTGTACTCATGCGTCGTACAGGTGGAACAACAGTTTTATTAATTAAGATCAATGAGCAAGGCAGAGCTGTTTCTGTGAAAGTTGAACGCTCATCAGGTAATGATCAAATTGATAAGGCTGCTATGAAAGCTGCACAAAAAGTTCGTTTAAAACCTTACATTGTTGATGGTAAAGCAAGATCAATCACTGTTCGAGTGCCTTATCAGCTCAAATTTTAAAATTTAAACTCAATATTAAGTAGAAGGAAAAAATATGCAACCAGAAGTCGCTACTCTTGGATTTGAAAGTTTTATTGGCCAAGCAGATATGCTGAGCAAATCACTATTCGTTGTGTTGATACTCATGTCAGTGGTTTCATGGTTGATTATCTTTTTAAAGGCATTTCAAGGTATGTCTGAAAGAAGAAATACTAAAAAGTTCTTAAAGATGTTTTGGAATGCTAAATCAGTGGATGATATTGATGGTTATTTGGTAGAACATACGCCTAATAACTATCATGAAATTTTAACAGATGCGGGTGTTCATGCTTTGCAGCGTTATAAGAAAACTCACGGTAATTCATTGAAAGATAGTGGATCTTTAGGTGAAGTGATCACGCGTGCTTTGAGCACTAAATTGGATGAGATCAACTTGCGCTGTGAAAATGGTGTGACAGCATTGGCTGCAATTGCGGCAACAGCACCATTTGTAGGCTTGTTTGGCACAGTTTACGGCATTTACCATGCTTTAATCAAAATTGGGTCAACAGGCGCGGGTACGATTGATAAGATCGCAGGCCCTGTTGGTGAAGCATTGATTATGACAGGTGTTGGTTTGGCGGTTGCAATTCCTGCGGTTTTAGCACATAGCTGGGTGATTAGACGTAATCAAGTGACAGTCGGTGCATTGGATTCATTTGCATATGAATTGTTAAATCTATTGGGCGGTGAATGTGTTCATTGTAAAAATGATTGTTGCGATAAGAGCCAAGCAAAAGGAGCTTAATGATGGCATTTGGACGTTTACGAGGTACTAACTCGCGTGCCCGTGCTGAAATCAATATGGTGCCTTTGATTGATGTGATGTTGGTTTTGTTAGTTATTTTTATTTTAACCGCACCATTAGTAACACAATCAGTACAGTTAAAGTTGCCAGAAGCGGTAGATCTCAAAGAAAAAACTGTACAGGATCAAGCTGAGAATAAGCCCATATTAGTTGCAATTAATGGTGATTCAGAAGTTCATATTAATGAAGTTAAGATGGAAACCGATGAAGCTGTGTTGGCTACTTTAACAACATTGAAGTCAGAAGCTTTGGCTAAAAATGGTCCTGAATATAATCCTTTGGTTCAGTTTCATGTGGACATTAAAGTGCCTTATGAAATTGTTGCCAAAACCATTACTTCGTTGAGTAAAGCAGGTTTAGGTAACATTGGCTTTGTAACTTTGCCAGGTGAAGGTGGATCTGCTCCTGCAGCAGGAGAAGCAGCGGCTGCTGAAAATACAGCACAACCAGCACTCGCAAACTAGAAACAAAAGTATAAAAAATTACTTAACCATTATTAACCTCGCTCCCTTCGGGAGCGCGGTGTTGTTATAGAGTTCTTAGTCCTATTTTATTATATCTTGCCATGCGAGATGTTATTGTGGCTGCTCAGATTGCTCTTTAACTTCGTTGGTATCATCACTGTTTTTAGACTCTTTAATGATGAATTTTAATAAACCTACACCAGCTTTCATGAATTGATCTTCTGCTTTTTGATTATCCTCTTCATTGATCATTGTGAAATAGCTTTGTAATGTATTGCCAAATTCATCGGGTATATCATTAGCTTTCATAAGTTGAGTGATTAAATTCACAACATCTGTTTCACTGGGATCTTTTTCAGAAATGATCTTAAGTCCTGCTTGTAGTGAGCTTTGATATTCAACTGGAATATTAAAAACTTCTGTTAAAACTTTCTCAATTTCTTTAGGATTTGCTGTGCCTGATTCACTGCTTTGCAAATACAGTGCTAAAGCATTCACATAAGCATCAGGCATTTTAGGTAATGACGATGCCAATTCTTGTACATCTTGATTGGATAATTCTTTGCCTTGTTGGCTTTGTAAGAGTAACTGCAAGACAGTCATCTGTTTGCTGCTGAGCTTTGGCAAGGATTCTGCTAATTGATCTGCATCTTTTTGAGTGAAATTAGAAGGAGCATTTTGAGATTTTTGTTTAACACAGATTTCTAAACCTTCACTGGTTTCATAACATTTCTCAACAGGTTGAATTGCATAGGTTAAGCTCATCGAAGCTGAGAGTAAAATTAATGCTAATGATGTCGATTGCACTTGATTATTCATAATGTATCCTTGTGGTACTTTCGTCTTTTAACGATGATTTTATCAGGAAAATCATAAGGAGAGATGAAATAAGTCATTTCACTTTATCAATAAATTTAATTTTTATTTATTTTTGTAAATAAAAATAGTTACATTTAGAAATGATTCTGTATAATACGATTTTTTTACTATTAGGAGAAAAATTCCGTGGACGAGGACCCGATCATATCCTTGTGTTTTGATCATACGATCAACAGTTAAGTCCTGAGAGTTTTTCTTTATCTTCAGGCAATCTGAAGATCTATTTTATAATTCACTTATATCTAATGTTAAATGTTAATATTATATTAACTATTGATATTAGATGTGGGTGATGTCCAGAACCCATGGTCTCCTGCATATTATATAACTAAGGAGTTACAATGAGCGTTTATCAACAATCAAATTTATACTTTCACTTAGAGCCTATTATTCAAGCAGGTGATGCAGAAGCTTTTATCGAATTAGTTAAAAATGCTAAAGCGATTGATATTGCAGATATCGTAGAAGAGTTTTCAACAGAAGCTGTGGTTGCATTGTTGGAAAAATTGGATGCGGAAAACCTCTCATATTTGTTTGAAGAATTTGAAGAAGAAGAGAAGTTACGTTTCGTTCCTAATTTATCCATTGATACTTTAGGTCGTTTATTTGCTGAGTTACCATCGGATGAAAAAGTTAGTCTATTTGTAATGTTGAGTGCTGAGCAACGTCGTGAAATTCTCCCAGCTTTAGATAAAAGTGAGCGTGATGCAATTGTAGAATTATCTTCTTATCCAGAAGGTACAATTGGCGCCATGACAACAGCGGATTATGTGAATGTTGCAGAAACTGCAACCGTGCGTGATACTTGGGCGCAGATTCGTACTGATGCACGAACAAAAGAAGCATTATCCATGATTTATGTGACGGATGAATATCGACATTTGGTGGGAGTTTTATCATTGCAGGATCTTTTAATGAGCAATGATGATGATTGCATCAAAGATATTATGGTTAAAGAGATTATTCAGGCGAGAGCTTCAGATAAAGATAATGTGGCGGTTGAATTGATCGAGCGTTATAACTTAGAAGCCTTGCCCATCACAGATGGTTACGGGCATTTAATTGGTATTGTAACGGTTGATGATGCAATGGAGCGTTTACGTGAATCAGCAGCAGACTCATTTGCAAAATTGGGTGGTAACGTGCCAATGTCAGGCCCTGAATTGGATTATCAATATTCAAGTTTTTGGCGTATGTTCTCTGTGCGTGGTTTCTGGTTGATCATATTAACTGTATTTGGTGTCTTCACGAGTGCATTTGTGGCAAAGCAAGAAGAGATTTTGTCAGAAGTTATTATCTTAGCGGCATTTTTGGCGCCGATTGTAGATATGGGCGGTAATACAGGTAGCCAATCTGCAACTTTGGTGATTCGTTCAATGGCATTGGGTGATTTGACATTGAAGTGGAAAGATATTTGGTTCGTTTTTAAAAGAGAAGTACCTGTTGCTTTAACATTGGGCATTATTGTTGCAGTCGTAGAAGTTGTTTTAGCATATTTCTTCAAGGCAGGAATCAGTGTTGAAGTTCTTATGATTATTGGTTTATCAATGGTAACAGTAACATTTGTGGGTGGTTTAATAGGTATTTTCTTACCATTTATTGCCAGACGCTTTAATATTGATCCTGCAACATTGAGTTCTCCAATGTTGACATCAATTATGGATTTCTTGGGCGTTGTGATCTATTTCAGTTTCGCTTATTGGTTCCTAAGTGATTTATTGATTGAAGCTGCGGATGCATTAGGTTAATGATATTGCCCAATCAATAAGTGGCAAAGCCACAATATGCTATGCATGTTGTGGCTTTTTTACGCGTAGAATTAAACTTAAAATATAGGCGAGCACAAAGATGATTGCTTGAATGATTACAATGGAAGGACCTGTATCCGCATCTAAATGATAGCTCATAATTGTGCCTATAATGGATGCAATCACTGAAACGAATACTGCGATGACTAGCATATATTCAAAGCGTTTGGTTAATAAGAATGCTGTAATTCCTGGTGAAATTAACATCGCAATCACTAAGACGATGCCTGCCGCTTGTAAAGTTGTCACGATCGTCAAAGAAAGCATAGAAAGTAATAGGTAATGCAAGAATGTTACAGGTAAACCTACGACTTTTGCTTGTGTTGCATCAAAACAAAATAGAATGAAATCTTTAAGTTTTAATAACAGAATACCACTGATTAATGCACTGATAATAATGGTGAAAATGAACTCATTGTGTGTAATGCCAAGAATGTTACCAAATAGAATGTGTGATAGATGAATGTTGGTTTGTATTTTGGTCACCATAATAATGCCGACAGCAAACATGCCTGAGAATAAAATTCCCATTACAGTATCTTCCTTGATTCTGGAGTTATTTTTGATAAATCCCGTTGCAAATGAGCAGAAAATACCAGAAATGAATGCACCTATAATTAATGGAATGCCGATTAAATAAGCGATGGCAATGCCAGGTAAAACAGCATGGGAAATTGCATCGCCAATGAGCGACCAACCTTTAAGTACCAAAAAGCATGAGAATAATGCACACACAATGGCAATCACAATGGCTGAATATAATGCCCTTCGCATGAGCTCTAATTGGAAAGGTTCTGTGAAGAAGTTTAATAAATCTGACATTATTGCGCACCTTTACGAATTTTCAAACGTGTTGCAATGTAACCATATTTGGGTGCGAAGAAGAAGGCCAATAGGAATAGCCCAGTTTGTAGCGTCACAATCACACCGCCTGTTGCACCATCTAGGAAATAACTTAACCAAGCACCAATAATGCTACTAATGGAGCCAATTGCAATGGAGATCAAAATAATATGCGAAAACTTATCACTCAATAAATATGCTGTGGCTCCAGGTGTGACAACCATTGCGATTACCAAAATCGCACCAACAGTTTGTAATGCGGCGATTGTACAGGCGCTCAACAATGTAAAAAAAATAATTTTTAATCTTAAAGGTGATAAGCCAACGGAGCGAGCATGCACTTCATCGAAGAAAACTGCGAGTAGATCTTTCCAGATAACACAAAGGACAATCAAAGATACTGCGATAATGATATTCACTTGTAAAATATCACTGTCTGCAATGGCTAGAATATTGCCAAATATGATGGATTGAACATCCACAGATGTTGGGTTTAATGAAACAATGAATAAGCCGATTGCAAAGAATGTGGAAAATATGAATCCAATGATGGCATCTTCTTTCAGATGTGTGAAATGACGAATCACAGTAATGGAGAATGCAGCCAATAAACCTGAAAAAAATGCACCGATAGAATAAGGCAGACCTAAAGCATAAGCACCTGCAACGCCTGGTACAACAGAGTGGGATAAAGCATCACCCATTAAAGACCAGCCTTTGAGCATTAAATAAGCGGATAAAAATGCACAAGTACCACCTACTAAACCACTCACCCAGATGGCTTTACGCATGTATTCATAGGTGAATGGCTCCATTAATAATTCCCACATTATGACTCTTCCTTCGGCGCTTGTACGCTGGTTCTTGGTGGTTCTTTTTTATCAACGCCATAGAATACAGCAGGGCGCTCATCATCCGTTAAGACTGTGACGCGGCGTGGATCACTATCATCATGCAGATCATCACCATCAATGTGGATATGGCGCAATACTCCACCAAATGTTTTTTCAAGGTTATGATGGTTGAAGGTTGTCTCTGTTGGGCCAGCAGCGATGATCGTACGATTGATGAAAAGCGTTTGATCACAAAACTCTGGTACAGAGCCTAAGTTGTGTGTGGAAACTAAGATTAAGTGGCCTTCTTCACGCAATTTACGCAGCAGTTCTACAATGGCGTTTTCTGTTTTCACATCCACGCCAGTGAAAGGCTCATCTAATAAAATGATTTTACCTTCTTGTGCCAAAGCGCGTGCTAAGAATACACGTTTTTTCTGACCACCTGATAATTCACCTATTTGACGATGTGCTAAAGCTTCCATATTCACGCGTTTTAAGGATTCTAATACTTTAGTTTTGTCATTAGATGATGGAATTCTTAGAAAATTCATCTTGCCATAACGACCCATCATGACAACATCGGAAACTAAAACGGGGAAGTTCCAATCCACTTCTTCGGTTTGAGGAACATAAGCGACAGTATTTTGCTTCAGTGCAGATTGAACATTGCCACCATTGATTAATACTGATCCTTTAGTGGGCTTGACCATTCCCATAATGCTTTTGAATAGCGTGGATTTGCCTCCGCCATTGACACCCACTAAAGCACAGATTGTTCCGCCATCTAAATGAAAATTAACATCTCTAATGGCCGTATGGCCATTATTGTATGTAACAGTTAAATTCTCTACTGTGAGCGAAAATTTTTGTTGTGAACTCATTGGTTAAAACCTTTGGCAATTGTTTCAACGGTGGTTTGTAAAAGATCAATGTATGTTGGTACTGGACCATTGGGTTCAGATAATGAATCAACATATAAAATGCCACCGTAAATTGCATCTGTCTCTTTACTGATCTGTTTTGCAGGCTTATCAGAAACTGTACTTTCACTAAAGATTACAGGAATGTTGTTGGCACGTACAGTTTCGATTACTTTGCGTACTTGTTGTGGTGTGCCTTGTTGTTCAGCATTGATCGCCCACAAATACAATTCTTTTAGATCATAATCTTTTGCTAAGTAACTAAATGCACCTTCACTTGTCACTAACCAACGTTGATCTTTTGGAATATTGGCCAATCGATCACGCAGTGGTTGATCCAATGCTTCAATTTTCTTTTTATAAGCTGCTGCGTTGGCAGTATAAGTTTCTTTATTATCTGGGTCATATTTAATGAATGCATCACGGATATTGTCAATGTAAATGATGGCATTGCTTGGTGACATCCATGCATGAGGATTTGGCATGCCACTGTATTCACCTTCTACAATTGATAATGGTTGTACGCCATCACTGATGACGACAGAAGGTACATCTTTCATGTTTTCAAAAAAGCGCTCAAACCAATTTTCTAAATTTAAGCCATTCCATAAAATTAAATCGGCGGATTGTGTGCGTAGGATATCTTTGGGTGTTGGCTGGTAGTTATGAATTTCAGCCCCATGTTTTGTGATGGATTCAACGGTTGCTGCATCGCCTGCAACATTTTGTGCCATATCTTGGATAATGGTAAAGGTTGTCACGACTTTTAGTTTGTCTTTAGCATTGGCAATGGAAGAAAATGTCAATATGGATGACAAAATGGTTAAACCGAAAGTTGCAAGATATTTATTTTTAAACATACGGAGAATGGGCCTTTAGATCATGGGAAAAGGTTAGTATAGTAAATATGTAAGATATTGCAAATAAGATTATTATCATTTGATATTAATTCTCACTAATAAGAGGGTTATTGAATGCATAATGATTTAAAAATTAATCATTAGAGAATGGATTTTGAGTATATGATGAGTAAAAAGAAGGTATTGGCATTTGTTTGGATGACTTTATTTTTTAAAAGTTCAGATGCATTAACTTTAGATGATATAAGTAATTTTTTGTTAAATACTGATCTGGCTCAATTGACCCCACAAGAGCTGATTGCTAATAATAATTTTTTCGGTAAATTAGACACTTCTTTAGAGAATGATGAAGAGTTGGTTTTGTCCGTACAGAAAAAGCCTAATAGTTTAGAGGCAGTTTATATAAAACTAGAAGGCCAATGGCTATTGAATGATGTCACTTTCAGTTATTATTCAAATAAGGAAGAAAATTGTATTCGGCAACAAAATGCTTACATAAAACATTTGACTAAAAAGTTAAATAGGGCTACGTTCAATGAGTCAAATGATGGCATGTTTTGGCAGTTGCAGGATCGTAATTGGGGAATTTGGTTAACGGTAAATCGTGCAATTAGTCCATTTACAAATGCAGGTGGTTGTTCTTCTAAAATAATATTAATTTATAGTAATTTAGAAGATCAACAAAACGAAGATGAAGATTTTTAACAATAACAAATTGAAATTCACGGAGATTTTATGTCTTATATCCTTATTTTTAACTGTGGTAGTTCATCGCTCAAATTCTCTTTAATGGATGAAGCAAGTGAACAAGTGGAAATGTCAGGTTTGGCGGAAAGATTGGGTGAGCCAGGTGCTACGATCACAACTTCTTGGAATGGTGAAAAAATCCCCGCTGATTTAGGTAATGGTAGTGGACATAAAGCCGCTGTTGATTATATTTTGGCTTTTTTAAAAGAAAAAGGATACGTGGATCAGATTAAAGCAATTGGTCATCGTGTTGTTCATGGTGGTATTAAGTTTAAAGATTCTGCTTTAATCAACGATGAAGTGGTTGCGCAAATTAGAAAATGTATTCCATATGCACCTATTCATAACCCTGCCAATTTAATTGGTATTGAAGCTGCGATTGCAGCTTGTCCATCTTTACCACAAGTTGCAGTATTTGATACGGCATATCACCAAACAATGCCAGAAACTGCTTATCTTTATGCGATTCCAATGGAATTGTATAGAGAGCATAATATTAGACGTTATGGTTTTCATGGTACGAGCCATCGTTATATTGCAGATAAAACTATTGAAAAATTAGGATTGGATCGTAATAATTCTGCGATCATCAGCGCACATTTGGGTAACGGCTCCTCCGTAACGGCGATTAAAAATGGTGAATCAGTTGATACAACAATGGGATTCACGCCTTTAGAAGGTTTGGTTATGGGTACGCGCGCAGGTGATGTGGATGCGGGTATTGTTAAATTTCTATCATCTAAATTAAATTTAAATGTGGATGAGATCGATACATTATTGAATAGCAAGAGTGGTTTGTTAGGTATTTCAGAATTATCCAATGACTGCCGTACATTATGGGCAGCAGCTGAAGAAGGTCATAAAGGTGCAAAACTTGCTTTAGAAATTATGATTTATCGTTTAGCGAAGAAAATTGTCTCTTTCATTGTGCCATTAGGTCGTTTAGATGCATTAGTGTTCACAGGTGGTATTGGTCAAAATGATGTGATGACGCGTCAAAAAGTGCTAGAGCATTTAGCATTTTTAGGTTTTAAAATGGACGATGCAGCGAATCAAGATACAGTTCGCGGCAAAGAAGGTATCATCGGCGAAAGCCCTACATTTGGTAAAGTTATGGTGCTGTGCACAGATGAAGAATTAATGATTGTAAGAGATACTCTAAAAATCGTTAATGCACTTTAATTTTTAAACCATGGAGAAAAGGATGATTTGATATCATCCTTTTTCGTTCAACATAGGAATTCTCTTAATGAAAACATTATTCGTTAGCCCAATTGGCCAAATTAAAAATCTTTATCCAATTACTTTTGCATTGGTTAAAGCATTAGAAGCCAAAGGTTTGAAAGTTGGTTATATCAAACCAATTAGTCATGCTAATAAAGATACTGCAATGTTGTATAAATATGTTTTTGATGGTGTTGCACCGATATCATTGGATATGGCAGAAGTTGAAAGCTTAATCTTAAAAGATGATTACGACACTATTTTAGAGAAATGTATTGAATTAGTTGTCAAAGCTCAAGCAGATAATGATGTTGTGCTGATTGAAGGGATTGAATTAAATGCTCGCAATCCTTTTACTGAGAAATTAAATTTAGATCTAGCGGCAACTTTCCAGTCAGGATTGATTTTTGCGGGGAATGCTGGTGCAAATACATTCTGTCAAATTGGCGAATATTTGAATTTCTATATTAAGCGTTTTTCAGGTTTGAAAAATTGGCTGGCGGGTTATGTCGCCAATAAGATGGCGGATGCATCTTTATCGGATGAAGAAAATGCATGCCAAGTTTTAACGGATGAGCAAATTGATTGCTTAGGTTTGATCGCAGATAATCAAAGTTTGCGCGATGTTAATGATATTGTTAATTTCATTCAAGGCAGTTTAAAAGTGGACGATATTGTTGCTAAATTGAATGCTGTGGAAGAAAAGCCAATCACAACGCCAGCATTCTTTAAATATCGTTTGATTGAAAAAGCACGCCAAGCGAATCAGCGCATCGTATTACCAGAAGGCGATGAACCAAGAACATTAAAAGCTGCGGTGATTTGTCATGATCGACAGATTGCGCAATGTGTTTTGTTAGGCGAACGTGCAAAAATTGAAGCCGTAGCAGAAGCGCAAGGTTTAACATTGCCAGAATCTATCGAGATCATTGATCCAAAAGATGTGGCAGAACAATATGTACCCACGTTGGTGGAATTGCGTAAACATAAAGGTATGACAGAAGAGATCGCAAAAGAGCAAGTGAAAGATACTGTAATTTTGGGGACTTTGATGTTGGCAAAAGATGATGTTGCAGGATTGGTTTCAGGTGCAGTTCATACGACAGCTGATACAATTCGCCCAGCATTGCAATTATTGGGCACAGCAAAAGGTTCCAATATTGTTTCCAGTATCTTTTTCATGTTGATGCCAGAAGGTGCAAATGTTTACGGCGATTGTGCTGTGAATCCTAATCCAACGCCTGAACAATTGGCAAATATTGCATTGCAATCCGCACAATCTGCAAAGGCATTTGATGTTGAACCACGCGTTGCGATGATCTCTTACTCAACAGGTTCTTCAGGTGCTGGTGCAGATGTGGAAGCTGTAAAACAAGCGACAGAATTGGCGAAAGCGGCTGATCCAAGCTTAATGATTGATGGCCCAATTCAGTTTGATGCAGCTTATGTGCCTTCTGTAGGGAAGCAGAAATTACCGAATAGCCCAGTTGCAGGTCAAGCAACAGTATTTATTTTCCCAGACTTAAATACAGGGAACACAACATACAAAGCAGTGCAGAGAAGTGCGAATTTAATCAGCATTGGACCAGTGCTTCAAGGATTGGCAAAGCCAGTAAATGATCTATCTCGTGGTGCATTAGTTGAAGATATCGTTTACACTATTGCGATTACCGCAGTGCAGGCGGCGCAACAGAAGTAACAGGAGTTTTCTTTGCCAATTATTCGTAAAAGTAAAGTCGTACCTTATTCGGCTAAGCAAATGTTTGATTTAGTTAATGATGTGGAGAAGTATCCAGAATATTTACCTTGGTGTAAAACAGCAAGGATACTTCGCCAAACTGAGAGTGAAATGGATGCCTCTGTTGGTGTTTTGATGGGGCCAGTGAATAAAAGCTTCACCACAAGAAACCAAATGGTGGATGGTGAAATGATTCATATGTCTTTGGTGAATGGGCCTTTCAAAAAATTGCGTGGAGAATGGAAGTTCACGGATATTTCAGAAACTGAATCAAAAATTGAATTTGAACTCGACTTTACTTTATCTATTGGCTTATTGTCCAACATGCTCAATCCAATTTTTGAAAATATGTATGGTTCCATGATCAAAGCTTTTTCTGATCGTGCCAAGGTTGTTTATGGCGAATAATATGATCAAAATTGAATATGTTTTGGCTTTGCCGAATGAGCAATTGCAAGAATATCAAATGATTGAAGAAGGCAGCGCATTGAAAGATGCATTGTCTTCTTTTGCATTGGATGAAAAGGCAAAATCAATGATTGAATCGCCCATTTACGGCATTTTTAATCAATCAGTAGAGTTGGATTATGTTTTGCAAGATGGTGATCGCATAGAAGTTTATCGACCATTACAGATAGATCCGAAAACTGCCCGAACAATTCGAGCAGAACGAAAAAGAAAGCTGCTTAACTCAAAGAAGTAAAGTTCAGTTGGCGCCATCCTTCATAGATTGCGATGGCAACACTATTGGATAGATTCAAACTACGTCCATTTTCTGTCATCGGTAAGCGGCATAATGTTTCATGTGGTTGGCTTTCTAGAAATTCTTTGGGTAAACCACGGGTTTCTGGGCCAAAAATTAAAGCGTCATTATCACTGAATTCAACATCAAAAAAAGAGCGAGTACCTTTAGTTGTCATCGAATATGCATTGTTGGGTTTAATATAATCTAAGCATTCAGCTAAGCTATCCCAAGTTTTGAGATCGGCCCATTCGTGATAATCCAATCCAGCCCTTCTAAGTGCTTTATCTTCAAGTTTAAAACCTAAAGGCTTAATTAAATGTAATTTTGCACCTGTATTTGCACAAAGTCTGATGATATTGCCTGTATTCGGTGGAATTTCAGGCTCAAATAATATTACTGATAGTCGATTCATGATTTACGTTTAGCACAGCCTTTAAATGTTTTTTTGTTAATTTTGACAATGGCAGAATGGGTGAAATCTTTACCTGCAACTGCACAATCTTTTTCCGTTAATTCAATGTTAGCTAATTGATTGGTGGCTTTAAGATATGTTTTATTACCTTTTTCTGAGGATTCCCAGCTCATTACGCGGCCTTCATAGCGACCAGGGAATGATCCATGAAATCGTTGATCATTGATGCTAACGTGCCATTCTGGTCCGCGGCCTTCCATAATCCAGCGAATAGCATCAGGATTAGTGTTAGTTGTTTGGCTAGGTAACGGCCCTGTTTTGCCTGCACAACCTGCCGCAATGATGATTAACGAGGTTAATCCTAAATATTTCAACATTAATAAGCCTCTCAATAAAATAATATAACCATTATTTTTATATTTTATTAATTCATTAAATGCAAATATCTCGCCATGAAGGCGAGATATTTATATAAGATTTAGAATTACTGACCAGAAGTTTTCTTTTGGCGCTCAACTGCTGCTGCAATAAAGCTGACAAACAATGGATGTCCATCACGTGGTGTTGATTTGAATTCAGGGTGAGCCTGACATGCAACAAACCAAGGATGCTCAGGAATTTCAACGATTTCAGCCAACTCTTTGTCTTTTGACCATGCAGAGAATTTCAAGCCTGCTTGCTTCAATACATTCAAGTAATCATTATTGAATTCATAACGATGTCTATGGCGTTCGATCACTTCTTCTTTTTGATAGATTTCGTAAGCTTTAGAATCTTTTTCTAATACACATGTTTGTGCGCCTAAACGCATTGTGCCACCAACGTCTGATTTAGCTGTTCTGCGTTCAGTTTCACCTGCTGCATTTGTGAATTCAGTGATTAAACCAATCACAGGATGAGGAGTATCTGAACGAATTTCAGAGCTGTTTGCGTCTGTTAAGCCAGCAACGTTACGTGCATATTCGATCACAGCAACTTGCATGCCTAAACAAATACCAAAATATGGGATTTTGTGTTCACGAGCATAACGAACAGCATTGATCTTGCCTTCAATACCGCGCTCACCAAATCCACCTGGCACTAATACAGCATCAATATTTTCAAAATATGGTGCTAATTCATCATTTGTTTTTGCATTGTCTAATGTTTCTGAGTCTAAGTAATGGATTTTTACTTTCACAGAGTTTTTAATGCCAGCATGGAACAACGCTTCATTAACTGATTTATAAGCATCTGTTAAGTCGATGTATTTACCGACCATTAGTACATTGACTTGTGATTGTGGTGTTAAGATCTTCTCAACAACTGCATCCCATTCTGTTAAATCAGCTTCAGGTGCAGACAATTTTAAGTAATCCAATACGATGCGATCCAAGCCTTCTTCATGCAATACACGTGGTAATTCATAGATCGTTTTAGCATCTAAACATTGAATCACTGCTTCTTTTTGGACGTTAGTAAAGAGTGCGATTTTGCCTTTTTCATCATCAGGAATAGCAACTTCAGAACGGCAGACTAAAATGTCAGGCTGAATACCAATTGAACGCAATTCTTTCACAGAATGTTGTGTTGGTTTTGTTTTCAATTCACCAGAAGCTTGTAAATAAGGCAATAATGTCAAATGCATGAACAAGGACTGATCACGACCCAATTCTGAACTCAATTGACGAATTGCTTCCAAGAATGGCAATGATTCAATATCACCCACTGTGCCGCCGATCTCGATCAATGCAATGTCTGCATCACCAGCAGCTTGGCGAATACACGTTTTGATTTCATTAGTAATGTGTGGAATAACTTGAACTGTGCCACCTAAGTAGTCACCACGACGTTCGCGTTGGATAACGTTCAAGTAAACACGACCTGCGCTCACGCTATTTTTACGTGTTGCAGTCATGCGAATGAAACGCTCATAGTGACCAAGGTCTAAGTCAGTTTCTGCGCCATCTTCAGTCACATAAACTTCACCATGCTGAAATGGGCTCATTGTGCCTGGATCGACATTAATGTACGGATCCAATTTCATCATAGTTACTTTAAGTTTGCGCGATTCTAAAATAGCGCCAAGTGAAGCTGCGGCAATGCCTTTACCCAGTGATGAAACAACACCACCAGTCACAAAGATAAAACGTGTCATGAATAATTCCTGATTGGGATAAAATGTATATATATCAGGGATTGCATTGTACTATATCGTCCTTGGTTTTGCGATAGAAGATTTCGAGAATTTTCTAAAAGAAAATAAATTAGACAGATTCCGATAAAGATTTATGATGAATCTCAATACCAATTAATCTAAATTCAGTCACTTTTTGCTTTAAATCATGTACAAGACTGCAAAATAGCAGTAAATAGCACATTTATTATAAAATTGCAGACATTAATAATTAATATAAAAGAAACAGGTGCGGGATATGAATCGATTCGTTTTAACTGATCCATTAAGTTGTATTGGTTGCTTAGCATGCGAAACCGCTTGTGTCTTATCTCACAATGATGAGGTTTGGCCAGAGAATAAAGAGAATTTCTTACCACGAGTAACATTATTAGACAATGGTAATGTGCGAACATCTGTGATGTGCCATCAATGTGATGATGCACCTTGTGTTGCTGTTTGTCCAACAGATGCGCTGATATTCAGAGATGATCACGTTAAATTAATTGAAGAAAAATGTATTGGCTGTAAAAACTGTGTGATTGCTTGTCCGTTTGGCGTGATTTCAGTTGTGAATGCTCAAGCTCAAGATGGCTTTCTAAATTATGAAGCGGTTGCCCATAAATGTGATCTATGTGAAGAGAGAAACGATGGCCCTGCGTGTGTGAATGCTTGTCCAACGAATGCCATTCGATATTATGATGAAAGCTTAATTCAACATAATCAGCAACAAAAGCAGTTGCGTACGATGCTTGGGAATCACGGCTATCAAGCGCCGCAACGATCTTCCATCATTGATAACTTAGGTAAAATTCCTAGAAAAGATGCGGATAAAATCGCGATCGAAGAACGTAAAACAGGCTTTGATGAAATTTATATCGGTTTTAATCAATGCGATGTTGAAAAGCAAGGCGAGCGCTGTATCACTTGTGGCGATCATGCTTATTGCGAATGGACTTGCCCAGTGCATAATCAAATTCCTCATTGGATCACATTAGCGAAAGAAGGCAAAATTTTAGAAGCAGTTGAATTGTGCCATCAATACAGTTCATTGCCTGAAATTTGTGGCCGAGTTTGCCCACAAGATCGCTTATGTGAAGGTGCTTGTACTTTAGATCGTAGAGATTTAGGTGCGGTTACGATTGGCAACATTGAAAAATATATTACCGATACTGCTTTTGAAATGGGTTGGAAGCCAGATTTATCGAACGTGATTGCAACAGGCAAGCGCGTAGCAATCATTGGTGCAGGGCCAGCAGGTTTAGGTTGTGCGGATGTGCTCACTAAAAATGGCATTAAAGCTGTTGTGTTTGATCGCCATCCTGAAATTGGTGGGATGCTCACTTTTGGCATTCCATCTTTTAAATTGGATAAAAATATCCTTGTCCATCGTCGTGAACTGTTCACAGAAATGGGTATTGAGTTTCATTTAAATACAGAGATTGGCAAAGATATCTCTTTTGATGATTTGATGCGTGATTATGATGCAGTATTCGTGGGGGTTGGCGCTTATCAATATACAAGAGCAGGGCTAGAGAATGAAAATGCGGATGATGTTTATGATGCATTGCCATTTTTAACTGCCAACACGAAGCATGTGATGGATTTAGCGCAGCTAGAAAAAGAGCCTTATGTAAATACGGAAGGCAAGAAAGTTGTGGTTTTAGGCGGTGGTGATACTGCGATGGATTGCGTACGGACATCCATTCGGCAAGGTGCAGAAGTTGTGACTTGTGCTTATCGTCGGGATGAAGCCAATATGCCAGGCTCTAAAAAAGAAGTGAAAAATGCGAAAGAAGAAGGCGTTGAATTCTTATTCAATGTTCAGCCATTAAGAATCATTCTGGATGATGATGGTAAAGTTTCAGGCATTGAAATGGTGAAAACAGAATTAGGTGCACCTGATGCTTCGGGGCGTAGACGACCACAAAAAATTGCAGGTTCAGAATTCATTTTAGATGCTGATATTATCTTGCAAGCCTTTGGTTTCAGCTCTCATGCGATGCCTTGGTTATCATCTTATCATGTGAATTTGGATAAATGGGGCGGCATTGATGCAGCACGTGGCGAAGGTAAATTCTGTCAAACGAGCAATGCTAAAATTTTCGCAGGTGGTGATGTTGTGCGCGGTGCGGATCTAGTTGTGACAGCAATGTCAGATGGTAGAAGAGCAGCTGAAGGCATCATTAAATATCTAAAAGTAGAACCAATTTTCCCGCCGCAATTTGTGGCAAGAGAGTTGCGCCATGAATAAATTCATTACAGTGAATGCAGAGCGCTGCATCGGTTGTAGGACTTGCGAGATTGCCTGTGCTGTTGCTCATTCTGAAATTAAACTGCAAACTTTATTGCCGAAAGAGACATTTTCACCGCGTTTAAAAGTGGTTCGTGGTGCAAAAATCACGCTGCCTGTATTATGTCGCCAATGTGAAAATGCACCCTGCGCGGAAGTTTGCCCAACATTGGCAATCTCAAGGCAAGATGATGCTGTCATTGTGGATCAATCACTCTGCATTGGCTGTAAAAACTGTGCGATTGCTTGCCCATTTGGCGCAATGACGGTGATTACACAAGAGGATAGCCAAGCGCTGAAATGCGATTTATGCCATGAAGTTGCAACTGGGCCAGCTTGCGTAAGAGTTTGTCCAACGCATGCGCTAACAATCATGGATGCTAAATCACTGGATGAAATTATTAAAGAAAAACGGGAAGCAACGGCTGCTAAAAGCTTAGTGAGCTTAACTCAATAAAATTGGGGAAAAATATTATGGAAAAAGTTTTAACAGTCTGCCCTTATTGTGCATCAGGTTGTAAGCTCTATTTAATGGTGGAAGATGGCAAAGTTGTGGGTGCAGAAGGCGCGAATGGATATACGAATCAAGGGGAATTATGTTTAAAAGGTTATTATGGCTGGGATTTTATCAATGATACGAAAATCCTAACGCCACGTTTAACAACGCCAATGATGCGAAAAAATCGCAATGAACCATTACAGCCAGTTTCTTGGGCAGAAGCCATTGAGTTTGCTTCTGAAAAATTGATGGGTATTAAAGAAAAACATGGCTCGGATAGCATTTATTTGACAGGTTCATCCCGCGGGCCAGGCAATGAAGTCAATTACTTAATGCAAAAATTTGCTCGTGCAGTAGTGGGGACGAATAATATAGATTGTTGTGCTCGGGTGTGACATGCACCATCTGTTGCAGGTCTGCAACAAACTGTAGGAAACGGCGCAATGAGCAACTCAATCAATGAGATTGAGGATGTGGATTGTCTATTAGTTTTTGGTTATAACGCCGCAGATTCTCATCCGATCATTGCGCGCCGTGTGATCAAAGCGAAAGAAAAGGGCGCGAAGATCATTGTATGTGATCCTCGTTATATTGAAACAGCGCGTATTGCGGATTTATGGTTGCCATTGAAAAATGGCACGAATGTCGCGCTACTCAATGCATTTGTCCATGTGATCATTGAAGAAAAGCTCTATAAAGCCAATTATGTGAACCAATTCACGGAAGGCTTTGATGCCATGAAGCAAACGGTTCAGCAATATACGCCAGAATATTCTGAAACGATTACGGGGATTCCTGCGCAAAAGATCAGAGAAGCTGCACGTATGTATGCTAAATCATCAGGTGCGTTGATTATGTGGGGAATGGGCGTGACACAGTGGAATCAAGGTGTGGATGCGGTTAAAACATTGGCAAGTTTAGCCTTATTAACGGGAAATCTTGGGCGACCCAATGTCGGAATTTCCCCTGTGCGCGGGCAAAATAATGTGCAAGGTGCTTGTGATATGGGCGCTTTGCCAAACCAATTCCCAGGTTATCAGCCTGTGACAGATGATAATATCCGTGCAAAATTTGAGAAAGCTTGGAATGTGGAATCTTTACCGAATAAAGTTGGCGAGTTTTTAAGTGAAGTGCCACATTTAGTGGTGCATGAAGATAAGATCAAAGCCTTTTATGTGATGGGTGAAGATCCAATGCAAACGGAAGCTGATTTATCCATGGTTCAGCAATCCTTTGAGCAATTAGAATTTGTGATTGTGCAGGATATCTTTATGACGAAAACAGCATTGATGGCGGATGTTGTATTTCCTGCAACTTCTTGGGGCGAACATGAGGGCGTTTATACCGCTGCTGATCGTGGCTTTCAGCATTTTAATAAAGCCGTAGAGCCAAAAGGCGATGTCAAAACTGATTGGCAGATCATTAGTTTGATGTCGAACGCGATGGGCTATCCGATGGATTATGCCAATACCAAAGAAATTTGGGATGAAATGCGTGCATTGTGCCCATCATTTTCTGGCGTGACTTATGAAAAATTAGAAGGCTTAGGACATGTTCAATGGCCTTGTCCTGATGAAAATCACGAAGGTACAGAATGGCTCTATAAAGATAATCTGTTCTCAACGCCATCGAAAAAAGGGCAGTTATATGCCACAGAATGGCGATCGCCATTAGAGAAAACAGATCAAGAATATCCATTCATATTATCAACCGTGCGTGAAGTTGGGCATTATTCTTGCCGATCTATGACGGGCAATTGCAGTGCTTTGCAAACATTGGCAGATGAGCCAGGATTTGTGCAGATTCATCCTGAAGATGCCATAAAAATGGGCATTAAAGATCAAGATTTGGTATGGATTGCATCGCGCCGTGGGCAAGTGATGACGCGCGCTAATTTTAATGAGCGAGTGAATAAAGGCGCAGTTTATATGACGTATCAATGGTGGATTGGTGCATGTAATAAACTCACATTGGATGTGGGTGATCCCATCACCAAAACACCTGAATATAAGCATTGTGCGGTGAAGTTGGAAGTGATTGATGATCAAACTTGGGCAGAGAATTATGTGCAGGAAACTTATGTGCAGATTAAGGAATCGTTGAATCATGCTGTTAGATAATATGAGATTATAGTATTATGAATAGCCTAATAATTATATAAATCAAAAGGATAAATATAGAATGAGAAAAAGTATTCTTCTAACATTAGCAGTGATTCTATCTTTGGGTAGCAATGCCAATGCAAAAGATGAAAAAGAACTGTATAGAGATCTTAATCTTGTGAGTGACATTTATGCTATTCGTTACAACATGGAAGAGCGTTTTTATAAAGCATTATATTTTGATGATGTGGTTGATTTTAATAATTATCGTTCGGCAATAGAATCTTTATCGACAAGGCTTAATCAATATTCCAATGCTGTAGTTGGTCAAAAATATTTTCAATATTGTTCATATGTTGGTGAAGAAGTTTTAAAAGAGTGGCAAATGCGAAATGAATTACTTAAGACGGAAATTACAAAAGATTCAATGCGTGGTTTGATTAAGCAAAAATCAGTAGTGGATAAATATACGATGTATTGTTTGAATAATATTATTGGATCAATGTAATAATCATCTAGATAGATTAAACGATAAGTTTTAGTGCTTTTAAGCTATAATCCCTCCATTTGGTTGGATAATAACATGGAAAAAGTCTCCATCGTTGGCTTGGGCTGGGTTGGTTTGCCATTGGCAGAGAAATTGCAAAAAGATGGTTATGATGTGCAAGGCTCAAAGGCATCAACAGAAGGTGTTGAAGAAGTCAAAGCATTGGGTTTGAATTGTCAGTTGTTGAACACAACTTTGGATTTATCATTAAGAAATCCAAACATTAAAGCGCTATTCAGTTGTGATACTTTGGTGATCACATTGCCACCAAATGGCCATCATGGTTTGAAAAAATATGCATCCATCGTGGCTGCTTTAGCAAAAACTGCTGAATATTGCGGTACAAAGCGCATTGTGTTCACAAGCTCGATCTCTGTATATGGCAAGCAAGCCAACATCGTAACAGAGCAATCCTATTGCGAACCTATCAATGATTCAGGTGATGCAGTTCTAGCAGCAGAAGAAGCATTATTAGCAGCGGTTAAAATTCCTGTAGCGATTGTGCGTTTGGGTGGATTATTTGGTGATGATCGCTTACCACAAAATTGGATGCAGAAGAAAACGCATTTTGACCATCCAAATCATAGTATTAATATGGTTCATCGTGTGGATGCTGTGAATGCAATTGCGGCGATCATTGCGGGCGATTGGACTGAAAAGCAGATTTATAATGTGGTTGTGGCAATGCATCCAACGCGTTATGAATATTATAATAAAGTGGCGGTGGATCATCGCTTGCCATTACCAATTTTTGATGAGGCTGAACTCGCACGCCCAACGCGTGCATCGTATGTGGATGGCAGTAAAATCACACGTGATTTCCCATTCCAATATCAAGGTTCAATTTACGAAGTTTAATTAAATCGGGCTTGTAATAAAAATAATCCTCGCATAGCGAGGATTTTTGATTTTGATGTGCGAAAAATTGATTATTGCAGTGCTTGAAGTATATCAGCTTTAATGTCTTCTAGCTCTTCTAAGCCAACAGACATACGAATCAATGTATCTTCAATGCCGATCACTTTACGCATTTCTGCTGTGAATGTGCCATAAATTGTAGAAGCAGGATGAATGATCAAGCTATTGTTATCAAACAAGTTTGTTGCGCGTTTGATGAGTTGCAGTTTATCCATAAAGGCAAAGCAAGTGGCTTGATCTTTTAAGTCAAATGTCAGCATTGCACCAGGATGATCTTTAAACATTTCATCTGATAGCTTTTTGTAAGGTGAGCTATCTAATTGTGTGTAAGAAACTTTTACAATTTGAGGTAAAGTTTCTAAGAATTTTGCCAATTCATAAGCATTTTTGCTCATTTTTTCATAACGCAATGTTAATGTTTCTAAGCCTAATGATTGGAAAAATGCTGTATCAGGATCCATGTTTGCACCAAAATTACGGGCAATTTCACGTTTAATCTTAAACATAAATGCAGAAAATGGTGCTTGTGGCGTAACTTTTTTTAAGCGAGGATGTTTAGACCAATCAAATGAACCATAATCAACAATTGCACCGCCCAAACTTGTTGCACCACCTGAAATGTATTTTGTGGTGGAAACCACTTCAATATCTACGCCAAATTTTTTCGCATCAAATCCGCACCAAGGAATCACCGTTGTATCGACAATCATTGGTACATTATGCTTTTTCAAAATGGGTGAAATTTTGGCTAAATCTGCAATTTCTAAATGGGGATTCGTGATCACTTCACAAAAGAAAGCGCAGGTATTTTCATCAATGGCATTTTCAATAGCAACTAGGTCATCTGTATCCACAAAGCGAACTTCTACACCAAATTCAGCTAATGTGAATTGGAAAAATGCAAAGGTATTACCGAATAAATGTGGTGAAGTCACAATATTACTGCCAGCATAAGCGAGGGCCATGAATGTATTAGAAATTGCCCCCATGCCAGAGCTGAACAGCATGACTTGATCGCCACCAGAAATGGCTTTGATCTTTTTCTCTAAACTTTCAACGGTGGGATTGCTGATGCGCGAATAAGTGTGGGAAGGAATCATCTCTTTGTTTTGGAAAGCATCTGCAATGGCTTGAGAGCTTGGAAACTCATAAGCTGCTGTACGATAAATCGGCGTATTGATCGCACCATGAACATCTTTTAGGCTTTTATCTGTTGATAAAAGCTGACTGTTGAAACCTTTACACTGTGAATCCGCCATTTTAATCCCACCTGATATTTTTATAAGATTGATGAATATAGCAATATCTTGCAGGAAGTTTAAGTACTAATTGAAAATCATTTGTAGTGCATTGATGAGGGATTCATTGGCTTCTTTTTTTGTGTTGCAATGCGGAAATAATAGGGCGTTAATCCTTCAAAGTTAGCACAATCACGAATTAATATTCCATGTTCTTCGCCCAATATTTTCTTGAGTTCAGAGGCTGTCATTATTTCATTTTGAATATGTACTAAAAAGAAATGGGTTTCTGTGGGTAATGCAGATAGCATTGGGATTTGATTAATAACATCACGTAAACCTTGAGTTTCATTCAATAAGTCAGCTAAAGGCACAGCAAATTTATCTTTGTACTTTATGAGAAATTTACCTGCTTCAATGGCTAATTGGTTCACTGACCAAGGCATTGCGTAATGGCTGATTTTTTGAATTAAAGCTTCGGATGCTGAGAAATAACCTAAGCGTAAACCAGGAATGGCAAAGCATTTGGTCAATGAATGCAATGTAATGACATTGGGTAGATCTTGATAGGGAAATACAGAGCTTCTTGAGCATTGAATGAAAGCTAAATAGGATTCATCCACCACAAAAGTTGTTTGTGGGCATTTTTTAAACAATGCAATCAGAGTTTTATTATCTAAATAAGTGCCTGTCGGATTGTTGGGATTGCATAACCAACAGAGTTCGCTATCACCTTTAAAATCATCAATATTATAAATATATTGAATGGCTATATTATGAATGCGAGAAGCATCCGCATATTCGCTAAATGTAGGTGCAAGAATGGTTGCTCGTTGATTTTGGAAGGCTTGTGCGATGAGATAAATGGCTTCGATTGCGCCGTTGGTGACCCAAAGTTTCTGCTCTGGAATTTGATAGGTTTCTGATAGTAATTGCTTTAATGATGCAGCATCAGGTTCAGGATAACGCGTGATTAAATGCAATTGATCAGCTAAATATTGTTGTAAAGCAGGAATCGCTGGTGATTGATAAACATTGCTACTGAAATTAATCTCTATGTGATTAAAATTAAAATAATCATCACCATGGCCTCTGATCATTGAACATCCTTTAAAATATGAATTGAACCGCTAAAAAAATGAGCGTGAATGAGACTAAAGCAATGGCACAAGCACCATAGATTAAATGATTAGTTTGCTTAATATGTTCAATTTGAACAGGATTAATATCATCACCAATGGTTGGTTTATCAACATAAATGCCATGGTAATAATTGCCACCGCCCAATTGAATGTTCAAAGCGCCTGCAACAGTTGCTTCTGACCAAGCGCTGTTGGGGCTTTTGTGTTGGTAGCAATCGCGCCTACCAATTTTCCAAGCATTTTTGTAATCCAATTTTAATAATAATGCACTCGCTGTGATGAATAATAAACTTAATCGCGCAGGGATATAATTGGCAATGTCATCTAGTTTCGCAGAACACCAACCAATGGCTTTGTAATGACTGTTTTGGTAGCCAACCATTGAATCTAATGTATTGATGGCTTTATAGGCCGCCATTAATGGTACGCCGCCGATGAATAAAAAAAAGAGCGGGGCAATCACGCCATCCACACTATTTTCTGCAACGGTTTCTACGGTCGCTTTAGTGACTTGCTGTTTATCCAATTGCGCTGTATCTCTGCCTACAATCATGGCGAGCTTTTTGCGTGTTTGTGCAATTGGCTCATTTTTTAATGAATAATAAATGCCATTGGCAGCATCCACTAAAGATTGCAGTGCTAAAAATGAATAAATTAGAAAAATGGCTATGAATGTTGAAAGTAGTTCACTGATTTGTGCGCTAATGGAAAGAGCTAAATAGGTTATCACATAAGTGGAGATAACGACGGATGTCGTTAAGAAAATGCCTGCGGTTTTTAAGGCTTTATCACCAGAATAACGCTGACGTAATTTTTCTTCTACGAATGTGATGACATTGCCAATAATGCGGACAGGGTGATAACGATAATTAGGATCTCCCCAAAATAGATCGGTAATAGCAGCTAGCCAAATTGTCAATAAACTCATCATTTCACCATCAGAAAATGTATTCGTTGTTATATCTCTTAACAATAGCATTATTGTGTCTTTTCGAGAAGAGTATGAAAAAATAATAAAAAAACGTTGCTTTTTTGTTTATTAATAATACAATGTTTAATTATTAATTGGTCATTGTTTATTTTTAGGTGATGTATGAAAACGATCTGTAGAAATTTATTGATTACGTTAGCAGCACTTTTTGTTTTTGGTTTGGTGACAGGGCAATTATATGAATTAGATAAACTTTTAGTGAATCATGTGCATTCAGAAAAAGTTGTTGTATATCATGAGCCTATTTCTACTTATAACTTAGGGCGTTAGTATGGATGGTATTAGAGTGTTCAGAATGCGAAAGGCAAGGGAATTTGTGGAGATTATCAGCCATTAATATATATTTAGACTCTTCTTCGTACGAATCAAAGACCAATAAAGTAATCACTATTATCAAAAGTGATAACATGATTTTGTCTGGCAGAGTTAAATATTTAAATATATTCATTTCACTAGCTTACAGTAAGTAAAGTAATGTTATTATAAATCTAAATATGAAAGAATAGTAATAAAAATGCTAAATTAACACTGCGATTGATCTAATTGAATGAACTCTTTTTCTAAATGATCTAAAAAGCTACGAATGGCAGGAATTACACCGCGACGAGAAGGATAAACTGCATGAACAATTTCATCTTCAAAGCGCCAGTCAGGTAATAATCTGATCAATTGTCCTGTTTTAATTTCATCATGAACCACCATTAACGGGATCTTTGCAATGCCAATGCCATTGATTGCACCTTGTTTGAGTAAAGCGAGGTCGGTCGTCATAAATTTAGGGTTGAAAGGTATAATTGTCGTATTGTTATGCGAATCAATAAACTCCCAGATATTACGATCTTTATATTGACTGTGTGCCATGGAAGGATAGATATAAAGATCTTTTGGATCTTGAACATTTCCGAGAGATTGAATAAGCTCAGGGCTCGCAACTAGTGCTTGTTCTCGTACACTTAAGCGTTTCATCACATATTCACTATCTTCAAATGGAGGCTTTAATACGCGTAACGCGATATCAACACCCTCATGTACCAAATCCACACGGCGATTGGTCGCATCCACGATCATATCCACTTCAGGATTTTCTTTTAAGAAGCTAGTGATCATATGCTGAACAGACATATGAAGTAGAGTAATTGGGCAAGTAATACGAATCAATCCTCGTGGTTTTGTTTGAGCTTCCATTATAGATGCTTGGGCTATCTCAGCTTTATCCAGCATTGCTTGACAATGTGTATAATAAGTTTGTCCGATGTCAGTGACAGAAAAATGTCGAGTTGTGCGGTGAATTAAACGTACGCCTAACTCTTCTTCTAGTGCAGCTAAATGTCGACTGAGTTTAGATTTAGGAATGCGTAGGTGTTTGCTTGCTTCACTGATGCCGCCATATTCAACAATCTTAGCAAAATAATAGAGTTGATTGAGATCCACCATACGCATATAGACTCCTTAATATTGTACTTTAATTGAAAGCTCATGGAATTGGCTGGAAAGTTTTTCGAGTAATTCATCCGTGAGTTGTAAATGCCAAGCATTTCCCAATTGTAATAAAATATTGGCATAATCAGTATGGTATCTGAGGTAGATTGGTTTGCCATGTTCTGACTGGTGTTCTTTCATCAGTTGCAGTAGTTTTTGCAATTTAGTCGATTCTAACGGTGCATGGTTGGTTAATAATAATGATTTGGCGGATGAATCTCTAATGGCTTCGATCTGTTGAATTTCTAGTGGGCGAGTTCTCATGCCGCCATTGAAATCATCCCAAGTCAAAGTACCTTTAACGACAAGAATGGATTTAGTTGTGAGTGGTTGACTAAGGTTTTCTAGATGCTCATCATATAATCGTAATTCCATTCGGCCAGAGCGATCATCTAATGTCACAAAAGTCATTTTAAGACCTTTCTGATTAAACTTACTGCGAATACCAATGACCAATCCTGCGATTGTAGATTCAGGCTCTTTGGCGCGCGCAATACGATATGGAGGCTCTGGCATCGATAAGATTTCACCAATTGGATGTGTGACAATGGATTTTAATTCTTGACGATAACGATTAATTGGATGTGTTGTGAGATAAAAACCTAATGTATCGCTCTCATTTTCCAATAATATGCGCTCTGACCAAGCATCTGCTTGTGTTAAGTGAGTATTTGTAGGCATTGTATCTTGAGTTGAGTCGCCACCAAATAATCCAAAGAGATCTTCTTGTCCTGAGTTTAGGTTGCGTAAATGTTGTTCTGCTGCATGAATGGCTTCGGGGAGCGTTGCCAATAGATTTGCACGGAATTGACATTTTTCAGGGATTTTTAAAGGTTTTGGCGATAGATCATCTAAAGCACCAGCTTTAATTAAAATTTCAATTACGCGGCGATTCATTTTAGATAGATCAACACGGCGACAGAAATCAAATAAATCTACATAACGACCATTATTTTGCATCTCTTCAATGGCTTGTAATGCTGCGGCTTCGCCAACGCCTTTGATGGCACCTAAACCATAAATGACTTCGCCTTTGTTGTTCACTGTGAACTTATAATGTGAAAGATTGATGCTTGGTGGCAGAATGGTGAGCTTCATGTCTTCACATTCCTCAATGAATGTGACAACTTTTTCAGTATTATCCATATCTGATGACAATACAGCTGCCATAAATTCAGCAGGATAATGTGCTTTTAAATAGGCAGTTTGATAAGAAACTAATGCATAAGCTGCGGAGTGAGATTTATTGAAACCATAGCCCGCGAATTTTTCCATCAAATCAAAAAGTGCACCCGCTTTTTCTTTGTCAAAGCCTAGCTCTTCTGCACCTTGCATGAATAAGCCACGCTGTTTTTCCATCTCTTCAGGTAATTTTTTACCCATTGCTCGGCGTAATAAGTCAGCGCCACCCAATGTATAGTTACCAATAACTTGAGAAATCTGCATAACTTGTTCTTGGTAAACGATAACGCCGTATGTTGGGGCTAATACTGTTTCTAATTCAGCAAATGGGTATTCAATTTCCGCACGGCCATGTTTACGGTTAATAAAGTCTTCAACCATGCCTGATTCCAATGGACCAGGACGGAATAGTGCAACCAAAGCGATGATATCTTCAAAGTTATCAGGTTGTAATCGACGAATAAGATCTTTCATACCGCGAGATTCCAATTGGAATACAGCGGTTGTTTTGCAGGATTTTAATAGATCAAACGCAGGTTTGTCATCTAAAGGAATGTCTAGAATATTAATGTCTAGATTGCGTGTTTTTTTGATGTTTTGAATGGCCCAGTTAATGATGGTGAGCGTTCTTAATCCCAAGAAGTCGAATTTAACTAAGCCAGCTGATTCCACATCACTCTTATCATATTGTGCAACTAAAGCTTCGCTACCTTCTTCGCAATATAGTGGAGAGAAATCTGTAATGGTTGTGGGTGAAATCACAACACCGCCTGCATGTCGGCCAACAGATTTTGTTAAGCCTTCCAATTGCTTTGCATAATCGATGAGCTCTTTGACTTCTTCATCTTTTTCATAAAGGTCATGTAATTCAGGCTCTTGCATTAATGCTTTATCAAGCGTGATCCCTAGATCAAATGGAATTAATTTTGCAATGCGATCCACAAAACCATAAGGATGCCCCAATGCTCGGCCAACATCGCGAATTACTGCTTTTGCAGCCATTGTGCCATGAGTTGCAATTTGAGATACAGCATCACGGCCATATTTTTCTGCAACATACTCAATTACACGATCACGGCCTTCCATACAGAAGTCGACGTCGAAGTCAGGCATGGAAACACGTTCAGGATTTAAGAAACGCTCAAAAAGTAGATCGTAAGGTAGGGGATCTAAGTCAGTGATTTTCAACGCCCAAGCAACCAATGAACCTGCACCTGAACCACGGCCTGGGCCTACAGGAATATCGTGATCTTTTGACCATTGAATAAAGTCTGCAACGATTAAGAAGTATCCTGGAAATCCCATGTTGATGATGACATTGAGTTCGATATCCAATCGTTCTAAATATCGTGCTTGCTCTGGATGATCTGTGCCAATGCGATCTTTCAAACCTTCATGAGAGAGATGACGGAAATATTCATCCATTGTCATCCCATTTGGAATTGGGAAGTTAGGTAGGCAAGGTTTATAAAGAGAGAGTTCAACGGTGCAGCGTTTTGCAATTTCAACTGTATTGTCAATAGCTTCAGGAATATCTGAAAATAGTGCGATCATCTCCTCAGGAGATTTTAGGTATTGTTCTGGGCTATATAAACGAGGGCGTTTAGGATCAGAAATGACATTGCCTGCTTGAATACATGAGCGAATTTCATGGGCATCAAAATCTGATTTTTCCAAAAATCTTACATTGTTGACAGCAACCAAAGGGAGATTTTGAGCTAATGCGAATTGTTTAGCAGCTGTGATGAATGTTTCATCATTTTCTTGTTGCGTTCTTGAAATACCTAAATATAAACGATCATTAAACGCTTTAAATGGTTTAAGTGATTCAGGCCAATCTTCTTCTTTACGAGTTAAGAGCGTTGTACCAATCGGGCTTTCTTTGCCTGCAATAATGATCAAACCGCTTTGATATTGGTTTAACCATTCATAAGTAATATTAGGCACGCCACGTTCTTGACCATGACGATAACCTTCGCTCAATAAATTGGATAAGCTCAAATAACCATCCATATTTTGAGCCAATAATGTCAATTTTCCAAGAGTTTCATGCCCATCTTTCACATAACATTCAGCACCAATGATGGGTTTAATGCCATTCTTTAGAGCGGTTTCATAAAATTTTATGACGCCAAATGCGTTACCAATATCCGTAATTGCAACGGATTCAACTTCTTGTTCTTTCAATTGACTAAATAGTGGTTTAATTCGAATTAAACCATCGGCAATTGAAAATTCAGTGTGAAGATTTAAATGGACAAAACGCATGTGAATCCTTCGTCATGTGATGGTGAAAATTAGCCATTGTATCATGAGGGAAGGATTCACTGTTTAACAAAAAGGATTCACTTATGCCGCTGTCATTAGAGGACCCATTCTATTGTGCATCGCATGTTGTAAAGCAGCAAATAGAGTTGCGTGATGAATGCGCTGTTTCTTAAAGCGGAAAGTTTGCATAGCTTCTTTAGCATGATAATGGCTTTCGCGCATCAACTCTGCGATAGAGCTAGCTTTAAATTGTTCGCTCAATGCAATTGCACGATCAATGATGCCGTCTTTTTCTTGTTGTGAGAGTGAATTGAATAACTGCTGAAAACGTTCTTGCTTAATCATAATTTTCACCTTAAGTTCTCGTCGTTAATAATATAACTTAATTATAACTTTAGTTATAATGTTGTCAAATTATTTTGCACGAAAAGTTATAAATATTGTTATAAAATAATTTATGTTTTTAATATTCATTTATTCATCAATAGTTTAGTGCTTATCTATTCTTTCGTGATAATTGCTTAAAGTTATATTTCTGATTGATTTTATGATTAAAAAGTAATTTTTGGTTATAAAAAATGCCCCAAGATATTTCTATCATGGGGCATAATTAATGAGTAATGTATTGAAAATTAATTACATAACAGTTGAGTACCAGAAAACTCGTCCAATCACTTCAACTTGTTCTAAGGAAACATCAAATGCAGGATATTCTTCACGGTTATATGATTCCACTGTAATTACGCTACCTGTCTTTTGTTTAAGGCGTTTCATTTGCAATAAACCATCGTTATTAATGGCATAAACATCGCCATCGATGATTTTTTTACGAGATAAATCAATGCCAACTGTTGATCCATTTCTGAAAACAGGTTCCATGCTGTCACCTTTCACTGTTACACAAATGGCATCTTTGGGTGAAACACTTGCTTCTCTTAATGTATCTAAAGCAAAGCGGATGGTTCTGCCTTCATAATCGTCAAATTCGCTAGCGCCATAACCTGCTGATAACTGAACATCTTTATAAAAAGGTACCAAAACTTCGTCGTCATCAGTTGTTTCTTCACCAAATAATAACCAGTTTTCTGCTACGTTAAAATATTCAGCAATTTTAGGTAAATAGCGACTTCTTTTAGTTCTGCCTTGGCAAATTTTTGAGATCGCCGCTTGTGAAATACCCACATCGGCTGCGAGAATTTCCTGAGAGATTTTTCTCTCTTCGATCAAATGATTGATTCGATCAGCTGTATCTTTCATATAAACTCTCCTTAATTTACGAGAGTTAATATAACTTATAGTTATAAAAATAACAAGGGAAATACGGGGTTTGTGTGGTTAAAGTTATTATGTGTTTGTAGTAGGGATTGAATTATTATAATAAATGTAACTTTATGATAAGTTAGAGTGGTAATCCATGGATCAGAGTATGGGTTAGATGTTGTTTAAGTATAAATAATAAGAGGTCGTATTATGAAAATAAAAGCAGCAGTGTGTTATGGATTAAATGAATCTTTAAAAATTGAAACATTGAATTTAGATGAACCTAAAGCAGATGAAGTTTTAATTGAAATGGTAGCCACTGGATTCTGTCATACAGATGCAAGCGGGCAAAATGGTACGTTGCCTGTGCCATTTCCTATTGTGTTCGGGCATGAAGGTGCAGGAATTGTTAAAAAAGTTGGACAATCAGTTCGCTCGGTAAAAGAAGGTGATCACGTTGTTATTTCCATACCTTATTGCGGTGAATGTCGGCCATGTTTATTTGGACGTCCTGGTGAGTGTGAGCATTCAATGGAAGCAAATTTTGGTGGCTTCATGTTGGATGGAACAACACGTATTACGAATGAAAAACAGGAACCAATTCATATGTTTTTTGGGCAATCAACCTTCGCAAATTATGCGATTGCCAATGAAAAAAGTATTGTGAGGGTAGATAAAGATGTTGACCTTGCGCTTTTAGGTCCTTTGGGTTGTGGCTTTTTGACGGGTAGTGGCACAGTAATGGAAGGCATTAAACCAAGAATAGGTTCTTCTATTGTCATTTTGGGTTGTGGTGGTGTTGGTTTAAGTGCAGTGATGGGGGCTAAAATTGCAGGTTGCACCACGATTATTGCGGTGGATCTGAATCAAAGCAGATTAGAGATGGCAAAAGAATTGGGTGCAACCCATATAATCAATGGGAAAGATACGGATATTCAGGACGAAATGCTTGCGATTACAGATGGCTATGGTGTTGAATATGCAGTGGATGCATCGGGTAGTACATTTGTGGTATCTAAAGCCTTAAAAGCTTTAGCGCATGGCGGTGAAATGGTTCTAATTGCTGCTGGTTATCAAGAATTGAAGTTAGATATTAATATGGATATCTTTTTAAAAACGAGATCGATTAGAGGCATGATTGAGGGCGCTGCCCATCCTAAAGATTTGATTCCAAAATTGGTCGATTTCTATAAAAAAGGTATGTTCCCGATAGATAAGTTGATTAAGTTTTATGATCTTGAAAATATCAATCAAGCTTTTGAGGATTCTGCACAAGGTAAAACAATTAAACCTGTGATTAGACTTAAGTCATAATGGATGAATTTGGATGATAGTAGGTGGCCTTGAAAATCTAATTAAGATTTTTGGGGCTATTTAATTTAGCTTCAAATGATTGTGGCTGATCATCTTGAAATCACGAAACCAGTGCCCATATTCATAACTATCAAATTTATCGATCAATTAATGGTAAACACTGGAGAAGTTATGAGCCAAAAAGAAACAATGCAATTTCAAACAGAAGTTAATCAGTTATTAAAGTTAATGATTCACTCTTTGTATTCGAATCATGAAATATTTTTGCGTGAATTAATCTCAAACGCATCGGATGCTTTGGATAAACGCCGTTTCGAAGGTTTGACTGATGCTAAATTGATTGAGAATCAAGGTAACCCTGAAATCTTCATCACGATGGATGCTGAACAAAAAACATTAACCATTAAAGATAATGGTATTGGTATGAATCGTGATGAAGTGATTGAAAACATTGGTACAATCGCTAAATCAGGCACAAAAGCATTTTTAGAAAAATTGGAAGCGAATGAAAAAGATGTATCCAATTTGATTGGTCAGTTTGGTGTTGGTTTCTATTCTGCATTCATTGTTGCAGATAAAGTGACCTTAACAACGCGTAAAGCAGGTGAGCCTGAAGATAGCGCTGTGATTTGGGAATCAGCAGGCGAAGGAGAATTCTCTTTAGAAAATACATCGAAAGCAGATGCAGGTACAGAAATCACATTGCACATGCGTGATGAACATATTAATTTACTGAATGAATGGTCAATTCGTTCGATCATTACTAAATATTCTGATCACATTGCTTATCCTGTAATGATGGAGATTGAACGCACAAAAACTGTGCCAGCAGAACAAGAAGGCGAAGAGCCAACGACAGTTTCTGAAGTTGAAATTGAACAAATTAACTCTGCAACATCCATTTGGCAGCGTGATAAAAAAGATGTGACGGATGAAGATTATCAAGAGTTTTATAAGCACATCAGCCATGATCATGCCAATCCTTTATTGTGGTCACATAATAAAGTGGAAGGTAAAGTTAGCTACACTTCTTTATTGTTTGTACCAGAACATGCACAGCAAAATATGTGGGAGCAAAATCAAGATTACGGTTTGCAGTTGTTTGTGCGCCGTGTATTCATTATGAATGCAACTGATAAATTGATTCCACGTTATTTGCGCTTTGTGAAAGGTGTTGTGGATACGGCTGATTTGCCATTGAATGTTTCGCGTGAAATTTTGCAATCATCTTCTACATTGGATTCTATTAAGCAAGGCGTAACGCGTCGTGTGTTAACCATGTTGAACAACTTGGCAACAGGCGATGAAAAAGAAAAATATGCGACATTCTATAAAGAATTTGGTCGTGTGATTAAAGAAGGCATTGGCGAGGATACGTCGAACAAAGAAAATATCGCTAAACTCTTACGCTTTGCTTCTACGGAAAATGATGCGGAAGAGGTTTCATTTGCAGATTACATTGGCAGAATGAAAGAAGGGCAAGAGAATATCTACTTCATCACAACAGATAACTTGAATACTGCAAAAAATAGCCCGCATTTAGAGATTTATCGTTCTAAAGGTTATGAAGTGTTCTTGATGACAGATGTGATCGATGATTGGATGATGGGCTTCTTATCTGAATTTGAAGGCAAGAAATTTGTGAACATTGCGAAAGGCGATGTGAATTTGGATGATAAAACCGAAGATGAGAAAAAAGAAGAACCTGAATTAAGCAATGAAGATAAAGCAATCATCGATAAGATCACAAATGTATTGGGTGAAAAAGTTGAGAATGTGAAAGTTTCTAAGCGTTTAACCAATTCAGCATCTGTATTGGTTCGCAATGAATATGCTTTAAGTAGCCATTTTGAAAAAATGTTGAAAGAAGCAGGGCATGATGTACCAAGCATGAAGCCTTGGTTAGAAATCAATGTGAAGCATCCGTTGGTTGAACGCATTGCACGTGAAACTGATAACGCAGTTGCGGATGATTTAGCTATGCTAATCTATGAAGAAGCGCTATTGTTGGAAGGTTCTCAGTTGGAAAATCCATCTGAATTCGTGAATCGACTCAATAGATTGATGAAATAGTAGGCAGAATGCGGTAAAGCCTACTTTTTACGCAAAATTAGGCTTTACAACTGAGATTTTTTCTCTATAATACATCTCACTTCTTACGGAGAAGTGGCCGAGAGGCTGAAGGCGCGCCCCTGCTAAGGGCGTATACGTTAATAGCGTATCGAGGGTTCGAATCCCTCCTTCTCCGCCAGATTATGCGATCAAGCCCTTGTTTTACAAGGGCTTTTTTGTTTTTATGCTTTAACGAAGCGCACTACATAGTGAAATTGGTTTAAAATTATTTTTCTAATATCTCGCCCTCTGGGCGAGGTACTGATCTGATGGTTATTCTTAGATCGATTTGGCTATAAAATTCCATGTTGTCAGTCAATACAACATGATTATTGAGGAAAGAAAATGACAACCGCAGATTTTTATATATACAAGATTAAAAAAGATAGCCAAGGCAATATCGCAGGCGTGAGAATTAGACGCGTAGATGTGGATCAAGATGGCAAGATCATCGTAAAAGGTTCTAGATATGCTGTGAAAGGTTTGGTTTGTGATTTGTTGAAAACAAATAAATTAAAGATTCAAACAGCTGCCTATTCAAAGAATCAAAAGTTATGGACCGTATTGAACGATGTGAGCTTGGTTGTAGAAGGCGATAAAGAATATCTAAGAATTGATGGCGAACGCACATTGAAAGATGACTTGGGTACATTGCCTGAATTTTTATAATGGTTAGTATTTTTGAATGATTGATAACAGGATTCTATTTGAATCCTGTTTTACTTTATAGGTCTGCATTTAGCTGTATAAAGCACTAGAAGCTTACCAGCCTTTTTGTAAAGATGCTTTTAAGCTTTCAATATTAGCTTCAATTCTTTCAATGCCTTTATTGAGTTCATCTGCTTGAGCTTCAAAAGTTGTATCACATGTTATACAAAATAATGTTGGCTCTTTTTTGAGTTGACCAATCATTTCAGGAATGATTCTTGAGCACTTAGGGCATTTAATGTTGATGGAATGTTTTTCTAAATCTAAGTTACTCATTAATTTTCCTTTGCTACTTTGTTAATTCGTGATGGGAGTTAATAGTAGTACATGAAATTAATATATGGTTTATTGAAGTTAAAAATATATCAATTTGTGTAATATATGATTCATCCTAGAGGGATGTCAGTATTTTTGAGCCACACAGATGTGGTGGCGTAATCTCTTCGCCATGAAAAGTGTAGGTTGCTCGTAAGCATGATGTGATTTCTGTATTGAGAGTATCCAAGGCAGAAAATCGCATTTTAATCACGATCTCTTTGCGTTGTTCATTTTTGAAATATATGGTCTCCAAATGTTGGTAAGAAATTGGAAATGCAAGTGTTGTCATCGCAAATTTTCTTAATTGAACATGTTCCCGACTAATAGGATCAAATTGTTTTGCTATATGTTTATTTGCTGTGGGTTTAGTTTGTAGAGCATATTTAGCCTCTTTTTGGTTTTCATAAAGAAAAATGATGTACCAAACTAATAATAAGAATAGAAGAAAAAAAGCGGGCACAGAATAATGCTGAAATAGAGGTTCATCGATTTCATAATTATGATCGTGCGAATGAGAGTTTTGTTGTGACATATTGCAAAATAACTAGAAAAAACCGCTATATGTTAAGATTTATATATTTGCGTTGTCAAATTGTACATAAAAATACATTTTATGTAATTGTATAACTGGTGTCATTGTCACTCTTTGAGTTTTTTATTAATGTTATAATGATTATCAGATAATAAATAATGAAATAAGAGGCGAAAAAATGGCTGATAAATATATTCTTGTAAGTTTTGCAACCAATATTGGTAGTAGTCGAAAATTAATCTCTCTAAATAACATCACTGAAGTTTCTGAGTTGCCAAATAATGGCGGCCTATCAATTAAAACAAGTACTACGAGTTTTAGTGTTAAACGATGTACTTTGGATGCATTTATGGATTTTTTATCTGGTGACCAAAAAATTTTTAATAGTATAGATCTATAAATCAACCCCATTTTATATTGATAAAATGGGGTTGATTGATTTGAAAATTATTGTAAAAGATTATTATATTGCGTTTGTATAGAAACATAATTACATTGATTAGAATCACAGGCAGCTTTAATGGCTTCATTCATAATGTCACGATTTTTTTCATGTGAAAGTGCTTCAAATGCTGTGAGCTGTGCCTTGACATCCACATTTGTTAATTCTTCATTGACGAAATAGTTGACAGAGTAATTGACGGCTTCTGTATTATCAAAATCCATCGGATGCACGAAAAAAATGGGTTCTGCTGTCACAAATGTGAATGTTGCACTGAATAAAACTGTCATGATAATTTTTTTCATTTTGATCACCCTTCAACAATTAATGTATCTCGTGAGATGCATACTAGAACGCTTGTGAGCTAGATACAATCGAGATATCACGCAATGCTAGCTTGGATCAATGTTATGTGATTTAAATCGGATATTCGTACTATTCAATGACACAACTGTGTCATCTTGAATGTTACTTTGTGCATAATCTTAGTTATTAGGAATTAAATATGCCGATAATGCAAAAATTACCCTTTGTGATTCGTTGTCAACATTGTCATTGGATGATGTCAGAAAGTAGTGACGCCATTGAGCTTCCGTCATCGTGTCCACGGTGCGGTCAATCCAAATTTAAATATGAAACGAATACACAACAGTCACCGAGAGATTATCTCTTGCCCAAAAATACGAATCCTTCTCGTTGGTTTAATTATTTGAAAAGATTATTTGGTGCATAGTTATTGGCACTATCTTTTTGTGTAAAAACGCTATAATGCTAAGCATTGATAAAATAATGAGTAAGAATATGTCACAGAAAAATGTTCAATTGGCTTATCGCTTAGCAGGTATTTTAACGAAGTTAAATCAAGGTGATCGCTTAGAAATATCAAGACTAGCAGATGAATATAAAGTGGAAGCAAGAACCATTAATAGAGATTTACGTGATCGTTTTGCTTTTTTAGATTGGGAAGAATTTGGCCCTAAGTATTATAGTTTAGCCAAATCATCCTTGGGGCGATTATATCAAGAGGATATAGATCGCTTTGCGAATTTTGCCAGTATTCAGAATCTTTTCCCAAAATCTGATCGAGACTTTTTTCAAAATCATTTAGCCCAGAGTATTTATATTAAAGGGCATAATTATGAGGATATTACAGATAAATCCTCAGAGTTTGGGCTGATTCAATCGGCAATCACGCAACAGCAATATTTGAATTTTTCTTATCAGAAAAATAATGGTGAGATTAAAGATTATACAATCGCACCTTATATTTTATTGAATCGCAATGGAATATGGTATTTAGTGGGTTTAGACAATGGAAAAACGAAAACTTTCTGTTTCTCTCAGATTGAAAAGTTGTGCGCATTGAATGAAACATTCTGTGTGGATCAAGCACTTTTAGACAATATAAAAAGCACGGACAGTATTTATTATGGCAATCAATTGAATGAAGTGATCATTCGAGTAGATGCTGAAAAAGCGATCTATTTTAAGCGCCGCGCCTTATTACCCAATCAAACCATTGTGAAAGAGGAAGATGGCGGCGATTTAATTGTGAAAAGTGAAAAAGTTAATCAACAAGAGATTTTGGCCTTAATGCGTTACTGGATTCCTAATGTGAGAATTCTAGCGCCTGAAGGTTTACAAGAGCAGTTGAATGAGTCATTGAGGGAGTATTTACTCACCTAACTCATAAGCCTCGCCCAGTGACAACATCAATCGATTTGCCCAAGAGAAAAACGCAACGGATTGAACTAAGTCCAATAGCTCTAAATCATCTAAACCTAAATCACGCAATCTCTCAATTTGTGCAGGGTAAGCAGAGATAGGGGTTGTGGAAAGGGAAGCGGATAAGTCCGTGACTGCTAATAAGCGCTCATCAAAGTTTTGCGTTAAAACTTCACCTGCTTGAGTTGCAAGTAATTGGTCAATATCATTTTTGCGATCTTTGGCTAAGTGGCTCGCTTTGCGTGCATGGACAGAAGCACAATAAATACAGCCATTCACTTTGCTCACAACAGTAGCTGCATATTCACGTTCCCAGCGCGGTAAACCTTCTGGCGTATAGAAAACGCCGCGATCGATTAACGTTCGGAGTTCTAAAATCCTGCTTTGGTGAGCCAACAATAAAAAATATTCAGACTTGATTTGTTCCATTTTAGTCATGACGTCAGCTTCTTCATTGCTTAATGTAGAGGCATCACGAGCATTTAACCAACTTTCCCATCCCAATAAATCTTGCGTGAATGTTGTCGATGCTGTTCTTCCTTGTGCAGTCTGTTGATTTTTATTCCAAATGCCAGCAGTTACTGGCTGAGTTTTTGTACGGTTGGATTTGTTTTCTAACAGTAACATGCCTTCAATTAATCTTGCTTGATAAGTCACAAATGTGACTAACTGCGCCAATAATAAAAAATCTTTTTCGTGCCAACCTGATTCAATGACAGCATTCACTAATGCTTTATTTGCTTGCTTAGGTTTTTCAATGATCACATTCACATAGTTTAATGCTGCATCATAAATATCAGAATTCAAATTAATAGAATTTGTACCAAGCTGTGTTTGGTAATAATTAGCGAGTAGATCACTACCTGTTTTGCGAGCCACTTTTTCTGCAATAAAATATTTAATGGATTGGCTTAAATGTTCTGATTCTGCTGAGAAAATCGTTTCAAAAGCTAGTTGTAAATGATTAGTTGCCACATCTCGCATTAAACGTGCTTTAGCCAGTTGAGATTGTGGATCCAATTGAGTTAATTGGCTCACTAAATCTTGTTTTAATGCCATGATCAATATCCTTTTTTAATTCATATTTAAAATGCATGTTATATATGTTAATAAATTTCGTCAATAAAAAACGATAGAAAGGCTGGTAGTCTTTATGAATAAATCCCCCTATAATGAAAATACTCATAAAATTAAATAATGATGAGATAAAAATAGGGAGAATATGATGGCCGCACAGATTTCACGACGAGGTTTCATAAAATTAGGCGCGATTGCGGGCATTACTGTCATGATTGGCAAGTTGCCATTTGCAAATGCAACGCAGGTAAATTCGGGTCCGAGCAGTGCAGATTGGATCGGAAAAGATGGCAAAGCTAAATTTCGCTGGGACGCCATTCGTAAAGTGACAGGCCATAAAAATTTTGCGCGTGATTATCGTGCGAAAGATATTCCAGATTGGCCTGAACAGCAAAGTTATGCTTTTATGCTGAAATCCATTCATGCAGATAGATCGTTTGAAGGAATAGATTTATCCATCTTGGGAAATCATTTGCAGCCAGATGTTTTGATACTGCAAGAAGATTTGGTGAAAGATGGCTTTAATATCCCGCAAGATACAAGTATGGGCGGCGGTTTTTATGGCCAAAATATTCTTGTGCCAAAAGGAGAAACACCGCCAATTTTAGGTCATCCAGTTGCAATTTTAATTTATAACGATTTCGCACGATTCAATTCAGCTCAACGCATGTTACGTTTTAATGAAGATGTTGTGAAATATGGTGCAGTTACAGGCATTAAACCACCGAAAAATTATGGCGCAGCTCGTTATGTGAGAATTGGCGGTGCAACGCCTTATGATCGTTCGGTATTTTCACCTTATACAGATGCAGCGATTAAAGGCGCTTTTGATGGCAATGATGTGGTTTGGCCACCGTTTGCGCCACATCAAAAACCTGCAACAATTCCTGCTATTGTCCGTAAAGATCGTGGAGGTGGCTTTATTCATGCATTGCATCAAGCAGATAAAAAGCCTGATACACAAGGGATTGCGATGGATTATGCCGAAAGTTTAGCTGAAGCCATTGAGCAAGCTAAAAATGATCCTAATAAGTTTGTATTGGAACGTAAAGGTTTTTCACAATCAATAGATCCTTGTGCAATGGAGCCTGATAATTGTAATGCTTGGTATGATCGTGCTCATAAAACATTACATGTATTAACCGCAACACAATCGCCTGCGGGTGTTGCCAATATGGCTGCTGATTTATCCAAAAATAAAAAAGCCTTTCCTGTTGAAACAATCATGTTACTGACGGGATCTACAGTTGGTTATGGCTCTAAAGATTATTCAGTTTTCCCAATTTATGCGATGGCAGCAAGTTTTTATAGTCAATATCCTGTCAGAATGGCGAATGATCGATATGAGCAGTTCCAAATGGGGATGAAACGCCATGCCGTAGATATGGATGTTACGATTATGGGCGATCGTACAACGGGTAAATTTGAGATTTTAAAAGGTACTTATAGCTGTAATGGCGGTGGGCGAGAGAATTTATCCGTTGCAGTTTCTCATGTGGCAGTTCGTGGTGCACAATCTATTTATTATTTCCCTAATTCAGATTTAACAGCACTAGCGATGGCAACACCAGCGGTGGAAGCAGGATCAATGCGAGGATTTGGTTCATTGCAGTCGATGGCTGTGACAGAATTGATGGTGGATGAGATTGCATCAGAATTAAATATCAGTCCGATCGAATTGCGTCGTAGAAATGCAATTTTAGAAGGCTATCCCAATACACAAGGAGGGATTATTGCTGGCGATCCTCGTAATGTAGAGATGCTAAATATGGCAGAGAAACATCCATTGTGGGTGAATCGTGATGCCAATAAAGCTAAGTTCGATGATGCCAATCCAGGTAAGTTATACGGCGTTGGTTTTTCTCAGGTTCAGCAGGTTTATGGTTCCAGTGGAGTGCCAACAATTTTGTCTTTATCTTTCGATAAAACTGGAAAATTAACGATGCGCCATTGCGTACAGGAAATTGGCACAGGCGGCACAACAGCGCAACAAGTGATGATCTGGAATGCATTAGGTAAAGCACCTGATGTTGTGGAATTTGGCGTCACTGAATTTGAAGAGTTACCATTGAAAACAGGTTGGGCGGATCAGAAGAAGCAAGATGAGTTATCCAAAACGGATCCTTATTGGACACCAGGATTAATTCCCGATATGAGTTCTTCAAGCGGCGTTTATTATATTGGTTTTGGTACGCGCCAAGCGGGTAAGTTTTTATTAGAAAATACTTTGTGGCCAGCAGCAAAAGCCATTTGGAGCGAAGGGATTGGTGGCGGTACTTTCAGTAGTTTAAATGTTGAATTATCAGACATTCGTGTGGGGCCAGATGGTGTTGGCGGTGGTGGAATGACGCCTTTGTCGTTTGATGTTTTAGCACAAAAAGCTCACGAAATGGGATTGATTACAGGCGTTGCAGTGCATGCTTATTCTAGCTGGCAATGGGCAAGAGCGGATTTTGATATTCCAACTGTTGGCATGGTTAATCTGCCACTAGATGCGATTGCTGTGCAATATGGTGAAGGCGCACCTAAACATTTGCAAGATGAAATGACAACAGGTGGATTTCATTTCATTAAACGCAAACAAGCGTTTTATCCACCGACAGATCGTTCAGGGGCTGACCCAACAACTGTCACACCTGCATCATGTTTGGTGGAGCTGAATGTGAATACATTCACAGGCGAAGTGGAAATTATGAGCCATCATATGATGATGGATCCTGGAACGATGATCGTTCCTGAATTGGTGTCAGGGCAGATTCAAGGTGGTACAGCAATGGGCATTGGACATGCTTTAATGGAAGAGATGCCATTGTATGAAGATGGCCCAGGTAATGGTACTTGGAATTTCAATCGTTATGTATTGCCACGAGCAAAAGATGTCGCTGTTTGGCAGCAAACGACAGATTATTTGCCGCCTTTATCTGAAACTTCTCCGCCAAAAGGTATGGCGGAACTTGGCATGATTCCGATATTACCTGCCACAAGTAGTGCATTAACTCATGCGACAGGCAAACGATTCTATGAGTTCCCAATCACACCAGAAAAAATTAAAAAGGCATTATCATGAGCAATCAAAATATAACATCTGTGATTGAAACAAAACCATTAAGCATGATCATTAATGGTGAAAAAATTGGGCCAATGGATGTGCCTGTTGATATGATGATGATCGATTTTCTACATGAATATTTAGATCTAACGGGCACGCATTTTGGTTGTGGGCAAGGGATTTGTCATGCTTGTACAGTGGTTGAATTGCAAGATGATGGTAATATCATTGAAAGTAGAACATGTATTTATGGCGCACATTTATTCAATGGTAAAAATATCATCACAATTGAAGGGCAAGCAGGCAAGGATGCCGAAGGTAAAGCAACATTAACCGCGATTCAACAAGCTTTTATTGATCATTTTGCATTTCAATGTGGTTATTGTGCTTCGGGATTTGTGGCAGCCGCGACAGTATTCATTGATCGATTGAAAAAAGAACCCATTCGTCGAGAACATCTAGAATCAGCCATTGAAAATGCATTGAATGATCATATTTGTCGTTGTACAGGTTATGTTCGTTATTATGAAGCTGTTCGCCAAGTGGCATTGGAAACGCCAGGTTGCGTGATTAAATAAGGGGCGAATGATGAAAAGAAGAAAACACAATGGTTCAAGATTTCGCAAGTGGTTTGTCAGCATCATTATTTTAGGTATTGTTGTTTCAGTCCCCATTTTATTGGGTGTATTTCGTCAAACATCTATTTCTAAAGAGATTGAGATACCTTTAACAGATGCAGAAATGCAAGCATTGATTCCACGTGGTCAAGAGTTAGCGCTGGCTGGTGATTGCTTTGGTTGTCATTCATTGCCAAATGGTGCAATGGGCGCAGGTGGTGTTGCGATTAACATGCCTGTTGGTACGATTTATTCCACCAACATTACGCCAGATAAACAGTATGGTATTGGTAATTATACGCGTGCAGATTTTCATCGTGCGTTGAAAGATGGTATTGGTCAACAAGGGAATTTATACCCCGCAATGCCATTTGTATTCACGCATTTAACGACATCGGATGATTTAGATGCATTGTATGCTTATATGATGAGTATTCCACCATTAGCAGTACCCAATAAAGAGAATACAGGTGTTTTTACTCTGCCAGTTCGCCCATTTTTAAATTTTTGGACATTACTGAATTTTCCAGATCGTCAATTTCCTATGAATCCAGAGCGTACAGATGCTTGGAATCGTGGTGCTTATTTAGTGGAAGGATTGGCTCATTGTGGGGCTTGTCATTCGCCACGTAATTTTATGATGGGCGTTGAGTTTGATAAAGCTTTAACAGGTGGTTTTGTGGATGATTTGGCCATTCCGAATATTACAGCAGAATCGTTATCGCAAAAAGGTTTTAGTTTGTCATCTTTGACTGAATATCTGCATACTGGCGTTTCTCCTGAAGGTGATTCTTTTGCAGGCATGAATACTGTGACACATTTTTCAACAAGCCAAATGACGCAATCAGATGTGATGGCGATGGCTAATTATTTGTTAACGGATTCACAAGGACAATTACTGAGTCCTAAAGTAGCACCTAAGCCATTAGCAATCATAGAGGAAAAACCGTTAGAGGATCGCATGTTAAATGGTCGATTGAACTATATTGCGGCATGTTCTAGTTGCCATGGAATGAATGGTTCGGGTATTCCAAATGTTGTACCAGCTTTGAAAGGTGATGGTATTGTGATGATGGAAAATCCACAAACATTGATTTCTGTCATCTTACATGGTTTAGCAACCACAACCTATACGAATCAACAGCGTTATTATGCAATGCCGAGCTTTTCGGATCGGATGAGTGATCAAAACATTGCAGATCTTGTGATGTGGCTTCGTGCCGAATGGGGCGGGCAAGCAACGCCAATCAGCGCTAAAGATATTGCAAAAGAGAAGAAATGATTTTCATAGGTGATTAACATTAAAGCCCTAATGCAGGGCTTTATTTTTTGTTTGTACAATATCCGCCATGATGGCTAAAGCTATTTCAGCGGGTGTTTTACTGCCTAAAGCTAAGCCAATCGGTGCATGAATACGATTTAATTCGTCATCTGAAAAATCTGTGCATTCACGCAATCGCGCCAATCTGTTGGTGCTATTGCGTTGAGATCCCATTGCACCAATGTAAAATGCAGGTGTTTCTAAAGCTGCCATCATCGTTAAATCATCAATTCTAGGATCATGCGTGAGGGATAAGATGGCAGTTTGTGCAGTGCAGCCATATTTTTCTAAATAGTTAGCAGGAAAGGTCTGAATTAATTGTATTTTCTCGGCCAATGGGCTTTGTGTAATTTGTCTGAGTTCTTCGTCGCGATCTTCGCATACAATAATGTTAAATCCTAGAGCGCTTGCAAATTCAATGCAATACAGTGCAACAGCAGAAATACAAGCAATGAAAATGGTCGTGCAACTTTGTAGGTTGATCATAATTTTTTGATCATGCCATTCGATTGCATAAGGCAATGAGTGTTCAGATTGAGCCAGTTTTGCAGCTTCTCCTAATGTTATGACTTTTTGTAGCGTTGCTTTGCCTTGGAGGGCTTGCTGTACTTGTTCAAGCATTGAGATATTATGTGAAGTCGGCTGGAGATATTCGACTAATAAGTCAATGCTACCACCACAAGGGAGCGCGATATTTGGCCGATATTCGGATTCACCATTGCCATAGCGAATGGCTTGGCTAGGTAAAATAAATTGTTGTTGAGCAATTTGCTTTAAGAAATCTTCTTCAATGCAACCACCTGATAATGAGCCGCTATATTTTCCATCCGCTGTTGCAACTAATAGTGAGCCTGCTGAGCGAGGAGCAGAGCCATAAGTTTTCAATACAGTGCATAACCAAATGGGTTGTGCTTGTTTAAGCCATTCAATGGCATGTTCAATGACGATTAAATCTAGCGTTTTCATGGCAAATAACTCATTAAATCTTGAGGATGATCGATATCCTGAATGCTGCCTCGATCTTCTACGGGCAGAGCAATTGCAGAAAATTTTTTTAAAATTTGCATAGCACCTTGGTCGCCTTGTAAAGCCATCAATTGTGGATATAAGCTTTTTTGAAAACCAACGGGATGACCAAATATACCTTTATAGCAAGGTCGAACGATTTCATGTTTTTGAGTGGCATCGTAAACTTTTTGTATGGTGGATGATTGAATGAAAGGCAAGTCGCCATGCAATATTAATAGATGATCCCATGATTGATTGTGGGCAACAGCTTGAGCAATACTTTCACCAATACCATTGGTCTGAATCGATAGAGTTGGGCTGCCCAATTGATCCGCTAAATCATGAACCATTGGTTCAGAATTATTGGTGATGATGCAAATCTCATCAGCTGAAAAGGTATTGCGCGCGGCTTGATAAGTTAAGGCCAGCATGGATGTATATAATTTATCGCAAGGATAAAGGAGCTTATGTCGACCGCCATTAGCCTCTTTAAATCTTTGACTTTTTCCCGCCGCCATTAACAGTAAACCAGTTGTCATTTATCTCTAATATCCATGAGTTATCAGCAAAATAATAAATTTATATGCATAAAATTTTTTTATCATCTATCATACGCGTTTCGTTAATTACAGACAAACTACACGAGGGAGGAGTATATGTCTGAAGAGCAGCCCACATTGTCAGAAATGTTACCACATAGAACGGTGATTAAGGGCGTTATTATTACTGTGATTGCAGCCATTTTATCCATCGCTTTGTATCATATCTTGCCTTACGATGATAATGCAAACAAAGGGATTGGTTTGTTATTATTCATTGCCATTTTATGGTTCACAGAGGCTGTACACATTACAGTGACAGCATTAATGATTCCTATATTGGGTGTTGCGATTGGTATTCCTGAGTTGTCGACACAAAAAGCTTTAAGCACATTTGCGAATCCAATCATTTTCTTGTTTTTTGGTGGCTTTGCATTGGCAACGGCACTACATATCCAACAGTTAGATAAAAAGATCGCTTTTTGGCTGATTTCTTTGTCAGGTTCTCATTTGGGGATTGCAACATTATCCATGTTCGGTGTGACAGCATTTTTATCCATGTGGATCAGTAATACAGCAACAGCAGCGATGATGTTGCCATTGGCATTGGGCATGATGCAGCATCTAGATAAAACAAAAGATCGCAATACTTTTGTATTTATTTTATTAGGTATTGCATATTCAGCAAGCATTGGTGGCTTGGGAACAATTGTTGGTTCACCGCCTAATGCCATTGCTTCTGCTGCATTGGATTTAGATTTTACAGGTTGGATGGAATACGGTTTGCCAATGATGTTGGTGTTATTGCCAGTGATGTTATTGTCGATGTTTTTAGTGTTGCGCCCACGATTGAATCAAAAGATTACGGTCACAACAGAAAGTATTCCTTGGACTTTGCCTAGAGTCATTACGTTGGTGATCTTCTTAGCAACGGCAGTGGCTTGGATTTTTGGTAGTTATATTGGTAAAAAATTTGGCATCAGTAGCCCTGATACTTGGGTTGCAATTGCAGCAGCCATTGCTGTGATTTTATTTGGCTCTGCTACATGGAAACAAGTATCCGATGGTACAGATTGGGGTGTTTTACTCTTATTTGGTGGTGGTTTAACTTTAAGTGCTTTATTAAAAGATTCAGGTGCATCACTGGTTTTAGGTCAGCAAGTTGCCAACACATTTGGTACATCGCATCCTTTATTAGTCATTGTCATTGTGACAATCTTTATCATTGCATTAACTGAATTCACAAGTAATACAGCATCTGCCGCATTATTAGTGCCTGTATTTGCAAGTATTGCAGCGCAAATGGGTATGCCGAAGGAAGTCTTAGTATTGGTGATCGGCATTGGTGCATCTTGTGCATTTATGTTGCCAGTTGCAACGCCACCCAATGCAATTGTTTTTGGTTCGGGCTTAATTAAGCAAAAAGAGATGATTAAAGCAGGCTTAGTCTTGAATGCATTCTGTATTGTGGTCATCAGTTTATGGGCGTATTTCTTCTTGCTCTAAGATTGATGCTAATGGTATATGCAATATACATAGATAATAGATACATAGATTCATAAATTTGTCCCGCTGTCATGGCGGGATTTTTTTGTTTGTAATAATACGCAATGAGATTTCAAGGTAAAAGAAAAGCCTGCATCGGCAGGCTTCAAGCAATATTGTATTGATTAATAGTGACTATTTATTTTGTCATATAATCAGAATATGGTGTGACCGCCATCATATCTCTTTGAATAGGCTTAGTACTTTCGATTACGATACCTAAACTCATTCGATCGAATACTTTATAGATCATAACCATGCCCGCTGCTTGACCAGGGATGCGAATGCGCTTACTTGGGTTCATTGGATCATTTTTAAAAATGTCTGCTTGTTGAACCAAAAGAAGATCACCTGGAGATAATGCTGAATCAAAACCTTTATCAAGTACGACATTGCCACCAACAGCAACGCTTTTTAACATACCAGGCGTTGCAACAACTTCTGCTTCTGTTTTTTGTGGTGCTGATTTTGGTTCAAAGTAAAGATTACCAATAGTGCTCATTGGCGCTTGTTCAATCAAGAATTGACTTGGAGCTAAACCTTTATTAGTAATGCTTTTGATATAAACTGTGGAAATACCATCTTTACTATTTTCAACAATAACTTCGCCTGTTTTTAAAAGCTCTGTACCAATTTCTGTATTTTTCTTTTTCTTGCCTTTGCTGATGTCTTCGAGTTTTACACCTTTATGTGTTGTACCACGCTCATAAACATCATAAGTTTTACCTGGCGTTAGATCACCTTTTACGAAGGCTTTAAGATTTGTATAGCCCATTAAACGGTCATCTTCAAAACCGACAATATATGGTAATGCTTTAAGTTCTTCAGCGCTGACAATTTCCATATCTACGAATTTACCACGTAAATAATCGTAAGAAATTACTGGTAGACCTAATTCAATTGGTACTTCTCTCATTTCTGGCGTAAGTTTAACAGTGCGCATACCGCCTTGTTTTTTATTGGAAGCGCCTTTGAAATTTCTCTTGTAAATAATTTTACCATTCACAATAGATAATTCATCACCAGGATAGATGCGGTTAGGATTAGAAACTTGAGGGTTGCTTTTCCAAAGTTGGCGCCATTCCCATGGATCATCTGTATATTTTTTTGCTATGTTCCATAATGAATCCCCTGGTTGAATAACATAGTGTTCTGGCGCATCAGGTTTGAGCGTTGCTGCCATCGAAATAGACGCACACAACAAGCTTGTTGCAATGAGTAGGCGCTTTATATTCATAAATTATCCTTATTAATATTAATGCAAACAAAAATTTGATAAGATTATCTGAATTTTTTGAGTGTTTAGCAAGTTACAATACTAAATTAAATAGAGCTAGCGCAAGAAATAAGTGGATTTAAGTGTAATTTCTTTGTAATAAGATAGGTAATTCTTTTTAATGTCGAAACTTGATGTAATTTATGTACCGCATGAGACGCTTCGCAAAACAGCAAGCGTTGTCACTACTTTTGATAATGATTTGTATGAATTTGCCAATGGCATGCTTGAGACAATGTATGAGCATAAAGGCATTGGTTTGGCTGCGAATCAGGTGAATGATTTAAGGCGAGTATTTGTCACAGATTGTAGTGAAGATAAAAGCGATCCTATGATCTATATCAATCCTGAGATTGTTTGGGAATCAGATGATGTTGCAGATGCTGAAGAGGGTTGTTTATCTTTACCAAGCATTTATAGTGGTCCGATTGAACGATCTTTTGCAGTTAAAATTCGCGCGCAAGATATCAAAGGCGAATATTTTGAACGTGAAGCGGAAGATTTATTGGCACGCTGTATGCAGCATGAATTGGATCATTTGAATGGCATTTTATTCATTGATTATTTATCACGTTTGAAGCGTGATCGAGCATTGAAAAAGCTGGATAAATATCTTAAAGATATGGAGGCAAATCGTTAATGAATGCACCAGAAAATACACGAGTGATTTTTGCAGGTACGCCTCAATTTTCAACAGGTGCGTTACAGGCATTATTGGATGCAAAATATAATGTTGTAGCAGTTTATACTCAGCCAGATCGTCCAAAAGGTCGTGGTAAAAAATTAACAAAAAGTCCTGTTAAAGAGCTGGCTGAAGTTCATAATATCCCAGTGTATCAGCCATTATCTTTACGAAAAGAAGATGCTCAAGCAGAGTTGAAAGCATTGAATGCAGATGTCATGGTTGTGGTTGCTTATGGTTTGATTTTGCCTGAAGTTGTTTTGAATACGCCAAAATATGGCTGCATTAATATTCATGGGTCATTATTACCAAGATGGCGCGGTGCAGCACCTGTGCAGCGTGCGATCGAATCAGGTGATGCGGAAACAGGCATTGGCATTATGCAAATGGATAAAGGCTTGGATACAGGCGCTGTTTGGAGCGAGGCTAAAATCACTATTACGGAAACTATGAATTCTGGTGAGTTGTTTTGGGCATTGGAAAAACTTGGTTCAGATCTTTTGGTGGAAACATTGCCAATAATTTTGTCGGGGAAATCTCAACCTACGCCACAATCAGAAGACGGTGTAACATATGCTGAAAAATTAACCAAAGAAGAAGCGCGTCTTAATTGGGTTGAGCCTGCGGAATTATTGGATCGTAAAATCCGTGCATTTAATCCAGCGCCATGTGCACATACAACGTTACATGATCAATTGTTTAAAGTTTGGGTCGCAAGATTAACAGATCAACCAAGCATACATAAAGCAGGTACGTTGGAAGTGAAAGATGGTTTGTTGTTTGTGAATACAGGCACAAATTTGATGGAAATTGTTACCATGCAAGTTGCAGGTAAAAAAGCCATGTTGGCATCAGAATTTTTGAAAGGTACACAACTTCATTTAGAGGAATTAAAGTAAATGAGCGAACAAACCACTCTAAATGGTGTAAAAGTTAGTTATAAGCCAAAATCGGAGAAACCTAAACAGTTTGAGCAGAAAAAACGTTCGCAAGATTCTAAAAAGCGCGTGTATTTTGATAAAGGACAGTCAAAGCCTGCTCGCCTTTATGGGAATAAATCACGTACTGCTCGACCAAAAGTTGAAGCTAAACCTAAAGTGATGGGCAATCCATTTGCACATTTAATGAATAATGCTCGTTTTTGTGCTGTTGATATCATATTCAAAGTTGAAAATGGTCAATCACTTTCTGAATTGTTGGTGACGGAGTTAAAAACTTTAGAAGATAGTGATAAACGCTTTGTCCAGCATTTAGTTTACGGTGCTTTGCGTCAATTTGAGATTTTAGAGTTTCAATTAACACATTATCTGCAAAAGCCGATTAAGCCTTCTGAAAGACATGTTTATTTGGCAATTTTATTGGCAATCTACGAAATCACAGAGATGAATACAGCAGAATATGCAGCTGTAAATAATTGGGTTACGTTGATTCGTCAAATGAATAAAGATTGGGCTGTTGGTTTGACCAATGGTATTTTGCGTAAGGTGTTGCGTGAAGGTTTGCAGCCATTACCCAAAAACACAGCAAAAGTTTCATTACCTAAATGGTTATCAGAATCTTTGATTAAATCTTGGGGCGTTGAGAAAGCTTGTGCAGTTGCAGAACACTTTTTAACGCATCCACAAATGACGATTCGTGTGAATCCATTGCAAGCAACTCGAGATCAATATTCTGCATTATTAACAGAAATGGGCATTGAACATGCAAAACATGATTGGGTTGATTCTGCCATCGTATTGCGTGAGGCTGTTTCAGTTTCTACATTACCAAGTTTTTCAACTGGTATGAGCTCAGTGCAAGATGCAAGTGCGCAATTAGCAGCACAATTACTATCGCCTAAAGATCATGAAGTGATCATCGATGCATGTGCGGCGCCTGGTGGTAAAACGATTGCAATGTTAGAGCGCAATGCAAACATCAATGCTATTTATGCGATTGATAGCGTTGATAAGCGTTTAGTCCGTGTGAAGGAAAATTTAGATCGTGTATTTCCTGAAGATTTAGCGAATAAAGTTAAGTTGTCGGCGATTGATTTTGAATTATTTGAGTTGGCTGATCGCGCTGATGCTGTATTGTTAGATGTGCCTTGTTCGGCAACAGGAATCATTCACCGTCATCCTGATATTAAGCGTTTGCGTCAAGTTACCGATATTAAGCCTTTAGTGGAGGTTCAAGCAAAATTGTTGGAAAATGCTTGGGCACAATTGAAGGCTGGTGGTCGTTTGTTATATTCAACTTGTTCAATTTTGAAAGAAGAGAATGAGCAGCAAATGAAGTCATTTTTTGCAAAACATGCGGATGCGAGCGAAATTGAATGTGATCTACCATTTGCAGAGCGTGAAACATATGGTTATCAAATTTTGCCAACATCTGTCATGCGCCCTGAGAAAATGGATGGATTTTATTACTGTTTGATTCAAAAGGCTCATGATTAAACGTTGGAGCTGTTTGATGCTTTTGCTAAGCTCATTGGTAACAATGAGCTTTTCTGCTGATTTTTCGATTTCATCTGTCTATGTGAAAAATGGCAATAAAGAAGATAATTATAAAATTGCTATTGAAGCCACCATTAAAATGAGTGAAGAGCAGGTGGAAATTCTTAAAAATGGGATTTCACTGACGTTTAGTTATACATTTGTGATAGAAGAGAAGGTTGGGGTTGCGTGGCTAGAAGGAGATAATGAGCCGAAAACTTATAACTATACGGTTTCTTATAATGCATTGACGCAACAATATGTGGTGAATTCACATCGTCATAAAAAATATGAAAATTTTCCGACTTTGAGTCTTGCTTTAGCATATGTTGCAGAACCTAAAAATATGAACATAGAAATTGTCAATCGCCATCAGAATCGTGTGTATCGCGGTGGTGTGCGTTTGAAATTAGACATTAATGAATTACCTACACCATTGCGTGTTCCTGCGTATTTATCTAAAGAATGGAATTTAGATACAGGCTGGAAATATTGGGAGTTTGCACCATGGTAAGAAAAGCAAAGAAAGAGAGTATTTTACCTTTATTAATTTTATCGTTGTTGTTAGTGATTATTTTAGCAATGATGAGTCAATCTTTAGAGTCTGTTTCTCAATATTCTGATAATTTTGTTTGGTTATTGGCAGCAGGTGGATTATGTTTTTTATTATTGATCATTTTTGTGGGTCATTATTTAATTCGATTAATTAGAACTTATCGCAAAGGTTATATTGGCTCGCGGTTAAATGTGCGTATGATGCTATTTTTCTCGGGCATTTCATTGCTGCCATTAACAATATTACTGTTCTTTTCCATCACAATGGTATTCAAAGGCATTGATAGTTGGTTTGATGCATCTTTAGATAAAGGTTTTGATGATGCATTAGCGCTTTCGCGATCTTCATTGGATATTAGACGATTGGATGCTTTGAATTTAACGCAAAGTACGGCGGATCGGTTAAGCTCTGTGCCCATCAGTGATTTGAGCTTTTATATCGAAAATATTCGTGAAAGCATTAATTCAATGGAATTGGCTGTTTTTGATGGGCGCGGCAGCGTGGTTGCTTTTGCATCCAATGATTTTGATAAGGTGATGCCAGAACGACCTAATGATGTGATTTTGATGAGCGTAGCGCAAGGCATGGAATATGTTGTATTGGAGCAAACATCTGAGTCACAATTGCGTGTTCGTGTTGTGACTAAAGTCTCGGAAAATTCACCATTCATTATCCAAGCATTTTATGAAATTCCTGATAAATATACAGAATTGGCCAATTCAACACGAGATTCTGTTCAGTATTACAAGCAGTTTAAGTCATTGCGCGCACCATTTAAGATGAATTTATTGGTGATTCTTGTTTTAGTTGCATTGTTATCTGTTTTATTGGCATTGGGCGGTTCATTCTTTGCATCACGCCGAATTGTTAAACCGATTCGTGAATTATCGATTGCCACAAAAGCGGTGGCAGAAGGTGATTTAGAGCGTAAGATTCGTGTGAAATCGAAAGATGAAATTGGTTTTTTAACATCTTCATTCAATGAGATGATTCAAAAATTGAAAAAAGCTCATGAAGTGGCACAAAATTCTCAAGGCTTATTAGAGGCAGAGCGTGCTCATTTGGAATCATTGTTAGAGAAATTATCCTCTGGCGTTTTAGTTGTGGATGAAAAAGGCAAGGTGCGTGTATTTAATAATGCTGCATTGGTGATTTTGGGTGTTGAAGAGAAGGATATGGAAAATCTCTCTATGGCTTCTTTACAAAGTGCGCCTGAAGCACTGAAAAGCTTTATGATGCCAATATTTGAGTATTTGAAGTCCACACAAGAAAAAGAGTGGCGCACAGAGATCAGTCGTTATCATAATGGTTCTCAGCAGATTTTATCTGTGCGTGGTTCGGAAGAGAATGATCAGATCGGCCTAAAAGGTGGTGAAATTATCGTTTTTGATGATATTACACAATTAATCAGTGGCGAGCGTGAATCTGCTTGGAGTGAAGTTGCGCGTCGTCTGGCGCATGAAATTAAAAATCCATTGACGCCGATTCAGCTATCAGCAGAACGTTTAAAATTGCGCTTCTCAGAAAAATTAGTGGATAAAGATAAAGAAGTGATTGATAAATCTACAGAAACGATCATTGCTCAGGTCAAAGCTTTGAAGACAATGGTGGATGAGTTCAGTCAATATGCGAAGAGCTCACAGCAACAGCTAGTAGAATTGGATTTGAATCGTTTGGTTCGAGAAGTGATGTATTTATATCAAGATTATCCTGCCGATGTAGTGATTCATACTAATATTACGAGTGATCAAGCCTGTATTTTAGGTGATGGGTTGCGTTTGCGACAGCTTTTACATAATTTAGTGAAAAATGCGATCGAAGCGTGTATTGATCAACATGGTACGATTAATGTCGATGTGAAAGAGAGCAGTGATTGGATTATCTTGTCCATTAAAGATAATGGTATTGGGTTTGATCAAGACCAAATGGTGAAAATTTTCGAGCCTTATGTGACAACAAAACCTAAAGGTACTGGATTAGGATTAGCCATTGTTAAAAAGATTATCGAAGAACATCATGGTAAAATCGCCATATATTCGGAAGGCAAAATGCAGGGTGCTGAAATTGTGATTCAGTTCCCGAAAATAGTTAAATAGATGAAAAGGATTTAGGATGTCTGAACAGAAAGTAAATCAACAGTGGGGCGGTCGTTTTTCAGAAAGTACAGATGCATTTGTACAAGCATTTACAGCATCAGTACAATTTGATCAGCGTATGTATAAAGAGGATATTGCAGGTTCTAAAGCGCACGCTGAAATGCTATTTAAGCAAAATATCTTATCTCAAGAAGATTTTGATGCCATCATTAAAGGCTTGAATGAAGTACAAGCTGATATTGAAGCAGGTCAATTTGATTGGTCGGTTGCATTAGAAGATGTTCATATGAATATTGAATCTGCGTTAACTAATAAAATTGGTATTGCAGGTAAGCGTTTACATACAGGACGCTCTCGTAACGACCAAGTGGCAACAGATATTCGTTTGTGGCTTCGTAATACTTTAGATTTAGTGGATGCGGAATTAAAGCGTTTACAGTTGGGTATTTTGGATTTGGCTGAACGTGAATATTCTACAATCATGCCAGGTTTTACGCATTTGCAAGTGGCGCAGCCAATCACATTTGGTCATCATTTAATGGCTTGGTTTGAAATGATTAAGCGTGATCGTTCACGTTTTCAAGATTGTCGTGAGCGTATGAATTATTCTCCCTTGGGCGCGGCTGCATTAGCTGGCACAACTTATCCCATTAATCGCCATTTATCAGCAGAATTATTGGGCTTTAATGCACCAACTGAAAACTCTTTGGATTCTGTATCTGATCGTGACTTTGCAATTGAGTTTTCAAGTGCTGCCAGTATTTTGATGATGCATTTATCACGTTTCTCAGAAGAGTTAGTATTATGGTCAACGCCTGCATTTGATTTCATTGATTTGCCTGATCGTTTCTGTACAGGTTCTTCTATCATGCCACAGAAGAAAAATCCTGATGTGCCTGAATTGGTGCGCGGTAAGTCAGGCCGTGTATTTGGTCATTTGATGGGCTTATTGGTATTGATGAAAAGCCAACCTTTAGCGTACAACAAAGATAACCAAGAAGATAAAGAGCCAATTTTTGATGTGGCAGATACAATTTTAGGCTCTTTACGTGCATTTGCGGATATGGTGCCTGCAATCATTGCGAAGAAAGATAATATGTACTTGCGTACAAAATTGGGTTTCTCAACTGCAACAGATTTAGCGGATTACTTAGTTCGTAAAGGTATTGCGTTTAGAGATGCGCACGAAATCGTTGGTAAAGCAGTTAAATTAGGCGTGGATACAGAACGCGATTTATCTGAAATGAGTTTAGATGAATTACAAAACTTCTCATCATTAATCGAAGCAGATGTATTTGAAGCATTAACATTGGAAGGTTCTGTGAATGCTCGTGATCATTTTGGTGGCACAGCACCTGCGCAAGTTAAAACAGCCATTGAACGCGCAAAAGCGATTATTTAAATAATTTCCAGAATACAAATAAACCCTCTTATTATTTATAAGAGGGTTTATTTTTTGACTAAAAAATAAAAATTAAATTTTAGTCAATTTATTATCTTATTGTTATTTATGTTTTTGTATAAAACTTATTAAAATAATATGGAAAATATAGCTATGATGATTTACCTTTTATGCTATTGATTAGGATTAACAAGTAACCACGGCGTGGTTATTGGCGAAAAAGGTGTGCAAAGCCAATTTTGCACCATCGTTAATAGAATTGTAATGAATATTCAAAAGGAATGTCTTTGTATAAGGCATTCCTTTTTTGTTGAGAAAAATTTGGTGCAGAATTTTTGAAAGATCGTGTCATGGGTTTTACGATCGCAGAGGATGGTTTTCATAAAAATATCCAGTTGAAAAGTAATGAAGAAATCATTGCAAAATCTATCATCCTTGCCACAGGTACAAAGCCAAGAATCATTGGCATTCCAGGTGAAGAAGAGTTTAAAGGGCGCGGTGTTTCTTATTGCGCCACTTGTGATACCGATTTCTATGAAGATTTAGATGTTGTGGTTGTGGGTTCAGGCAATACAGCTGTTGAAGAGTCAGTTTTTTTAACCAAAGTTGTGAATCAAGTGAATTTAGTGGTGATTCATGAAGAAGGTAAATTGGATGCAGATAAAATTGCCCAAGAGCAAGCATTGACCAATCCTAATTCCTACATCTAATCATTACCAATAATCCACTGGTTCAGCAGAAATATATTAATGATGAATTGGTGATTGTTCAGACATATCATGATGTTTTATTAAAGGCACGGGATTATGTCCATCAAGGACATAAATTATTGAGCCATCCTCAAGCGGGAAGCATTAAGCCTTATGAAACGCCATATCGAACGATCATTATGAGTAGTGAGCAAAATGAATTGGACTTTAAATCGCTACATTACATTGAAAGTGCATTGGAGCGATTTACTGTTCTTTCAGGTTCGATGGGCATGCGAGAATATGATGAGCGCTGTATGAATGATTTCCAAGTGATTGATGAAGGATTGATTCGTAGTGCAATTATTTTGACAAAAATATAAATTCTTCTACAATGCAGCTCCTGTGGTTCGAAATCCTCCCACTATAAAAAACTAAGGAAGTTTTAAAATGTTAGTATCTACTTTGCTTAACCATCGCAATGCGTTGGTTGTTTTGTGTTTTTTTCATATTTTGGTCATTGTTTCCAGTAACTATCTGGTGCAGATTCCCTTTGAAATTGGTCCTGTATTGACAACTTGGGGCGCTGTAACATTTCCATTCATCTTCTTATTTACAGATCTAACGGTGCGAGTTTTTGGGGCGCCTTTAGCACGTAAGATTATTTTTTGTGTGATGTTCCCAGCGCTGATTATCTCTTACATTATTTCTGTCTTATTTGTGGAAGGGCGATTTGTTGGCTTTGCAGAGCTTTCGACATTTAATCTATTTGTATTCAGAATTGCTTTGGCCAGTTTCTCTGCTTATTTAGTGGGGCAGTTGTTAGATATTACTGTATTCAATTATTTCAGAAAGCATCATCGTTGGTGGGTTGCACCAAGTTTGGCGGCAGTTTTTGGTAATTTAATTGATACGATTTGCTTTTTCTCCATCGCTTTTTATAAAAGTACAGATCCTTTTATGGCGGCGAACTGGGTAGAAATTGCGGCAGTGGATTATGCTTTTAAAATTGTGATTTGTGGCATATTCTTTTTACCTTTATATGGCATTGTGTTGCACTATTTATTGGCAAAACTTGCTAAATTGGACGAGCCCACCAAAAATTCTCTGCATCACTCGCAGATTTAAGCTCGATTCCTTTCGCTGAAAACATGACTTTGATCGCGCCATAATATGCATTATGTATATTATGGCGTTCATTATTAGCATGGATATATTTGGTGGAACCAATCAATATGACATCTTGCCAATCATCAGGAATAACATAACCTTTAGATCGCCCTTTATTAGGGAAAAGTACAAGATTTGGCTGTATTTGTGTTTTGGTTAACTTTGACCATTCATACGGTTCAATATTGGCGATGAGCCAAATTATTTGATCATGTAAAGTGATCTGAAAAGCACAGCTTTTATGAGTTTTTAATGGCTCGATCGTAATATGATCTGTACGAAAATGGTAGTTTTGGCAAGTGATGCTATCATCAATGTATGGTTGTAAACTACTGTGAAGAATAACTTCAGCATTAGGAAATGTCCTGCGAATACTTTTTGTACCGCCAATATGCTGTTGATTATCATGGCTGAGCACAATGTTATCCAGAGTATAAATATTCATATTTTTCAATGTTGGAATCGTTGTAATTTCAGCGCTATCGTAGCCGCGAAAATATGGGCCAGTATCGAACAATAAAGTTTTATCATGACTTTTGAATAATACAGATAATCCCTCACCGACAGGTAAAGCTAATAAATATTCATTGTTATCTGGTTTAAATGTGTATGCAATGGCAAGTATGATACTCACGAAATAACATAAGCGATATTGCCATTTTGTTTTTGTGATGATTAATAAAGCTAAGATTGTGATAATAATTGCGATTAATAATGGTACATAAGGCACTTCCACATGGCTATAAGGTAAATCATTCATCACACGTAAGAAGTTGAGTAATGCTGTGATGTTATGGTCACTGAGTTCCAATAACGCATGACCAATCGTGGATGATATTGGCAAAATTAATATGCCAATTAATAGAAAAGGGAGGATTAATAGCGTTGTCCAAGGAATGGCAAATAGGTTGGCAATAGGGCTGATCAAAGAGACTTCATTGAAGAAGCTTGCGACAATTGGAATGGCTAGCGTACTAATAATTAATTGGGTTAACAATAATGAAACGATGAAAGAGAATCGATATTGACTGAATAGCATTAATATTAATACTGCTGTGAAAGATAGCCAGAAACCAATTGTGATCACTGAAAATGGTGCAACGATTAGAATAATGAATAGCGCAGTTGCTAAGCTTTGAAAGTTCAAAATGGGATAGCGAATGAGCAGTGCTATCATAAATATCCCAAACATAATGAGTGCGCGTTGTGTTGGTAAGCTCATACCTGCTAATAGCGCATAACTTATTGCAATGATTAAGCTAATGATCGCGGCGATTCTGTAAGGTGCAGGTTTTTGGATCATACAAAAACCTAACAGAGTTTTTAAGATGATGAAACACCATAATGCGATGAATGTTAAATGCAAGCCTGAAATAGCAACCAGATGAATTGTGCCTGTCTGACGCAATAAATCCCATGTTTGTTGATTTAATTGGTTGGTTAAACCAACACTCAAAGCGCTCATTAAATCAGAGTTCTGGAAATGATGCTCTTGAAAGTAATTGGATAAATTGACACGAGTTGCCATCAAAATCTCTGGTTCTTGGACGAATTTTAAAGAATCTTTAAGATTTGCTGTACCAATTCTATGGTTCACTAAATGTGTTAAGCGAGGATTGAGTTTATAAAATGTTGCTTTTGCTCTGTTAGGCTGAATTGTTAAAGATGCTTCATAAGTTGCATCTAATGCCAAATTTTCATTTTTAGGTAGATTATATAATTGAATGGCATAGCTTTTGAGCGATTCAGGCGCGGTGATGATAACTTCGGCGGCATTATCATTGTAAATTTTATGGATTTTGAATTGATAAGTATCCGTTTGTGGTAATTGCTGAAAAGCTTTTTGGTATTGGATCAGTTGTGGAATGGTGAGTAAAGATGCAAGTGTGATGCCAATGGCTATGAATATAGATAAACGTCGGTAACTTTGAATAAAATAAGCAATAACGCAGGCAGTAATCACAAGTAGAGATAATGTTGTGATTAATAAAGGGAATGACAGTGGGAAAAATAAAATTAAAACAAGGCCAAATAATAATGAAATAGCCAATGGGATCATTGACTATTTCCTTCACTAATTGTGTGCAATGTTTGCATCAAACAGCTTTATTGATTGTACGAATGGTGCGTAAAACAGCACGGCGTTCAGCATTGGTTAATGTGCAACGAGATAGTTTTCTATCCATTAAGTAAGGTATAAATTCCCCTTTATCTTTCTTGTCCACAACTAATGCCAATGCATATTGTTTATTTGCATCATCTGAGTTGATGATAATCGGGCCAGATTGACTAGAAAACTCAGCAGTGACAATTTGATTTGTACCAATCGGCCAGCGATAAGATACTTTGGTCGTTGTATTGCCGCGTAAACTTTTTGCTGCATAGATATTTTGTACAGGCACTAAAACTGGCATGACTTTTTTATCTTTTAAGGTATAAAGATATTTCAGTTTTTTAAGATTGAACAGAGCAAAAACGATTAAAAAACCAATTGCTAACACGCCCAAAGATAAAAATTTAATTGTCAGTGCGCCACTGAAGAGAAAAATACCCAAGATGCTGACAGCGATTGCAGCCAAGCATACAAGGCTATAAATGCGAACAGAACGACCAATGCTAATGTGCAAGCGACGATCAGGAAAGCTTGCTTTGATCATTTCATTACATTTGCCGATATCATATGCCATATATTATCCTTTAGTCTTGAAGACGGTTTATTCTTGCTTACTAATATATTTTAACTGATTTATAAGTCAATTTTTTATATTCACAATAATATTTTATAAAGTACTTTAATTATGTATGAAAACATGTTGAATGAATAATTTAGGCGATTCCTCGGGCAAAAGATGATTGGCATGTGAGATGGCGCCAGAATTATTTAAGCGCATTTTGTCTGGTAAATGCTGATAAAGCGCCTGTGAAGCCAATTTGAAAATGGTTCTAGAATTTTCTCCCCAATAAATACCGCAAGGCACTTTGAGTATTTTTAACATTTCAGTGGTTATTTTAGTGGGTTCAGCTTGTGTGAGTAAACGAGAAACTGTATGGGCATTGGCTCTTTTAATGATTTGAATTCTAGTATCTTGGTCAGAGAGTGTTAAATTCTGCTCACTGCATGCCAAAACAAAGGCATTAATGATAGTTTCGCTATCTTGAGTTCGTATGGCTTTAATGACAGGTGACATCATTTGATTTAAATCTCTGCTGAAAGATTTAAAAGCATCGTGATTATTGTCTAAACCGTAGCTCGGTACTATGCAATCGTACAGATGTATGGTTTCAAATAATTCAGGTGCTTGCAATGCCGCTAGTAAAGCTACATGGCAACTGTAAGACCAAGCAACAATGGAAACTTTATCGTGATCGAGTGATTGGCAGAATTGAATTAACTCGCTTGCATGAGTAGTTGTATTGAATTGTTCTATAGAACTATTTTGGCTATTGTCACCAAAACCTAACATGCTGTAGCTGATTGCATTGATATTGTCTGGTAAATATTGGAAAGCATTTTGCCATGTTCTTTCATCACCTAGGATTCCATGCATAAATATGACTGTTTTCATTGAATAAAACCTATTATGTAATCTCTTTGTTATAAAATTAAGTTTACATGATAACTAAGATTAACTTATGATGTGTTTTTATTTAGTGATTAATTTGGAATATTCATGAATGTTTGGCAAATGCGCATTGCGAATGCTTTGGAAGAGCGAAAACAGAGTCAAGGTTATCGGGTGCGACAAGTGGCTCAAGATCATAGTGATTGTTTGAATTTTGCATCGAATGATTATTTGGGGTTGTCGCATTCACCAGAATTGATTCAAGCATGGCAAAAGGGAGCTGAGTTATATGGCGTAGGCAGCGGCGGATCAAGTCATGTAACTGGCTACCATGCGCCATTACAACAGTTAGAGAGACGATTGGCAGAGTGGTTAGGTTATGATAGAGCAATTGTTTATTCTTCTGGATTTTCAGCCAATCAAGCATTGATTCAACTATTGATCGAGAAAAATGATTGGATCATTGCAGATAAGTTAAGCCATGCTTCATTAATAGAAGCAGCAATGAATTCTAAAGGAAATTTTAAGCGTTTTGCTCATAATGATTCAGATTCTTTGAGGCATTTACTGAGTAAAGTGGATAGAGATCAAGCGGTATTAACAGTGACTGAAGGTATCTTCAGTATGGATGGTGATGAGGCGCCATTAAATACTATTCAGGCAGTTATAGAAAAGAATCATAACCATTGGCTGATAGTGGATGATGCTCATGGTATTGGTGTGCACGGTCAAGAGGGTAAAGGAACATGTGATCGACAAGGCATTCATCCAGATATTCTCATAGTGACATTTGGCAAGGCTTTTGGGATAAGTGGTGCCGCAATTTTATGTTCAGATTCTATGGCTGAATATTTGGTGCAAAAGTCTCGTGCATTGATCTACAGCACAGCCATTCCACCTGCGCAAGCTTATACATTGATGAAATCTATAAAAGTGATTAGTCAATCAGATGATAAAAGAGCCTATTTGCATAGTTTGATTAGATATTTCAAATCAGAGTTAAAGGATTTAGGCATTGAGAATCATTCTAATAGTGCAATTCAGCCCATTATTATTGGCAGTAATGAAGAGAGTTTACGAGTCGCACAAATACTCAAAGATCATCATATTTGGGCGCTTGCCATTCGACCGCCAACTGTACCACCCAATAGTGCTCGTATTCGACTAACATTGAATGCAAATCATACACAAGAAAATATTGATCAAGTGATAGGAGCGCTGCGTTATGCATTCGGTAGATAAGCAAAATGTTGCATCCGCATTTGGTCGAGCAGTTGAGACTTATGATCAACAGGCCATATTGCAAAGGGAAGTTGCGAATCGTTTGATTGCAAACGTCAAAGAGGAAAATATTTTTGCCAAAGTTCTAGATGCAGGCTGTGGTACTGGTTATGTGAGCCAAAATTTGAAATATCATAAGGGTTATGAAATTACTGCGCTAGATTTATCGCATGAGATGTTGCACAAAGCACAAGACAATAATGTGGCGCATCATTATCTCTTGGGCGATATCGAAAGCTTGCCTCTGGCAGATAATCAATTTGATGTGGTTGTGAGCAGTTTAGCAATTCAATGGTGTCATTCGTTAACTTTAGCAATTTCTGAGTTGTTGAGGGTTTTGAAGCCTCAAGGGCGCTTATATTTATCGACTTTGACTCAACCATCGCTGTGGGAATTGGCAAAAGCATGGCAAGCTTTGGATGATGATCCACATGTGTTAACTTTTCTTTCGGATGAAGAGATCGTAAAAGCCTTATCGAAGCTACAGGAAGTTTATGTGATTCAATCTGTCAATTATAGTGCTTATTGCAAAGCATCGAGATTTGATCATATTGTTGCGTTGTTAAAAAGCTTACAAGGGATTGGTGCAACGGCTTTGCCTTATCGTAAAAAAGGATTAATGGGCAAGAATCAGTTAAAACTATTGTCAGAATCTTATCCCAAAAATGTATTGACTGATCAATTAGCATTGACTTATCAGATTGCAGAAATTGTGATTGTGAAAGGGTAACAATATCTGACAAGATGATTGAAAATTGAAGCATGATTGGCGGATAATACGCTTTCACAAGACGAATGAGGTGATTTATGTTGATACAACCGTTGGTTTTTGTTGGGCAAATAACTGAAACAGACTGCTGTGGACAATCTGCTATAGTGAAATCACTCAAATTAGATTCACTTGAGTTAACTTTATTGGGGTTGGCAGGTGATGAGCAAGCAGAGAAGCGTGTTCACGGTGGGCCAGATCGTGCATTATGTCACTATCCAAGAGAGCATTATGATTTTTGGATGACGCAATACCCAGAATTGAAAACTATCTTTAAATCATCAGCATTTGGTGAGAATTTATCGACATTGGGAATGTTGGAAAATAATGTCCATATTGGAGATGTATATCAATGGGGCGAAGCATGGATTCAAGTCACTCAGCCACGTTCACCATGTTTTAAACTTAATGGCTTAACTGGTTTATCAGATTTTTCATTAATCATGCAAAATAGTGGGAAAACTGGTTGGCTGTACCGTGTGATCAAAACTGGTATTGTGAGCTCTAATGATCCTTTGATTTTAATGAATCGCAGTAGTGATTTGTCCATTGAAGAAGTCGTTAATATCGCATTTCATCAATCATTTGATGAAGAAAAAACATTGAGGCTGTTGAGAGCATCTGGCTTGTCTGCCAGTTGGACTGTGACAATGTTAAAGCGATTACAGAATAAAGCAGTTGAAAATTTTAATCGACGATTGTTTGCGGAATAAAGATTGTTCTGATTCAAGTCAACTATATGGACTTTTAAATTATATAACTCATTGAAAATATACAATGATGATTGTAGTTAATGATAAGTGAGGTTATGTTTTGATGTAAAAATGTTATGATTATCACAATTATTTAGATAAAAGTTGTATAGCAATAGAGGCAAATGGCCATGAAAAAAATAATAATTGCATTGTCTATGTTAATGGTTTTATCGAATAGTGCGTGGTCCAATACTTTTGTTAAAAATGATTGGTTCATCGATGATGTAGATCATCCTGTCAAGAGCATTACAGAAGTAATGGATACAGGGAAAATGCAGCTTTTTACAGTCACAAAATATAATAAGAAAGGCTTTAAAGAGTCGAGCGTTGTGACAATGAAGTATCAAAATTGTGATCATCGAAAGTTCTTTATATATTATCAACCCTATCAAGGTAATCAAAGAACGGTCTTATCATCTTTTGCAGAGATGAATCGCCAAGAGTTATTGGCAAGTTGGCATAAGATCGATTCAACTATCGAGAAGTGGATCTCTGATTCTGCTTACGAAATCATCAGTGATGGTGCCATCAGCATTAAAAAATATGATGAGGATGGTGATATGCAAGAGTTGATTCGACGATTTTACGCTGATCAAGTTGTGGAAACTTATTCTACGAATTTTGCATATTTTGATTCATTGGAAGATTATCAAATGACAATTTTGGGTGAAGATGTTACAGCCATTGTGACATTGGCATATGATGAAAAGGGTAATTGGGTATATCGAAAAAGTTTAAAAAACAAAGAAGATGCCATTGTGAAACGATTCATTGAATATTATGAAGGTGTTAACTAGCTAAAAGATAATAAGTCGCTATTTTGCTTTCTTTGAAGATATTTTTTGTCTAAAAAATTAGAAAATATTTGTTTACAGAATGTAGTCTACCCTTTATAATCTTGCGCTCCGATGAACTTGCTTTTTTGAAGTTAGTGAGATGAAAAATCCAAAAGTTGCCGTAATTATGGGTAGTCAAAGTGATCTACCAACGATGCAGTTTGCGATCGACATTCTAGTCGAATTTAATATTCCTCACCACGTGCAAGTAGTATCCGCACATCGTACCCCACATCTAATGTATGAGTTTGCTGATTCAGCCATTGATAATGGATTTTCCGTTATTATTGCTGGAGCAGGTGGCGCTGCGCATTTACCAGGAATGGTTGCCGCACTGACAACTTTACCTGTGATCGGCGTTCCTGTAGAAAGTAAAGCGCTCAAAGGTATGGATTCCTTATTGTCAATTGCCCAGATGCCAGGCGGTATACCCGTTGCTACCGTAGCTATTGGTACGGCTGGCGCTAAAAATGCAGGCTTATTGGCGGCTCAGATATTATCTATTACTGATCCTGTATTGCAGGGTCGTTTGCAAAAGTATAGAGATGATCAACGTGACTCTGTACTTCAACAAAAATTGAATATTGGAGAATAAATGATGAGAAGCATTTTACCTACACAAAAAATCGGCGTTATAGGAGGCGGTCAGTTAGGTAAGATGCTTATAGAAGCAGCCAACCGAATGGGCTACTTAACATACGTTTACGATCCATCTTTACAAGCGCCGGCTTTCTCTGTTGCTAATCAATATATGATTGGCCAATTTGATGATTATGAAGCATTGAGTCAATTTGTCTCTAAGTGTGATGTTGTCACTTATGAATTTGAAAATATTAATGCAGAGATCGTTAAACAGTTATCTGAAAAATATCAAAATATTCCACAAGGTGAATTTCCACTCTGGATGACGCAAAATCGTATGCGTGAAAAAGAGCATATTGTGAATGCAGGTTTGCCTGTTCCGCCAATTGTGATGGTGGAAAATCTCGGTGATGAATGGTTAGAGCTGCCTCAAAAACTAGGTTTTCCTTTTGTCGTCAAAACTTCTGAAGGCGGCTATGATGGTAAAGGCCAAGCGGTGATTCGCGGTCAAGAAGATTTACCAAGCAAGTTAGCTGCTTTGATGGATTGTTCTGTCATTGCTGAAGCATTTGTTGACTATGATTTTGAAGCTTCTATTATCGGTGTTCGTGCGCAAGATGGCGAATTCAAAACTTTCCCTGTTGCACGTAATCAACACATTAATAATATATTGCACATATCAACTGCACATATGGATGAAGATGCTGCTTTAAGTGAGCGTTTACATGTGATGCTAAAAGATTTAATGGAAAAATATAATATCGTTGGTATTTTGGCGATGGAAGTTTTTGTGAAGGGTGATGAAATTTATGTGAATGAGTTGGCGCCGCGCCCACATAATTCTGGTCATTACACAATGGAAGGTTGCGCAACAAGTCAATTTGAGCAAGCCATTCGTGCTGTTTGTGGATTGCCTTTAGGTAATACTTCATTGAAACAGACAACAACCATGTATAATTTATTGGGTCAACACATTGAGCCATTATTTAAATATTTGCCATCTTTATCTGAAAATGCGCATCTCCATCTTTATGGTAAAAAAGAGAATAAATATAATCGTAAAGTTGGACATGTGACATTTACTGCTGAAGCTGGAATGACAGATTTTTCTCACGCGATTTTTACTCAGGAGGAGTAATGAAACAAGAATTGTTGTATGAAGGTAAGGCTAAACAAATTTACTCAACAGCAAATCCAGATGAAGTGATCATCTATTATAAAGATGACGCGACAGCAGGCAATGGCGCTAAGAAAGCTCAATTTGAGGATAAAGGGCGTTTAAATTCTGAGATCTCTCGTATGATCTATACAGATTTAATGAAAAGCGGCGTGAAAACTCATCTAATAAAATCTGTGAATGAGCGTGAGCAGTTATGTCATAAAGTTGAGATCATTTTACTAGAAGCAATTGTGCGTAATATCGCAGCAGGTTCTTTGGTTAAGCGCATTGGTTTGGAAGAAGGTAAAAAACTGAATCCACCAATTTTAGAATTCTGTTATAAAGCAGATGAGTTTAATGATCCTTTAATCAATGATGATCATGCAGTGGCTCTAAGTTTAGCAACGCACGAAGAATTAGATTTTATTCGTGGCGAAATGTTAAAAATCAATGATTACCTAAAAGCGTTATGGTTGGAAGTTGGTATTGATCTTGTAGACTTTAAAATTGAATTTGGTCGCATGAAAGATGGCACGATCGTATTAGCTGATGAAATCAGTCCAGATACTTGCCGCTTATGGGATAGCAAAACAGGTGAAAAATTGGATAAAGATCGCTTCCGCCAAGATATGGGTGGCGTGATTGAAGCGTATGAGGAAATTCATCGTCGCCTCAAGGATCGTACATAATATGAATATTAAAGAATTACACGAAGAATGTGGTGTATTCGCTGTGCAGGGAAACCGCGAAGCTGCAACGATGACTTATTATGGTCTTCATGCGTTGCAACATCGTGGGCAAGAAAGCGTGGGGATTGCAGTTCTCACAGAAGATCAGAAAATTAACTGTATAAAAGGTGAAGGTCTTTTAACGGAAGTATTTTCTGATGCTAAAAAATTACAGAGTTTAGTGGGTGATACTTCAATTGGTCATGTTCGTTATCCGACCAATAGCAGTCGTGGTGTTTTGAATGCGCATCCTATTGTTGTCGCAACGACAGATGAATCTATCGGAATTGCCTTCAATGGTGCATTAACGAATGCAACAGAACTTAAAATTCGCTTAGAAAAGAATGGTAGCGTTTTCCATACACATGGAGAAACTGAATTATTGGGTCATTTGATCCGTCGTTGTGAAGGCACTTTTTTAGAGCGTTTGAAAAAAAGTTTATTAGAGATTGAAGGTGCTTATAGTTATGTTTTATTACATAACACAGGTTTGTATGTTGCACGTGATCCTCATGGTATTCGTCCATTATCAATGGGTAAATTAAGTACTGGTGGTTATGTATTTGCATCAGAAACATGTGCATTTGACATTGTGGGTGCAGAATTCATCCGTGATGTAGAGCCTGGCGAAATCATTACGATCCAAAATGGTGAAGTCATCTCGACTTTCTTAGATGTCAAACGTACACATGCGCTATGTTCCATGGAATATGTTTATTTCTCTCGTCCTGACAGCGATTTGGAAGGTAAGAATGTTCATGCTGTTCGTAAGCGTAGCGGCATTGAATTGTATAGAGAAGCACATGTAGATGCTGATATTGTCATTGGTGTGCCTGATTCTAGTATCTCAGCAGCGATTGGTTATGCGGAAGCATCAGGTTTGCCCAATGAAATGGGTTTGATTAAAAACCGTTACATTGGTCGTACATTCATTCAACCAACACAAGAATTACGTGAGCGCGGTGTTCGTATGAAGCTCTCTGCAATTACGAGTATCGTGAAAGGTAAGCGCATTATCTTAATCGATGATTCCATTGTGCGCGGTACAACAAGTAAACACATTGTGGCATTATTGCGTACAGCAGGCGCAGCGGAAGTTCATATGCGTGTAGCTTCTCCTGAGTTTAAATATCCTTGTTATTATGGTGTTGATGCAACTGATCCGCGTGAATTGTTGGCGCAGCATCATAAAACAAATGAAGAGATGCGTGAATACATTGATGTGGATTCATTAGCATTTTTAAGCCCACAAGGGCTAATTAAAGCAACTGAACATGAAGGATCACGTGGTGAAAACTGTGGATTGTGCATGGGTTGCTTTACCAATCAATATCCCACCAATATTAAGTTTGATGAGGCAGTGTAAATGAGTAATGCGTATAAAGAAGCAGGCGTAAATTTAGAAGCAGGTTATGAATCCGTTGAGCGCATTAAAAAACATGTGATGAGCACAATGCGTTTTGGTGCAATGAACTTGTTTGGTGATTTTGGCGGCGCATTTGATCTATCTGAATTGGGCTATGAAAAACCAGTTTTAGTGTCAGGCACAGATGGCGTTGGCACTAAATTAAAGTTAGCTTTTGAATTAGATATTCATGACACAATCGGTATTGATGCCGTTGCAATGTGTGTGAATGATATCTTAACGCAAGGTGCTGAGCCTTTATTTTTCTTAGATTACATTGCATGTGGTGCAAATAATCCTGCACAGATCGAAGCAATTGTTGCTGGTGTTTCAGAAGGCTGTCGTCAGTCGAATGCAACATTATTGGGTGGTGAAACTGCTGAAATGCCAGGCTTCTACCAAGATGGCGAATATGATATCGCAGGTTTTGCTGTGGGTGTTGTTGAAAAAGATCAACGCATCACTAAAGACAATGTCAAAGTTGGTGATGTGATTTTAGGTTTACCATCTAGCGGTGTTCATAGTAATGGTTTTTCGTTGGTTCGCCATATTATGAAAAATCATGGCTTATCTATGTCTGAAACGTATGAAGGCTTTGATCGTCCTTTGGGCGAAGTATTGTTGACACCAACGATGTTATACGTTCGTCCTATTTTAGATTTATTAAAATCTGTGAATGTTCATGCAATGGTGCATGTAACAGGCGGTGGTTTCTATGAAAATGTTCCTCGTGCATTGCCAGAAGGTATGGGCGCTGAGTTTGTGAAAGGCAGTTGGACGATGCCTGCTATTTTCCCATTCTTGCAAAATACAGCGAATATTCCAGAAGAGGAAATGTATAGCGTATTCAATATGGGTATTGGCTTTATGTTGATCGTTGATAAAGGTGATGTTGATACCGTATTGGCGAATAATAGCGATGCTCAGATCATCGGTGAAGTAACAAATTCTGGTGAAATTACTTTTAAATAAATGCGAACCCCAAATGTAAAGTATTTGGGGTTTTATTTTAAAGTGAAATAACTTTAGAAAAATTTATATTGATAATGATTAATCATATGGATATCTAATGACAAAAATTGCAGTTTTTGGTTCAGGAAGTGGTACCAATTTTGAAGCCATTATGAAATGGGTGAATAATGGTCATTTGCAAGCAGAAGTCATGCTTGTTGTGTGTGATCAACAAAATGCAGGGATTATTACAAAAGCAGAACGTGAAGGTATAGAAACTTTAGTGTTCGATCCTAAAGCCTTTGAGTCAAAAGCGGCTTATGAAAAGGTTTTAGTAGAAAAAATGCAATCACTCAACATTGAGTGGGTGGTTTTGGCAGGATTTATGCGTTTGGTGGGTGAAGAGTTATTAAAAGCTTATCCTAATCATATTATTAATATCCATCCGTCATTACTGCCAGCATATAAAGGCAAGGATGCCATTGGGCAAGCATACCGTGCAGGGGAAAAAGAGATCGGTGTTTCTATTCACTATGTGGATGAAGGCATGGATACTGGAACAATCATTGCTCAAAAATCAATTCAATTAACTGGTGAAGAATCTCTCGAGGAAGTGGAAGGTATGATCCACGCCGTTGAGCATCGTTTGTATCCAGCAACTTTAGAAAATTTATTTAACAAGGAGAAGTAACCGTGTCTAAAAAGCGTGCATTATTGAGTGTAAGCGATAAAGCAGGAATCGTAGAATTTGCAACATTATTGGCTGATTTAGGCTATGAATTAATTTCTACAGGCGGCACAAAAAAAGCGATTTTTGATGCGGGTATTCCAGTTAAAGATATCTCTGAAATCACAGAGTTTCCTGAAATGATGGATGGCCGTGTTAAAACTTTGCATCCTAAAGTTCACGGTGGTTTATTGTCGATTCGTGGCAATGAAGAGCATACAAAAGCGATGCAAGACAATGGCATTGAATACATCGATTTAGTTTGCGTAAACTTGTATCCATTCAAAGAGACAATTTCAAAACCTGGTGTAACGTATCAAGATGCGATTGAAAACATCGATATCGGTGGCCCTTCAATGTTGCGTTCAGCTGCGAAAAACCATGCTTTTGTAACGGTTGTGACTGATCCTTTAGATTACAACATTGTGATCGAAGAGATCAAAAACAATGGTGATACAACATTGGAAACTCGTAAACGTTTAGCGTTGAAAGTATTCCAAACAACAGCTGCTTATGATGCATTGATTGCAGATTATTTTGCACGCACATTGGGCGATGTATTCCCAGATAAATTGACAGTAACTTTTGAAAAGCAGCAACCATTGCGTTACGGCGAAAACCCACATCAAGAAGCAGCGTTCTATCGCACACCTTTAGCGGAAAGCAATGCGTTGGCGTTTGCTAAGCAATTGCATGGTAAAGAGTTGTCTTATAACAATATTCAAGATGCGAATGCTGCTGTTAATATCATGTTGGAATATAGTGAGCCAGCAGTTGTAGCTGTTAAGCACATGAATCCTTGTGGCGTTGGTACAGGTAAAGATCTTTTCCAAGCTTGGACAAAAGCATTTGAAGCTGACCCTACTTCTATCTTCGGTGGCATCATTGCAACGAATCAAACAGTGGATGCGCAAACAGCTGAAGAAATGGGCAAAATTTTCTTAGAATTGATCATTGCACCAGACTTCACAGAAGAAGCGCGTGCGATTTTAGAAGCTAAGAAAAATATCCGCTTATTGGCTAACCCTGCAATTCAAACAGAATTTGATAATGCTTACACAACAACGGCTGTGAATGGTGGTTTGTTGTTACAAACTAAAGATCGTGGCGAAATCAACTTTGCTGACTTTGATGTAGTAACAGAACGTGCACCAACAGAAGAAGAGAAAGAAGCTTTAGTATTCGCATGGAAAGTTGTGAAGCATGTGAAGTCTAACGCGATTGTTGTGGCTAAAGAAGGCCAAACTTTGGGAATCGGCGCAGGTCAAATGAACCGTGTAGGTGCAGCTCGCATTGCATTAGAACAAGCAGGTGCGAAAGTTGAAGGCAATGTGATGGCTTCTGATGCATTCTTCCCAATGTCAGATACTTTGGAATTAGCTGCGAAAGCAGGTATCAAAGCAATCATCCAGCCTGGCGGTTCTATTAAGGATCAAGGTTCAATCGATGTTGCGAACAAATACGGCATCACAATGGTGTTTACTAAGAAGCGTCATTTTAAACACTAATTAAAGTTAATACGGTCACCGAGGAATAGATGGCATTTCACCTCAAGCAAAGGCGCCATCTATCTCCTCGGGTGGCAGTGGATTAATTAATAGATTAATTAATCATTTCTAAGATTGAATATAAATTACTATAATATTTTTATCTATTCATCCGCTCCTATATAATACTTTCTTAAAATTCAAATAATTGTTTACGAACTCAATAAGGAAAGTGCATGGATCTATTTAATCTACCAATAACAATGAAAGATATTCGCGATGCACAAAAAGCGGTGAACGGCAAAGTGTATCAAACAGGTCTTTCGCGCAGTAATTACCTCAGTGAAAAATGCCAAGGTGATATTTATATTAAATTTGAAAATATGCAGCGCACAGGTTCATTCAAAATGCGTGGTGCTTTTAATAAATTAAGTTCTTTGACGGACAAAGAGGCTCAACATGGTGTTGTGGCTTGTTCTGCTGGGAATCATGCACAAGGTGTTGCATTATCAGGCAAAATGCTTGGGATCAATGCGAAAATTGTAATGCCAGAAACAGCACCCAAAGCTAAGATTGATGCAACAAAAGGTTATGGTGCAGAAGTTGTTTTATATGGGCAAAACTTCAATGAAACCATGCAAAAGGCACAACAAATCGTGCAGGAAGAAGGTCGAGTATTTATTCATCCTTATGATGATCCAAAAGTGATTGCAGGGCAAGGTACGATCGGCTTAGAGATTTTAGAAGATTTATGGGATGTTGATAATATCGTTGTACCAATTGGTGGCGGTGGTTTGATTGCTGGGATCGCAGTTGCTTTAAAATCATTTAATCCAAATATTAATATTTTTGGTGTGCAAGCGGATAATGTTCATGGTATGGCTGCATCTTTAGCAGTAGGCAAGGTAATTACGCACCGTGATAATAGTACAATTGCTGATGGTTGCGATGTTGCAACGCCAGGTGAACTGACATTCAAAATCACGAAAAGCTTAGTGACAGACGTTGTCACGGTCAGTGAAGAAGAGATTAAAAAGAGTATGATTGCATTGGTTCAGCGTAATAAAATCATCAGCGAAGGCGCAGGTGCATTATCTACAGCGGCGATTTTGAGTGGCAAAATAGGCTCTGAATATATCGAAGGTAAGAAAACTGTTGCGATTATTTCTGGCGGTAATATTGATTTAACAAAATTGGCTTTAATCTTAAACTCATAATGGATAATCAATATTATTAAATATTGTACATAATTAATACATATGTACTGTTTTGCATCAAAGGAAATATAAAGCATGGCAACAGAAATTACCGCGATTAATTACATTGAGTTTAATGTAAAAAACTTTGCCAAAAGCAAAGCATTTTATTCTGCTTTGAGTTGGGAGTTTGTGGATTATGGTGAGTAATATTGTGAGTTTAATTCAGGTGCTTTGAAAGGTGGCTTCTTCCAAACGGATGGTGTAAATTCTAATGGTAGTGCTTAGTTATATTATTTAATCATGATTTAAAAATATATTAAATAATATAAAGAATGCAGGCAGAATTATCACTGCGGAGGTTTTTGAATTCCCTGGTGATAAATGTTTCCATTTTAAAAATTTGAATGGTTATGAATTGGCTGTTTGGTCGGATAGATAGAGAGTATCAGTACAATGAAAAATTTGAAGTTAGATAAAATTATTTACTTTGATAGAGAGACAATTAGCAACATGCTACAAGTTTTGAATCAAGGGGATAAGATAATGCAAAATATATCTAGCAATGCTAGTAAAGGAAATCTTAAAATTAATGCAGGTACAGAAATTGAGACGAAATTTTCTGTTCCCTTTTTTACTAGAGTAAAATTTTTATTTTCTGCTAATGCAATACAAGAATACATAATTTCTAAAAACCAAACTGTTACGATCAATTCCACTGAAGTTTCAGAATTTAACTCTAAAATTAAACCTTCGTTAAAGCATTTTAATAATAAGAAGGTTGATGATATTAAAAACTCTTCTACCTTTTTTAGAGTAGCAGGTGCCTATCTTAGAATAGCAAGGGAAGGTGTTGAAGGTATGAATGTAACGGAATTTAACGATGTTTTGAGTGGTATGGAAGGTTATGATACTTATAAGATAAATGATTCTCAGTATGTTAGATTCAATAACACAGCATTTGTAAGTAATTATAAAAGACAAGATTTATTATATACACATATGGATATGTATTGTATTGAGGTTGGTGAGTTTTTGACCGAAGATTTTGATTTTTTTAAACAATTAAATGAAATGCATAAATTGTTACCAGGAGTTGAGTCTTCACAAATTTTGGCAGATATTTATCCTTCTAAGATCATAAAGTATTCGGATTTAGATGAAGATAATTTATCGCTGGATATAGATAATGATAATGGTGTGAAAACAGTAAAACTATATGATGTTGTCTATGCCTCTGTTAGTACAATTAGTGATAATCATAATGAATAATAGAAAATATAAAATAGTAATTGGTTCAAGGAGTTTTCTTGAGGAAAAAATAAAGCAATTGTTATTGCCTGATAACTCAGCACTAGAGTTTATGAAGTTCATAAAAATGGGCGATCAACATGAAAAATTACCTAGTTTACCTATTATAATAGTTAGTAATAAAGATTATCATGGTATTACAGAGAACGCTATAGAGAGGCTAGGGGCTATTCTTGACACAATGACTTCTGATGATGCTGAAATTTACTTACATAATCCTCCAATAAGTTTTTATACATATTTATCTAGTTTAAATCTTAGTAATCAACCTGAATTTTTCAAAGAACAGTATATTAATTTGGTAGGCGTAGGAAATTTTTCAGATAATATTGATCAAATCAACCAAAATATTATTGGACAAAATAATGCTGTAAAAGAAGTTAGTAAATCTCTGTTGTATTTATCAAAAGTTAATAGAAAAAAACCATATGTTATTATGCTATATGGAAGTAGTAGTTTGGGTAAAACTCAATTGGTCAGGGAAATTGCTGAAAAGTTTTATAATAATAAGTTTTTTGAAAAGCATTTATCTATGTTTCGTAATAACTCATATGCAGATTATTTTTTTGGTGAAAAAGCTACTTTGAGATCGTTGGGTTATGAATTATTAGAGAGAACTTCAAATTTACTTTTTTTTGATGAATTAGATAAATGTCCTGAGAGTTTTTATTCTGCATTTTACACATTGTTTGATAATACTACATTTGAAGATAAAAGCTATCGAGTTGATATATCGAATACCTTGATTATTCTTACATCAAACTATAAGAATATAAATGAAATGCAGAAAGAATTAGGAGCTCCCATATTTTATCGAATAGATAAATTAATTAAGTTTAATGATTTTTCTGTTGATGATATTTATTGCATAGTTCAAAAAGAACTAAATGATAGAGAATCGGAATATTCTGCTTATTTAAATAAAGACGAGATTTATGCTCGTGTGAGTTTACAAATCCATGCTAAAGGGGAAAATGCTAGAACTATTAAGTCGAAGGTGCAATCTGTTATAGAAGAGTTGCTCTTTGATAAATATTTAAGGTGATGTCTAATTTTAGTATAAATCTAAAGTGTATGAATTATGCCCAAAATACATTGTTTTATGTATTATTTTTGCTCAAATGCAAATAATTCTCTTTATCATATTCATTTGAAAAATATATGAATTTTTAGAGTGATTTTTACACAAATATAATAATCTATTGATTTTTGTGATATTTATTTGCTCTAAATTTCGGCATTTAATAAAAATTAGCTGTGCTATGATCCCCCGCCTATCGTGCATTAGCACGAGTAGTAAAAAATATTCTTGATGTTAATCACAAAGTAGATTTTTAAATCTTGATTAACATCAAATATGTACCAAGGAGTAAGGGGAAAATATGGCTAATGAAGCTAAAGATATGAAGCGTCGTGACCTTCTTAAAATGATTGGCGCGACAGCTGGGGGATTCGCTGTTTATAATTCAATGATGGCTTTCGGCTTGATGAATAAAAGCGATTTCAATGGTACGCCAAACTTAACAAATGCCCCAAAAGGGTCAACAGTTTTGATTTTGGGTGCAGGTTTAGCAGGTTTAGTTGCTGCTTATGAATTAAAAAAAGCAGGCTATAAAGTTAAAGTTTTGGATTATAACGATCGCGTCGGTGGGCGTGCTTGGTCATTGCGTGGCGGTGATGTTTATACTGAATTAGGTGGACACACACAAAAATGTGAATTTGATGAAGGCCAATACTTCAATCCAGGTCCATGGCGTGTGCCTTATCATCACCAAGGTTATTTACATTATGCACGTGAATTTGGCGTACAAATGCAGCCATTCCAACAAGTGAATCAGAATGCTTATTTGCATAATTCACATGCATTTGATGGTCAACCTCAACGTTATCGTGAAATTTTCTCTGACTTCCGTGGTCATACAAATGAATTGTTGGCGAAATCAATTAGCCAAAATCAATTAGATGATTCAATCACTCAAGAAAATAAAGAGATGCTATTAGAAGCCTTGAAAGATTGGGGTGCTTTGGATAAGAATTATCGCTACACTGGCGAAACTGGTTCTCATTTCCGTGGCTGGGGAACACCAGCAACAGCAACACATGGTCCTGTGCCTTCAAAGCCTTTGAATTTTGATGATGTATTATCGTCAAATTTATGGTCAGCTTTGAACATGCATTTCAATATTGAATATGCATCGACAATGTTCCAACCTGTTGGCGGGATGGATCAATTACCAATGGCGATGGCAAAAGGCTTGATGAATGAAATTAAATTAAGCTCAAAAGTGACAGAAATTACGCAAGATGATAATGGCGTAAAAGTGACTTATATTGATATGGCGGACGGTGATAAGGAAAAAGTAGAAACGGCTGAATGGTGTGTTTGTACGATTCCTTTCTCAATTCTTGCGCAGATCAAAAACAATTTAAGCAGAAAAGTTAAGGATGGTATTGCAGCTGTTCACTATGCAACAAGCTTCAAGGCGGGCGTTCAATTTAAGCGTCGTTTCTGGGAAGAGGATGAGCAAATTTATGGTGGCATTACCTTTACAGATTTAGACATTGGTCAAATCTCTTATCCAAGTGATCAATACTTGTCAAAAGGTAAAGGTGTGGTTTTAGCCGCTTACCAATTTGGTATTAACTCATTTGATTTCTCTGCAAGAACACCAGAAAATCGTATGGCTAAAGTGATGGAAGATTTCAATAAGATCCATCCTCAAGGTAAAGCAGAGTTTGATAATGGTATTTCTGTTGCTTGGCATCGTGTACCTTCAACTTTAGGTTGTTACGGTTTATGGACTGATAGCACTCGTGAAAAACATTTCAAAGATGTGTCCACTATGGATAACCGTGTAGTTTTGGCAGGTGAGCATGTTTCTTACATTCCTGCATGGCAAGAAGGTGCGATTCTGTCTTCATTAGAAGCAATTCGCCAATTGAACGACAAAGCATCTAAGAAATAATTGAAGGACGAGACAGATGAAAAAGATTCTTTTAGGTACTGCTTTATTGAGCATGATGAACTTTGTTTATGCAGATGGTGCAGGTGGATTATCAGGTAGCGGCGTGATTGAAGTGAGAGGCGGAGAAGAAATTTATAACTCTTCTTGTGCAGGTTGTCATATGCCAGATGGTAAAGGTGCTGTGGGTGCTGGTTTCTACCCAAGCTTGGTGGATAATCCTAAGTTACAACAATCTGCTTATCCTTCTATCGTTGTATTGTATGGTTTGCACGGCATGCCTGCATTGGGCGGTATTTTGGATGATGAGCAGATCGCGAATGTCGTGAATTATATTCGTAATGACTTCAATGGTGTGGAAGAAAAAATTACAGCTAAAGAAGTTGCACCAATGCGCGTGCCGAATTATGACTATAATGATTTGAACTAAATTTCGCTTTAATTTTTCATCTTAATCCATCGGATAAGATGTCGAATGAGTTTTTAGGCAGTTTCCATAAGGAAACTGCCTTTTTACTTATGTATTAATCCAATGAATGGTATTATATGAGCCGCTTTGTAGCACCATGATTTCAATATTTTAGTGAGCGAGAAAAGACAAACGATGAAAATTTTAATTGTTGGTAAAGGTGGACGTGAACATGCTTTGGCTTGGAAAGTAAAGCAGAGTGCGAAAGTTTCAGACGTATTTGTAGCACCAGGCAATGTGGGCATGAAAGATGTTGCACAGTTAATCAATATTTCTGAAACCAATGCTGAAGAATTAGCAAATTGGGCAGAAAATAATCATATTGATCTTGTCATTGTTGGGCCAGAATCCAGTTTAGTGGCAGGTGTTGCTGATCAAATGAATGCAAAAGGCATTAAAGTTTGGGGGCCAAACCAAAATGCAGCACAGATCGAAGGCAGTAAAGATTTCGCTAAAATCATTATGAATCAATACAATGTACCAACAGCTGCACATCAGACGTTCACAAATGCAGCGAAAGCTATTGAATATATTGAAGAAGTTGGTGTGCCAATCGTCATTAAAGCAGATGGTTTAGCTGCGGGTAAAGGCGTTGTATTGCCACAGACTCTAGAAGAAGCAAAAGCAACAGTTGTAGATATGCTGGAAGATAATCGCTTCGGTGATGCTGGCGCGCGCATTGTTGTGGAAGAATTTTTAGAAGGTGATGAATATTCACTGATGTGTTTTGTTCATGGTAGTAAAGTAGTGCCAATGGTGATGGCGCAAGATCATAAGCGTGCTTATGATAATGATGAAGGTCCGAATACTGGTGGAATGGGTGCTTATGCGCCATGTTTCACAGCTGATAGTGATGAAACAGCGATCGCAGTAAAAACGATCATGCAGCCAGTTGCAGATGGTTTAGTGAAAGAAGGTAAGCCATTTACAGGATTTTTGTACGGTGGCTTGATCTTAACGAAAGAAGGTTTTAAAACAATCGAGTTCAATGCGCGTTTTGGTGATCCTGAAGCTGAAGTGATTTTACCATTATTAGAAAGTGACTTGGTGGATGTCATTTTATCTATGTTAACAGAAGGTGAAATGCCTAATGTTGAATGGAAAAATGAATATTGCGTGGGCGTAGTTTTAGCCTCAGAGGGTTATCCTCAAGATCCTAAGTTGGGTTATCCATTAAAATCTGTGACGACAGATGGCGTGACAAATATGGTATTCAATGCAGGTGTTGCAGAAAAAGATGGCCAGATTGTATCTAATGGTGGTCGTATTTTAGTGGTAACTGGCAGCGCACCAACATTTAAAGAAGCAAAAGCAAATGCGTACGGCATGATGGATCAAGTTTCGACAGAAGGTACATTCTTCCGTACAGATATCGGACATCGTTTTAAAAAGCAATCAGTATAAAATATGAAAAAGATCATGGTGATAGGTTATGGTGCCATGGCTAAAAATGTATTAGCAAATCTACCGAGCGATATTTCGCTCGGTTATTTGTTAGTCAAGCCTGAAAAAGTGGTGCAGACGCAAAAGTTATTGGGTGATTCAGTCCAAGTAATTTCAAAAGTTTCACAGTTGATTGGGCAGCCTGATTTGGTGGTTGAAATGGCTGGGCAATCTGGTTTAAAACAGCACATTGTCGATGTTTTGGCTAAAGGCTTGGACATTGGTGTCATTTCTGTGGGTGCATTTGCAGATGCTGATTTTGAAGCCGATGTTAGACAAATGGCTAAAGATCATTGCTGCCAAGTACATATTTTATCAGGTGCAGTTGCGGGAATGGATGGATTATCAGCCGCTAAAATTGCGGGGTTAACATCTGTGGTTTATCAGGGGAGAAAACCGCCACAAAGTTGGCAGGGAAGTCCTGCGGAATCTCTGATTGATTTATCAATGATTAAAGAGCCTACAATTTTTTTCAAAGGTACAGCACGCGAAGCTGCTCAAATGTTCCCTGCCAATGCAAATGTGGCAGCGACAATTGGTTTATCAGGCATTGGCATGGATCACACATTAGTGGAATTGATCGCAGATCCAACTATTGAGCGCAATCAGCATCATATACAGGTTGTGGGTGAATTTGGTGAAATGGCTATTACTATGGCAGGTATGCCATTGGCAGATAATCCTAAAACATCTATGTTAGCAGCATTAAGCGTTGCTCATTATTGTCATCAACTGACGAATACATTTGTGATGTAAAACTGTTTTTTTAAATAAGATTCTAGATATTGTTTAATTTTTAGATCTGATTTTATTTAGTCATAACTATAAAAGAAAAACCGCCTAATTGTGAATTAGACGGTTTTGTATTATAGATTACAGCTTATTGGAAATCTTGAGCAGGTGCATTGCCTTTACAGCTGAATACAAACGCGCCACTGACTTCACCATTCCAGCCAGATAGATCTTCTTCTAAAGGAAGGTTTGCAGCTTTTTGGCGTTTTGCTTGCCAGAAGAATGCTGAAATGATTGCTAAAGAGATGATTGTCGCACCGATGAATGCAACATCTGATGCTAAACCAAATCCAATTTTTTGTTCTAAGATATAAGTAGTTGTTGCCATTAACATAAATGAACCTGGTAATAATGAGATCCAATAGTTTTTGCCACCAATGTAAAGATACATTGAACCTACAAACAATGCGATAACAGCAGTTGATTGGTTAGCCCAAGAGAAATATCTCCATAAGATGTTAAAGTCGATTTGTAATAAGATTGCAGAGATAACAAACATCGGTAATGCGATCCATAAACGCTTTGAAATTGCTTTTTGTGACACTTTTAAATAGTCAGCAATGATCATACGTGCACTTCGGAAAGCTGTATCGCCAGATGTGATTGGTAAAATAATTACACCAAGGATAGCTAATGTACCACCAACGCCACCTAACATTGTGATAGCAACTTTACTTACAACTAATGCAGGACCACCTTCTTTTAATACTGCTGATAAACCTGCGCCAAATGGAGCGTTCGGCTCATAGAACATTGCCATTGCAGCCGCAGCCCAGATCATTGCAATAACACCTTCAGCAATCATCATGCCGTAGAAAATTTTACGGCCATGGAATTCATGCTGAGTTGTTCTTGAGATGATTGGTGATTGAGTTGCATGAAAGCCTGATAATGCACCACAAGAGATTGTTAAGAATAACAATGGGAAGATCGCTAAACCACCAGGGTGGAGGTTATCTAATGTCAATTCAGGAATGTTTGCAGCTTCGCCTGTCACAACTAAACCAAAACCAATGCCGATCGCACTTAAAACTAATAATGCACCAAAGAAAGGATAGAAGCGGCCGATAATCTTATCGATAGGTAATAATGTTGCTAATACATAGTAAGCAAAAATCACGCCAACAATGATAGCAAAACCGATTTTTCCGCCCATTAAATCATATAACAATTGACCAGGTGCAGAAACAAATACGGTACCTACTAATACTAATAGTAATAATGCAAAACCATTCACAATGTGTCGCATCGCTTTACCTAAGAATTTTTCTGCCAATTCTGGTAAGTGTGCGCCGCGATTACGAATAGAGATCATGCCTGTTAAATAGTCATGAACGCCGCCCGCTAGAATGCAGCCTAAAACAATCCAAATGAAAGCAGCAGGGCCATATAATGCACCTAAGATCGGGCCAAAGATTGGGCCAACACCTGCAATGTTTAATAACTGAATCAAAGAGTTTTTTGTTGTATTCATAGGCACATAGTCAACACCATCACTGTTGGTAAAAGCTGGTGTTGGTCGCTCTTTTGTGCCAAATACTTTTTCAACATATTTACCGTAGGTAAAATACCCAAGTATTAATAATATAATCCCACCTATAAATGTATACATATTTAATGTCTCCCAAAACATTGAATATTAAAGAATGATTTTTGCTTAGAATTTTTTATTGGTACAGCAAGATATATAACGTGAATTAAACATTTTGTATAGTCATTGGTTTAAAAAAATTGTAGTTGACTTGTAGCTTTTGTTGTAAGTGCTTATTTACAAATAAGATTAATATTTATTTACAAGTAGAATTTTTTTGATTTATCATCAAAAACTTTATGCATATAATTGTGATTTTATGTGAAGTTGTGTGTCATACTAGTGCGAAAATTATATGGGAGATCAGTTGTCTATGAATCAAGTGGTTTGGAAAGAATATATTAAAGCCCTAAAAAATGAAGTGAAACCAGCTTTGGGTTGCACAGAACCAATCTCACTAGCATTGGCTGCGGCAAAAGCACGTGCTGTCGTTGGCGATGAGGATATTATCAGTATCGTGACGCGGGTTTCTCCCAATTTAATGAAAAATGGCATGGGTGTAACCGTTCCTGGCACAGGCATGAAAGGTTTGGCTATTGCAGCAGCGGCAGGTGCAATTTGTGGTGATGCTGAAGCAGGTTTGGAGGTATTGAAAAATATCAATGAGTCTCATGTTAAAGCCGCCAAACAGTTATTGGATCAAAATCTTGTGTCTGTTTCGATTTCAGATATTGATAAAATACTTTATAGCGAAGCGGAAATTAAAACAGCGAATCATATCGCACGTGTTTGTATTGCCGATACACATACAAAAATTGTACGCATCGAAAAAGATGGTGCAGTGATTTTTGAAGAAACAGATTCAGAGGGTAAAGGTCATGCAAAACCATATGATTTAACGGGTGCTTCGATTGCGGATATTTATGATTTTTGTACGAATGCTCCCATAAATGATATCGCTTTTATGAAAGATGCTGAAACGATTAATAATGCGTTATCCGTTGAAGGTTTAACTAATGATTATGGTTTACACATTGGTAAAACAATGTTGAAACAATTGGATAAGGGCTTTATAGCAAAAGATCTAATGACAGACATTATGATTCGCACTAGTGCAGGCTCAGATGCAAGAATGGGTGGGGCAACTTTACCTGCGATGAGTAATTCTGGCTCTGGCAATCAAGGGATTTCTGCGACAATGCCAGTTGTGGTTGTCGCAGATTTTCTGAAAGCTTCAGAAGAGGATCGTATTCGAGCGCAAGCTTTATCTCATTTAGTGGCAGTTTACATTCATAACACATTCCCCGCATTATCTGCATTGTGTGCAACATCCACTGCCGCAATGGGCGCAGCAGCAGGAATGGGATGGTTATTAGGTGATAAAAAACTAGATGTAATCAATGATGCTATTTGCAGCATGATCGGTGATGTTTCTGGCATTATCTGTGATGGTGCAGCGAATAGTTGTGCAATGAAAGTATCATCGACAGCCAATTCTGCATTTAAAGCAGTGATTATGGCTTTGGATAATGTTCGTGTCACTGGGCAAGAAGGCTTAGTTTCGCCAACTGTTGAAGAAAGTATTCGTAATCTTGGTAATTTAGTGACTGATGGCATGAAGCAGACAGATGAACAGATCATTAAAATTATGATTAATAAATCCCAGTGTTAAATTTTATTTTGTAAATAATTTTCTGGATTGAATATAAATAGGGCCAAATTTGATTTGGCTCTATTTATATATATATAGATCTGATTTTAAAAAAATATTTGTATATGTTATTCAAGTCGCCTGGTGATTTTAATGTCAGCGATATTCAAAGAATAAATATTAGATTGATTAAGTTAATATAATGTATTTAAAAATTAAATTTAGTAAAGTTGAAATTGTATAGTATTTTATAGTTATGTTAAAAAAGAATTAAATAAAAAAGATCAAATGTGGTAGCAAAACGAAAGAGGCGATTATGAAAAATAATTTTACTCTGGTTGAATTACTGATAGTTTTAGTTTTAATCGGCATATTAGCAATGGTGGCGATGCCGATTGATGGAAGGAAGTTTGAGTCACCAAAGCAAGATGCGTATATGGTACAAGTGAAGTCTCAACCAGAAAGCGAAGTCATTGTTAAGTAATATAAAATTAGGCCATAGAAATCCCCCTGATATATAAATATTAGGGGGATTTTTTTATTGGATTGATGTTGGATAATATGTGTAATTATTGAATATCTTTTGTTTACTTCGGGCATTATATTTATATTCTATAATTGGATTACCATACCAATCTGTGTATCGTACATAGTTAATCTCTACTCTAGGGTCTAACAATAGCCATTGATTCTCTACATAATTTTCAATGTTTTGTTGGTTGGCTGAAACATAAAAAATGTCATCCTCTTCATATTTTGATAAATCAGTTTTGAGATATTCAGCGAATGATAAATAATAAAGGTGTCGAATTTCCGTTTTATTGCCAGTGATGATTTCTAGGCGGGTCATTCTGTTTTTATGATCAAAGAAACATTTTGATCGAGAAAGTATTGATTCGGGGGAATTTTCATCGGCATCAAGTAGCGTATCTGTAATAGCACCTTCTGCTGTCCACGTAATGTGCTGATGTTTGAATGATTCACTCATGGGTGCACCATAAGTGATGGGGAAAAAATTCGTGAGTTCTTCATTAAGCAATGTAAAAAAGTCACGGCGGTTGCCTTTGTAAAATTGTGTCCATTGATATAGTTGTAATGATGGCATAGGATTATATGTGTTGATAATCGACATATATAAAAATCCTTTGGTGTCATAATATTGGGACCAAACAGTATTTAATAAATCATTCTCGTTATAAAAGGTTGAATGGACATTTTGAATTGGGCCTTTTAATTGTGAGAGTTGTAAATCCGTTTTAATAAATTCATTATTTGCATAGCTGAGGCAAAACAGTGAAGATAGTAATATGTATGAAATTGTATTAATCTGTATTAGGGTGATATTTTTTAGCATAAAATCCCTCTTAATTTTTTTGTTTTTGTGGGGATAATTATAATTTTTTAAACATATAAACACTATCATAAAAATAATTTTATCGAGTATTTATGATCGAGATCTGACAGATTTGAAAAAATTCTACGGGATATTATGGCTAGGAAGTTATTAAAATGATAATATGCTAAGATTAACTTTAATTATATTAAGTTTTCTTAATTTAATGTATTTTAACATTCCAAATAGATCGACAATTATAAGTGAATGAGGTGAAACATGGGACAATCATATTTATCTGACTTAGTGGCCATTGAAGGTTTTAAAGCTGCATCATTAGTGGATGCCAATACAGGAAGATCATTGGCTTCATTTGGTTCAGGCATTGATATTGATTTAGCATCTGAAGGCAATACAGAAGTATTGAATACTAAAAGGCGAGTGGTTGATCTTTTAGAGCTAGATGATGTGATTGAAGATATTTTGATCAGTTTGGGCAAGGAATATCACCTCATTAGGCCTTTAGTCAAGCAACCAAATGTTTTCTTATATTTAGTATTGGATCGTCAAAAATCTCACTTGGGGTTGGCGAGGCACTTTTTAAAAACATTTGAAAGCTCATTAGAATATTAATAATCTTCTAGGTTAATCACATCATAAGCAGGCATTTCATAGGGATGTGCTTCTTTCATAGCATTAACAGCTGCTTGAATATTAAATTCTTCAACGACTAATTCGACACGCCATTCTGGTACCGTTGATAATTCATCAATTGTACCAGAATAAGGATTGCTGCCTTTTAATGGCTTAAATTGTCCTGTTCCAAGGGTTTGCCACGCACAGTGGGAATACTCGCCAAGCTTGCCACCGCCTGCGTTGAATATTGCTTCTTTGACTGCTTCGACATGAGAATCAGGTACGAAGAATACAAATTTATACATAAATTTCTCCCAATAAGTCCAATTATGCAATTTATATACTATATTTTGAATGTAGAATTTTTAAGTTGTTTGTGTGAATATGGATTATGAAATATAGTTTAACATTGATTGAATGGTTGACGATTGTTGTTTTCATAGGGATTTTGCTAATGATCAATATGCCAATGAATCAACGTCAAGAGAACCTTTTGGCACAAGAGAAAGAGATCATTGCACCTAAAAGTTGGAAGTGCCAAAAGCTGTAATACATTATGAATTAATCATTGGGTACGCTAACTTTAAGTATAAAACGTGTGTAAAGCCCAAGTATCAATAGAAAACCACCTAATACAAAAAGTGCTGGGCCAACCATATGTAATGCAACATAAAAACCTAAAGCGCCACCTTGAATGATCAAAAAACCAGTCACACCAATAGCACTGACAATGAATACACATGTGTGAAGCACTTTATAACGATACTGATTTGATAAAAATAATGCTGCAATGAAGCAAATGATGCCTAAAATATAAGTCCAAATCATGCCTGTTGTTTCTGCTATACCTGCAAATGGTGCAGTGCTAATATAGATAAAGATTTCTTGGAAAATAGAAACTAAAGCAAGCAATATTGTTGAGATGAGCGTATAACCAATCACAAAATTCAGTGCAAATTTTTGCAGGTTTCGAAGCATCATTGATTGATCATTCAATTGATCTAAATATGGTTGATGCCAATAATAGAGATAAGTGATTGAAAGAGCAATGCCAATAGTGGAAAGTGTCAAGCTTACCAATATATTGAATCCTACAAATAAAAGTGCGTAAGAGATCACTAATGGTGCCAGTATAAAAATAAAGATCATCATGCTGTATAAGATATTTTGGTGTTGTTTGAAGTATTTGACTTCACTTGGTACTGAATTGTTCTGATGGCGCCATTTGAAAAATAAAATATTGGGCAATGCTAAACAATAAACATTGGCAACTAATAGAAAGATTTTGAACCAAAATGCCATAATGATGCTGAATTTCCAATGGGCAGCAGTGTGCATTACGGAGATATCGACAGATTGTAATAAACTTAATAATAACTGCGCACAAAATGTGATGATTGGCACAAGGATAATATAAACGATACTAATGACATTGAATGTGCGCAATTGCTGTCTTTGCGTTAAATAGGATGATAAAACAAAGAGAAATGAGCTTTCAATGATTGTATTTAATATGAGTATGATGGAAAAGCTCTTAGAATATGTCACACCATAATGCACTGAATGATCGGAAATGACCATCTTAATAATAATTGTGAGTGCAAAATAGATGAATGCAAGTGACAAAGGTATCTTTTCTTCTTTTATCCATGTTTTCATGGAATTTTTCCTTATGTTATGAACTTTATTCTTGCATAATATCGCTATTTTATAATAAATCAAGTGGTTAGCAGCCTAGATATATTAATAATCAATCTTGCATTCGGCTTTCTAAGGCTTGATAATACTCTCCTTTTAATTATTGGCAGTCGCTTGTGTATTTAAGTAAAGTTAAACTCTCTGGTTTTAAATCCTTCGTGGATCATACTGTTTTCGAGCTCACAGATCGCTTAAATGGCATTGTTGGGCCAAATGGCTGTGGGAAATCGAATATTATTGATGCCATTCGTTGGGTGATGGGCGAATCTTCTGCAAAACAGTTGCGTGGCGAATCCATGACGGATGTGATTTTCAGTGGTGCAACGAGCCGAAAAGCCTCTAGTTTTGCAAGCATAGAATTAGTGTTTGATAATTCGGATGGCAGAGTGGGTGGCCAATGGTCAACTTTTACTGAAATCAGCATTAAGCGAGTGTTGGAAAGATCAGGGCAAAGTACTTATTTTTTAAATGGTGCAAAATGTCGTCGCCGTGACATTACCGATATTTTTCTAGGTACAGGCTTGGGATCTCGTTCATATGCCATCATTGAACAAGGGATGATTTCTCGTGTTGTAGAATCTAAACCAGATGAATTGCGTTTAGTCTTTGAAGAAGCTGCGGGTGTTTCTAAATATAAAGAGCAGAAGCGTGAAACAGAAACACGCATTGAACATACGCGTCAAAATTTATTACGTTTATTAGATGTTCGTGAAGAGTTAACTAAACAACTTGAACATTTGGAAAAGCAAGCAAAAAAAGCTGAAGAGTATCAAATATTGAAGCGTGAAGAGCGTTTGTTACAGTATTTATCATTGAAGCAAAAGCGTGCTGAATTAGAGCAAGGACAGTCTGAATTGCAAAACCGTATTGATGCTTTGCAAAAAGAGTTCCATGAATCAGTGGCTTTTTATAATGACTTGGTGATTAAGCATAATGGTCATAAAAATACATTGTCTGAAAAATCAACGCTGTTAACAGCTAAAACAGAGCTGCATCATGCAAAACAGAAAGAGATTTTAACGCTTCAACACAAAATTGAATCCATTCGTACGTTACAAGAAAGGACAACAGCGGATCAAAATGAGTTACAGCTTCAAATTCAACAAATTGAAGAAGAGCTTGTGACAGGCGAAATGATGCTGGAAAACTTGGAAGGCGAAAAGATCGACAAGAGTGAATCTTTGATGATTTTGAACGAATCTCTATTGGAATTGAATGAAGCTTTAATGGTTTTGAATGAAACTTTTGATAGTTTTATTGCGCAATCCAAAACTGTGAATGAAGAAATTAGCACTTTAGAGCGCAAAGCTGATGTGGCTAAAAATAGTATTGCTCATTTTGAGACAAAACAAATCACAGATGAAGCAACAATTAGTAAGTTGGATAATGAGCTTAAAATCTTATTGGATAACGATACATTACGTGATCGTGAGGTATTATTGGCCGAGCAATTGGATGAGAAAAAGATCCAATTGGAAGCGCTGCAAGAACAAGCATTGACTCAAAAAGAGAAACAGAGTGAGTTAAATAGTCAAAAGTTATTGGTGGAACATGCAATTCATCAAAATTTACGCAAACAATCAGAGTTTGAGGGGCGATTGAGTGCATTAACATTGCTACAAAATGCATTGTTATCGCAAGAAGAGAATATTGAGCCACTGTTTGAAGTTATGACAATCGAGCCTAAATGGCAGAAAGCGGCTGAAGTTTCTTTGTCTAAATTTTTGACGTTATCCGTCCATGAAAATACGCGAGGTTATGTTTTAGGGCAAACAGACTTTGAATTTACGCCTGCTCACTTGGGCTTTTATGTAAAAAGCGAGCATAAACTCGGATCGCTCTTATCACATGTTTATGTGGCGAATTCATTGCATGAAATAGAAGAAAAGCGTCAACAATTAAAGCTGCATGAATGCTTAGTTTTAGAAAATGGTGATCTATATGGTAGAGATTGGTTCATTGGTCATGATCAACAAGAAATTCAGGGTGTTTTAGAGCGCGCTGAAGAGATGAATCAGTTGTCAACTCAGTTGGAAGAGTTAACACTTGCAATTACTATGCAAGAGGAAGAAAAGTCTGCCATTACTGAGCAATTGGAGGCTTTGAAAGTTCAATGGGTAACTTTGGAAAAAGCACTAGAGCAATCGAAAACTGAAACAGCATCGATAGAAAAAGAGCTGGCAGTTGTGATGAAGGAACGTGCTCATATTACAGAAAATCAAACGCGAATTGAGAAAGAGCTGGCTACATTGAAATCAGCCCATGAAGAAGGGCAGATGAAAATTGAAGAAAATCGCGTTGAATTAGAAAGTACATTGATGCTGCTCGATGAAAAGCAAGAAGGCAAAGTTAAAGTTGAATCTCATTTAACGCAATATGAAGAGAATAAAAAGCAGAAAACATCTGAACAACAAACTTTAGCACAAAAGGTTAATGAAGAAACTCGCCAATTGGATGCTGTGCAATTTAAATTGAAAGAGACAGAAACCAATGTAGCACGCTTAAAAGCGAACAAGGCTCAATCTTTATTGAAGCTTGAGGAAAAACAAACTGCATTGGCAGAGAGTGAAGAAGCAATCATTATTGAAGAAGAATTGATGATTCACAATGAAGCGCTATTAGAAATTGAAGGGGCAAAGGCAGAGTTAGCAGAGCTGGTTGGTCAATTGCAAACCACATTATCACAAGAGGAAAAGCTTAAAGAGAGCCAAGAAAAACATATCGAAAGCCAAAAAGATATGATTCAATCTTTGATGTTGCGTGATGCAGAATTTAAGGCGCATGAAGAGCATGTTGTAAAAAGTTGGGAAGCTTTGCTGGACACATTGAGCGAGGAAGAACAGCAATCTTTATCACAAGAGATGATCACTATTGATGAAGATAATATTGATGAGTTGTTAAAATCCGTACAATCCAAATTAAGTAGGATAGGTGCAGTCAATCTGGTTGCCATTGATGAATGTAAGGTATTAGGCGAGCGTAAAACATATCTAGATGAGCAGGATCAAGATTTAAACAAAGCATTGTTTGAGTTAGAAACAGCGATTCAGAAGATTGATCAAGAGACTAAAACTCGCTTCATGGAAACATTCAATACGGTGAATGCCGATTTCTCCAAATTATTCCCACGTTTATTTGGCGGTGGTGAAGCATATTTAGAATTAAAAGGAGATGATGCATTATTAAGTGGCGTGAATATCATTGCGCGCCCACCAGGGAAAAAACCTGGCACAATTCATTTGTTATCAGGTGGTGAAAAAGCATTGACAGCAGCAGCTTTAGTATTTGCGATTTTTAACTTGAACCCTGCGCCATTCTGTATTTTGGATGAAGTAGATGCGCCATTGGATGAAGCCAATGTTCGTCGTTTAGGTTCATTGTTACAAGAAATGTGCGATAAGGTTCAATTCATTTTTATTACACATAATAAAACGACAATGTCTATCGCAGAATCATTGATTGGCGTAACAATGAGTGAACCTGGGGTTTCTCGTTTGGTTTCTGTAGATTTAGCAGAAGCTGAAAAAATGGCGCAATAATTATGAATGATAATCATTGGCTTTTATTTTACAGGGCCAATTTTTTTATGGATAATGTCAGCCTTTATGCACTAGGATCACGTTTTTGAATTATTTATTGGGCAAGTTTTGGCAATGGCTTTGGGCTTTAGTTGTATTATTGCCCATTGGTGTCATATTATCTTCTTATCAAGCCGTTGATCAAGAGCTGTGGAATCATCTATTAACCTTTAAAATGAAAACACTGTTAACCAATACATTTGTATTGTTGTTGGGTGTAGGAATTTTTACAGCAATTTTGGGCACAACGAGCGCTTGGCTGACGGCAGTTTACCGTTTTCCAGGACAAAGAATATTTTTCTGGGCGTTGATGTTGCCATTAGGAATGCCTGCTTATGTTATGGCATTTGCTCAAGTCGGGTTATTTGAATACAGCGGCCCGATCAGTACATATTTACGGGAACATTGGCAATGGTCGAGAGGATTGCCAGAGATTCGTAATACAGCGGGCGTTGTAATGGTGATGAGTTTGGCATTTTATCCGTATGTTTATCTATTAGCGAGAAATGCATTCTCAAGTTTAGGTCAGCGCTCTTTAGAAGTGGGTGCGACTTTAGGGTTGAATCATTCACAATCTTTTATAAGAATTGCGCTACCCATGGCAAGACCATGGATTGCAGGCGGTGTTTTGTTAGCATTAATGGAAACATTGGCGGATTTTGGTACGGTTTCAATATTTAATTTTGACACATTTACGACAGCAATTTATCAAGCATGGTATGCATTTTTTTCATTGGAAACGGCTAAGCAACTAGCTTCTTTAATGATCATTATTGTATTTGTTTTATTATTGATCGAACAATATAGCCGCCATAAAAAACGATTCACGCAAATGGGTAAAGCTCAACAGAATATACGCATTCGATTGATGGGTTATAAAGCTTGGTTTGCGACCGCTTATTGTAGTGTTATTTTGTTGATGGCATTCATTTTGCCTATTGGGCAATTGACCATTTGGGCATATGAAACTTGGGGCAGTGCTTTTGATACTGCTTTGTGGCGTTATGCTTTAAATTCATTAATGATTGCATTATTAGCAGCACTTTTTGTTACATGTGTGGCTTTAGGTTTGGCATTGTCTAAACGATTTATTCATACAAATCAGAGTCTTTGGTTAATTAAAATAGCAACATTGGGTTATGGTATTCCTGGCACAATTTTAGCGGTTGGTATTTTTGTTCCCATTGCATGGCTGGATAATCAATTAATAGAGTGGCTGGGCTTAAGTGATAGCAGTAATGGCTGGATTAAAGGTACGTTAATTGTTTTGCTTTTGGCATATGTTGTACGATTTATGGCGATTGCTTTTTCCTCCATCGAAACAGGTTTGGAAAGAATTTCTCCTCAGCAAGAAGAGGCTGCACAAAGTTTAGGTAAACATGGATTATCATTGGTGACAAGCATTCATTTGCCACTGCTAAAAGGTGGGTTGAGTATTGCGATGCTGATGGTATTTGTAGATGTAATGAAAGAGATGCCAATTATGTTAATGATTCGTCCATTTGGTTGGGATACATTGGCGGTTAGGATTTTTAACTTCACAACAGAAGGCCAATATAGTTTAGCGGCTTGGCCATCTTTATTAATTGTATTAACAGGATTGATTCCTGTTCTACTGTTTTCTAGACAAGAGAGATGATGGAAATGTGGTTATCGATCGAAAATATGAAAGTGATACTTGGGCAGAGAGAAATTGTGAAAGCTTTAAATTTTTCTTTGCAAGAAGGGGAAATCGCTTGTCTATTAGGTCCATCAGGATGTGGTAAAACAACTGCATTGCGCACTATCGCGGGATTTGAATCAGTTAAAGATGGCAAAATTATTTTGAATGGACAAGTGCTTTCAACTGCTACAAATCATATTGCTCCGCATGTGAGACAGATTGGCATGGTCTTTCAAGATTATGCTCTGTTTCCTCATTTGACAGTCAGCAAAAATATTGCTTTTGGATTGCGTGGAATGAATCAGCAAGATAAACAAAAGCGAGTGACTGAGTTGTTGGATCTAATCAATTTGAGTCAATATGGTGATTATTATCCACATCAATTATCGGGTGGGCAACAACAGCGCATTGCCATTGCTAGAGCGCTTGCACCAAAACCGCAGCTGTTATTGTTGGATGAACCATTTTCAAATTTAGATGCAGATTTACGCACAACATTGGCGCAAGAAGTCCGTCAATTATTAAAAAAAGAGAAGATTACCGCGATTTTGGTCACGCATGATCAAGAGGAAGCTTTTGTTTTTTCGGATAAAATTGGTTTATTGTCGGAAGGTGTTTTGCAACAATGGGATGAGCCTGAAAATTTATTTAATCGCCCTTGTAATCCAATGGTTGCAGAATTTTTTGGTAAAGGACAGTGGCTAAAAGCAACGGTTGTGGATGATGTGACATTATCGAGTATTTTGGGTGATCATTCTTATCAAGAGCCACATGGATTTGAAGCGGGTAACAATGTTTGTTTATTGGTGAGAACGCAAAATGTTATTTGTAGTGAACAAGATTTGTGCAATGCAACAGTTGCAAAAACAGAGTTTCGCGGTGAATACATTAGGCATTATTTGATTTTAGAAAATGGTGAGCAATTAATTGCAGATTGGCCTTCTTTAAAAGAGGATAGAGTTTCTGTGAGTTTAGATACAAATGCATCCATTTCATTTGCAATATAAGTTTTATTAAAAGCCGCTCTCTTAATATTTTAAGAGAGCGGCTACCAGAATTATAATTATTTATAACCTGCGCGATCCATTAGGATGACTGCTTCTTTTTGCTTACTACCTGCATTAGAAACATTGATTAAGTTTGTTTTATGCTCACCCCATTTTGCAACTACATCGCTTGGTGCAACTTTGTCGTTAGCAGGGGATTCATGGTTCAAGTCTGTGAATAGGTTTTGAGCTTGATCGCTTGATAACCATTCAAGAAATTTTTGTGCTTCTTCTTTATTTTTAGAATATTTTGCAATACCTGCGCCAGAAACATTAACATGTGTGCCGCTACCATCTTGATCAGCCCAGAACATAGTCACTGGAATATTAGGCTTAGTTGCGACTAAACGGCCAAAATAATAAGTGTTAGCAATACCAACTTCACATTGACCAGCTGCGATAGCTTCTAATAATGAAGTGTCATCTGCAAATGGTTGTGTTGCTAAGTTGTTAACCCAACCTTTTACAATTGCTTCAGTTTGTTCTGCACCAAATTCAGTGATCAACATTGCAACTAATGATTGGTTATAAACTTTTTTAGAAGTGCGTAAACAAAGTTTGCCTTTCCATTTTGGATCGGCTAGATCTTTATAAGTAGATAGTTCTTCTGGTTTTACTTTATCTGTATTGTAAAAGATTGTTCTTTCACGAACTGATAGTCCAAACCATTCATTATTTTCAGCGCGTAAATGTGCTGGGATGTTTTCTGTTAACACAGTTGATTCAATTGGCTGTAATAATCCCATTTGAGATGCTTGCCACAAGTTACCACCATCCACAGTGATCAAGATATCAGCAGGAGAGTTTTTACCTTCGGCTCTCATGCGTTCCATGATAGGTGCATCTTTGTCTGAGATTAGGTTAATATTAACGCCAGTTTGTTCCTTATATTTTGTAATCACAGGTTGAAGCAGTTGTTCAGCGCGGGATGAGTAGATTGTTAAATCTTGAGCAAATACAGGTGATGCACTTAATGCAGTAATCAAAGATAATGTGAGTAACTTTTTAGTCATTGATCATGACTCCATAAATTAATATTGCGTGAAGGAAATAGAATCTGTCGTGATTTTCATATGGAAATGATAATCGTTATCGATCTTTTGGCAATAGTAATCTAATTTTTTTTAATCGTCCACTGTCTTTTAACAGAAAATTGTTCTGTATAGACACATAGAGTTTTATGATTCAAGAAAAAGTTATTAAGATTTGATCGATGTAGTTTATTAATAAAATAAATTAATTGAGTATTAGGGATTAAACATTATGTACTAATATAATAGATGATAGTAAATATATAATGTGAGCGTATAAGGAGATGCTATGACGAAGATATTATATGCGATTATCTTGATGCCATCTTTACTTATGGCACAACCTGCTGGTTTTATTAATCCTTTGACGTTTGATAATAGCGAAGCACAAAAACAAAAAGTGATTGCATATATTAAAGACGAAAGCCTGCATAAATATTGTGATGCTTCTGAGGATTCTTGCCATCCCTTTGTTTTACAATTGGCACAATCAGATAATTTGAGTGCATTTTTAAAATTAAGCACGATACAAAATAAAGAGTATTTGAATAGTTTAATCAAAGAATATTGCAATTCAGAGTTTTTTCAATGCAGTTATGAAAATATTCTAGAAGTGTATGAAGAAAACTTATGGTGCGATGTCAAATTAGGTGATATGCGTTCCATTCAAAATAGCGAATATCAAAGCAGGGTTTATCCTAATCCTATTTCAGTTGATAGCAGAGCTAACTTAATACCTTAAAACCCACAAAATAGAATTTATGGGTTTTTAATTGTACTTATGGTTATTTATAATCCACCGCCATATTTTTTAACATTTTTAAGCCACGACTTATGCTCATCCTGACAAATTTCATTATTGGAGTTCAACTCTTCGATATGATCTTCAGCTTCCTCGCGTGTTTTAAATGCTCTTTGGTATTGTGCATGAATAGATTTTCCTAGGGCTTTTGCTTTAACATCATATGAACGTGCCGTTTCCACTAAAGTGATTTGTTGTAGTTTCATAAACACCTCTGATTTTTAATATATTGTTAATTTATATTTATTGTATACACAGCGATTGTTATCAATCTTTGCGTAGAATAGCATTTATTTTGTAGATGTACAGTAGTTCATGAACGTTGTTAAAAACTTTTATTTTTATCACAGGGTTCTGGCGCCATAATTTCATCACCATAAAATGTATAGATTGCCTTGGCACAAAATACTCTCTCGGTTTTAAATGTATCTTCACCTGTATAGAGTGTTTTGACTAAAAGCTCCTGATCTTCATTATTTCTCATATATATAGTATCTATATGTTTATAAGAATAGGGGAATTGTAGAGAGTTTTTAGCATATTCTTTGAGTTGTTGATGTTCACCTGCAATGCCATCAAATTGTTTGGAAATAATCGCTGCAAAAGATCTTTTTCTGAATTTATACTCATAACGAATGGCTGTTTCATAAGAGTAGATGATCCAATAGATGATGATTAAGAATGCAATAAATAAAAGACTTAAGGAGAAAATTGGTATTTTCTGATCCATGGATTCTTGTGATTCATTTTTCATTGGAATATGCAGTATCGTGTATTTGTAAGGTTGTGCTTGTAATGGTATTTTTAAGTTAATATATCTGTCAATATAAAAGATGATTTGTCAGAATAATTGTATGATGATTTTGTATTAATGTATGAATTTTAATAGTTGTGATTAACAAGGTGCAGGGTTTTGAATGGTTTGACCTTCTCGTGAATATGAAGCCTTTAAGCATAAAATTTCTTCAACATTATGTGCAGTTTTCCCTGAAAATAAGCTGCGTACAAAAAGCTCTTGATGATCATTATTATGAATATAGATGGTTTCAATGTGTTTGTAAGATTGTGGTAAAGCTAAGAGAGCTTTAGCATGTTGCTTGAGTTGTTGATGTTCGCCCATTGGTCCATTGAATTGTTGAGCAATGATCGATGTAAATCCTTTCTCTTTTGCACTATATTCATAGCGATATTGATTTTCCCACCAATAGAGAATATATGTTATGACAGATAAAAAAAGCCCAAATAGAGCAATAGCTGAAATGTTTTCAAGCCGACGATCTTTGATGACTTCAGTATTGTGTAGTTGGTTATTCATGGATTTCACTATTAATCAAATCATTAACAGACAATGATAACGTGTATTCAAATAACAATTATTTGAATATATTGTTTATTAATGAATGATTGCTAGTGAATTTTTAATAATGATTAAATGATGTATGCGATCTCAAAATCTTTGAGCGCTGGATGGATTTTTACCTCGTCTTTTCGTTCACAAATTTCTTTAACATGAATGTTACGAATTGTGATGCGATTGCCACTGATAATTAAATCATCCACTTCATCTGCAATATGATGGCGGATATATTCAGGATTTAAAGCGTTGCCTAATTCGATGTATTCTGTACGCTCTTCTTCTGATTCTTCAAATGTTCTACTATCAATGCGAGTTCTAAGATGAACCGTAAAAGTTAACTCTAGTGTAATGTCATCACTTTGAATGCCGATAATGTCTAAATCTTGTTTCTTAATCATTGTAACCTCTGTTAATCATGCCAAATGGCATAATATCGATAATGAATTAAGGAAAATTATGCGAGCATTGATGCTATGTGTGGCGCGCCTGAGAGGGATCGAACCTCTGGCCTTCAGTTTCGGAAACTGACACTCTATCCAACTGAGCTACAGGCGCTAAATAAGGTTTGCTAGCATAGCAAAAATCACTCTAATTTCATAGTTGTATTAATAGGCACTACTTTGAATATTGGTGGATTGTCATATGTGGCAATCGCATTTTGGACTTGGATTGGTGTATCATCAAAAGGTTCATCGCCCAATTCAAAAACGCCCCAATGTACACCAACTGATTGTTGAATGCCAAGTTCAACATGTAACCGTACAGAATCTTTTGGGGAAATGTGTTGATATCCCATAAACCATTCTGGTGAGTAACAGCCGATCGGCATATAGCCATAATCAATGTCAAATCGCTTGCCAATTTCTAAAAGATTCTTTGCATAAGCGGTATCACCTGCAAAATAGTGGTTTGTATTTTTATGCGTGATCATATAACCACACCACAAATTACGATTGCGTGAAAATGGATCTCGATTGCTCCAATGTTGTGCTGGCGTTGCAGTTATAGCGAGATCATTATTAATATCATATTGATCCCACCAATCTAAAGCGATCACATTATGAATTCCTTTATTATGGAACCATCGTTCTAAGCCAAGTGGCACAATGAATGTTAGATTAGGGAAGTGCTGTAATAATTTTTGAATGGTTAACCAATCCAAGTGATCATAATGCTCATGCGAGATCAGCACATAATGTAAACAAGGCAATTGCTCAATTTGTGCCAATACTGGCGTTTGTCGTTTTGGGCCAACCCAGCTCAGGAAGGATGCTCGTTCAGAAAATACAGGATCTGTAATAATAGCGATGTCATCTAGCTTAAAATATAAGGTGCAATGACCAAGCCAATTGACGAAATTGCCATTGTGAGAAAAGTCTGGTTCGATCATCCAATCTTGAATGAATTGCTCATATCCACCTTCAGGTAAACGAGATGTTTTACTTGTCCAGCGTTCATGCAACCATTTGGCAACGCGTTTTAGCGGAATATGTAAAGGTTCAGGATTTTGAAATCCTCTTGGCGTATGGTGCGATTTATGAGGATTATAATAAGGATTTTTATAGCGCAAAATATCATCCTTTATGAACAATAAAAGAACAAAGCCCTGAGAAACAGGGCTTAAGCATATATTTATTCGATATTTTGTATCTGTTCACGAATTTGTTCGATCAATACTTTAAGCTCTACAGCGATGGCAGTTAATTGTGCATCTTGTGATTTAGAACCTAATGTATTTGCTTCACGGTTAAATTCTTGAGTTAAGAAATCTAAACGACGACCAATCGCATCATCTCTTTGTAAAGCTTCACGCATTGCCGCAACATGAGATGCTAAACGATCAATCTCTTCATCGATGTCTAATTTTTGGATGGCGAATACAAGTTCTTGCTCTAGGCGTTGATGATCCACTTCCACTTGGAATTCTTGTAAGCGTTGATTTAATTTATCGCGTAAGCGCTGAACGGCTTCAGGTCGAAGTGCTTGCGCTTCTTTTGTTAGCGCTTCAATTTTAGTCAAACGATCTTCAATGACATTATAAATACGTGCGCCTTCTGATTGGCGATTTTGAATTAACGATTGAATTGCAATATTGAATGTTTCCTGAGTGATTGCTGCAAGCTCTTTCGGATCTGGCGTTGTTGTCGTTAACATATTGGGGAAACGTAATAATTCAGAAGCGGATAATGCTTGTGATGTGCCGAGCAAACTATTGGCATGGCGATACATTTTGATGACTTTTTTGGCCAAATCATCGTTGAATACTAACTCTTCATGTGTTGAACCTGTAGATTCAAGGCGCATCATAATTTCTATCTTGCCGCGTTTGAGTTGAGTTTGTGCTTGATCGCGTAAATTCACTTCAAAAGAGCGTAAAATTTCAGGCAGTTTAAAGTATGTCTCTAAATAACGATGGTTGATGCTACGCAGCTCAATGGACAAAAGACCGAATTCCGTTGCTACAGTTTCTCTTGCGAAACCTGTCATTGAAGAGATCATGATTTTCCTTAATTAATGTAAACAAAAGATGATTATAACTCTGTTTTATGAATTTAGTGAATATCGTTGAAAAAATGGCAGAATGCTAGTAGACTCCAAAACTTTATTTAATCTCTTTGAGTTGAGTGACATGTCTGATTTAGAAAAGAATTATCGTGCAATCATTACTGAAGTTGGTGAAAATCCTGAGCGTGAAGGATTAGTAGATACGCCAAAGCGTGCGGCAAAAGCCATGAAATATCTATGTCGTGGCTACGAACAAACTTTGGAAGAAGTTGTGGGCGGGGCGATTTTTACATCAGACAGCAACGAAATGGTTTTGGTTAAAGATATTGAACTTTACTCATTATGTGAGCACCATTTATTGCCATTCATTGGTAAAGCACATGTTGCTTACATGCCAAACGGGAAAGTATTAGGTTTATCGAAAATTGCACGCATCGTTGATATGTATGCTCGTCGTTTGCAGATTCAAGAATCTTTGACATCAGAAATTGCAAAAGCCATTCAAGAAGTGACGGATGCTAATGGTGTTGCTGTTGTCATCGAAGCAAAACATATGTGCATGATGATGCGCGGTGTTGAAAAACAAAATTCTCATATGGTAACTTCTGCAATGTTAGGCGCATTTAGAAGTAACCCTGCCACTCGTGCTGAGTTCTTGAGTTTTTTGAAGTAATTTAAATTTTATCTCAATAACAATTTTAATTAGCCGCTTTAAAGATGAAGCGGCTTTTTTATTATGAGATGACTAATTGAAATTTAAATCATTCAATTAATGCTAATAAATCATTCGTCGGCTTAGTTTTAGCATAAGTATTGTAGATTTCAGCATTCACCCAAGTATAAATTTGATCATTGAATTGTAATGTATCTTTGTAAGATTCTACTTGAATAATAATTGGGTGAATTTCATAATTAATGTGCGTTAAAACATGCTTAAAACTTGGTCGTTCTGAAATGTTGAGCAATTTTACATTATCAGGATTAAATAATGTTTCTAATTCATGCAAATGTGAATCTAAGTGAGGGAATTCATACAAATTGTGCCAAATAGATTCTTGTGTGCGTTGATGAAATACCAATTCGCCATGCTGATTTTGAATAATCACAGGATATAACTCGATATTTTTTTTCATGAGCTTAATTTTTTTAGCTGGGATTTGATCCATTTTTTGATGCTGATGAGTAATGCAGTGAGCTTGCCAAAAGCATTGATCACATTTTGGACTTTTGCTACAAATCGTTGCGCCAAAATCCATAATTGCTTGTGTGTAATCATTCGGGCGATTTTGCGCTGACATTAAATATGCAAAAGGTAATAATACTTTTTCCAATTGCTTTTCAGGATGCATTGCGCCTGTAATACGCGCCATGACGCGTTTCACATTACCATCCAAAATTGCAAAAGGGCGATTGAAACCTTGGCTGATGATTGCGGCTGCTGTTGTTCTACCAATGCCTTTAATGCTTTGAATGGACTGAAAGTTTAAAGGTATTTCACCATTGAATTCATCGCGAATAATTTTAGCACCAGCATGTAAATTGCGTGCGCGAGCATAATAACCTAAACCTTCCCACGCTTTTAATACTTCATCTTGTTCTGCATTGGCTAAATCAGTCGCGGTTGGGAATTTCTCAATGAAATTGAAAAAGTAGGGAATGACTGTCACAACTTGAGTTTGTTGGAGCATGATTTCAGAAAGCCAAATGTGATAAATATTTTGTGCTTCTGTATATTGCACTTGCGGTTTCCAAGGTAGATCATGGCGGCCATGATCATCGAACCAATTCATTAATTGTTTATGAAAGTGTTTGAATGTTTCACCTTTCGGCGTTGTTAAAAATTGGTTCATGATGATGGCTTAATTAACCAGTGTAAATAACGGGCATTGGGGATGAATTGTGGTTGAGTAGAGCATCGCATTTCCATTTCAATGTGCTCTGCCTCTGTAATCTTTTGCTTATTTTCTTTCGTCATATAATCATAATAGGTGCGAATGCCACTTTTATGAATGATTTCAAAACCGTTATCATTGAATGCTTTTTCTAAAGCCTCAGGATTCACAGGAGAAATTGGCGTTAATCCACCAGCTTCACCACGGAAATTGTTTTTCTGAATATAACGATAATTGCCACGAATCAGATTGTGATAGATCAAACCGTTGAGATTATAAAATAATAGGGAAATCGTAGAATCAGCGTGCGTAACGTGCTTTAAAATTGGAATAATATCTTCAGGGTTTTCCAACCATTCAATAACTGCATGCGCTGTAATGAGATCATATTTTTCATCAATGATCTTAGGAATATTCTGTAATTCATCATGGATGAACTTGCCGTTGTAATTATATTGGGCAAATTTCTCTTTTGCTAGATTCAACATATTGTCTGATGATTCTAATAAAGTCATGTGATGTTTTTGGCTGGCTAAAAAACTGGCAAATTGTCCTTGTCCAGCGCCAATATCCAAAGTAGTTGCTTCGGCTTGAAGGAGTTGATGGTTTTCAAAATCACGCTTTAATATTTCAAGACGTAATTTACCTTTAAAAGATGCATAAATTTTATCCTGAAAATGAGTGCTTAAAGCGTTGAAACGCGTAGAATTCATAATGTGAACTTAAAAATGAAAAAGATCATAGGTTACATCTCTAAATAATGTCAAATGATTAAATATTTTGATATACAATATTATTTCTGTGACATTAATCAATTATTGGAGAGAATTGTATGAAAAAAGGATTAATCACTGTAGCGATGACTTCGCTATTTCTAGCTGGTTGCGTTAGTTTGCCAGCTAAAAAAGCGGAACCTGCGCCTGTCGAAACAAATCCTAGCGAAACAGCCCAAAATAGTTTGGATTATGCGGGCACATATAATGCTAAATTAAAGTGCAGTGATTGTGATTACACAATGGCAAGATTGCAGATTAATCAATACGGTCAATATCGTTATATTGAACAGAATGTTAAAAATGGTGGGCCAGTTGGCAACCCTGTTGTGTTTCAAGGTAAATACACATGGAATCAAAAAACGCCTGTTATTCGTCTCTTAAATGCACGCAATATGCATTTCTTTGTAGCGGAGAATGAAGTTGTGCTATTATCCAAGCCAGTGACGAGTTATGCTGAAATCACATCAGAACCAAAATTCAAAAAAGCTATCCGACAAATTTAATCATTAACGAATATGCATAATAAAATATTAAAAATTAGGGCTGCGCTGAACAGCGTTATCTTAGGCAAAGAAGAGCAAGTCACATTAAGTTTAGCATGTTTGCTGGCTAAGGGGCATTTGCTGTTAGAAGATTTGCCAGGCATGGGAAAAACAACTTTAGCGCATAGTTTGGCTAAGGTTTTAGGCTTATCCTATCAACGCATTCAGTTTACATCAGATTTATTGCCAGGGGATATTATTGGGGGCGAGATTTTTGATGCAGATAGTAAAAAGTTTTTATTACATCGCGGTCCAATTTTTACTGAAGTGTTATTGGCAGATGAGATTAATCGTACAACGCCGAAAAGCCAAAGCGCATTGCTAGAAGCTATGGAAGAGCGCCAAGTTTCTATCGGACGTAAAACGTATCCGTTGCCAGAACACTTTTTTGTTATTGCAACGCAGAATCCTAACACATCGGGCAGTGGAACATATCCTTTGCCCGATTCGCAAATGGATCGATTTTTAATGGCGATTTCGTTGGGTTATCCTTCCGCGGATGCTGAGTTGAAGATTTTAAAAGGCGAAACCAATCGCGATCGAATCACCAATTTACCTGCGATGCTCACTAAAGAAGAGTTAGCACAAATGCAAGTGATGGTGAATCAAGTGCATGCATCGGATGCCTTATTGGCATATATTTTACGCATTGTGGAAGCAACGAGATCTGAAGAGAAATTTACAGTGGGTATTTCACCACGCGGAAGTTTAGCTTTATTGAAAGGTGCTAAAGCATATGCGTTTATCTCGGGTAGAGATTATATTATTCCTGAAGATATTAAAGCAGTATTGCCAAGCGTTTTAGAGCATCGTTTACGACAAATGGGTCAGCAAGCAAATCATAGCCGAGATTTGGCGTATTGGTTATTGCATAATGTGCCTGCGCTACAGTAGCGGCTTTGTATGTTTAGTGCTCAATCTTTTAAAGAGAGAATTAATCAGCGTATACCAAGAAATAGCCGAGTAACGCTTAATCGTAAGCAAGTATTTATTTTCCCGACAAAATTTGGCTTCATCTATATTGGCATGTGTTTTGTTTTGTTATTGATGGCCATTAATTTTGAAAATTCGCTGGTTTATATCTTGCTATTTTGGTTGATCTCTATCTTCGTTTCCACAATGATTTTAACGTGGAGAAATTTAGACAATCTTCATCTTCGTGGTGCAGGCAGTCAACCTGTTTTTGCAGGTGATGAAGCAACTTTTGGTATTACAATTGAAAGCTTAAATAAAGCGCACCATGCATTATGGTTGCATACTAAAACATCTAATAATTTTGTGGATTGTGATGCTAAATCCAGCAATACAACATATTTGTTCGTTCCAGAAACAGCTCGGGGAAAAGTTCGTTTGCCACGTTTTACAGTGGAAACCAGCTATCCATTAGGTATATTTCGTGCTTGGAGCTATGTGGATTTAGATCAAACCACGTTATGTTATCCACGGCCGATTGCTTCTGAGCTTCAGCATTTTAGTGCTGTGGATAATGAAGATAATGAGTATTTGGATAATAGTGCTTCTAAAAAACGCGGCGTTGATAATTTCGATGAACTAAAAAATTATGAAATGGGCGATGCAATATCGCGCATTGATTGGAAAGCATATGCAAAAGGCAATGGCCTTTTGGTTAAAACATTCACGGAACAAGCCTCGAAAGAGATTTGGTTAAATGAGCAGAATTTTTCTGGTGATTTAGAAACGCGTTTATCACAAATGTGTTATTGGGTTTTGGAATTATCATCCAATAATCATCGTTTTGGTATGATTTTAGGTAGTGAAACTTTAGGACCAGATTCAACAGATGCGCACACAAAAAAATGTTTAGAAACTTTGGCATTATATAGGACTGCACATGGCTAGCTTGAAGAACGTTGCGCAAAGAGATCTTAGCCGAAGCAGTATTCTTTGGTTTAGCATAGCATTTGTACTCACCATTATTCCGCAGCTATTTATTTTTCTACCAATGTGGGTTGCTGCCGTCTTTACTATCTGTTTTGTATGGCGGATTCAGATTTTTCGTATGAAATTGGGCTATCCAAACGGCGTTGTGAAATTTGCCATTATAGCCATCATTATTGGCGTACTATTTTTGACTAAAGGCAATTTTCTCAATACTGAAGGTTGCGCCATTTTATTCATGGCAATTTATGGTTTGAAATTTGTGGAATCTAAAACAGTACATGATGGCCATGTTTTAGCTGTGATAGGTTTTATTGCCTTAGGCACAACGTATTTATTTGATAATTCGGCATATCTATTTTTATTCTCAGTGCTGATATTTCTCACTCTGATCACTGCAATCATTGGTTTACAGCAGCAAGGCTATGGTATTTATTCGCGCAAAATATTGTTATGGAATGCGATTAAAATCATGGGAATTTCCTTGCCATTAATGGTTTTGTTATTTGTGATCTTTCCGAGATTTCCTTCTATGTTGCCAAATATGAAACAAGGACAGGAAAAATCACAAGCGCAAACAGGTGTTTCCAATTCTATGGAACCAGGCAGTATTGCGGAATTAGCAAACAGTGACAAACATATTTTGTGGGCTGAATTTACCAATAATGTTCCAGCAGTTCGTGATCTATATTGGCGAAGTTTAACATTGGATCATTTTGATGGGCGAGCTTGGCGTCAATCGGGGCGAACTCAGGTTTCAGCATCGCCTAATTATAAAATTATAAACTTAGCAGGATCACAAGATTATTCTGTCATTTTTGATCCAAGCTTTCAAAAGTATTTAGCAACATTGGATATCTCACAAATAGATTTCGGCTCAGTTAATCGCGGCGGGCAAATTCTACCTTTTAGTGATTTTCGTGTTGAATTTAATCGTCCTGTGGATACTAAAATTCAATATAAAGCGAAATATGTACCGAATGTCGCAATGCTCAGTAATACAGGTGGGAGAAGTGCCATTGAAAGTGATGAACAGTTTATTCAAGCCACCAATAATAATCCAAAAACAACGGAGTTAGTGGATCAGTTACGCCAAGATAACCCTTCTGAGAAAGAGTTTGTGGAAAGATTGATGAATCATTTTAGGCAAGGTGGTTATCAATACACAATGCAGCCAGGTTTAATGACAAGCCGAGATAGCATTGATGAGTTTATGTTTGATGCTAAGGCAGGATTTTGTGAACATTATGCGAGCGCAACAACATTCATGTTGCGTAAAGCCAATATTCCTAGCCGTGTTGTCATTGGCTATTTGGGCGGTGCTATTGATCAAGATAGAAAGCTTGTAGAAGTGCGCGGAAAAGATGCTCATGCTTGGGTGGAATATTGGGATAATAGCCAAGGTTGGGTAAGAATTGATCCAACATCTACTGTATCACCAAGTCGTATAGATTTTGGGATTGATGATTTATTTGCTGAATTGACTGGTATGGGAGATTCTTCTGTTTGGGATCAATTCAAATTATCATTTGAAAGTATTAAAGATCGCATTGATTATCAATGGACAAAAATGGTTTTAGGTTATCAAAGTGATTCACAGCAATCATTATTAAAAAATTTGTTTAAAATTGATTTTATCAGTGTATTTACATTAGTGAAAATCTCGATAGGTTTGTTGTTCACATTTGTGCTGGTGCAGACAATTGTATTTTTCAAGCCGTGGCGACATCTGTATTTTAATGCAGAGCGAGAATATTTTCGCGTCATTGAGTTGGCAAATCAGACTTATGGATTGAAATTACCAATCAGTACAGCACCTGTTGAATTTGCTCATCGACTCAATAAATATTTACCAGAAGATGATCAAGTAAAAGTGACAATGATGATGAATGCGTTGGTGGCTCATTGGTATCAACCAAATGCTACGGTATCTTCGATGAAACATGTTAAAGTAGCCATTTTTGCAGTACAGAAATTGCTAAAGGGAAAAAATGTTAGAAAATGAGATCGCCTTATTAAAAGCGCGTGTTGATGAATTGGAACAAAGAGAAGCATTCCATGAATTAACGATTGAGACTTTGAATCAATGTTTGATTGATCAACAGCAACAAATTGAGAATTTGCATAATGAATTCATTAAGCTTTCCACTAAAGTTGCTTTACAAGCTGAGGATTCTCCAATTTCTTTGGCAAATGAACGTCCACCACATTATTAAATTGTATAAATATTTTGGATCGCATGTGTAGATATGCTCAATGATATTTTTATGTTGATAAATATTGGATAGTAGTTGGTGGATCATTAATTTTTTCAAATGAGCATGTTACTCGATCCAGATAATCTATATAAACACCATATTTATAATGATTTGCAGGTTGCTAATAAGGAATCTGAATAAATTTGCAAAATAATCGTCTAACTCTGATTGATCAATTTTTTTGAAAGTTTTTATTAAGATTGAATTTATTATTGATCTATATTTGTTTAGTATATAGAAAAATTTATATTAAATATTATATATAATGATTGATAAATAAAACATAAGTGTATAACCTATGGTTTAACAGGAGATGTTAATCTTACATCATAAATTCATTGAAAAGCTTGATTTTGCTGACTATTCAAGAGAGAATGTCGCGCGATAACGGCAAGAGATGTTGATTTTTAAGCATGACTTGTCAAATAGCTACTGGCTGTTATGCCAAAAGGGAAAAGGTAGCAAGTAGGGGTGGAGAAATTTATGTTTCTCAGGGAAAAATAGATTTAAAACGTATATAATGTGCGATTATCTTTAAAACTGTGTTGAAGATATTTGTTGTTAAGTGATTAAAATTTAAGAGGTAATTTATGGAAGTTTCTAGACGACAGTTTTTTAAACTGTCCGCTGGAGCTGTCGGAGGAACTGGTTTAGCGCTAATGGGTATGGCGCCAAGCATAGCTCACGCGGAAGTTCGCCAGTATAAATTATTGCGTGCCAAAGAGGTTCGTAATACGTGTACATACTGTTCGGTAGGTTGCGGGTTGTTAATGTATAGTTTGGGTGATGGTGCATTCAACGCTAAAGAGAGCGTAATGCACGTGGAAGGGGATCCAGATCATCCAGTAAGCCGTGGTGCATTGTGTCCTAAAGGTGCAGGCTTATTAGATTACGTACAAAGCCCTAATCGCTTAAAGTATCCAGAAGTGCGCCGCCCTAACTCAGATAAGTGGGAACGTATCAGCTGGGATCAAGCATTCAAAGAAATTGCTGCACACGTTAAAGAAGATCGTGATGCAAATATGATTGTGAACGATGAAAACGGTACTCGTGTGAATCGTTGGACAACAGCAGGTTTCTTAGCAGCATCAGGTGCAAGTAACGAAGCAGGACATGTAACTGGAAAGTTTGTGCGCTCGCTTGGTATGGTAGCCATAGATAATCAGGCCCGGGTCTGACATGGTCCTACGGTAGCAAGTCTTGCTCCAACATTTGGTCGCGGCGCCATGACGAATCACTGGGTTGATATCAAAAATGCCGATGTTGTAATTGTAATGGGTGGGAATGCCGCGGAAGCGCATCCTGTTGGTTTTCGTTGGGTTGTAGAAGCGAAACAAAAGCGTGGTGCAACATTTGTTGTTGTTGATCCTCGTTTCAATCGTTCTGCATCCGTTGCTGATTTTTATGCACCAATTCGTTCAGGTACGGATATCGCGTTCTTGGGTGGTGTCATTAATTGGTTGATTAAAAATGGACAAATTAATTGGGATTATGTGAAAAGTTACACAAATGCCACGTTTATTGTTCATGATGATTTTGATTTCAATGAGGGTTTATTCTCTGGTTGGGACGAATCTAATAATGCATATACAGATAAATCCACTTGGAATTATAAGATGGATGCTGATGGTAATGCTATTGTTGATGAAACAATGGAAGATCCACGCTGTGTATTTAATATGATGAAAGAGCATTATGCTTCATATACACCAGAATTAGTGAGCACAATCACAGGTACGCCTGAAGATGAGTTCTTAAAAGTATGTGAAATTATTGGTTCTTGTTCTAAACATAACAAAGTAGCGACTTTCTTGTACGCATTGGGTTGGACACAACACACAGTTGGTTCACAAAATATTCGTACAATGGCCATGATTCAATTGTTATTGGGTAATATTGGTATGCCAGGTGGCGGTGTGAACGCATTACGTGGTCACTCAAACATTCAAGGCTTGACGGATTTAGGTTTGTTATCAACAAACTTGCCAGGTTATATGCCGTTGCCAAGCCAAAAACAAACTGATTTAAATACTTATTTAAGTCAAGTTACGCCAAAAGCCACGCGTCCTGATCAGTTTAACTATTGGAGCAATACACCAAAGTTCTTTATCAGCTTGATGAAGACTTTCTGGGGTAAAAACGCGACAGCAGAAAATAATTGGGGCTACGATTGGTTGCCAAAATGGGATCAAATGTATGATGTATTACGTGTATTTGACTTAATGCATCAAGGCAAAATGAATGGTTACTTCTGTCAAGGTTTTAACCCAGTTGCATCATTCCCAAATAAGAATAAGAGCATCGCTGCATTATCTAAGTTGAAATATTTAGTTGTGATGGATCCATTAGTAACAGAAACGTCTACGTTCTGGAAAAATTATGGTGAGTCCAATGATGTAGATTCAAGCAAGATTGCGACATCTGTTTATCGTTTGCCAACAACGTGTTTTGCTGAAGAAGATGGCGCGATTGTTAACTCAGGCCGTTGGTTGCAATGGCACTGGAAGGCGGCAGATGCACCAGGAGAAGCACAGCCAGATGCAAACATCTTGTCAGGTATTTTATTTGAATTAAGACGTTTATATGCAGAGCAAGGTGGTGTTAACCCTGAGCCAATCATGAACATCTCTTGGGATTATGACATTCCAACGCATCCACATCCTGCGGAAATTGCTAAAGAGATGAATGGTTATGCCTTGGAAGATTTAAAAGATGCAAATGGCAATGTTGTTGTGAAGAAAGGTGAGTTGCTATCGAGCTTTGCACAATTACGTGATGATGGTACAACATCTTCAGGTTGTTGGATCTTTACAGGTTCTTGGACTGAGCAAGGTAACCAAATGGCAAATCGTGATAATAGCGATCCATCTGGTTTGGGTAATACGTTGGGATGGGCTTGGGCTTGGCCAGCGAATCGCCGCATCATTTACAATCGTGCTTCTGCGGATCGTGATGGTAAAGCTTGGGATAAAGAACGTGCATTATTGTTCTGGAATGGTAAAAAATGGACAGGTTATGATGTTCCTGACTTCAAAGCTGATGAACCACCAGGTTCTGCAATGAATCCATTCATCATGAACCCTGAAGGTGCGAGCCGTCTATTTGCGATTGATAAAATGGCAGAAGGTCCTTTCCCAGCACATTATGAGCCAATGGAATCGCCAATTGGTGTGAACTTGATGTATCCTAAAGTGCTCAATAACCCAGCAGTTCGTATGTTCGCTGATGATAGAAAACAGTTAGGTGAAATGAAAGAATATCCTTATGTGGGTACAACTTATCGTTTGACTGAACATTTCCATTATTGGACAAAACATGCACTATTAAATGCGATTGCACAGCCTGAACAATTCATCGAAATTGGTGAGGTTTTGGCAGCTGAAAAAGGTATTAAAGAGGGCGATTGGGTGAAAGTTTGGTCAAAACGTGGCTTCATTAAAGCGGTTGCAGTTGTGACAAAACGTATCAAGCCTTTAGATGTTAATGGTCAAAAAGTTCATCACATTGGTATTCCAATTCACTGGGGTTATGAAGGTTTAACAAAACAAGGGTTCATTGCAAATACATTGACACCATTTGTGGGGGATGCGAATACGCAAACGCCTGAGTTTAAAACTTTCCTTGTGAATATTGAGAAAGTAGAAGGAGGTCGATAATGGCACTACAATCGTTGGATATTAAGCGTTTGTCTGCAACGTCGACAACGCCTCCACAAGCTCGTCAACATGTTACAGAAGTCACAAAGGTTATTGATGTTTCTTCTTGTATCGGTTGTAAGGCTTGTCAGGTTGCTTGTTCTGAATGGAATGATATTCGTGACAAAGTGGGTACTTGTGATGGTACATACAATAACCCGCATGATTTATCAGCAGAAAGCTGGACTGTAATGCGTTTTGCAGAAGCGCAAAATGTTTCAGAAACACCAGAAGAAGCGGATAAATTAGAATGGTTGATCCGTAAAGATGGCTGTATGCACTGTGAAGATCCAGGCTGTTTAAAAGCCTGTCCTTCACCTGGCGCAATTGTTCAGTATGAAAATGGTATCGTAGATTTCCATGAAGAAAACTGTATTGGTTGTGGGTACTGTATTACAGGTTGTCCATTTAACATTCCGCGCATCAGCAAAAATGATAACAAAGCGTACAAATGTACGTTATGTTCTGATCGTGTTGCTGTTGGCCAAGAACCTGCATGTGTTAAAACATGTCCAACAGGTGCGATCCGTTTTGGTGAGCGTGAGGATATGTTAGACTTTGCTGAAGGCCGTGTGACCGAGTTGAAAACGCGTGGCTTTGATAATGCTGGTGTTTACAATCCTAAAGGTGTGGGTGGTACGCACGTTGTATATGTATTGCAACATGCTGATAAACCTCAGTTATATTCAGATCTACCTAAAGATCCTAAGATCAGCACTTGGACAGAAGTTTGGAAAGGTTTCTTGAAGCCATTGTCTACGTTCGGTATCGCAGCTTCAGTATTGTTTGGTTTTTTCCACTTTATCACTGTGGGACCAAATGATGCGGACAGTAAAGATAAAGATCGCGAAGTGATTGATCCTAAGAAATTAGCAAAAGAAGCTAAAGATATTGAGAAGGAGAACAACGCATGAAACAAGAAAACCGTTTGATTCAACGTTATTCCGCTTCTGAGCGCATCAATCACTGGATCGTTGCTTTCTGCTTTATTTTGTTAGCACTTTCAGGATTGGCTCTGTTTTATCCATCATTCTCATGGTTTGGTCAAGTGTTTGGTACGTTGCAAATCGCACGTATTATTCATCCATTCGTGGGGATTATCATGTTTGTAGGCTTCATGGTTCAGTTTTTCCGCTATGCAGCACACAATATTCCTAATAAGGAAGATGTAAAGTGGGCGCTTTCTGTTAAAGAAGTGATCATGGGACATGAAGTGGGTGATGTTGGTAAATACAATGCGGGTCAAAAAGTAATGTTCTGGGCTATGACAGCATGTTTATTCGTGATGTTAGTGACAGGTATTATGATGTGGCAAAGTCCTTATTTCTTTGCAGATTATTTCTCAATTGAAGCTCGTCGCATTGCAATCTTATTGCACGCTTGGGCAGCTTTGATCTTAATCGCTTGTATCATTGTTCATGTTTACGCTGCTATTTGGATTCGTGGTACAATCCGCGCTATGACAAATGGTGTTGTGACAGAGAACTGGGCAAAGAGCCACCATCCTGCATGGTACCGTGAAATTATGAAAAATGAAAAAACAGTTAAATCATCTAAAAAAGATGTATAACTCATAAGTTTTATCATTAGAAAGTAGGCGCAAGAAATTGCGCTTATTCTTTTTATAGGGAAAGAAATGACTCAATTTACACCTGAAAATAATGTATTGGTGGGTACAATTCCAGACATTAAACCGATCATTTTGCCAGAAGGTAATCCATTCACTGGTCGTGTTATGCAGTTTGAAAAAATGCGTATTACAGCTGCTGAAGAATTACATAAGACAATTGACTTTTGGATTCAAATGACAGAAACAGCGAGTACAGTTTTTAAAGTATGCAACATTGAATCACCAATGTTAAATAGTGCAGTACCATTTTTGAATGATGAAGCATTATTAACGCATGTACCAAAAGTGTTAAAAGATATTTTGTTGAATTTGCAACAGAAAGTATTGTCAGAAGAAGTGCAAACAGTTGTGGCTCAATTGTCTGAGTTATCAGATGAAGCAGTGATGGATCATAGTCGTGCGTTATTGGGCTATACAGAAGAGGAAGTGCCAAAAGCATTCCAACTATTTTTATCAATGGCTTTAAAAGTAGTTTATGTAAAAAGTGCAGCATTGGCTGAATTGCCTAAGATGGAAGTTGAGCAGTCATTCCATCATTGCCCAATGTGTGGCGATGCACCAATTGCCAGTGTCATTGATCCTATGGACAATGGTTTGCGTTATTTAGTGTGCAACACTTGTGAAACCAAATGGCATAAAGTTCGTTCAACTTGTCACTCTTGTCCAAATACAGGGAAAATTGAATTGTTATCCTTAGAAGGTCAAGAATCTACAATGAAGGCGGAAAGTTGCCCTGAATGCCATACTTATATTAAACATTTGGATCGTTCTAAAAATCCTATGTTAGATGTATATGTAGAAGATTTGGCGACATTATCATTAGACTTCACATTGGCAGAAGATGATTATCAACGTACATCATTCAATCTATATTTGAAATAATGTGTATTTGATTTGCGATCGTAATAAACGCCCTTTAGGGCGTTTTTTGTGGCTTAAATAAAATCAAAGCCAATGTCTAAGGATTTTACACTATGTGTTAACCAGCCCATTGCAATGAAATTCACGCCAGTTGCAGCCACTGCTTTAAGTGTTTCGGGTGTAATTCCACCAGATGCTTCTGTCAAACATTTGCCATGACAAAGTTTTACGGCTTCTTTTAAAATCTCAGGTGACATATTATCTAATAAAACAAGGTTAATACCTTCTGCTAATGCTATTTTGAGTTGCTCTATGGTATCCACTTCAACTTCAATGGGAATTAAGTGACCTGCGAATTTTTTTGCATCTCGAATTGCTTGAGTAATGCTGCCAGCAATCGCAATATGATTGTCTTTAATTAAAATTGCATCATCTAATCCCATGCGATGATTTCGTCCACCGCCAACACGCACTGCATATTTCTGCAATATGCGTAAACCTGGGATTGTTTTTCGTGTACATGTAATTTCTATAGGATACTCGGCAATCATTGATTTGAGTCGATTCACTTCTGTGGCAATGCCGCTTAAGTGCGTCATAAAATTAAGTGCGGTACGTTCAGCAGTCAATAGAGCACGAGCGTTACCTGAAACTGTCGCTAAGATTTGATTGGGCGCAATTGCATCACCATCTTTTACTTTAGCTGTGAATTCAATATTTTCATTAGTCATTGCAAATGCTAAGCGTGCTAAATCTAATCCAGCCATGATGCCATTTTCTCTTGCAGCGATATGCAAAGTTGCCATTTTATCCGCAGGAATGATGGCTTGGCTAGTGATATCTCCGCGTCTGCCAAGATCTTCTGTCAATGCTTGTTCAACAAAGGGCTTTAACAATACATCGGGTAATGGTGTTATTTCGCTCATATTGCATTCCTAAATTTAGATGAATTTAAATATACTCAATATGAGCATATATATTTATTTCATATTTGGCAAATATCAGTGAAATTGGAATATTATTTGGGTGTTGATATTAATCTATAGTCTTTTGATATAACTTTGTTTTTTATTTTAAACTAAGCTCACTGAAATTTATCGATTAGTTTTTATATTCAAAGTCTGTTATGATTTTTCTCTAAAATTAATATATGCTCATTATGAGTATATATTGGAATAAAAGGTTAAAGGGAAAGGAAATGGGACAACAGGAGAGAATCAAACAATTATTACAGCAAAATAATGCAACATTAATCGCGCATTATTATACTGATCCTGAAATTCAGGCATTGGCGGAAGCGGCTGGTGGATGCGTGGCTGATTCCTTAGAAATGGCAAGATTTGGGCGTGATGCTCAGTCTGATACTCTCATTGTTGCTGGTGTTCGTTTTATGGGAGAAACCGCCAAAATTTTAAGTCCTGAGAAAAAAATATTGATGGCTGATTTAGATGCAACATGTTCTTTAGATGTTGGTTGCCCTGCGGATGATTTCTCTCAGTTTTGTGATCAACATCCTGATCGAGTGGTTGTAGTTTATGCTAATACAAGTGCGGAAGTGAAAGCGAGAGCAGATTGGGTTGTGACTTCTGCCATTGCTTTAGACATTGTGAGTGCATTGCATGAGGAAGGGCAAAAGATTATATGGGGGCCCGATCGTCATTTAGGTCGTTATATTGCAGAGCAAACCGGTGCTGATATGATCTTATGGCAAGGTCAATGCATTGTGCATGATGAGTTTAAAGCAGACAGTTTACGATTATGTCGAGAGAAAAATCCGAATGCTTTGGTTTTGGTTCATCCTGAATCACCCGCTCAAGTTGTAGAGCAAGCTGACTTTGTGGGCTCAACATCACAAATTATAAAGTTTGCACAAAACTCAGATGCAGATCAGTTCATTGTGGCAACGGATCGTGGCATTTTTTATAAAATGCAGCAATTAATGCCTGATAAAACTTTCATCATTGCACCAACAGCAGGCGAAAGTGCTACTTGTAAAAGCTGTGCGATGTGTCCATGGATGGCAATGAATACTTTGAATAAAATTCAAAATATTTTAGAAAATCATAGCAATGAAATTACTGTGTCTGAAGAGATTCGTGTGCAAGCTGAAATTGGCATCAATAGAATGTTGGATTTCTCTACAATACGATCCATTAATGTGAAGGCTTCAGGAGATTTAAGCAAAGACCAAGCATTGTTTAATCAAGTTGGCCCAGCTTAATTGAATGAGCGGGAAATGGGTAATTTACTGCCAGATAATGATCGCTCTAATAAAATATCATCTCTAAATTGATATAAGCGAGCAGGTCGACCTGGGCCTGTTGGATCCATTTCGCCTGTTTCTTCGATCAAATCTTGTTGAATGATGAAACGGCGGAAGTTCTGCTTATGCAGTGTAATACCACCCAATGCTTCAATGCTTTGTTGTAATTGAAACAGTGTGAATGTTGGTGCCATTAATTCAAAAATCACAGGGCGATATTTGATTTTAGCGCGCAATCTTGCCATTGCTGAAGCGAGAACTCTGCGGTGATCATGCACCATAGATTGCCCGCAATATTCTTTCGGTAAGATCACATTGTGTGCCATGTTTTCTGGCAAAATCCCCACTTCATACATTAATTCATAGCGCTGTAATACATATTCTTCATTCCAAGCAAAGGGTGATAATCCCCAACATAGATTCACTCTTTGCTCGCGGGATTTTTGCTCTGCAATTGTATTGCCAGCATTGATCCAATGCTTAAAGATTGGCAATAACTCTGTATTAATAAAGTTTGGACGGCCATTGCGATGATCTTCCCATGGAAAATATTGATACCAATTGAGCCAAGTGGCTTGAGATTCTAAGTGATTGGTTTCTTCTCGCACTAAACCTAAATAGCTGATGTAAATAAGATAATGACCAGAAGCTGTTTTGCGATTGGTGTCGACTAATGTATACAATTGCTCTACATAACCCAATGATTGCTGAGTTTGTGTTTCAACCCATTGACGAACGCCAGCTTGTAGCGATCGATGAATGGGATTCAATGGACCATTCGGTAAAGAAGTACCATGTTCAACTGTGAGAACTTTGGCTTCAGAATCTGTCACTGCAATCAGAACGGCAGCCAATTCAGTGGTGGCTTCTTTGGTTATGTTGAATGGTTTGTCCATGTAGAGAATATTTTCAAATGATAAATAGTGATTATAAGATAAAGCCCTAGATAAGGCACGCATTACAAATATGCATGTTTTTGCTATGATATGTCATCATCATGGGAGCTGAGTTTATGCCATATTTTTTAAGTATTTTAATCACGCTGGCTTGCATCATTCATATTATGAAAACTGGGCAAGAGCGTTATTGGGTTTTGATTGTGATCATCGCGCCGATGTTAGGGCCGATTGCCTATTTTGTTGTGGTGATTTTGCCAAATTTGATGGATTCGCGCCGTGGGCATAAAATTAATAAAAACATTAAAAGATTAGTGAATCCTAATGCTGACATTAATTCTGCAGAAAATGAAGTAAGAACAGCGCCAACTTTTATGAATCAAAAGTATTTGGCGGATGCTTATTTTGCAGCACATCGCTATCAAGATGCTTTGACCATTTATCAGAAAATTCAAGTGGGTTTGTATGCGAATGATCCTGAGTTATTATTACAAATTGCAAAATGCTATTTTTTCTTGAATCAACCAGAAGTGACAATTCAAACATTGGATACATTAAGAGCAAGCAATCCTGATTATGATTCCAGTGAAGGGCATCTCTTTTATGCTAAATCATTGGCAGCACAAGGTTATACGCAACGAGCGATTGAAGAATTTGATGCTTTAGTGATTTATTATCGTGGTTATGAAGCAAAAGTGAGTTATGTGGAAGCATTGGTGCAATTAAAAGAATTGGATAAAGCTAAAGAGCGTGCATTAGCACTGAGTGAAGAAGTTAAATCAATACCAAGCCATGTGAGAGATTTAAACAGCGAATGCTTAAAGCGCTTAAAGAAAATGATCAGTGATCATCATTGGTAGTTTCGAATAATAATTTGTGAGATCTAACGCCTTTCGGGGCGTTTTTTGTTATGTGCTAATATATAATATGTGAATAATAAATTTAATAATATTTAAGATCAGATAAAGAATAAATAAGTCATTAGTTGATTGGCGTTAAGAAATGTAATTTAAAAATTGAAAGAAAATCTATAAAAGCAGTAATCTACTCAGCATACAAGAAGCATATTTCTGAATAAAATTCCAAAATTAATGGAGATGAAAATGTTAGGCATTCCTATGTATGTGATCGATCTTTTGATCGGTACAATCGTTGCCATTATGGTGGGGCGATATATCATTAAAGGTTATTCTGCAACAGGTGTATTGATGCTCGGCGGTTTTATATTGCTGATCATCAGTTTGCTTTTAGGGCGAGATATTGTACCTGAGCAATCAACAGGTATTGAAGTTTTAGATATTTTTGAATTTACAAAGAATTTATTAACTAGTCGAGCAGCTGATTTAGGGATGATGATTATGATCTTATGTGGGTTCGCATCTTACATGAATCATATTGGCGCAAATGATGTTGTGGTTAAAATAGTTTCTAAACCATTAACTCATATTAAATCACCTTATATATTGATGATCGCAGGCTATTTTATTGCATGTTTAATGTCATTTGCAGTATCTTCCGCAACAGGTTTAGGCGTTTTACTGATGGGAACATTGTTTCCATTAATGGTAAATGTTGGGATTAGTCGAGGTGCGGCAACGGCAATTTGCGCATCACCAGCTGCTATTATTTTATCGCCAACATCGGGTGATGTGATTTTGGCGGCTGAAAAATCTGGTATGGGCGGTGATTTGCTGATTAATTTTGCATTTTATAAAACTCTGCCTGTTTCTATTGTGGCGATCATCGCAATTGCCATTACACATTTTTTTTGGCAACGTTATTTGGATCGTAAAGAAAATAGTATTTGTGAACGCTTGGATGTGAATGAAATTAAAACCAATGCACCAGCTGCTTATGCCATTTTGCCATTTCTACCAATCTTTGGCGTATTGCTTTTTTCAGGCAAATGGACATTGCCATTCAGTGACCAATTGATTCCAAACTTAAATATTATTACGATTTTGGTCATATGTTTATTTATCACGGCAGTGATCGAGTTTGTTCGTTCATTTGATGCTCAAACAGTCTTTGAGGGTTTAAATTGTGCCTATAAAAGTATGGGCGATGCATTTGTCTCTGTTGTAATGTTATTGGTGGCTGCTGGTGTATTTGCAGAAGGTTTAAAAGTCGTGGGCTTCACTTCAGGTTTGATTGAATTGGCAGAATCAGCAGGCGGCGGTGCTTTAATCATGATGATTGTTTTAGTATTAGTGACAATGTTAGCTGCAATTGCAACAGGCTCTGGCAATGCTCCATTTTATGCGTTCGTGGAATTCATTCCTAAAGTTGCATCAGAAATGGGCATTAATCCTGCATATTTAGTGATTCCAATGCTGCAAGCATCGAACATTGGGCGAACAATGTCGCCAGTTTCTGGTGTTGTGGTTGCAACATCGGGAATGGCAAATATATCGCCATTTGAAATAGTGAAAAGAACAGCTGTGCCTATGATTGTTGGTATGTTGGCTGTGATTATTGCAACTGAATTTTTAGTACCAACAGCACCTTTATAAACTCAATAATCATCCCTTCCTTCGGAAGGGATGATTTTTTTAAAGCTTTTTCAATCAATAGAAATCAATGCGCATATTGGCATAGAATGAACGGCCAGGTGAAGCATAATCTGCATTGTCAGCAGAATAGTTTTTATTGAAGATATTATCCACACCAGCATTGAATGTGACACCTTTCCATTGTGGAGGCTCAACGCTCATTTTTAGATTATATAATTGATAACCTTTATTTTTAGCATTGCTATCATATTCTGCATAACTGCTACTTCTCGCGGTCATAGATGGAGAAATGGTTAACCATTCAACAGGTTTGATGGATGCATAAAGATAACCAAAGTGCTTAGGCACATTGGTTAAATGTAGATCAGCATGATCTTTATTACGGCTTTCTAAATATGTATAGCCCGCACCTAAATGCAAGTACTGATTCATTTCATAATCAATGCCGAGTTCAAAGCCTTTACGCTCAATTTTTCCTGGCAAATTGATGGTTTGATTCACAACATAACCAGGGAAACGGTTAGGATTATTTTCATCGCGATCAATGGAATCTTTGGATTGGCTATAAAATAGTGTCGCATCCAATAGTAAACCTTCGATTGGCATGCCGTTATAGCCCAATTCAACATTGATGGCGCTTTCAGGTTTTAAGCTAGGGTTTTGTAAAGCAATAATGGGCGAGCCATTGTGCGTTGGGCATAATGATTTGTCACGTTTAAATTTTCCTTTTTTGCAATTGACGTATTCATCACCATAGTTTGAATAGACTTCTTTAAAGCTTGGAAAGCGTGTTTTTTTACCGACAGTCAAGCGGAATGTATCTGTATCTGTTGGTTTATAAAATAAAGCAGCTTGGAAATCAGTGGAATCCATTGAAGGTGCTAACAATGAATGGGCATCAGGATATTGATTGATCAATCCTTGTGCATTGATCCCAATGCCACTTGCTTTGGCCTTTCTTTTGGTATAGATCACACCCAGCTGTGCTTCCCATTGCTCAGAGAATGTAATTGTATCTTCTAAAGCAATTGAATAGAACTTCTGTGTCGCTTTAGAATCTGATTTTGGCATGATGACAGATGAATTCGGATAAGTATCAAATGATTTATGGGTTTCATCCTTATAACTCAGCATCAATTTAATATGATGGTTGGTTAATGCAGTTGTGCCAATTTCAACAGATGCACCGAATGCTTTATCGTCATAATGGCTACCTTTTGGATCACCTCGCCAGCCAACAAGTTTATTTTTATAAGTATCATGATAGATTCGAGGTTTGATATAAACTTTGTCATCCAACAACCAAGTGGTTGATACGAAAGAAATAGTTTCGCGATCCCATTCTGGCCATTGCCATGTAGTTGGTACAAAGCCATTTTGACCTGCACGGCCAGGGTATTTTTTTGCTTCTTGTTTAGAATAACTTAAAACATATTCATCTGTGGCATTGGGCGTCCAACCCAATTTAATATTGGCGCGTCGATCTTTTGTTGTATAGAGGTATTTATCAGAATCTACCATTTGTCCCGCTTCATCTTCACCTACATAATTTTCTGCGAGCTTGGTATATTTGCGAGTGCGATCAGAAAACCCTGCTTGTAAATACCAATATTCTTGTAATGTACCAACATTGACGCTCATTTCTTTCATATTGCCAGAGCCGCCGCCAACAACCGCTGAAAAATCAAATTTAGAGCGAGGTTTCATTGTCACAATGTTGATTGCACCGCCCATTGTATTGTGGCCGTACATCACTGAGCTGTAACCTTTCGCCACTTGAATGGAGGATATGTCCGCTGTGGAAAAGCGACTCATGTCAGAATATCCATCGTAAGGCACATAAACAGGAATGCCATCGACAAAAATCGGTACATAACGTAAACCATAGCCGCGTACATTTACTTTGGGTTCAAATCGCCCAGCCGAACGAAAGCCATCACCAGCACCAATCGGCGCATCATATGTAATGCCTGGAATATATTGTAAAGCTTGCCCCACATCTTTTGCTTCTAAAAGATTAATAGTATCTTTGCTGATGTAATATTCAAAAAGCTCTGATGTTTGTGGCATGGATGCAGAAACCACAACAGTACCCAATGTGAAGACATTGCTGTTTTTCGTTGCTTCATCAGCATAAGCGAGGGTAGAACAGAGCAATAATGCTGCTGAAATTTTACTGATTTTAAATAAAGGAGAATATTTGTTCATTATAATGTTTTTAACTTAATGAGTTTTCCAGTGAATAAAAGCCCATGCGCGTTGCATAGGTTGTGCTGAATAAAGTTTGGATTGGTTTTTCTGGTAGTAATGAACCAAACGATCAATCTCCTCTTCATTCAATGTGCCAATCGACCATTGCACAGATTCGATGAAGCTTGGCTCATCTAAAGTGAGCATTTTGCTTGAGCAGTTTTGTGTTTCTAAAAAATCCACAGAAACACGATAACCTTGTTGATACAGCAGATTCATGGCGTAAATATAAGTAGGGAAGCCAATATCATCACGGCCAATGGCACGCAAAATATCTCGGCTGATAAAGTCTTTATCCACTGTCATCGTCATATAGACGGCTTTTTTGGCTTTGCTGTTGAGTTTTGCTAAAGCTGATTCAATGTCATTCACCATGGAAGAACGAGAAGATACGCAAATATCGCATTCAGGCACATCATCCCAATTGTCATCCCATGATTTTAAAATACATTCATAGTTCTCAATATTCTGTTCTGCGGCATGTTCTTTCACAACTTCGAGCATTTTTGGGCTGTAATCTAATTCATAAATCTTCTCTAAGCCTGAAGCTAACGCTAAGCCAATCGTGCCACCGCCACAACCAACATCTAATAATGTGCTCGCATCTGTTAAATCCATACGAGATGTAAAATCTTGAATGTAAGATGCACCTGCGCAACCGCCACCAGATTTCATATTGTGGGCTTTTTTATCCCAATCATCGGATGTTTTAGGTTGGCGAATGGCTTGTGCTGCATGGTTTCGATAGAGTTCTGCAAAATCAATATCAAAAATGGTTTTAGAATTAGACATTTATCATTCCTCTAAGATTAAATAATGGATGGTAAATTTTTGGCGATGATGGATTCATCAAGTGCATAGATTTGCGCTAAATTTTTTAAGGTTAAGCACTCTTTCGGTGAGCCATCTGAAATGATAGACCCGTGATCTAATAAAATCACACGATCAGCAATTTGCATCGCATGTTCAGGTTGATGCGTTGTCATTAATATGGATAAACCTTGCGCTTTGAGTTTTTCGATTTGTTCAAGCACACGCATTTGGTTGCCAAAATCTAAGCTGGCTGTGGGTTCATCCATAATCAGAAATGATGGATTTTGTGCCAAAGCTCTAGCAATTAATACTAACTGCTGTTGTCCACCACTTAATTGCGTATAAGGTTTATGGGTTAAATGCTCAATGCCCAATTGTTGAATACATCTATGCGCAATAGCTTTATCTTGTGCTTTTGGGGATGAATACCAATCTAAATGAGCAGTTCTACCCATTAATACAACAGCTTCTACAGTGAATGGAAATATGTGATTATGTGCTTGTGGCACATAACCTAAGTATTTTGATAATTCACTACGTTGCCATTTATGTTGTGGCTTTTGATTGATGGTTATATCGCCTGAAATTTTCGGTAATACGCCCAAAATCGTTTTTAATAATGTGGTTTTACCACAGCCATTCGCACCTAATAAGCAAGTCACTTCTTGGGATTGAAATGATAGATTGAGTTTTTCAGCAATCACTTGTCCACGATGACCAATTGTTAAATTCTGCAATTGAATTAAACTCATGATCTTGCTCCGCCATTGATTAATAAACCAATGAAGAATGGCGCACCAATGAATGCCGTTAATATGCCAAGTGGAATTTCAATGGGGAATGCTGTGCGGGCAATTGTATCTGTCAGTAGTAAAAAAGTTGCACCTAAAAATAGGGCAGTTGGTAACATTTTTCTAAAATCAGGGCCAACCCATAAACGTGCAATGTGTGGAATCACTAAGCCAATCCAACCAATGATGCCAGTGATGGAAACGGTTGCCGATGTCATCAATGTTGCGGATAAAATGAATATGATGCGCAAGTGTTTAATATTCATACCAAGCGCGAGAGCTTCTTCATCATTGAGGCTCAGTAAATTCATGCGCCAGCGGAGCAAAATGAGCGGAATAATGCTCACCAATAATAACGGCGCAACGATGGCTAAATCGCTCATGGTTGCCATCGTTAATGAACCCATCATCCAAAATGTGATCACCGTTAATTGGCTGTAAGGATCAGACAATAGCTTGATCATGGAAATACTTGCGCCCAATAATGCTGCAATCGCAATACCCGATAAAACGAGCGCCAATATTGGCTCTAATCTGTGAACGCATTGGGAGATGATGTAAACTAAAAATACTGTGCCTAAGCCAAATATGAAAGATAGAATTTGTACGCCAATCACAGAATAGTTGAGATAAATGGCAAGCACAGCGCCCAATCCTGCGCCTGCAGAAACGCCCAAAATATCGGGTGAAACTAATGGATTCCTAAACATGCCTTGATAAGTGCTGCCTGCGATTGCTAAAGCTGCACCTGCTAAAATGGCAGTGAGAATCCTTGGTAAACGAATATTCCATAGCACAAAGCTTTGATCGCTCAATGTTTCACCATTGAATAATTCTTTAAAAGCATTCATTAAATCACTGAAAGGAATATTGATCTGCCCAACACAAAATGCGATCAGCACCATTACGAATAATGCAATGGGTGGAATTAACAACCTAACCATTAAATGGTTCCAGTGAGTTGAGTTAAGGCTTCACGTGATAATGAATAGCCGTAGAACAGTTGATAATATTCAATGATATTTTTGGCATAATCATCGTATGATAATAATTCGGGATATAAAACGTGCGAAAGCCAAGAAACGCCTAATAAACGATTAATGCTTGGCGGTTGGTCTAACCAACCAAAAGGTAATTTTGGCGCATAATAAACACGTTTGTTTTTGACAGCAGGTAAACGTTGCCATAATGGATCTGTTTGTACTTTGTCATAAAAATGCTGATCCATTGCAATGACCACATCAGGTTGCCAGAGCATTAACTGCTCCATAGAAACACGAGAAATGATTTTCTCCCCTGCATCTGCGGCAACATTTTTTGCGCCAATCCAATCCATAACTTCTGTATGAATGGAACCTGCCAAACCTGTTTCTAAGCCATCTGCACCGCGAGCAGAATAAATTTTTAACGGGGATGATTCTGTGGCTTTGTGAGCAATGTTATGAGTTTGTGATAATACTTTTTGTGCATAATCTGCTAATTTTTGCCCGCGTTCTTTAACACCGAGAATTTCGCCTAAATGTGAGAGCTGTTTCGGTGTTTCAGCTAAGGAACCATTCATTAAAATATAAGGAATATTTGTCTGTTTGTTAACTCTCTTTGCAGTGCTGATATACGTGGGCGCAATGCTGCCAATATCAACAATGACATCAGGCTTCATTTGTATGACTTTTTCTAAAGATGCAGTTGTACCGCGGCCAGCGAATCGCCCTGTTAATGGTAGGGATTGAATGTGAGATGAAAAGAAAAGTTTCTGTGAATCTGCAAGTGGGCGAGTTGAAATGCCCAATAATTTTTCTGGTACTAATGAAAGTAAAAGAATATCAGCCACAGGTCCTGCGCTTAATACTCTGTGAATATTGTCGGAAGAAGGTAAATCACCGAAGCTTTTTATCAAAAATGATTGATTTGTCTCTGCCATTAAAATGGAAGGGAAATGCGCGACTAGGGAGGTCACTAGCATTTTCTTTAAAAAGCTACGGCGATTTTCCATATACAATAAAAGTTGTTAAGTTAATTAATTAGTGATTTAAGGGAAACCACAGATTAAGATAATCGTTATATATTGTCAAACATAACGATAGGCAAAAATAAAAATGTGATGTTAATCAAAGGGTAAATATAGTTTTAATATTATGGAGTGTTAGGTTTTTCGATTGGGAAAAATAATGAAGATAATATGATGCCAGGATGATAGGAGTGAATGAGTTGAGCCGTTTCAAATATTGATAATCCATCAAAAGCAGGGAGAATCCTAGAATAATTCTGAGCATGTATCCATAAAATTTGATGATATTCATCGATCATAATTTTGTTGCATTGAGAAAAATAGGTGATATATCTTATATTGTCAGCCCAGCCCTTTATGGATAGAACAGATTTATTCGTAATGATAATGGTTTCTGTATTGGCTAATTGTATGCCAATACAAAATATGGCTATAAAGATTAGGCAAAAAGTAACTAAGAGAAATCCATAAATGGCTATATATGTTTCAAATGTCGACAATATCAAGGATGAAATGGTAAATATCATCAAACTTAAAATAGATAATAGCATTTTGAGTAATCGAGTAGATTGATGATAATTCTTAGTTGTTAAGTTTTTTTCTGGTATCGATGATTGTTGATCTAATCGTGCTACGAAATCATATTGAATATTCAGGGGTTGATGAATATTATGGATGAGTAGAGATTTTCCTGATGTGAGTATTATGGATAATGATCCATAGTTTAGATATCGATGCAGTATTGGTTGTTGAGATTTAGTTGCGGAAATTTCATTAATATTAATTGTGGCTTTTTGGTGAGGCCAAATACCATATTTAATCATTATTTCATTATCTGAAAAGTTAAGAGAACATAATTGATGGTGCAGCAATGTCCGTATGGACATGATTAAGCTAATTGATAAGCCAAATATCAAACTATTACTAATTTTTTCTACAATGATTTGGCTGAGCAATGCCAAGAATAAGCCTAGTAGTAGATTTTTAGTTAAATTAAAGATTAAAGCGTTGTAACTTGGTGTTATATGGTTTGTATTGTTCATTAGTTTGATCTTTTATTGTTTTAATCAGAGCAATTATATTAGATGGAGGGAGGTTTTTATCAGTAATATAATGAAAAATTTAAAAAAGCGATCCGAAGATCGCTTTCAAATAACTCTAAATCTTAACCAATCATTGCATGAGGATAGAGGCGAGATAAATCCTTGGTTTTTAGGTAATATTACCAAGTTTTAATATCTAGTATCTTCAGTATAGCTCATGGGCTATTAAACCTTTGCCTGAAGATAGTACATGCTCTGTAATACCTTTGAATCTTAGTCCTAATATGCAAAGTAATTTTAGGATCCAACCTAAAGAAAATTGGAAAGCAACTAAGGCTATGTTTAGTGTAGTTCCAAGGTTATTGAGATCATTTCCTATATTAATGGTAGATCCATGTCTAATAGGTCAGATGTCTTGTAACAAAGATCCAATGGAGAAATTTTCAATATAAGTAATGATGATTTAGAATAAATATGTCTTTGAGTAATTTTAAAAACGCTATTTCATTTTTTAAATAGCGTTATTTATTCAATGAATATCAGTATTCTCTTATAATTTTTTACAAGGAGCATTGCTGTTATGTATAAACGAATAGAAGAAATAGTTAAAAATTTAAAAGAAAATGATACGATATCTACTTGGAATACTTATAAAAAAGACCTTATTGATAGAGTTTATAAAGACTTTTTACATGAAAATACTTTGCTAAAAGATGAGCTTATAGCTAATTATTTGTCGAATAATAGTGCAGATAGAATTTTTTTAGAATATCATTTGTATGGTACGAGCTGGGGTGAACTAGTAAATGATGGGCAAGTTTTATATGACGTAGGAACTGATGCTATATATTTAGCGAATAAGGCATTTGCTTATTATTTGCCAGCATATTTAATTCTTACATTAAATGAATGTAGTGAACCAAAAAAATATGATTATGTGAGAGGTTGTAATGAGATAGTTCCATTTCTGTTTTTTAGTAGTCCTAATAAACATCTAGCTAATAGCTGGATTTTATTTAATCAGAGCCAACAATTTGATATTCTTGTCTCGTTTATATTAATTGTTAATAATCCTTATCATTATTTTTATGATGTGGAAGATATATATGATTTCTTAAATAATTTTCAAGTAAATATTAATTCATAAAATATGAGCAGCGTTATAACTTAGATGGTCGTTTGAATCAGGTGATTGATGCGATGGGTAACATCACCGCGTTAACTTATGGTACGACAGATGCCATGACAGGTATGTTGGCAGAAGTGAAATACCCAACTTACCGTGAAACCTATGGCTACAATGAAAAGGGTCAAGTGACTTCTGTCACACAGTGGCTAGATGACACTGAAAAGCAGACAACCCTCATGAGCTATGATGAGTTAGGTCAGTTAGTGGCTGAGGTTCTACCTGGCAATCGCACCACGCAAATCATCTATGATGAGCTGGGTAATACCGTACAACAAACCGATGCAATGGGGGGCATTACCTCACAAAAGTGGAACATCTTTGGTGAGTTAGTGGAAGTCACTAATGCCAATGGTCACACGCATCGTTTTACTTATGATGCCAATAGTAATTTGATTGAGGAGAATAATCCATCCAGTGGTATCACACAATATGAATATGATGCAGCCAATCAGCTCATTCAAAAAGTGAATGCTAAAGGTGATCAAACCACTTATCAATATGATTTAGCAGGCAAGTTAACGACTGAAATCACAACAGCAACAGGTTCAGCAACACCGAGCCAAATTGTGACGTACCTCTATAATGATGCAGGCCAATTGGTGGATGTGAAACAAACAGGTGCCACAAATAGTCGTTATCAATACAGCCTAGATGACTTGGGTCGTACAATTGAAGAAACTGTGACTTATGGCACAGGCAGTGAAGTCATCACTCAAAAACTGGGCTATGGTTATGATCAAGAAAATCGATTATCATCCTTTAAATATCCTGAAGGCAGTGAACTTCAATATCACTATGATAAAGCTAACTTAAAATCCACACAGTTGGCGAATGGTGAAAGCATTGAGTGGGCGAAATATCAGTGGTTCTCACCCACAGAAATTAATACGCCAAATGTAAAACAGCAGAATCAGTATGATGCATTGATGCGCCCAACTAGCATTCAAGTGAATGCCAACAATGGACAAAATGCACAAAATCTATTGATGAAGCGTGATTATCAATACAATATTGCAGGTAACATCACAAGCCGTAACACTGAAAAAGGTAAAGTGGATTATCGTTATGATCAATTGGATCGCTTGATTGAAGCGACGCCTGACGCATCATTACAAACCATCGGTCTGCCCAATGAAGGCTATACCTATGATGCCATTGGTAATCGCTTAGGTAGCCGACATCAACCGGGTTCATGGCAATACAATGGTCAAGATCAATTGATGTCATGGGGTACAGGTAGCCAAGCAGAAACATTGAGCTACACAACCACAGGCCAATTGAAGCAGAATAAAAAGCCTTAGAAACTTTGGATTATGACTATGATGCAACAGATCGCTTAACAGAGGTGAAACGCAACGATATCACACTGGCGAATTACCAATATGATCCTTTTGGCCGCCGCATGAGCAAAGAGGTGAATGGTGAACGCACGTATTTCTTATACAGTGATGAAGGCTTGATTGCGGAATTGAATGATCGTGGTAACACGCAAGTGGCCTATGGCTGGATGCCTGATAGTGCTTGGGGCACAAACCCTTTGTGGCAAGCGAACTTAACGACAGGTCAAACCTTGAAAAATGCAGCTTATCATTATCTTCATACAGATCACTTAGGCACACCGCAGATCGCCACCAACCAAGCAGGTAATATCACATGGCAAGCACAAGCAGAGGCTTTTGGGGAAGCACATCTCAACGAAAGCAATCAGATCACTATGAACCTAAGGTTCCCAGGACAGTACTATGATGCAGAAACAGACACTCATTATAACTACTTCAGGGACTACAACCCAAGAACGGGCAGATATCAGCAGAGTGACCCGATTGGGTTAGCAGGTGGGATTAATCATTATGGGTATGTGGGTAATAATCCATTAATATCAATTGATTTCACAGGTCTTAAGAAAAAACCAGGAAATATTGCTCAAGCAAGGATTGGGTCTAAATATGAGTATGATTCTGCAAAGAGTGAGAGTATAGAAAAATCAATAAAAAATTTGACTGAACAATTATATGATAAACGATACCCAGATTTAGAAATTAACCCTGGTAAATTGCCATATAAAGCTACACCAGGAACAAAAATAGAGGAAACTGTTCAAGGGCATGAAATTGAAATCGTTAAGGTTAGAAGATATCTCGATAACAAATGGGAAGATTGGTATGATTATGGTTGTGATGATCCGCCACCACCATCTTCAGGAGCGCAGAGTTGTGTAACTACAAATGTTGATGCTAAATCTTCAAGTCAAACAAATAGTAATTCAAACAGTTCTACACAAAGAAATAGAGGCAAGCTTCCACTTCCTTTGCGCCTTCTTAGAATTCCAGCGTTAATCTTGATGCCAGATCCATGTTTAATAAATCCTGGTTCTATGATGTGTAACGGACATCCTTATCAGAATATACCAGATGCATAAATATATGTTTTAAATATATAATAGGCCAGTTCAGCTACTGGCTTATTTGATAAAATTTAAATAAAAATTTTGGGGCTATTATGAGTAAAAATGATTCTCAGATACGTGATGCAATAGAAAAAATTTTAGTTAGTTCATCATATGGATGTGAATTAATAGAATATCTTGATCAAGTACCAAGTAACCAATGTCGCAGGGTTTTGTATATTCTCTCAGAGATCTATCCTTGCTCACTAGATGTAGATGATAATGATTATGTCTTAATAAAATATATCTTTACACAAGATAGATATCTAACAACAGATACCATATGTAATTTCCTTAGATCTATTAACACACTTGATTTGAAAAGTAAGGATCAAAAACATATTTTAACTACAATTATTAGGGATAATATAAATATATTAAGTAATTTATGTAGTTTTGAATTGAGTGAATTCATGTCTAAAAATATGGCTGTTGATGAATTAATATCTTATATGGAGGCATCTCTTTCGGATAAAAGTTGTCATATAAATATCGTACGGCTTTTTGATTTGATTCTGCGATATGATAAAAGATTTAAAAATGATATGTCTTTGAAATTAAAACAGTTGAGAAAAAATATTATTAATCAACTTGAATATTCTTATAGCTCATAAAAGATTAGCTCGGTAACTCAGTCCAGCAAACCGATGCAATGGGAGGTATTACCTCACAAAAATGGAACATCTTTGGTGAATTGGTGGAAGTGACCAATGCCAATGGTCATACTCATCGTTTTACCTATGATGCCAATAGTAATTTGATTGAGGAGAATAATCCCTCAAGTGGCATCACACAGTATGAATATGATGCAGCCAATCAGCTCATTCAAAAAGTAAATGCTAAGGGTGATAAAACCACTTATCAATATGATTTAGCAGGTCAATTAACAACAGAAATCACAGCAAAATGCTCTGCGGTACCGAGCCATATTGTGACGTACTTCTATAATTGAAAGTCTTTTAAATAGGTATTTATAAAATAGGGAATATATATGGCTATAAATTTTGATTTATTTTTAAACAGCATTTTTCCAATTAATGAAACAATAGCAGGAGGAACAGCTGGAGCTGAATATCAATATGTGGAAGATTTTTTTAAAAATAAGAAACGTTATGATATCACTTTAGATCTTTTAAATAATATTTATCCTTCTGATCCATCAGCTTGTTTAGCCATGATGTCTCCTAAAGCATTTGCTTTTTTTTTACCAGCATTTATAAAGATTTCTTTAGAGAACTGCCTAGATGCAGATATGATTCCATCGTCTGTAGTGTTGCAAATAAAAAGAATGATAGAAAGCAGAAATAAAAAACTTGAATATATTTTGAGTGATTATTCAGTAAAACAATTGAATTTTATCACATTATTTCTACAAAAAATGAAATGCATTTGTACTGAGGATTTTGATCCCTTTTTGAATAAAGAAATAGAGGAAACAATTTCTTTATGGGAAGCTATATTATGGATATAAAAAGAATTATTAGTGATTTAAAGAGGACTGATATTGAATCGTTTTGGGTTTCTTATAAGGATGATCTCATTGAAAAAATTTATAAAGATTTTCCATATCAAAATATTCTTTTAAGAGAAGAGTTGGCTGTTGACTTTCTACCAAATAATGATGAAGAAAGAATTTTTTTGGAATATCACCTGTATGGTATGACTTGGCAAGAGCTTATAGAAAATGCTCAGACGGTATATGACATGAACTATAACGTTGGATTTTTGTCTCATAAGGCTTTTGTTTATTATTTACCAGCATATTTAATTATTGCACTAAAAGAATTTAAAGAGTCTCCTGATTATGTTGAAGTAGGCTGTGATGAAGTTATTACATTACTATTTTTTGGCATGGATTTTTTAGAAAAAAATTGGGATCAACTTAACAATGATCAAAAGATAGGTATTATTATATTTCTTATTTTATTTCTCAAAAACCCTTACTACAGTTTTAATGAAACTGACGAAAAAGACATATATAATTTTTTAAGCAGCGTTCATGTTCAAGTTAGTTGATTATTTGCTGTTACAATCACAGAATTGTCTGGATTTAAGGTGACAGTTCTAAATATTGAATTTAATGAGCTTGATTGATTATATTCATCTTTGAAGTATAGTTATGATCAAGAAAGCCGCTCAGTATCCTTTAAATATCCTAAAGGCAGTGAGCTTCGATGAGAATCTGGAAAGTCTAAACGTCATTAAATTAGTAATGAAATCTACATTGAACAATAGATATTTTTTCATCTGTCACCTCATAAACTAAACGATGTTTTTCATCTATTCTTCGACTCCAAAATCCTGAAAGATTAGCTTTTAATGGCTCAGGCTTACCTGTTCCCTCAAAAGGAGTTCTTTGACATTCTTTAATTAAAGAGTTAATACGCTTAAGGACCTTTTTATCTTGTGTTTGCCAATAAATATATTCATCCCAAGAATTGCTAGTCCATTCGATATTTCTACTATTCATCCTCAATCAACTCTTTTTTAATCACTTGACCTGAACGCAATTGAGCAATCGACTCATTTAAATGATTAGTATTATTCGGTGAAGATAGCAGGTAAAGAGTTTCCATTAAACTATTATAATGGTCTTGCCCCATGACTACAGCATGACCACCTTCTTTTCTTGTAATAAATGCAACATCAGCATCATTAACTACTTTATCTAAAACCAATTTTAAATTATTACGAGCATCAGAATATGTAAATACATGCATATTTCATCTCCTATAGAATTAATATATTAAGAATTGTTGTTATTGTACAGTTTGTTGTACATATTTGCTATAAATACATTATTAAAAATAATCTTTATTATGCTAATAGCTATCCTGTAAATGAATATGGCTCATAAAATCAATTGGAATTGCTGATTGTCATCAACTATTATTTTTATATTTTATTGTTTTAATCAGAGCAATTATATTAGATGGAGGGAGGTTTCTATCAGTAATATAATGAAATATTTAAAAAAAGCGATCCGAAGATCGCTTTCAAATAGCTCTAAATCTTAACCAATCATTGCATGAGGATAGAAGCGAGATAAATCTTGTGTAATGATCTCTTTATCTTCACGGATACAAATACCTGCTGATTCATCGCCGACAACCCAGCTACCAACCAATGTTGTGTTATTTTCAAATTTTGGCAATGGATAATAAGCCTGAACAATATAGCCTTCTTCACCATAAGGACCATCAATTTCAGAAATCACAGAGCCACGATCCACGATAGAAATATTCGCACCTTCACGAGAGAAGAGGGGTTTTTTCACATAAGTGGATAGGTTGCTTGCTTTGCTATCTTCTGCAAAGTAACTTTCCAAAAGGTTTGGATGATTAGGGAACATTGACCATAATAATGGCAAAATCGCTTTATTGGATAAAATGCTCTTCCAGCCTGGCTCAATCCACAATGTTTTGCGGCTGTCCAAATAGTTTGCAAACTCTTCACGGAACATGAATTCCCAAGGATACAATTTAAAAATTGTACGAATGAGATCATCGTTCACATCTGTGAATTGACCATTTTCAGTGATGCCAATATCTTCGATGAATAAGAAATCATTTGCTAAGTCTGCATCTAGCGCACAATCTTGTAGATATTGAATCGTACCGCGATCTTCTTCAGTATCCGAACAGCATGCAAAATGCAGTTTAGAAATACCATGCCATTCTTTAAAATAGGCAAAGCGTTCGATCAGCTTTTCTTGAATGCTATTGAATTGATCAGCACCTTGTGGCAAATGACCATTTTCAATTTGATCTTCTAACCAAATCCATTGAAAGAATGCACTTTCATATAAAGAAGTTGGTGTATCTGCATTGTATTCGAGCATTTTGGGCGGCGCTTTACCATCATATGCAAAGTCAAAACGACCATACAAAGAAGGTTCTTTTTTATGCCATGAATCTGCAACAAATCCCCAAACATTTTCAGGAATGCGGAATTTTTGTAACAAAGCTTCATTATTGACAACAAGATCAACTGCTTCCAATGACATTTGATGCAATTCATTGGTGGTCGATTCTAATTCATCAATCTCACGCTCTGTGAACTCGTAATAATAATCTTCACTCCAATACGGTTCATCGTACATTGTGTGAAAATAAAAGCCGTATTCCACGGCTTTTTCCTGCCAATCGGCTCTTGGTGTAATTGCAACTCTTTTCATCTAAAAATTAACCACCATAAGATGTTGAACGGCTTGATGAACCTGATGTTGCAGAACGCTGAGTGCTTTGCTTTTGTGACGCTGCAATCCGTTGCTGTGCAGCCATTTTACCAAATCCGCCACGTTGCATTGTGCCTGCTGGTTTAGATTTAATATCACTTTTTGGTACAGTGACTGTACGGCCAGATTGTGCAGCGCCATAACTTTTACCTGAACTATCATAAAAGTTAGTAGGGCGACCATTCGCATCTTTTGGTGAATAAACAGGTTTGTGCGCCATGTTGTTGCCGCCCATTCCACCCATTAATTTACCCATCATAAAACCTGCTAATAATGGCATAAAGAAGCTACCGCTAGAAGCTTGCTGCATAGATTGCTCTGCATTGGCAACAGATGTGCCAGTTGCAGCTGCGGCTTCAACAGATTGGCAGTTTTCTGCGCCAAAATCTGCTGTACATTCTTCGATAGATGCATATTTTGGTGCTGTTTCGATGGCTTCTTTGATGGCACCTTCATAAACAGCATTACATTCTGCAACCATGTTTGGATTGTTACTGATACAATCTTGAACATCTGCATAGATGGTCAACTGTTCTGTATCTTCGCTACCACCGCAAGCGACAACGCCAAATGCTACAAAGAGCGATAAGGCGATTGGCTTGAGTTTAAAGTTTTTACGAAAGGTAAATTTGTTAATGGAACGTGTTCTTTTTAGCATACTTAAATAATTGTCCTAAATTTAAAGATAATTGATTAAAAAGTTAAAACTTGATCATTCTCTTCTGTCATACGAACGGCTTTCATCATTGATGTAATCTCTGTACGTTGTGCTCTTTCGTGAAGTTTTCTGAATTGTAAGCAAGTGCTGCATGAATAAATCTTACCGCTGCCTTCGATGAATTTATCTAACTGATCTGAAACATTAAAAAACTCGTGATCCATGAATTCACATTCAACGCCAGCACTCATTAAAAATGCAGTCACTTCATGATCCATTTCTAAAGCAGTATTCATATAACGAAAGGCATTCCAAGCTTTTTCCACTTCACTGGTTGTGATAATAACACCGATTTTCATATTGCACTCCTTAGTTATTTATAGCTGTTAATATTAATTTTCTGTTGCAACAACGGGTTGATCAATCTGTTTGATCACTTGATAAAAATTCACAGGTGTTTGCGCACCAGCCACAGCATCTTGACGATTGAAAACGAAGAAAGGCACGCTTTTGATTTCAAAAGCTTGTGCTTCAACTTTATCTACTGTCATCGCTTGGCTGATTGTCATATCAGTTAAAATTTCTGGTAATGTGATACCAGTAATATTTAATTCTGTCATAAATGATGATAATACTTGATCATCCGCAATATTCAAACCATCTTCAAAATATGCTTTAAAAATACGCATCGCTAAAGTACGAGTTTTCTCTGGCTGATTGTTTTGAACCCAAGTGATTAAGCGATGTGCGATGGATGTACTCACAGCAACTGCTTTATCAAAGTTTAATGTTAAACCAGCTTCTTTAGCAATTTTACTCGCATTTTCTGTCATAGCTTGTGCGCGATCTAAAGGCACATCATATTTATCTGCCAACACTTCATAATAGGAACGATCATTGGTAAAAGGCGCATCTGGTGCTAATTCATATGATTTAAAAATCAATTGTTCAGAATGGTTCATCTCATCATTGAATGCATCCATTGCGAGATAAAAATTGTGAACGCCGATATAACAAAACGGGCAAGAAAAATCTGACCAAACTTCAACTTTCATAATGTTTCCTTTGTGTGACTTTAAGGATTAGTATATTAACAGAGAAAAACAAACTATCATTTAGATTTTAGAGTACATTAGCATTATTTGAAGGTAAAAATATGACGCAACTGAGATTATTGATTTCTGAAAGTGTAGATCCTTGGTTTAACCTTGCGGTTGAAGAGACGATTTTTAGCGCTATGGATCCGAACCAAAAGGTTCTATTTTTGTGGAGAAATGATAGTACAGTTGTGATTGGTCGTGCTCAGAACCCTTGGAAAGAGTGTAATACTCGTAAAATGGATGATGATCATGTGAAATTAGCACGTCGTCATAGCGGCGGCGGTGCAGTATTTCATGATTTGGGTAATACGAATTTTACCTTTATGGCAGGCAAGCCAGATTATAATAAAGATACATCCACGCAAATTATTATTGATGCTTTGCAATCATTAAATTTGAATGTAGAAGCTTCTGGACGTAATGATTTAGTCATTCATCGCGATGATGAAATTCGTAAAATTTCTGGTTCTGCGTATCGTGAAAAAGCAGATCGTGGCTTTCATCATGGCACATTATTGATCAATGTGGATTTTACACGTTTGGCCAATTATTTAAATCCTGATCCTAAAAAACTACAAGCGAAAGGCATTACTTCTGTGCGTTCTCGCGTGGCTAATTTAACGGAGTTATTACCAAGTATTTCCCATGCGGAAGTTTGTGGTGCAATCACGGAAGCATTCTTTGAATATTATGGTGAAAAAATAGAGCCTGAATTTATTTCAGAGATTAATCCACCAAAAATAGAAGGTTTTGCAGAGCGCTTTGTTGAGCAATCCAGTTGGGATTGGAATTTTGGCAAAGCTTTAGAATTCAATCATCATTTTGATGAGCGTTTTACTTGGGGCGGCGTTGAAGTTCAATTGATCGTGAAAGATGGTGCAATTATTGAATCGAAGATTTATAGCGATAGTTTATATTTGGATTCTTTAGAAGCATTGGAACAAGGATTGATTGGCATTCGTTATAAAGCAGTGGATATTCTTCATGTTTTTGATAATATTTTGAAAGAATATCCTGATGCAACAGATTCATTGAATGAATTAAGAGATTGGTTTGTTAAATCAATTCAGTGATTACATGATTAATTTTTTAATCGCCATTTCTATAGCCAATGTCTTTATCTATAATCACTGCATTATTATAATCTTTACGTTATATTATATAAATAGTTATTCGGTATTAATTCAGTATTAATTCAGTATTATCAATATAAAGAGGTAATATCATGTTGCATGAATGGAAAAATATTGCAGTTTTCTTTAATCATAGCGATGAAGGTCGATCTTTATTGGCTTTTGCAGCAGATGCAGCGGAGCGTTATAACGCAGAGTTAACAGCAATTTGTATTGATCGTTCCAATGATTTACGCCCTTATAATGCTTATGTTGTGGGCGCAGCAGCAAGGCAAGAGATTTTAGAGAAATATAAAACCGAGCAACAATCAGAAATGGATGATACAGAAAAGCTATTTCATGAGATTGTGAGTGAATATAAAATCGAAGCTAAATACCGCAGAATTGGTAAATATTTTTCTATGGATGAAATTGAGTCAGAATCATTCTATTGTGATGTGGTGATTTTAGGCTCACCAGAAACACGAATTTTGCCAGAAGGATTAACAGCGGAACAGATTTTATTAAAAATTGGCATTCCAACTGTTGTGATCCCTAAAGAATGGCATGCAAAATCTAATGAGAAAAATATCGTCATTGCTTGGAATGCAAGTCCTGTTGTACGAAAGGCTATTGTAGATGCTGTGCCAATCATTATGAAAGCAAATAGTGTTAGATTATTAGTGATAGATAATCCCAACTTAGACCATAAATCTGGACAGGAGATTCTAGATTATTTGAATGAGCAGGGCATAAAAACTGATATTCAGTATGTGAATTCATATGGTCGCTCGGTTGCAAAAACCATCATCGATCACGCAAAAGAATTAGATGCATGTTTAGTGATTATGGGCGCTTATAGCCGTTCACGCTTTACTGAAATGTTTTTGGGCGGCGTAACAAAAGAGCTATTTTTCAATGAAGTACCAATGCCATTGTTTATTTCTCGTTAAAATTAGATTGATTTGATTATTGTGGGGGTATTTATCATTTATACGGATTATGGAGCAATATTAAAACCCAACTTAATGGCTATTAAGCTGGGCTTGAATTTCATGGCGAGGCATTAATAACCTTGACTTGTGCCATCGGTTCTTGGATCTGTTGCACCAAATAAACCTTCATCTGTGCGCATGATGCTTTGAGTGCTGCCCATTACAGGCTCGACTTTTACTTCATGACCCATTTCTTTCAGACGATTAATAGTGTCAGGGCTGACAGTTTTTTCAACGCGGATATAATCAGGTAACCACTGATGATGAATACGTGGTGCAGTGCTCGCTTCAGCAATATTCATATCATATTCCATCGTATTCAGCAGGATTTGCAATACTGTTGTAATGATTCGGCTTCCACCAGGGCTACCTGTCACAACGAAAACATCACCATCTTTGGAGACAATTGTCGGTGACATAGATGACAATGGGCGTTTTTTCGGCGCGATCGCATTACTTTCACCACCGATTAAACCATAAACATTTGGCACGCCAGGTTTGCTTGAAAAATCATCCATTTCATTATTTAACAATATGCCAGTACCTTCAGCCACAATGCCTGAACCAAAATTAGTATTCAGTGTGTAAGTTACGGCAACTGCATTGCCAAACTGATCAACGACGGAATAATGTGTTGTTTGGGTTGACTCGTATGGTGCTAATGCGCCTGGCTTAATCATTGAAGATGGTGTGGCTTTATTGGGATCAATGGTTTGTGCAATATCTTTTGCATATTGTTTGCTGATCAGTTGTTGTACAGGCACGTCATTGAAATCAGGATCACCTAAATATTCAGAACGATCAGCGTAAGCACGCTTCATTGCTTCACTCATTAAATGATACGTTTGTGCACTGTTTGGGCCTGATGATTGTAGATCAAAATTTTCAAGGATATTGAGAATTTGCACAATATGAATACCACCTGAAGATGGCGGCGGCATGGAAATGATTTCATATTCTTGATATGTGCCTTGAATTGGTTTGCGCTCAACGACTTGATATTCTTTGAGGTCCTCCAACGTCATCAATCCGCCTTTTGCCATATGGGCGGCGATTTTTTGTGCAGTTTCACCTTCATAGAACTCTTTTGCACCATTGTCACGAATACGCATTAATGTATTGGCGAGATCTTTTTGAATTAATTGATCTCCTTCTTTAAGGACTTTACCATTAGCATCGAAGAAGATAACACGGCTACTAGCATGTGGGCCTAACGTATCCACGCCGTAATTTTTTAAAGTATTGCCAAGATTTAAGCTAATGGGAAAACCTTTTTCAGCTAATTGAATGGCAGGATTTAATACATCTGCATTGGTTTTAGTGCCATATTTATCTAAAGCATAAGATAAACCTGCCACTGTTCCAGGCACACCAGAGGCATTTAATGTGGTTAGTGATTCGTTAGGAATCACGTTGCCATTTTCATCGAGATACATATCTCTAAAAGCGGCTTTTGGTGCTACTTCACGGAAATCAATCGCTGTTGTTGTGCCATCTGCTAAATGAATTAACATAAAACCACCGCCACCAATATTACCAGCTTGTGGATGTGTAACGGCAAGGGCATAGCCGACAGCAACAGCAGCATCCACCGCGTTACCGCCTGACTTTAATACATCAATGCCTACTTGTGTTGCGAAAGGATCCTGAGATGAAACCATCCCTTGTTTTGCAAATACGGGATGAAAGGCTTCACCTTCCACACCGTAATTCACTTGCGCATAGGCAAAACTTGTCGCACTTAAAATGCTGATAGCGATCAAGGAACGTAGCGATTTAACCATACAACCTCCATTCAATTAGTTATCTTTTTTATTAATTTTTTACTCAAATTATTTTTAAAAACATTTAAAAATAACCATTTTGATCATACTGATGGCGAATAAAGTTGTATATATTTTCGTACCAATTTGTATAAAAAAAGCTCCACCAAACTGGAGATTTGGCAGAGCTGAAGGATAGTTCATGAATTTGTTGTTATTGTTTGTTTTAATTGTTCACTTATATTTTGGTCAGTGTTTTTTATCCACGAGGTTTTTGTTCTTATAAGCCGATTATGCCATTGTCAGTGCGTTGAATCACAACAGTAGAGGCGCGGGGGCGACCTTTTGCATTGTGATCAGGCCAGCTTGAGAACTGGTTTGGATTATTATGATCAGAATTTCCATCACCAGGTTCACCTGGATGCTGAATGTTGATGAACATTGTTTTGTTATCTGGTGTGAATGCAATACCAGTAACTTCTGCACCATTTGGACCTGTTAAGAAGCGCTTGAAGTAACCTTCTTCAGGATCAACCACCAACATTTGGTTGTTGCCCATGCCTTCATACTCTTTTTGATTCAAAGTAGAAGAAGAAACGTCCGTTTGAATCCATAACAAGCCATTGTGATCAAATTTCAAACCATCTGGGCTACCGAATAAGTCGCCGCGGTTATTGGCTAAGTGGTTACGATCTTGAGTTTTATCTTTACCTGCTAAAACTAAGATATCCCAATTGAAGTCTTTAGATGCAGAGTTACCATCTTTTTCATCCCAATGGATGATGTGACCAAATAAGTTATTGGCGCGAGGATTGGCTGCATCAATGTCAGGATAACCATCTTTACCACGGTTTTTATTGTTAGTTAATGTACAGTAAATAGAACCTGGTACTAATGGATTTGCAGAGATCCATTCAGGGCGGTCCATCTTAGTTGCATTAGCTAAATCAGCCGCTTTACGTGCATTGATGACAACGTCACCTTGGTTATTGAAGCCATTCGCTTTCGTTAAACCATTTTGGCCAAATACTAATGGAATCCATTCACCTGTACCATCTTCATTGAAGCGCGCCACATATAATGTACCGTCATCCAATAGTTTGCTGTTTGCTTTGCCTTTTGCTGGATCAAACTTACCATTGGATACAAATTTATAGATGTATTCAAAGCGTTGATCGTCTCCCATGTAAGCCACGACTTCGCCAGTAGAAGCAATCACAATTTCAGCGCCTTCATGTTTGAAGCGACCTAAAGCTGTGTGTTTAATTGGTTTAGATGTTGGATCTGTTGGATCAATTTCCACAACCCAGCCAAAACGATTAGGTTCATTGGGCGTTTTATCGACATTGAATCGATCATCAAATTCATTCCAGCGATAAACGCCATCATTGTTTGCAATGCCATAACGCTTTTCTAAATCATTAGGCGCAGCTTTTTTAACAAAAATATCAGACCAGTTTTCTTCACAGGTTAAATATGTGCCCCAAGGCGTTTCGCCATTTGCACAGTTTTGCATTGTACCGAATACAACTTCACCTTTTGGATCAGCGGCAGTTTTCATTAAATCATTGCCTTTTGCAGGGCCTTCAATCGCCATTTCTGTATAAGGCGTGATTCTACGTGCAAATTTAGAAGGGCGAACCACTTTCCATTCATTGCCATCTTTTTGTACTTCAATCACTGAAATACCCATTGCATTTTGGCTCTTGCGAACTTTATCCAATGACCAGTTTTGATCTCCATCTGTGAATAATAAGCCATTGTCCACATATTCATGGTTCATCACCAATAAGCCATTGGTGGATTTTGTTGCGTCTTTGATTGGGAAATAAGCCATGCCATCATGGTGCATACCTGCTTGAGCAGCTTGATCATCTGCTGTATTGGATGCATCTAATTTGAACTCAGGCATGTTGTTATTTAAGCCAACAGGATCACCCCAACGATAAAATACTTTAGCTTCATAGCCTTCAGGTACTACGATGTCATCTTTCGTAGAGAAAGGTACAGCTTTAAAGCGAATCAATTCATTTTTATCCAAAGGCTTATTTGCAGTTGCAGCAGGTGCAACTGCTTTTGCAATATTTGCCAATGGCAAACTGAATAAACCTAATAAACCAGCGCCCATGCCAGCTGTGCTTAACATTGTGCGACGAGATAGCGGCTTTTCTAAGATTTCAGAAAAAACAGGATTATCTGTTTGGTTGCTGATGTCTTCACCTTTATCATTTTTCAAATAAACGGCTTTAGGTCTTCCCATGATCATTATCTCCTACGATAAACTAAGTTGTGAATCTGATTGATGCAGAGAATACTGTAAATATGTGGCAGTTTTATGACAGAGCACTTTATAGGCAAATGAATCCTGAAAGCCGAGGGATAATTCATTATAATGATTGAATTTTATTGATTTGAATGCTTAAGCAAAAGGAATCTACCATGGATAAAGCGCCAAAACCTGTTGTTCTATGTATTTTAGATGGCTGGGGCTATCGCACAGATATGAAACACAATGCTGTGATGGCAGCTGAAACACCGAACTTTGAAGAGTTTAAAACTGTAGGTGCTTGTACATTGCTCAAAACATCTGGTTTAGCTGTAGGTTTACCTGATGGACAAATGGGTAACTCAGAAGTCGGTCACATTAATATCGGTGCAGGTCGCGTTGTTTATCAAGATTTAACTCGAATTTCAAAAGCATTTGAAGAGGGTGAATTTGCGAATAATCCTGTTGTTGTGAAAACTTTGAATGATTTAAAGGCAAGTGGTAAAGCATTGCATATTTTTGGTTTGTTATCAGATGGCGGCGTGCATGCAGATGAATCTCATATTCATGGTTTGATCAAAGTTGCTGCAGAAATGGGCTTAACAAAGATTTATCTACATGCATTCTTGGATGGTCGTGATACGCCACCGCGCTCGGCAGAAACTTACATTGACAGAGCTGAAGCGGTATTTGCAGATACAAAAGTCGGTCGCATTGCAACGATCATTGGTCGTTATTATGCAATGGATCGCGATAACCGTTGGGAGCGTGTTGAGCAAGCTTATGATTTATTGAGCCAAGGTCAAGGTGAATTTCATGCAAACTCTGCAATGGAAGGCTTAAAAGCTGCTTATGATCGCAATGAAAACGATGAATTCGTGAAAGCAACAGTGATCGGTGAAGCTGTTAAAATGGAAGATGGCGATGCTGTGATGTTCATGAACTTCCGTTCTGATCGTGCGCGTGAAATCACTTATCCATTCACAGAAGATGATTTTGAAGGCTTTGTCCCTAAATATCGTCCGAAATTATCCCATTATGTTTGTTTGACTCTGTATAAAGATACGATTCATGCAGAGATTGCATTTCCACCACAATCATTGGTGAATGGTTTGGGTGAAGTATTGGCGAAACATAATTTAACGCAATTGCGCTTGGCTGAAACTGAGAAATATCCTCATGTGACATTTTTCTTCAATGGTGGCCGAGAGCAAGTGTTTGAAGGCGAAGGACGTATTTTGGTGAATTCACCCAAAGTGGCGACTTATGATCTTCAACCAGAAATGAGCGCGCCAGAAGTTGCAGATAACTTAGTGGAAGCAATTTTATCTCAAAAATTTGATGTGATCATTTGTAACTTTGCAAATCCTGATATGGTTGGTCATACAGGCGTTTTTGATGCGATCGTAACAGCTGTAGAAACAGTGGATGATTGTATGGGCAGAGTTTATGATGCTGTATTGGAAGTGGGCGGAGAATTATTAGTGACAGCGGATCATGGTAATGCTGAATTAACATGGGATGATAAAACTAATCAGCCTCATACCGCGCATACAACTGGCCCTGTACCATTCATTTATTTAGGTCGTCCTGCTGTATTGTCGCCAGATGGTGCTTTGAAAGATATCGCGCCAACGATTTTGCATTTATTAGGTGTTGAACAACCAGCAGAAATGACAGGACATAACTTAATCCATTTCAAATAATTACGATTAATAAACGGAGAAATTCAGGATGAGAAAGGTTCAGAAATCCTTACTAACCATTGCGCTGTTGTCTTTGGTTTCTTTTGCCAATAGCGAAAGTATGGCATTGACGATTGATCAGCCTAAAGTCACAGTGCCAGTGATTGGCGCAGAGACTATGGATGAAGCTGCTGTAGAAAACTTACCTGTGCAGCAATTGTTATTATTCGTCAATGTATTTGAGCAGCTGCGTGCCAATTATGTGGAAGATGTGACAGAGGAAACGTTAGTGAACAATGCCATTAAGGGCATGTTAAGTGGTTTGGATCCTCATTCTGAATTTTATGATGCTGAATCTTATAAGCGCGTACAAGAGGTGACAACAGGATCTTTTGCAGGTTTAGGTGTTGAGGTCGTGAGCGAAGATGGTTTAATTCGCATTATTGCGCCGATGGATGGTTCACCTGCAAAAAAAGCAGGAATTAAAGCGGGTGATTTAATCATTAAGATTGATTCGACTGCTGTGCAATCTATTGATGTCGCAAAAGCTGTGGATATGCTGAAGGGTGATCCTGGCACTGAAGTTGTATTGACGATCATTCGTGAGAGTGAGCGTTCGCCATTAACAATTCCTGTCGTGCGTGATGTGATTAAAACTGAAAGCATTAAAAGTGAGTTAATTGATAATGAGTTTGGTTATATTCGTTTGAGTCAATTCCAAGAGCGTTCAGCAGAAGAGATGAAAAATGCCATCATGGAGTTGAATAAACAAGCCAGTGCTAAGAAGTCAGCAGTGAAAGGTTTGATTTTGGATCTGCGTAATAATCCAGGTGGTGTTTTAGATCAAGCCGTTGAGATTTCTGATCTATTTTTAGAATCAGGATTGATCGTTTATACGCAAGGTCGTGATCCTGCTTCTCGCATCGATTTTGTGGCAAATCCTGGTGATGTTTTGGCAGGTGCACCATTAGTTGTGTTGATCAATGGTGGTTCAGCATCGGCTTCTGAAATTGTGGCTGGGGCGATTCAAGATCAGCGCCGTGGCGTTGTTGCAGGTGAAAAGAGTTTTGGTAAAGGCTCTGTGCAATCAGTTGTGAATTTGGCTGAAGGTCAAGGCATGAAATATACAACGGCATTGTATTACACGCCAGAAGGTCGCTCGATTCAAGGTGAAGGCATTTCACCCAATATTGAGTTATTGTCTTTAAATGTGGACTCAGAGAAAAATTCTAGTTTCATTCGTGAAGAGAATTTAGCAAAGCATTTGAATAAAGGTTCAGATACTGAGCAAACCATTACAACTTTTTCGCAATCTGCAAAAGCACGTGATTTGGCTGTTTCTGATAATCAATTGTATGAAGCATTGAATTTATTGAAAAGTTTGATTTTTGTGAAAGATAACCCCATTCAATAATTAATATCAATCATTACCATTTGATCACTCCCTTCATTGGGAGTGTTCTTTTTGAGAGTAAGCATGGAAAATATTACGGTTCAAGGTGCACGCACGCACAATTTAAAAAATATCAGTTTAACCTTACCTCGCAATAAACTCATTGTGATTACAGGGTTATCAGGTTCTGGTAAATCTTCTTTGGCATTTGATACTTTGTATGCTGAAGGACAAAGACGTTACGTTGAATCGTTATCCGCTTATGCTCGCCAATTCTTATCGATGATGGATAAACCAGATGTGGATCACATTGAAGGTTTATCGCCAGCGATTTCAATTGAACAGAAATCAACTTCCCATAATCCACGTTCTACCGTGGGAACAGTGACAGAAATTTATGATTATTTGCGCCTATTATTTGCGCGAATTGGTACACCTCATTGCCCAACTCATCATTTAGCTTTGCATGCACAAACTGTGAGCCAAATGGTGGATCAAGTTTTGAATCTGCCTGAAGATTCTCGCATCATGTTATTAGCGCCTGTGATCCGTGATCGCAAAGGTGAACATGTTAAATTAATCGAAGGCTTAAAATCACAAGGTTATTTGCGCATTAGAATTGATGGCGAAGTTTATGAAATCGATGAGTTACCTGAAATTAATCCTAAGCAAAAGCATAGCATTGAAGTGGTGATTGATCGCTTTAAAGTGCGCCCTGATATTGCACAGCGCTTGGCTGAATCGATGGAAACAGCGTTAACATTATCATCAGGTTTAGTTTATGCGGTGGATATGAATGATCCATCCATCATGCTCCAATTCTCTGCAAACTATGCTTGCCCAGAATGTGGATTTTCATTGCCTGAGTTAGAGCCAAGATTATTCTCATTCAATAATCCAACGGGCGCTTGTCCATCGTGCGATGGTTTAGGTGTGAGCCAATTTTTTGATCCCACAAAAGTGATCACGAGTGATGAATTATCTTTAGCAACTGGCGCTGTGCGTGGTTGGGATAAAAAAGCTTTTTATTACTATTCAATGATATTGTCATTGGCAAAGCATTATAAATTCGATCCTGAAGTACCATTCAGAGAATTGCCTGAAAATATTCAGAATGTTGTATTAAATGGCAGTGGTAAAGAAGAAATCGACTTTGAATATTATGGCTCTAATGGCAAAGTTGTTAAAAGAACACATGCATTTGAAGGAATTTTACCGAATTTAGATCGCCGTTATCACGAAACAGATTCGCAAAGTATGCGTGAAGAGTTGGCAAAATATTTAACATCTTGCCCTTGTGCAGCATGTAAAGGTGCGCGTTTAAATGAGTCTGCGCGCAATGTATTGATCCATGATCATGCCATTAATCAAGTAACATCCATGTCCATTGATGATGCTTTGAATTGGTCATCTACTTTGACATTAACAGGCGCAAAAGCTGAAATTGCTGATAAAATTTTGAAAGAAATTAACGAGCGATTAGGTTTCTTGGTGAATGTTGGTTTGGATTATTTGAATCTATCTCGCTCAGCGGAAACATTATCGGGTGGTGAAGCACAGCGTATTCGCTTGGCATCACAAATCGGTGCAGGTTTAGTGGGCGTAATGTATGTATTGGATGAACCTTCGATCGGCTTGCATCAACGTGATAATGAACGCTTATTAAAAACTTTGATTCATTTACGTGATTTAGGTAACACTGTGATTGTGGTTGAACATGATGAAGATGCCATTCGTGCAGCCGATTATGTTGTGGATATTGGCCCAGGCGCTGGCGTTCATGGCGGTGAAGTTGTGGCTAAAGGCAATGTGAAAGAGATCATGGCTGTACCTGAATCTTTAACAGGGCAATATTTATCGAAGAAAAAAGAGATTGCTGTGCCGAAAGAGCGCGCTCAAAATGATCCTGACAAGCAATTGTCCATCATTGGTGCAACAGGCAATAACTTAAAAGATGTGAGTGTGAATATTCCTGTGGGCTTATTAACATGTGTGACGGGCGTTTCAGGTTCAGGTAAATCTACTTTAGTGAATGATACGTTGTATCCGTTTACTGCCAATGCTCTAAATCGTGCCAGCCAAGAAGTTACACCCGTCAAAGAAATCACAGGTTTAGAACACATTGATAAAGTGATCAACATTGATCAAAGCCCAATTGGTAGAACGCCAAGATCGAACCCTGCAACTTATACAGGTTTATTTACACCAATTCGAGAACTCTTTGCAGGTACAGCAGAATCTCGTGCGCGTGGTTATACTGCGGGGAGATTCAGCTTTAACGTGAAAGGTGGACGCTGTGAAGCTTGCCAAGGTGATGGTTTAATTAAAGTTGAAATGCATTTCTTGCCAGATGTTTATGTATTATGTGATGTGTGTAAAGGTAAACGCTATAACCGCGAAACTTTGGACATTCAGTATAAAGGCAAAAATATCAGCGAAGTATTAGATATGACCGTGGAAGATGCATGTGAATTTTTCTCTGCAATTCCTGTGATTCATCGTCGATTATCTACCTTAATGGATGTGGGTTTAAGTTATATTACGCTTGGGCAAAATGCTACGACATTATCAGGCGGTGAAGCGCAGCGCGTGAAATTATCTCGTGAATTATCTAAACGCGATACTGGTAAAACTTTATACATTTTAGATGAGCCAACAACAGGTTTGCATTTCCATGACATTGCACAATTATTAACGGTGATTAATACTTTGCGTGATCAAGGCAATACTATTGTAATCATTGAGCATAATCTAGATGTGATTAAAACAGCTGATTGGATTGTTGATTTAGGTCCAGAAGGCGGTTATAAAGGAGGTATGATAATTGGTGAAGGAACGCCAGAAGATATCGCCAATAATCCGAAAAGCGCTACAGGACGTTTTTTAAAAGATTTTTTACCATAACATTGCCATTCAAATGGATAAAGAAGAGAAAATATGAAAAAATTCCCTATTACTAAACCAGCAATAAAAACAAAATACAGTGATTTGGTCGGACAAATTGAGATTGATTGGGAAGGTAGAATTGCAAGCCTTGCTGCATTATGCCGTGAACATAAGATTGATATGGATAAATATTATCTGATCGGTTTTGGTTTTGTGAGCTTTGAGCCTGAATACATTATGTGTAATGCAATTTTGATCGAAGGTGCGCAATACGGTAAAACATTTAATGAAATTGAAGATAATGTTGCGAAGCTGCGTAGTGTTGATGCCATTCAGAAAAATTTACGCATTCATTATGCGGAACTTGAGAAATACATTAAGCATATTAATGCGCTTGTATTCACTGATATTGGTGCAATGATCGGCGAGGTTAATATTATTGATAGTTTAGATGATCAAACATTTGATGATGATCTTCCTCAATATAGTCTATAAGGATCATAAACATGTCTCAAACAGTAGATATTGATTGGAAAAATTTAGGTTTTGATTACATTCAAACACCTTTTCGCTTTTTAGCAAAGCATGTGGATGGCGCTTGGCAGAAAGGTGAATTGACGGAAGATCCTAATCTTCATATTCACGAAGGTTCAACAGCCTTGCATTATGGTCAGCAATGTTTTGAAGGTATGAAAGCTTATCGTACAAAAGATGGTAGCATTCAATTATTCCGCCCATATGAAAATGCACGCAGAATGAATGACAGTGCCCGCCGTCTGCGTATGCCACAAATTCCTGAAGAGATGTTTGTGGAAGCGATCAAAGAAGTAGTACGTGCGAATGAAGCTTATGTGCCACCTTATGGTACAGGTGCTTCTTTGTATATTCGCCCATTGTATATTGGCGTGGGTGCAAATATTGGCGTAAGACCTGCGCCAGAATTTATTTTTACTGCATTTTGTATGCCAGTTGGGCCATATTTCAAAGGCGGTTTGGTGCCAACGAACTTTATCATTTCTGATTATGATCGTGCAGCGCCAATGGGCACAGGCGCATCTAAAGTTGGCGGTAACTATGCAGCGAGTTTATTGCCAGGTTACGAAGCGCATGAGCGTAATTTCTCAGATTGTATCTATTTAGATCCTGCAACTCATACGAAGATCGAAGAAGTGGGTTCTGCTAACTTCTTTGGTATCACAGCGGATAATAAGTTCATCACGCCAATTTCTCCATCCATTTTGCCAAGTATTACTAAATATTCTTTATTGCATATTGCGAAAGAGCGTTTAGGTATGGAAGCAATTGAAGGTGATGTTTATTTATCAGAGTTGGATCAATTTGTGGAAGCTGGCGCATGTGGTACAGCAGCTGTCATCTCTCCAATTGGTGGCATTCAAACGCAAGATAAATTCCACGTGTTCTACAGTGAAACAGAAGTTGGTCCAATCACAACGAAGCTTTATAACGAGTTAGTTGGCATTCAATTTGGTGATATTGAAGCGCCAGAAGGCTGGATTGTTAAGGTTTAATGCTTAAATATAACTTTAAGTTATAATAAATCCCGATCATGAAAACCGGCATATTTGTCGGTTTTTTGTTATTTACCAATATCCTTTTAGATATAAATAGTATAATTATAAAGCGCTGTATTTATAAATAAGCAATTAATATAAAAATAAGGATTTATCATGGTTAAATTAATTATGCTGTGTTTATCTATGATGTTATATCAGTTAAGTTTTGCAGACTCATTAGAAATAGATAAAAATAATTTCCATTTATTACAAACAAAAAATGAATATTTCACTGCTCATAACAATAGAGCATTTATATTTGGGGTTTCTTTCTTACAAAAAGATTTGAAACCTGAATGGGAAAAAAGATATTTGGGTCAATGGCTATCTACTCTGTAAATAAAAAAGGAGATCTTAATGAAGTGATGGTTATTAAAACTTATGGTAAGTGGTGGGGAGATGCTAATAATTCAGACATGGTTATCCTTGATGCAAAATGGGATAAAACCCCATGGAATACAGAATTAAAAAAAGGAAATTATTATTTGGTTCCAAAAATATATATTCCAAAAGAGATGCCTTTGGATACGCCACATGAGATAACTATTATAGAGAAAGGCTGGAAGTGATTTGCGACAAGGATTCAATAAAATTTTATATTTGGCGCAATGATGACATTGAAACAAATAATCTCATAGGATTATTTGTTAAAGGTTGGAAGAAATCAAATTTCTGATAAAAGGCTAGGGCATCTTGATCTAGTACATCCAATATTAAGCCAAATACAGGCAAGCCTGAGTCACATAAACGTACAGCGTGTCTTAATGCATAAATGAGCGTTTTCGAGCCTAAATGTTGCCCTTGAAAACTCTTGTCTATTGCTAATCGTGCTAATAATGCCATTGGGATTGGATATTTGGGTAAGCTTTGAGTTGTAGGAAGATATTCTTTAATGATGGTCGATACAGCAAGTGTGTAATAGGCAGCAATATCAACTTTATCAGTAGATGGATCATCAATTGGCAAAACATAAGTGCTACTTAAGCCTGCTTTATGATGTTTAATGGCAAATCTTACTAAAAATTCATTCATTTCAGATTTGCCACAATTAAATCCTTTAATTAAATGTTTATCTTTATCGATAGGGACAAAAGCTTGGCAGAGTTTCAATTAAAAACCCTCTTCATCTAATCGTTTTGCGGCATCTAAAATTGCTTTACTTGGTTTTTGTGTTGCTTGGCATGCTTGCATGAATTGATCAAATTGCTGATTAGTTAATTGAATTTCAGAATAAGCGCTTAATGTTTTCGGTGCATCTTCACGAACCAATTTTGCTAGATAATCTGTCAATGTCATGCCATTTGCTAATGCTGCACGTTCAGCTAATTGCTTAACTTCTGGTAAGAAACGAGCTTCTACGCGTTCAGTTTTTGCAGTCATGATTACCTCCTTTTTAACTTGTATGGATGTATGTGGTATTTTATCATACGGAAAATTGCCGTACATAAATAATTTTAGATATTGCTTTGAAGTTATTTCTTAAAATTGATCCGCTCTTGTTTTGAGCAATAGCTAAAAAATATGCAGAATTTAAATGCTATTAATGATTGTTTTACGCAATTTTGTTTCGCATCTATATCTTCTAAAATTTATGTAGTTTCTATAAATTTGCATATACTACCATTTTTTTATCAACACTATATTGATTATCTTATTGATATTTAATGTAGTAAATAATATTAAGATCGCTACATGGTCACTACTTTTTGACTGTTCTACTGTGTTATTGAGATTGGTCAATAGCTTTGGGGGAGGATTGAATCTTTCTATGAACTCCATTATAAAAGTACAGCAGGAAATTTTAAGCTAGTCACTTTTAGAGGATGAATTATGAACATTCAAGCAGCATCTGAGCTACAGTTGGATCGTAAGATCAAAAAATTATTAGTAGCCAACCGATCAGAAATTGCAATTCGCATTATGCGTGCAGCTTCTGAGTTAGGCATTAATACTGTGGCAATTTATTCTGAGCAGGATATTAAAGCTGTTCACCGTTATAAAGCAGATGAAAGTTACTTGGTGGGTTTAGGCAAACCACCATTAGCAGCATATTTGGATATTGCAGATATTATTCGTATTGCAAAAGAGGCAGGTGCAGATGCAATTCATCCTGGTTATGGTTTCTTAGCTGAAAATCCAGAATTGGCAAAAGCATGTAAAGAGAATGGCATTATTTTTGTTGGCCCAGATCAACGCATTCTAGAGTTGTTAGGTAACAAAGTTTCCGCTCGTAATTTGGCAGTGAAAGCAGGTGTGCCTGTCATGCCAGCATCAGAGCCTTTGCCTCATGATGATGCGGCGGTGCTTAAAATTGCGGATGATATTGGCTATCCTGTCATGTTAAAAGCGAGCTGGGGCGGCGGTGGTCGCGGTATGCGCGTTGTGGAAAATGAAAGTAAGTTGTTAGAGGCGATTGAAGTTGCACGTCGTGAAGCTAAAGCAGCTTTCGGGAATGATGAAGTTTATTTAGAAAAATTGGTTGTGCGTGCTCGTCACGTAGAAGTTCAAATTTTAGGTGATCAGGCTGGTAACATTGTTCACCTATTTGAGCGTGATTGTACTGTTCAACGTCGTCACCAAAAAGTTGTTGAACGCGCACCTGCACCATATTTGGATGATGCATTGCGTGCGGAAGTTTGTGGTTATGCCGTTCAAATTGGTAAAACAGCAGGCTATGAAAATGCGGGTACTGTTGAATTCCTAATGGATGCAGATACACAAAAATTCTATTTTATTGAAGTGAATCCTCGTATTCAAGTAGAACACACAGTGACAGAAGCCATTACAGGTGTTGATATTGTTAAAGCGCAGATTGGTATTGCAGAAGGTTTAAGCATTGGTGACAAACTTTTAGAAGTGCCACATCAAGATCAAATTGAAATGACAGGTGCAGCATTACAATGTCGTATTACAACAGAAGATCCTGCCAATGGTTTCGTACCTGATCACGGTACAATCAATGCTTATCGTTCGCCAGCAGGTTTTGGTATTCGATTGGATGGTGGTACAGCTTATGCTGGTGCTGTCATTACACCTTACTATGATTCATTGTTAGTGAAAGTGACAACTTGGGGTAGAAATAGTGCAGAAGCGATTTACCGTATGGATCGTGCATTGCGTGAATTCCGTGTGCGTGGCTTAGCAACTAACTTATTATTCGTTGAAAATGTGATCAATCATCCATTGTTCATTAATGGTGAATGTATTACGCGTTTTATTGATGAAACGCCTTCATTATTCCAATTCCCTGTGCGTCGTGATCGTGCAAGTTATCTTTTGAAATTCTTATCTGAAGTTCAAGTGAATGGTAATCCTGAAGTAGAAGGTCGTGAAATTCCAAAACATTTTGCGACGCCAGTTTTGCCAACTGTAAAACCACGTACAGAAGATCAAAATATTAAGGGCTCAAAAATCATTTTAGATGAATTGGGTGCAAAAGGTTTCAGTGATTGGATGCTCAAACAAAAAGAAGTTTTGATCACAGATACGACAATGCGTGATGCGCATCAATCACTGTTTGCGACGCGTGTTCGTAGTTATGATTTGTTAAAAATTGCACCAGCTTATCAAGAATTATTACCACAAATGTTCTCTATGGAATGTTGGGGCGGTGCGACATTTGACGTTGCAATGCGCTTTTTGAATGAAGATCCATGGGAGCGTTTGGAAAAATTACGCGAAGCAATGCCAAACATTTTATTGCAAATGTTGATTCGTGGTGTAAATGGTGTCGGTTATACTAGCTATCCAAACAATGCAATTAAGTTCTTTGTTGAACAAGCTGCAAAAAAAGGCATTGATTTATTCCGCGTATTTGACTCATTGAATATCATTGATAACATGCGTTACTGCATGGATTCAGTAATTGATACAGGTAAGTTGTGTGAAGCGGCGATTTGCTATACATCGGATATTCATGATGCAGCACGACCTAAATATCAGTTGGAATACTATGTTAAATTGGCGAAAGAGTTAGAAAAAGCTGGCGCACATATTATTGCAATTAAAGATATGGCGGGCTTATGTCGTCCATTGGCTGCAAAAGAGTTAGTGACAGCATTGAAAAATGAGGTGGGTTTACCTATTCATTTCCATACGCATGATACTTCAGGGATTTCTGGTGCAAGTGTATTGGCGGCGATTGAAGCTGGCGTAGATGCTGTAGATAGCGCAATGGATAGCTTCTCAGGTTTGACAAGTCAACCACCAATGGGCTCAATTTTACGTGCTTTAGAGCATACAGATCGTGATCCAAAAATGAACTATGACGCAATTACTCAAATTTCTACATACTTTGAAGGTGTTCGTTCATTATATGCGCCATTTGAATCGGGCGTACGTTCAGGAACTTCGGATGTTTATCGTCATGAAATGCCAGGCGGACAATATACGAACTTAAAAGAACAAGCTCGCAGTATTGGTTTAGAATCTCGCTGGGATGAAGTGGCAAGAGCATATTCGGATGTGAATACGTTATTTGGTGATATTGTAAAAGTTACGCCAAGTTCTAAAGTTGTGGGCGATATGGCGTTGATGATGGTGACGCAAAATCTAACAGCGGAAGATGTGAAAAATCCTGAACGTGAAATTGCATTTCCTGCATCAGTTGTGGGTTTGTTTAACGGTGAGTTGGGGATTCCAAATGGTGGTTTACCTGCGGATTTAACGAAAAAAATTCTCCAAGGTAAACAACCAGAAGTTGTGAATGCAGGTAGTCAATTGCCAGAAATTAACTTTGATGCATTGCGTTTTGAGTTAACGAACAAATTTAAATATGAAGTATCAGATACTGATTTGGCATCATATGTAATGTATCCAAAAGTATTCAGTGACTTTGTAAAATTCCGCTATGAATATGGTGATGTTTCTATCATTCCAACGAAGAACTATTTCTATCCAATGTCAGAAGATGAAGTATTCTCTGTACAGTTAGAAAAAGGTAAAGATCTTTTGATCAGCATGTTGGTCGTTTCTGAGCCTGATTCAAAAGGTGAATGTCAAGTATTCTATGAGTTAAATGGTGAACAACGTATCTTTAAAACTTTGAAAAAAGGTTTGGAAGGTGTCAGTGCTAAACGTGTAAAAGCTGATCCTGCAAACAAAAACCAGATTGGTGCGCCAATGCCAGGCATGATTGGTTTAATGCGCGTCAAAGTTGGCGATAATGTGAAAGAAGGTGATGCATTATTGACAATGGAAGCGATGAAGATGGAAACAATCCTACGTTCAGAAAAAATTGGTGTAGTGAAAAATGTTTATGTTCAAGCTGGTGATACAGTAGAAGCTGGAGATTTATTGGTTGTGATTGAATAATCTTCATTGAATTTAAAGTTTAATTGGCAAGCCATTGAGTAAAATCAATGGCTTTTTTATGCGTTATTGATAGATATAAACCGACTGACCATCAGTCAATGCGTTTTGAAAAAATAATAAAGGAATTAGGTTTTATCTTCCTTAATTAATAAACAAATGATCACAATAACTGTCGAAATAGCAGCACCAACCATGGCCATATTAAAACCATAAGCCCATGAAGCTTGTATTTGTGTTAAGGGTATATTCAAGTCATTTGGAATGATGGCTTGTGTGATTATATTATTTGCCACATTTTCGTAGTTTGTCATTGCTGAAAGTAGGATTTTTAATTGTTGCACTGCGCTGAATGACATAACAGCTCCGAGCAATGCGATAGAGGTTGCCATACCAGTTTGCCTAAAAGCATTCATAATGGCGGAGATTGAGCCTAAATTGCTAGAATTTGCATCTTTTAATGTTAATAAGCTAATGGCAGGGATTGCGATGCCCATGCCGCTTCCCATTACAAACATAGTAATAGCAATGATTCGATAATTTGTATTATGAGTAAAGAATGCCATGATCATGGATGAGATGAAAATTAGTATAAAAGCGAATCTAATTAAATGTTCAGTATCGAAGATTTTGGCGAGTTTTCCATAACTCATCGCAAATATTCCCATTGCAATGAATTCTGGTGCTAAACGAATGCCAGTTTCTACCGCACTGTATCCTTGTGCATTTTGAAAATAAAGGGATAAAAAGAAGATATTACTATATGTGGCAAACCCAATGACAAAAGATGCAAGATTGTTTCGGCAAAATTGCCAAGATTTAAATAATGATAATGAAATTAATGGCGCTGAAATTTGTCTTTCCCATAGAATGAATAGAATTAAAGAGAAGGCAGTCATAGAGAAAATCATGATGATGAACAGTAAAGAAGGGGCTTGAGATAATTCAATTAAACCAAAGGTTAATGTTCCAAGCGTGATAATTGTGAGTACTTGCCCAATAGGATCTAAAGAGATAGAGCAGTTTTGTGGTTCTGACTGAACGGCATAAATACTTAAACCAATCACGAATAAACCAATGGGAAGATTGATGGAGAATATTGTCCACCAACCGAAATAATCCACCAGAAATCCCCCAAATATTGGGCCAGCAATCAGCGCAATAGCTGTGATGGAAGACCAAATGCCCACCATTTTATTGCGAATATGGTGATCCGAAAATGTCATCATAATGATCGACATAGCACCAGGAATTAAAGCTGCGCCTCCGATTCCTTGTGTAATTCTGCCTATGATTAACCATATATTATTCACAGCGAGGGTACAAAGTAGCGAACCTAATGTAAATACAGAAATGCCTATGATCCAAATACGCTTTTTACCAAAACGATCGCTCATTACACCAGAAGATAATATCAGGGCAGAGAGTGAAAGAGCGTAAGCATCTACAATCCATTGAAGATTAATAATGGATGAATTGAGATCATTTTGTATCGCAGGTAGCGCAACATTAACAATGCTGATGTCCAAAGTCACCATAAAAGAGCCTAAAGATACAGCAATCATGGTGATGATTTCTTTAGATTTCATTAATAACAGATCCTATTTAAATTAAGAATTGCATTGTATAAAACGACTGACCGTCGGTCAATGTGCTTTTTAATTAAATTATAGGTACAATGTGCAACAGTTTAAATGCAGGAAATAACATGAAAGTCACAAAAACTTATGATGAAAGACATGCTGAAATTCTCGAAATATCACTCAGACTTTTTATAGAACATGGCCAAAAAGAAACCACTGTTAATGATATTGTAAAAGCTGTGAATATCGCCAAAGGAACTTTTTATCATTACTTTGAATCTAAGGATGATTTAATTTTAACTTTGCGTGCTAACTATATGCGAGGCTTCATGACTTTGACGGCAGATTACATTGCACAATGTAAAAGTAGTGATTGGCATGGCAAAATACATGCTTGGTGCATGGGCAGCATTCAACATTATTATGATCATAAAGCAGAGCATGATGCACTGTTTCACCAAAGTCATCACATAGAAGATCATCAAGACCGAACCATAGTGGTACGATTTTTAGAAAATCTTATCGCAGAAGGGAATGATGTGAATGCTTGGAATGTAGCATCACCAGATTTGGCAGCCTTATTAATTTATCATGGTATGCATTTAGCTTTGGATGAATGTCCAAGCGATGATTTTAACGCATTAAAAGAGATAGCTGAGCGGTTTTACGCACTTTTCATTAAAATGTTATCATGACAGCATCAGCATATTGGGTATTCATATGAAAAAGTTTTACCAAATTTTCATCAGTGCAATCCTGTTAATGACTATCATTGTGGATGCACAGAGCTTAACGGATGATATGAAAAATTTCCTCCATTTAGCTGTCGCTAAAAATGGGGATCAAAAAGGTTATACATTAGAAGATGCTGAAAAATATTTAAATGTTAATTTTACGAAATCTGGCCGAAATTATGAGTCAGATCGCACATTAGAAAGTGATCCAAATCAATCAGTTTTTGAATACTCTGCTCATAAAGGTACTCGATATTTATCCTTTTATTTCGATGATCCCATTAAAACTTTTGAACAAACGATTGATCATTTAAATGGATTTGAAGCGGCATGGTTTGATCGTAGGCAAGCTAATGGATTACCTGTTTACTATTTTATAGGCAAAAACCCAAGCGAATACATTAAAACTCGAAAACTCTATATTAGAATTTATGAATGTTCTGATAAAGCCCAAGAAAAATGCACACGACAAGCACAACTCATTTTTGGACAAAGACAATAATATGGCATCAAACTCTGTTAAAAACTTGCTGACAGAACAGCGAAATAATCTCAGTACTCACATTGATCAGATGAGCACAGTAGAAATGGTTCAATTAATGAATCACGAAGATCAAAATGTCATCAATGCTATTGCCAATGTGACAAAACATATCGCTACAGCCATTGATACAATTGCAGCTGCAATTTTAAAAGGTGGACGATTAGTTTATATTGGCGCTGGCACATCTGGTCGATTAGGCGTTTTGGATGCTTCAGAATGTTTACCTACTTTTGGGGTCGGTGAAGAAACTGTGATTGGCATCATTGCTGGCGGAGATCGTGCTTTAAGAAATCCTGTCGAAAATGCAGAAGATAATAGAGAAGCTATCATTACAGATTTACAAAAGATTCAGTTCAATGACAATGATGTATTGTGTGCAATTGCCGCTTCTGGCAGAACGCCATATTGTATTGCTGGATTAGAATATGCTAAATCTTTAGGCGCTCAAACAATCGCATTGGCATGTACAGAACATAATCCTATGTTTGATATTGCTCATATTAAAATTCCTGTGTTAGTGGGCGCTGAGGTCATTACAGGCTCAACTCGTTTAAAATCAGGCAGTGCACAAAAAATGGTGCTAAATATGCTCACAACGTGCAGCATGGTTAAAATTGGTAAAACATATGGTAATTTGATGGTGGATGTTAAACCAACCAACGAAAAACTTCACCAACGCGCCATTAATATGCTCGTCACAATTTTGGATATTGACGATGAAACTGCTGAAGTTTTATTGAATAATGCCAATAATCACGTAAAAACAGCTATTTTAATGCATTTAAAATCTATTAACTGTGATCAAGCAACTCAACTTTTGGCAGCAAATCAATCACGTTTATCAGAAGCATTGAAGGATTAATTGAATATGGCTTATGCAATTGGCGTAATGTCTGGCACATCGTTGGATGGTATTGATATCGCGTTGGTGGATATTACAGGCTTTGATGAAACAACATCTTGTGAATTGGTTCATTACAAAAGCTATCCTTATGATTCTGTGACTCAAGCTGAAATTTTAGCAGCAAGTCATATTGAAACGTCAAATGTTGCGCTGATCTGTTCATTGAATTTTAAATTGGGGAAATTATATAGCAATGCAATTACCCAATTTTTGGAAGAATTCAGCGTTCAATCGCCGCTAGAATTCATCGCCATTCATGGGCAAACGATTCATCATTTACCGAATCCGACCAATGGATTAACACATTCTACTTTGCAAATTGGTGATCCTTCAAAATTAGCTTTTGATCATAAAACTACAGTGATTTCTAATTTTAGAGCGATGGATATGGCAGCTGGCGGTAATGGTGCGCCTTTAGTGCCTTATACAGAATACATTCTATTTCGTGATGCCCATAAAAATCGCCTATTACAAAATATCGGTGGAATCGGCAATGTGACAGTTTTACCTAAACATTGTACAGAAGATGAAATCTTTGCCTTTGATACTGGTCCAGGCAATATGATGATCAACGCTGCCATGCAATATTTTTACAAAAAAGATTATGATCACAATGGTGAAATTGCAAAAAGTGGAAAAATAATTCCTGAGCTATTGAAAAAATTACAATCGGACCCATATTTTAATGAGTTACCTCCTAAAGCAACAGGTAGAGAATTATTTGGTGAAGATAGAGTTAACAAAATTTGTGAAGAATATGCACAATCGCCGCAGGATGTTATCAATACGTTAACTGAGTTAACAGCTTGGAGCATAGCAGACAGTTATCAACAATTCATTTTACCTAAGTTAATGATAGATGAGGTAATTGTCGGTGGTGGCGGTGCATATAATCAATTTTTAATGGATAGATTACGTTATAATCTACCAAATTTAATTGTTAAGAGACAAGAAGACATTGGTCTTAGCAGTGATGCAAAAGAGGCCATTGCATTTGCAATTTTGGGCAACCAAACCATACATCGTCGTCCTAGCAATTTAATTAGTGCGACTGGCGCAAAAATGCCCATGATATTGGGCAATATCACGCCAAATCCATGGATTTTAAATAGGTGATCAAAATTGTGAAAAATTTCTTATACTTAATAATAGGGGCTATGTTTCTTTTAACAGCATGCAGCGACAATGAGTCTGCTAACCAACACTATGCAGTGGAGCAGAAAAAACAAATGGAAGTCGAACTGAATAAAAGCTTAGAAAGAAATATGGAAAGGTTAGAGTCGCAAAATGAATATTAATTGCGTATTTAGCAATTGGCGTTGAATGCAAAAAAAATTGCCATTGTATAGCACATGGTATTGAGCATTATTATACGAATCTAAATATGGTATAATATTAAATTGCGCGTTTTTTACATTATTGGGGTTATCGGATACATATGAGCAAGCAAACTGCTTTAACAGTTACAGAACAACAAGAACGTATTAAGGAACTCATTGCTCAAGGTAAGGAGCAAGGTTACTTGACGTATTCTGAAATCAACGATCACCTTCCTGAAGACATCATAGATCCAGAACAAATAGAAAGCATCATTTCTATGATTTCAGAAATGGGCATCAAAGTTAGCGATGAAGCTCCCGATATGGACAGTTTATTATTAACCAATGATTCTATTGGCTCTGATGATGATGCTGTAGATGAAGCGGCAGCAGTATTGGCTAACATTGATAGCAGCGAAATTGGTCGTACAACGGATCCAGTTCGTATGTATATGCGCGAAATGGGTACAGTGGATCTTTTATCACGCGATGAAGAAAAGTCTATTGCGATCCGTATCGAAGAAGGTTTAAACAGCGCTCTTTTACATTTAGCAAATTTCTATCCTGCAGTGGATTTATTAATTCAACGCTATGAAGAAACTTTAGGCACAGAACAGCGCTTAGCAGATATCGCGACTGGTTTTGTTGATGCTAGTTACTATTCTGAAATCGTTGAAGATAAAGACGATGAAGAATTAGAAATTGTTGATGATGAAGCGCCTGCTGATGACATCGAAGAAGATGAAGAGTCAGAAGGTGGCAGCGGTGCAGCCGCAGAAACAGGTCCAAATAAGGAATTATTCGCTGAAAAAATCGCTGAATTAAAGGCCATCATTGCTGAAATCGATGCTTTGCGTGCTAACAAGCGTAAAAAGAATGCTGAAGCTTTAATTGTAGAAGCTCAAGAGCGTTTAAAATCTAAGTTCATCGAATTTAGATTGGCACCAAAAATGCAAGAAGATATGGTGACTTTGTTGAAAGATACGATTGATCAAATTCGTCCGCTTGAGCGCAAAGCGATGAAAATTTGTATCGCAATCAGTAAAATGCCACGAGAAGATTTCATTAGAGGCTTCCCTGGTAATGAAACGAATAAGGAATGGTTTGAAGAAGTTTCTTCTGGTAAAGCTAAATATGCTAAAGCGTTAGCTGAAAATAAAGAAGAAATGTTCAAAATTCAAGATGCATTATTGCAAATTGAGAAAGCACAAGGCTTATCAATTTATGCAATCAAAGATATCAACCGTGAAATCTCCATCAATGAAGCGAAAGCGAAACGTGCTAAGCGTGAAATGATCGAAGCAAACTTACGTTTGGTAATCTCTATTGCGAAAAAATATACGAACCGTGGTTTGCAATTCTTAGATTTGATTCAAGAAGGTAACATTGGTTTGATGAAAGCCGTTGATAAATTTGAATATCGTCGTGGTTTCAAATTTTCTACCTATGCAACATGGTGGATTCGTCAAGCAATCACTCGTTCAATTGCGGATCAGGCACGTACAATCCGTATTCCTGTACATATGATTGAAACAATCAATAAATTGAATCGTATTTCTCGTCAAATGTTACAAGATATGGGACGTGAAGCAACGCCAGAAGAGTTAGCAGAAGCAATGGGCTTGCCTGAAGATCGTATCCGTAAAGTATTGAAGATCGCTAAAGAGCCGATTTCCATGGAAACCCCTGTAGGTGATGATGAAGATTCACACTTGGGTGATTTCATTGAAGATACTGGCATGGTTTCACCATTGGAAGCAGCAACAAGTGTTGGTTTAAGTGAAGCAACGCGTGAAGTATTGGAAAGCTTAACACCGCGTGAAGCTAAAGTATTGCGTATGCGTTTTGGTATCGATATGAATACAGATCATACTTTAGAAGAAGTTGGTAAACAATTTGATGTAACGCGTGAGCGTATTCGTCAGATCGAAGCAAAAGCATTGCGTAAATTGCGTCATCCAAACCGTTCTGAAAGCTTGCGTAGCTTCATGGATAACGAATAATTTTTATTTAAACCTTTATATAATAAAACCTCTTAATTAATTTAAGAGGTTTTAGTTTTTTATAGTATGAAAGAATATCATCGTTTTAGCGTAGCACCCATGTTGAATTGGACAGATCGCCACTGTCGTTATTTCTATCGTTTGATGACAAAGCAAAGCTTGTTATATACAGAAATGGTGACAACAGGCGCAATTTTACATGGTGATGAGAAGCATCATCTTTTTTTTAAGCCTGAAGAAAATCCTGTTGCGTTGCAATTAGGCGGATCTGATCCGTCGGATTTAAAGGCTTGTGCAAAAATTGCAGAAGATTATGGTTATACAGAAATCAATTTAAATTGTGGCTGTCCGTCTGATCGTGTTCAAAAAGGTCGATTTGGTGCTTGTCTAATGACAGAACCAGAATTAGTTGCGGAGTGTTTTGATGCAATGCAATCAGCAGTTTCTATCCCTGTCACGATTAAAAACCGTATTGGTATTGATCATCAGGATGATTATGAATTTTCTCATCATTTCATTGAAACCATCAGTAAAGCTGGTTGTGATACTTTTATTGTTCATGCTCGTAAAGCTTGGCTGTCTGGCTTATCACCCAAAGAAAATAGGGAAGTTCCACCATTAAATTATGAGCGTGTGTATGAACTAAAGAATAATTTCCCTCATTTGAATATTCTTTTAAACGGTGGCATTCAATCACCTGAAGAAGGTTTGGAAGTTGAACAGAATTTGGATGGCGTCATGTTGGGGCGCGCCGTTTATAATTCACCATTCATTTTGAATGATGTAGATCATCTCTATTTCAATGCGGATTCATCGGAGAAGTCCGCCTTTGATATTCTCACAGAACTGAAACCTTATGTGGAAGAAGAGTTAGCAAATGGCGTTCGTCTTCATCATATTGGCCGACATATTTTAGGCATATTTAATGGTATTCCTAAAAGTCGTCAATGGCGCCGTCATTTGAGCGAAAATATGTTTAAAGACGATGCAGGCTTTAATATTTTTGAAGATGCCGTAAAAAAAAGTTTCGATCGAATTCTTTAATCGTTGTTTAATATGCTACAATATGACGCAATTTTAACCGGGGAATTAACAGAGGAAAGTATATGAAAAAAACCATCTTAGCCGTTGTTTTACCATTAGTTATTTACGGATGTTCTGACAACAATGATGTACCAGTTGCAGAAAAATTCACAAGCTTTGAAAAAAGCTATTTAGCAGCAACAAACACAGTTGTTAACCAATCTTCAAATCTTAGCATGGGCACAATGACGTATGAAGCGCAATTGAACCAAGCCAATGATAAAGTTACATTAAAAGATACATTCAATTACACTGAAAACCAAAACAGCGTATTAATGCAATACAACATTACATCTGATGCGACTGTTGATCTTGCTAAATATAATGCTAAAGATGGTATCGCTAAAATTGTTGGTACAACTAACGGTAACGTTGTTGTGGAAATCCCTCAATCAGGTGATAAAGTTGTATTAGAAAATTTATTAGCAAATGCTAAGTACGAAGGCGAATTGAATGAGAAAAATAAAGCATTCGGTTATACAGCTAAAGTAGAAAATAACACAGTACCTGTATTAGTTTCTGATACTAAAGTTGCAGAGTTAACATTGACAGATTTAAACAGCAATGTTGCAATCAACTTCAATGATGATTACAGCGCGGTCAAATCTTTCAAATCTGGCTTTGAAGGTAAAGGCTTAAACTTAAAAGTTGTTGGCCCAATGGCTGAAGAAGTTCAAGCATCTGCTGATATTTCTAAATTAGTATCTTCATCGGAATATGTTGCAAGCCCATTGAAATATAGCTCAGTTGGTACAGTTGATAAGTTTGATATTAAATTCGATGCAGGTCGTGAATCTGGCAACGTAAAAATTTCAAGTCTTGAAGCAAAAACTTCATTAAAAGAAAGCAATGGTTTAATCTCTGCAAACGTTGGTTACAATGTTGGCGGAATCAGCGTTGTAAAAGATCAGTTGGCTGCAATTGATTTTGGTTCATTATTAGTATCAACAGACATCAAAGGCATTAAAGATATCAAAAACTGGAAAGAATTAATTGAAAAAGCGAATGCATTATCAACTCAAGATCCATCTGATATTGATAAAGCAGAAGCAGTTAATTTCTTGAAAGAAATCGCATCTATCTTAACGAAAGATACTCGTTTAGAATCTGTTGTTGAAAACAAATTAACCATTGGTGATGCTGTTAAATTAGATGTAACTTTCCAACCAAGTGAAGCATTAGTTTCTGCTTTACAGGCTGGCCCAGAAGCTGCTGAAAAAGAATTCAAAGGAAAAAGTCCAGTTGAATTAATCGACGCTTTCATCACTGAATTTAAATTCAAAGGTACTGTAACTGAAGGTTACTTAATTTCTCAATACGAAAAAATCTTAACTTTAGATGGCAAAGATGCATCCAAAGCAAAAGAAGAAGTTAAAGGCGGCATTCAAATGGTGATGATGTTGGTTGCAATGCAAACAGCTCCTTTGGGTGTTTCTCCTGTTCAATTTGAAGAAGGTACATTGTTTATCGATGTAGCATTCAAAGATGGCAAATGGAACATCAATGGTACAACATTAACAACTGCTGAAATTTTTGCTGCATTTCAGTAAATAGCATAACCTTTATGCAAAAGCCCTAAGTTTTTTAGGGCTTTTTTTATGAGAATTAATCTGAATCGTTCTATAATATGTGATTTGAAAAAGGAGTTGAACCATGAGCTTAAAAGAAACAATTTTAGAAGATATTAAAAACGCAATGCGTGAAAAGAATAAAGAGAAGCTTGCAACACTCCGTTTAATCAGCGCAGAAATTAAGCAAGTTGAAGTTGATCAACGCATCGAAATGGATGATGCAGCTGTGACAGCTGTATTGGTTCGCATGGTAAAACAGCGTAAAGAATCTATTGAGCAATTCTTGAAAGCAGAACGTACAGATTTAGTGGCACAAGAAGAAGCTGAATTAACAGTGATCATGCCATATTTGCCAGAGCAAATGAAACCTGAAGATATTGAAGCTGCAATCAGTCAAGCGATTGAATCAACGGGTGCAGTTGCAATGAAAGATATGGGTAAAGTGATGGGCGTGTTAAAGCCACAATTAGAAGGTAAAGCTGATATGGGCGAAGTCAGCAAATTATTGAAAGCGGCATTGAATAAGTAGTGCAATGAGTAAAGGTTTTATCCCCAATCATTTTATCGATGAAGTTTTAGGTCGCGTTGACATCATTGAAATCATTAATCAGCGTGTACCTTTGAAAAAAATGGGCAATAGCTTTAAAGCTTGTTGTCCTTTTCATCAAGAGAAAACCCCATCATTTATGGTCAACCAAAGCAAACAGTTATATCACTGCTTTGGTTGTGGGGCAAAAGGTAATGTCATTACTTTCTTAATGGAATACGAAAAGCTAGAGTTCGTAGAAACCATTGAGTTTTTAGCGCATCATGAAGGAATGGTGATTCCTTATGAGCGCAAAAGTAATGTTTCACCTGAAGCTGAACGGAAAACTCAAACAACCTTAACCGCTTTGAATGAAGCCAATCTCTTTTTTCAAAGAGAATTGAAAAAGCCAGATCATCAAAAAGCACGGGATTATCTCCAAAAGCGAGATTTAACGGCTGAAGATATCGAACGCTTCAATATTGGTTTTGCGCCAGATAGTTGGAATGCATTATTGACGACTTTAAAAAGCAAGGGCGCCAATGAGAAAATGCTCGAAGATGCGGGCTTAATCATACCTGCACAAAATAAGCCTAATCATTATTATGATCGATTCCGTGATCGCGTGATGTTTCCCATTCGCAATCGAAAAGGTGAAACTATTGCATTTGGCGGCAGAATTATTGGTGATGGTGAGCCTAAATATTTGAACTCGCCTGAAACATCGGTATTTCATAAAGGTAAAGAGCTTTATGGATTATATGAGTTGCGCCGTGATGTTCGCAATTACAATGAGATTTTAGTGGTTGAAGGTTATATGGATGTTGTGATGATGTCACATTTTGGTATTCAAAATGTTGTGGCAACATTAGGTACCGCAATGTCCAATACACAAGTTTCTAATCTTTTCCGTTATACACATTCCATTGTATTTTGTTTCGATGGTGACAATGCAGGACAAAGTGCTGCATACAAAGCTATGGAAAATGCTCTGCCAGTATTGCATTCTGAAAAAGAGATCAGATTCCTATTTTTACCTGATAATCATGATCCTGATAGTTATTTAAAAGCACATGGCAGGGAAGCATTCAATCAGCTAGTACAAAATGCATTACCATTATCCGAATATTTATTTAATCATTTTGAAAATAAATATCCTTTAGAAACAATCGAAGGTCGTTCGCAATTGTTATCTGATATGGGCTCTTTGATTAATTCAATGCCAGACATTCCGTTACGTGATTTGCTACGCGCTGAATTGGGCAAAAAGACAAATGTTTCGAGAAATATTCTCAATAAGCATGTAGAACAAGGACGTAGAGCTAATTCTCGTACACCGCAAAGCAACCAAAACCAAGGTAAAAACTTAGTTGAACGTGGTATTGTATTATTACTGAATAATTTACAATTGGTCCAAACTATTCATAATTATGAGTTTTTATTGGATAGTGAAGAAAAAGGCGCCAAAGTATTATATCAATTGATTACAACCATTTTGGATCATCCTGAGATTAAAACAACAGCACAATTATTGGGAAAATTCCAAGATAAACCATGGATTCAATATGTTGAATCATTAAGTATTTTGGATCATATGTTGGAAGAATCTTTGCATCAAACTGAATTTGAAGATGCTTTAAAACGGTTGGCACAAAGATCTGATCCACGTAAACAGGTCTTGGCCAAATTTGCAAAAGGCTTGGCATTAACCAGTGAAGAACTTAAGCTATTGAATAGCAAGAGTTAAGTATCTATTTAACTCTTCAAAGCTCAAGATTATGTTAAATTTTAAAAGTTGGTTCAACACGCTGATTTTTATTAGAATTTCTTGTTTTCTTTGGCTTTTGATTGGATAATAAAGGAATAATGACTGTATGAATATGTTCCTGGATATTATCCAAATTATGTTCAAAAATGGCATGATAAACTAAGCCTGCATATTCAACAGCTTGTTGCTTAATTTCATCACGTTCTTGATAGTTGCCTCGGAAATGTCCACCGCCGTGATATTCAATGGCAGCAATTGGCATATAATCAGAATTCACAATACAAAAATCTAGACGTTTTTGATTGATACGATTGAAAGAACTGCGATCAGAGTTTCTGAGAATTTCACCTAAACTGACTTGAGCAAAAACTTTGTATTGATTATTAGACTGAATCTGAATATTTTCAACTAGGGCTTCATAAACTTTAACTTCTTGCTTGTTAAGCAAACGGACAGCTTCAAAGTTAGTATTATTGAAAAGCTGGTGGCTTTTAAATTTATTACTCAAAAATATTTTGAGTAATGTAATACTGATGACAAATACAAAGACTAACACAATATATGGAAGAACTGGTTTGAAACCAGCAAAGATACTACTGATGATTAATTCTGAATTCATTTTGTTTCTACTAATAAGCCAATTTAAAGATAAGAATAGTATAGCATTTACTTGTGTAAAACTATTACCTTTGATTTCCACTTCTATATACTATGTATCTCAGTGATACCAATGTATTTGAGTTATTAACAGGTGTTTAATTTATTATAAATATGTTGCTTTGATCATGTTTATTTAACCTAGTCAAGTTTTGTTTAACTTGATGAGGTTTAAATATGAAAGCATTAGTTTTAGGCGTCGAACCAATTTGGGGTTTAAAAAAAGATAATTCCCCGTATCATTTTGCCAGTGTTTATTTAGCTAAAAGTAAAGAAGAAACTGTTACTGAGAAATTTAGTAGTTTTCAGTTCGGCACTTGTGTCGAAACTGTTTCTATTTTCTTTCAAAACAGACCTGAATTAGATGCATTCATCTCTTCAGTTAATGGCCATGAATTTCCTGCAACTTGTGAACTTTTAGAGGAAACTTTTCTACAGAGAGGTAGACCAGGGATTCGATTCGTTGGTTTAAAAGTTTTACCTAAAAAAGAGGCAGCGTAATCATGGCTTGCCCTGTTTCCAAGTTCGATCCAGTTGATAATTCAAAGTTCTCACTTTCATTAGTTGAGAATACTTTGAATGTCGACTGGTTGACTATTTATCAGGATCATCATGATAAAACAGGGCAGTTACGCAAAATTAATAATGGCATGTTATTAAATCTTGAAGATTTAGACTCATTTTCTGAAGATTTCAGTGATGATGAAAAAAATATTACAGAGCAAACACATTGGCATGATGGTACTGAGTATAAAGAGCTTTGGCGTTCTTATAAAAAATACCTTGTTGAAGGTTCACATTCAACTCGCTTAATGTTGTTTTGTGATGGTACTCGAGTTTTCTTGTCAGGAAACATCGGTCGTTTTGGTCGTAAAGATAATCTTTTTAATTTGTCATTTGCTGACACAATTAAAAAAGCCAATAAGATTCTTTCTAAGTTTGGTTTACCGCCGTTTACGTTCGGCAAAACAAATTGCTATCCATCTTTGAGAGATGGTCAAATCATTCGTTCTCGCTTATACGGAGCTGTAATTACACGTTGTGACGTCAATGTGAATTTTTCAACAGGTTCTCCTGAGAATGCCCAATATTTAGTTGACTATTTACAGACTCGCTCAGTATCTCATGTGAGTAAGTCTGTAAGTGGTCGTACGTCTGTCCAGTGGGGCAAGAAAGGTGGAAGACTGTTTACAAAAGCTTATGTTAAGCACGAAGAGTTGATGTCACATTGTAAAAAGAAAGATAGGGAATCCTTAGAAAAATCATTTGCTTATCAATATGCCAAAACTAATGGCGTTGTTCGTATTGAAACTGAAATAGATAGAAAAACTTTGGCGGATTCCGGATTAAGAGATTTGGAGCAAGTTACTATGACTAAATTAGCGAGATATGCAAAAGAGAAGATTGACCAGTTATTAGATTTTCCAGTTGAAAATGTTGAGTATTTCGACCCTTTACAAGTTTTTTCCGAGAAAAAACATATAAAAACCATAAGTATGTGGAAAGCTGGTTTGGATTTACAGGATCGTAGAATTATGTCTAAAACTACATTCTATCGACATCGCAATGAGATTTTAGAAATTAGTGGCATTGATATAGCTGAGCGTTTTATTGAAGGTGTTTCTATTGAAGCACGTTCATTAGTGAGTCGTTTTGATATCAAGCCTTTGACTTGTCCAGATGATTATGATTTGCATGTCAATTTGGATACTTTACCCGAGATGAATGTGATCAATTTACTTGAGCATCTTCCGACGCGTAAAGATATCACTGAAGCGACTCTTTCAGTTGTTCCAACTAAGGAATTCCTTCAGACAAATTTAGCAGAGCCAAATTATAAAATTATCGAAGAACGAAAGGCTGAAGAGAAACGACTATATGAAATGAGAAAACTTTATGAAATTCATAAAGAGAACAAAAGGATTAATTGATGACTTATGTATGTACACAAGTCGTTGAAGGGATTTGTCGTTCTTGGGAAGAGAACACAAATATTCTGAATGGATTGTCAGAAGGCATGGGTTCGGAAATTGGTTGGCAATTATTTCTTATGACGTTATCCGCTTGGATACTCAAAGAAATAGCCAAATTTATTTTAAATCGTAGGTAGGAGTTTTTTGTTATGAGTGAAGGTATTGTTACTTCGGTGAAAACCGCAATTGAAGCTGGTTCCGCAGATATTCAGACGATCGGTGGTTACATTATTGTAATGGCAGCAGGTGTGATGGTCATTAAATGGATTAAAGCACAGTTTTTCTAATATTTGCCGTTGTTTGGGGGACTTCGTGTCCCTTTTTTTTTAGGAAATTTATAATGAATATGGAATTTATATGGTTAATTTATATCGGTTTTGTATTGCCATTCTTTTTGCTTCCTTGAGCTCTGCTGTTGCTTTAGAAAATTGTCGTGTTGAATTAGTACCTGATAAGAATATTGATTTTATTGAGTATTTTACGATTCATGGTGCTGGTAATACTCATAAATCTTGTTCACAATATCCTGATACTTATTGTTTTGTTGTTGCAGAGGTTATTGACAAAGGTTCTTATGCTAGAGTTGGATTAATTCAGGGTTGGAAATCAACAATTGAAGCAGGTGTTGTTACTCATTGGCGTGATGTTTATTATCCTGTTGTTGAAAAAGAAATCTGTATTGATCCAAAGCCGGATTTGACAGATTGGAATAATTGCAAGTCAGGCAAAGATCATGGTTTCTCTTGGATCACTATCGGTGATGTTACTGGTGAAGGTGAATCACGTTATAAGCAAGAATTTTGGGCATGTGATGATCCTGATATTTGGCTTACTTATAATCATCCCCCTGAAGAGAAGCCGACTGAACCTACAGACCCTACCGACCCGACTGATCCAACGGATCCAAAACCAACTGATCCTGAAGATGGTGGCGAAGGTGGAGAAGGTGGAGATACGGGTTCGGGCAATGGTGAAGATGGTGGATCTGAAGGTGGTAGTGACAATGGATCAAATAATGGAGGTTCAGAGAACGGCAATGGTTTGACACAAGGTCAAGTTGAAGAAGCTGTCAAGGGTGCATTGGATTCTAAAGGCCAAGAAGTTGAAGGTAAATTAAATAAGTGGTGGCTCGGTAAACAGTCAGAGATGGAGAAGGAAGGCCTCGCGCTTGGTTTGGCCGCGGATGGGATGTTAGATAATGCTTTTGCTGGCATGGTTGTTGAAAAAGACATTAACGATTTTGAGCGTGAATATCGTTTTGAATTACCTGCTTCTAAGCAGTGTCCAGCACCGATTCCTATCAAGATTGATTTTCTAGGAATTGATATTCAATTTGAGTTCACATTGATATGTGAATTTTTAGAAATGATGGGCTTATTGGTGTTGGCATCTGCTTATATCACAGCAATTTATATCATGATTGGTTTAAGGAGAAGCTAATGCCTCAATTTTTGACAGGACTTGGTGTCTGGATTTTATCAAGCGTTATCGCTCGTTTGATTGCAGCTTCTGGGTTAGGTTTTTTTACATATACTCAAGTTGATAAATATATTGAAAAATTGATGAATTATATGACTCAGTATCTGACTGAGTTACCTTTGGTTTTTTTACAGTTGATGAGATTGGCAGAAGTTGATTCAGCTATTTCTATAATATTTTCAGCAATGCTTACAAGTATTGCGATTAAAGTTGGTATGGTGTTTTTGGGAGTTAAATCATGATTATTTTATATTCAGCAGTGCCAGGTTCAGGCAAGAGCTTGTCAGCAGTTGAACTCATTGTTAAATATGTTAAAGAAAAACGTCAGGTATATACGAATATACCTTTGACCGTTGATGATGAAACAGGTCATTTTAATATTGATTCAACTGGTGAGTATGTGCACGTGATACCAGAACATAATGATTGGCAGCAATTACCAATCGGCTGTGTTGTGATATATGACGAAGCACAAAAGATTTTCCCTGCAACAGCTAAACCAGGTCAAGTGACAGATGATAGATTAACTGGCTTGGAAACACATAGACATCATGGCTATGATCTGATTTTCTTAACGCAAGATGCTACATTCCTACATCATCATATTCGTAAGTTAGTCGGTAAGCATGTGCATTTGTATCGTGGTGAAGGAGCGACAATTGTTTCACGTTATACATGGTCACATTATTGTGATAATCCCAATGATAGACGTGAACAGGAAAGGGCATCAATGGAAGTATGGCCATTTCCAAAGAAACTTTACAAGTACTATAAATCATCACAAATTCATACACATAAGTTTAAAATACCTAAGAAAATTGCAATAGGTGTTATATGCGTATTGTCTGTATTTGGCTACCTGACTAACGGAATGATCAAGAATGGAGGTCTTGCATCTTTTGCAGATAAGGAAGAAATCATCGTCCCCCCCGAAGCCGATACGCCGTTGCACCCTGTGCAGGCGTCGGCGGGGGGATTCACACCACCACCCACTAATTATTTAGCTGATGGATTAACAGAACGCGTTTATGCATTTTCAGCAGTTGAGGAAGCAGTGCCAGTCAGCGGTTGTGTAAACTACAAGAATAAATGTATGTGTTTTAGTGAAACAGGAAACACACTTGAGCTTGAGAATAAAATGTGTCGTGATGCGATGAAGTCACCTTTGCCGAGATCGATCAATATCAGTCGATCAAGTGGATCTTCACGCAGAACATAAATAAAGCCCCTTAATTGGGGCTTAAATTTATTCTCGTAACATCATAAGATTTATGAGCATGATCATGATCAACTGTATCAGAGGGAATCCAAGGACTACAAATAAAAAAACTAATTCTTCAACGGTCATGTTTCCATCTCCATATTAGATATGCGATGATTATTAGGTTGACTGCAAGAGTGAATTTTTCATTGACTGTCATCATCAACCTCGATTGGATTTAATGGCAAGAAATCTTCAAATTCCATTCCTGTCTTTTGCATTTCATGATCGTATTGATTAAAACACTCAAGTGAACTGAAGTGTTCGTTATTATCCTCATTCACTATGTAATATTGATTACAGAAAGTGCATTTTTTTTCATGAAGATATTCACATAAACGGCAGCAATATCTATCAGGATATTTTGCAGTTGAATTGTAAGGTGAATAATGTTCATTGCATTTTTCACAAACGAAATCACACATTATTCACCATCCTTGATTTTATCCAGTTCATGCTAATTTCCTAATAATTTAAAGTGTTCAATATCTACTTTAATTCTGTAACTTATGCTATTGTTTAGATATTCAAATTGTTTGTCATTAATCATTTCAAAAGCTCTTAATGTTTGCATTCTTCCAAATGCTTCTCCCATGCTTAAGTATTTATTTATATCTGAATCATAATATTTAATAGCTGTTGTAATATGCTCATTAATCATTTCAATGCTTGATTCTATCTTGTTTTCCATCTTAGCCCCCAGTGCCGTTGTGTTTAAAAACTTATTCTGTTGAAGATTTTGAGCGAGCCTAGCAACATTAGTATTTTTAGTGTGTAAATATACCGCTGTTTAACTGGTTCTTATTCCGTCGTTAGTTTCTCGCTTCGCCTGCTAATCTGGTAAACAAACCGACAACAAAAAAACAATGGCGAAATAAAAAAAATTTTTGCACTTTATTTATTTGGACACAGACATAACAAGTCATACATTTTGTTGATCTTGTCGGCTGGCATCTAAATAAAAAAATTTATTTTATTGAGGGCGTAGCCTTTACCGTTGTTTTTATTGGGGGCGTAGTTTGTTCAGATTAATAGCAGAGAAGAGAAGAAACAGACGTAATAAGAAACAAATAACAGTGATTTGTACACGTTAAGAAAATACGAAAACAACAGGGCACTTATTGAGAGCGATAGCGTTCACTAGGTTTTAGGGAAAGAGATACCGCCAGACTTGGACGAGATCCATTTTATAGCGTCCGACTAGGTAATTTTTACAGATGCAGATCGCATAAATCGGAACACTTGGACTATTTACAGATCAATGTCGCATTAAAATTTAGTATTAAAATTAGCTCGGTAGGTAGCTCGGTTTGCGCAGCAAATTCCCCCAAAGATGGCCTATATATATTATCTACGTTGAGATCTTTCTTTGAAAGTTAGTCTGTTGTCATTACTTGCTTCATAGTTAATGATTTCTTTGATCACTTTATCTTTATCAGATTCGTTGCGAATCGTGACTATGATTTCTTTGGGTTTTCTTAATAGAGCCCGATCTTCTTGTCTTTCTCTCTCATATCTGTTTGCTTCTTTTACGCATATGACTATTAGCCAGATTATAAATGCTATTGTAGTCATTAATAATAATAGTGCTATTAGTCCAATTTGTGTAAACAAGCTCATTTTTGTTTCCTTCTGTGCGTCTGATTCGATGTCGTTAGGACGGTTTTAGTAATACCGTCCTTTTTTCCCATTTTGAAACTGAAACACAATTCTAGCACGTAAAAAAAGCCTGTTAAGGCTTCTTCGGTGTATATTTTTTTGCAGGTGGCTTGGCACTTTCTTTTAGTTCTTGGAATTTTTGGTCAATTTTGTTTTGCAGATCATTTTTTATAATAAAAAGCTCGATTTTTAACTGTAAATCTCGTGATAAATTTTTGATTTTTCTATTTTTTATTTCACTTAGATAACAGTAAGTTATATTTAATTGATATGCAACAGCAAATTGTTCTAGCTCAGATAAATATATAAGGTCTTTGATTTTCATTTTGTAACTCAAAAAGGGAATTATACCTTTATTTTTTAAAGAGCTGGTTTTCTTTGTATTCTTCAATATCTCGAATTGTAATCGTATCAATATATTTATTGATCAGTATATGTATGAGATCACTTTCTTTGACATCTTCTTTGTATTTCACAATTAAGTCGATTCTTTTTTGCATAATCATTTCTTGTTCTTCATCTCTAATTCTATGTGTCTTTGCCATCATTGATTTCCTTGCTTTCTATATGTGATTTTAGATTTTATCATTTTAGATTTATTTGAATATCATTTGTGATTATGATATAAATTCTTATCTAATCATTTATGATTTTTAAATAGATGATGATATGTTTTGACTAGGTTAAATTTTTATAACACTGATTTCCACTTCTATATATTATGTTAAATAATAAAAATACAACATGAATTAGAGATATAAACTTAGATAAATTTAATTGAAATATACCCTAGAACTCATAATCATACGCAAATTATAATTCTACGAGCGTAGGATTCACTATCGTTTATAGTAAAAAATTAACTCTTTTATAAAAAGAGCGCTAAATTGCTAATCATTGAGTATTTATATGTATAATTAAATTATTATCAAAAGTATTCAATAAATGTATTATAGATCATGATTCCATTAAGCTTAAATAATCTCTTATTTTTAGATTTAGAGATTAACCCTAAAAACCAACAGATATTCAAAGTTGGTGCTTTGCTCATTAATAATTTTGCACAACCTGATGTGACTCAGGAAGACTTTGAGCTAGATACGCGTTCCAAAGATACTTTAACATCTGCACTGAATAAAATTTCAGAAATGGCAAAAAATGCCAATTGCTTAATTGGTCATAATATACTCAATCATGACTTACCAATATTACGAGAGTTTGATGCCACTTTAAATATATTTAATTTACCAATCATTGATACCCTACAACTCTCACCACTTGCCTTCCCTAAAAATCCTTATCATCGATTATTGAAAGATTATAAATTAATTCGTAGTGAGCTCAATTCACCTTTGCAAGATTGTAAAGCGACATATACATTATTCAATGAACAGCTCGCAGCATTTCAAGAGTTTTCAATTCATCATATGGATGAACTTTGCTGTTATCAAACAATATTGGCACATGAAAATCCAACATATGCTGAAATTTTATCAAAAATCACACACAAACCTAATTTAGCAATTGCTGATTTTAACCGTATTTTACCTGAAGTACTTTTGAACCATAATTCTAATATTGATATTACTCATAAAGTCTGCATGACTGAGCTCAATAAATTGATTGAGCATAATGTTCTATTTGAACCAGAGATTGCCTTTCCATTTTTATATACATTGGCTTGGCTACGCGTTTCTGGTGATAATTCCGTGCTAGCACCATGGGTTCGTTATCAATTTCCTGAAACATCTGAACTTATTCAAATGTTGAGGGAAAAAAATTGTGGTGAAGATCATTGTAGTTATTGTTCTAATATTCATAATCCACGTAAAGAGTTACAACGATACTTTGGTTTTAATGATTTTCGTTATGAAAACATTGAAAAAAATGAAAGTATTCAAAGAGATATTGTAGAAATTGGCATGAGGGATGAAAATATTTTTGCCATATTGCCAACTGGCGGTGGAAAATCCTTATGTTATCAACTCCCTGCCCTCAATCGTTTTTTTAGAAATGGTAGCTTGACCATTATTGTATCCCCATTACAAGCATTAATGAAAGATCAAGTGGATGGTTTAATTTCTAAACATATTCATAATGTTGCTGCACTGAATGGTTTATTGAGTTTACCAGAACGCGCTGATGTGCTTGAAAAAATTCAAATGGGCGACATCGGTTTATTATTTGTTTCTCCTGAACAATTTCGCAGCCCTAGATTTAAAAGTGCTATTGAACATCGACAAATTGGGGCTTGGATTTATGATGAGGCACACTGTTTATCTAAATGGGGAAATGATTTTAGACCAGATTATTTATATGTAGCAAAATGTATTAAAGATTTTTCAGAAACTCAACCTTTACCTGCTATTGGCTGTTTCACTGCAACAGCTAAAAAGGAAGTAATTGAGGATATTAAGCAACATTTTAAAGATCTATTAGATGTTGAATTTACAGATAAAATTAGTTTGAAAGAGCGAGAAAATCTATCTTTTGAGGTTATTTCATGTGACAAGCATGAAAAAATGAGCATGATTTCACAACTGCTTTCAACACATATTAATGAGAAAGATGGCGCTATTATTTTTGTCTCTAGACGAAAATCAGCAGAAGAAATTGCATTACAATTACAAGCACAAAACTGGAATTGCAAACACTTTCATGCAGGGCTGCATGCAAATGAAAAAAAAGATATTCAAAATGCTTTCATTGCTGGCGATGTTCAAATCATTGTTTCAACCAATGCCTTTGGCATGGGCGTTGATAAAGATAATGTTCGTTTAGTCATTCATTCGGATATTCCAGGATCTTTAGAAAATTATTTACAAGAAGCTGGCCGTGCTGGCCGTGATCAGAGTAATGCAAAATGCGTTTTACTGTATGAACCTAATGATTTAGAAACACAATTTCGTTTATCCGAATTTTCCAAATTAACACAAGGTGATATCAACGCTATTTATAAAAAAGTTCATACAGAACAAAAAAAACGTAAGAATGCTGATTTGATCATTACTCCAAAAGAAATTTTAAAAGATGCATTGGTAGAAACGATCGATATAGATGATGAAAATGCTAGAACTAAAGTGATTACTGCTCTTGCATGGTTAGAACGAGGCAACTACTTAGAAAGAAAAGATAATATTGTTCGTATCTTCCCTGCACATCTTAAAATGAATCTACCTGATGCTGTAGAAACTATTAAAAATGCAGAATTAGGCCAAAGAAAAACTCAAGAGTTCACTGCGATTGTTGAACATATTGCAAGAACACCACCTGATAAAATCATAGAAACTGATGTATTAGCCGAACTCGTTGCTGGTAATATAGATGACGTTAACTATATTCTACAGGAACTTCAAACCTTAAAAATATTAACTAATGATACTTTACTCACAGCATATATTCGCCATGGCATTGAAGATACGACACAAAAAAGATTAGAGCTAAGTTTATGGTGTGAAAATGCCATCTTTGAATTATTAGATGAATCTGCGCCTGATATTCAATCTGGTGAATGGAGCTCTTTAGATCTATCAATATTGTGTCATCAACTTAATCAATCTTTAGATGGACATGAACTCCAAACATCATTAAGAAATTACCTTGTGAAGGGTAAGATTATGCCAATGTATGTTGGTAGGATCCTCAAAACTTTAACTGAAGATAAACCTCTGAATGCTGATACCAATCTGCGTGGGCATCATAAAGTTATTGAGATTAAAAATGATCGTCGCAAGGACTTTCTCTCAATTAAAGTTAATGGGCATTATTCTTGGCAAAAAATACGAGATAATGGAGAAAATAGAAGAATTATCGCAAAAAAAATTGTGAACCACTTACTCGCCAAAGTGCAAAGTACAGGCAAAGATATTCTCATAGAAACAACTTTTGAAGCCCTTCAAAATGATATTTTCAGTGACATAATACTTTCTGAGCAATATCAAACGATTGACCAACAACATGAAATCCTATCCAATACTTTGTTATATCTACATCATTTACAAATGTTAGCACTGAATCATGGCATGACGGTGATGAGGAATGCTCTCACTATTTCCGTAGATATTGCTAGAATAAACAGATATTTAGTTAAAGACTATGAATTATTAAAAACACACTATAAAGAACGGCGTTTACAAATTCATGTTATGGGTGAATATGCTGAAATGGGCATAACTAAACTTAATGAAGCAATGAACTATGTATTGGATTATTTTTCATTGAATGAGCCATTATTCATTAAGAAATATTTTAAAGGTCGCGAAAATATTCTTGCGCTAGCGACCAGTGAAGATTCATGGAAAAAAATTATTGAAGATTTAAATGATATTCAACGCAGTATTGTAGAAAGTGAAGATGAAAATAGATTGATATTAGCTGGTCCTGGCTCAGGCAAAACTCGTGTCATTGTCCATAGAATCGCTTATTTATTGCGTGTACAGCGTGTGCCTGCCCATGCCATCATTGCCCTTGCCTATAATAGATCTGCTGCCAACGAAATTCGTAAACGTTTATATGATTTGGTGGGCAAAGAATCTTATGGCGTTACCGTCATGACTTATCATGGCATTGCTATGCGATTGACTGGAACAACTTACCAGAGTGATCTATTAAATCCTTCTGACAATGAAGTTCAAGCTCATTTCAAAACCATGCTGCAAGATGCTATAAAAATGTTGCATGGTGATGAATCAAATACCAATATATATGATGAAGAAGATGATTCACGCGCTAAACTTTTACGAGGCTATCGATATATATTAGTGGATGAATATCAAGACATCGATGAAGATCAATATAATCTAATCAGTGCATTAGCAGGCAGACATTCAGATGATGAAGATGGAAAATTAACGATTCTTGCTGTGGGTGATGATGACCAAAATATTTATACATTCCGTGGTAGTAGTAATCAATATATTGATCGATTCACTGAAGATTATCAGGCTAAAATTGATTATTTAGTCGAAAATTACCGATCGACTAAAGCGATCATTCAAGCTGCAAATAATGTGATTGAGTGTAATCCTAATCGATTAAAATCAAAACATCCAATTACAATTGATAGAACTCGGCAGAGCGACAGTTTTTATGGTGATTGGGATACATTGGATTCAAAACGCCAAGGAAAAATTATAGTTCGTATTCTTAAATATAAAGATTATAGAATACAAGCATTTGTAGTATTGAATGAGATTAAACGATTAGCAAAAATTGACTCAAGCATTATCAATAGTTGTGCAATTTTAGCTCGATCTGAATCAGCATTAAAATGTTTTTCTGGCGGTTTAACTGAATTAAATATCCCACATTATTATGAGCATGACAAATCAAGCCATTTTTCTACGGCATCTCACCGTTATTTCTTACAATGTATTGAAGAAATTAGATTAATGCCAACTTGTAATCATATTAAAGAAATATCATCGCATATTCATTGGGAAGATTATCCTGAACGTTGGCAGCTGTATTTTCAATCAGCTTTTGAGCAACTGATATTAACATTTGATGATTTAAACTTTGATGTGAACAGTATCATTCATTGGCTATATGACTATGCTTATGAGCTTCCGATTTCAATTAAAAAAGGAATCTTTTTGGGCACAATGCATTCAGCTAAAGGCTTAGAGTTCGATCATGTATTTATTCTAGATTATTTAGATACACATTATGAAAAAGACAACGAAGAAGAGCGTCGATTATATTATGTCGGTATGACTCGTGCGAAAAAAACACTCATGCTTTGTAGTTTTGGTGAAAAACACAGCATCATTCAATCCATTCAAGATACAAAAGATAGCATCATTGACGCAATAGAGATCAATAATGATTCTATGAATCAGCAATATATTTTGTTATCACCTAAAGATATTTATATGGATTATTTAGGCAGACAAAATTCTGAAACATTACAACGAGCTTCTTTGAACTTAACGGAAGGTTCTCATTTGGCAGTAGAGAAATCTCACGACGGCAGGCTAATTTTTAGAAACCCACAAAATCATGAGATTGTTGCCATGAGCTCAAAGAGTTTTAAATATAATAATGTGAATTTATATAACTTGGTAGAATGTTACGTTCACAGTATTAGCCGTAGAACTCAGAAAATGATTAAAGATGACTCTTTTAAAAATAGTTGTCAATGTGATGAATGGGAAGTTATTCAACCAATGTTAGTTATCAATGTTTAACGATTTTACTTTAAAGGCAGCCATGGAAATATCAGTTTATATTGTCAGAGCATTCAGCAAAAATAATCAAGGTGGGAATACTGCTGGCGTAGTTTTGATGGACAATCCTCTAACTACAATGCAAAAATTAGCAATTGCCAAAACATTGGGATATTCAGAAACTGCCTTTATTGCTAAATCTACCATCGCTGATTATAAATTTGAATATTTCACACCAGAGGCAGAAGTTGATTTATGTGGTCATGCTACTGTTGGTGCATTTTTAATCATGAATCAATTGAATTTGTTAACAAAAAATCATTATACAATTGATACTAAAAGTGGTGTTCTTGAAGTCAATCTCGAAAATGACACAGTTTTTATGCAACAAACTCAGCCTGAATTTTCGGATATTCTTCCTATTTCTGCACTTAACAACTGCTTCAATACTGCCAATATTGATATCAACTTCCCTGTTCAAATAGTTTCTACAGGTTTAAAAGATATTTTAATTCCCATTCAAAATATCGAAAAATTACATAATTTACAGCCAAATTTTGATCATATTAAGAAAATTAGTGAAAAATATAATGTGATTGGCATGCATCTATTTGCATCTGACAATGATCGAATTGTATGTAGAAATTTTGCTCCGCTGTACGATATTAACGAAGAAGCGGCAACAGGTACTTCCAATGGCGCATTGGCTTGTTATCTCCATCAAAAACATAACATCCAAAAAGATCTTTATGTCTTTGAACAAGGTTACTCATTAGATTCACCTTCAGAAATCCTCGTTAAATTAACAACGAATAGTGATAACGAAATTGAAAAAGTCTATGTTGGCGGTAAAGGCTATTATTGTGAAACTAAGGTTTTGGATTTATAGAATATCAATTTCTATTCTAATAATTAGAACACAATTCTGAATTTACTCTGGGTTAGCTAGGTATTATCACCTTTCATATTTTGTTAGACTCATTTAAGTGTAATATTTTGCACTGAATATAATCACTACATTATTAAAATATGGAGGGAGTTTTATGCAACAATCTTCACAAAAGCTCAAAAAAGCTTTTTTGTCTTTAACTGTTTCGCTAGCTTTAATCACAACACCAACACTTGCTCATGATGTTGTTAATCCACACAAAGATGAACCCATCGGCACAGCGCGCCAAGTGTATGATGGCGCGCTCACACCAGATTTACAGGTGAATACTTTTCGGAATATAGATCGTTTATTTGCTACTGCCAAAGTCGCTCACGATCCTGATATTACCACATGCTCAAGAGAAGCTTGGTAATGTAAAATTTCAATCTCGTGGCAAAAACTATGATCTTTATGATTATCTTTCTGTGAATAGAATTAGCGGACTCATTATCATTAAAGATGGTGAAGTTGTTCTCGAAGATTATGAATTAGGCAACACTGAAAATACACGATGGATGTCGATGTCTGTTGTTAAATCAATAACTGCAACATTGATTGGCATGGCCATTCATGATGGTTATATCAAAAACATTGATGATCCGATCGTCAATTATTTACCAGAGTTAAAAGATAGTAGCTATGACGGCGTCACTGTTCGTCAGATTCTGCAAATGACTTCTGGCGTTGCATGGAATGAAACTTATACGGATCCCACTTCTGATCGTCGTCAGTTATTAGAAATTCAATTAGAACAAAAACCAGGAGAAACTCTGATGTTGATGGCCAGCCTTCCCCGCGCTGGTGAGCCTGGCACAATTTGGAATTACAGCACAGGTGAAACGCAAGTTGCAGGTGCTTTAGTCAAAGCTGCTGTTGGTAAACCCGTTAGCGAATATCTCTCTGAAAAAATCTGGACAAAAGCTGGTATGGAATCTGATGCGACTTGGTGGCTAGAATCTCCAGAAGGTTTAGAAGTTGGCGGCAGTGGTTTATCAGCAACTCTTCGTGATTATGCACGTTTTGGTTTGTTCTTATTGAATGAAGGCGTGATAGATGGTCAAGAAACTTTGCCGAAAGGCTGGATGAAAGATGCAAGCTCACCGCACATTATTAATGGGGAACAAATTGATTATGGCTATATGTTCTGGCCTGTTGTCAATTCTGATTATGCTAGCAATGAAGGTGCTTATGAAGCCATTGGAATTTTTGGTCAACATGTTTATGTGAATCCAAAAGAAAATCTTGTGATTGCTGTTTTAGGCGCTCAACCAAAGCCTGAAAGCGTCATCCCAATTGAGGATACTGATTTCTTTGGTGCTGTTGCTGATCAGTTAAAGAAATAGACTTCAATTTCTAATATTTAATGAATAGATTGCCCTGCTTTTGTAGGGCTTTTTATTGGAATACGTTGAAGTTTTTATTTATATTCAAGCGGCATTGACCGACGGTCAGTCGTTTTATAGCTTATTAAAAAGCCCATCTATATTTTATAGATAGGCTCAAATAACTTTAGTAACTTTTACTTAATCTGTTTCAAACGATTCACATCACGAACTGCACCAAATGCAGCTGATGTTGCTAATGCACCATAAACTTGCAATGCTGCCGATACTTTACGGGAACGTTCTTCTTTCGGTACAAAGCCAAATTTAGCTTGTTCCACTAAACGTGCATCAATAATTTCTTGAGATAAATTCAAATGAATTGAACGGTTAGGAATATCAATAATGATCTCATCACCTGTTTCTACAATCGCAATCACACCGCCTTCAGCAGCTTCTGGTGAAGCATGACCAATGGATAAACCTGATGTACCACCTGAAAAACGGCCATCTGTTAATAATGCACAGGCTTTACCCAAACCTTTTGATTTCAAATAAGATGTTGGATACAACATTTCTTGCATGCCAGGCCCGCCTTTTGGCCCTTCATAACGAATAATCACAACTTCATTAGCCTGCACTTCATTATTCAAAATTCCTTTAACTGCTGAATCTTGACTTTCATAAACACGTGCTTTGCCTGTAAACTTCAGGATAGAATCATCCACCCCTGCAGTTTTTACGATACAACCATCTTTCGCAATATTGCCATATAACACAGCAATCCCACCATCTTGGCTATAGGCAAACTCACCACTGCGAATACAACCGTTTTGACGATCATCATCCAATGAATCAAAGTAACGATCTTGGCTGAATGCTTCTGTAGTTCTGACACCGCCTGGTGCAGACTTAAAGAAATGATGAACATTTTCATCATTCGTTTGTGTAATATCCCATTTCGCAATTGCTTCAGATAAATCTTTCGCATGAACTGTATGACAATCTGTATGCAATAAATTCATACGCGCCAATTCACCCAAAATACCAATGATACCGCCTGCACGGTGTACATCTTCCATGTGATATTTGCTTGTAGAAGGTGATACTTTAGATAAATGCGGTACTTTACGCGATAAACGATCAATGTCTTGCATAGAGAAATCTACACCAGCTTCATGTGCAGCTGCTAATAAATGCAACACTGTATTGCTTGATCCACCCATTGCAATATCTAGCATCATTGCATTCTCAAATGCTTTGAATGATGCAATATTGCGTGGTAAAACATTTTCATTATTATTTTCATAATAATCACGCGTATTTTTCACAATCTGGCGCGCTGCTTCTAAGAATAAACCTTCTCGATTTTTATGCGTTGCCAACATTGAACCATTGCCAGGTAAAGATAAGCCCAATGCTTCTGTTAAGCAGTTCATGGAGTTTGCTGTAAACATACCTGAACATGAACCACATGTTGGGCAAGCATTTTCTTCGATGGCTTGTACTTTATCATCCGCTTCACGATCATCGGCTGCCATAACCATAGCATCCACAAGATCCAAGCGTAAATTTTCACTGTTCCAAACAAGTTTGCCTGATTCCATTGGCCCGCCTGAAACAAATATCGTAGGAATGTTTAAACGCATTGAAGCCATCAACATTCCCGGTGTGATTTTGTCACAGTTTGAAATACAGATCATTGCATCCGCACAATGAGCATTCACCATATATTCTACAGAATCTGCAATTAAATCTCGGCTTGGTAATGAATACAACATGCCATCATGGCCCATTGCAATACCATCATCCACCGCGATTGTATTAAATTCTTTTGCAACACCACCTGCTTTTTCAATTTCACGAGCAACCATTTGCCCTAGATCTTTTAAATGAACATGTCCTGGAACAAACTGAGTAAATGAGTTGACCACAGCAATGATTGGTTTTTTAAAATCTTCATTAGTCATTCCTGTTGCACGCCACAAAGCACGTGCTCCCGCCATATTTCGACCTTGCGTCGAAGTATGTGAACGATATTTTGGCATATTCTGTCCCTGTTAAACTTTTTCAAATTCTATTTAAATTAATTCACCAATAATGTCCGATCAATATGAGGTGGTATGATCATTTTTCCTTGCCTTTTGGGCAAAACATTACACTTCTAATTATATAGCACGCTTAGAGCGCTAAAAGCAACTATATTGCAATAACCATTATTTTGGCTGTTTAATATTTTAAATTTCTAAATATTTATTCAATTTTTTTGTTCAAAAAATCAATTTTTATTAAAAATATTTTAATCTTGGAATTAACAAAACTTTATAATGTAATGATTTGAAATTATTAGCAATATTACCTATAAAGCTTCATTTTTTATGTGGTTTTTAGATTTTTATTTTTAGTCAAAAATCAGTTTTCATTTGCAAATTCTACAGAAATTTGTATCTTCTTACGTGAGGAGGCGTTTTAGATATTAAAAAAAACACGCTCAAAAAGCGTTAACGATTTAATTTAATAAATAAAAGATAGATTAAAACTTTGGAGGATTTATGGCAGAACCCATAAAAATTGATGATTCAAAACTTCTGTACGATGAAACGATAGTTAATCGTATTTACAATGATTCAAGATTTAAAGCGTTAGTGGCTGAAAAACAGAGATTCAGTCTTATTTTATTGGCACTAACTTTAGGCCTTTATATATTAATCATTGTTGCTTCTGCATTTGCACCTAGCATCGTTGGCATACCAATGGCAGAAAAGATGGTCACAACTTGGGGCATTCCCGCAGGTGTTTTCTTAATCATTTGGACAATTTTAGTGACCTGCTATTATGTTCATAAAACAAACACTTACTTTGATCCAAAAACGATTAGAGTTTTAAAGGAGATCGGCAATGAGAAATAATCTTTTAAGACAATTCTTATGCCTGATCGCATTTGGATTATTTGGTATCGCTGTTGCCCAGACGACACAAACAGGTGGCAAAAACTGGACAGCAATCATAATGTTCTTTGTATTCGTATTGGCAACCATTGCGATCACATTCTGGGCATCGAATAAAACAAAATCTGCATCTGATTTCTATACAGCTGGCGGTGGTATTTCTGGTTTCCAAAATGGTTTAGCAATCGCAGGTGATTATTTGTCATCAGCATCATTCTTAGGCTTATCAGCGTTGGTATTTGCTTCTGGCTTCGATGGCTTGATTTACGCTTTTGGTTTCTTCATTGGCTGGCCAGTCATTTTGTTATTGATGGCAGAAAGATTCCGTAACTTGGGCCGCTTTACATTTGCGGACGTAACAGCATTCAGATTACAACAGACACCAATTCGTATTTTAGCCGTATTCTCAACTTTGACGATCGTATTATTATATTTGATCGCACAAATGGTGGGCGCAGGTAAATTAATCGAATTATTGTTCGGCTTGAACTATAACATTGCTGTATTCATTGTTGGCGTGTTAATGATGGTTTACGTGTTATTAGGCGGTATGTTAGCAACCACTTGGGTTCAAATGATCAAAGCCGTATTGATTTTGATTGGTGCAACATTCATGTCTATTGTTGTGCTTTATTGGGTTGGCTTTAACTTAGAAACATTATTCGTGAAAGCAACTGAAACTCATCCAAAAGGCATTGAAATCATGGCGCCAGGTTTGAAATATCCAAACCCAATTGACACAATTTCTTTAGGCATTGGTTTAATGTTTGGTACAGCAGGTTTGCCACATATTTTGATGCGTTTCTTTACAGTTAAAGATGCAAAAGAAGCACGTAAATCAGCATTGTATGCAACAGGTTTCATCGGTTACTTCTATTTATTGATGTTCATCATCGGTTTTGGTGCGATCGTTTACATTATGAATCAACCTGATTACACAACAGCTGAAGGTGCAATCGTCGGCGGTGCAAATATGGTTGCAATTCATTTATCTCACGCAATCGGCGGTAATATCTTCTTAGGCTTCATGTCAGCAGTAACATTTGCGACATTGGTTGCAGTTGTTGCAGGTTTAACATTATCGGGCGCATCTGCAATTAGCCATGACTTATATGCAAATGTGATCAAAAAAGGTAAGCCAGAGATGAAAACTGAATTATTAGTGTCGCGTTTCACAACAGCTGCTTTAGGTGTGATCGCAATCTTATTAGGTTTATTGTTTGAACAGCAAAACGTTGCATTCTTAGTAGGCTTAGCATTCTCAATTGCAGCTTCAGCTAACTTCCCATTGTTATTCTTGTCTATGTATTGGAAAGGTTTAACAACAAAAGGCGCAGTTGTTGGTGGTGCAGCTGGTTTAATCACAGCAGTTACTATGATCTTATTAGGACCAGAAGTTTGGATCAATGTATTGGGTCACGATAGTGCAATTTTCCCTTACAATAATCCTGCCCTATTCTCTATTCCAACAGCATTTATCGTAACATTCATTGTATCTTCAATGGATAAATCGAAATCAGCAGATGAAGAGAAATCTAAATTCATCAGCCAGTATGTTCGTTCTCATGTTGGTGGTGAAGGTATTTCAGCGGCAGTTCAGCAATATCGTCAAGTTAACCATCCTGAATTCCTAGAAGAGCAAGCAAAGCAACATTCTCATTGATTAACTGATTGATAAATAAAAATAATGAACCCAGCTAGATATTTTAGCTGGGTTTTTTAATAAAAAATATTGAAAAGTTTTGTAAGTATAGTAAAATAATTCTAGTTTCAACATTCAATGAAACTGTTTTATACGATTACTCTCCCCCCTCAAAAAAGCCCTGATCATGTCCATGTCAGGGCTTTTTACTATATGAAGATATTTAATTGATGTTACTTGGCTGAACTTTCTAAAGTATAGTTAGCACCTTCACCTTGGCCTAATGTTTCCACCAAAACGGGCATCAGTTTTTCTAGTTCTTTTTCCAATGTATAAGGCGGATTTAAAATGAATAAACCACTACCATACATACCAAATTCATCTTTTTGACCTTCATATACAGACAGTGTCACATTTAAAAAGTTATCACTCTTAAATACTCGGCCCAATTTATTAGGTAAATTTAAACTTTCATCTCTGGGCAACAATGGATACCACACGATATAACAACCCGTCGCAAAACGCTTCTGAGCCTCTTCTAATGTCCTAATAACAGTTTTATAATCACTTTTATCTTCGTAAGGTGGATCCATTAAAATCACAGCTCTACGAGTAGATGGTGGCAACAAGCTAATTAAACCTTGAAAGCCATCGCTTTTCTGAATTTGATATTTAACACCTTGCCCTTTGAAATTATTGATTAAGTGTTCACTATCAGCAGGATGTAATTCAAATAATTTCACGCGATCAACAGAACGTACCAACTTTTGTGCTATCACAGGCGAACCTGGATAAAGTTTTTTATCCATCTGGAATTGCACTAAAAATTCTAAAAAGTTAAACAATTCCTTAGGTAAATTTTTCTGCTTTTGCAGTAAACCAATCCCTTCATGATATTCTCCTGTTTTCTCAGAAAATTCGGAATTAATATCATATAAACCTGCACCAGAATGCGTATCAATATACCAATAAGGTTTATCTTTTTCATTGTAATAGTTCAAGATAGAAAAAAGGACGTAATGTTTCAATACGTCCGCATGATTTCCTGCATGAAATCCGTGTCGATAACTTAGCATAAATTATTTTTGAGACTCAAAATAAGTAATATATAACAGCGCTGTAATCATAATGATAGCGCCAATCCAAAATTGTGTACCAACAGCCCAGCCAAAGAAAATAAAGCCCAATAAGGTATTTAATGGCAGTTTAAGATAATCAAATGGTTGAACATAGATCGCATCCGCTGCTTGGTAAGCCTTAACTAAAGTGAAGTGTGCGATCATTGTTAAAAAGCCTAATGCCAACAAATAACCTAATAACGATAATGTTAAATTGAATCCCAAACCTTGTATACCATGGGAAAAATTCCCTGTCATCGCCAACAATAAATTAATGGGAAACATTAACAAATATAAATAAAACAATAATGTTAACGGATGATCTTTATCCGTTAAATATTTAATCAATAGTGAATAAATGGCCCAAAACAGTGCCGCTGCCAATGGTAAAAATGCCACATAATTCATTGCTTGATAACTTGGACTGAGAATTAACAATGCACCAATGAAACCAACAAGTGTCACAACGATTCTTGTGACTGTCGCTTTCTCTTTCAAAAATAAAAAAGCACCTAAGCTCGCAAATAATGGCGAAGTCATTAATAATGCAACGCCTTCACCAATGGGAAATTGCAGACTCAATGCCTTAACCCATAATTGCACACCAATAATGGCGGCTAAAATGCGTAATAAATGAATCCAAAAACGATGTGTTGTCGCAACGCGTTTTAATCCTGCCTGAATAAAAACAGGAATTAAGAATACAAAAGCAAAGCTGTATTGAAAAAATGCAGTCCATTCTGAACTTATCGGATATTGTTGACTAATATAGGGTGTCACTACATTGATCGCAGCAAATGCAACACCCGTTGCGATCATCCATAAAGCACCTTGGACTGATTTTTGCATTTTACAAATCTGTTCCCATATAGCCTAAAGCATTCAACGAACGTTCATCATCAGACCAACCTTGACGTACTTTGACAAAAGCTTTTAAAAACACTTTCTTATCGTACAGTTTTTCTAAATCTTGACGTGCTTGCGTACTTGCTTCTTTGAGAGTGGTACCATTTTTACCAATCACAATCCCTTTTTGCGTTTCACGCTCTACCCAAACCACTGCATTGATACGAATCAATTCAACTTCTTCTTCAAAGCTTTCAATTTCCACAGTCAAAGCATAAGGTAGTTCTTGATTCAAACGACGCGTTAATTTTTCACGTAACACTTCACTTGCTAAAAAGGAACTGGAAGCTGTTGTAATTTCATCTTCGCTGAATAAAAAATCTTGTTCTGGTAAATAATGTGTTAATGCTTTTACCACTAATTTCATCTGTTTATCATCTAAAGCAGAAATTGGCAAACATTCAGCAAATTGATGTTTACTCATCATTTCAGATAAAAATGGAAATAATTCTTCTTTATTTTTAATATGATCCACTTTATTAACGATTAAAATCACTGGTTTTTCAATGTATTTTAATCGTTTTAATGCCAATTCATCATCTGGTGTAAATTTTAATGCTTCTACCATGAATAAAATAACATCTGCCATTTCTAATGAGCTGGTTGCTGTTTTATTCAGATGACGATTTAAAGCAGAATGTTCAGCTTTGTGTAATCCTGGAGTATCAATAAAGATCGCTTGACAATAATGATCAGTATAAATACCAGTAATTGCATGACGCGTTGTTTGTGGTTTACTCGATGTAATACTAATTTTTTGTCCAATCAAACGGTTCATCAATGTTGATTTTCCAACATTAGGGCGACCGATGATGGAAACGTAACCAGCGTGTTGATTCATAATAATTTTTCAAGCATTAGTTGTGCAGCATTTTGTTCTGCACGCTTCTTGCTTGTTCCTTCTGCAATAGTTGTTGTTGATTGAGCATGACATGCTACTTTAAATGTCTGGGCATGATCCTGACCTTCAATAGCAACAACTTCATACTCTGGAATGTTTTGATTGATTGCTTGTAAATGTTCCTGCAAACGGCTCTTTGGATCTTTAACCGATTCCGTAACATATTTAAATGAAGATTCGTGGATTGCATGTAACTCAGCATCATATAATTTTAAGACAACTTTTTGTGCAGCCTCAAAACCACTATCGATAAAAACAGCAGCGATGATCGCTTCAACTGTATCAGCTAAAATGCCAGCACGCTTTGCGCCGTCATTTTTGCGCTCGCCATAACTAATTACCAAATGTTTAGGTAATTCTAGTACCTTGGCAATTTTATGCAGCGTACTTTCCTTCACTAAGTGCGCGCGAATATTCGATAATTCACCCTCTTTAGCATCAGGAAATCGCTCATATAACGCATAAGCAATAATAAAATTTAAACAGCCATCACCTAAAAACTCTAAACGCTCATTGTGAGACCGAGAAACAGATCTATGCACCAAAGCCTGTTTTAATAAGGCGGCATCATTAAAACGATAATCTAATTTTTTTTGTAATTGATCCAACATAATTACTTAAGTATTGTGAAAATATGGTCACAATCTTTCAATTGCGTCACACATTTATAGTTCATCCATATAAAATTGGCTTTACCAACGAGTTGATCGTCAGCAACAAACCCCCAAAAACGACTATCAGCGCTGTTATCACGATTGTCACCAAATGCCAAATATTGACCCTCAGGCACTTTGAATGGGAATTGTTGTTTCAATCCCATACCATGATCAGCTGTTGTATTGTAAGGTGCAACTTGTATGCCATGCTCAACAATACCATCTTTTGATGGTAAATATTCTGTATAGAGCATTTCTGAGGTTGGCTCTAAAGCGGCACTGATATATTCATATTGCACAGGTTCACCATTGATCGTTAAAGCTTTATTCTTATAATCAACAACATCACCTGGAACAGCAACAATTCGTTTAATATAATTAATGCGCGGATCTACAGGATATTTAAACACAGCAATATCACCACGATTAACACCTTCACCCTCTTCACTAAAAATACGCTTATTTGTGATTGGATAACGTAAACCAAAAGACCAACGATTCGCGACAATCATATCACCCGCATATAATGTTGGCTGCATTGAACCACTCGGAATAATGAATGGTTCAGCAATGAATGAACGCAAAACTGTTAAAACTAAAACAACTGGAAATAAAAATGCAGACCAATCCACCAATGCTGGTAATTTAGCATCTTTAGCTCTATGTTTTTTAAAATAGAACTTATCAATCAGTAAAATAATCCCAGTAATCGGAACAGAGATAACGATTGCAATTGCCAAATAATGTGTGAATTGGGAGAACATTATAATTCCTTATTTATTTACTACCAGTATGTAAAACTGCCAAAAATGCTGATTGTGGAATTTCAACATTACCAACATTCTTCATACGTTTTTTACCAGCTTTTTGTTTTTCTAATAATTTACGTTTACGGCTAACATCACCACCATAACATTTCGCCAATACATCTTTACGCATTGCTTTAACTGTACTTCTTGCGATGATATTCGCGCCAATAGCGGCCTGAATTGCAATATCAAACATTTGTCGTGGAATTAATTCTCTCATCTTTTCAACCAATTCTCGACCACGATAAACAGAGTTATCTTTATGCACAATCAAGGCCAAAGCATCCACCATTTCGCCATTGATTAAAATATCTACCTTAACCAAGTTCGCAGGCTCATAACGCACAAACTCATAGTCAAATGATGCATAACCACGAGAAATTGATTTCAAACGATCAAAAAAGTCCAAAACCACTTCACTCATCGGCAATTCAAATTGTAATTGTACTTGAGAACCTGCATATACCAAATTCTTTTGAACACCACGTTTTTCAACGCACAATGTAATAATATTACCTAAATACTCTTGTGGCGTTAAAATATTGGCACGAATGATAGGCTCACGCAATTCTTTGATTTTATTAGGAGGAGGTAAATCATTGGGGTTATCAATCATCACCACTTCACCATCAGTTTTTTCTAATTCATAAATAACTGTTGGTGCTGTTGTGATTAAATCCAAATCATATTCACGCTCTAAACGCTCTTGGATGATTTCCATATGTAGCATCCCAAGGAAACCACAACGGAAACCAAAACCCAATGCTTGAGATGATTCAGGTTCAAAATTTAATGAGGCATCGTTCAAACGCAATTTTTGCAATGCTTCACGCAAGTTCTCATAATCAGTGGACTCTACAGGGAATAAACCAGAGAAAACGCGTGATTGAACCGTTTGGAAGCCAGGAACAGGTTCATTCGCAGGATTGTTTTCAAGCGTTAATGTATCACCCACTGGAACGCCATCAATGTCCTTAATACCTGCAATGACAAACCCCACTTGCCCTGCTGATAATTCTGCTTTGTCAACACGTTTTGGTGTAAACACACCCACATGGCTTACTTGATAGACGCGCTTACTGCTCATCACTTGCATTTTATCGCGTGGACGTAAAACACCATCAAAAATACGCACTAAAGAGATCACACCAACATAAGGGTCAAACCATGAATCAATGATCAATGCTTTTAATGGTGCATTAGGATCTCCTTTGGGTGCGGGTACTTTTGTGACTAATTCTTCTAATACATCATCAACGCCCATGCCTGTTTTTGCAGAACATGTCACTGCATCCATTGCTTCAATACCAATGATATCTTCAATTTCAGCAGCTACCTTCATTGGATCAGCCGCTGGTAAATCTATTTTATTCAATACAGGGACAACTTCTAAGCCGTGATCAATCGCCGTATAACAGTTAGCAACAGATTGCGCTTCAACACCTTGGGCGGCATCTACAACCAAAAGCGCCCCTTCACAAGCATACAACGAACGAGAAACTTCATAAGAGAAGTCAACGTGTCCTGGTGTATCAATGAAGTTCAAATGATAAACCTCTCCATTCTTCGCTTTATAATCCAAAGATACAGATTGCGCTTTAATGGTAATGCCACGCTCTCTTTCAATATCCATAGAGTCTAAAACTTGAGCCGCCATTTCTCGTTCGCTCAATCCATCGCAAATTTGAATAAAACGATCGGCAATCGTGGATTTACCATGATCAATGTGGGCAATAATGGAAAAGTTTCTAATGTTCTTCATGCAGTAAATTTCTATCAAATAAAGAGGAGAGAACTCTATATGATTTCTCTCCTGAATTCAAATTATGGACCATAATTATAGATTAATTACGTAGACTTTGTTTAGTTTTCTTCAAATAGTCTTTATAGACTGTTTCAAATTCATCAGGTAAAGGTTTTAATAGACCTAAATATTCATACAGTTCAATTTGATATAATTTATGTTCTGCACGGTGTTCTTTAGAGCTATATGGATATGCTGCACTATAAAAAAGTAAAAATAACGCAACAATAAAACCCGCCAAACTTTTAATATTTGGAATATCTGAAGGTGCGCCAAACTGATTATTGCCTTCAACACCTGGTAATGCAAACAATAATACAGCACCACCAAACACCACAACATAAACAATCCATTTAATGATCGAGTCAATTTTCTGTAAAAGATGCGTTTGAGATGCTTCCGTTAAATATGCATTCAAAACTTTTTGCATCGAAAAAAAGTTATGACTCATAGAGTTGTTTTGTAAAAACTGTTTAGCAAAATCCACCTTAGCATCATTCAAAGCATAATATTCATTAATAAAGAAACTCAGCATCAATGTTCCTAATATAACAATTACAAATATCATGGCGCCCACAGTAAGATTATCAATATCACAGAATCTTTGACTCACAATCATAATCAAAAACATAAAAGCCAAAAATACTGCAATAAAAGAAGGAATAAAACCAACATTCCCCATATAACTTTGTAGATACAATGGCACAACATTTAGACATGTCATTAAAATAGCCATTGCTAAGGTAATTCTATATAAAAATCTCAATCGCCCAATACGAACACCGCTATGAAATAAAGGAGGAATCGCGCTTTGAATGCGGTCATCAATTTCTATATGCGCTTCACTGCGTTTCGTGATTTTCTTTAATTTCTCAACACGGTTCTCTTCAACAGAATCCGCATCATCGTCATTTTTCATTAAAGTAAATTCTTGCGCTTCTAAAAATTGTTTACGAATATCCACCTGCCCTCTACGTTGTTCTACAACCGCAGGCTTTTCATCTTCAATTAAATCCAATGTTAAAGCTATGTCTGAGTCATTACGAGAAACTAAAGTTGCAGTTTCATTCTGAGTGGTTGTGGTTGATGACGATGTTGTTGGTTGAGCAGAAATATCACTAAAATCCGCCAAATCGCCCATATCAAAGTCTAAATCAATATCTGTTTCAACGCCTGCTTCTTCTAATGCCGCTTTATACTCCACAGCATCTTCATTACTCAATCCTGTGATCAAAACAATTTCTTTGCCATTATTAGCAGACGAAAAAAATCTTTGATGAGCTTCCTCTATAGATTCATCAAACAATTCAGATAAATTCTCGAGAATTTCATTTTGATTAACATCCGAGTTAAACTTTCCTCGAAAAACTATTTTATATTTCATCGTAAGCCTTTAAAACAACCAATCAATACATACATAAATGTCTACAAACAATCTCATAAGTATAAACCACTAATATTAAAAATATATTACAAAAAGCGATTATTTTGTGACCAATATCCATTTGAGAATATATTTCAAATAATATTTGATTTTTTTGATAGAATACCAATGAGTTACCGTAATCCTAATTAATTCAGAATCTTATCCACTAAGATCCCATCGGTATCCACATAACTCTAACTTCATATTTCGTACATCATTTTTAGAGGGTGTAATGCGCATTTTTTTAATTGGTCTCTTATTTATACAAAGTTTATTTCAAGTATCTCTTGCCGCTTCAATATCAATAGATGGCACAAATCTATCACTATTATACACAATTCCTTTTGCGGGTTTAATCGCTTCTATCGCATTTTTACCATTATTTACACCCAATCTTTGGTTGAAACATTATGGTAAAATCACATTTGCTTGGGGATTAGCATTTTTCATACCTTTGTTCATCGGTTTTAGTTTTCCCATCAGTATATCGATACTTACAGATACTATATTATCTGAATATATTCCTTTCATTTTATTACTATTAACACTATATGTTGTTTCGGGCGGGATACAAATATCAGGCACATTCGCGCCCAGTCCAGCTTTAAACGTCACAATTTTACTAATAGGAACCCTGTTGGCTTCTGTTATGGGCACAACGGGCGCATCAATGCTATTAATTCGCCCCATCCTACAGGCCAACCAAAACCGTCAATACAAAGTCCATGTCGTGATCTTCTTCATATTCTTAGTCGCCAATATTGGTGGAGGATTAACACCTTTAGGCGATCCTCCTTTATTTTTAGGCTTCTTAGAAGGCGTTAGCTTCTTATGGACATTACAAAACATGTTTCTACCTGTCACAATCACATCTTCTTTCTTGCTTATGATGTTTTATCTAATCGACAGTAAACTTTTTCAAAAAGAAAATATCCCAGCACAACCTTTACGAGTTAATCACATCACTATTCAAGGAAAATTCAACTTTATCTTAATAGGTTTAATTTTAGCAGGCATCATAATGTCTGGATTTTGGAATCCTAATGTTTATTTCAAAATACATAATACAAATGTTGCACTAGAAAATTTATTTCGTGATCTTATCTTTCTAATCATCATTTTTATATCATTAAAATTCACCCCAAAACAGCTGAGAGAAGCTAATCAATTCAGATGGAGCCCTATTTTAGAAGTTGCAAAACTCTTTTTAGGCATATTTTTTACAATTACGCCCGTTGTTCTCATCCTACAATCCGCAGAACATCCTGCCACACAATTTCTCATGAGTTTCTCTCATGACAGTGATGGCAATCCTATTAATGTGATTTACTTTTGGATTACAGCAACATTATCAGCATTTCTAGATAATGCCCCAACTTATTTAGTCTTCTTCAAAATGGCTGTGGGTGATCATCCAGATGGCACACAATACTTAATGCACAGCATTCCGACAACATTACTCACAATCTCTATGGCAACAGTATTCACAGGGCCATTGACTTACATCGCCAACGCACCAAACTTTATGATTAAAAGTATCGCGGAACAACAAGGCGTTAAAATGCCAACATTCTTTGGTTATGCATTCATAGCAATTGGTACGTTATTGCCTGTTTATATTCTATTAAATGTGATTTTCTTAATGTAATCAGCATATAAACTAAAAAGCATTATCAACCCATGTGATTTTAGGCGGTGTTACAGATGTATCAATACCAATGACATCAATTCGTGCACCGCCTTGATGATTAGTTTGTTGCAAATATCGTTCAGCTGTCCTTCTCACTTTACATTGTTTTTGAAAAGTGATGCTTTCTAAAGGATCACCATGCAATTGAGTATTACGCACACGGACTTCCACAAAGATAATCGTCTCTTTGTCTCGCATAATGATATCAATCTCCCCCATCTTACAAAGATAGTTTTTCATCACAAACTGCAAGCCTTGTGCTTCTAAGTACTCCCTTGCCAATGTTTCACCCCATGTGCCTATCAATTGCGGTTCGCTCATTGCATGATTTCCTGTATAATCCTAAACCTTAACTTTATGAATCAGAGAGCTCTATGTCAACTTGTTACGTTGTAGCGACCCCCATTGGTAACATTGAGGATTGGTCTCCTCGCGCTATTGAAACCTTAAAAACTGTCGATTTAATCTTTGCTGAAGATACAAGACACTCTGCAAAATTAATGCAATTATTCAATATCACAACACCAATGCGCTCACTTCATGACCATAATGAGATCGATCGTATTGATGAAATCTCCAACCTATTGAATAATGGACAATCCATTGCCATTATTTCAGATGCAGGCACACCGTTAATTTCAGACCCTGGCTTTAAAGTCGTAAGAGCTCTACGCGAACAAGAACAAATAATCATTCCCATTCCTGGTGTCAGCGCGTTAATTACAGCACTTTCTGTTTCTGGCATCGCAACAGATCGATTCAGCTTTGAAGGATTTCTACCCGCTAAATCTTCTGGTAGAAAAAGCAAAATGGATGCTTTAAGAAAAGATCCTCGCACCCTGATTTTTTATGAATCTAGCCATAGAATCATTGAAATGCTAAAAGATGCTATTTCTGTATTTAGTGCAGATCGTTATGCTTTCATTGGCAGAGAAATGACAAAACATTATGAAAGCTATCTATCCAATACATTAGAAGAACTTTTAACCTACTATCAAACTCATAGCGATGAACAACGTGGCGAATATGTTGTTGTAATCGAAGGCTGCCCTGCAACAACAACCGAACCAACTGATGGTATCGATCTTCAAGAATTATTAGAAATTTTATTGGCTGAATTACCTTTAAAACAAGCGGTCAGCATTGCAATGAAAATCACCAAACTATCTAAAAACCATATCTATCAAACTGCACTGACTATACAAAATAACGTATAATTAATGAATATTAAGGAATTGAGAGTTAATAATGTTGGAATCATCAGTCAATACCAGTTCTAAATTCACTGTCGAAGAAAAAGGATTGGCAGCAAGATTAGCAGGTTTATTTTCCATTAGAATGCTTGGCATATTCATCATATTGCCTATATTAGCCACGTATAGCCATAGCTTGGAAGGTTCAACACCAACATTGACTGGCTTAGTTTTTGCAAGTTATGCCATCACACAGATTTTATTACAACCTATCTTCGGCATCGTTTCTGATAAAATTGGACGTAAACCCGCTTTAATTACAGGACTTGGACTATTCACCATTGGCAGCATTATTTTAATCTTTGCATCCAATATTCACATTGCAATTTTAGGTAGAATCATTCAAGGTTCTGGCGCTGTTTCTGCGGTTGTTCTCGCATTGGCCACAGATTTAACACGAGAGCAAATTCGCTCTAAAGTCATGGCCTTTATTGGAGTAAGCATTGGTTTAACCTTCGGTGTTGCCATCTCGATTGCGCCTGTCATTTATTATCTCGCAAAAGGTTACGGAATTTTTGGTTTATGTGCAGTGTTAGGTGTTTGCGCCATTTACATTGTCATTCGATATATCCCGAATCTTCCTGCCCCAACTAAACACAATGATCATAAAGAAAACTTGAAAGAACTCACTCAGATCGCATTTAAAGAAAATAATGTTGTGCGCTTATACTTTGGTGCATTCATGCTCCATTTATTACTCACTATGACATTTGCAACATTACCATTGCTGTTTAAACAATTGGAAATCTCTACAATATCATCCGCTTTCTATTACACTGCAACCTTTTTTGTTTCCATCATTGTGATGTTTATTTTTGTTGGATTAGCAGAAAGATTCTATAAACATCGCATTTTATTCTTATTCGCTATAATCCTGTTAGCAATATCGTATTTATTTATGCTCATTTCTGGCGATGGAAGCCGCTGGCTGATCATTACAAGTCTTGCGCTATTTTTCTTCGGTTTTAATATAATGGAAGCTTCTCAGCCATCGTTAATGTCAAGATTTGCAGATCAAAATTACCGCGGCACCATTATGGGCGTATTTTCTTCATCACAATTTTTAGGTGCATCCATCGGCGGTATGCTCGGTTCAATCATTGGCGGCTATTTAGGCGTTCAATATGTGTTCTATTTAACATTTATCCTCACAACAATATGGTTCATCATTGCATGGCCAATGGCGAATCCTGTCAAACCTGATAGAGATATTCAAACTCAAGAAACAGACGAAGTTAATCAATAATGGAAGCATTAAAATTTAAAGTTGCACAAAAAATGGTTGGGCTCATCGATCTCTCCTATCTATATTTAAACCTAGATGGCAATAAAGTTTTGTCAGAAGTCAATACATTAGGTAAAATAGCCTCCATTACAACCTTTGCTCAACACATTAATCCGATTAAGGAGATTTTAGGAGAGAATTGCCCCAAAATTTCTACAATCATTAATTACCCAAACGGGGATTTTAACACTTACAATGCAACACAAGAGATGAAAAATGCCATTGCCGCGGGTACAGATGAAATAGATCTTGTTTTTCCGTATCAAGCATTAGTCAATCGCCAAGCAGGTTTATGTTTACAGTTTCTCACTAACATGAAAGAAGCAGCAGGCGATTATCCCTTAAAACTGACCATAGAAGCAGGCATATTACAAGATGCCAAATGGATCAGAAAAGCTTCAGAATTAGCTGCACGCAGTGAAATGAACTTTATTAAAACTACTTCAGGACGCAATCGTCAGCACATTACATTAACCATGGTACAAACAATATTGAATGTTATACAGGATATGAATCCCAATATTGGCATACACATACAAACCACCAATAATAGCTTCTCCGAAGCTTCACAATATCTGGAAGAAGTCATCAATAGATTTGGCACATCTTGGGTTGACGCTTCACATTTTCGTTTAAGTGGCCCAAATTTAGAAAGCTCTGTTTTAGAGATTTTGAATGAAAACCACGATATTTTATCTTAATAGTTTGAGAATCTTATGAATCCACAATTAACCATTGCACAAAAAAGCGTATCAAAAGTTAGCCGTTTAATTAACCAAATTTTTGAGCAAACTGCAAAATTAAGCCAAGCACAACGTGAAGAAACTGAGCGTTTTACTATTTTTTATAAGCAAATTGAATCTGAAATTGCTAAAGAAATTTTATATGCTTATCCTGACAATACTGTTGAAACTCGTTGCGATGGTATTCATGGCAAACCTAACAATAGAAATTATTGGTATGTTAGCGGTATCGTTGGTAAAGAAAACTTTTTAGGTGGCAACTCAGATTTCGCTGTTTCTGTTGCGTATATGGTGGATGACAAATTAATGGCAGCCTACATTTATATGCCTGTATCACAAAAAGAATATATGGCTGTTAAAAATGAAGGTGCAACCGTGAATGATATTCGCATGCGCTTACCAAAACACAGCGGTAAATTATCTGATGCATTATTAGTCACCAATGATAAATCTTTAACTAAAGAATATGCATTGATGACATCACATTTACATCATCTATCTTTAGGTGTTCGCGTGACAGGCAATACAGCATTGGCAATTTGTGATATGGCTGAAGGCAAAGCTTCTGCTGCATGGTCAACAGAATTCAATGCTTGTGATCATTTAGCAGCTGTTTTAATTGCCTTGGAAAGCGGTGCATTGGCAGCAGATTTCCGCGGTAATGAGGTTGATTTAAGCTCAGAAAATGCAGCATTTGCATCACCAAAACTATTAAAACCGTTATTACAATCCATTCATCAATCTAGATAATATGCGCCATTGGAAATCTCAACATATCTTCATTGCATTGGGCTTTATTTCAATACAAAGCCCGACTTTTGCACTCAATATCACTGAGCAAAAGTATCACAATGTTGATTTTGCAACTGTTGAGATTTCTGAAGATGATGGCTTGCAACTTTTTTGGAAACAACCCAATCAAGAGCAAGCCTATCGTTCTTTTAATGGTTTAATCAAAACGCTCTCAAAACAAAATAAAAAACTTATATTTGCGATTAATTCAGGAATATTCGGACAAGATCAATCGCCCCTTGGCTGGCATGTTGAGGATGGCATTCGCCTACAAGCATTGAACCAAGTCACGCGAAAAGATGCTAAGGGCAATTTTTCTCTCATTCCTAATGGTGTATTTTTCATAGATCAAACAGGTCGACATCATGTTTTAGAAACTGAAGCTTTTCTCAAAGATCAAAAAAAATACAATGCGACTTATGCGACGCAATCTGGCCCGATGTTAATTGTAGATGGTAAACTTCATCCTAAATTTTTTGCATCATCGGACAGCTTAAAATACCGCAGCGGTGTTTGCGTTAAAGATCGTCAAACCTATTTTGTCGTCACTCAAAACCCTATCAACTTCTACTATTTTGCAAAGTTTTTCCAAAATGAACTGAATTGCAATAATGCTCTTTATCTAGATGGCACATTATCACAACTCTATTATCAAGGAAAAATTTATGGCGCACCGTTTTGGAATGTGCGCCCTTATGTTGGCATTTGGGCAATTACAGCGCCTTTACAATAGGCAATGTTAAAATAATAATCAAACCAGATTCTTGACCATTTTCAGCTTTAATCGTGCCATGATGACTTTTAATCATATGACCTGCGATTGCCAAACCTAATCCTGCACCATGCGAATCTTCCACCTCTGTATTTTCGGAGCGATAAAAAGCTTCAAATAATCGTTCTAAATCCTCTGGCTTAACGCCTGGACCATCATCAGAGATCTTAATGCAAAGCTCATTTTGATTAACCTGAAAATCCACTTCTATTTGACTTCGCGTATAATGGATCGCATTTCGTAAAATATTTTCTATACCACTTCTAAAATTTTCAACATTCAATGACAACTGAACATCTGGAATATTTTGATACACCAAAGCTTTTCCATTTGCCTCTGCTTCAAATGTTGCTTCTGCCAATAGCTCAATCAAAGCTTCTTGCAAACCAGTCAACTCATATTTACTGCGGCTTAGAATAAGCTCCCTCGACAATGACAGCATCGATTGAATTCTATCTTCTATTAAAATCAAATTTTGCTCAATACGATCGATATCTGGCTCTAAGCTAGCATCTGTTTTACGACGCAGCATGCCATTCGTCAAACGAATTCTCGTCAATGGTGTTCTCAATTCATGCGACATATTACCAAAAAGACGATTTTTCTCTGCCTCAGCTTCTTGTAATGCAGTCACCATTTTATTAAAACTTTGCCCAAGATAGCCAAACTCCAAAGTTCCTTGCTCCAGCTTCGGGTCCACAACCCAATCTCCCGCGGCAACTCGATCAGATGCCTTTTTTAACCGCATAATTGGACGATACAACGAATAAGTTAGCAAAAATATAAAAGGTAAACTCGCAAACATCATCAGTAATATCAGCAATGATGGTGAATTAAACATTTTGCTCACATAATATGATTGTGGCAACTTCGGGAAAAGCAGATAAAATTGATAACGTACACCTTCCACTTCAAATGGTCCCATAATCATCTGCGTATTAATCGCTTGTTGGTAAGGCTCATCCTCATCAACGACTGCTGTGATAAATTCACGATAATCCTGATTATCCACGCTGCTAATCGAATATGCCAAATATTCAGGATCATTGGTTTTCGGGATGGCAATGAATCGCCCTTGATTACCATGCTTCATTCTCAATAAACGTTGCAAACGATGCTGAACTTTCTCTTTTTCTATCTCTGGCACTTGCCTAATTCGACGTTGATCCAACGTCGGGATAATAATCGCAATCGACACGACAGCAATGCAATAAATCAAAAACACTAAAAAGATTCGTACACTTAACAAAGAGAAAAATTTTCGCATAATCATTTACTCGATAAACATGTAACCCAAACCATGTATTGTTTTAAACCATGGCATACCATTTTCACGATCAGGAATTTTTTTACGCAAATTACTCACATGCATATCTATCACTCGATCAAATGCCTGATGACGTTTACCTAAAATTTCTCGACTCAATTCATCACGACTGATAGCTTTGCCTCTATTTTTCACCATATATAACAACAAAGAAAATTCTGTATAAGTTAGATCTATTGGCTCACCTGAAAATGTTGCTTGAAATTGAGTCTGATTCAATTCCAATTGATCCACTTTAATGACTTTTGTATCTTGTGGAATGTCTTCCGCATGTGCGCGACGCAACAATGCACGAATGCGCGCAATCAACTCCCTATCATCAAATGGCTTACCAATATAATCATCAGCACCTAATTCAAGACCAAGAACGCGATCAATGCTATCACCTTTAGCGGAAAGCATTAATACTGGCAATAAAGGCTTAGTTTGACGGATTTCTCGTAATGTATCCCAGCCATTTTTTTTGGGCATCATAACATCTAATACAAGTACATCTGGCGTTGTATGCTTCATATATTCAATGCACTCTTCCCCATTATTACAAACATCTACTTTAAAGCCTTCAAAAGTTAACAACTCTGAAATTAAAGATTGTAATTGTAAGTCATCATCAACTATTAGAATATGTTCCATCGTTATCTCCTTAATTTGCTAGTATTATAGCTTCAATTGATAAGTTTATATAAAGATTTACGCGTGTTTACAATAGAAGGAAGCTCTTTTACATCTAGAGATTTACTATACACTCAATCCACAAAAACATCGTTCAACAACTAAAGAAAGGAACTATCATGAACAATAAAATTGCATTAACAGTTATCGCATTAATGTCTTTGTCTGGTGCAGCAATGGCACAAATGAACCAAAATGGTCAAGGACAACGCCAAAATATGATGAATAACGGCTACAATAATACATGCCAAGAACTTCAATTAACAGATGAGCAAGTCGCACAAATGCAATCATTACGTGACAATATGAGAGCTGAAAAGCAAGCTGCACGTGAAGCTCGCCGTGCTGAAATGAACAAGTTCTATAACAACCCAACATTCAATGCAGATGAAGCTAAACAACTAGCGCAAAAACACAGAGATGAACGCGCTGTACGCAAGATGAAACATAGATATGATATGAACCAAATTTTAACACCTGAGCAGCGCGAACAACATGCAAATATGATGCAACAACATAGAAATGGCAAACATATGAAAGGTCAAAAAGGCAACAATTGCATGAATGGCTATAAACACAATCGCCAACAGATGGATTGGTAAAATATCCACTCACAAAGAAACCCGCAAATAATGCGGGTTTTTCCATTGCTGAATATTTATAACTTTAAGTTATATGGCTAATTTTTATAAACTTTTAGCGCAGCTTGCACAGCCATTCCTGGCTTAATCTCCGCACCAAAGAACAATAACACAGCCTCAAATGCACCTAAAACATGTAAAACATTCTCTTTACGACTGCTAAAGCCCATATTACCAATTCGCCAAACTTTACCAGCTAACGGGCCAAAAGAACCTGCTATTTCTACACCAAACTCATCCAATAACATAGTGCGCACTGCATCACAGTTAACCCCATTTGGCACAACAATTGACGTTACCGTCGCCATTTTATGCTCAGGATTACCATAAATCTTAAGCCCCATCGCCTCAATCCCTGCTACAATCGCCGCATTATTCACAGCATGACGATGCCATACATTTTCCATCCCTTCATTAATCAATAAGCGCAAACCTTCATGCAAACCATAAATCATAGAAGTTGCTTCTGTATGATGATTAATTCGCTCTTTACCCCAATATCTCTGTAATTGGCTTAGATCAAGATAATTACTTGATACATGATTATCATTGCGAATATCTTTCCCCAAACCTTGCTCTTTTTGATAACGCGCTGTCAAAACTTTTTCAACACGATCATTGTAAGTCACCAGCGCTAAACCTGATGGTACACTCACACATTTTTGCGTGCCTGCAATTGCAATATCAACACACCAATCATCAATCGCCAAAGGAATGCCGCCATAAGTTGCCACAACATCCACAACAAAAAATATATCTTTTGCACGACAAAACGCACCAACTTGATCAATAGATTGCATTTGCCCATTAGCCGTTTCGCCATGAACCAACGCTACGATTTTAGGCTGATGCTCTTGGATCGCCGCTATAATTTCAGATTGCTCAAAGGGTTCATACCAATCTTTCTCCAAATAAATCACATTGGCCTTGGCTCGTTCTGCAATTTCCCCTAATAGATAACTGAATCGCCCATAGCAAGGAATTAAAATTTTATCGCCTGCTTCAATCAAACCAATCAAAGCTGCTTCCAATCCTGCTCGAGATGTTCCATCTACAGCAAAAGCCTGTTCATTCTGAGTTTGAAATGGCACTTTAATCATTTCTTTAACATCATCCATGATCTTTAAAAAGTATGGATCAAACTGCCCAATAGTTGGTGTTGCTAACTTGCGCAAAACAGATGGATGAGCTTCAACAGGACCTGGTGTCATAATGGTACGAATTGGCGTATAAAACTCTGAAATCATAATTTCCCTCCACTCAAATGAATTTATATCACTCTAGTTTTATCATATTCATTCACTCAATAGCGCAAGAGATTAGCTAAATATTCTTAAAAAGACCGCGGAATTATTTGAAATAATTGAACTAACATGCCAAAACACAAAAATGTAGCTTGTAAACCATAAAAAACAGCAATTAAGCAGTTGTTTTTAAATAAACAATCTATAAATCACGTAAAAATCTTTAAATTTTATCAAAAAAATATATTTTATGACCATAAGATACTCAATGAAAAATATAACTTATTAATATAAAACAATTTATAAAAATAAGTAAACTACATAATAAAAACATATTTTGATTGCAATCAAAAACTATTTGTAATATAAAAAATAGGAGCTTAGAAATATCAGTACTGTACAAAATATTTTATAAGTTAGAACTCATCCAATAAAAAATACCAAAGGAAAGGAAAAGTTATGAAAAAGCAGTTATTAGGTTTAGCAGTTGCATCCACATGTTTAATGGGCGTTAGCTTTGCACAAGAGTTAACTGGTGTGTTAAAAAAAATCAATGACACAGGAACAATTTCTGTTGGTCACCGCGAATCTTCTATCCCTTTCTCATACTATGATAACAATCAAAATGTCATCGGTTATTCTCACGATATCAGTATGAAAATCGTTGAAAACATCGAGAAAAAATTAGGAAAAAAACTCAATGTGAAGCTTTCTCCAATCACTTCTCAAAATCGTATTCCATTAGTCGATAACGGTACAATCGATATCGAATGCGGCTCTACAACACACAACACAAGCCGCGCAAAAGAAGCGGGATTCTCTAATTCGATCTTCATCATCAACATTAAATTAGTGACGGATAAAGATTCTGGTGTCAAAGATTTCTCTGATTTAAAAGATAAAGTTGTCATTACAACAGCAGGCACAACATCTGAGCGCATTTTGAATGAAATGAATCAAAAAGATAACATGAACATGAAAATTCAATCTTTGAAAGATCATGGTGATGCATTCATGATGTTATCAGGCGGTCGCGGTGCTGCATTCGTCATGGATGATTCCCTATTATATGGTGAACGCGCAAAATCTCGCGATCCACAAAAATGGTTAGTCACAGGTACATCACAAGGCAAAGAAGCATATGCTTGTATGTTTAAGAAAGATGATGCTGGCATTAAAGAAATCGCCGATGTCACAATTGCAGAAATGTCTAAATCTGGTGAATTAGAAGCAATCTACAATAAATGGTTCACTCAGCCAATTCCACCACGCGGCGTTAACCTAGACTTCCCAGTTTCTGAAGAGATGATTGAGTTATTCAAAGCACCGAATGATAAAGCATTCCAGTAATACTCTTTAAAAAAATAATAATAGTAGTAATTCGTCTTAAAGTCACCGCACTTATGCGGTGGCTTCTTTGTGGGGTTCAAAATGTTTGGCTTAGATTTTAGCTTTCTATTCCAGCCAGCGGTTGGAACGGAAACATATTTTGACTGGATACTTGAAGGTCTAAAATGGACAGTGATCACATCATCACTGAGTTGGGTTCTCGCTCTATTTTGCGGAACGATCGTCGGCATATTAAGAACATTGCCGAATAAATTTCTTAATTTTATTGGTGCTGCGTATGTTGAATCGTTACGCAATGTGCCAATCATTGTACAGCTCTTTTTTTGGTTTTATGTTTGGCCTGAACTTTTACCAAAAGATTTAGGTAAATGGATCAAAGATCTCGATCCACATGTTCAAATTTTAACGGCAGGAATTCTATGTTTAGGACTTTTCACATCTGCTCGTATTGCCGAACAAGTTCGCTCGGGCATCCAATCCTTAGCAGGTGGACAAAAAAATGCTGCTCTAGCAATGGGCTTCACATTAACTCAATCCTATCGTTATGTGTTAATGCCACAAGCTTTCCGTATAGTAATCCCACCTTTAACCTCAGAGTTATTGAACATATTTAAAAACTCTGCCGTTTTACAAACAATTGGATTAATGGAGTTATCGCGCCAAGCAGCGCAAATCAATGATTACACAGCGAAAGCTTATGAATCATTCATCGTGATTACCGTGATCTTCATCGCCATCAATGTTCTTTTAATGTGGGGAATGCGCTTCATCGAAGTCAAAACACGAATTCCTGGCTTAATTTCAGGAGGGCATTAATATGGGTGAATATACTTTCTTCTCAGTATTAGCAGATACATATCCTCTAATCTTCAGAGGATTATGGGTAACATTACAAGTGACAGGTGTTGCCGTCGTTGCTGGTATTATTTGGGGAACAATATTGGCGGTCATGCGCTTATTCATGCCAAAACCTTTTGCATGGTTTGCCGCCCTTTATGTTAATACATTTCGTTCTATTCCATTAATCATGGTTTTGATGTGGTTCTATCTCATCATTGGTCCAAACTTACAAGAATGGATCGAAGGGATGCGAGATCACATTAATCCAACATTATTAAAATATTTAGGACTAGATGGCGATATTGAATATCGGTTATTACTTGCAATGATCGCTTTCTCATTGTTTGAAGCAGCTTACTATTCTGAAATCATTCGTGCTGGTATTTCTAGCGTTAAAAGTGGACAAAATTCAGCAGCATTAGCCTTAGGCATGACAAAATTTCAATCTTTACGTTATGTAATATTGCCACAAGCATTTCGCAACATGATCCCATTATTACTCACACAAGGCATTATCTTATTCCAAGATACATCACTTGTTTATATTATCAGTTTGACAGATTTCTTCCGTGCAACAGATATCATCGGCTATAACAATGACTATAAAACAGAGTTCATCCTATTTGCAGGCTTCGTTTATTTTGTCATCTGTTTCACTGTCTCTTCTGGCGTACGTTATATTCAATCAAGGAACAAAATATGATTCATTTTCAAAATGTCGGTAAATACTACGGTAACTTTAAAGTCCTCAATGATTGCACAGCAGATGTGGCTGAGAAAGAAGTTGTAGTCGTTTGCGGTCCTTCTGGCTCTGGCAAATCTACACTCATTAAATGTGTGAATGCACTTGAACCCATTCAAGAAGGTAAAATTATTGTTAATGGTACAGATGTCACAAGTCCAAGCACTAACCTATCGCAATTACGCGCACATGTTGGCATGGTTTTCCAACACTTTGAGCTGTTCCCGCACATGAGCATTGAAAAAAATCTCATCATTGCACAAACAAAAGTACTAAAGCGCCACCCTGATGAAGCATATCAAAAAGCAATGAACCTTTTGGATCGAGTTGGCTTATCGGCGCATGCACACAAACATCCAAGTCAATTATCAGGCGGACAACAACAACGTGTAGCTATTGCTCGCGCTTTAGCAATGGATCCTGTTGTCATGCTATTTGACGAACCAACATCAGCATTGGATCCTGAAATGATCCACGAAGTTTTAGATGTTATGGTGGAACTAGCACAAGAAGGCATGACAATGATGTGTGTTACGCATGAAATGGGCTTTGCTCGCAGAGTTGCAGATCGCATCATTTTTATGGATCAAGGAGAAATTATTGATAATGTTACTAAAGATGAATTTTTCAATGGTGAACCAAGTGATCGTGCAAAAGATTTCTTGAAGAATATTTTTCAATTCGATTAACAAAACCGCAAAATAATTGCAGCAAAAAAAAGGGAATTTTCTAATTCCCTTTTTTAATGTCTATAAAAATTGATCATTCGGCAACCGCACAAACCAAATTGATGGAATCATCCAAAGATGTGAAACCATTTTTACGATAGAAATCCTCAGCAGGGAAATTTTTCTCTGTGTCTAGAAAAACATGTGGAATATTGATGGTAAATAACTCTTTTTTAATCTGCCTTAAAAAAAACGACCCAAAACCCTTACCTTGATGATCACAGGATACATAAAATGAATCCATATGATATTGTTCACCACCATACCAAGGACGAATAAACCCGACAGAAATACCCAATAATTCATCAGTATTTGAATCCAATAATGCATAACCTAAAAATGTATTCATGGATTGTAAACGCTGAAAATATAACTCAATCTCAGATTTTATTAATGTATCATTCCATGGTGCTTGCGAAAAAACAGAAATATATAAATCCACAGCATTTTTAGTATCTGTAGATTTAAAATCTCTCACCAATAATTGATGCATTACTTAAAACCAATCTTCAACATGATATAACGACAATAATTTTTTTAGCTGTTCTGGCAGAGCTTGTAAGACTAGATCAGGATAATCTCGTTTATAGCTAATCAATAATGCAACCAACGCACTATCACAACTAGATACAGCATCCAAAGATAATAATACAGGCGGTTGTTTCTTAAATAGTACTCGAATGTCTTTATCATTTGCAGGAATCGTAAATTTATTAAATTCACCATTTAAATGATAAATTCCTTGCTCATCCAATACAACACAACCTGTATTCATGATTATTCCTTATTTATTCTTCTGAGCCAATGCATTGATCATGCCATCAATGCCTTTTGCATTCACTAATTCACGAATTTCACCACGATAGCTCGTTACAATGCTTACACCTTCAATAGATACATCATAAACTAACCATTTACCGCCTGATTTAATCATTGAGTAATTAACCGCCACAGGTTTATGACTAGAAGATGTAATCTCTGATTTCACAGTCACTTCATTTTTTGTTTTAGCATTTGGTGGCAATGGAAATACATTCACTTTATCATCTGTATATTCTAGTAATGCATTACCATAAGCATTGATCAATAACTTTTTGAACTCAACCATAAAACGAGTTCTTTGCTCTGCCGTTGCATCTCTCCAAGAACGGCCCATGACCCATTGTGACATCGTATTGAAATCAAAATATGGTACAGCTGTTTTTTCAATAAAACTGTAGAGTTTTTTAGGATCTTTCTTCAAAACGGCTTCTTCTTTTTTCAAAGCATTAATGAGTTGTGTTGAAGCCTTTTCAATTGTCTGCTCAGGCGTATCAGCTGCATGACTAATTGAAAACAATGAAAATACACTCACCAATATAATAGATTTAAATATACTCAAAAGTTTCATACTTATTATTCCCTATTAATTAATACCCGACGCAATTATAAAATAATTACTTCAGGTTCTAAACAAATTTTAAATTGCTCTTCAACAGCTTTCATTACCGCCAAACTATGCTGATACAACATTTCTCCTGTGGCACCGCCTAAGTTCACTAAAATCAATGCCTGCTTTTCATACATCCCAACATTATTGCGATAGGCACCTTTAAAACCCAACATATCAATTAACTGTCCAGCGGGCAATTTTACATGATCATCATCATAATAGTATGAATTCAGATCTGGATATTGAGCCAATAACGTTTCAAAATGAGACTGTGTTACAACTGGGTTCTTAAAAAAGCTGCCAGCACTCCCGATCTCACCAACTTCGGGCAATTTAGATTGCCTTACTGCAATAACCGCCTGATAAATATCTTTGGGGGATGGATCCGAAATGTTGTGTTTGGTTAAGTGATCCTTCAACGCAGGATAAAATCTCTCATATTCTACTGGTGTTTTTGATAAGCGAAATTTCACACTAATCACTAATCTATCTTTCAATTCCGCTTTAAAAGCGCTATCACGATAAGCAAAATGGCACTCTTGACGAGCATAATATTCAAATGATTGCGTCTGGAGATTATAAACACAAACCTCTTCGATATAATCTTTAGCTTCCACACCATATGCACCAATATTTTGCACAGGAGTTGCACCGACAGTACCAGGAATATATGCCAAGCACTCTAAACCAAACCAGCCTACACCAATTGCATACGTTACAAAATCATGCCAATTTTCACCAGCATGTGCACACACCAAAACTGAATTTTGATCTTCTTCAAGAAGCTCAATGCCCTTTAAACAATTATGCAGTATCGTACCTTCATAATCTTGAGTAAACAGTACATTGCTCCCACCACCTAAATAAAAAATAGGCTGAGACAATCCTGATAACTCCATTAATTGCCCAGTATTTTCTAGGCAATAATAATTATGAGCATGAGCTGTAACACCCAAAGTATTTAAATTCACTAAATTAAAATTATGCTGGATCATTATTTAATATCTTACTATTTATTTTGCTAAACGATTTAAAGCATTTTTAGCTTCAGAAATATTAGAATTTGCAGCTCTTTCATACCATGCTTTTGCATCATCCAAATTACGCACAGACTCATATTCCTCAAAAATACGACCCAAATTATATTCAGCATAACCATCATTTTGCTTTGCAGCTTCAGCATACCAGAAAATAGCACGCTCTAAATCTTGATCAACGCCCATTCCTCTTTCGAATGCACGCGCAATAGAGCTTTGAGCAACAGGATCACCTGCTTCCGCAGCCACACGATAAAACTCATAGGCTTGAACATTATCTTTATCAACACCAAAACCATTGGCATAAATTAAACCTAATGCAATATTGGCTTTCATAAAATGATTACTCGAGGCTTTTTTATACCAAAATCTTGCCGTTTCATAATCTTGTTTTGCACCTAATCCAGCCTCATACATATAACCTAATTTATACTGAGCTGAAGCAATATCTTCATTTGCCGCACGCTGAAACAACAACAATGCATCGCTAATCTTTTTAGGATCATCACTGGATTGAAGATAAAAATCCCCCAAAGGCTCATAAGCAAGTACAAAGTTTTCAGATGCAGCCTTCCGATAATATTCAACAGCTTTTTGCTCATCCACCGAAACACCTAAGCCTTTAGCATAAATATGTGCCAGCCCATAATCTGCAATAGGATTATTAGCATAACTAGCAGCTTGCATAAACCAATCTAAGGCTTCTTTTAAATGATCCGCATCCATATTGTCATTATCTAAATAATGATTAAAGACATAAATATTGGCATCTTCCGAACCGCTGAGTGCAGCTTTCTGATACAGAGCCAAAGCTTTGTCTAAATCTTTAGGTACATGAATACCATTTTCATACAATTGAGCCAAAATATAGCTTGCACGAGAATTTTCACGAGCTGATAACTCATTCAATACCAACAAACCATTATTGAATTGCTCTGAATCATTGGAGGCGAGTAATAATTCTGCTTCTTCTAAAACTTCAGAATCCTTTAACTGACCAAAATTTGGCAAAACATCGTTCAAGGATTTAGTACTCAAAGTTTCTGGAGAAGTTTCAATTATCTGAATAGAGGACGCGCTGATCCTTCTCATCTGATCAGCGCGACCACCATCACTTAAATTTGTGGCATAGATAAAGAAAGCAATCACCCCTCCAAATGCCACAACGAATATTATGTTATTTCTCATTTTACTCTGCTAAGAATGGCACTTGATAAGTCTCAATTTTACTTTGATCATATAAGCCTTGAATGAATAAAATTGTTTCAGCTTGTGCCATATCTGATTTTAATCGTTCTTTTAATTGCATTTGCTCTTCAGAACTATATTCAGACAATGAACCTGGCGTTACATCATTCACCATAATTGCAAACAACATACCATTAATTGCAAAACTACTTAACTGAGCTGGCTCACTTTTTTGTACTTCAAAACCTTTAATTAATGGTTCAATCATTTGAGGATTTTCTTGCGCAATATTCATAATCGTACGAATAGATACATCATCAAAATTTGTCACATCAACAGTTTGCTCCGCAGCTAATACAGCTAAAGTTTTATCACCGCCTTTTAGCTCCTCATTCATCGCCACAATCACTGATTCAGCCTTTTTCAACATTTCCATAGCAGTCAATGTTTCTTGGATTTCTGCTTTTGCCTCATCTAATGTCAATGGTCTTTCATCTTCATACGCTTCTACACGAACAATACGAATATCTTGTTGATCTGTATGATATGCTTCAGAATTTTTACCACCCAATAATACTAATTCTTGATTAACCACTTGATACGTCTTGCTATCACTTAACTCACCACTCTTATTTGTTAAGCTCAACCAATCTGTTTTCACAGGCTCAATATTAAATTCTTGTGCGATCAAATCTAAACTATCTGAATTTTTTTCAGCAACTTCTTGGAATTTCTGAATATGATCGGCCGTCAAAGCTTCTTTTTTCTCTTTGATTAAAGTAGCTTTAACATCGGCGATCATTGCATCATCTGAAATATCACTACCATCATTGACAGTTAATAAATGGATTAAATGCACAGCATTTTCACTCATCACAGGTTTTGCATATTGCTCATCTTTTGCCAATGCAAACAGCGCCTCATCTACAGGCTGCATATTATCTGATTTTTTCACAACACCTGTTTCGTAGAATAAACCATCAGATAACGCTGTCACTTTCGCTTTAGCATCATCATAAGTTAAAGCACCTTCCACTAACTCATTATAAATCTGATTCAATGTTGCAACTGCCGCATCTCTTTCTGCATCTGTGCTAAATTGAATGATCAATTGATCAGAAGAACGAGTTTCGTTATCCTTATTCTTTTCTTTCAAAGCAATCACGCTTGCTGTGACTTCTTCATCAGATACTTCTACATTATCAGTACTAATTTCTGGCAATGTCACATAAGCAATTTTCACACGAGGATCCGCGAGATATTTATCTTTATTTTGCTCATAATATGTTGTGATCATTTCATCAGTAACAGCCACATCATTAGAAAAACGCTCTAACGGCAACGTAACAATCGATAAGTCACGTTTCTCACGATCCACTTTAGCAAAATCTTCTAAGTTTGCTTCTGTCACAATCACCGAATTGCCAATCGCAGAAACTAGCAATTGCAAAGTTAGTTGTTGACGAAAGTTCTCTTCCCACTGAGCAGATGTTAAACCTTGTTGTTGTAGATATACTTTATATAGATTTTGATCAAATTCGCCATTTGCACCTTGCAAAAATGTCAGAGATTTAATTGCGTTTCTAATCTCTTCATCTGATGCAACAATGCCCATTTTTGCCGTTGCTTGTGCAACAACCATTTCTTGAATCATGCTATTTAGGACTTGCTCCTTCACAGCTTTTGCCTGAACACCTTCAGGTAAAACACCACCATTATTTTGCAAATAATTGGTATAAGCATTAGATAAAGCGCCAGTAGATATCTTTTCACCATTCACTTTCGCAACTGTTGAATCACTCATGCTATTAAAAAAGCCTGATCCGCCAAAGCCAAAGAAAGAGATGATAATCCCCAAAAATAAAAACTTAGCAAATTTACTCGTCGCTCTCTCGCGAATATACTGCATCATAATTGTTGTTTTCCTAAAATATAATCAATTGATCATTCAAATCTTGGCAATTCTACCAAACCTCGAAGCTTAAATAAAACTCAATATTATTTGAATCGTTGATAAAGCGAATCTGGCACAATTCCTACGACATTTTCCAACCAAGTTACATCAATTTCTTTGAGTTGCTGTGTTTTATCATGATTCTTACGATTATCATTCATGGCTTGTTCTAAAATCTGCACTTGCAACGCCAATCTTAAATCTTGATCTTCTTCTGGTGAAGATTGATCTAAGAGGATTTCACGCATTAGCACCAACTTTTTAGCCAACTCTTCAGATTCTGATAACTGTTCTTGCAAGTATTGTTGAGCACTTTCTTGTCCCACCTGAATTTGCTCCAAACATTTCAAGCGTTTTTTTAAAGCACCGTTTGCAACGTCATACAGCTGCGCTGATATTTCAATAGATTCATGCTGATGAATACAGCTTTCTAGTTGGCCAATTGCCATAGATGCATCTAATAACTCTTGACGCGCCGCTTGCATTTTCTCTAACTCAATAACATGTAAAGATTTTTGAATCTTTTGCAAAAGATTTTTAAAATCATTTTCAAACTTAGCATAATCTCGCTTTGCAACAACACCAATATCACGCCAACGATCTTCGATTGCTTTTAACGCCAACTCTACTAAATGAATTTGACTATTATGATTCACCGAATCTTTCAATGCCTTTAATTCATTTAACAAACTACGTTTCTGCTGTGCATTTTCAGATCTTTCTCCCTCTTCAGCCGAAACATATTCTTCACGCAGCGCAAAAATCTGATCATTCACAACACGCAATTGCTTCCATAACAAATTCTCATCATGCCTTTTTGATCGAACTGTAGGATTAAAATGACGATTAAACTCTTTAGCTTTATCCACTGCTTCTTTAATGTCACCGTTTTCCAATAGCTGCTGCAACAACGCAATTTCATCCTCACGGCGTTTCCTCTCTTGCTTACGTTCATTTTGCATCGCTGTATCCAACGGCTTCAAAATTTGGCGCATAGATTTTTCTAATTTATATTTATCTTTTGCTAAAAAGAGTGGCGCACCATAACTTAAAGTACCATCCGTAGAATATTGATCCAAATAACGATTCCACTCTTGCAAGAATTTTTGACGAGTTTCTATTAAACTCTCCCAATTCGGCTGCTGCCAATTAATCTGCGCAACAAATTCTGCCAATGTATCCAATAACTCTTGAGCTTCTGCCAAATAAACAGCACGCGCTGTATTATCATGATTACGAACATCCACCAATCGTTGATGCGCGGATTTACAAGCACTTTCAAAACGCTGATATAAACGATGTGGAACATGAGCAATACCTTTTTTAGAAGTATTCCAATCTTCACGCAATGCTTTAAGTTTAATGCTCACTAATTCAATAGAAGATTCATCGGATAATTGCTCTGCTTTATCACATAACAATTCTAGGCTTTGATAGATCCCCCAACGAGCTGTATCCAACTGATCATACAATGGCTGAGCCACTTGTTTTAAAACACGATTAAAATGCACCGAATCTTTACTATTGCCCAATGCTTTTAACAGGGATGATAACTCATCATTAAGTTGTTCAGCTGCCTGCAAATGACCTTCGTCCATTAACTGCTCTAATTTTTTCAAATTATGCTTAAACTCATTACGATCAAATTCAGCAGTTTTTCTTGGATTTAACTTCTCAGTTTTTTCAGGTAAAACTTTATCCACTTGTATTTTTGATGCTTGCTCTAGCTTTAACTGCTGCTGAATTTTCGTAATTTTTGCATCAATTTGAGCCATTAATCCTTGAATCTGTGATTTTTCCTTTAAAGAAAAAACTACATCTTCGTATAAGCTCTTCAAATTAACTAAAACTTCACCCAAATTTTCAAATTCATCATTTTGAATACCAATTTCAATAGCATTCAACTCAGACAAACGAGCCTGTCTTTGTGCGTTGTAGGCATTATGACGTGCCAAATAAATATCCTTGTATTCTAAATGCTCATCACCCAACTGATGCTCATTCCACTCTTTCTCAATTTCGCTGAAAACATTCAAAGGCACCAATTGCTCACTCTCTGCGATTGCTTGATAACGATTAAGCAATGTTGTTTTTAATTGAACTAAACGCTCTGCTTCTTCATGTTTGCGTAGAGCATCTTTTAAATGTGCCAAAACTTTTTTATCAGTAATGTTTGATTTCTTAATCAATGAATTCAACAATTCTAGATCATCCACTAACAATAATTCATCTACTGAAAATATATAATTAGCATCCACCAACTTTGGTAAATCTTTTTTTAAGTTAATTTTTGGAAACAGTAACTGCTTAAGCTTGGAATCTTCACAAACCATTAATAAATCAGCCATTGGGAAATCACGACGAACCGTTGTCCCCATGAAATTATTAATGGCGTATTCAACCTGATCTTCTTTTAGAAATTGCAGCGAGATTTGTCTTAAAATTACTTTTTTACCATGATCACAAGGCTCCTGAAGTAAAATCGCATATAACAGATTCAAATCTGGAATCTGTTGAAATGCAGCAATTCTAACGTCTATTTCTGGATCCGTTTGCGCCATTTTCACGATCATATCTTTATCTAATTCTTGGCTATTGATCGCTTCTATTCTTATTTTGGGATTGCGGTGCTGCCATTTAGGCTTAAAGAAACCAAACATATTACTTTCTCACTTTTTGAGTTACTGAACCTATATTTTCTAAGTCACTGACTGCAAAGATTGCCAAATATCGATTCCTAAAAGGCTGATGATATTCAGCAAGCTTACTCGTTAGCGGTGTCATATTATCTAAATATACGATGATCCTACCACTTGGATACAAAGTTTTAAATCGAGAGAAATCAATTTCATCATCAATAATGATCAATGGATCCTCTAATCTACCTAAAAAGTGATATTGCCCCATATATCTTCCACTATTGGCAACTGCATAACCTTTGTTTTGATACCAACCAATTCGCTCTGAAGCTGGTAAAACATCATAGAAATCACGCGCATTCCTGATGACACCAAAATTGAATGCAAGCGTCAATGCAACACTCATTAATGCTAATGTAATCAGCCTTGTCTCTTTCGCAAAGACTAATAGCATTCCACTAAACACTAATAAACCTAATCCCCAAATGGGCGAAATAGTGGCAAGCCATTCAATGGCATTATTATCAGAAATCCAACCATGCACAAATGACAATAGAATTAATAACAAGCCTAAAAGTGCAATCACAATCGCAACCAAAATGACATCTTTCGGACGATTCGTAATTGGCAAATAAATGCGCGCAATTAAAAGACAAAAAGCAGGATAAATAGGAATCAAAGGCACTATAGAAGTTTTCATAGTGATCAATACAACAATCAAAGATGAACACAGCCAAGCCGCACAAAATCTAAAAGATTGCTCTCGTTTATCAACGTAAGAAAAATTTTTATATAATGGCAGCCAAAAAACCCACGGAAACAAAATCACAATCAAAGATAAAAATGTCATCCCAAATGGTATGGGATCATTAATTTGTGAAATTAATCTTGGTAGCCCCATAATGGTTGTTAATGATAATGGCAGATCATCATATTGATGCTTCACCCAATAACCCCAACACCAAAAAATTAAAAATGCAATTAATAGTGCAATCAAAGCATACGCATACATTCGCCAATATGATTTCATCCAAAATGGAAAAGTCAATAAGACTGGCAGCGCATAAATAAGAAATGAAATCCCTGTAACAAAGAACCCCAAAAGCAATGCAAAAGAGACGGCAAACCACCAATATGCATTGTATTTCCAAGCTCTAATTAAAAAATTAATGTATAACAGGAGAAAAAATGCAACATACACCTGTTCAATATGTGCAGTAGAAAATACAGCCCACATCAAACTACCAATCAATATCAGCGGGGCATTTGCTCTAACCTTTGGCAGTTCTGGCCATAATTGTTTGGCAGCCAAAGCAGTTAAAAAAAGTGTACTGATACTAAAAATAGCCGCTAAAAAACGAATCGAAAATTCACTAACGCCAAATATCTTCCAAACTAATATTTCGAGCCAATGAACTAAGGGATAGGATTCATCCACTAAATTACCATTCAATGTGGGTATCCAAAAATTTTGAGAAACCCACATTTCCCACGTAATACTTGCAGTCCCTAACTCATGATAAGGCAATAATGGTCGACAAAACCACGCCGTAATCACAAGCGCCAACCAGATACCAATCCAGTGAAACGCTTGTTTACGAGTTATTTTTGGTGTTTGCAACATACGTTACTTACTGGCATCTCTTACAAATACCGTAGAGTGTCACTTTTGCTTCTTGGAATTTATAACCAAAGCTTTTAGCAATCTCTTCGCTCTTAATCTTAAAATCTTCTTTTTGGAATTCATCCACATAACCACAACGCACACACACAATGTGACTATGTTGATCACCATTATCCAGTTCAAAAACTGATTGACCACCATCAAAAAAGTGGCGCTGTACTAAACCCGCTTGTTCAAATTGAGTTAAAACTCGATAAACAGTCGCTAAGCCAACCTCTTCACCTGAGTCATTCAATCTTTGATAAATTTCTTCAGCACTTAAGTGATCTTCTGTAGAAGCTGTCACTAAAATGTTTAAAATTTTAAGTCTGGGAAGAGTCACTTTTAACCCTGCATTTTTTAATTCTTCCGAACCCATTTAATCCGCCTATATAAAAGTAATCAACAACGATCAATTATAACACTAAAATACAGAAATATTCCCTTTCTGCGCATCTTTTAAAGATACCATATCTTAAAGCAAAGCATTTAGACTTTTATTTATGTGTGAAACCGAGTACTATGTGCGCATTTTTATAACTTGGAGCACATATAATGCAACTAGGCACTCCGCTGTCTCAGTACTTAATCGAGGAACAACGTCTTTATCCTGAAGCCACTGGCTCATTCACTTTATTGATGAATGATATTGCATTAGCGTGCAAAACCATATCTGCCGCTGTAAGAAAAGGTGCATTGGTTGACGTTTTAGGTAATGCTGAAAGTGATAACTGCCAAGGCGAGCAGCAAAAGAAATTAGACATCATTGCTAACGACCTGTTCATAAAAAACAATATTTGGCGTGGCCACATTGCCGCGATGGCCAGTGAAGAAATGGAAGAAATTTATCCAATTCCTGAAGGTCAACCTAAGGGCAAATATTTATTAGTATTTGATCCATTAGATGGCTCAAGTAACATCGATGTTGACGGCCCAATTGGCACAATTTTCTCTATCATGCGTTCTGATAAAGAAAATCCAACAGAAGAAGATTTTCTACAAGAAGGCACACAACAAGTTTGTGCAGGTTATTGTTTATATGGCCCAGCAACAATGATCGTTATCTCAATCGGCCATGGCGTTCATGCTTTTACATTAGATCCAGATATCGGTGAGTTTGTATTAACTCATAAAGATATCCAAATCCCTGAAGAGTCTGCGGAGTACTCTATCAACCATGCAAACCGTTTGGGCTGGGAAAAACCCATGCTTCAATATGTTGAAGATCGTGAATCAGGTAAAAATGGTCCAAAAGAAAAACGCTATACAATGCGCTGGGTAGGCGCCATGGTTATGGACGTTCACCGTATTTTAATGCGTGGCGGTATGTTTGCTTATCCTATAGATGAAGGCATTCGTGCAAAAGGTGGTCGTTTACGCCTAATGTATGAAGCAAACCCTATTTCTTTCCTAGTTGAACAAGCTGGTGGTATCGCAACAACTGGTTATGACAGAATCTTAGATATTAAACCTTCTGGCTTACATCAAAGAGTCCCTGTTATCATCGGATCAAAAAGCGAAGTCACAGATATTTTGAACTACCACAAAACATACGCACAAGAGAATTCAATAAACTTTACTCATAAATGCAAACTATTCTCATAGTTTATTTTTAATAAACAGAGAGTTAACTTTTATCATGATTTTATGAGTATTTTTATCGTATAATGTGAAAGTTTTTTATAAACAATTTGAAATGAGAATAGGTATCTATGGCAACTTATAGTACAAATGAATTTAAAAGCGGCTTAAAAATCATGATCGACAATGATCCATGTAGCATTGTTGAAAATGAGATGGTTAAACCAGGTAAAGGCCAAGCTTTTAACCGTGTTCGTTATAAAAATCTTAAAACAGGTCGCGTTATTGAAAAAACTTTCAAATCAGGCGACACCGTTGAAGCTGCTGATGTTATCGATGTAGATATGGAATATCTATATAACGATGGCGAATTTTGGCACTTCATGAACCAAACAACTTTTGACCAAGTCGGCGCATCAGAATCAGCTGTAAGTGATGTTAAAAAATGGTTAAAAGAACAAGATGTTTGCGTTATTACTCTTTGGAACGGCGTACCGATCTCTGTCACTCCACCAAACTTTGTAGAATTAAAAGTTGTTGAAACAGATCCAGGCCTAAAAGGTGATACAGCAGGCACAGGTGGCAAACCAGCAACTTTGGAAACTGGTGCTGTCATTCGCGTACCTCTTTTCCTTCAAATTGATGAAGTTGTGAAAGTTGACACCCGTACAGGCGAATACGTCTCTCGCGTGAAATAATTGTTTTAGGGATATTAAAATATACATATCGGAGAATGTGATGAGTGATAACAACAATGTCGATCTCAAAAGACGACGTGTTCTGACGTTAGCGACGTCAGCAGTAGGCGGTGCAGGGGCAATGTTCCTAGCCTACCCTTTCATTGCTTCTTGGATGCCTAGCGAAAAAGCTAAAAACGCTGGTGCACCTGTAGAAGTAGATTTATCAAAACTTAAACCAGGCGAATTATTGCGTGTTGAATGGCAAGGTAAACCTGTTTGGATTTTGAGCAGAACTCCTGAGATGCTGTCTCTTTTAGAAAAAGTACCAGCAACAGATTTAGCTGATCCTGACTCTAAAATGGATCAACAGCCAAGTTATGCAACAAATGCATGGCGTTCTGAGAAGAAAGAAATCTTAGTATTAGTTGGTATTTGTACACACTTAGGCTGCTCACCAACTTATCGTCCAAATGTTGTACCCGCTGAAAACTGGATGGGTGGATTCTTCTGTCCGTGCCATGGTTCTAAGTTCGATTTAGCAGGTCGCGTTTACAAAAACGTACCAGCTCCTACTAACCTAATCGTTCCAAGCTACCAATTCTTAGAAGGCAATCGTCTAATTATCGGTCAAGATAAGGAGAGCGCATAATGGCATTTCAAGAAAATAGTTCTCAAAAAGGCATTGTTGGCTGGATCGACAATCGCTTACCTGTTGTTGAAGCAACTCGTAAACACATGACACAATACTATGCACCTAAAAACTTCAACTTCTTGTATGTTTTTGGTGTTTTATCTATGGTGGTATTGGTTAACCAAATCATCACAGGTATTTGGTTAGTAATGCACTATGTGCCAGATGCAACATTAAGCGAAACAGGCATGCCTATTGCTTTTGCATCTGTTGAAACTGCAATCATGCGTGACGTTGATTGGATGTGGCTCATACGATATATGCATGAAGTTGGTGCATCCATGTTCTTCGTTGTCGTTTATATCCACATGTTCCGTGGTTTAATGTACGGCTCATACCGTAAACCTCGTGAATTAGTATGGATCTTCGGCATGCTGATCTATCTATTATTGATGGCTGAAGCATTCATTGGCTATGTTTTACCATATGGTCAAATGTCTTTCTGGGGCGCACAAGTAATCATTTCATTGTTTGGTGCAATCCCTTACGTTGGTGATACTTTATTAGAATTCATCCGTGGTGACTTTGTTATCTCTGCTGCAACTGTGTCTCGTTTCTTTGCATTGCACGTTATTGCATTGCCATTGGTATTGGTATTCCTAGTAATTGGCCATATTTTGGCACTTCACCATGTTGGTTCAAACAACCCAGACGGTATCGAAATCAAAGATCATTTAGATGAAAATGGTAAACCATTAGATGGCATCCCATTCCATCCTTACTATTCTGTACATGATACTTTTGCAGTTGGTATTTTCTTAATCATCTTTGCATTGATCGTATTCTATGCACCAGAAATGGGTGGTTTCTTCTTAGAAAAACCAAACTTTGAACCAGCAAACCCATTGGCAACACCAGCACATATTGCGCCAGTATGGTATTTCACTCCTTTCTACTCTGTTTTACGTGCAATCCCATCATGGTTTGGTACACAAATTTGGGGTGTGATTGGTATGGGTGGTGCTATTGCTGTATTGTTCTTATTACCTTGGTTGGATCGTAGCCCAGTTAAATCTATCCGTTACAAAGGACCATTAACAAAAATCTTACTCGTATTATTTGTTATCTCTTTCTTAGTATTAGGATATTTGGGTGTTCTTCCAGCGACAGAAGGCAGAACTTTAGTTGCAAGACTCTGTACTGTTTACTACTTTGCATTCTTCTTATTGATGCCAATTTGGAGCAAATTAGATAAAACTAAACCAGTGCCAACAAGGGTGACAATGAAATGAAAAAATTAAAACTTTTATTAATTACGCTTTCATTAATGTCGGCTACAGTTGCAAATGCAAATGACTCTTTGCCTCCTGTAAATATCGATGTTAATGACAAAGCATCATTACAAAATGGTGCTGAATTATACATGCAATATTGCCACAGCTGTCACTCGTTGGAATTCCAACGTTATAACGTGACTGGCCGCGACATCGGCATGACTGATGATTCTGTTAAAGAAAATTTAATTAAAACTGGTAGCTTTTCTACTCGTGATAATGAATATGAATCTGCCAAAGTTGGCGATTTAATGAAATCATCAATGCATCGTAACGATTCAAATCTATGGTTTGGTAAAGCACCACCTGATTTATCAACCATTACTCGTGCTAGAGATGGCAACCCTAATGCGGGGCTTTATGACCGTAAAGATGGTGCTGACTATATTTACTACTATTTGAATTCATTTTACTTAGATAATGACCGCCCTGTTGGCGTGAATAACATCGCTTTCCCAAGCGTTGGTATGCCGCACGTTTTAGTTGAACTTCAAGGCGAGTATAAACCTGTATATGAAGATCGTTTACCTGCTGGCTGTACAGCAGCTGATGATTCAGCATGTAAAATGGAAACTGTAGTTGTAGGTACAGAATTGGTTAAACCAGGTAAAATGACTCCTGAAGAATACCAAGCTGCAACACGCGACATCGTTAACTTCTTATCTTATGTGGCTGAACCTGCTCAGATTAAAAGAGCTAAATATGGCCCATGGGTAATCTTATTCTTGGTGGTATTCACAGCATGTGCTTACTTCATGAATAGAGAATACTGGAAAGATGTTAAATAGTATGTAATTCGGGGAATGGGCTATCTATAGGTAGCCCATTCTTTTCATTTTGTTTGTCGAGTAAGGAAATAAAATGTCTACACGTCGTTCAGGTTTTACACTCTACCAAGAAAATGCTTCATTAGATGCAGATCGCATTGCTATTACATTATTAGAAAAAAATATTTTAAGCGATGCTGTTTATGTTGATATCACAAACCCGCCAGAAGAACTGCTAGATATCAATCAACAATTAATCCTGCCAACCTTAGAAACAAAAGAAGTTACCCTCTATTATTCTAGTATCATCTTAGAATTTCTAGATGAACGCTTCCCTCACCCACCTTTATTGCCACATGATCCAATCAATCGTGGAAAATTTAGACTAATTTTAAAACGCATTATCCATGAATGGTACCCGCTTTTAGAAAAAGTGATCAAAAAAGGCGAAGCCGATAAAAAATCCAGTAAAGCCATTAATGATCTTCTTTTGCGCTATGATCCATTATTTGAAGGTAACATCTATTTTCAAGGCAATGAATTCAGCATGATCGATGCATCATTAGCACCATTTTTCTGGTACCTTAAACTTTATCAAATTGATGTACCCGAAAAAGCAACTGCAACTAAAGAATACAGTACTAATATCTTGAACAGAGAGAGCGTTCAACATTACTACAAGAAAGGATAAATTATGATGACTTCAAATAAGCCATACATCATTCGTGCATTTTATGAGTGGATTTTAGACAACAATGTCACACCATACATTGCGATTGATGCTACCTTGCCTTATGTTGAAGTACCTGAACAATATATCTCTGAAGGCAAAATTATTTTAAATCTTTTGCCTTCAGCCATTCATAATTTAACGATTGGTAATGAATGGATATCATTTTCAACACGTTTTAGCGGCGTTTCAGTGGATATTAATGTTCCAATCGGATCAGTCATCGCTATTTATGCTCGCGAAAATGGCCATGGCATTGAGTTCCCACCAGAACCACTGACAGAAGACCCTTTTATCAAAGAAGAGGATGTTAAAAGCACCAAAAAAGAGACATCACCATTGTCTGTCGTGAGCAAGGAAGATAAAGCTGAACCTAAAAAATCTTCTGCAAAAAAATCAACAACTAAAAAAAACAATACTAAGAAACCTAGTTTAACCATTGTTGAGTAATTACTTTCATAATTGGAAGTTATTATGCCAGCTCTGCCCCGTGTTGTTATCTTAACTGGTGCAGGTATTTCTGCCGAATCAGGCATCCGTACATTTAGGGCTACCGATGGATTATGGGAAGAACATCGCATTGAAGATGTTGCAACACTAGAAGGTTTTCTAGCCAATCCTGAATTAGTTCAACGATTTTACAATGAACGCAGGCAATATCTTAAGCATCCCAATGTGAAACCAAATCCTGCCCATTTCACATTAGTGGAATTAGAAAAAGCTTTGGGTAAAAATTTTTTACTTGTCACACAAAATGTGGATGATCTTCATGAACGCGCTGGCAACCAAAATTTAATTCACATGCATGGTGAGCTTTTAAAAGTTCGCTGTATAACCACAGATCAAATCTACGACTGGCATGATGATATTACAGAAAATTCACTATGTGAATGTTGTCAAACTGCAACACTTCGCCCACATATTGTTTGGTTTGGTGAAATACCATTAGAAATGGACTATATTTATAATCAATTAGCACATGCTGATTACTTTATCTCAATCGGCACATCAGGTAATGTTTATCCTGCCGCAGGTTTTATGAGCTATGCAAAATCCCATGGTGCACACACTGTAGAACTTAATTTAGAGCAAACTTTAGGCACATCACAATTTGATGAATCTCATCAGGGTTTAGCCAGCAAAATTGTGCCTGAATATATTGAACTGTTTTTACAAAATCTCAGATCATAAAAAAGCTGCATAATGCAGCTTTTAATATTCATAATTAGATCATTACACTCAATACAACATTTTGCCCCGCAGGCAAAATATGAAGTGAACTCAGTGTAACTAAATTAATTACTTCTTGTTATTGAACATTTCTAATGATTTAACGATCTCTTTTTCAGCATCTTCACGAGTACCAAAACCATCTAATTTAACCCATTTGCCTTTTTCCAAACCTTTGTAGTTTTGGAAGAAGAATTCGATTTGCTTAACCAATAATTCTGGTAAATCTTCGATTGATTGAATATTGTCATACATTGGGCATAATTTTGATACAGGTACAGCGATCAATTTCGCATCGCCGCCTGATTCATCTGTCATGTTCAACATACCTAAAGGACGAGCACGCACAACACAACCGTGAATCAATGGAAATGGCGTTACAACTAAAACATCCAACGCATCGCCATCATCACACAATGTTTGCGGAATATAACCATAGTTTGCTGGGTAACGCATATTTGTACCCACAAAACGATCAACCCATACTAAATCATCTTCGATTTCGTATTTAACAGGATCAGATTCCGCAGGAATCTCGATAATACAGTTGAAATCCTCTGTAATTTTGCTTAAATCTTTAGCAGCTGGGATTGAATCAAAGCTCATATATAACCTCTATTTTATGATGAAAAATCAGAAACGCGTTATTATACATTTTTATATCCCCAACTTCCATGAAACAAAAGGTACAAAATGTTCTCTCGTTTAGTTTTATTACTACCAGGCACTGTCAATTATGCAAAGTTTGAGCATTTCTTTCAAAAGAATGACTATATCATTGCCGTAGATGGCGGCATTGAGCACAGTGAACCATTGAACATCACACCTCATTTGTGGGTGGGCGATTTTGACTCCTGTCAATCAGAAAACAAAATGCAGTTTGCCCACATTCCAACGGAAGTATTCCCCACAGATAAAGATCTACTGGATACAGAGATCGCATTGAATAAAACTAAAGATCTCAACATTCATAACTGCGTGATGATTGGTGGAATGGGCGGAAGATTGGATCACCAATTGAGTTTATTCATGCTGTTAATCAATCATCCTGAATTACATTTCATTCATACAGATGGCGACACAGAACTCTATTCTCTAAACAATAGGATAGAACGCTCTATTGAAGCGAATTTTTACAAGCACGTTAGCATTATTCCTATTACAGAACTGGAAAATGTCACCATTAGTAATGTAAAGTGGCCATTGAAAAATGTATTACTGAAACCAGGTAGAGGCTTTTCCATCAGTAACGAACCGATAGAACAGTATATTCACTATTCCCAAGAAAAGGGACTCGGCTGGCTAATTCTCACCAACTAGTTCAATTGTCTTTCGATATATAAAAGTGTATATTACGCATTTATCCAATCTTTAAAGTGGAGTTCGTATGAAAAAACAATTGATCGTAACAACCCTGCTTGCATCTTTATTTGCAACAGCCAACGCAGAAGAAATTATGGTTTCAGCAGCTGCAAGCTTAACAGATGCTTTTAGCACCATCGCTAAAAACTATGAAAAAGCCTATCCTGAAGATCAAGTGTTACTAAATTTTGCAGGCTCAGGCGCATTATTACAACAAATGGAAAATGGTGCGCCCGTAGATGTATTTGCTTCAGCCGATCAAACAACAATGGATAAAGCTGTCGAAAAAGGCTTAATCAAAGACGGTACTCGCAAAACTTTTGTCAAAAATACTCTTGTCATTGTTGTGGGTAAAGACAGTCAATTATCACTACAATCACTGGATGATTTGAAACATGCTGATGTTCGCCAGATTGCGCTAGCCAATCCTGCAAGTGTTCCTGTTGGTCGTTATACAAAAGGTGTTTTAGAAGCTGCAAATTTATGGATAGATTTATCCCCCAAGTTCATTGAAACAGAAAGCGTTCGCCAATCATTAGCATATGTTGCACAAGGTGAAACTGATACAGGTTTTGTTTATGGTACAGATGCCGCCATTCTCAAAGACGAAGTTAAAGTCGCATTGACCGTACCAACACAAAAAGAAATTTCTTATCCAATTGCTTTAACTAAAGAAAGCAAAGACGGCAGCTCACGCTTTTATGAATTCATTTTCACACCAGAAAGCCAACAAGTTCTCGAAAATTACGGATTTACAAAACCTTAATGCTCGATTCAATTTACCCGATTTTAGTACTAACACTTAAAGTTGCTGGCTTAGCAACTTTGATTGGCTCTGTACTCGGTATTTTAATCGGGTTCTTCTTAGCCCGAACCAATTTTTGGGGCAAAAATTTATTAGATACAATCTTAACGCTGCCAATGGTATTACCGCCGACTGTTTTAGGTTATTACCTATTAACTTTAATTGGGCAAAAAAGTTGGTTTGGCCAATGGTTGGATGCAACTTTTGGCATTCGTTTAATTTTTACATGGCAAGCTGCAGTTATTGCAGCAACAATTGTGGCATTTCCACTCATATTAAAACCTGCTCGTGCGGCATTTGAAGATGTTAACCGAGAATATGAACAAGCTGCAAGCATGTTAGGCATTTCTCGCACTGCAATTTTCTTTCGTGTCACATTGCCGTTGGCATGGCGCGGAATCTTATCAGGAATTTTATTAGCATTTGCACGCGCATTGGGTGAATTTGGCGCAACATTAATGGTGGCAGGTGCAACACAAAAAACTCAAACTTTGTCTATTGCCATTTATCGTGCTTACAATTCATTTGACTATAAAACAGCCAATTATTTAGTTCTGTTAACATCTCTTGTCTGTATTGCCATTTTGATGGCCGCAACATTTTTGAATCCGCGTAAACCGAGGGCATAGAATGAACATTGATTTTTCCATTCATAAAACTCTCACGGCTTATAAACGCTCTTTTACATTAGATGTTGCTTATCAAACAAAAGCTGATCGTTTGGTCATTTTGGGTGCTTCTGGCTCTGGAAAAAGCGTTTTACTCAAAACAATTGCAGGATTAATCACGCCAGATTCAGGCAAGATTATTTTACAAAATCGTTGTTTATTTGATTCCACAAATAAAATTAATCTTAAACCACAGCAAAGATCTTTAGCATACTTATTCCAAAGTTATGCCCTATTTCCACATCTAAATGTAGCGCAAAATATTAGCTTTGCCTTGCATCATTCAATTTTCAATGGAAGAAAGCATGCCGTTGATGAAAAAGTACAGTATTGGCTGGAGCTTTTTAAGCTGGAAGGCATACAATTTCAATATCCTGATGAAATTTCTGGCGGACAAAAACAGCGAGTCGCCCTTGCCCGTGCTTTAATTGTGAATCCTAAAGCAATCCTGTTGGATGAGCCATTTTCTGCATTGGATACGAATCTTCGCGCAATCATGCGCAAAGAGCTTGCTGAAGTGCAAGAAAAGCTCAAAATCCCCATGATATTAATCACCCATGATCCTGAAGATGCCAAAGTTTTTGGCGATGCTATTATTGAAATTGACCATGGCCAAATTTTAAAAACTTCTTAACGACTCTTTTCATCCTAGTGAATAACTCATACAATGAAGGCTTAATTCATATTTTGAGTAGAGAATGAATCATTACTTAGCGTTTTTAATGGTGGGATTAGGTGGCGGCTTAGGTGCAATGAGTCGACATTTCACCGCGCTAATTATCAATCGCTATTGGCAACAATCTTTTCCTTTGGCAACTTTTTCCATCAATATTTTAGGATCATTTCTCATTGGATTTTTTGCTGCATGGTTATTGCCTAAAATTGGGCAAGATACTTTTTTGAAGTATCTATTGATCACTGGATTTTGCGGTGGTTATACAACTTTTTCAACATTCTCTATTGAAAATTTGCAATTAATCCAAGAAGGCAAATTTTTTACGCTGTTTTTTTACATGAGCAGTAGTATCATTTTAGGCATTGCCTTTGCAATGTGCGGCGTATTCGTTGGTCGCACTATCTCTTAAATTTTAGCTTTAAAGTTCACATGAAAAAACCATTTCCAGAATCGTTATTGAACCAAATCCGCATCGTTATGGTGCGTACTTCTCACTCAGGCAATATTGGCGCAGCAGCTCGTGCTATGCGCGTAATGGGCTTATACAATCTTGTATTGGTTGAGCCTAAACAATTTCCTAGCCAAGAAGCAATCTCTTTAGCAAGCGGCGCGGTCGATGTCTTAGAGAGCGCGATCGTTGTACCAACATTAGAAGAAGCACTGAAGGATTGCCAAATTGCCTATGCAACCACTGCTCGTCCTCGTTATATCTCATCTAAGCTTCACACTGTTGAGGAAGCAGCAACAGAAGCCCTTCAAGGCATTAAAAATGAAGGACAAAAAATTGCTTTTGTATTTGGCACAGAACGCACAGGTTTAACCAATGAAGAGATTGATCTTTGCCAACGAATGATGACTATCCCAAGTGAAAACAGCTACAATTCGCTAAATATCAGCGCTGCAATTCAAGTGGTGAGCTATGAGCTTCATAAAGCGCATAAACAAGCATTAGAATTGCCTTTAATTCAAGCCACAGAAACAACTGATGAATTAGCAACTGGCGAAATGCGCGAGGGCTTCTACGAACAATTACAGGACATTCTATTCCAAACAGAATTTTTAGATCCTAGCGAACCTAAAAACATCATGAAAAAGATTCGTCATTTATTCCAAAAACGTGATTTAACAGCACAAGAGATTCATTTATTGCGCGGGATTTTAACGTCTTTGAATAGGAAGATTAACAATGATTAAGTACATCAAAGAAGACATTCAAACCATCCACGCAAAAGACCCTGCTGCACGCAATACATTAGAAGTACTAGTGGCTTATCCAGGCTTATGGGCTTTATGGGGACATAGAATTTCCCATTATCTATGGAATCACCGCTTAAAATTAATTGCGCGCTGGCTATCTACTGTCACCAGATTTTTAACAGGCATCGAAATTCATCCAGGTGCTAAAATTGGTCGCAGATTCTTCATTGATCATGGCATGGGCGTTGTCATTGGTGAAACTACAGAAATTGGCGATGATTGCACGTTATATCACGGTGTAACATTGGGCGGCACAAGTTTACATGAAGGTAAACGCCATCCTACTTTAGGTAACAATGTCATCATTGGCGCAGGCGCTAAAATCTTGGGGCCAATCACTTTGGGAGATAATGCAAAAGTGGGATCCAATTCAGTTGCCACTAAAGACATTCCTGAAAACTCTACTGCTGTTGGTATTCCTGCTCGTGTGATCAAAAAAGATACCATTACTGCGGAAATTTCTAATAAATTATTTACAGCTTATGGTGTTGAAAATGATACGCCAGATCCTGCAGCAACTGCAATTAATCTGCTATTGGATCACATCCAAAGTTTAGATGACAGTTTAAAGAATATTTGCAAAGAACTGGAAGAACAAAACATTCAAATTTGTACAAAAGTACCTAACTTGCCACAAAAAGAGTTAAAAGATTTTGAAGCCTTCAATCCAACTGAAAAATAATATTTCTTATTAAATGCACATAACAAAAAAGGTTAGAAAACTTCTAACCTTTTTTTAAATTTTTTTATTGAAGCTAATTTCAGCTTAAAATTATTTACTTCTTATCTTTATCTGATGCTAACTCATCGATAACTTTCTCAACATCTTCTTTAGCTTCTTCTTTAACATCTTCTGCTTTATCAGTAGCTTTTTCTGTTAAATCTTTCGCATCTTCTTTGATATCTTCAATCTTTTCAGCAACATCTTCTTTAATTTCTTGTGCAGTTTCTTTAGCTTCTTCAACTTTATCAGCCACTTTTTCTGCAACATATTCTGCCTTGTCTACAACTGCTTCTTTAACATCAGCAGCAACTTTAGATGCTTTCTCTACAACTTCATCTTTAGCATCTTCAGCTTTATGTGCAAGTTCGCCAAATTGCGTATCAGCATCTATGACTAAAACTTTAAATTTTTCTTTTAAAGTAGACATCTCATTTTTGCTCATGTGCTGATAAAGATCTTTTAAATCTGTACCAATTTTATGCAACATATTTTCACTTTCAGCGAAATGCTCTGTCTGCTGCTTCAGTTTTTCTTTCACTTCGTCCAACTCGCTGTTTAACTTAGCCACAACATCAGAGTTAGAATTACCCAAACGGCCAACAATCAAACCGATCACAATCCCTGCAACACCGCCCAAAATAAATGCGATTAAATATTCACCCATATTATAAACTCCCTAACTATAGTTGATAGATCATTAAACCATAAATACGATCTTTAATTATACTATTCATAAACATTTAAAATTAATTATTTTCGCCCATTACGAAAACTTATTGATTTTAAAAATACAAAAACCAATTATTGGTTGAAAACTCTAGCCTAACTCCATACAATGATCTGCTTTCTTTTTAAAATTGTGTCTTTTATATGAAAATCCTAATTTTAGGCGCAGGACAAGTTGGCTCTAACGCCGCAAATATTCTCTCGCAAGAGTCAGAACATGATGTGACAATTGTTGACTCAGATGCCGCTGTTTTAGCGAATCTCCAAGATCGCTATGATATTAGAACCGTTGTCGGCAATGCTTCTCTTCCTCATATATTAGATGAAGCAGGCGCAAAGGAGACGGACATAATCATTGCTGTGACATCCAGCGATGAAGTTAATATGATCGCCTGTCAATTAGCACACACTTTATTCAATGTTAGATTAAAAATTGCACGCATCCGCTCTCAATCCTATATTGAATATGCTGATATTTTTGGCCATGAATTAGAAAAAGCATTCAATATTGATGTCATTATTAGCCCTGAAATTTTAGTCAAAGAGCGCTTAAAAAATATTATTAACTTACCAGGCGCACAACAAGTATTAAGATTTGATCGCGGACGCGTATTAATTGTCGCAGCAGAAGCTGAAGAAGGTGGTCGATTAGTTGGCTCCCCTATTAAAACCTTACCAGAGCATTTACCCAATATCGATGTTCGCATCGTAGCTGTATTTAGAGGTGATGAAGCCCTAGAATTAAGCGGTGAAACTATCATTTTGGAAGGTGATGAAGTTTATTACCTATGTCACCAAAAACACGCCAAACTAGTGATGGCAGAAATCCGACCATCCACCAAAATTGCGAAAAAAGTGATGATTGCAGGTGGCGGAAACATTGGCTATCGTTTAGCAAGTGCATTAGAAGAAGATCTACGCGTTAAAGTCATTGAAGTTGATAAAAACAATGCTGCTCGCTTAACTTCTCATCTCAAACATGCCTTAATTTTAAATGGTGATTGCACAGACGAATCATTACTTTATGAAGAAAATATTGATCAAGTTGATGTTTATTGTGCTGTCACAGAAGATGAACAAACTAATATTTTATCCAGCATGCTTGCAAAGCGCTTAGGTGCAAAGCGTGTAATCACCTTAATTAACCGAAGTGCATTTGTTGATTTAGTGGAAAATGAATCCAACATCGATATCGCTTTTTCTCCACAACAAGTAACCTTGGGCGTATTATTAACCTACATCCGTAAAGGTGATGTGGTTCAGCTCTACTCATTAGGCACAGGTGATTTAGAAGCTTTTGAAATTATTGCACATGGTACACCTGAAACATCAAAGATTATTGGGAAAGTTGTAGATGACATCGACTGGCCTGAAGGTATAACTTTAGCTGGGATCATTCGCAGACAACAAGTCATCGTATCCCACAGAACATCAGTGATAGAAGAAAATGACCACATGATCTTCTTCATTTCAAATAAGCAAAGCATTCCTGATTTGGAATTCCTTTGCCAAATCAAAGGTAATAATGATTAACATGTCAGTAGGAGTTTATTAATGAGTAAAGTGAACAAAGTTGTTCTAGCCTATTCTGGTGGCTTAGATACATCTGTCATCCTAAAATGGTTGCAAGATGAATATCAATGTGAAGTTGTAACATTCACAGCTGATTTAGGCCAAGGCGAAGAAGTAGAGCCAGCACGTGCTAAAGCACAGGCAATGGGCGTTAAAGAGATTTACATTGATGATTTACGTGAAGAGTTTGCACGTGATTTCATTTTCCCAATGTTCCGCGCAAATACAATCTATGAAGGCGAGTACTTATTAGGTACTTCTATCGCTCGTCCATTGATTGCAAAGCGTTTAGTGGAAATTGCCAACGAAACCAATGCAGATGCAATCTCTCATGGCGCAACTGGTAAAGGTAATGACCAAGTTCGTTTTGAATTAGGCGCATACGCATTAAAACCAGATGTTAAAGTCATTGCACCTTGGCGTGAATGGGATTTAATGTCTCGTGAAAAGTTGTTGAACTATGCTGAAAAGAACAATATCGCTATTGATCGTGGTGGTAAAAAATCTCCATATTCAATGGATGCAAACTTGTTACACATCTCTTATGAAGGTTTAGTATTGGAAGATCCATGGACTGAACCAGAAGCTGACATGTGGCGCTGGACTGTTTCTCCTGAAGAAGCACCTAACGAACCAACATACATCGAATTAACATTTGAAAAAGGTGACGTTGTTGCAATCGATGGCGTTGCAAAATCACCAGCAACAGTGATGGAAGAGTTGAATAAAATCGCTGGAGCAAATGGTATTGGTCGTGTTGATATCGTTGAAAACCGTTATGTTGGTATGAAAGCACGTGGTTGCTACGAAACACCAGCGGGTACAGTAATCTTGAAAGCTCACCGTGCAATCGAATCGATCACTTTAGATCGTGAAGCTGCTCACTTGAAAGATGAAATGATGCCTCGTTATGCATCATTGATCTATAATGGTTACTGGTGGAGCCCAGAGCGTGAAATGTTACAAGCTGCAATCGACAAATCACAAGAGCACGTTTCAGGCGTTGTGCGCTTAAAATTATACAAAGGCAATGTCATCGTTGTTGGCCGTAAATCTGATGAATCATTGTTTGATGAAAGCATCGCAACATTTGAAGATGATGCTGGTGCATATGATCAAAAAGATGCAAGCGGCTTCATTAAATTGAACGCATTGCGTTTACGCACTGCCGCTAAGCGTAAAGCAAAATAATTGCTGATGAGTTAGATTTAAAAGAACCTGCTTCGGCAGGTTTTTTATTGATACTATTTCACACTCAATCTAAACTTATTAAAAAAAAATTCTGTTTATTTCTTTAACCTATTGAATTTGTAAATAAAGAACTAGCTATCTGAGTATCAAACAAAAAATCAAAACTAAACACAAAAGGATATAAAAAGGCTTGATACCAAGTAAAATCAATTGTAGTACTAATCATTTCAGGAACAATAAATAATCTAAAAACAATTATATAAATACTAAGAACAATAATTAAACGAATTAAAGTCCAAATGATTTTTGTTAAAGTTCTATTAAAAGACCCCCTTGTGATTGTATATGCAACTTCACTAGCACTTTGCCCAAACCAATCATTCATTAATTTTGAAAAGAATGATAACTCTTTAATTTTATTGTTGGCTTCTCTGTATACCTCATTGTATATTTTGTCATAAATATATTGTTTAATATTTCCTTTGTAATGAAAGATAAACAATAAAAATTCAGGAATCTTTTTTATTGCTTGCCATGCCCCATATAGGACTGAAGAGAAATAAATAGAACAAACAGTAAATATTACAGTATCTTTGTTTGCAAATAATGGCAGGACATATACACCCAAAAGTAGCAGGGCTGCATTAATGATCACATTTGTCAACTGAACCAGTTCTAATGATATAAAAACTTTATTTATTTCCAATACAGACTTATTTATTCCTTCATGAATCGACTCTGTAACTTTACCTTCTACTATTCGTTTTACAGTTAATTTTCCAATAAAAATGCCTCCAGAAATTATAAGAGGGATTTGCAACATTCAACCATTCCTTTTTTAACAATTATAACGATATGATAATTTTTATTAATTAATATATAATTTCATAAGCAAATATTATGAGTGCAGTATTATATGAAAACTTACAGCATTTTCAATATAAAATAACCCTAGTTATCTATTCTTAAATAGATCTTCACTCGTAAATATATCATTCATTCTCTCATCTATAATTGCCTCAACTAATTTAGATCCAATTTTTACAGTTGGTATATTTTCCATGCAATCCTCTATTATATTACCCACCAAAGCTAGTTCTTTATCAGTATACTTTGTTAAATGTATATTAACTTCTGAATGAACATCAAAATTGAATGAAGGCTCAATATCTCCATTAATAACCTTTTCTAATTGCTCTAAGGCCATCTTGTCATCATCATTCATATAGTATTCCTTTATTTACTTAGTTGAAATACAAAATTATACAAGAAGGCTTCCTATAGTGGTCAACTAATTTCAGACCTCATTATAATAGAGGTGTTTGCTAATAATATTTCTCGTTGATTCTGTGATAATCCATCATGGCACTGATGAGACATAAGCTGATTGTAATAGCCATGAATTGAACTTTAAATAGATAATGATAAGCAATCTGATTTTGCCACCCATTCTATTTTAAACTATTGAAGAATCTTTCCATTAGCTCATTATCCCAACAATTACTGCAACGACTTAGACTTTGCTTATATTATAGCACCACAGAAATTCATAAATATTTCACTGGCATAATGACTGTCTGAAAGTTTTAAGATGATAATTTATGAGTTTACGGTGAGAGTACACTGTACTCTTATTAACTTTAAATATGCTACATAGATCTGCCAAAGCATAACTCGATAAGCTCTGAATTAAAAATGATTTTTCCACACATCCGATATTATAAAGCTATGTACAAAAGAAATTTTGAGTAGAATTATTTGGATGCCACAAACTTAAATAATATAAAGGCTATCACTAATGCCACAATGATCGGCAAAATTGCACCAGCAATGGGTGGATAGCCGAAAATCAATATTGTATGACTTAGAATTCTTGTCGCGAGATAAATGATCAAACCAATCATAATACCTAAGAAAATCCGCATCCCTAAATTACCTTGGCGGTTTTGTGAGAAGATCAATGGTGCAACAATGACAAGCATTACAAAATTCATTAATGGGCTAAAAACTTTCGTCCAAAATGCCAAACGATATTCTGCACTATCTAAGCCATTATCATCCATATAACGAATGAAGCGCCATAAATTTTTAATGGATAAGTTTTCAGGTTTCGCAATCAAGGCATCTAAAATCTTTTGATCAATTAAATTGGGAAATGTCACATGTTCTTGAGATGACCGAGCAATTTCCCCTTCATTAAATGTCATCGTTGTCACATCTGACATCACCCAATCACGGCGATTTAAACTTGCCTCTGGTGCTTGAATGATATTTTTAATCGTTTGCCCTTCTATATCAAACATCGTGATATTTTTTAAATCACCATCATGAATCGCAGATACATTTAAAATTTCCGCATTAGATATTGCCCAAAAGCCATCCTGAACAACACCTTTATTGTTCTGCTTATTTTGATAAGATTCTGCTTTAACAGAACTTTCTGGAATCACACTTTCACTCAGAAAAATTGAAAATATACTCATGATAATGACAGTGAAAATGGCGCCACGCAATATTCTGAATTTACTCAAACTAGCTGCGCGCATTACTGTTAATTCATTAGTAGATGCTAGCTGACCCAATCCAATCAAAATACCCAATAATAATCCCATTGGGATCATGCGATTTAAACGCACAGGCAAATCATATAAAAGATACAACAGAACATCAGAAACTTGGTAATTCTCTGGCCCAACATCTCCAAGTTCATTTAAAAATGTAAAAAATGTCTCAATGATCGATAGCAATACCAAACTGCCAATCACAGTGATAAAAGTTGTCCATAAAATATAGCGATCTATTTTTATCATCATTACATCCGCTTACTGAATCGATATGCAATCACAGCTGCGCCTGCCAACATTACAACATGCACCCACCATAATCCTAACCATGATGGCAACATTCCTTTTCGCATCCATGTTTGAGCTAGATTCAATAAGTTAAAATAGATCACATAAATAAAGATTGCCGCCAATAAATTACCAAATCGCCCTTGTCTTGGCCCAGAATGAGCCAATGCAGGAATCATCACAACCAAAACTAATATGCTAATCGCTGACGAAAAGCGTCGCTCAAACTCACGCTGATATAATACATTTCCTAAATTACTAGTAATTTCACTTGTTGAAAATGCAGCCATTTTAGGTATGACATTTTCTCCGCTACCATCTAATCTTAAAATAATCTCTTCATATTCTAAAATATCTATCGAGCCATCTTTGGCAAATGTATAACGCTTACCATCATTCAAAACCAAAAATCGTGCGCCTGACTGAGGCTCAATCTCTTGCCGACCTGTTTTAGCCAACGTAATGGCATATTCACCAGCATTGCCTAAAGTTTTAATGAAGACATCTTTGATTTGTTGCTGATCATCAGAAATTTCACGCGTATAAACGATATTTTTCCCACGCGATAATTCTTTAAAAGTCCCTGCTTTCACTATTGTTAATTGCGCTTCTTCTCGTGCTTGTTGCTGTATATCATGGAAGCGAAGCGAAAAATGCGGAATCAAGAAAAAATTCAACAAAAGTAAAATTGCCGCCAATGGCATAGCAAGTTGAAATAACAGTCGATACAAGGTAGATAACGGCATACCTAAAGCAAACATCGCCGTCATTTCTGAATCTTTATATAATCGCCCAAATGCTACGATCGATGCTAAAAGAAAACTCAACGGCACCAGTTCTGCCACAAAACGCAAAACCTGTATGCCAATCATTGATAAAATAACATTTGGAGAAATTCCGCCACTCATCACTTCATTAAGCATCAACGCTAAACGCTGCACCAATAAAATGGCCAAAAGTACAACTAATGTTGCACTGAATGTGAACAGTATCTCCTTTGAGATATAGTGGCGGATAATGCGCATCTATTATTCCTTAGACAAGGTTTGACGATCGCTATAGAACTTGCGTTTAAATTCTTGGAATTTGCCTGCATCTAAACTATCACGAACTTCTTGCATCAATTGTAAGTAGTAATGAATATTATGGATACTGTTTAAATGTGCGCCCAAAAGCTCTTTTGTTTTATCCAAATGACGCAAATAACTGCGTGAGAAATTCTGACATGTATAACATGTACAGCTTGGGTCCACTGGACTGGTATCAAATTTGTATTTTTCATTACGAATACGAACATCACCAAAACGCGTAAACAAATGGCCATTGCGAGCATTACGCGTTGGCATTACACAGTCAAACATATCAATACCGCGTGCTACGCCTTCCACCAAATCTTCAGGCTTACCAACGCCCATTAAATAACGTGGTTTATCTGCACGCATTTGTGGTGTTAAATGCTCCAAAATACGATGACGCTCTTCCATTGGCTCACCAACGGCCAAACCGCCTACTGCATAACCATGGAAATCAATATCTAACAATGCGTCAACTGAACGTGTTCTTAATTCTTCATGCATCCCGCCTTGAATGATTCCAAACAATGCATTCGGATTACCTTCAAAAGCATCTTTGGAACGTTTTGCCCAGCGCATGGACATTTCCATCGATTTACGTGCCGTTTCATAATCCGCAGGATAGGGTGTACATTCATCGAATGCCATGACAATATCAGAACCTAAACGACGTTGGATTTCCATGGATGTTTCAGGATCTAAAAAACATTTACGACCATCAAATGGCGATCTAAATGTGACACCTTCTTCTGTGATTTTACGAAGCTCTGCCAATGAAAACACTTGGAAACCGCCTGAATCCGTTAAAATCGGTTTATCCCATTTCATGAAGTCATGTAAATCACCATGCGCATTAATCACATCCAATCCTGGGCGCAACCATAAATGGAATGTATTACCCAAAATGATTTGAGCATTGGCTTCTAATAAATTCTTCGGCGTTAAGCCTTTAACAGTAGCAATTGTACCTACTGGCATAAAGATTGGCGTTTCAACAACGCCTCTTTCAAATGTCAATCGACCACGGCGAGCATTGCCATCTGTCGATAATAATGAAAATTCCATGAATTCTAATGTCCTAATCTACAATAGGAATAAATATAAACCGACGATTTTAACCTTTAATCCTGATTTTTTCAGAAAAACTTCATACAATGCTTTTATTTTGTGAATGAATTATGCCAAACGTATCTTTTTATGTATTAGAAAGCAGCAATATCAATGAGTTTTATAAAACAGTCGTACAATTAACAATCAAAGCCCATGAAGCAGAAAATCAAGTGCTGATTCACAGCAATCATCCTCAAATTTTACAACCGATTGATGACTATTTATGGTCATTTTCTGAAACAAGTTTCATTCCACATGTTTTAGTGAGCAGCGATGATGAAGTGGATGATATTGACCCTATCATTTTAGCTAGCTTTGAGCCAAGTTCGCCTCAAAAAGACTTATTGATTCAATTGGCTGATCAAGTGCCTGAACATTTTAATGATTATAATCGTATTATTGAGATTCTTTACAACGAGCCAGAATATTTAGCCAAAGGACGAGAGCGCTTCAAGTTTTATCGCAAACATGGCATAGAGCCTAAAACAATTAAGCTCGCTAGATAAAATCAATCATCATAAATATCACAGAACATGATCCTTTATTCCCATTCCTCTGCCTTCAATTATGCTCAACGCTTTAACATAAAAAAAGCACTATACATCAGCTGTGCATAGTGCTTCTAATATTATATTTTACAAGTATGACCTATAGATTACCGATGGATAAATACTTAGTTTCTAAATAAGGTTCAATCCCTTCAATACCACCTTCACGACCCAAGCCGCTCTCTTTAAATCCACCAAATGGCACTTGAGCAGCACTTGGTAAACCATCATTCCAACCAATAATGCCGAAATCCAAGTTATCTTGCAGATAGATACCTTGCTTGTAATTATTCGTGAAATAGTAAGCTGCTAAGCCAAATGGCGTACCATTTGCGATTTCCAAAGCTTCATCGATGGATTCAAAGCTAATAATCGGGGCAACAGGGCCAAATGTTTCATCGGACATAATATCCATATCCAATGTCACATCGCCCAATACTGTTGGTTCAACAAAGAAAGTATTTTTCTCTGTATCCACAATCACATTGCCACCTGCCAACACTGAAGCGCCTTTAGATTTTGCATCTTCAATTTGTGCTGCAACTTTATCAAAGCCTTTTTGATTGATTAAAGGACCAATATCAGTACTTTCATCCATACCATTGCCAACTTTCAAGGCCTTTGCTGCTGCTGCAAATTTTTCACTGAACTCAGCCAATACATTTTTATGAACAATAAAACGATTAGCACATACGCAAGTTTGGCCCGCATTACGAAACTTAGAAGCAATCGCTTGCCCGATCACAAAATCAATGTCCGCATCTTCACAGATAATGAATGGCGCATGTCCACCCAACTCCATAGAAACATGCTTAACTGTATTTGAACTTTCACTGATCAAGCGTTTACCAACAGGCGTTGAGCCTGTGAAAGTAATTTTGCGCACATATTTACTTTCTGTAAATATAGGCCCAACTTTAGCACCTTCACCAATCACACATTGCACAACATCTTTTGGAATCCCTGCTTCATGTGCTAATTCCACTAAACGAATCATCGTCAATGGTGTATCCTCAGCTGGTTTAACGATGAAAGTACAACCCGCTGCCAATGCTGGCCCTGCTTTACGCGTCATCATTGCAGCTGGAAAATTCCATGGCGTAATTGCCGCTACTAAACCAACGCCTTGACGAGTTACAACAATACGTTTGCTTGTTGAACCTGCTGGAATCGTGCGACCATAAATGCGTTTAGCTTCTTCTGCATACCAAGTTAAATAACTCACAGCATAAGCAACTTCACCCAACGATTCTTTGTACGGCTTGCCATTTTCTTCCGTCATGATTTTTGCAATGGATTCTTTATGCTGAATGATTAAATCCGCCCATTTTGAAATCAAAGCAGAACGCTCATAAGCAGAAGTATTGCGCCAAGCAGCTAATGCATCATGACCTGCCTTTAACTTTGCAACAATTTCATCCTGAGTGTCCATTGGCAAAGTTGCCAATAGATCACCTGTTGCAGGATTATAAACTTTCAATTCATTCATTGAACTATGATCCTTTCTTAGTTTTTGCTTGCTTCTACGAAGCCAGCTTCTAAAATCGCCAAACCTTTCGCCAATTCTTCGTCACTGATTGTTAATGGAGATAAGAAGCGAATAACATTATAATTTAAGCCCGCTGACAACAATAATAAGCCATTATCATTTGCATATTTAGTAATGATGGCTGTACGTTTTGCATCTGGTAAACCAGTTGCAGGATCTGTTAATTCAGCTGCCACCATCGCACCTAAACGGCGAATATCACCAATATAAGTATGCGTTTTTTGTAGATCAACCAAGAATGCTTCTAATTTTGCACCCAAGATTTCAGATTTTTCATTCAGTTTTTCTTCTTCAACAATATCCATTACAGCCAATGCAGCAGCACAAGCCAATGGATTACCTGCAAATGTTCCACCCAACTGACCTGCTGTTGGTTCATTAACGATCTCCGCACGACCCACAACAGCACTTAACGGCATACCTGCTGCAAGTGATTTAGATGTTGTCATCAAATCAGGCACGATACCGAAATGTTCCATTGCAAATAATTTACCTGTACGACTGAAACCTGCTTGGATTTCATCCGCCACAAACACAATGTCATTTGCTTGACAGAAATTATAAACATGCTCAACAAAGCGTTTTGGAGGAACAATAAATCCACCTTCACCTTGAACAGGCTCCATCACCACACAAGCAACCATACTTGGGCAAGTTGTACCTCTAAAGAATTCATCAAAAGCTGCAATCACACCATCAATATATTGATCTTCGCTCATGCCTTGTGGACGTTCATAAGTGAACGGGAATGGTGCTTGGAAAACATCTGAATTGAATGGACCAAAGCCTTCTTTATAAGGCTTAACTTTACTTGTCATGCCCATTGTTAAATTTGTACGACCATGGAATGCACGGTTAAATACAACAACGCCCGATTTACCTGTAAAACGACGCGCAATTTTCACAGCGTTTTCTACAGCTTCAGCACCTGAATTTAATAAGATTGCTTTCTTTTCATGATCACCTGCTGTAATTTCACATAATCTTTTACAGACCTGAATATAGCCTTCATACATCACAACATTGAAACCAGGATGTGTGAAATGTTCCAATTGCGCCTTAACTGCTTCAATTACTTTCGGATGGCTGTGACCCACGTTCATGACACCGATTGCCCCTGCAAAATCGATATATTCCCTACCATCTTCCATCACAACTGTTGCATTTTTTGCTGTCACAGCAACATTCAAATTGCCAGTGCTAACACCACGAGCAACGTATTTTTCACGCAATGCTTGTAAATTACTCACGATAAATCTCCTACAAATAAAATATAAATGAACTTAAAAATGGTTGAATGATTAGTAGATAAAGTTATTTAGGAACAAACACATTCAAGCTGATCAACATCTCTTCTACAGATGTCGGTAACAAATCAATGTTATATAGCAAATCACACACAGCATAGAGCGCGGCAAAGCTATACAGTAAAACAATAATGGTTTGAACAATTGGGCTAGTGATCATGCGATTACACTGCCATTCTGGCGTAATATCACCGTATTTACGCGCATTTCTTAACATTAAAATCGGAAGAATTGCCAAGATCACTCCGCCTACAGCACCTGCGAATTCAAGCGCACGACCAAATGAAACCATCTCTTTATATGCCAAGAAGAAAGGCGGAAGAGAAATAATTGCTAAAACTATCAAACGTCTTAACTTATTTGTTTCTGGACCTAATTTGAATTGGTCAAAAATATTCGTGAAATAGCTACCGCCTAATCCCCAATAAGATGTCAGCATTGCACACAAGGCGAATAAGTTAGCTGATAATGCAGCCCATGAACCTAAATATTTTCCCCAAGTAATTGTGGCAATTTCATCCACATCATTAATGCCAGCCAATGAGATCACAGATAATGCAACTGTTGACAACAAAACAAAGGTACATAGCATTCCTATGATAATTGCTTTTGGCAATTCTTTAGGTTTATGCGCTAAACCACGTGCAATTTCTGGCACAATGTACTGCGCTGAATAGGCGAATACGACTAAATAGATGATAGGAATCATGTAAGACCATTGGCCTTCCATTAAGTTCTCAATTTTAGTATTCACATTAAAAACAGTTGCAAGGGATAAAATAATGATCAACGCAACCATCGCCATGCTGATGTATTTACCGCCTTTCCCAATAGCTTTTAACCCCACATATAAAATTCCGATGGCTGGTACCGCAAAAATCAAACTACCAAACTGATTCGGAATGCCAAACAATTGATTAATTAATCGGCCACTGCCTGCCATATATGCAATGAGCGCCCCTGTAGTATTCGCAAAAATTGAGATAAAAATTAACCATGAGCCGATCTTGCCAACATATTTACGAGCAAGACCACTTAATTGAAAATGTGATTTTGTGCGTAAAGACGATTCTGCCACATAAAGCATCGTGATCGTTGTGATAATACCAATCACAATTAACCATAAAAATAGTGGCAAAAATCCTGAATTTCTAGAAGCATATGGAATGGCCAAAACACCCGCACCGATGTTTGTACCCACGATCATCGCAACACCTTCAAGCAGTGTTAATTTTTTTGTGACCAATGTTGCTGTTACTTCGTTACTCTCTCGCTCTGTTGATTTTGCACGCGCAAAATCATTAGAAGGCATAGCTAAACCTTCAGTACTGCCTAAACTCATGTTCCTCTCCTTGGTTCCTTTTACGCGAGCTTCTTTTAGTATTATTGTCCTACTTGTAGTAGATATGAAGTCTCACTTGATTTTTGCAATGATTAATTTCAAACAACTTACAACAACTTCTGATTCAACCTCCTCATTAAATTTCACAAAATGACTGATTGATTCAATAGTAGATGGTTCTCTTATTCATAACAATTAGATAAAAATAATGAAATTTATGATAAATTCATACGATCGTATGAAACAATCACAAAAGGTCATTTATGCAGCTAACTGTTAGAAATCTATTGACTATGCCTGAACTGAAAATAAAATTAATCAGTGAAAACAATGTAATAGATAAACATATTGTATGGGCTCATACATCAGAATTAGAAAATCCCAGCGAATGGGTTCAGGCTAATTATCTGATTATGACAACAGGATTAGGCATTCCCAAAACAGCTGATAAACAAAAAGCCTACATACAAAGAATCATTGATGCTGATTTAGCAGGACTGATGATTTCCGATAATATGAGTGCCCCGAAAGATTTAAGCACATTAATTGAAGTCGCCAATGAGAACCAATTTCCTGTACTATCTATTGATTACCATACGCCCTTCATTGAAATTGCGCGAATTGTTCACGAAGCTAATAAAGACAATAAGGATCTGATCAATCAACAATTAAGCAGATTATTGTACGAACATACTAAAGAACTCATTAAAGAACATAATGTTAAAGATTTATTGAATAGAATTCATAATTTATTGAACATGCCAATTTATCTGATTAATATTGATAATCCCACAGAGGCTCTATTTAATTGCGAAGCAACACCACCAGAAATTCAAGGGCGCCTACTAGATTTTGACTTTAACGCCACAGAGATTCAAAAAATCTATCAGAAATCTGCCGTAACATTGCACACAGTGCCATTAAAAGCACAAGGTTTTACATTAATCATTGCTGATAACAATATCAGCAGAGATTTACTACAAAATCTCGCGTTGATCTTTAGTTTATACATCGAGAGCAAAAAAGAGTATTTCTATCAAAATATTACACAAAGTGGTGAATTCTTAGAAGATATTCTCAATGATAATGTCAGCGATGCTTATATCGAAAAAAAATTACCCAGTTTTCACCTGAATATTCAACAGAGCATTTTATTGATTGCAGAGCCACAAGAAAACATTAACTATAAAAAGATACTTTTCAAATACGGCATTAATGGTTTGGTTTCATTCAAAAAAGACAAAATCATATTATTGGCTGAAGAAGATCATCTACCTAAATTGCAACAATTATTCCCATTGGTGGGCATCAGCGATGTCATTAAAAAAACACAACGCATCCAAGATGCTTTTCAAGAAGCTTCATTGGCTTATAAAAACTGCTCTGCCGAATTTTCAGTGCAACATTATTCACAACAGAACTATTCTCACCAAACACTGCCCAAAAGCATTGAAGAAGCACAACGCATATTCGACTTCAATCTTGGCGCGCTATATTCCCATGATCAAAATAAAAATACGCGCTATATTCACACACTCAAAGCTTTCTTAGAAAATGATCGAGCTTGGGAAAAAACAGCTAAGATTCTACACATTCATAAACAAACATTAGTATATCGAGTGCAAAAAATTCAAGAAATGACACAGCGCCAACTCAATTCTACCGCAGATATCGTCGAACTTTGGATAGCATTAAAAGCAGGGGAAATTTTAGGCATCATTGAAGAATAAAATAGGCAATCACCCCCATATTGTTAAAAATGTACTAATATTGATTCGTCATCTTCTAATTTACTTTCTTTTGAGGCTAACATGTCTGCTTTTTACACTGCGATGAAACATTCTCATCTATTATTTGTTGTCATCACACTGTTATTATTAAACTTCAGATTCTTCTGGAAACAAATTACACCTGAAAAATCATTACATAAAATATTTCGTATTGTTCCCCACATCAACGATACCTTACTTCTAATTACAGGCGCGATGATGGCTTATACAGTTAAATATATTCCTTTTGTGAATGCTAACTGGCTAGGTTTAAAGCTAATCTTATTACTGGTATATATTGGCTTTGGCTTTATGGCAATCAAATCACCTGCTCGCTCACCTAAAGCTTTCATCGGTTACGGTTTAGCGATGTTTTCTGTGGGTGCAATGATTTATTTAGCCATCTCAAAACCATTTTAATCACTGAGTAAATTATGACTATTGACAAAAAACATCTCAAAGAAACTTTGACGGACATGCAGTATCATGTCACACAAGAAAATGGTACAGAACGACCATTCACAAGTGAATATAATGATTTCTATGAAGATGGCATTTATGTTGATATTGTGAGCGGCGAAGCGCTTTACTCATCCAAAGACAAATTTGATGCAGGTTGTGGCTGGCCATCATTCAGTCGGGCTCTAGCTGATTTAGTTATGATCAAAGATCATAGCCATGGCATGATCAGAACAGAAATTAGAAGCCCAAATGCCGACTCTCATTTAGGACACATCTTTCCTGATGGACCAATAGAAATGGGAGGTTTACGCCATTGTGTTAATGGTGCTGCATTGCGATTCATACCTCTTTCCGAAATGGAAAAATTAGGCTATAATCGCTGGCTGTTCTTATTTCAAGAATAAAAAAAAGCTAATGATCCTTTCAAATCATTAGCGAGTCAACGTTAAGTAATAATTATAATACGTTACTTCTTAATTAGGCCTTAAGAAGTAACAGTTCCTATAGTAATGGGTCAAGCCCTATATGTCTAAATAATATAATTAATCACTGAATAGTAACTTATCCATTAATAAAAAATAACCTATTGATTATCAATATAATCATATGATACACCCTAAATTCATCATTTAATATTTTGATAATGAGACTTTTTTATAATATAAATTTTTATAATAATGATTTCACATATAGAAAATGCATCAAATCCACTAAATTTATATCAATTAGTTACATATATTTAACTTATTAAAATGATAATCTTGTGCAATTAAAGAAAACTATTAAATAAAAATGCAATTCAAAAAATCTATTACGATAGTACGCTAATACAAAAAGTTAAATGCTCTTTGTAAAATGAATAGAATGCATTGCCCTTCTGAATTTAATTTAGGTAATTTACCAAGCTGTAAAAAAACCTCTTCCAATCGTGATTGCGCACCTATAGACAAACCTCTCATCAAAGGCAATGTTTCATCAAATACTGTTTGCCAGCACAAATCACCATTGTAAGGAATATCGATATTTAAAAAATCAACAATATCATTGTAGCAACGCATTGCGGATTCAGGCTTCTGGGCAAATACAATCGTTGTTGTCATACTTAAAAGTTGGGCAATTGGCACCGCAAGCATCGCGATCGTATCATTCTGTTCTGAATACTCAACAGCTTCTGATCGACCAATTTTAGCAATATGTACGCGAACAATTAAAATCATACAATACTCTGACAAAGAGATTTTGTTATCCATATCGATTAATGTCTTACAAATATTCTCTATATCTTGAATTTGGAATTTCGCTAGATGATCCATTTTAGGCAATTCAGCAGTTAAAACTTGTAACCGCTGCAAATCAGTCATTTTTTCTAATCGATCAGACTCATTTAAAACATATTTAAACAACTGAGGCGACAACTTAGAACGCAAGAAATCCAATTGCTCTCTACGAGTTTTAGAATCATGTGGCGTAACAAATGCAGCGTAGCATTTTGCCAACTTAGTAAAAATTAGTTGACTACTGCGATCCAAACCCAATTCAATTACAATATTGTGACTCACATTATTTTGTCGACTAGATGCATAATCATGCAAAGCCATCACTAAAACTTCATCCGATTTCTCCGAGCTATCCACAAATTTTTGATCCAATAATTTAACCGTACCGCCACTCGGCCATCTATATGTAGGTTGAATTTTTCGTATTCTCTTTAAAATTGGAGGATGCGTGTCAAAAATACTGGTTTTTTCATGATAATTTTGTATATAAAAATGCGAAAACTCCTGATGTGTTGCATCCATAGACGTTGTATTGTATTGCTCTTCATCACCTTCTAATAATGCAATCTTTTCCAAAACTTGCACAATATAACGACCACGAACAAAACGTACAGATTCAGCATCAGCTAAATACTCTCTTTGTCTTGAAATTATGGCTTTGACGATCCTGGCAAAAATTGCGCCAATCGCCCCCACAAACATAATCAAAAGACTCAAAACAATGACAGGCATTGTGATGAATATAATAAAAACTGGGAATAGACTGTTCCCTTCACCAAATTCCCTAGAGCCTGCGCCAATCGTTCTCATTGAATAACCTAAACAAAAACGATTAATCGTATCAAAGTCACCTAAAAAATGGCGAGTAAAAAAGCTAAACATCGTATAGCCATACAAATAAATGCTTTGTAAACCATATAACCAACCAATTAATTTAAAATTCAGAATCGGGTCTTTATGCAATATATGACTAATTTCATGCCCAACTAATGCTTGCAACTCCGAACGAGTTAAGCGGCTAATTGAACCTTCCGTCACCGCAATCGCAGTATCTTTTCTGCCTGTTGCAATCGCAAAGGCATTAATGTCATAGGAAGGTAAAATGAATAAACGTGGCAGAGGAATTCCCGCAGCAATCGACATTTCTGTCACCACTTGCATGTATCGAGCCACAATTGGATTTTGGTTAAATTGATTGATCTCAATTGCCCCTAATTTTTGCATAACATAATCCACGCCCGCACGCATTTCCACAAACTTCGTCCAAACCATGATCAACATAAATACATTGCATATGACAATCCAAATCCATGCATCGATTGGCGTCGCCCAAGCCAATACAAATCCCATAGCTACGGATGTAATTGAATACACCAATAAGAATGCAGATACAAATAAGAAACTATTAATCAGATATGAACGTCTATTTTCCCAGTTTTTCATTTTATTCTTTTCCTAATACAAAAAACTCAACGACAACTTTTAGTGTTCTATGATTCAATTGATGGCGTAATATATTCCCCTAATTCACTAATCAACTCTTTCTTTTCTTGTTTAGTAAAAAATGTACTCAATTTTCCTTGAGGATTGACTAAAAAATAAGGGCGGCTGCCAAAATTAAAAAGCGTCAAACCATTACGATTTCTAAATTTAAAACGCTCTGCAAAAGATAAATTTGTTGTTCTATCAGGATCAATGGCCACAATGTTATATAATTGCACCAAAGAAAAAGATAACTCAAAAGGACCAATTAAAACAATCTTCAATCTTTCTTTAAATAATGATTGCAAGGTAGCGATCACTTCCCCAAGATCATCCAATTCATTTTCAAATTCCAATAAATCTATGAACAAACTATGCTGACCAAGCAAATCACTTGAAGCAGACAAACCAGTTTCTGATTGCCATTCAATATAAGGAATGGACTCATTGAGACACAAAATCTTATTACCTTCAAAAATTGTGCCATTCTGATCTAAAGATAAATATGCATTTAAATTTTCCAGATGAACTTTAAGAGATTCAGCAGATAATTTTTTAAGCTGATGATAACAATCTTTGACTCGCCAACTTTCAGGATCAGAAACACGCACAAATAATGGTGTTCTAAAAACCAATTTCTCCAAAGCAATGCGTTCAAAATATAATTTAGCCAAAGGCGGAATATAGAATTGCTTTAAATCTTGCATTAAAACTTTCACATTCACCTCCTTTCTAGACAAGCGCGAAGCTCTGCCATCACATAACTTAAAGATTTTTGATTCTGCATCACACATTCATGAGCATTATTACCCATTTCATCACGCAATCTTTTATCTTCAATGAGTGTAATCACATTACTGGATAATTGATTAGGATTTAATACCATAACAGCATTATGTTGTGTGAACTGATTCACCATATCTTGTATATTATCAATGTATGGACCTGTTGTAATCGCTTTACTCAAAAAAGCAGGCTCTAAAATATTATGCCCACCAATTGGCACAAAACTCCCACCAACGGTGATTAAATCAGCTGCACCGTAAAGATACAGCAACTCACCAATGCTATCCAACAACCAAACATCATGTTTTTCCAATGAAAAATCATCAAATGTAGTATCGCTACGCTTTTGATAACAGTAGCCATAATCTTTAATCAGACTTTCAACGACAGTAAAACGCTCTGGATGGCGAGGCGCGATTGCCAATTTCACATGAGGATATTTTTGATGAATCTCTCTAAATGCCTCAATGATGATTTTTTCTTCGCTTTCATGGCTACTCGCCAAGCACCACAATAGATAATTACGTTTACCTTTGATTAATTTCTGAGTTTTGCAATTAAAATCTTCTGGCAATACAGTGATGTACTTCAAATTCCCCATCACAGAAACATTCTGTGCGCCGATAGATAAAAATCGTTTTTTATCCTCTTCAGTTTGCGCCATAACATTCACATGACCCAGCAATTGACGAATCGTTTTAGGAATTTTTGCATATCCCTTTTGAGAACGATCAGACAAACACGCGCTAATAATAAATGTTTCAATACCCAGTTTTTGACAAGAATCTAAAAGGTTCGGCCAAATTTCAGTTTCCATAATCATTAAAATTTTAGGATCAATTTTTTTGAGAAATTTGCGTGTAAAAAAGCCAATATCATGTGGCAAAAAAGCAATAGAAACCGTATCACCAAAACTTCTTTCGATTTGCGCTCGTCCTGTTAATGTCGTTGTTGTTATCAGAATCTTAAGCTCAGGTAATTGTTTTTGAATTTCAAAAACTAATGGCGCCATAGCACGCACTTCACCTAAAGAAACCGCGTGTAAAATAATATCGTGCGGACGAGCCATTTTGGTAAAACCTAAACGCTCCCAGCCATAACGAAAACCATGACCTGATTTTTTATCTTTAAAATAACGAAACAACAAAACCCATGGCAGTATGATCCACCACAGGCTTTTATAGATAAACAATAACATAGTGTTTTACAACGCAGCTAAACCTTCATAATTAGGATAGTTCAATTGCAAAATGCGTAAACGATCATTTGCCATATCTTCTAAATTTAAAGCGCGATATGCTTTAACTTGAATTGCCAATGCTTCTTGCACGGCTGGTGCACCATCATAATTATCAATCACATATTGTGCACGGTTTGCCGCACCTACATATGCTTTACGATCCATATAGAAATTTGCAATATGAATTTCAGACATTGCTAAAATATTTCTTAAGTATGTCACACGCTTTGCAGCATCTTCAGCATAAATACTGTTTGGATATTTATCCAAAATCACCAAGAAAGCTTCTAATGATTCTGTTAACTGCTTCTGATCCACTTTACTGTGATCTGGCGGTAAGAATTTATCAATGATAGAACGAGCTTTATCGAAATTCACTAATCCTTTGATATACCAAGCATATGCTGTATTTGGCTGATTAGGATATAACTTAATAAACTCATTAGCTTCTTGAAGTGCTTCTTTATGATCACGATTCAAGTAATATGCATACATTTTATTCATTTTCGCTTGTTCTGCATAACTACCTTGAGGAAAACGTGCTTCTATTACGTCAAATCTCTCAATCGACTCTTTATAACTACCACCTTCTAAGCTGTTTTTACCTTCTTGTAAAAGATCACTACCCGACATCATACGATAACGATCTTCTTTTTTAGTAGCTGAACATCCAACAATCAACAACATTGCGGATAAAAGTACGCTACAATGCACAACAGTTTTATTCATATCTCAAATCCATGTGATTTAGTGATTTAACAGAAATTTTAACCCGCTATTATACTCAAAATTATGCAAGCTACAGAAACTTTTTCATTGATTATCCCCATGACTTCCGCTGGCAGTCGCTTAGATGTTGTTTTAAGTGAACTATTGCCAAGCTTTTCACGCAGTAAAATCCAAGATGCCATCAAAAATGGTGAGGCAACTCTTAACGGTAAAATACCTAAAATTAGAGATAAAGTATATGGTGGCGAACAGATCGTTATCACTTTAATTCTAGAACAGGATTACTTAAATGATGCCAAAGCAGAAGACATTCCACTAGATATTATCTATGAAGATGATGATATTTTAGTCATCAATAAACCTGCGGGTTTAGTTGTTCACCCTGCTGCTGGCAATCATGATGGCACATTATTGAATGCATTATTGCATCATCATAAACATGCACATTTATTGCCTCGCGCGGGGATTGTTCACCGTTTAGATAAAGATACAACTGGTTTAATGGTGGTTTCTAAAAATTTAGATGCTTATTATCACTTAGTCGAACAATTAAGCGATCATTCAATGGGCAGAACTTATCATGCCATTGCAAGCGGTGACATGATCTCTGGCCAAACCATCGATGTGCCCATTGGTCGTCACAAAACTGATCGTAAAAAAATGAGCGCACAAGCCATCGGTAAGCCTGCAATCACTCATTATAGAATTTTGGATCATTATCGTGGTCATACATTGATTGAATGCCAATTAGAAACAGGCCGTACACATCAAATTCGTGTACATATGAATTTTATTCATCATCCTCTATTTGGTGATAGCACTTATGGATGGCGCTTAAAACTCCCCTCTAAAATGGCTCCTGAACTGGCGGAAGAACTCCGTCAATTTAAGCGTCAAGCATTGCACGCCAAAAAATTAGAGTTGACTCACCCTAAAACTGAGAAGAGAATGGTCTTCGAATGTGATTACCCAGAAGATTTTGAAAATCTCATCAAAATCTTTAAAGAAGACCAAAAACAAATAGAGGATTAATCATGGCTATTGTCAACATTGATGGCTTATCAGTTGTTCAACCCAATTGGTTAGCACCTAAAAACATCAAAGCTTTTACCACAACACGATTGGGTGGTAAAAGCACTGAACCATTTGACTCTTTTAATCTAGGCTTAAATGTTGACACAGACAGAGAAGCCACAATCAGCAATCGTGAACAATTGGTTCAAGCATTAAAACTGCCTGAACCACCAAGATGGGTTTCACAAACTCATAGCACGATTGTTCATGATGCAAGTAAAATAGAGGCAATATGTGAGGCAGATGCAACCTTTACGACAGAATCTAATCAAGTGTGCGCTGTACTAACCGCAGATTGCTTACCTATTTTACTCACCAATCAACAAGGTTCTTTTGTCGCAGCCATTCATGCTGGCTGGCGAGGTTTATTGAATGGTATTTTAGAAAATACTTTAAAGTCATCACCATTAGTGGATGAGACAACTATCGCTTGGCTAGCACCTGCCATTTCACAGAAAGCTTTTGAAGTTGGCCCTGAAGTTAAAGAGGCATTTTTGGACAGTGATCCAAATTATGCCGAGCATTTTATCCCAAGTCAGCGTGAACATCATTTCTTTGCGGATTTATACGGCATTGCACGTAAGAAGCTTGAAAAATTTGGTTTAGCAAAACATCAGATTTCAGGTGGAGATTATTGCACATACAGTGATACTGAACATTTTTACTCTTATCGCAGAGATGGTAAAGACTCAGGTCGCCAAGCAACTTTGATTTGGATGGAAGGATAATTTTATAAAATTCATATGCCAATACAGATTACGCTAAACGCATGCATCAATATGATTGGGTGACTGTATAAAAACTCAACACCTGTTTTATTCTTTGAATGTCGTAATTATTTCTTTCAGAATTTTTTCTGAAAACCGTGTAGAATTCACGTTATTTAACTCACAAGTTTTTATTATTTGAATTTTATGACAACCACCGAATTATCCCCTTCTAAGACTTTCTACATCCAAACGCAAGGCTGCCAAATGAATGAGTACGACTCAAATAAAATGGCAGATAGCTTAAAAGTATTTTGCAAATTGGATAAAACTGATGACGTTCAAAAAGCTGACGTGATCATTTTAAACACATGTTCCATTCGTGAAAAAGCGCAAGAGAAAGTATTCTCTGAATTAGGCCGTTGGCGCGAATTGAAAGCTGCAAATCCAAACATTGTGATTTGTGTTGGTGGCTGTGTTGCAAGTCAAGAAGGTGAATTGATCCGTAAACGCGCACCTTATGTAGACATTGTGTTTGGACCACAAACATTACACCGATTACCAAAAATGTTGAATGATGTTTGGAAAGGTAACGGCGCACAAGTGGATGTTACATTCCCTGAAATTGAAAAATTCGACCATTTGCCAGAGCCTCGTGCAGAAGGCCCTTCTGCATTTGTATCCATTATGGAAGGTTGCAACAAATACTGCTCTTTCTGTATCGTGCCTTATACACGCGGCGAAGAAATTTCTCGTCCTGTATTAGATGTTATTGGTGAAATTTCTGTATTGGCAGAACAAGGTGTAAAAGAGATCAATCTTTTAGGTCAAAATGTCAACGATTATCAAGGTGAAATGCCTGATGAATCCATTTGTGATCTTGCATTGTTAATCGAATACGTTGCTAAAGTTGAAGGCATCGAACGTATTCGCTTCACGACATCTCATCCCATTGCTTTCTCTGATCGTTTGATCGAAGTTTATGGTCGCGTGCCAGAATTAGTGTCTCATCTACACTTGCCGATTCAATCGGGTTCAGACAAGATATTGATGGCCATGAAACGCAATCACACTGCTCTTGAGTACAAATCAAAAATCCGTAAATTACAAAAAGTCCGTCCAGATATCTCGCTATCTACAGACATCATCGTGGGCTTCCCTGGTGAAACAGCTGAAGATTTTGAAAGAACCATGGATTTGGTCAAAGAGTTGAATTATGACATGTCATTCAGCTTCATCTACTCTCCTCGCCCTGGAACACCTGCATCTTCTTTACCTGATGATGTTTCAATGGAAGAGAAAAAAGAACGTTTAGCACGTTTACAAGCTCAAATCACTTCGCAAGTGAATGCAATTTCTGAAGGCATGGTTGGCACAACTCAACGCATTTTAGTGAATCGTCCTTCTAGAAATGATCCAAAGATTTTGGCAGGTCGCACAGAAAATAATCGCGTTGTTAATTTTGAAGGACCAGAAGAACTCATTGGCCAATTCTGTAATGTTGTGATCACAGAAGCTTTGCCGAACTCTTTACGTGGCCGCCTAGTTTTAGAACCATCTAAATAACCCATTGATAAAAATATAGGAAGGATATTCATGAAAATTCAACCCGTTTCATATCAATTAAGTAGTGAAGAAATTCAGTCAATAGAAACTGATATTTTAGTTGTTAACTGCTATGAAGAAGAGCTTTCACCTGATGCAAAAGCCTTAGATGTCGCAATGAATGGTGAATTACAAGCATTACTAGATTCTGGTGAAATCACTGGAAAAACAGGTTCAATTTTCCCTATTTTCAAACCTGCAAACCTAAAAGCACGTTATCTATTAATGATTGGCTTTGGCGCACGAGAAAAAGCATCCATCGAAACATTAAGCAAAGCTGTTGAAGCTGCAACTCAATGGGCTAAAAAAACGCCTGCAACGAATATTACATTCTCAATTTTAAGCAACTGCGGTAGAAAAACTTATTCTATTCCAAAAATCATTGAAACCATCAGTCATGCAACCTATACATTCAATGATTATAAGAGCACAAAAGATGAACAGCATGCGCAAACTTACAACATCAATGTCTCTACAGTGACTGAAGAAGTTCAAAGTGCTTTTGCATATGGCTTGGCATTGGAAAAAGGCGTGGATCTCGCAAAAGATTTAGGCAATACACCTGCTAATCATTTAACACCAACAGATTTGTCTGATGTTGCAGACAACTTGGCACGTAAATATGATGATCTTCATTGCAAGATTTTAAATGATAGCGATATTAAACGCTTAGGCATGGGAGCGATTACTGCTGTTTCTCAAGGCAGTATTGAAGCGCCTAACTTTATCGTTTTAGAATATCATGGCGCTGATGATCGTGAAGCTGCACCCATTGTTTTAGTTGGTAAAGGCGTTACTTTTGACTCAGGTGGTATTTCATTAAAACCAGGCGCAGGCATGGATGAAATGAAGTATGACATGTGCGGTGCTGCAACAGTTTTAGGCACAATGCAATCTATTGCTGAATTAGAATTATCCATCAATGTCGTTGCATTGATCCCAGCTGTTGAGAATATGCCATCAGGCTCTGCTATTAAACCTGGTGATGTTGTGACATCAATGTCAGGTAAAACGATTGAAATCTTGAACACAGATGCTGAAGGCCGCTTGATTTTATGTGATGCATTAACTTATGCAGAACAGTATGAGCCAAAAGCCGTCATCAATGTTGCGACATTAACGGGTGCAATCATTGTTGCGTTGGGCCATATCCCAACAGGTTTATTTGCTAACAATCAAGCATTAGCTGATCAAATCATCGAAAGCAGTCAAGCAACTTCTGACCGAGTATGGCAGCTACCAATTTGGGATGATTATCAATCACAACTAGATAGCCCATTTGCGGACATTGCTAATATTGGTGGTGGTCGAGCTGGTGGATCTATCACAGCTGCATGTTTCTTATCACGCTTTACTGAAAAATATGCGTGGGCTCATTTAGACATCGCAGGTACAGCATGGAATTCAACAGGTGCAAATAAAGGTGCAACAGGCCGACCTGTTGGCTTATTACTTGATTACATTTATAAACAAAGTAAAGCGTAATTATCTGATAAATTATTAATATTACTCAATTTAATGTTTTTGTGGCTATAGTACTATAGCCACTCAATTTAGTGTCAATGCCCATTTAATAATCAAGGAGAAAATAATGGCTATTCGTGTTGGAATTAATGGATTTGGACGTATTGGTCGTTTTGTTATGCGTTTAGCACTTGAGCGCAATGATATTGAAGTTGTTGGTATTAACGACTTAATCGATGTTGATTACATGGCATACATGTTGAAATATGACTCAACTCATGGCCGTTTCAAAGGTACAGTTGAAGTTAAAGACGGTCAATTGATCGTTAATGGTAAAGCTATTCGTACAACAGCTGAAAGAGATCCTGCAAACTTGAACTGGGGCGACATCAATGTTGACGTTGTTGTAGAAGGCACAGGTATTTTCTTAACAGATGAAACTGCACGTAAACACATCACAGCTGGTGCTAAAAAAGTTGTCTTAACTGGCCCTTCTAAAGATGCAACACCAATGTTCGTTATGGGTGTTAACCATGAAACTTACGCAGGCCAAGATATCGTTTCTAATGCATCTTGTACAACAAACTGTTTAGCACCAATTGCTAAAGTGTTAAACGACAACTGGGGCATCACTGAAGGTTTGATGACAACAGTTCATGCAACAACAGCAACACAAAAAACTGTAGATGCACCATCTTCTAAAGATTGGCGCGGTGGTCGTGGTGCGGCTCAAAACATCATCCCATCATCAACAGGTGCAGCTAAAGCTGTGGGTAAAGTCATTCCTGAGTTGAATGGCAAATTAACAGGCATGTCTTTCCGTGTACCTACACCAGATGTTTCAGTGGTTGACTTAACAGTTAACTTAGCAAAACCAGCGACTTACGCTGAAATTTGCGAAAAGATGAAAGCAGAATCAGAAGGTGCTTTAAAAGGCATTTTAGGCTACACAGAAGATGCTGTAGTTTCTACAGATTTCTTAGGTGAAACATGCACTTCAGTTTTTGATGCGAAAGCAGGTATCGCTTTAACAGATAAATTCGTTAAAGTCGTTGCTTGGTACGATAATGAAATCGGCTACTCAGCTAAAGTATTAGATTTAGTGGCACATATTTCTAAATAATTACGTTACTTAATTAATATTATTAATATTCAAAAGCTCCATTATGGAGCTTTTTTTGTTATAAAAATGTAAGTAAAATGTAATGAAATGAGAAAGAGTCGATCAAGCTATATTATCAAGGCATTTTTAATGGTAATATCCTATACTGATAGGCATTTAATGAAACACATCTATTTACAAAAAGGAGATCACATGTATAAAAAAATCCTATTAGCTGTTGATGGTTCTGAAAATTCACTTCGTGCAACAGAGGAAGCTGCAAAATTAGCAAAAACGGAATCTGATTCTATTGTTGATATTTTATATGTCAATGTTCCACCTAAAACAGCTCGTGAAATTTTATTGGAACCTTCTAAAGAAGAGCAAGACAAGGCACGTCAAGCACGTATTTCACCTGTTGAAAAAATTCTCAATGACGCAGGCGTTAAAAACAAAGTTTCAATCGTTACGGGCGAAGCATCACCAACGATCATTCAACACGCAAAAACAACAGAAGCTGAGATTATCGTCATTGGCAGCCGTGGTTTAAATGCTGTACAAAAATTTGTATTGGGCGGCGTTAGTAATGAAGTTGTTCAAAAAGCAACCGTGCCTGTATTATTAGTTAAGTAATCATTTTTACTACTACAATAACAAAAGCCCCTTTTCACAGGGGCTTATGATTATCTAGCAAACTTCATATTGAGCCACGAGATATTCTCTAATCTCTTTTAATGCTTTCATTTGAACACGGCGAACTTTCTCACTCGTCATATTTAATAACTGCCCTACTTCTGCATATGTTTTAGCCATATCATCACGTAGACCAAATCGTTCAACAATGACATCTCTCGCATCTTTATCTAAAATACGTAAACCTTGCTCCAAAGTATTCAAGAGAGAATCTTCTTCCATCATACCTAAAGCATCATCCGTTCTATTTTCACTGGACAATGTATCTAACAATGAACCTTGATCATCGTTCACTTCCATATCTAACGATAAAATCATTTCATTCTCGATCAATAAAGACTCTACTTCATCAATCGTTTTATCACAAGCTTCTGCAATTTCTGCATATGTCGGCTCTCTATTTAATGTTGCCGCTAACTCTCTTTGGACTTTCAACACTCGATTAATTGCTTTATGCAAATGTATTGGTAAACGCACCGCTCTACCTGTATTCATGATGTCACGTTCAATGGCATGACGAATCCACCAAACAGCATATGTTGAAAATCGATAATTCATATCAGGATCAAATTTTTCAACTGCTTGCATCAAGCCTAAATTCCCCTCAGCAATCAAGTCAGCTAAAGAGACATCTCTATTACTGTAACGCTTCGCTACAGCAATGACTAATCGCAAGTTACTTTCAATCATCTTTTGGCGTGCTTTTTCATCGCCCTGCTGAACCAAATGAGCAAGCTCTTTCTCTTCATCCGCTGTTAATAACTCATTATTGGATAATTCGCTAAAATACATACTTAAAGAATCAGACATATCTATATTGCTGTTTTTATCATAATTGGTCATGATATTAGAAAATTCTTCATTAGATTCATTGAAATGATCATGAGGAATCTCGTTATCAAATTCACTATGTAAACCCTGCTTACTCATTGGTAACCCTTTTAATATTTATATTCATTCACTTTCTCTGCGGGGCTCATAGTATAATCAATGACATATTAGAGAAAATAAAAAACACTTATCATGATGATTTATAATTTTTATAATATACTGATTATCATTAAAATATACTTAATTCTCTACATTATAAATATTAATAATAATTTCTTTTCACAAATAAACTTTTTGACTACATTTAAATATATCTTTAAATGAAAACAATGCATTGAATAACTGATTAAATGGTAATAACCACAAAATGTAAATAAAAGAAAATTTACATTAGAATAATTCTTATAATATGAGAATTTTTATTAACTTTTTTAAGCAATCACCATAAAACGCAATATGTACAATATTTGTACACTAATTTGGTCAAATTTTTCAGCAGAGATATAAATTTGGGTTCAAAGATTCTACCAATATTTCAAAAACACATTTTGAGATAGATCAAATATTTTTAACCTTAATGTAAGGTTAGTACATTATTTTTAAATTGGTGATCGAATTTTATACAGTGCAAATTTTTGTTCATCATACTGATTGGTAAATTCAATGCTAGTAGCACAATCAATAATATAGCGCTGATCTTTTAAATTTGGTGACGTTTCATAAATCACATTATTGGCTTTCCCCATTACTAAAGACCAATTCTGCTCAGCAACAACATTAATTACATCATGTTCTTTCACCATATTTTGTAAGTATAGTTCAATAATCGCAGGAATTTCATCGGCAGATAAAATCATGACTTTATTTTCTCCGCTACCTGGGAATTTCCCCGAATAAGCGCGATATTGATTCGTGGCCAAAATAAACTCAGCATCATCTGCAATGGGCTGACCTTGATAAGTTACATCAGAAATGCGCTCACTCTCTGGATTCACCAAGACACAATCACCATTGTAACGGCGAGGATGACGAGCATCCACGATATATCGCAATCCACCTTTAATCACATCGCGATTATAACCACGATGGCTTCGCCAATTAATGAGATATTGCTCATCATCATTTTCGTGAATCTGATAATAGATACTGTTGGCACATTCGAGCCATTCTTTCAGCTCTCTGCCTGTCACTTTAATCAAAGCCAATTGATTATTAAAAGGATAGAGATCCGCAACATTTTTGAAAGTGAATACGCCCTGCTCAATCCACGTGAAATCATAAGGCGCATTCTTTCGCCCGCCCACTTTAAAAGCAGGCACAGCGCTCAATAAAGGTAGATCAGAATATTCAGATTGATCCAATTCTTGCAATAACTGCTTGGCATACCAAAGCTGCGCATCTGCGACCAATTGCGTACAAGCATCATCTTGAATTAAAGACAGAGAACTTGAAAACAGCGTATGATTTTGCCCAATTGGTGCATTCATTCGCTCTTTAGTGAGCTCATGCGCAGGTTCTATGAGTTGAAACAATGGTGATTGAAATTGCTCACGTTGTTGATTCTCTATCAGCGATGCTGAACTCTGAATAATTTTCCATTGTTGATCACAATATTCTAGGTCAAAATCTATCACACCCAAATATTGCCCAAATGAACCCGCCATTACAATCGGCAGATCAAAATAGTGTTTATGATCTGGAAAAACACTATGCGCATGCCCTGCAACAATGGCATCTATACCCTCAACTTCTGCTAAAAACTGAATGACATTTTCAGCACCTAATTCATAAGGCCGAGTTGCAAAACCTGAATGTGCCAACACAATGATTAAATCAGCACCTTCTGAACGCATTTTAGGAATATAAAACTCGATCGTTTTGATAATATCGTTCACATACAGTTCTGCATTATTTTCTGCATAATCTGCAAAAACTTTATGATTCCACATCGTTACTTGTGGCGGTAAAGCACCAATCACACCAATTTTTATAGCATTAACTTCACCTGAAGCCAGTGTGATTGCTTTATCTAAAATCACATAAGGCTGAACCCAAGATTGGTTATGATCATCCACAATATTGGCATTCACAATAGGATATTGAATATCGCCTATCATCTTTTCTAAAAATTCTATGCCAAAATCAAACTCGTGATTACCCAATGTTCCCACATCATATTTCAGCTCATTCATAATGCGAACAATGGGATGCATATTTTCTAAAGAGTAATCACGCAGATAATTGCCAATGGGATTACCTTGCAGAAAATCACCATTATCCATCAATAATGTATTAGGATGCTTTGTACGAATATCTTGAATCACATCAGCCAAACCAATTAAACCAAAATCCGCCAAAACATCATCACGATAGTAATCATAATGCGTGACATGTGCATGAAGATCTGTCGTTGCTAAAACTTTTAATTGGGCATGCTGTTTATTCAAAATATCCTCATTCATCAATAATAATTTTATTACTTACTGTATAACAAAACCGCCCGAAGGCGGTTTCAAAACTACTTATGATTGCTCACTTAATGTCGCCAACATATCTGCTTGGTGCTCTTGGATCAATGGTTCGATCACTTGATCCAAATCGCCGCCTGTCACATCTTCCAACTTATACAATGTTAAGTTAATGCGATGATCTGTGATACGACCTTGCGGATAGTTATAAGTACGGATGCGCTCAGAACGATCACCTGAACCAACTAAACTACGGCGGCTATCGCTCATTGCTTTCTGCTCTTTCTCGCGTTCAGCTTCCAACAAACGTGATGCCAATAAGCTCATCGCACGTGCACGGTTTTTATGCTGTGAACGCTCATCTTGACATTCAACAACTGTGCCTGTTGGAATATGAGTAATACGAATTGCAGAGTCAGTTTTATTAACGTGCTGACCACCTGCGCCTGACGCACGGAAAGTATCCACTTTCAAATCCGCAGGGTTAATATTCACAACTTCAGTTTCAGGTACTTCTGGCAAAATCGCAACTGTTGCAGCTGATGTATGAACACGGCCTTGAGATTCTGTTTCTGGTACACGTTGAACACGATGCGCACCTGATTCAAACTTCAAGCGAGAATAAGCACCATGACCAATCACACGCGCAATGATTTCTTTAAAACCACCATGTTCACCACGATTCTCAGAAATAATTTCAACCTGCCAACGACGCTCTTCAGCATAACGTGCATACATATTGAATAAATCACCAGCAAAGATCGCTGCTTCATCACCGCCTGTACCTGCACGAACTTCTAAGAAGATATTACTATCATCATTAGGATCTTTAGGTAATAACAAAATCTGCAAATTCTTTTCTAATTCTTCTTGGCGCGTTTGTAATAATGGCAACTCTTCTCTGGCCATTTCTTTCAACTCTGCATCGCCACTGTCTAGCATTTCTTTTGCTTCAGTTAAGTTAAATTCATTCGTTTTCCATGCTGTGAATTCATCCACAACAGGTGATAATTGTGCGTATTCTTGAGAAAGCTCGCGAAATTTATTTTGATTGCTGATAACATCAGGCTCAGATAGTAAAACGCCGACTTCTTGATGGCGCTCAATCAACTGATCTAATTTAAGGATGATCGATGGATTCATAAAGTTCTACTATATTATTCTAGAAATAGATAAAATGGTTATTATCGCAAAATATTCGCACTTCGTGTACCCGATAGGACAAAATTTATGAAATGGCTACATGCTTTCTTAGCTTTTATGGCTGGAATAGTTTTTTACTTCAGTTATCACTTATGGTTTGATGAAGAACAAGGCGTTCATGCCATTAGTAATTTAGAGCAGAAAATTACAGATCTTGAAGCACATAACAAAAAGTTAGAAGAGCGTAATAACTCACTAGAAGTCACAATTTCTAGCCTAAAAAATGATGCTAACTCACAAGAAGAATTAGCACGATATAAATTAGGTTTTATCCAAGAAGATGAAACCTTCTATCAAATTCTCCCAGAGGAAGAAGAGAATGCAAATGAAAAATAAGCCAATATTCATCGGCATAGCAACCTGTTTTTTGATTGGCATTGTGGCGCTCTTTTTAGGTAGAAGCTTCCCATTAATTGGCGGTGCAGTTTTTGGTATTAGTATTGGCATTGCTTTAAATGCACTATTTTCCAAACAATCCGAAGCCATCAGCATTGGCACCAGTTTTACTGGCAAAAAATTCTTACATTACGCGATCATTTTATTGGGCTTTGAAATGAGCATATCTGATGTTGTCAGCGTTGGCTTAAGCTCGTTATGGATCATGTTATTCACACTATTGGCAACCTTCATCACAGCTTACATTGTAGCAAAGTCTTTAAAAATAGATTTTGTGACAGGTACATTGATCGGCGTTGGCACAAGCATTTGTGGCGGTTCAGCCATCGCAGCAACGGCGCCTGTTGTCAATGCTAATAATCAACAAATATCTTATGCCATTGCCACAATATTTTTATTCAACATCATCGCTGTTTTTATCTTCCCTGCTTTAGGTCATATGCTAAACATGAGCAATGAAGCTTTTGGTATTTGGGCTGGCACTGCGATTAACGATACTTCTTCTGTATTGGCTGCTGCTTATTCTTATAGCGATGAATCAGGGGCTTTAGCAACGATTGTTAAACTTACGCGCACATTAATGATCATCCCAATCACATTTGGTTTATCGCTTTACATGGTCAAAGCACAAACTGAAAATACTGACTATAAATTCAAGATTACTAAAGCTGTGCCTTATTTCATTACTGGCTTTGTCATCACATCCATCATCAACTCTTTAGGCATTATTCCAATCAATATTACAAGCGTCTTAGCTTCATTTGGTAAATTTCTCATCATCGTTGCGATGGTTGGCATTGGTTTAAATACTGATTTAGTCAAACTACTTAAAAATGGTATTAAGCCCATCATCATGGGTTTAATCTGCTGGACTGTATTATCAATCGTTGCTTTAATTGTGATGTATTTTATGGGCTATATTTAATCATAAAGGAAAATATCATGCGCCGTTATCTATACACAATTGCTCTTTTGATCATTGCTATCCTTATAACAATTACTGATGCAGAATCTCTGCAAGATGGTGATATTATTTTCCAAACTTCTCAATCATCACAAAGCCAAGCCATACAACTTGTAACGAAATCCAAATATTCGCATATGGGGATTATCTTTCATAAAAAAGGTCAGCCTTATGTTTTTGAAGCTATTCAACCAGTTAAACCAACGCCTTTAAGAGAATGGATTAATCGTGGCGAAAAAGGGCATTATGTTGTTAAGCGCTTAAAAAATTCAAAAGAAGTGCTCACACCACACAATAAATTGAAAATGCAGAAAATTGCCCAAGGTTTTCTAGGCAAGCCTTATGATCTGACTTTTGAATGGAATGATCAAAAAATGTATTGCTCTGAAATCGTCTGGAAAATCTATCAACGCGCAACAGGCATTGAGATTGGTACATTAGAACGTTTAGGAGATTTTGATTTATCTCATCCCATCGTGCAACAAAAAATCAAAGAGCGTTATGGCAACAATATTCCCATGAATGAAACAGTGATTAGCCCTCAATCAATGTTTGAGAGCCCATTGTTGGAAACTGTGATTCAGGAATAAATTAAACAAATTTTATGCACACACAAAAACTATTTATTATTTATCTGCTCTAGAAATAAAGCTAATATCGTTAAAATTATTAACCATCAATAATCCAACATCAGAAGTATTAATTAATATTCCTTCATTATACATACCCCAATCTTCTTTAGAGAACCCTTCTCCATATTGCTGCTCATCAAAAATACAAACAATTACACCTTTCAGTTCATCTACACTAACTAAATCCTCTAGTTTCATGATAACATTAGTACCAATGTATTTCATTTAGTTCCCTCAAATAACAAATTAATTATCGATTAGGTCTTTTTTATTCTCACTTAAAATTTCAATAAATAAATCTAAAGGCACTTTTGGTGCATCTTTTTTATTCAAATAAAAAATATCAGAATAAAATTCTATATCGATATTCTTACTGCCACGTTCTTTATCAAGGCGACAAATCATTTGGTCTTCAAAAGCTATTTCTATAAACAAATTTTCAGAATCCACTCTACTCACAAAATCTATTCTAAATTTATCTTTCATCGATCATCTCCTTAAACTCAATTTCTTTTAGAGGCTAAAATCATATTTAAAATATCCTTTTTTAATCATTTATAATTATTTTGCTAGAGCTTGATGAATAGTTTTCTTATCAGTGCTATCAGTATGATTTGTTTTATTTTTATCATTCTAAAACTAAAATTCATTATTGCCGCTTATTCTTTTGAAAAATAAAAAATATACCGTATATGCTAATAAGGGAATACTACCGTAATCTAATAATAAAGGTAACCACCAATAGAAACTGAATGGCTCACTGAACAAAATCAAGCCTATTGAAACTACCACCACCAAAACTTGGAATAATAGACGAATGTTTCTTATGAACAAAGCATAATAGAGAATCAGCCAATTGATAATTATAAGAAATACGCCTATTAATACCAAACATATATTCCTAATCACAATAAATCCTGCCATATAATATAAAGAACTAACTCGAAAAATCCGTACTCACAAAGTATTTATAGCGCATGCCAGGTGCTAAAAACTGCGCAACACTAATAATATTATTGCGATCCCATGTTCTTCTTGTAATGTATAGACATGGTTCACCTGCGGGGATTTCTAATAAATCTGCATTAATTTCTGTGGCAGCCACAGCTTCAATCGTTTGTTCCATTCGACTTAAGCCATGTTTCTCTAACAAATAGCCACTTGGCGTTGTTTGTAAAAAATCCTGTTCAATGAAATTTGGCACAAAAATTGGATTCACATAACGCTTTTCAAGGATCAAAGGGTGCTCATTTTCATAATGTACCAAATGACAAAAATGCACGCTAGAACCTGTAAAAATCCCTAAACCCAACGCAACATTTTCATCCGCACTCACAACTTCCTGCGCCAAAACTTTAATAGAATGTTGATTACCACGCTTAGTGACTTCTAATGCAATATCCGTCACATTCGTTGCAGAAGCAGCAGCCTTTTCTGCTGTCACGAATGTTCCTTTACCTGGAATGCGCGTTAATACATTTTGCGATGTTAAATCTGTGATGGCACGATTCACCGTCATTCGGCTCACGTCAAACATTGCGGACAATTCTAATTCTGTTGGAATCTGTCCGCCTTGTTTAAATAAACCTGAGGTAATTCCGCTTAAGATGTAATTTTTTATATTTTTATATTTAGGAATTGCCATGGTGACTTTTTGCATAATTTCTCTTTAGCCAAATTAAGTTAATCAGTGATTTCCCTATTATTGCATACAACATAAAAGAAAGGTGCTAGATTTCAGTTTATCACCAAAACCTAGCACCTTTTTGTTTAGCTTATCTTGAGCCGATTTGCTATAAAAACTAATTATTTCTTAGTTTTCTCTGCAACAACACATTTAACCAATTCATCTGAAGGAATGTATGGCAATGTAATATGCCCTTTACCTGCGTAGTTTTTATTGTATTCTACGCTCGTTGCAATCGAATTAGGATTTCTCGCCCAGCTTCTTCTTGCAACGCCGCCCATAACATCCCACATCATTGCTGATTCAATGATTTTAGCAGCACGATCAGAACCGTCCAATACCATACCAAAACCACCATTAATGGATTTACCGATACCAACGCCGCCGCCATTATGCAATGCCACCAAACTCATGCCGCGTGCAGCATTACCCGCAAAACACTGAGTTGCCATATCAGCCATCACATTACTACCATCTTTAATGTTAGAAGTTTCGCGGAATGGTGAATCTGTACCAGAAACATCGTGATGATCACGCCCTAACATTACAGGGCCAATTTCACCATTTTTAACCATTTCATTGAAGCGCAATGCGATCTTTGTACGACCTTCAGCATCTTGATACAAGATTCTCGCTTGTGTACCCACAACCATTTTGTTCTTTTCCGCATCACGAATCCAGATCCAGTTATCACGATCTTGCCCGCGGCGATTAGGATCAATACAATCCATTGCAGCTTGGTCAGTTTTACGCAAATCTTCAGGATTGCCTGATAAACAAACCCAACGGAATGGACCATAACCGTAGTCAAACAATTCAGGGCCTAAGATATCTTCAACGTATGATGGATAGATAAAGCCATCTTTCTCATCGTAACCATTTTTAGACACTTCTGTCACGCCCGCATCATAAACTGATTTCAAGAAAGCATTACCATAATCAAAGAAATAAGAACCTTTTTCAGATAATTTCTGAATCATATCAAAGTGCTTACGCAATGAAGCATCCACTAAACTGATAAACTTCTCACGATCATTTGCCAACATTGCCGTTCTTTCTTCAAAAGAAACGCCTTGTGGACAATAACCACCATCATAAACGTTGTGGCAAGATGTTTGGTCAGATAATAAAGGAATGTGAATATTGTTTTCCACCGCATATTCCAATAGATCCACAATGTTACCGTGATAAGCGATAGAAATTGTCTCTTGTTTCTCTAAATATTCTTGTGCTGTATCAAATACTTCTTTTAAGTTGGAGCTTGCTAAAGAAACCCAACCTTGGTCCAAACGCGTTTGAATGCGTGAAAAATCCACTTCTGCAACGATACCAACACCATTTGCAATTTCGATTGCTTTGGGTTGAGCGCCACTCATGCCGCCCAAGCCACTTGTTACGAACAATACGCCTTTCAAATCCTGATCATCTTTCAAGCCCAATTTCAGACGGCCCGCGTTCAAAATTGTATTAAATGTACCATGCACAATCCCTTGTGGGCCGATGTACATCCAACCACCCGCTGTCATTTGACCATAGTTTGCAACACCCATTTGTTCAGCAATTTCCCAATCTTTTGGATTGTCAAACATACCGATCATCAATGAGTTTGTGATGATTACGCGCGGCGCATCTGGTTTAGATGGGAATAACCCCAAAGGATGACCTGATTGCACAACCAATGTTTGATCCTGCGTCATCACTTCCAGATATTTTTTAATGAGGCGATATTGCAACCAGTTTTGGCAAACTTGGCCAGTTTCACCATAAGTCACCAATTCGTATGGATACAAGCTGATTTCAAAGTCTAAATTGTTATCCATCATCACTTGCATGGATTTACCTTCAACACAAGCGCCTTTATATTCTTCTATGCCTTTACCATAAATACGGCCTTCAGGACGGAAACGATAAGCATAAATACGACCATAAGATACCAATTCTTCCATGAATTCAGGTGCTAATGTTTCATGCAACTCTTCTGGTACATAACGCAAAGCATTTTTCAAAGCCACTTCTGCTTGTGCTTGTGTTAGACGAAATCCACGATTGGGTGCACGGCGATACTGCGGATCAAATTCAGGATAATCAGGTAAAGTATTATCTAATTTAATTTCCATTGCTTGGGATACATCATAATTTGTTGTCATTTTATCCTCCTAAAGATTTCAATCAATTTCCATTTCATATTGTCTATACAAATATAAAGAAAAAATTCAGTTTGTCTAATAATAAAATTAGTTTAAATATTATTTTGCTTCAAAATCAATATAAACAATTGATATAAATAGAAATATTTTTTATCAAAAATAACATTTTTCTTACACAATTTTAGTTAAATATGTCTAATCCAATATTGATACTGCACCTTAAACTTATGGATACTCAATATCACCAATCAATATAAAATATTGATAATAAAATAAATTTATCTATAACAATATAAAATCCTTGATATATATCAGCATTAGTGATCTAATCATTTCAGTTAATCAATAAATGTCTATACATAAATATTGTAGTCGAAAATTCTTTATAAAGGTGAATGGATATGGAACTCCCAAACAACTGTACTATTTGGACCAATGGTCGCTTAATGACAATGGATGCAAACATTGATCAAGAATATGGTTTATTGGATCAACATGACATCATCACGCAAGATGATCAAATCATCGCGATATTACCATCAGCAACCTATACAAAACCTGCTGATGCAATAACTATTGATTTAGCAAACCGTTTAGTTACACCAGGTTTCATTGATTGCCACACTCATTTAGTATTTGGTGGCAATCGCGCAAAAGAATGGGAAATGCGTTTAAATGGCGTGCCTTATATAGAGATCGCAAAACAAGGTGGCGGCATCAATTCAACGGTTCGCAATACTCGCGAATTACCCGAGCAAGCTTTGTATGATCTTGCCTTCCCTCGTATGTTATCCCTTGCCAATGAAGGCGTAACCACCATTGAATCTAAATCAGGCTATGGTTTAGATCTAGACAATGAACGCAAGCAATTAAAGGTTTCACAAAATCTTGCTAAAAATTATCCCATTGAAATTGCATCCACACTGTTATCAGCACACGCTGTACCGCCTGAATATAAAGATAAAGCGGATGAATATATTGATCTTATTTGTGAAACAATCATGCCAACATTATGGCAAGAAGGTTTATATGAAGCTGTGGATGTATTTTGTGAATCTGTTGGCTTCTCTTTAGAACAAACTAAAAAAGTATTCGATCGCGCCAAAGCGTTGGGCATTCCTGTAAAAGGTCATATGGAGCAAATGTCTAACTTGGGCGGCAGTGAATTGATTGCGAAATATAATGGCTTATCCGTGGACCACATTGAGTTCCTAGATGAGGCTGCAATTAAAGCCATTTCTCAATCTGGCACAGTGGCAACATTACTGCCTTTAGCTTTCTATTTCTTACGCGAAACACAAAAACCACCCATCGATTTATTAAGACAATATAAAGTACCGATGGCAATTTCTACTGATTTCAACCCAGGCACAAGTCCATTCACATCTTTGAGATTTGCAATGAATGCCGCCTCTGTACAATTTGGCTTAACGCCATTAGAAGTGATGGAAGGCGTAACAAAAAACGCAGCTCAAGCATTAGGTCGCAAAGATACACACGGACAATTAAAACAAAACTTTGTGGCCAACTTTGCCATTTGGAATGTAAAAAACCCAGTCGAAATCTTTTATGAATTAGGCCACAATCCTTTAGTTCATCGTGTTTTCCACGGCAAAATCACAGAATAATAACGCATAATATTTGGAGGAGAAATATATCATGCAGTTTTGGGAACAAACACCAAACAATATTTGGCAAGGGCGCGATGATTCAGCGGAAAGCCCGAGCGCTAAAAGAATCTTTCAAACCGTTCAACAGGCATCTGTTTTTGCACCTGAAAAATATCCTAATCACATCGCATTACTGGGATTCATGTGTGATAAAGGCGTTGAATTGAATAAAGGTCGCGTAGGCGCTGCAACTGCACCCAATATCATTCGTCAAGGCATGGCAAACTTTGCTGATCATGAAGCATCTAAACCTTTAGTGGATTTAGGCAACATAATATTCCAAGGTGATTCTTTACCCGCTGTACAAACTGCATTAGCCAAACATATCACCGCTTGCCATAAAAGCGGCCTACCAACGCTAGTTTTTGGTGGCGGCCATGAAACTGCTTATGCCCATGCCAAAGGTTTATATGATGCTTATCCCGATGCTCGCATTGGCATCATCAACTTTGATGCTCATTTAGATGTACGACAAGCTGACATTGCATCCTCTGGCACGCCATTCAAACAATTAGCAGAAGCATGTCAAAGCAGCAATCGCCCATTTAATTATTTATGCGTTGGTGCAAGCCTTGCATCCAATACAAAAGCATTACTGGAAACGGCTAAATCTCTGAATGTTAAAATCATTTGGGATATTGATTGCACAGAAGGTAATATTGCCAATCTCAACAATCAAGTGAATGCATTTTTAGAGGATGTAGATATTGTTTATCTCACCATTGATTTAGATGCCCTACCTTTCTCCGAGATGTTTGCTGTATCAGCACCTAGTTCATTAGGTGTTCATATGCGCATTTATCTCTCTTTAGCAGAAACAATCATCCAATCATCTAAATTAAAAGCCGCTGATCTTGTAGAGTACAATCCGAACTTGGATCGCGACATGTTATGTGCTAAAACTGCTGCTCGCATTGCGTGGCACATCTATAATCGTTGGGCAAACGCATAACAACCAAGCATCATCATGCATGATAGAAAACGAGGATCATATGACCACAATTAAAATTGATGGCAACCATCTAACATTAGACAATATCGTGGCTGTTGCTCGTGACAATGTAAAAATCGAGCTGACATCTGAATCTATTCAAAATATTGAAACCTCTCGCCGCTATGTCGATGAACTTGTAGAATCTGGCGAAATTGTTTATGGCATCACAACTGGTTTTGGTAATTTCAGCAACGTACACATTTCTAAAGATCAAGCTAAAGATTTACAACGCAACTTAATCATCAGCCATTCATGTGGCGTTGGCGATTATTTACCAACAGATGCAGTACGAGCAATGATGCTACTTCGCATCAATAATCTAGCTAAAGGCTTTTCAGGTATTCGCTTAAGCACAATCGAAACTTTGATGAACATGTTGAATAAAGGCGTTCATCCAAAGATCTTCGAAAAAGGTTCACTCGGTGCAAGCGGCGATTTAGTACCTTTAGCGCATATGGTTTTACCAATGATTGGTGAAGGCGAAGCCGAATACAAAGGTGAAACTCTATCTGGCAAAGAAGCCATGACAAAAGCTGGCATTCCTATCATTGAATTAACATCTAAAGAAGGCTTAGCTTTGATCAACGGCACACAAGCAATGACTGCTGTTGGTGCTTTGACGTGTTATGATGCCATTCAATTATTGAAAGCAAGTGATATCGCTGTGGCATTAACAATGGAAGCACTGAACGGCATTACTGATCCTTTCATCCCTGAATTACATGCACTTCGCCCGCATGAAGGACAAGGCACTTCAGCCAAAAATCTGCTCTCTTTACTCGCTAATAGCGAAAGAACAACACACCAAGGTGAGATTCGTGTGCAAGATGCTTATGTTTTGCGCTGCGCACCACAAATTCACGGTGCAAGTCATGATGCCATTGAATACGTTCGTAAAAAAGTAGACATCGAGATCAATTCAGTGACAGACAACCCCATCATCTTAGTGGATAAAAAAATGGGCATTTCTGGCGGACATTTCCATGGTCAACCCATGGCATTAGCCTTTGACTTCTTAGGCATTGCATTAGCTGAACTCGCAAATGTCAGTGAACGACGCATTGAACGTTTAGTTAACCCTGCTTTAAATAATGGCTTACCTGCCTTTTTAACCGAAAAAGGCGGATTGCATTCTGGCTTTATGATTGTTCAATATGCTGCTGCTTCCTTAGTTTCTGAAAACAAAGTCTTGGCACATCCTGCAAGTGTGGATTCTATTCCATCATCAGCGAATCAAGAAGATCATGTCAGCATGGGCACAATTGCTGCACGCAAAGCACAAAACATCTACAAAAATGCTAAAGCAGTCGTTGGAATGGAGTTAATGCTGGCAAGCCAAGCAGTAGATTTGAACAAGAAAGATGTCGGTAAAGCTTTGGGTACAGGCACACAAGCCGCTTACGATACGATCCGCTCACAAATTCCGACTTTGACGGAGGATCGTGTGATTTATCCTGACATCCACAAATCAGCTGAATTGTTAGAAAAAGATCTCGTTAAAAATGTAGAAACCGCTCTAGGTTTCACTTTAAGCTAACTCAATCTGATTCAATACAAGCGACTTTCATTGAAATGCCTAACAATTATGTTAGGCATTTTTATACACCATATTTATATGTCATATAATATGATTCATAGTTATTCTTTGATAGAGATTGGAGATGTCTCATGAAAAAAATTACTTTTAATGATTTAGCAGAAATGCCTTGGAAAAATGGACAAGGTAGCACGCGTCAAATCGCCATATATCCTGATAATGCTAATATTTCTGACTTTCAATGGCGCATCAGTGCTGCAACTGTCAATGACATTGGTCCATTTTCAAATTTTGATAATGTCACAAGAAGCTTAGCCCTTTTAACGGGTGAAAAAATCACATTAAATATCCAAGGGCAATCAGTAGATTTACATCGTGATGGACAACCGATTACATTCAGCGGCACGTTACCCACAGAAATGACAGCCTGCTCACAACCAGCATTAGATTTTGGCGTGATGACCAATAACAATTATGCCAAACACTCTTTGGTACATGCTGATTTCAATGATGGGCAAACCTATCAGCGTAAATCCCCGATTACATTAATTCTAGCACTCAAACCATGTCAGCTAGATAAAAATGAACTGAATACCTTTGATGCTGTTTTATTTTCAGAAGCTGATCCAAACTGCATCACCATTCAAACACAAACGAGAACAGCGCCTTTATTAATTGCTGAAATTTCTGAATTTTGTCCAACGGAGCCATAATGAAATCTATAATCATTCCCGCATTTGTCATACTCTCTTCTTTGACTTTTGCTTCAGCCAAAGAAATGACTTATACAATCGATCCATCTCATACAGCAACAGTATTCAGCTGGGATCACTTAGGTTATTCAACGCCAAGTGCTAATTTTAAAGGCATCAATGGTGAAATCACGTTGGATCAAGCTAACATGGCAGATGCTAAAGTTAACGTCGTGATCAATGCGGATAATATCAATTCAAACGATGATATTTTCGATGATAAATTAAAAAGCAGTGAATGGTTCGATACCGAAAAATTCCCAGAAATCACCTTTAAAAGCAATAAAATCATACCATTAGAGAATGATCAATACCAAGTGTACGGCATTTTAACCATTAAAGGCATTACGAAAGAGATCAGCCTGCAGGCAAAACTCAATCAAAAAGGTCTACATCCTATGGCAAATAAAGAAGCTGTGGGCTTTAATGCAACAACAAAATTCAATCGTTCTGACTTTAACATGGGAGCTTTTGTACCCGCTGTCAGTGATGAAATTACCGTTAACATCACAGTGGAAGCCATTGCAAAAGAATAATGCCCATATAAAATAATAGCGAATATTCTCATATTCGCTATAGTTTACTCACCGCGGACTTTTAACAAATCCCAATCATAATCTATATGATCTAAAAATAAACCAGATGCTGGCGCAGTAACTCCGCCCTGCTTTCGATCTAAACTCTCCAAAACCATTTTGGCATAAGTGATGGGCGCTTTACCACTGCCTACTTTTAATAATACACCGACAATGTTACGAACCATGTGATGTAAAAAAGCATTACCATGAACATTAATGTAAATATAATCGCCATCTTGATGAAGCTTGATAGAAAATATCTCGCGAATAGATGTTGGCGCTTGGCATTCACTCGACCGAAAAGCATTGAAATCATGCTCACCCACCAAATCATTGGCAGCTAACTGCATGGCTTGAACATCCAGAGGATAATTGATAAATGTCGTATAAAAACGATCCATCACAGAACGATAAGGCTTATTACAGATGACATATTGATAAAAACGACCTTTTGCGCTGTATCTAGCATGAAAATCTAAAGGCGCACGATAAACAGCATTCACGCCACAATCATCTGGTAAATTAGTATTAATGCCACGAATCCATGAATAATCTGTGCGTTCAGAAGTGGTTTTAAAATTCACAACCTGATTACGTGCATGTACACCAGCATCTGTTCTACCTGCACACATAAGATCAATGGTATGATTTGCCACTTTCTCAATGGCTTTCACTAAAACAGATTCTACAGAACGTACTGGCGGCACTTTTTGCGCCTGCCAGCCACGGAAATTTGTGCCATCATAAGCAATAGATAGCACGATATTTTCTTCTACTGTCATTATTGATCGCGTACTCGCTTAGATTCAATGATCGCTTTAGAACGGCTCATTTCTTCAATGAATGAAGAACCTCGTTTCAATGCCAAATTCACTAATAAAACGTCCACAATCGCCAGATCTGCCAAACGAGAGATCATTGGAATATACTCTTTAGTATCTTCTGTCGCGCCTGATTCTAAAACTACATCAGACAATTCACCCAATGGTGAATTTTTGCTAGTGAAAGAGATAACAGAAGCACCGCACTCTTTCGCAAATCTCACAGAATCCAAAATATCCTGACTTCGACCTGTATGAGAAACTGCAATCATTACATCTTTTTTATTCATTAAAGATGCAGCCAGTGAATGGACATGGTGATCACTGAATACAGAAACTGTAATCCCAACACGCAAAAGTTTTTGCTGAATATCCGTCGCAACGACGTTGGAAGCGCCATGACCAATACATAAAACTTTAGAAGACTTCAATAAAATCTTCACTGCTTGATCAATAGATTTAGGCGCTAAAGATTCTTTAGTACGAAGCAAAGCTGCAGAGGCTTGTGTAATGACCTTATTGATAATATCTTTCGTGTTATCAGATTCAGAAACATTACTATGAATGAATGGAACACCTGCATTCAATGATTCCGCTAATTCTTGTTTAAAAACATGATAGCCATCAAATCCTAATGCACGACAAAAACGAATCACCGTTGGCTCAGAAACACCTACTGTTTTTGCCAACATACCAATAGATAAAGAAGCTGCATCATTTGGGTGACTCATGATCCAGTCCGCGACTAATTTTTCTGATTTTCTTAGTTTGTCACGATGGCTCTTAATATGTGAAATCACTCTTTTCTATCCTCCATATAAGCAACTTTTCGAGTTAATCCAGTTAAGGCAGGATATGGATCTGTCACCACAAATGTTGGTATATTTTCGAGTAATCGTCCGACAGAAACACTGGCTTCAAAAGCCGATCTAAATTCTGACTGCGCAAAAAACTCTAAAAATCTAGGAATGATCCCACCAGCAAGGTAAACAGACTTAGCTCCCGTAATTAAAGTGTAGTTTTTAGCTACATTGCCAATCATAGCACAATATCGTGTAAAAAGTTGTACAGCAAATGCATCTTTTTTGTTGATTAAACGCTCAACTAGCTCAATTGCCGTTGGTTTTGACATCTCTTCATTTGATCGCATATATAAAAAATCGATCAATTGAGGAATCCCCTTTTTACCCGCAATGAAATCTTCGACGATGATCTCTGATTTATGCAATTTTTTTAAATAATCCCAAAACTCATAGATAAACTCATCTTCTAACATCATTGTTGAATGCCCACCTTCCGATGGAATGGACAACCAATCATGATGATGAATCACTAAACTTGTGCCAATGCCTGAACCCAATGATATTGCGATCTTAGGTGCCTTTTCCTGTAATTCACCCTGCCCAATCTGTAGTAAAGATGTATTTGGCAAATGTGGTAGCGCAAAGCCTAACATCTCTACATCATTAAAAAAATGCACTTGAGCAGGTAATAACCTTTCTTGAATATCTGTTAACTTAAATGCCCAATGATTATTCACAAATTGAATATCATTTAACTCTACAGGCGCTGCAATGGCGAGCAAGATTAAACTGGGCAAATCTATATTTTTCTCAGCACAATAACGCTGAATGATTTCATCTGGCCCATTAAATTCAGCAGATTTAAAAATTTCAACAGAGTGATAACTTGTTAAATCATCACATGACACAGAAGCAACACGACTATGTGTCGCACCTATATCTGCAATTAAAGCCCGTACTTCATTATTCACAAGGCAACCATTCATTCAATACTTTTAATGCTTCTTGCAAACCAATCGTATGATCCGTTGCTGAAAACAGTTGCACCGTTGCAGGCATTGCAAACTCTTTCAATGCTTCTTGTACTTTAAATAATGATGTTTTGGCTGGGCCGCGCTTTAATTTATCTGCTTTGGTTAAAAGAATATGCACGCGCAAGTCTTGTGATTCACACCAACGAAGCATCTGTTCATCCAGTACTGTCATCGGATGACGAACATCCATCATCATCACTAAACCCGTTAAATTTTTACGAGTTTCAAAATAACCTTGGATGACAGATTGCCAATGAGCACGAATACGCTCTGGCACTTTGGCATAACCATAGCCTGGCAAATCCACTAAATAATTTTTAGGGTCCACTTCAAAGTAGTTGATCAATTGTGTGCGACCAGGTGTTTTACTTGTGCGCGCCAATGTTGATTGAGATGTTAGCGCATTCAAAGCACTAGACTTTCCCGCATTGGATCGCCCTGCAAATGCAACCTCATGGCCATCTGTTTCTGGCAATTGGTTCAATTGATTTGCACTCGTTAAAAATTTTGTCGCATGAAAGCGTTGAATTAAATTACTCATCTTGTTCTTTCTGAGGTTCCTGACTACATTCTTCTGCAACAATCGCTAGTACAGACATGTATTTGTCGTTAATCGTTTGCATAAAATTAATCTCATCTATCGATAGAGATTCCATTTGATGCTCATAAGCTTTTTCAGCAATCGCGACAAAGCGCTCTGCATTATCATCGCCAAACATCACTACAATGTTACTAGCGATACAACGCGATTCAAACTCTGTCATTGCACCTTCTTTAATCTGTGCCTCTTGCGTTGACATCAATCGCGCAATGATACTTTGCTGTTTAAATGTAAAAGCTTGGTTCATTTTTTCCAGTGAGTTAAATGTCAGCTGCCCATAGGAAAATGATAGCGTTATTAAAGCTAAGAATAAAGTCATTCGTTTCATATTAATATTCTATGTCTATTAAGTTGATCAATATCGCGTGAATTAAGGAAGATTATCAAAAATTTTTGTCTTTTGGGATGATATACCATTTATGTTATAATGTTTCCTTTTTTTGGGATTATTCCCATACCAATAGCCGACAGGCATGATAAATGATTTCTGACGACTTTGCTCGTTTTTGTCATTCATCGTCAATCTTTTCTTGCCCTTGCGATGAGGGTATAACTTGAACAAATCAAGGATTTTTTATGTCAAATACAATAAGAACTCGAAGCAAGTTTCTTAATAGCCTGAACATTCCTGTGTTCGTAGGTGCCAACATATTCATAATAGCGCTTTTATGCATCACCATTTTCGTGCCTAATACCAAAGAGTTTTTCGGTGCGATTCAAACATGGATCGTAGATAATTTAAAATGGTACTACATACTTTCAGTTGCCATTGTATTAGGTGCCGCCATATTCATCACATTCAGCCGCTTTGGTGATATTCGCTTAGGACCTGATCATTCTCGCCCGACTTATAGTAATTTTAGTTGGTTCGCAATGCTCTTTTCTACAGGAATGGGCATCGGCTTAATGTTCTTCGGTGTCGCAGAACCTGTGATGCATTACATTGCACCGCCTGTTGGCGAACCTGAAACCATTAAAGCAGCCACTGAAGCAATGCGTTTGACATTCTTCCATTGGGGCTTACATGCTTGGGCTATTTATGCCATCGTTGGCTTAATCTTAGCGTATTTCTGCTTCCGTCATAAATTACCATTAGCTTTACGCTCTGCACTGTATCCACTCATTGGTGAACGTATTTACGGCAGAATTGGTGATGCGATTGATATTTTCGCTGTCATTGGTACAGCATTCGGTGTTGCGACATCTTTAGGTTTTGGTGTAGAACAGATCTATGCAGGTTTAGATTATTTAACTGGCTATGCATTATCTTCCTATGGTGAAAATCCTGATGCATTATTGTCAGTCAGTGGCATTAAAATCACAATCATTTTAATTGCAACAGCATGTGCAACATTATCTGTCAGCCTTGGCTTAGATAAAGGGATCAAAATCCTTTCAGAAACCAATCTCTACATGGCTTTGGCATTGATGTTATTAGTTTTATTCTTAGGCGGTAAAACTGTTGATCTCTTCCAAGCTTATATTCAAAACACTGGTAGCTATTTATCAGACTTAGTGAATAAAACATTCAACTTATATGCTTATGAACCAAAAGATCCTAAAGATTGGATCGGCGGTTGGACAATCCTATATTGGGGCTGGTGGTTATCATGGTCACCATTTGTAGGTATGTTCATTGCTCGTATTTCTCGTGGCCGCACAATCCGTACTTTCCTATTGGGCGTTTTATTGGTGCCAGCAGGCTTTACATTGTTATGGATGACTGTATTTGGTAACTCTGCAATCGATATGATCCGTAACGATGGCATGATCGAAATTGTTGATGCAATTAATACTGATAAATCGTTAGCATTATTCATCTTTTTAGAATCATTCCCTTGGGCTTCTGTATTATCAGGCTTAAGCATTGTAATGGTATTCATCTTCTTCATCACAAGTGCTGACTCAGGTGCAATTGTTATGGATATGCTCTCTTCCACTAAAACGCAAACACCATTATGGCAGCGTATTTATTGGGGCGTTATCACTGGCGTGATTGCCATCATATTAATGAGTGCAAATGGCTTGGAAGCACTACAAACTGCAACAATTGCTTCTGCCTTCCCATTCAGCATCATTCTTCTATTCTCACTTTATGGGCTGTTTAAAGCTTTACGCGTCGATTTTGGTAAGCGTGAAAGCAGAAACAACTCAAGCAATAACTTCCAATCAAGCTTTGTATCAGGCGGTTGGCAGAAACGTTTGCGCAGTTTAGTACTTTATCCTCGTCGTGATCATGTGATTCGATTCATTGATGGCGTTGTTCAACCTGCATTTGAAGAAATCGCCACAGAATTATCAAAACAAGGCATCACAGCAACCATCACTCGTAAAAGTGATGATGATATTTTGTTTGAAGTGGATCATGGTAAAAATGATAACTTTATGTATCAAATTAAAGCACGTCATTATTTGAAACCTAATTTCTCTTCTATTGATGTATCGGATGTTGATCCTGATCTACAAAAATATTTCCGCGCAGAAGTTCACTTAGATAACGGCGCTCAAGGCTATGATGTTATGGGCTATAGCAAAGAAAGTTTAAGCAATGATGTTGTGGATCAATACACGAATCATCTACAGTTTATTCATGATTTCCAGTTGGAGCATGACTATGATCTTGATACAAAAACTGTGACTAAAGACAATGACAATACAACAAGTGATGAAACAACTAATGGATCAGCAGAGGAACCAACCAAAGCTTAAACTATTAAATTTCACTTAAAACATAAGCCCAAATAGTTTTCCTATTTGGGCTTTTTTATGCTTACCAAGCAACTTGAATTTCGCCATCCAAATACATTAACATTGGATTTAATGTGGTTACCTGATTTGTTTGAATCTCAATAGGTGAGCCATTTTCAGCATTTTTAGCTACTAACTGAAATAAACGACCACCTGCATACAAACGTAAATCATAATCCTCAATTTTTGTATCTACCCAATATTGTGGTTTAAGATCTAAAAAATCTAATAAAAGTGAATTTTCCATCATCTTTGCATAATTATCTGTTGTTCTACCTTCAAATGCTGCTACATCACTCCAACCTGGTTGCATCATCTTTGTGAATGATGCAACATCACTTTTTTTCAAAGCATTGCGTAACTCATTATACTTTTCCCAAACTTTCTTTTTATTTTCAGGGGTATCCGTAAATGGTATTGCCTTTCGCCAACTTAAATTAGCTGGATGCTGAATTGTAAATCCCCGTTTCGCCATTAAACGTGGAGTATCAAATTTCCCTACCATTCTGTTAGGAATCGATTCTATCCCAGCTTTTTCTAAGATATTGCTCTGACCCAAATTAGCGGGATAATCAATAGATAATTTATTTTCATCATTATAAACAACTCTTAGAGACGCTATGGCAGTAATACCATCTTTACTAATTTCATTGATAATCACCTGACAGTATCCATCAGCTTGATCACCTAACTTAAAAACATCAGTAATATTATAGGCTTCAATTTCTATCTCATTTCTACCATTGTCCAATGCATGACCTGCAGTATAACCAGATGTAACACCAATAGGATTACGATAACTACCAAAAGTTGTATAAATTGGTACACCATTAATTCTAAAAGAACAATGCATATTATTGATAGAAAACTCAAACTTATAATTTTTAAGTTCATTTGCTATCGATGTTTGACTAATAAACATTGCCAGAAATACTAACCATTTTTTCATTATTTTTCCCAATCCATTAACAAAATACATCATAAGTTTTTTTAAACTGCCATATAAAATAGTTCAACTTCTCTTATCTCACGGAAAATATTATAAATATACCTAACTTAATTTATAACCAATTACACGGAGCATCCCATGAAATTGAAATCTTTATTTATGACAGGCGTTTTATCATCAGCAATGTTTGTATATTCTTAAATACATAATTAAAAGCCCAAATAATATCTATTTGGGCTTTGCTATTACTTATTCAGTCACAATTCTATTTTCTTTAATTAATCGTATTTCTCGGCGGCCGCCCAAAGCTTCAACACCTTTCACAAGGGCATCCAATCGGTGGACAATATATTGCGGATTATTCATCTGCATTGTATCTTTTAAGCTATTCACGCCTTTAACCAATTCACCCATTTGTTTCGCCGCATAACGATTCACATTGCGTAAGTCATCATTGTCTTTAAACTCATCGAGTTTCTCACTCAACTTCGCAATTTGTGCTGCAATGTGTAATGAAGCCTGAGCATTGGTTTTGCTATTGTTACTGGAAACCAAAGCACCTGATAACTTTGTCACTTCATCTGCGATTTTAAGGCTCGCGTTCGTTGCATCTTGCTGATCACCCATTAAGCGAATACTTTCTGTTAATGACACCAAATGATTCGCAAAATTGAGATCTTTCACGCTCATTGCCAATTCAGCTAATTGCGATACGATCTTCATGCCCGTATCTGTATCATCGCCGCCCATAGATTTATTGCGTGCGAAGTCTCGTTTGATCTGTGCCCAACGCTCTTTCTCTGCATCCGTTAAAGTGCCACGAATTTCATTAAGCTTTAACAAGTTCTCTTCCGCGCCTGATGTTAATAGTTGCGCTTCACCAATGTAGTGATCATTGATCACTTGGTTAATCTCTGCATCATTCATCACCGCAGAAATTTTCTCCACCATTTTATTCATGTTACGATAACTACCTTGCAACTTAAACGGTGGTTCTGTCCGATATTTATCAGATTGCGCAGCACTCACGATATATTGCTGATTCACTTTAAAGACCACTTCACGAATCTTCATTAGATGTTTCAATACAGTCGTAATTTCCGCAATTTCCGCGCCACTATAATCGTAGCTTAAAGCACTTGCATTCATGGGCTTGCCTTCAGCATGATCCATAAATTGATACAAATCTTTCAAATCACGCAGCGCCAAAGGCGATAGCACAGCATTAGATGTTAATGAGTTTTCAATGTAGCTTGAAATGAATGCATCTTGCATACCGCCTAAAACTTCACCTAAGTTATAAATATCTGCACGGTTGGCTAACATATCAGGGATTTTAAAAACTTCACCAGATTCTGTATAAGGGTTTCCCGCCATTACAACGCAGAATTTCTTCCCGCGCATATCATAAGTTTTAGTTTTACCATTCCAAACACCTTCAATTCTTCGCGTACCATCACATAATGATATAAATTTCTGTAAGAATTCAGGATTTGTATGCTGAATATCATCTACATACAGCATGACATTATTACCCATTTCAAAGGCTAAGTTAGCCTTCTCTAGCTCTTGTCTTGCGGTGGCATTCGGTGCTTGATCAGGATCTAATGACAAAACATCATGCCCTAAAGCTGGGCCATTCACCTTCATAAAGATCAAGCCCAAACGATTTGCCACATATTCCATTAATGTCGTTTTACCATAACCTGGCGGCGAAATCAGGAGCAACAAGCCCATTAAATCCGTACGACGATTATCGCCCACTGTGCCCATTTGTTTCGCTAAATTATCACCAATGATTGTGAAATATACATCGTTGATCAATTTATTGCGCACAAAAGAGCTCAAAGGTTTCGCTTTAAATTCATCTAAACGCAATTTTTCACGCTGCTCTACCAAAATTGCTTGGCGCATTTCCAAATAGATTCTAAACTCTGGCACAACATACAAACGATGACGGCGCAAGCGTTTGAAGAATTCATCGAGATTAATGGACATTTTACCTTGGGATATTCTCGAATGTTCACCCAATAAATCCGAGATCTCTATATCCAATTCGATCTCACTAAAACGCTGAACCACTTTACCTTCATTTCCCAACATGATCAGCATAATCGCTTCTGGAATGTAACGAATTTTCGTCATAAATTCAGTCAATGTACATAACCCCTTCAACCAGTTTTCTATCAACTGCCAACGCGCTGCAAAGCGGTTATTCAAAGCCTGTTGAGAATGAGTAAAATTATGCCACATATGTGAATCTTCTAGTTTTTTCTGTAATCCCAATGCCAACTCTCGGCCATAGCGGCTACAGTAAAACTCTTGTGGCGTTCTTGCCAATACATCGATCAGATACTCAGCAGCATGTTTAATATGAATGGGATCATGCTCGATAGGATGTTCGCCATAGAACATGGATAATGTCACCTCAACTTCTTCTTGAAGATCAACTAAACCATCTTTATGACCAAATAGTGTATAAATATCCATGCTTGTTTTAGCACGATCAATCCACGATGTTGGTACATCTTTATCTTGCTCTGTATTCCAATACAATAAGGCCAAACTTCTTGCAATCGCACTGAATCGTAATAGATCAGCCGTTTCATGTAATGGCACTAATTTTTGTAAAATCTGTACAGCATCGTGATCATGAATCCCTTTTTCATAACCATCACGATAACGGCTAGCGGCAAAATCTCGTACCAGCTTTGTTAAATTTTCAGGATTCGTAATCGCAGCATGTAAAATGCCTGTGGTTAAACCTTCTTCATTATTTCTTGCCGCAACAATCATACTATTGGCCAGATATTCACCGCGATAAACCGTTGGTGATTCTGATTCTAGCATCATATTCCAAAAAGGTTGATACTGCGCCAAGATCTCATTATTAATGCGTTCTTGATAATCTGTGCCCGTCAATTGCAAATAAAGATAATCTTCTCTTGGCAATATGGTTAAATCAGGCTCCTGTGTATTCACACTAAAGCGATGTTTACCCAAGCGAATAACATTACCGCCCGATTCAAAAATTTCTGATTTATCCCGCAACGATCGAACTGCTTGATCTTTAGCACTTTTGAAGCGTGATTCAATATCATCTGCTTTGACATTATCATGCAGATCTCTAAGTTTTTCGGTGATTTCACGAATTTTAACAGCCAAAGCATCCGTCACAAAAAACGCATTAAGCTCTGTTACATCATTGAATCGTGCTGTTCTTCTTGGAATGCTTTCCAAAATACGATTCGCCGCTGTTTGCAAAGATTGTGCTCTACGTTGGCGTTCTTCCAATAATTGCTGTTTGTGCCCTTCAAAGGTTTCTAAAACCTCATCCCGCTTGGCAACAATGTCTGCCAAAAACTCATCACTTTCGCTGAATTGATTCTCCAACTCTTCCAATTGCACCAATAAACGGGATAATTCATCATCACAGCGTTCTGGCGTAATCGCCAAATTCAATGCATTCGCAACACTTTGCCCAAAGAGTTTAAATTGCGCACCAAATTGCGCCACCATTTCTGTTGAGGATAAAGATTTGCGCTTTTGAATGATGCGCGCCTTCATCTGATTGAGCTTAGAATAAACCTCGGCGATTGATTCAACAATGGTCGTTTGCAATGTGACATCATCAAACTTCAATGTTGCCATTAATGTGGACAACATATCCAAATCGTTGGACATATCATCAGAATCTGTCAATAAAGCTTGTAATTGCGCCGTATTGACAGCTTGTTGCGTTGCCGCTTCAGCACTTTGGATTCTATTTAAGAAAGGTTGAAGTGAGCGCTCATCAGCTAAAAACTCTGCCGTTGCGCGAGAAATTTGCGCTTGGCGCTCCTTCATTTGCGCTTCCATCTCATCAATCTCTTTGAGATCAATGTAACGATAACCGCGTAATGTCACCAATCGGCCAAGTTGCATATTAATGGCATGCAATGCATCCACAAACTCATCGGTTTCTTGCCAACTATCTGCGTATAGCTGTGATAACAGTGTTTTCTGTACTGTCATCGCTTCTCGCATTGCAGTATCAGATTGCTTACGGATCGCTTCTACTTTTTCATATTCATCCAAAACCAATTCGCTGGTTTGGGAGATTGAACGTAAAATGCCCGCAAACGGAAAATTCTTTTCATCATTGAGCCAAAAATAACGATCAAATAATTGTTTCGTTGTTTCACTCAATAAACTGTAACGATCCGATGATACACTTTGATCACCAATTTCACGCACCACATGATATAGATCGGAAATCCCGCGCACTAACTCAGGATTGCCAATTCTACCAAGCAAACTATTACTATTCGGCTGCTTTGCTGAATATTCATCGCTGAAAAATGGTGTTTGCCAAATCTGCATAGGATGAACGCGCGTTGCTTCATTATTGGCAGATTCAAACACAACCATTCTGCCATCTTCAAACACCGCATAACCTTGGCCCAAAATTGGATTCGCCAATGTTCGCTCAATCATATTGTAATTAAAGAGCGCTAAACGGCCTTCTGCACCATCATAAAAAATATATAGAACATCTTCGCCATTTGGCGAACGACGAATGCGACGAAAACGCATGCCGTTCATATTGTGTTCGTACGTTTTAAAATCACCATTTTGTAGATAATAACCGCCTGGGAAAATAATCCCGTGATCTTCTGGCAATTGAATGCAAGCAAGGCCAATGGCATCAATGCGCTGTACTTTTTGCGTCATCGTATTGTAGACCAAATAACGCCACGCATCTTCTCGGTAAGGTAATATCTTCAATAAGATCAATGAGCCAACTTGAGCATATTCGATCTTACCATCATTGATGGATTGGTTCTTATCCATCACTTCTTCGCTATAAATCCCCAAACCATCATTCGTATTATTTTCACATTTAACGGTCAACTGCCCGCCAATGGTTTCCACAAATACGGTATCTAAAATATTGATATGAGGAAAACGCCCATTAACGATATTTTCTCTATCTGTTATAAGCCATTCAAAATCATAAGCAGGTGGCAAAGATATATCTCGCTCACCACGATTATCAATGTATTCAATCGTCTGTTTATCACTAGAAATCGACCAACGAAATACGCGAATATCACTTAATCGCTCACCCATTTGAAAGCTTGCTAACAGCTTGCCATCACGCTCCACCAATTGAAGCAGTTGCGCATTTTTGTAATAAGTATATAGCTCATTAAAATCCTGCACAAAACGCTCAATATTTAGGAAAGTATCTTCAATCGGTGCAGCTTCCACATCATATGCACCGTCATGCTCAACCAATCGATAGAGAGAAAAAACATCATCAATGTGCGTCTCTTTTTTCAAGCCCAAAAAGACGTTGTAACCAAACAGCAACCAATCACCAAAGCGCACAATATCACGTGCAATACAGTTGTTTTCCGTACGAATGCGAATTCGTCCGATCACTTCCATATCACTTTTACCAAACTCTTCTAAGCGCTGGGTATTTAACGAGTCAATATTTTGTTGAAGCTCTGTACCTAATGCATTTAATCTGCGACTTAATATCTCATAAGCGCCACCTTCTGCAACGGCACTGTCCAACACTTCTTGGTTTTGATCTTTCTGTTCAATTTCTGACATATTCACGACTTTATTCAAAATACATTCAATTAAACATAGCGAGAAACCTCGCTATGTTTTTCTAGATTTCAAAAAGATGGAAGATTATGGTTCCACTTGATCATCCTGATCTTTCTTACCTTGATAGCCTAAAAACTGCGTTGCCAATGCATTTAGATCAACATTTTTTAAAGGATTGCTATTATCCGTAGCTGTACCAGCATTTTGATTTGGATTAATGCGGCTTAAAACCGATTGCAATGCTGTTTGTAAAATTGGGCTTTGATTCACTGAACCTTCGATTGCTTTACCGACGCTAATTGCTTTAGAGAAGCTTTCAAAGAATTGATCATTACCGCCCACAATTTCCATCTTCGCATTGCTCAATGCAGCACCCAATACATCTGCTTGTTCACGTGCAATTTCTTGGTTAGCAGTGATTGAAGCCATCGCTTGCTCAAAGCCTTTTTCCAATGCCAAACGGAACTCTTCATGAGAACGAGAATCCTCTGTCATAGTACCCATTGCTTGGAACTTCTCAACCAAACCTTCAGCCTCTGCACGGAGTTTTTCACGAATAATGGATGCTTCCACCAAACCTTGTTTTTCAACTGCTGTTGCTTTCGCCTCCACAACTTTAGCTTCTGCCAAACCTTTATCTTGAATGGCTTTCGCTTCTGCGGCACCTTTTTCTTGAATACCTTTTGCTTCTGCGATGCGCATTTCACCTGCAACATGAGCCTGCACCAAGCCTTCTTTCTCTTCAGCTTCTGCTTTCGCTAGCATCACACGCGCTTCTGCCAAACCAATCGCTGCTTGTTCTGCTTCCATACCTTCAGCCAAACGTTTTTGTGCTTCTGCATCTTTCGTTGCAGCTTCCAAATTAGCTTGTGCAATCGTACTAATTTCAACAGCACGATGCTTCGCTGCTGTTTCATCTGCTTCAGCTTGTTTCACTTGTTTCACTAACTCTTCTTCAGCTTTCGCTTGTGCTGCTAAGATCATCGTTTGCTTTTCACGTTCCGCCGCAGATACTTCACGAACTTCTTTAATGCGTTCCTCTTCAATGGCAACAGTTTTTTCAACCGCGATTCGTTCACGAATCACATCTGCAATCACGCGCTTTTCTTCTTCGACAGCTTTATCTTTATCAATGGTTTGTAGCTCGATTTCACGTTGGCGTGCAACCACTTCCAATTCACGCGCTCTTGTGACACGCTCTTCTTCAATCGCAACAGCGCGCATACGATTTTGCTGCGCCACTTCCACTTCACGTTGGCGATTCTCTTCACGCACTTCAATCTCTTGTTGAGAAACGATGCGAGCTTGCTCTGCTTTTAGGCGCTCTTCCTCTTGAACCTTCAATGTTTCTGCCAATTCACGTGCGCGAATTGTTTCAATTTCACGTTTTTGACGCGCTTCTGCATCCGCTTGTTGGCGCTCTAATTCTAGTTTTGCTTCAAATGTTTCTGTATCTTTCTTCTTCAATGCCAATTCTAAATCACGTTCACGTTTATTCGTTTCATCTTTATGAACCGCTGTAATCGCCGTAATTTTATTGATACCTTCAGCATCAAAAATATTATTAGGATCTAAATGACCTATTGGTGTTTGCTCCAAATAGTCAATTGCCACATCTTCTAGCGCATAACCATTTAAATCTTTACCAATCACATCCACAATACGCTCACGGAAGTTCAAACGATCTTCAAACAGTTTTGCCAAATCAAACTGCTTACCCACAGTTTTCAATGCTTCTGAGAATTTTGCACTGAATAATTCGCTCACAGCATGATGATCTGATGCTCGATCCACACCAATGGATTTCGCCACTTTCAATACATCTTCTGTGGTTTCATTTACACGAATATAAAAGGCAACGGCAATATCCGCACGCAAATTATCTTTACAGATCAAACCTTCTTTACCACGACGATCTACTAACAACGTTAATAATGAGATCTTCATGAACTCTTTCTTATGAATCACAGGCAATACCAACTTACCAGTGAAGAATACTTTTGGCTTACTTGTGGTGTCATTCAGAATCAAAGCTGTACCTTGCGGAACTTTAACGTAAAAGGCTTTGATGATCGCAAATAGACCAAAGATAACGACCAGTGAAACACCGATCACCGACAAAACTAAAACAACACTTTCTGGCATATGACTTTCCTATAATCTAATCAATTTAAAAATAATGTGAGTCTTATTTGAATCTTATATTATTGATACTGCTAGTTTTAATGCTTTAAATTTTCTAAATCTATAATTTTTTATGAACCGAAAAATTTCTTTTTAGGAATCACCTCGTAATAATGACCTTTAGGATGATAACTGACGATGATGGCTTCGCTACCACGCGTTAATTCATTTTCATCATTGGAACATCGAATCTGTAAAATCATTCCTGCGCCACCATCATTATATGTGGCTTCACCTTTTTTGGTGTTCACAACGCTTGTGCGAACAATCACAACTTCACCTAAAATATCTTTATGCGTAACTGCTTTATTGAGTTTCGATAACCAATGATTAAACGGTCTCAATACAATGGATGTGACAAATAAACCAATCACACCACTGATAATAATATTGGCAAAACCCAAACCATAATACAAAAATGCCATCTCTTTAACTGGCATTTGAAATGATCGGAAAATGATATAACTGCTTAACCAAGCAAAAAGTGAAACAAAAGTCGCAACCACAGTAAAAGGAATTTCATGCAGTTTAAATTTTAATAAAACGCCGCCTAAAGCGCTTGAAGGACCTGCATCAGCATCTGCATCAATATCCAAACTATCTAATTGAAAAATATCAATAACGCCAATCAACCAGAAAAACACAAAGATCAGCAACAATGTCGTGTAAATCACAACAGGAAATGCAAATATTGTCTCTAAAAATAGCATCATAGTGCCACGATCCTTTTTTTATTTTTAACTATTTATACTCTCTATCCATCTTCTGGTAACGGAATATAGCACATTATAAAAATATTTTTTATGATTCGTATTTTTTATTCGCAATTATCTAATTTTTATCAAATAAAAAAACAGCGCTTTCGGGCGCTGTTTAGAATTTTGCATAATTACCTTAATTGAATAAGAAATTATTTAACTGCGATTACTTCGATTTCAACAAACCATTCTGGCAAGTACAAAGCTTTAACTTCGAAAGTTGAACGCGCTGGAGTGTTTGGTTGAGCTTCTGTACCAAAGAATTGGTTGTAACCTTTCATGAAACCTGCGAAATCCATTTTGCCAGTTTCAGGTGTTGCTACTAAATAAGCCTGCATTTTTACGATGTCAGACATTTCCAAACCTTTCGCTTTCAATTGAGCTTCGATGCCCTTAAGAACGCTAACAGTTTGTGCTTCAGTATTACCAAAAGTACCATCTTCCAATTTTGCTGGTACAACGCCACTTAAATAGTAAGTTTTAACATTGCTTGGCACTTCAACTACTGTTGAAATTGGGAAATTGTTTGGTGCAGGTGTACGCACGATATCATTTGCCATAGCGCCGCCCATAATGCTTGATGCACAAATTAATGCTGCTAATGTTTTTTTCATAAAACTTCCTTAAACTAATTGTGTTTGTGTATGAACTCAATCATCTTGCTCATACCTGTTTACTATAGCGCGAATTGATAATTTTCGTGCATTTCTGAATAAATTTCAGACGCAAATTATTCACATTTATTTTTCTTTCTCATTAAAATCCAGTGATTTCAATACTTCCAAGCGTTTGATTCCATTAACATCGATCACAATTTTCACCAACTCGGTTGCTAGATTACTGTTATCCATCCGAATGCGACGAATCATATAGACATGATAAATTTTTTCACCCAAAACTGGCGTTTCATCTTCATCCAAAAAAGGCAATTCTTCAAACGCAATATCGATGTATTTTAAGTAATCTGAAATATTAAAACGCGTGATATCTGCGATTGGAAAACGAGTTTTTTCAAACAAATTGGCGCGATTGATTAAATGCACTTCTTTTTTATAAAAGAGAATATCCTCTTCTCGCTGATTATTCATTAAAACTTCACTGTAAGTTTCTGCATGAAGTTCTTGAACTTCCTCTGGCAATTCATCATGAGACAAAAAACGGAATGATTCTTTACAAATGCCAATAGGTTTTTTTAAACCTTCACGATAGATCATCAATTTGCGATCAGGAATCCATTTCTGAAATATTCGATACAATTTATCTCGGCCAATCTCCTTAATGCGATCCTTAAACATATAGCCCACAACCATCGCAATGAATAGATTAATACTCAGCGCACCATATTTTCCTTGCCACATGAATGCAATCACAGTTGCAAAAATCATAGAAAATGCCGCAGCGATACTATAAATAGAATGCAATAAGATTGGCGCACCTTTTTTATGGCTAATGTCTAAAAAAAGATATCGACTAATATAACGCTTTAATGCACTCCAACGATACAAGACATCTTCATTACTTTCACCTGGCTTTGCAATACTTTCAGGATATTTCTCTTCCCTATAATTAATTTCATCGCGCCAAGCATTGCTGATGGCAACTCGACATGGCATTTGGCGCTCTGTGATTAACTTTCTCAAATAAAATGTCGTAATCCACGAAATATATTCATCACAATACTCAAAAGCTCTGGAAGTAATCTTGCCTTCGATTTCCGTGCAGAGTGGCGCTAAACCTCTATACATTTCGATAGTTTTTTCAATATCTTGCAAAAACTGCGTAACATTCTCATCATTTTTCTGATTGGGTGATTTTAGCAAAGCCTTCACAGCTAAACGCAAACTGCGCTTATATGTTAAAGCTATACGTTTCAATGCATTTTCGTATTCATCTAAATCAATTTTATCGCCCGATTCTAATAACTCTTGCAACTGTATGGATAATTTCTCTAATAACGCTTTTTTCTTATAAAAATGTTTTAATTTATGCGTTGCTGGACTCAAACGCACATAGTTTTTCAAAGATTTTTGAAACTCTTGTGTCGAATAAGATTGTGGATTCAATTGCAACGCTGTTGGTAAAAAGAAATAAGTTTCCACTTGATACTTAATTTCTTTCACCTTGGCATGATCAAAAGAGACTTTTTGTTTAATCTCAAACTGACGGTGGCCATGGATTTTCAATGATTCTTTAATCATGTGCACCTCTTTTTTTAATACTATTATGAGAGTTCTGCTTCTACGACAGGCTCTGCCTCTTTCTCGTGCTTTAATTGATCACTATTCACAAAAGGATAAGCTTGGCTTTCGATCGTAAATCGCAAAATACCGAATAGACTTTTAATGAGCTTGCGACAATAACTCAAATCATTCATCACAGAACTTGTGCTGAATGCATTCACTTCATCTTGACGGCTTGCCATAAATAACTCGCGGCGAAAAACTCTCTCGAATTGTTTGCTCTTTTCTAATAAGCCATCAATTTTCGCCAAAGCTTCTTCTCGCTTGGTAGGATCTGCTAAATCATCTTCTAAAGTACTGTATAACGCATAAAGTGAGCGCATGTTTGTATAAACAAAAAGTTTTAGATCCTGATAAAAGTCTCGCATGATACTATCATGAACCGTGAGATAACGATTAAAATTTTTCTGTAAATGTCGACTAGACTTCACTGCATCCACTAATGATAACGTCACCATTTGACAATTCAAAAGATACTCTTGGTAATAATCTGCATCGTCCGAATCCGAAAAATCTATTCGGCTCATATAAATCAAAATATCACCGTATAAACCTTTCACATATTTTTGATACAGAATATTCGCATCCACAGATGCTATTGTATGGCTTGCTAAAAAACTCTCTTCATCAAAACTTTCTTTTGCAATATCTTCTAAAGGAATGTTAAGCGATAAACAAAGCACTTCACCGCTCACTTCACCTAAATGACGAATCTCTTTAAAAACAGCCCCCATAGCAGCTGCTGGCATTGTGAGTGATTGAGGCAAAAGATATTTAGCTTGAATCGGCTTTTCATCTTCCACAGCTTCATAAATTGTTTCTGCGGTTTCAACGATTGCTGGGCCTTTCTCTTCATCAGGAATGATGCGTTTCAATAATTGAATAACAGGCGCTTGAATCCACCAAAACATCAATACACCAACGCCATTAAACAATGTATGAAAAAATGCCAGCTCCATCATATCATTGAGCTCAAAATATTCCCCCAGAAAACTACTCAATAATGTAATGGGAGAAATCAACGCTAAAATAACCAATGCTGCGGCAAAGTGAAAAATAATGTGGGCAACCGCAAGCCGTTTACCATCTCGGCTTCCGCCAATGAAACCAATAATGGCTGTCGAAATCGTACTACCTAACAAAGCGCCAACAGTCAAAATAAAAGAATCATTCAGTGTAATCTGCGAAAGATCTAATGCTGTTAGTATTAACATAATGGTTGCGTGGCTTGATTGTAAAACCATAGTTGCCAAAAAGCCGACAGCCATTAAAATGGCAAAACGCTGCCATCCTTCAATATTAGATTGTGCAAAATCAAAATTTGTTGTGAAGTCAGAAAAACCTGCTTTCATATGCGTAATGGCAAGAAAAATAAATGCTATACCAATCACGACTCTTCCCAAGGCTTTACTTTTATCGCCATTAAAAGAAGCTAAAACACCCAAAACTAACATCGGATAAGTGATCACAGCCAAACTCATACTTTGCCCAGCTAGCGCTAATAGCCAAATGCCACTACTTGAACCAATATAAGCGCCCAAAAGAATGGAAAAACCACCCGCTAACGTGATCAGAGATGCATTAATAAATGCGATCACCAATAGTGATACGATCGTTGTGGATTGCAAAATAACCGCAGCGCCGCCACCAAATGTAAAAGCTTTCCACGGCTTGGATGTACTTTTTGCCAATAGCTTTTCAAGCTTTCCGCCAGCCAATTGCTGTAAGCCATCTGTCATGCATTGCATGCCAAATAGGAAAAATGCCAAGCCAGAACACAATTCTATCCAGCTAGGATTACCTTGAAACGAATATATGAGAAGCGCTGCAACCAATAAAAATAGTGCATTGCGAATTTGATTTTTATCCATACTACTATTCTTAGAGTTATTGATGAGAGCTCCATATTGTAGCGGTAATCCATTGTATTAGGTAACTTTCTTTAAAAAATAAATTTCCCAATCGACCTTCACTATGAACCATTTAATTTATGAGTGATGTTCAAAAACTCTTTTCTAATTTCAGGGTTATCAAATGGTACAATTTCTGGCACTTGCATCGTGGAAAATGCTTGGAAATCACGCTGACTATCCTGCATTAAAGATAAAACATCCAAAGATACTTTCACCGTTGAATAAGTATTCATGGCAATAGCTTCTCGGGATTGCGCTTTTTTCAAAATCGCTTTAGAATTTTTTGCTTGATCCTGAAGATATTTCATATAACGATCAATCGCCTCTAATGCCAATTGATTGGCTTCAATATTTTTATCTAAAACTTTACGTTGTTCTTTATCTGCTGTGGCTTTTAAACGCTTCGCATCTGCCATACTTCTTTTCGCTTCCGCTTTATAAGATTCCAACTGCACCATATAAATTTCTTCTAATTTATAGATAAAGTTCTCCTGAATCTTCACAACCATACGATGCAAAATCGTCGCCATGCCGTAATAGCGTTTCACTGCCTCGAAATCCTGTGCATTGGTTTCCATTAAATGCTGTAACTGCTGAGAAACAGCCGTTGCACTATTGAATAACATAATTGCACGAATCGTATCTTCGCCTGTCACAGTCGTGTAGAGAAAATCCAACTGCTCAGGATCTAACTTCACACCAGCTTTTGCCAATTCATCACTCATGGCACTGCGTAATTCTAATAAGCTTTTTTCTAACTCAACTAAATTTTTCTCATGTGCTTCGATCAATTGATCAAAATCACCACGTGTTGATGCTGTCCAAGATTTTAAAGTATCCGTTGGCGTATATTTCATTAATGCACTAGATTCTTCCGAAACTGAAAATAAACGTTTTTCACGCAACTCACGTAAAGTTTTACGCTCTTCACCAATGCGCGTTTCCACTTTAAAGTAATTTTTACGCAAAGAAGATAGCTCAGGTAGCTCTAATCGCTCAATCAAATCTTCTAAATAATCATCAATATCAGCATTGGCAGACGTTTGATCTCGGCCAAACCATTGACTTTCTGGCAATGTAAAAGATTCACTTAAAGCACTTTCTGCTTTGTCCAAAATGGTTAAACCTTTGTGGTCTAACTGTGCAAAACTCGATTGTCCAATATACAACGATACAAACATTGCGATTGCACACAAATGAGAGCCATTTTTCTTCATCTTTTCACCAAACTTGATAACTTCGAGAGCCCACATTATACAATTAAAATACTTTTATAAAATTGTCATTAAAATTTAGTAAAATAGGCGCACACATAATATTGAGCACAGACTAAAATAGTTATGAATATTCAAATAGATCGCACAAGAAAGATTTTCTATCACAGTAATCTTTTATTCAGTATCCGTATCATCATTGCGCTCCTTGGCACAACTTTAATTCCTGTTTTGATGGGTGAAATTCGTGCCATCATTCCATTAACATTGGGCGTCATTGCTGCTGCGATTTCAGACATTGATGCAAGCCCGAAACAAAGATTAATTAACCTGAGTATTTTATTAGTGTGCTTTGCCATCGCTGCTATTTCTGTAGAATTACTCTTTCCTTATCCTTGGTTATTTTTAATCGGTTTGATTGTGTCAGGTTTCTGCTTCACCATCATTGGCGCATTGGGGCAGATGTTTTCCGTCATCTCTTTTGGCACGCTATTAATGGCAACTTACACAATGTTGGGCGTAGGTTTATTTAAAGATCCTTTAACATTATCAGCATTATTACTGCTTGGTACTTTATGGTACGGATTAATCGCTTGGATCGAATCTATGGTTCAACCAATCCGTACAACTCATGAATACTTGAATCATTCATTCAAAATGCTGAGCCAATTTTTAAATGCTAAAGCACAAATGTTTGATCCCGATGAAACCAATGGCTTTCAATTGCAAACAGCGGAATTAACCAATATTAATCAATCATTGATTCAATCACTCAATCAAAGTAAGCGCTCTTTATTTAATCGCCTGCGCGGTGATCAAGGACACAAACGCGTGCGCATCATGCTCAATTATTACTTTGTCGCCCAAGACATTCACGAGCGAGCAACCTCCTCTCACATCAGTTACCAGAAATTAAGTGATCAACTAAGAAATAGCGACATTCTCTTTCGCATTTCACGATTAATGTCACTACAAGCCAGTGCTTGCGAGAAGATTGCTTACAGCATTAAATATCGCAAACCTTATGAACATAATCCGCTCTTTGAGCGTTACTTCAAAACCTTGGAAGATGCGATACAAAAGGCAAACATTTCCCAATCCTTACGAATGTCGCTCCAAAACATCATGAAAAACTTGGAAGGAATTGATAAACAATTCAGACAGATCAATCAAGTGAATTATATTTCACAAGATGCCATCAACAATAACATCGTCGAAGATGAAGTTTCTAGCATCCATGATGCTTATAGCCGAATCAAAAAACATTTAACACTTAAATCTGCACTATTTAGACATTCTGTGCGCATCAGCCTCGTTTTTGCCATTGGTTATGCCATCATTCAATTGACTCACTTGCCACATGGTTACTGGATCATTATGACAAGTCTATTTGTCTGCCAGCCCAACTATGCAACCACACAAAAACGCGTATTAATTCGCTTCATAGGCACAGTTTCTGGCATTTTTCTCGGCGTATTTTTTGTCTATCTCTTTGATACTTTGGCAACACAGATTTTTGCCATCATCATCAGCGCATGGCTGTTTTTCTTATTCAGAAATTCTCGCCATGCATTTGCAACAGTATTCATCACACTGCTCGTATTTTTCAGCTTTAGTTTAACGGGCGAAAGCTCTTGGGATGTCGCATGGCCACGAATTTTCGCCACATTAATCGGCTCTGGCATTGCATTATTGGCCGTGAGTTTTTTATGGCCAGATTGGCATTACAGAACTTTGCCAAGCCTTGTTGAAACAGCCAATCACGACAATGCCAACTACCTTAAACAAACCCATAGACAATATCAAGCAACTCGCATTGACAATGTGGATTATCGCTATGCTCGCCGTGAAGCACATGAAAACTCAGCGGATCTTTCTGAATTGATCAGCATTATGTCCAATGAGCCGAAAGTTAATCATGCATTGATTGATCAAGCATTCAGATTCCTAACGCTGAATCACACATTGATCAGCTATATTTCTACATTAGGCGTACATCGTGCGACGAATCTTTCATCCGATATTTTGACCATCTTCAACAATATCGAGCACTTTATTTATGAAGCTTTGTATAGTAATGACATTGATGAACATAAAGCCAAAGAATATGTAAATGGCATACAAGAAACTTTAGATACATTCAATGAACATGATTATACAAACATTGATTATCAAGTGATCCAACAGTTACAATTGATGCTACAAATTCTGCCTGAGATTATTCAAACATCACAAGCTGTGATGAAAGCATAATCCATTATAAAAATGATAAGGAACGTAATCATGACAAAATATCTCAAACCTAAAGCATTAATGATTGCATTATGTGCATCATTATCTTTAAGCTTTGCCATTGCAGATGATACTAAAATGGAACCATCAGCCAATTTACTCAAGGCTTACACTTATCTCAGCGGCAACACAACAGAGTTAAGAGATCCTGCCGCTGCACGCTCTCAACTTGTTAAAGCTATAGAGCAAAACAGCAAGGATGCTGATGCGCGTTTACTATTATCCACGCTATATCAAATGGGCATTGGTGGTGAACGAGATTACAGCAAAAGTATCGAAGTGATCATGCCTTTAGTTGATCAGGGCAATCCTATTGCTCAATCAAATTTAGCCGCTGCCTATATACAAGGTTTGGGCGTACCACAAGATTTTCAAAAAGCATTCCATTGGGCAGAACAATCATATATAGGTGATCCTGACAATGTTTCTACTAATCAATACCTTGGTTATATCTACATGATCGGTTTAGGCACAAAGCAAGATTTTGAAAAATCGGCTTTCCATTATGAGAAATCAGCCAATGCAGGTTCTCGTTATGCACAAAGTGAATTGGCAGGCATGTATTCCTTAGGTATTGGTGTCAAACAAGATTATAAAACAGCATACGAATGGGCAACTAAAGCTGCCAAACAGGGCGATGCCAATGCTACTGAGATATTATTTTCCATGGATTCAGAAGGCTTAGGTACAGAGCTTAATCATGAAAAGGCCTTTAAAGCTACCGTTGGCATGGCCATTCAAGGTGATGCTGCCGCACAAGGTGCTTTAGCCATTCTCTATTGGTTTGGCATTGGTACAAACCCAGACATTAATGCTGCCATTCATTGGCAAAATGAGAGCTGTAGTAATGGCTTTCTATTAAGTTGCCCGCCAGAGCAGCAATAAAACTAAGCTTTAATCGCGCGACGAATTGCATTTGCCAAGCGCTTCGTCGCCTCATTCAAAGTATTTTCTGCTTGTAAATGCAATGCAATTTCTGTGAAAGGCAATTCGGGCAAACCATCTTCTTCGCCTAAAATTCTAACATTCGGGGTAATCATGGATGGTGTTAAAATAGTCACAGCTAAACCAGCTGTAACAGCGGCAGTTAATCCTGATAAGCTTGTACTTGTATAAGCGATGCGCCATGCAATATCCGCGGCATTAAGTGCTTCGATTGCTCTTTTTCTAAACACACATTGGGGATCACGAGAAATTGCCAATGGCAAAGGTGAACGATCTGCAATATCGTATGTTAAAGCCCCTGCCCACACTGTTCTTTCTTTGGATAAAACCTCTCCACCTGGTGTATTCGGTTGACGAGTTGTGACCGCAACATCTAGCTGCTGAGTATTAATCATCTCTAATAATTCCACACTTAAACCACAATATACTTGTAATTCCACATCTGGAAATTTGCGCTCAAACTCACCTAAAACTTTAGGCAAATAAACCAAATAATCGTCCGGAATGCCAAGACGCACGATACCTTTAATGCGCTCTTCATAGATATCTTGCCATGCCAAAGTGTTCAACTGAAGTAATCTTCTCGCATATAATAATACTCTTTCACCAACAACTGTTGGCTTAGGATCATGTTGGCGTTTTTCCAATAATGGATACCCCACTATATTCTCCAACCGTTTAATGTGCACACTCACTGTAGACTGTGCCAAATTCAACTGTTCTGATGCTGCTGTAAATCCTTTGCTATCAACAACCTGAACAAAAGTCTTTAGTAAAACAAGATCCAATGGCCGATTAAAATTTTTACTCTGTATCATGATTCGTAATAATGTTATTAAAAAATATCATTTTTATAATAATGCTTGTTCTTGCAAAATACTAGCCACTCAAAATTATGGCTCCATATCGCGTGCGATTCTAAAGCGCACTTCGAGCCTATCATTTCATTTACACAAGAAGGAACTATCTGTCATTCACTTATGAATAAACACAACACATCTAAAAAACATGTCATTGCAGGCATTAATCCGCCCGTATTTTATCCCTCCGCCATTTTGATCATTCTATTTGTCATTTTTACGATTGCGGCACCAGATCAAGCAAGTGCTTGGTTTGGTACTATGCAAAGCTGGATCATCGATACTTTTGGTTGGTTCTATTTATTAGCTATGGGATTATATTTACTACTAACTTTAATTTTAGCTTTTAGTCGATATGGTAAAACCAAATTAGGACCTGATCATAGCCAACCTGAATACAGCAATCTATCGTGGTTCGCAATGCTTTTTTCCGCTGGAATGGGAATCGGCTTGATTTTCTATGGTGTAGCAGAACCCGTTATGCACTTTGCTAATCCGCCTGTAGGAGAAGGTGGAACAGCTGCCGCAGCCCGTGAAGCAATGAAGTTAACATTCTTTCATTGGGGTGTACATGCGTGGGGCGTTTATGCCGTAGTTGCTTTAGCATTAGCCTATTTCAGCTTTAGACAAGGTTTGCCACTTCGCATCAGTTCAGCACTACATCCCATTATTGGAAATAAGATTTATGGCCCTATTGGCCATGCTGTTGATGTACTTGCTGTATTTGGCACCATGTTCGGTATTGCCACATCTCTTGGTTTAGGTGTTTTACAAATCAATTCAGGTTTAAATTATTTATTCGATATCCCCGCTGGTGTTATGACCCAACTCATTCTTGTTGCGATCATTACACTAATGGCAACCTTTTCTGTTATGGCAGGTATTAATAAAGGCATTCGTCGTCTATCAGAATGGAATCTTAAACTTGCGATCATCTTGTTAATTTTTGTGGCCATTGTCGGACCAACACTTTTCCTATTCAAAACATTAGGACAAAATATTGGTGTATATATCTCGTCTTTAGTTGAGATGACATTCAATAATTATGCTTATGTTAATAATGATCAAACCCAATCATTCTTGGGTGGCTGGACGCTCTTTTATTGGGCTTGGTTTATCGCCTGGTCTCCATTTGTTGGTATGTTTGTGGCAAGAATTTCACGTGGTCGTACCATTAAAGAATTTGTATTAGGTGTATTATTCGTACCTGTTGGCGTTACGATCATTTGGTTAACAGTATTTGGTGATACAGCACTACATGGTATTTTAAGTGGAACGATGCCTCAATTAGTTGATCAAGTTTTTACTGATACATCCACATCTCTCTTCCAGTTTTTAGATGGTTTACCATTAGCTAGCATTTCTTCCCTTTTAGCAACAGTATTGATTTTTACATTCTTTGTGACATCAGCAGATTCAGGTTCATTAGTCATCGATACTTTAACGGCAAAAGATGGCTACCGAACATCTGTGCAACAACGCATGTTTTGGTCTATTTCTGAAGGATTAGTGGCAGGAGCTTTAATCATCGCAGGCGGACAAAATGTTCTGTCAGCACTTCAGGCAGCATCATTAGCATCCGCTCTACCTTTTGCACCTGTATTATTATTAGTGGGATTTGGATTATTCAAAGCTTTACATTTAGAGCAAGTTAAACGCGATAGCGTGGAACACATTAATCGTGCAACACCTAGCAGTTTAGCGCGCATTCAAGAAGTGGGCTGGGAAAAACAACTGGAACAGTTAATTTCTATGCCTCAAAAGCGCGAAGCATTAGACTTTTTGAAAAATGATATTGTGTCTGCAATGAGAGAAGTTACTGAAGTTTTCAAGAAAAATGGATTATCTTCAACTTTGGAAGAGGCCGAAGATCATTGTTGTTTATATGTTGATCATGGCGATGAACGTAATTTCATGTATGGTTGTTGGGTGCGTGAGGTTTCAGTACCAACATTTATTGGTGAACAATCCGAGACACCTGATTCACAATATTATATTGAAGTTTACTTACAAGAAGGTTCTCAACAATACAATATCTGTGGTTATAGTCACACTCAATTGATCGCAGATATCATTGATCAATATGAAAAGCATTTACATTTTCTACAACGTGTTCGTTAAATAAAACAACACCCCAAAAGTTATGTCCAATTTTGGGGTAGTTCACTATCGAGTGATTTTACCAATTATAATTAAAACCAACTTGGAACTTAGTTTTCTTATACTTGTTACTGCCTTTTTCTAAACCAACATGCGCAAAAATACTAGATTCTTTGCTTAAGTTGCCTTTGAATCCTAATTTTAATTCACCCACATTTCGGCCAATGCGACTACTGACTTTAGAACCATTGACATGAACATCATTGTCCATTCCATTATGTAGCCAATTTAACTCAACAAAAGGTAATATGCCGTTATCTTCGGGATGATAACCGTAGAATCTTGCACCTAAACGCAGATCAAATCCTTTGCTCTTATTGTCACTAAAGCGCGTATTATTATGATCCGTAAAATCATCCATATTGATATAGTTATACGTGACTTGAGCATGTGGCTCTAAAATCCATTTAGTTTGAGTATTTTCACTCATAATGAAGCCATAGCCCACCTCTGCTGATACTGCAAAACCATAACCGTCATATTTTTTCTCTAAACCACGCTGTGTTTTACCTTTAAGCTTATTATGATAGGTAGCGTAATGTCCCCAGACATCCACATAAGGCCCTTGATCCGCCTGTGGCATCCAACTATAGTAAGCACCAATTTGGAAACCATCGACAGAACCTTCTGCTTTACTACCTGTTAAACGCGATATATTTTTGATGTCACTATTACCATAGCCTGCATAAACACCAGCAATATGACCTTTTTCATGATCTTGGTATAAATCTACACCCAATTGAATCAAGGTATTATCAATGCTCAGTTTTTGTGTATCATTCATATGATTGGTGCGTACTTCATTATATTGAATTCGCCCCCAAACTGTTTGATCTGGCACACGCACATTATCACGACGGTCCAATATATTCTGATTAAACATATGAGCCGCTGCATATTGATTACCTAATGCTGCGCCAACATTAGGATTGGGTAAATGAGTTTGTGGATCAAGAGGATATTTTAAATAATTACGCAAATAATAACCATCTGAATCACCTTGACCATTATCACTGAATAATAGGTATTCATAATGTCCATATGTCACAGCATGCGCTAAATCAAATGCTCCTGCATCTTGTGTACCTAATGTTTTGACTATTTGAATACCACTACCTACAGTTTTGACATCCTGACTGCCAGCAGCCATCGTGACATCTATTTTTGTAGATTCACTACCTTTTTGAAGATTATCCACCACCAACATATCACTGCGGCTATCTGCGCCACCTTTATTTAAAGTCGTCGCGACTTTTAATGTACCGCCATTGGTAATGAATGTACCATTACCGTTAGTACCTGCTGTATTACCGCCACTAATCACCATCACATTGCCAGACAATCCAGAACCCACTAAATTTAACTCGCCACTGTGATTAAACTCTTTAACATCTAATAACTGACCATGCTGAATACCTTCATTTGCACTGCTTAAAGCACCTACTGGCACATATTCACCTGTAGGATCATTATTCGCTAAGCCATTCACTGTCATTAACTCAATGGTGCCTCTGTTATTGATCATACCTTCATTAAAATAAGAGATCGCAACTTTTTTAGTATCAACAGTATAATCTGTTGAATTAATGGAATAAGTACTATCTGCTAACTGGCGAACCAAAAAACTACCATCGTTATCCAAATCCACCGCCCCAGAGGTTGGCTGGGTAGAAATAAAGCCTTGTATTGAGCCCATATTATTAATTTTAACTGAATCAACTGGTTCAATTTTAAAGACGCGGTCATTTGTAGCGCTGAGCGTTCCAGCATTATTAACAACAATCGTGCCATTTTTGACATTAATACCAGAATCCGCACCACCTTGTACTTTCGAGCCTGCAGATATATTGATTTCACTATTGCCAGGATTAATCACTTGAATACCACTCATTCCGCTAGCAGCATCAATCTGAGCACCATTGACCAAATTAATTTGGCTGTTTGCAGCATTGATGGATGTCAATGCGATACCAATGGAATTACCTGTTTTTCTGGGTAATCCTTCCACGGTAATGAGCCCTGATATATGATTAATGGTTGTAGCCTGATCATGATCATGTAACGAAACATAGATACCGTGATTATGAATATTCTCTTGATTATAATTTTTCGTACTAATATTACCGTAATTGGTGACAACATTATTTTTACCATAACTGAATAAACGAATGGCTTGATCCGAAGTCAATAGCTTACCTTTATTAAGAACATTCACATTACCTGTATGATGTTGCTCTATATAAATCCCCATCGCACCTTGACTATCTGCTGGTGTTATCCTGCCGCCTGTTGTGATAATTTTAGATGAATTTTCAATACCGATGCTACTTTGTCCCACGCCTTTATTAAAGGCGGAAATCCCATGTGAAAAACCGCCATTTGTTTCAATGACACCAGCTAAAGACTGAATTAATATCCCATTGTTATGAGTATTATTATGAACTCTAATCCCATCTGTTGAATGAGCCGTTGTATGAATGTCTCCAGTATTCATAACACGAACTCGACCTGTAAATGTAGAGTTCTGATCATAAATATTAATACCATGAGCTTTTTCTCCCATAGTAGAAATGCTGCCCAAGTTATTAATAACTACATCGCCGCTGCCGTAACTACTAGAGTAAATGCCTCTAGCATCATTGCCCGTTGTTGTGATATTCGCCATATTATTAATGACTGTATTACCCGCACCGCCTTGAATGGCATAAATGCCACTGGAATTATCATTAAAACCGCGAGTATGTAAATCACCATTATTCTGAATATAAATATTACCTGTAGAATTTACACCTGTATGAACAGCATAAATTGCAGATGATAAAGATGCTGAACCATTAACATCTACACCTGTCGTAATTTTAGTGCCTTTGTTAACAATTCTAATATCACCTGATGCTTGATCTGCTTGAGTGACCGCTATGCCAAGATTCCCCAATCCACTCTTTGCCTGCCCACTTTTTAAGGTATCAATTGTGCCACCATTAGTTTCTATATTAATATCTAAATTCGCATCACTATCCAGACTCTGCGCAATAATCCCATCACTATTACGACCATCTACATTAATCACCGAATCCATTAATTTAATATTAATATCGCCTGTTTTGGCCGAAATAATTGCCCTAATCCCACTTGAATTAACATTATTATTTAAGTCACCTAAATTACTTGTTTGAATGGTGCTATTGTCTTGAATGATCATAATGCCATCGCTACTTGCACCTGTATTATTAATTTCTGCCTTAATCCCAACTGACTCACTACCTTGTATAGAAATATCGCCACTATTTACAATATGTGCGCCTTTTGTACTAACGGCATAGATAGCATGAGATCCTAAACCACTAGTATTAATTGTATTGTCATTCGTAATGACTACTTTACTAAGATTTGCACCGTTATCATAAATACCATATAAACCATTTCCGTCTGTTGTAATGGCATTAGCTTGAGCAATAGCGCTCTGTAACAATCCAATAAAAGATACAATAACCACGGTTTTAATTGCTTTGGCCTTATTTTTTTTAGCACCTGCTGCTAATTCTGAAACCACCATCCAACAATTTTTTGAAGCACACCAAACGATTTTAAAAATATTATTCATGCTCACAACCTTATACTAAATTTTATAATCAGATATTGATTGTTTTTACTAATTGTAGCTATATAACATTAATGCTTATATTTAAAGTATAGATAATTTCATCCATAATTTTTTATTTATTCTCGCGTTATTTTTATACACACATTTCACTATTCAATTAAGGAAAATTGTGTTGTTATAGATGATTATATTTTCTAGCTTTATCGACATAAAGCTTATTATAATTAATTGATTTTATATTTAATAAAATCTTAAATATAATATTTATAAAATAATTTATAGCTTAATAGCCTTGTAGCCATTGGCAGAGGTTTAAGCCAAAGTAAAATTACGATTACTGTACTTTGACAAAACGCAGGATCTATTCATCAACTTAATGCTACTATTGAAAGCTCAAAATACGACAACGAATCATAAAACTAGGAATATAGAATGAAAATCATCATAGGGATTTTTAGCAGCTTGATTATCTCATTATTGGTTGGTGGATATTTATATTATAATCATATGAATAAAGATTCCGTAGCATATGGAACTTATTTTATATCTGATTATTCTTTCGATGTGCCTTCTTATTATGGGAATTCTCGCTCAGTAGAAAGCGAGCTAACAAATTATTTTTCAGAATTAAAAAATCATATTTTTTTCGATGTCACACCTACAGAAATCAAAATGATTAATCAAATCAACAAATCCATTATGCTGCCTACTAATGATCAACAGGTTTTTGTATTCGACCAAAGATTTAAGATCGAAAGAGACATACTCGGCAGAACTGTGCTTGCCTCTCGTAATGGTTTAATCACTCTATATCTCACACCAACAAAGAATGATACGGAGCACTTCAAACTGATAAAACAGAATATTAATCGAAATGTTCAATCATTAACTAACAATATAAAAACTATACAGCAAGCCTTTCATAATGAAAATCTCATCACTGAATACCAAGGCACTAACCACAATATTAATCAAAATATTACCATTAAAATACCCAATTCAGAGCAATATCAATTTTCTGAGTTGACAGAAAATTTTATTGGTAGCATTGCAGGCATGGATATTAACCAGCCTCAAGATGGCTCAAAGATTTTTTCCTTAGCAATAAAAGATGTAGATACAATCTATATCGCAGTGATTCCCAAATCTCAAGACTCATTCGATCTCGATCAATATCTACACAATCAAAATCTAGTATACAAAGAGAAAAATGGTGCAATTTTCTTTCACAATATGAATTTATCATACACAGCCATTTATACTTACTATGATGCACGTAATCAACAATATATTCTTGTTGAATATCAAAATGATAATATCCCAACGCTCAGCAATGTCTATTCCATCTTACGAACTATAAGTCCTAATCATAATGAATAAAATTCTTAAAAAAAGAAAAGCCATTCTCTCGAATGGCTTCTATTCCCTAAATGACTATCGAATAATATTAAATATTACCCACCATTTTGGTTGGGATTACCCATTCATCAAACTCAGCTTCTGTTAAATAGCCTAATTCTAAAGCTGATGCTTTCAATGTTAGGTTTTTCTGATAAGCATTCTTCGCGATTTTCGCTGCTTTGTCGTAACCAATGTGCGGATTCAATGCTGTTACTAGCATTAATGAGTTATTCAATAGATCATCAATGCGCTCTAAGTTTGGCTCAATGCCAATTGCACAATGCTCATTGAAGCTATTCATACCATCCGCCAACAAACGCACTGATTGCAAGAAATTATTGATGATCATCGGGCGAAATACGTTCAATTCAAAGTTACCATTCATGCCACCAATGTTCACAGCAACATCATTGCCCATCACTTGTGCACATGCCATTGTCAATGCTTCGCTTTGCGTTGGATTCACTTTACCTGGCATGATTGAGCTACCTGGCTCATTTTCAGGAATGCGGATTTCGCCAATGCCACAACGAGGGCCAGAAGCCAACCAACGAACATCGTTTGCGATCTTCATCAATGATGCAGCTAAACCTTTCAAAGTACCGTGCGTATAAACTAAAGCATCCGTTGTGCCCAGCGCTTCAAATTTATTGGGTGATGTAATGAAATCTTGCTTTGTAAATTCAGCAATCACACGCGCAACATTTTCAGAATATTTTGGTGGTGTATTTAAACCAGTACCAACTGCTGTACCACCCAATGCTAATTCTGATAAATGTGGCAATGAACCTTTGATATGGCGATGAGCATTTTTTAACATCTCAACCCAACCAGAGATTTCTTGACCCAATGTTAATGGCGTTGCATCTTGCAAATGCGTACGACCAATTTTCACGATCATTTTGAAATCATTAGATTTTTCATCCAACACTTTTGTTAAAGATTCTAATGCTGGTAATAAATGTGCTTGGATCGCAACCACAGCAGAAATGTGCATCGCTGTTGGGAATGTATCATTGGAGCTTTGTGATTTATTCACATCATCATTCGGATGAATCATGCGTGCTTCGCCACGTTCACCGCCTAATAATTCACTTGCACGGTTTGCAATCACTTCATTCAAATTCATGTTGGTTTGTGTGCCAGAACCAGTTTGCCAAATCGCCAATGGGAATTCTGTCGAGTGTTTACCTTCAATGATTTCATCACAAGCTTCCAAGATCACTTTCGTTTTCTTGTCATCTAACAAACCTGCTTCGTTATTCACAATCGCCGCTGAACGCTTAACAATCGCCATCGCTGTGATTAAATCTTTTGGCATTTTCTCTGTAGAGATTTTAAAATTTTCTAAGGAGCGTTGTGTTTGTGCGCCCCAAAGTTTTTCCGCAGGCACTTTAACATCACCCATTGTATCTTTTTCAATGCGAAACTCGTTTGACATCGTATCCTCCATGATTCAACCAATGTATTTTAAATGTAGCTCATTAAAGCCATTCAATTTATACCTATTTTATAAATAAGCAACCCACAGAATAAAATGATGATTTACATCGCAACATAAAATCAAAATATTCGTTACAATATCGCCCTATTTAATATTTGAAATATGAACGACCACTTTAGTGTAGGATGACTGAAATGACCAACTTTGACGAACTCTGGAAGCCTTTTGCGCTTTCATTTGATGCCCTTAAAACCAAAGAAGGCTTAGAGTCGCTTGACCAACTATTTTTAAATAGTTTATCACCCGAATTAAAAAATCAAATTGAAGCTTGGCGCCAACAAGAATTAACGCTCAGCGAAATCGAAACCTCAGAATTGCAGATCCAAATTGCTGAAGCACTGAACCTATTCATTGCCAATACATTACAAATTCAAAAAGAAACAGGATTCTACTTCACACAAGCAGAAGATGAAGCCACTGTGTTACGTTTCAAGGATCGCTTCATTCAGCGCGGAGCTAAACGCTACAAGCAAGAGATCACTGAAACTTTTGATGCATTGTCTGACAGTTTAATGGCAAAAAGTAACGCAACAGCTGAAACCTTTGAATTTGATTTAGCAAAATATGCATTGGCACAAGAAGTTGGCTCCGACGCAGAAAAAGAGATCTTTGAATGGGGTGCTTTAGCGCTCAATACAGAAGAAGGCCAAGCGGTAACTAAAGGTTGGGTTTCTTTCAAATTCCCAGAGCGCGTTGATCCAGCTAACCTAGTGAGCAATGAAGAAATTTCCTTTAAAGGTATTCCTGTCCGTAAAGGTGATGGCAAAGAGCGCCGCCGTGATGGTTTCCATTTAACAGATAATCGCATGTGTGATCATGACATCGCTGGCGAAGTGGATTACTGCAAATACTGCCACGATCACGAAGGTGATTTCTGTAGTAAAGGTTTCCCTGTTAAAAAAGCTCAACCTGAATTGGGCTTGAAGAAAGATACATTTGGTAATACTCAAACAGGCTGCCCTTTGGATGAAAAAATCTCTGAGATGATCACATTGCGTAAATCTGGTCATGTGATCGGTGCTTTAGCAATGATCATGATCGAGAATCCAATGGTACCTGCAACAGGCCATCGTATTTGTAATGACTGTATGAAGGCTTGTATCTATCAAAAAACTGAGCCTGTAAATATTCCACAAATCGAAACTAACGTATTAACAAGTGTTTTAGAATTGCCTTGGGGCATTGAGATTTATGACATTTTCACACGTTGGAATCCATTAAAACAATCAGCTTACTTACCAACAGATGGCAATAATCGTAAAGTATTAGTGTCAGGTTTGGGCCCTGCTGGTTTTACGATGACACATTATTTATCACAAGCAGGTTGCCATGTTGTGGCTGTAGATGGTTTAAAAATCGAACCATTGCCAGAAGCTATCATTAATGGCCCAGTTGAGCATTGGTCATCTTTGGAAGAAGATTTAGCCAACCGTATTTTATATGGCTTCGGTGGCGTTGCTGAATATGGTATTACAGTGCGTTGGGATAAAAACTTCCTGCGCTTAATCTATTTAGTATTGGCTCGTCGTAACAATGTACAAATCTTTGGCGGTGTTCGCTTAGGCGGCACATTGATGTTAGAAGATGCATTTGAATTAGGTTTTGATCACGTTTCAATGGCTGTTGGCGCAGGTTTACCTCGTGTATTGAACATTGAAAACTCATTGGCTCGCGGTATGCGCCAAGCTTCTGACTTTTTAATGGCAATGCAATTAACTGGTGCTGCTAAGCAAACTTCCCTATCGACATTACAGGTTCGCATGCCAGCAGTTGTGATCGGCGGCGGCTTAACAGCAGTGGATGCGGCAACAGAAATGCAAGCTTACTACATCACGCAAGTGGAGAAAGTTTTGCATCGTGTGGATACATTGGGTGAAGAAGCTGTTCGTGCTGCAATCTTTACACCAGAAGATCAAGACATTTTAGATGAATTCATTGCTCATGGCCGTGAAGTCAAAGCAGAACGTGAACGTGCAGCAGCTGCAGATGAGCAACCAAACTTCACACCTTTATTGCATAAATGGGGCGGTGTTTTATTGGCATATCGCCGTACAATGCAAGAATCACCCGCTTATACATTGAATCACGAAGAGATCACAAAAGCCTTTGAAGAAGGTATTTTCTACGGTGAATCTTTAAATCCTCAAGGCGTGAACTTAGATAAATATGGGCACATTGAAACCATTACTTTCACGAAAGATGGTGAAACAATCACAATTCCTGCACGCACAGTCTTAGTTGCCGCAGGTACTTCGCCTAATACAATTTATGCAACAGAACATGGTACGATCGAAGTTGAAGATAAACACCATTTCCAAGGCTTCGACTTATTAGGCAATAAAGTTGAATATGATCGTGAGAAAAATGTGAAAGATGATTTCGCACCATTCACATCATACGAGCATAAAGATCATCGCGTTTCATACATTGGTGATACGCACCCAACATTCAACGGCAACGTTGTAAAAGCCATCACAAGTGCAAAACGTACAGCAGATCAAGTGATTGAATCTATGAAAGCATTGCCTGCGAACCATTTATCGAATGATGAATTGAGCGCAACAATGACTGAAGGCTTAACAGTCACTGTTCAATCTGTGAATCGCGATAATCCTGCGGTTGCTGAAGTTTGGGTAAAAGCACCTTTCGTTGCGAAAAACTTCAAACCTGGCCAATTCTTCCGCTTACAAACGTATGAAGTGGATGGACAGATCATTGAAGATACGCGCATGCAGATTCCATTGTTTACGGCATCTGGTACAGGCTCTAAAGATGGTGCAATTCGTTTGATGGTATTCCAATGGGGCGTTGCACCACGTTTAATCTCTCGATTAAAACCAGGTGATCGTTTAGTATTGGCAGGCCCAACAGGCGCACCAACTGATATTCCAACGAATAAGAATATCCTAATCATGGCTGGCCGCTGGGGTACAGCAATCATGCTAGATTTAGCACCTGTATTGCGTGAAGCAGGTAACAAGATCACTTATATTGCAACGCTCGCTCAAGCTTCTGAAATGGATAAAATGGATGAGCTTGAAGCAAGTACAGATCAGATCATTTGGAGTGTACAAAAAGGCGATAAATTAGAAGCTCGTCGCCCACAGGATTCTTCAGTTGTGGCAACAGATATGATCGAATTACTTGAAAACTTAAACAATGATGGCGTTGTGGATTTATCGTCGATTGATCGTATGCTCGCTTTAGGTTCTACAGGTTTATTAAAAGGCTTGCAAAAAGAGTTGTCACCTGAAGGCCGTTTGGTTGACATCTTTAAACCTGATGTTCAAGTAATGGGAACCGTTGGTAGCCCAATGCAATGTATGATGAAGGGCGTTTGCGGCCAATGTCTACAATGGCAAATTGATCCTGTAACAAAACAACGCACCAAAGCTGTATTCACTTGTGCAGGTCAAGATCAAAATGTTAAGGAAATCGACTTAGATAACCTTACAGCGCGTACAAGCCAAAATAGATTATTAGATGTGATCAACGTTGCTTGGTTCAACCGAATCCTATCAAAGGCTGATCAATAATAAACTCGCTATATTTAACATTGCTCCCACAGGAGCAATGTGAATTGATGCTTGGTATTGATGACAGAATATATCTCGCCTTCGGGCGAGATTTTTATTGGGGTATATCACAATAAAAAAGGAGCTGAACGCTCCATTTTTAATTAATAATAGCTATTAAAGATTTAACTTAATCTCTAAAGTTATTAAATGCCAATGGCAAATCTTTAACTTTTTCTCTTAATATCGCCATCGCTTCTTGCAAATCATCACGCTTTTTACCGCTCACTCGAACGCTATCACCTTGGATTGCGGCTTGCACTTTCATTTTTTCATCTTTGATCACTTTTACGATCTTTTTAGCTTGATCTGTTTCAAGGCCAAATTTAATTGCGATGGATTGTTTGACGATCTTACCCGACTTTTCTGATTTTGCATTCAAATCTAAAAAGCGAATATCCACATTACGACGAGCCATTTTTGAAACCACAACATTCAGCACTTGTTCTAGCTGAAAATCACTGTCGCCATAAAGCACGATAGTTTTATCATTCAATTCACATTTGGCTTCAGTGCCTTTAAAATCAAAGCGCGTTTCAATCTCTTTGATTGATTGATCCATAGCATTGCGAACTTCAACCATATCTGGTTCCAGAACAATATCAAATGAAGGCATAATCAATTCCTTTTTTCTTAAAATTAAACGACCTTAGATGATATAGCAAAATCCCAAACCATGGCACAATCATTTCTATAATGTAAAAAGGGAGCTCAATAACTAGCTCCCTTTTGTATTCTATCTCTACTAACTATTAAACATTGGCCTTTTGATATGCCACACACATTGCGTGTAATTTATCTTTGAGTTGTAGTTTTTTCTTCTTCAAACCATCCAGCTCAATGTAGTCCATATGTTCTCTACCGCCTGTCACATCTGATATTTTATGATCCAAATTACTATGTTTCTCAAAAAGCTTGGCAAAATGCGCATTTTCAACTCTTAACTTAGAAATAATATCTCTATATTCTTGTAGCATAGAATCTCCTATCAATAGTGTGATACGAAACTCCACCATACCGAATTTATATTAAAATAGTATTTTGATATTTTTATGAGTGATCAAAATCAAATTTCACCCAATAAAAAAGCCTTAGCACCAATGATTTAGCGCTAAGGCTTGATACGATTTATACTACTTATAACTTACTTTTTTCAAACATCATTTCAGCAATGTTATGAGCATGATCACCAATTCTTTCTAAGTTAGATAATAGATCCGTATAAGTTAAACCTGCTTTCGCATTACATTCCAACTGGTTCAATCGATGAATGTGTTGCTTTCTTAAATAGCGCTCCATTTCATCAATTTCATCCTCCAATTCATAAACACGACGCGCTTTCGATAAATCACCTTTATCTAAGGCTTCTATCGACAATGCCACAGATTTAATGGTCAATTCAAACATCTCATAAACTTCATTGCGAGCAATATCACTCAATGTAATATTGCGCTCTAACATAAAGTTAATTTGTTCGATGATATTTTCTGAGTGATCACCAATTCGTTCAATATCACACACCAAATTCAACATCGCTTGTAACTCATTAGAATCTTGTGGCGTAATGGAATGAGGGAAAATCTTTACAAGATATTTCGTGATCTCTTCATCCAACAGATTAATATTTTTTTCCAAAATTTTTGCGAGTTCTGCATCATTAAGATTATTAGTTTTCAAATAAGACAAAGAAGCTTTCAAGCCATCCAAGCTTAAATTCCCCATATGAATGACCTCTTTTTTCGCTTGGCCGATTGCAATAGCTGGGGATTCTTCAATCAAAGTTTCGTCCAAATAGAGCGCAACTTTTTCTGCTTTCTTTTCATGCTCGGGCAACAATCTTGTCACTAAGTATGCCCACAAACCAATGAATGGTAATTGAATCAATGTATTTGTGATATTAAAAGTACCATGTGCAAATGCAATTTGCATTTTTGGTTCTAAATGTAAAAGCTCCGTTACCCAAATCATGAACTGAGTAAATGGCGCTAATAAAATCAAAAAGATCACAGTGCCCATAACATTAAACAATACATGCACAGCAGCCGCTCGTTTTGCGATCACACTTGCACCAATCGCCGCCAATACTGCGGTAATCGTTGTACCAATATTATCACCAAATAATACAGGCAATGCCGCGTCTAACGAGATTAAATTTTCTGCGTATAAACCTTGCAAAATACCGATGGTTGCACTGGATGATTGCACGATTAAAGTAAATACAGTACCCACAATCACACTTAAAATTGGGCTGTGGCTCATATCGAGAATCAATGAGGTAAATACAGGTAGATGTCTTAGTGGAGATAATCCACTGCTCATCAAATCTAAACCGATGAACAAACCACCAAAACCAAACAGCACTTGACCAAAATTTTGAATTTTTGCTGATCTAAAGAAGAATAACATCACTGAACCCATTAATAAGATTGGGTAAGCATACTCACCGATATCAATACCAATGATGAATGCTGTGATGGTTGTGCCGATGTTTGCACCCATAATAACGCCGATTGCTTGGCGTAATGTCATCAATCCTGCGCTCACTAAGCCGACTGTAATAACAGTTGTGCCCGAGCTTGATTGAATCAGAACCGTTACAAAAATACCCGCTAGGATGCCCATAAATGGGTTGGTCGTAAAACGATCTAAAATCGTACGCAAACGATTACCTGCTGATTTTTGTAAACCATCCCCCATAAATTTTATAGAGAAAAGAAATAAACCTAACCCACCTAAAAAATGGAAGAGTATCTGTTGCCAATCCATGCATTACCTCGAAATGAGTATGAAATACAATTTAAAAGTCCGCTATTCTAATATATTCTGAAGAATAATGGTTCATTATCCTCCATTTGATCATTTTATGATCTGCCATCGATCAAGATATCTTCGATATCATAACTCTCAGGATACTGATCAATTGTTGTGATTAATGTAGATATATTCGGGAATTTGGGCGATCAATCCATTTCATCATGACTCAATAATGCAATTTGATATTGATTGAATAGATCTGCTATAAAACTCATAATATTTTGCGCCCAAATAATATTCATTATCTGTATTATATAAATCATCCGAAAAACTTAGGAACATTCTATGATCGACTACATCATTCCAGCTCTCCTCATTGTTTCTGCGGTGAATTTAGCTTCAATGATTCCTGGCGGATTTGTTGAAATGAGAGATTTCAGTGCATATTCCAGCCTCGTATTAGGTCTATTCAATACATTTCTAACAATATTAGGATTAGGGAGCTTAATATTAGCATATTTATTTTTTACCAATTATTCAGGCTATCTCATCGCTATTTTGGTTGGCATGAGTTATATGATTGTCTATTTAATAGATCTTTTTAAAATTTTCCCAAAATCGCCTAAACCTATGTCAAAACTACTCATCCGTTTAGAATCATTAGGTACATTACTGGCTTTTATTCTCATTGCTGTTACGGCATATGCATGGATCAATATTGGTGATCAATCTCCTACACATTCTTCTATATCAATACTAACAATCATTTTAATATCTTTTACTGGCTTGATAATCATTGCTTTTTCAACCTATGCAGCCATCCATAAAAATAAAATTTAGTGAATAATGAATTATGAGCTTTCAATTAAACCCTAATCTAAAAAAATCATTACTAAAATTAATTTATGCTTCAACCATTATTGCATCATTAATTTTGATCGCAGACATCACACTGTTTGACATTCCCAATATCAATGGTGATCCTTTCGCTCGTAGCAATCAATTACAATTTTGGATCTGTATTTACTTCTTATTTGATTTCGTCATTTTATTCATGTTGGCGCAAAACAAAGTCAGCTATCTAAAACATTATGGCATACTGATTTTTGTCTCTATTCCTTATATCAATATCTTTGAATATTATGATTTAGCCATCTCTCACCAAAGCTTTTATCTATTAAAATTCTTACCCATTTTGCGTGGCACAATTGGCTTATTCTTACTTGCTAAGCTATTGATCAGCAATAAAATCACAGGATTATTTGTTTCCTATTTGGCACTATTTTTCTCCATTGCATATTTACAGACACTCATCTTCTTTGTGTTTGAAAATGGTATCAACCCTGATGTTAAAACCTATGGCGATGTGCTTTGGTGGGCTTCCATGACAGCCACAACATTAGGCTCTAACATTATTCCCATCACAACTGCTGGGAAAATCAGCACTGCAATTTTAGCCATTACAGGGATCACCATCTTCCCTATTTTCACAGTTTATGTCACAAGCATGGTGCAAAACCTCAACAACAAACATAAAACCACTGAATAGAAAATTGCCAAGCCAATATTGAATGCCTTGAAATCCTAAAATTCGTCCACATTTTAATTGGACGTAACTGAAACAATGAACAAGGAGTTCAAATGGAACAATATCGTGGCACCACGATCTGTGCTGTTAGACGTGGCAATGAAGTTGTCATCGGCGGCGATGGTCAAGTTTCTCTTGGCAATACTGTGATGAAAGGTAATGCGCGTAAAGTTCGCCGCTTATACAATGGTAAAGTGATCGCTGGCTTTGCAGGCGGCACAGCAGATGCATTCACACTGTTTGAACGCTTTGAAGCTAAATTAGAACAACACAATGGCCAATTGACACGCGCGGCTGTTGAATTGGCAAAAGATTGGCGTACTGATCGCCAATTGCGCCGCTTAGAAGCATTATTGATCGTTGCTGATCCTACAGCAATTCTTGTGATTTCAGGTAATGGCGATGTGATCGAGCCTGAACACAACATGGCAACCATCGGTTCTGGTGGCGCATTTGCACAAAGTGCAGCACTTGCCCTTTTAGACAATACCGAATTAGATGCAGAATCCATCGTGCGTAAAAGCTTAAATATTGCAGCAGATATCTGTATTTACACAAATCACAATCAAACGATTGAAAAATTAACGTTTTAGGAATTTATCATGAGTGAAATGACACCTAGAGAGATTGTCCAAGAATTGGATCGCTATATTGTTGGACAAAATGATGCAAAACGCGCTGTAGCGATTGCTTTGCGCAACCGCTGGAGACGTCAGCAAGTAACAGGTGATTTACGCAAAGAAATCACACCTAAAAACATCTTAATGATTGGACCAACAGGTGTTGGTAAAACTGAAATTGCTCGTCGCCTAGCAAGCTTGGCGAATGCACCATTCATTAAAGTTGAAGCAACAAAATTCACAGAAGTGGGCTATGTTGGCCGCGAAGTGGATTCCATCATTCGTGATTTAGTAGAAGCTGCCATTAAAAAAGCGCGTGAAGATGCCATCAAATTATCTCATCCAAAAGCTGAGGAAGCTGCCATCAACCGCATTTTAGATGTATTGATTCCGCGCCCGAAATCAGTAGGTTTTGATAATGAGCCTGATGCACCAAGCACAGATAACTCAACAACTCGTCAAAAATTCCGTGAAAAATTGGTTCGCGGTGAGTTGGATGACAAAGAGATCGAAATCGAATTAACACAAAAACATGCTTCTAGCATGAACATCATGACGCCGCCTGGCATGGAAGAGATGGCAGAACAATTGCAATCGCTATTCAGCCAAACAGGCAATGAACCAAAACATAAGCAAAAGTTGAAAATCAAAGATGCTTTAAAATTGGTTCAAGATGAAGAAGCACGCCGTTTAGTGAATGAAGAAGAAGTGAAGAAAGCTGCGATCGAAGCTGCGGAAAACACTGGCATCGTATTCATTGATGAAATTGATAAAGTTTGTCGCCGTGGTGAAAGCTCAGGTACAGACGTTTCTCGCGAAGGTGTTCAACGTGACTTATTGCCAATCATTGAAGGTAGCACAATTTCAACGAAATATGGTCCTGTAAAAACAGATCATATTTTATTCATCGCTTCAGGTGCTTTCCACTTGGCTCGCCCTTCTGATTTGATCCCTGAATTACAAGGCCGTTTGCCAATTCGTGTGGAATTGAGTGCATTGACTGCAAATGATTTTGAGCGCATTTTGAAAGAGCCATCATCAGCTTTGATCAAACAATACAAAGCATTGCTACAAACTGAAGAAGTTAACTTAGAATTCACAGATGGCGCAATTGCTGAAATCGCTAAGATTGCTTACAACGTGAATGAGAAAACTGAAAACATCGGTGCTCGCCGTTTACACACAATCTTGGAGCATTTGTTAGAGGAAATCTCTTTCACAGCATCTGATAAGAGCGGTGAAAATGTGACAATTGATGAAACAATGGTTAAAAACTCATTGGGCGAATTGTCTGACAATGAAGATTTGAGCAGATTTATCCTCTAATTCTCTGCTTTAAATAAACTCAATAAAAAACCTCGCAATGTGAACTGCACCCCAAAAGTTGGACACAACTTTGGGGTGTTTTTATATGGCGAAGTATTCTTTTGATTTCAAATTAAAAGTTGTTAAGTTTTATCAAAAAGGAAATGGATATAGCTCTACAGCTGATCATTTTAATATTGATCACTCCACCGTTAAAAAGTGGGTCAAAGCTTATCAGTATCATGGTCAATCAGGGATTCAGCCAAGAACAACAAAACGATTATATTCTGCTGAATTCAAATATTATGTATTGAAGTTTATGTCAGATCATTATTACTCTGCCCGCGAAGCGGCTTCATATTTTAATATTCCAGCATTTACTTCTATATTAGAATGGCAATCACTGTTTAAAGAAGGTGGTTTGAGTGCACTTGAACCACGTCAAAAAGGAAGACCTAAAAAGATGAGATTGCCCAAAAAACCTGATAATCGCACTGAACAAGAAAAGTTGATAGATCAACTTCAAGCTGAATTAGCCTATCTTCGTGCGGAGAATGATGTGTTAAAAAAGTTTCAGGAATTGGACGAGAAGGAAGAAGCGCTCAGGCGCAAACAATCATCGCAGAAGAACTCAAAGTAAAGCATTCATTGTCATCGTTACTGAAAATCATGAATCTAGCCAAAAGCACTTATTACTATCATAAGGCAGTATTGGCTAAGCCTGATTCAGATGAAAGCCTTAAAGCAAGGATAACAGCCCTTTTTCATGAGCATAAAGGTCGATATGGTTATCGTCGCATCACTGCGATATTACAAAAAGATTTCCCCATTAACCATAAAAAAGTTCAAAGAATCATGCGATTACTGAATCTTAAATCTTTAGTAAGACCGAAGAAATACCAATCTTATAAAGGAAAAGTTGGAAAAATAGCGAAGAATATTTTGAAGCGTAATTTTAAGGCTCAAAGGCCCAACCAAAAATGGGTAACAGATGTCACAGAGTTTAAAGTGAACGGTGAAAAGCTGTATTTATCTCCGATTTTAGATCTATATAATCAGGAAATTATTAGCTATGAAGTTGCTAAAAACTCCAAATATGAGTTGGTGGGTAAAATGCTGAATAAGGCATTGAAGCATTTAAAGTTACATAAGAAAGGACGCAAGAAACTGATTTTACATTCTGATCAAGGTTGGCAATATCAAATGAAACAGTACCAACAATCTTTAAAAGATCACAAAGTTAGACAAAGCATGTCACGCAAAGGCAATTGCTATGATAATGCTGTGATTGAGAACTTCTTTGGTGTTTTGAAATCAGAGCTATTTCATGTGAAAAAATTTGAATCTATCGATCAATTAGAGAAAGAGATTCATGAGTACATCGATTATTACAATAATGATCGAATTAAGCTCAAACTAAAAGGACTGAGTCCGATAGAATATCGAAATCAGTCCTTGTCTTTATAATTTATAAACTGTCCAAGTTTATGGGGTCAGTTCAATGCGAGGTTTTTTATTTAAATTAAAGGTTTTTTATTCCAAGAAACTTTAAATGCGAAGTTTTGAGCATCTAATTTTAAAAACATAGAGTCTTTAATAACTTCTTGAATTTTTAACTCATACTTCTTGATTTCATCAATTGATATAAAAATTTGTTTTTCAAAAGAGGAATATAACTTAATAACATTTTGTATTGAGTCATTCGCCATATTTTTTAATAGTAAACTATCATGTATCATACATGGTAAACATGTTTCCTCTAAAAAGGTTAAATCTAATGCTATAAGGTTTCCATAGTTTTTTCCCGTTCCGCTATCATCTCCGGCATCAAATTCATAATTTTTACTGCCTAGAGTAAATTTAGGCACAATTGGATTATCTAAATAGATTTCTGATATAAATCTAGCGAGACCATTATTTACTATACAATTAATCCTTTCATACGCGGAAACAAGGATATTATCAATTTCTTCCTTAATACCAGAAATATTAGACTTAATGCATTCTAATTTATTATAAAATTCATTTTCTTTCAAAATTTTATCTTTTTCTCTGACAATTTCTGTAAATTCTTTTAATAGGCTCTTAAGCTTATTATTTCCATCGATTTGATTGAATTGTTGATTTATATTTTCTAGCTCTGTTTCAACACGCTCTAATTCATTTACAAAAACTGCATTCTCTTCTTTAAGCTTTTCTTTCATTATCTTGATAATGCCATGATGAAAACTATCAATCTCTAACAATCGATCCATATTAATAGTCGGAAAAATTTCAATTAAATCTCTATAATCCTTTTGTAATTTACTTGGTAAATATCCCAAGCTTTGATTTGATCTAGATATAAATTTCTTCAAACGAAATTGTTGCTCAACTAAGTCATTTTTTGCGTTCATCAATTCAATATTTCGATTATTTAAGATTTTCTGAATATCAGCAACCCCTTCTTTCATTGATTCTTCAATATCTTGAGATAATTTTTCTAGTACATGCAACTTACTTTCATTCTTATTATATGTAGTTTTGTTAATTTTAAATACTGCGCCAGAGTTAAAAGTACCTTCGACAGCTTTTTTATCATTTTCTTTTAATTTTAAATCATTTTCTAGATTTTCAATAATATTATACGAATTAAATAATTTTAAAATTCTTTTACGGACCATTAGCCATGATTCAGCTGACACCGCATTTAATGGCTTATCAAGATTATAATTATTTCTTTGTGAAACTCTGAAAAATGGGCTAACACACTCTCTAAAAGATAAACTATATTGATCTAAGCCATACATTTTTCTTAAAAACTCACAATATTCTATTAAAGAAAAATCAACATCCTGATCAATAAAATGAATAATATTAGAATCATTAGTATTCAGCCTAAAAGAGTATACTTTATCAAATTCAAATTCTACTAAAAGCTCCAAATGCCCCACATTCTTAATAACATCACTGCACTTTTCTAAAAAATCTCCCCCACCAAAAACATAATCAATCAACATTAAAATAGATGATTTTCCAATAGAATTGTGGGCGTCATCTGCACCAACAACAGCATTTAAACCCTTCTTAAATTTTAATGGTGTATTAAGTATTTTGTCACAACTTATACTCTTAAGCATTGGTTATTATTCCTGTTTTCATATCTAAAATAATTTTTTCTGTTACAAATAATATCTCGAGTGCATCAATAAAATCAGTAATATCTAAAAATTTTGATTTATTGGCTTTGTACAAGTCTAGAACTGTAATTCCTTGCCCAATATTTTTCATTAAAAATATTGATTTATACACACTACTCTCAGATACAGGTATTAATTTATTTGGAAGTTGCATTTGAGAATACCTCACAATTTTGAATAAAAAATGCAACTAGTATTTCTGCCTTTGCAAAATCATTTAAAGAAGCGCTATGCATCAACCATTCACATATTTCTTTAAATATTATTTTTTGATTATTCTCTCGTTCAGATACCATAAAATAATACTGTCTAATTTGTAAAAATATCATCATCATGCTATTAGAGTGTTCTTTTTCTATATTTTTAAATGCATTCTGAACTGGAAGATAAAAATCTGTAATTAAAGAATTAACTTTAGATTTATATATGTTACCTAGAGAAGCATCTATTTTGCTATTAATATCTACGGCAGTATATGATAGTGTCAGATCTGAATCTATTTCATCTAGGTTAGACAAAGCTTCAACAACCTTTGAAATATCTTGATGTAATAATTGTCCATTCCATGATTTAATAAGATCATTTCTTATTAAAATATTTTTCTTGATTTCATACAGCTCTCTGTAGTCTTCTACATTTATATCCGTATCAAATATTTTATGGCAATCAAAACATAAAGGAATCATATTCTCAATGCTATCAATATCATCAGATAATTTTTTTTCATCGCTAAATATTTCTTTTTGATGATCAGTCGCATTTAGAGGATAAATGTGTGCAACTTCAAATAAAACTATCTGTTTATTATTATTTTTGCCCATCAAACGTTTACTACATTTAGGGCACTTACCAGCAACCTCTGTAAGTAAAGTCATTTTTTCATTATATGTAACATTTCTTCTTTTATTTGCCATTCTATTAATATTCCAATTAAATAATGTATTTAATTAATCTATCAATTTTACCTGATAAAAATAAATATGCACAAAAAACCACAAAAGCTATTGCTAACTTTTGTGGTTTATAAGAGTTTAATCAGATTTATTAGAAATTCTCTGAATTTTCCAATTGTTTCACTTTAGTATCCAATTGATCTTGGATCTCTTCCACTAACTCCTTATCATTTTCTTCTTCGGCGGCTTCTAATTTTGCTTCATCCACCAAACATTCAGGGTTATAAATAGAAATCACTTCTTGACCATTTTTATCTTCAGTCACAATGTATTGCATGCCGCTAAAATTCATTTTGTGGCACATTCTCTGATACCAGCCTGCAAAGCCTGTTTTTGCTTCATTTGGATTATGATAATAAGCATTCATCACGCCAGGCAATCCTAAACCACAAACTAAACCTGACAATAATACACATGTAAATGTATAACCAATCAAAATACTGCTGTATTGCGATAACTCAGGGATATTAGCAACGGCTAAAATCAATGCCAATGAAATACCGCCACGAACGCCGCCCCAAGATAAAATCGCTAAACTGCCGTGATAACTCTTTTTTCTCACTGATCTAAAAGGCACAAATGCTAAATAGTTCCCTGCAAAACGTGATAAGTGCAAGATAATGAATGCAACGATACCGCCTAACAATAGATCTGTATTGAAATCAATAATAAATAATTCCATACCAATCAATGTGAACAAGAATGAGTTAATGATGCCTTCGACTGTATGCCAAAAGTGATTGATTTCATCTATCTCTTGCTCTTTTAAAATATCTTGCCAACGATTACCTACAATCAAACCACCCACAACACAAGCAATCGGACCAGATGCATGTGCATACAAAGCCACAAGATAAGAACCTGTTGCTAAAAATGCCGTTGATAAAATCAACGATTCCATTTCATGCTTACCTTTTAAAAGCTTTAATACAAACAAACCAAAAATTACACCAATGATAACCGCGACAACAATCTCATACGCTAAAGTTGCGAAAAAATCTTCTACTGTAAACTGCCCACCTTTCACAATTGCCAAGATACTCATGAATAAAGCGATACACACAGCATCATTGAACAATGATTCACCTTCTAATTTCACCATTAAGTGATGCGGTGCTTTCACTGAGCTTAAAACACCTTTAATGCCGATCGGATCTGTCGCACCCAACGCAGAACCAAGCAATAATACCACCAACCAAGTGACTGGCTCACCTGTCACCATTTGATAACCATAAAGCCCAGAACCAAAGAAAACAGCACATAAAACTAATGCAAGACTAGCTAAAATCGCTATAGGCTTAAAATGAGTTCTCAAATCAGAGATACGAAACTTCAATGCTGACGATGTCAAAATAAAACAGATCACCCCATTGATTAAAAAATTGTAGAAATCAATGCTACGCACAGCAGCTTCTATTTCATGAATATTGATCTTAATGTAATCATTACTGCCAAATAAGCTCACCGTCCATTGTAATAAAAATACAAAAATCGCAGAAACAATTGGCACACCAATTGCTGCGGGTAAACCTAATACACGCTTATTAAATAGCGTTGTCGCGATGGAGAGTAGAAAAACTACTGTAAATATTTGTAAAAAAACAAAGCTTCCCATAATTATACTTAGTACCTATTGTTATAAATGCCGTAATTATAAGCGGTGAAGCTTTAAGTGCATAAATAATTTTTCAAATATCCGATATTTTTCTCGATTTATTTGCGTGATGTAAATTTATACAAAATTAACATCAACTTGTTTGTGTAATTTCTGAACAAATAATGCTGTTAATAATACAAACGTGCTTGATAATAACGCAACCATAAAGCCTGTATGCACATCATATTCATCAATCACAAAGCCTACGATTGCTGCACCCAAAGCGACACCAATGCCCAAACCTGATAACAACCAAGTTAAACCTTCTGTAAGCTGTTCATCTGGTACATTTTCTTCAATTAAGCTCATCGCTGTGATTAATGTTGGTGAGAAAAAGAAACCTGCAATAAATACTGTTACAGAAAGCGACGCAATATTCCACACCAATAACAGCGGCCAAGTTGATACTAAAGTGGCAATAGCAGTCATCATCAAACGCTTTACGAGCGATAATTTAAACTGCATCATACCAAAGAGCAATCCTGCAACACATGAACTCACAGCATAAAATGATAAGACTAAACTTGCGGATGCGGGAATATTCTGTGCTTTAGCAAAGGCAACGCTCGCCACATCAATCGTACCAACAATAATGCCTAAAAATACCATTAACAAAGTTAAAGTTTTCACCATCGTTAATCGAAAAACTGAACTCGAATAGATTTCTATAGGTTTGACCGCAGGCTCCGTTTGCTTTTGCATCACAAAAGCTGTGACACCAATTGCTAGAAATACCATTGCTAATAATGGGCCCGCTTGTGGAAATAAAGCAACGCATAATCCCACTGATAATGGTGGACCAACAATAAAACAGACTTCATCCAATACACTTTCAAATGCATATGCCGTTTGTAATTCTGGTCGGCCACGATAAATTTCCGTCCAACGCGCACGAACCATAGCTGACATGCTTGGTGTAAATCCCCCCAATATTGCAAAGACAAACAGCAACCACGAAGGCAATGACCAATAAGCAACTGCCAACAAACTCAAAATGCTCACAATAGCAATCAACGATGCATAAGGCAGAATATTACTCTGCCCTTTTCGATCAACGGCTCTTGAAATTCGTGGTGAAAGAATGGCACAGCTCAATGTAAATACCGCAGCAACACTGCCAGCTAAGGTATAACTTGCATCCATTTCAGAGAGCATTGTAATGATGCCGATTGCTGTCATAGAAACTGGTAATCTCGCCAATAATCCTGCTAAAACAAAGCCTTTAGCACCTGGCGTTTTCAATAAAGCGGCATAAGAAGCCATAAATAAATCCTCAAAATTGTTTACTTACATACGTGGCGTATGTTCAATCGGATTGTATTTGCATACGCCACGTATGTCAATTACAATGTTATAAATTTTTTAGATGGATTCGAGATGAAAAAAACCACAAATGTACGTACTCAACTGATGGAAGATACACAACATAAATTAATATCTGCGGCAAGAATTGCCTTTGCAGAACAAGGTTATGCCAATACTTCAATGGATGAGTTCACTGCAGCTGTAGGTTTAACGCGCGGAGCAATTTATCATCACTTTGGCAGTAAAAAAGGGCTATTTGCTGAGGTTGTTAAGCAGATCGATGCAGAAATTGATGCGCAATTACTTAATATTTCCAACAATGCAAAAGATCCGTGGGAAGGCTTATATCAACGGGGTAAAGCCTATTTAGAAATGGTTTTGGATCCTGAAATTCAGCAGATTTTATTGATTGATGCAAAATCTGTATTGGGCAGCGAGCTCTCCAAAATCCAAATGCAATGCATAGAATCTGTAGAGCAACTTTTAAAAAAAGGCATGGATAATAGCGATATTCAATTAACCAATGCTACAACTTTAGCGGTATTCATTAATGGCTCGCTGACAGAAGCAGCTTTTTGGATCGCCAATGATGAAAAGCCCCAAGCACGATTACCTGAGGCGATTGATTGTTGGACTGTATTAATGAATGGCTTAAAAATTAAAAACTGATTGCTTGATCCAAAAATTCAAAAGGAATCATAGATTGGATGATGGATTTAAACTCTTCTTTGCTGAGATAACCTACATATTCATTGTTTTCAAATGTTTGGATCTCGCGCGCTAAAATCTCTTTGAGTTTTTCAAATTGCTCTTCTAACAAATAAGGCTGATGCGCCAATAAAGATTGATGCAAAGCTTCTTTAATGGAAAACTTTTCATCTTCTAAATCAAAAAAGCTTAAATCTGTTAATGCTTCTAAAAAATGCCTGAAAATAAAGTCCACAAAGTTTTTCGCTAAATATGTATATTCATTATAATCATGTGGGAGATAAATCACGACAGGATCGATGCCATCGCTATCTTCTTTCGGATAAGCCATACAGTAATAATCGCCCGCGCCACTCATTGCAAAAGGAATGCATGTGAATTCTTCAGGGGAAAAATCATCATTCACCCATTCAGCAACTTCTGCAATACTGTTATCTTCGATTAATTCAAATTCATTGCTCAAAAATAATAGTGTTGGATGCTTTAAGCGCTCTCTATAATATGTGCCATACCACATGGAACCATATTTGCCTGTGTTCAATAAACCATCTTGGCATAATCTCAAATACACTTCTGGCAATTGTACGCCATAAATTGCTTCGACCGATTCCAGATGCTGAATATCCATTTTAAAATATAAACCTTATGTCTTTGATTAAATTAATGGCAGAGCATTATACGCCGATTAATATTAAAGTGTATTTTGAATTAATGTCCCCAATAAATCACTTCATTCGCTTCGATTCTTTTAGGCACTGACCATTTAAACAGCATCTTCAATAAGCGATCATTACTCAATGTGCTATCACGCTTTTGATTCCTTGAAAGAATCGTTTTTTCATCCGCTTCTAAATAGATAATTTTAACGCTCGCATTATAAGCATAGAGCAAATTCAAGGCTTTCTCTCGCATCTCTTTCGATAAATGCGTAGCATTCCATACAAATGGCTCTTTTTTACGAAGCCATACTTTCACTTGATCCTGCACATAATGTGTCACCATGCCTTCGTTTTCACCATGGCGCAATTTCAAATGTGCACGCGCATCATCATACGAAACCACAGGCAAACCTTTGCAATGCTTTTCCACCCAATGATTTTTCCCACTCGCAGGCAAGCCCGCCATCAGAATGACTTCGCTACCGCCTTCATTGAACAACGGGAAATCAGGCTGAACATTCGCACCACGAAAATAATGCACGCGCGTATGATCATCCACAAATTGCTTCGGTTGATGCAACAGATCATGCTCTTCACAAAACAAGCAAAATAGCTCTATTTCATCGAGCATTTGCGCTTTATGCTCATAATCCCTGCCCTGCATATCCGCTTTTGCCAATAAATATAAATACCACAAGGAAACATCCCAAGATAAACGATTGACCACAAAAATAGGATCTTCTCGCTGATCATCACTCAATATCCAAAATGGCAATTGATGCACTTCGATGAGATTGCAAATCGCCTCTCGGATTGCAAATGGCACTTGTAATCGCCATAAAATAATCCGAGCATCGAGCATGCCACGTTTAGAATGACCTGGTTGACGAATGCGCCCAGAATCAGTATCAATCACCGTTGTATCTGGTTTTGCAATGTCATGCAACAGCGCAGCCATGAACAAAATAAACTGTGCTTCTTCCGATTCCTCTTGAAAATTTTCATCATTCAATAAAGCATTCATCACTAATTCTGTGTGAATCCAAACATTGCCTTCACCATGAAAATAAGGATCTTGTGGGCAATCTTTCAATGCATATAAATCAGGGATAATTTCTGCAAAATTATCGAGATTAAATGCTGTATCAATCGCAGTTCTCACCGATTGATATAAATTTTTATAATTGCCTTTTACTGTGAGCAAGGACATAAAAGCTCCTCCATAGAAACAGTGTGTTGCCAAAACTCTGTGATGTGCGGAGCGAAAATATCCACATTGCTACGCAATTGATTCGGAATAAAATCCTGCAAAGCGTGATGCTGTTTGGCATCCATGATCGCTTGCACAAAGTCATGACGAACCCATTTAATGCGGTCAATCGTTTCTTTTGCCGTTTCCACTTTGAGATATAAACCTTCCATCAATAACGATGGATCACATTGCGATTGTGATCGCGCAAGATCAAAGCCTTCCCTTTTCACAATGCTTTCAAACACAGTTTGGCATTCTGCTGTTTTGGCTAAGGATTGCGTCACATTTTCCAATAAATCTTTTAAAGATTTCGGTGCAAAGCCAGCATATAACACAGGCACAGATAAAACTGGGCCATCTTTTAATAATAGTGCGCGTTCATAAGTGGATAAAAAGCATTGTTGCTTGCGATCCCAAATATCGAACTCACAGAAATAATGAGGCAAATGATCATAAAAAATTGAGTGCTTTTTATGTAACCATTCCCCAAATAAAATATAACGATCTTCCAATCGATCCAATAACCACAACTCGTGCGCAACTGCCCATTGTTTAAATAGATTAAACTGGCGCTCTCGTCCGCCACCTGTTAGATAATGCCCACGGGATTGCAAGCGCAATTCCCCTTGATTAGAGAAACTAATGGCAGCATTGCCACCATCGAGCTTTTCTTCCACAATGATCCATTGACCAATTAAGCTTCGATACGGCATTTGATCATGATCTGTGTCGCCATTTTGCAGGCGCGAGCTTTCTAAATGTTTTGTGCGTGGATATTTGATGAAATCTGATTGAAAATCGTCTGAATTATGATTGTGTCTCATATTTATTCTCCAATGATATGGAATAAAAAATGACAACAATTCACCTTCAAACGTAAAATTTGAATGTATCGATAGATATTAGATTTTTTACAATCAATTTGAATAAATTGGTGTCGGTATTATGCGTTGATTAAAGCCACGAGCATTGGTATCACCTTTTTAGTTGGTTCTTCTTGGTGAAGATACGTTGAATAAATAAGAGTGCGCATTATTCACATTTGGGAAACGGTTGTCAAATTTGGATAACCTTAAACCTCAAATGTTGATAAATCACCATTCAGCGTAAAATTGCAAGAGACAAAAATACCCTCAGAATTTGGCACATAATGATCGATTAATTTTGTGCTACCTAACATAATGATAGATCGATTGGATAATTGATCTTGACATGCATATTGAACATAATCACAACGATCATTAGCACCATTCATAACATGATATAAATCCAATGTCTGTCCATTCATCACAATATCTTTTTTACCATGATTATGTGCAATCACCACATCATCGTTAATATGTTCTTGTGTCAATTCATAGATATAATATGGCAATATCTTAAGCCTAAAACCTACCATTAACTGCCGTGCAACCTTATACAATCCATTGTGTTTTTCTGGCGACATATTCACAAAATAAAATGCAGATGAAATTGAGCGTAAATTTTCGTGCAATAACTGATAAATCAAGGCTGGAATCTGTTTAAACTGTGCGGTTGGTAAAATTTTGAGATCACAAATGTACCAAACTTTCTGCCCTTCTATTACTCGTAGAACACAACATACAGAGCCAACCATTGATCCCGATAATTCTACGACATAAAAATATGGCTGCCCTAATTGCTCAAAATATGAAAAATAATCATAATCTTGCGAGCCAAAACCATGTCGAATCAAAAATTCAGCTTCGCCTAAAGGATAAGTAAAAGCATATTCCATAGCTTGTAATCGCTTGGAATATTCTGCCCTCAAAGCTTGATCAGTAAGATCAAGCTTGATTAAAGAGACATTATTCATATTTATATCCTACAATCACTTCTTCATAAAAATAGCTACTATCTATTTCATTCTTTTCTGAAAAACCTGCATTTTTAACAATATTCTTTAAATCATAATCGCCCAATAATTTACGAATAATGAGTAATCCGCCAATATTCAGCCGTTGATAAGCTTTTGCCACCAATGCTTGCAATATTTCTGGCTCAACCCAATCACCGATATTGGATAGGTCTATCACATCTACGTGCTCATCATTTGCTGCCATTTGATCAAAAACATCAACATCGTTCACATAATGAATCAACGGTACAATGGATTTATTTTCCATCAATAAATGTGATGCTGTTTTATAGTTAAATGGCTCATTAGATAAAATATTGCGGATATTTTGCTCACCAAAAGAACCAGTTTCAAAAGTAGATAAAAACACTTGGCAGAAATGTTCTGCAAAATCTTTTTGCGTATATTTGACTGCATTATCTGTAAAAATAACGGATAAATTGTGGCGACTGAAAATATCCTTCACCGCAAAGTGTAATTTCTCTTTTAAAATCTTGCCTGTTTGTCTAAAAATTATCTGTTCTGATTGTGTAAAACGCTCTCGCAAATGCTTAAAAATTCGTTCAAACTTCCCTTGAGAAGATTCTGTTAATATCTTTGAATAGTCTGTTTTTCCTTGCAAATGCGCCAATTTATCTATCAACAATTGATATTGATGTGCATTCATATCAAGCGCCATGATATTCATCGCTTGCGGCAATTGTAAATATCTCAAAATATTTTCACCACCAGAACAGATAGTAAGAATGTTCAATATTTCACGATCTTCTAATTGAGCCAATGCGCGCAATGCCACATCACCATCTTCCCTCAAATAATAAAAAGCAATGGGATCTTGTGCGATTGCTTGCACTTCTTGTTCAGTGAAAACGACCATGCCATTCATCACAGCAATGAACTGCTTTTGTGCCTGAGAGAACAATTCAAATGTCTTTTCATAATCGGCTGAATCATCGTAATGTAAAGCAATTTCAAATAAATCTTTACCATGATCCCAATCTAATACAGCATGTTTGCTGTAATGCCCTTGCTCATTGTGCAATGATAATGTTTCAATATGTTCCGCTAATTTCTCGCTGATTGGTGCATATAAATACTCAATCGCCGCCAATTGGCACGCTAAAGCATGAACATTTTTTAGCTCAAACCAGCTTGTGATCCACTCTTCAATCCATGGATTATGGCTGAGGAGATAGTTTTCACCTGCAATGGCCGTTAAATATTGATGAAATGTATTGATATGAAAACAATTAGCATCGCCATTGCCGTGTTCTTCCCAAATATTTTCCGCGAGGCTTAAACGCACGGAAGGTTCCTCAATCATAGATGCTAAGTAACATAATGCACGCGGAAATGCTTTCACTGCAAAGTAAAAAGGAATCTGAGAGCGAGAAAATTCCTCCTGAGTTGAATCTCTCATAAACTGGGCATAATGATCAAAATGTTTGAAATTATTTAATGTTGTATCTATCGCTTTTTGGATCATCATTTTATTCTCCATTTTCAATTAAACATTGTTTACATTAAAACGATATTAATCTTTTAATTAAAATAAAACAATGATTATTTTAAATCAGAATATTAAAAAATCCCGATAAAATAAAATCTATACAACCTTATTGCCCCATGAAGCCTAGATTAGGCTATTTGATTATGATATTGCTGCCACTAGCATTGCATCACTTTTTTGTTGTTTTTTAGTGAGGATACATTGAATCCATAAATCCGCGTTATTCACATTTGGGGATGGGTTGTCAAATTTGGATATAGCTAATTGTAGTCTTTTTATAAATAACGCAGAATGTAGAAAGCTTAGTTTATATAAAAAATTAACTGAATAAATAATAAGTTAATCATAAAATATGAATATTCTCGGAGAAATAATAATGAATAAACTTTATAAGATAATCATCATAATACTATTGTTCATCCCAAATAATGCTAGCACTACACCTATAGGTGCAAAATTCCCTATATTTGACCTACGAATACCGAGAATGTTTTATCCTATTGGGGCGACAAGCACTATAAAAATTTATAATAGTCCTATGGATAATAAAGAGTGGATTGCAGAATCCTTAAATAGTAATCTATCAGTATTAGATTTTGAAAAATATACAGCAACTGTTGAATTTTATAACGCTAATGAAGCAACAGAACAACAAAAATCAATAGAAGATTTTGTAAAAATTTCTCCTAATCATCCAATATTCATTAAAGGAAACAAAATACCAAGTAGCAAAGAGTGCTATTCACCTTATCCAGTAAATGAATGTGATACCAATGAGTTTTTTAATATTATTGTAAAAGGTGAAGGTATTTATAAATTAACAATTAAATATGAAAGTGTAGCTTTCAGAATTCTAGGAGAACAAATAAAAGGAGAAGCAATTCCAGATGAGGATGCTACAGAAGAACAAACTTTGATGATTATTGCAAAGGATGGTGTATATGCGATCTTTGATTATCAAAATGGTCTTGAATCAAATATGGAATTGTTTAATTCAAAAATCATTTTGACGTATAAGCAATTATTAAACATAAAGTAGTTTTCATAAAAAAGCCCAATCAACATTGGGCTTCTTTGATTCTAATGTCTGAATAAAATTACTTACTCAAGCTATCAATTTCACCATCGCGTAACCATTCTGCGATCTGTTTTGTGTAATAGCTTACGATAATATCCGCGCCTGCGCGTTTAAAGCCGATCATTGTTTCTTTAACCACTGCTTTTTCATCCAATGCGCCAGCCAATGCTGCAAATTTAATCGCCGCATATTCACCGCCCACTTGATAAACAGCCACAGGCAAATTCGTTTGTTGACGTAAACGCGCAACCAAATCCAAATATGGTGTGCCTGGTTTAACCATCAAAATATCTGCGCCTTCTGCTTCATCCAATTCAGCTTCGATCATAGCTTGGCGACCATTTGCATAATCTGCTTGATAACCATTACGATTGCCTGATAATTCTGAGTTAACAGCTTCTCTGAATGGGCCATAAAACGCTGATGAGAATTTGATTGCGTGTGCCAAAATGCTCACATGTTCATAGCCTGCTTCATCCAATGCTTCACGAATCGCTGTGATTTGCCCATCCATCATTGCTGATGGTGCTAACATATCCGCGCCAGCCTTTGCAGCTGCAACCGCTTGTTTACCCAAATTCTCAATCGTTTCATCATTGTTCACATGGCCATGTTCACACAAAACGCCACAATGACCATGATCTGTATATTCACAGAAACAGATGTCAGGAATGATGATCATATCTGGCGCTGCTTTACGAATCGTTTTAATCATACGCGCCAACAAACCATCATCATTCCAAGTATCGCTACCGATAGAATCTTTATGATGAGAAATACCAAAAGGCATGATGTATTTAATGCCAAGCGCAGCAAGTTCTTTCACTTCTGCTTCTAGTTGTGACTCAGGATAACGATAAACGCCCGGTAATGTTTTCAACTGAATCGCTTCTTCTAATCCTTCCTCGATGAAAATCGGGTGAATTAAATCGTTCAATGAAAAAAAGTTCTCCTGTACCAATTGACGAATCGCCGTATTACGACGCAAACGACGAGGACGATACAAAGGATTAACGGTTGTCATGTTTTTCTCCTAAAATTTTTGATTTTGTGCACGATGACGAAGTGCATGATCCAACAATGTAATCGCCATCATTGCTTCTGCAATGGGCGTTGCACGAATGCCGACGCAAGGATCATGACGGCCTTTGGTTACTACCGTTACATCCTCGCCATGAATATTTACACTACGTCCTTCTAAACGCAAACTTGATGTTGGCTTCAATGCTATTTTAGCAATAATTGGCTGCCCTGAGGAGATGCCACCCAAAATTCCGCCTACATGATTGCTTAAAAAGCCGTTATCACTTGTAATTTCATCACGGAATTCTGTACCTAAAGCTTTAACACAATCAAAGCCATCACCGATTTCTACGCCTTTCACCGCGTTAATGCTCATGAGTGAATGTGCTAATTCTGCATCCAAGCGATCAAAGATTGGCTCACCGAATCCTGCGGGTACATTTTCAGCAATCACAGTCACTTCTGCACCCACTGAATCACCCGATTTACGAAGTGTATCCATGTAGTTTTCTAAATTTTCTACATCAGCTTCGCATGGCCAAAAGAAAGGATTCGTTTCAATCACTGATTGGTCAAATGCTGTTGGCTTGTTTGGACCCAATTGTGATAAATAGCCAAAAATTTTCACGCCAAATTGCTCTGCCAATACTTTCTTGGCAATTGCACCCGCTGCTACGCGCATCGCAGTTTCACGCGCGCTAGAACGACCGCCACCGCGATAATCACGAATGCCATATTTAGCATGATAAGTATAATCTGCATGCCCTGGTCTAAATTGATCAGCAATATTACCGTAATCTTTAGAGCGCTGATCTTCATTGCGAATCAATAAAGCAATTGCTGTACCTGTTGTTTTACCTTCAAAAACACCTGATAAAATCTCCACCAAATCTGCTTCACGGCGCTGAGTTGTATGGCGTGAAGTACCTGGTTTACGGCGATCCAAATCAAATTGTAAATCTTCCGCTGTTAATTCAATATTTGGCGGGCAACCATCAATGATGGCAACCAATCCTGGGCCATGGCTTTCGCCAGCCGTTGTAACGGTAAATAATCTACCAATGCTGTTTCCTGACATAATGACCTTCTAATCTAAAAAATTCTTATCTACGCATCGCGATGGCAATGCGGTTCATTGCGTTCATATTACTGATGATCATTGTCATATCACTGATCTGAACATCGCTATAAAATGCCTTCACTAATGCAAAATCTTCATCTGGCACATGGGTTTGGCTAATATTCGTCAAACTATCTGCCCAGTGTAATGCCACACGTTGTTCTTCGCTGAATTGACGACTACATTGCCATGCAGCAACTTCCTGAATGAATCTATCAGTCATTGACAATTTCTTCAATTCTTCTGAATGCGCATGCACACAATAGCTACAGCCATTGACCAAAGAAACACGCAACTCCAACAAAGCAATCATGACATGATCGATGTTTTCACTCTCTGCAACAGCTTGCTTCACTTGCACAAAGCCTGCAAATGCTTCTTTGGATAATGCCACATAATGTAAACGCTGTTCATTCATGATCATGCTCCTTTCTGTAATATCCAGTTTTTACCTTCCACCATTCGAGTGATCAACATAGCACATACATTGTTGCCTGTGGAGTTCAAAAGCGTCGCAGGGATATCGATAATAATACTAATCACTAAAATAATGCCAACATATTCAACAGGCACGCCAAATAAAGTACAAATCAATACCTCCGCTGTCATTCCGCCACTTGGAATTGCACCAATCACAATGCCCACTAAAAGTGCCACAACAACGATGGCTAAAAACATCATCGGTGTATCAAATGTAATGCCCACCAATGTTAATAAAAACATGATTTTAAAAACGCCGCCCATGACAGAACCATCTTTATGTGTGTTTGCACCCAATGGAATGACGGTTTCCGCAATGTCATTAGGTACATTCATCTGCTTAGTTGCGATTAAATTCACAGGAATACAAGCGGCGCTCGATGTGGTTGCAATTGCTGTTAATGCTGGCGTCAATGCTGTTGACCAAAATGCTTTTACGCCTAACTTCCCCGCTGCCAACCAAGCATACAAAGTATTTAAGCCAAAAAAAGCAATCACAGTGAGAATCAAATACAGCACTAATACTTGTGCGTAAGCCCCCACAATTCTCGGACCCAACTCACCAACAATGTCTGCAAAATAACAGCCCAAGCCAACTGGCGCGGCATACATGATGATTTTAACGAGCTTCAACACAACTTCCATGCCAGATTCTAATAAAGTCGCGATAGGTTTCGCTTTTTCACCCACTAATACAATCGCAATCCCTAGAAATAGAGAAAAAATGATCAAAGCTAATAGATTATTTCGTCTGAATAGATCTAAAAAATCACTCGCTGTCAAAGTTCTGACAAACATTTCACTCAAGCTCACAGGCTGAACATCCACGGCTTTGCCTGATAATGTCATTAATTCTTGTAAGTTAAAACCTTTAACAGGCTCATACCATAAAAAACCAAAATAGCTGATGACGGCAATGATCGCCGCAGTGCCGACAAATACAAATAACGCGCTCAATAATATTTTTCTTAATCGTGCAGTTTGATTCGTTTTTGTAATGGACGATGTAATGCTGAAAAATACAAGCGGCACAATAGTGACGAACATCATATTCAAGAATATTTGCCCGATCGGTTTAAAAGATGATGAACTTAATTGCCAATCTTGGCCAAATAACGCAAATGAAATACCTTCAGGCCCCAGCAGATAACCGATCATACCACCAATCACAATGCCGATGATAATGGTCAAAGATGAGAGATAATTTTTAAGAAATGTCATAAATTACATCTTATTTAGAGTGAGAAATAAAAACGGTAAAAAAAAGCACACTGACCAAAGTATAATGGAAAGTGTGCTCGATGTTTCATTTAAAATTTACTGTTCTACAATATGTAGATCAAACTCATCATGTAATACACGAACAGCCAATTCAGCATATTTGCTTTCAATGATCACAGATACTTTAATTTCTGATGTTGAAATCATCAAAATATTAATCTCTTCATTTGCCAAAGCATGGAACATTCTGCTTGCAACGCCGCTATTTGAACGCATGCCAACACCAACGATTGATAATTTAGCAATATCTGTACGGCCAAAGACTTGTCTTGCATTCATTGAGTTTGCAACATCTTGAGTGATCATCAATGCACGATCATAATCTGGTGCATTCACTGTGAAAGTGAAATCTGTTGTGCCATCTTCGCTAATATTTTGCACAATCAAGTCAACATCAATATTTTCTTTGCCGATCGCATCCAAAATATTAAACGCAATGCCTGGAGTATCAGGTACGCCTAAAACTGTAATTTGTGTTTCGTCACGGTTCAGCGCAATGCCAGTAATGATATCAGATTCCACGTAATGTTCCTTCTCTTCAAACGTAATTAATGTGCCTTCCCCTGGTTCTTCTAATAATGAAGATAATACACGCAGAGGAACGTTATATTTTCCTGCTAATTCTACTGAGCGAATTTGTAATACTTTTGACCCTAAGCTTGCCAATTCAAGCATCTCTTCAAAAGTGATCGTATCTAACTTTCTCGCTTTCTTTTCAATTCTTGGGTCTGTTGTATAAACGCCATCAACATCCGTATAAATTTGGCATTCATCTGCTTTAAATTGCGCGGCCAATGCAACGGCTGTTGTATCTGATCCACCACGGCCTAAAGTCGTGATATCACCTGCTGCTGTTACGCCTTGGAAACCAGCAACAACAACGACATAACCTTCATCCAAATCTTTGCGGATTCTATCTTCCACAATGCTTTCGATTCTTGCTTTCGTGTGTACGCTATTGGTCATAATCCCAGCTTGAGCACCTGTGTAAGACTTTGCCTTAATGCCCATTGCATTCAATGTCATACTCAATAAAGCAACTGTTACTTGTTCTCCCGTAGATAAGATAACATCCATCTCACGCTGATTAGGAAACTGGTCAATAGATTTAGCTAAATTGAGTAAGCGATCTGTTTCACCAGACATTGCTGATAAAACGATTATGAGATCATCCCCCTTGTCTTTGAATTTTTTGATTTTATTAGCAACGTTACGAATTCTTTCAAGGTTTGCGACCGATGACCCACCAAATTTTTGCACTAATAAACTCATAAAGATCTCTACTCTAAAATATATAATTTCACAAAATGATAAATAAACCCGCTGTGTAAAATACGCAACCTTAGCAAAATAGCAATTACAAAATACAAATTCAATGATTTTTTAATCACGAATGTCAGTAATTGCAAAATTACCCATTTTTTCTGAATGTAAATAGCTCAACAATGCAGCTGCTGTCGATTCTGGTGAGCTTAATTTGCCTGTATTTTTGTAATCAATGAATCGATCAACATTGGGGAAATATTCTTCTGAATGACTACGGATTGTGGATTGCATATCTGTATCAATAATGCCAGGAGCAATCGAAGTTGCTTTCACTGGATTTGCTTTAGTAGATTGCTCTTTCATAAGCACTTCTGTGAAACGATCAACCGCTGCTTTCGTTGCACAATAAACGCCCCAACCTTCGTAAGCATTACGTCCTGCGCCTGATGAAATGTTCATCACAAATTTTTGACCATCGAAATTATCTGTCAACTCAACAAATGCACTTGTTAAGGCAATCACAGCACCAACATTGAGCATCAAAGCTTGTGATAATTGGCTACCATTGATTTTACCGACAACGCCCATTGGTTCAACCGTGCCAGCATTATTGATCAAAGTGACAGATTTTGCTGTAACTAAGCGAGGATTCAACCAATCAGTTATCACTTTAACGCTTGCTGTTTCATCCGTTAAATCCACAGTGATTAAGTTTGGTAATGTTTTAGGATTGGTACGTGCTAAGCGTAACACTTCATTATTGCTATCTTGCTCTAATTGATTAGCTAAAGCTTCACCAATACCTTTGGATGCACCTGTGATGATGTATAACGCTGTCATAGTCATTCTCCCTAAAAAGAATGACTATAGCTAAGAATTTTAAGGTTTACAAATCGGTCAATTGATCCTGCAATGAATTATTTCTTCATGATCTCTTGGCATTCTTTGGAAAGCTCTTGCTTGCTGTCAGCAGCGGCTTGACATTGATTAACTTTATCGATGTATTCCTTGGTTTGCTCATTCATTTCAGCCTCTACAATGCTATTTTTAGTTATAAAAAACTGCATCCCAAAGCCAATGATCATAATCACGATGATTAAAATAATCGCAGGCAAAGCTTTTTTATTAATCTTTTTCATAATATTTCAACACTATTTATTATAAGAGATTTGAACATAGCGCTTAATCATACTACTGTCAATTGCTCATCGCTCATAATTCGTCCTTTAATTTCTTTGCTATTCTTCGTAACATTTATAGTCTTTTTCAAATTACATTGGATTTTATCATGGAACGCAAACCCAACTATTTTTACCTATCTGCTGCGATGATCATTGATGGTAATGATCGTTTATTACTGGTTCGTAAGCGTAATACAGTCAAATTCATGTTGCCAGGTGGAAAAATAGATCAAGGTGAAAGCGCCATTGAAGCATTAATCCGTGAATTACAGGAAGAGATTGATCTCAATATTCAAGAAAGTGATGCAACTTTCATTCAAGAATATGAAGCAGCTGCTGCTAATGAGCCTGATTACAGAATTCAATCACAATTATTTCAAGTGATACTACCTGCCAATACAATCATCGAGCCACAAGCAGAAATTGAAGAGATCGTTTGGTTAGAGCCTAATCACATTCCTGCCCTAAAATTTGCACCGTTAGTGGAAGAGAAAATCCTACCGTTGTGGCAAGATTTCTTAGATAAAAAAAGATAATCACAATCGTAAAATATATCTCCGTGTAATCAGCACCGTTTTCTCCTATAATAGTATTATTTGCACGGAGACTTAAAAATGTCAGATACAGGTATCAATTTCACAGATTCAGCAGCGTTGAAAGTTAAATCATTGATTGATGATGAAGCGAATCCAAACTTGATGTTGCGCGTGTACATTCAAGGTGGCGGCTGTTCTGGTTTCCAATATGGCTTCACATTTGCAGAGGAAGTTGAAGCAGGTGATGTTGAAGTTGAAAATCAAGGCGTAAAATTATTGGTAGATCCTTTGAGTTATCAATATCTTGTTGGCGCGGACATCGATTACGTTCAGAACTTACAAGGCGAGCAATTCGTGATTCGCAATCCAAACGCAACAACAACTTGTGGTTGTGGCAATTCATTCAGCGCTTAATTAACCATTAGTTCAGTCATTCGGAGATCATAAAAGTATGGCACTGTTAGTCAACTGGTTTACGCTCGGCATTATTTTAATCATTTTAGAAATGCTATTGCCAGGCATGTTTTTAATGTGGTTTGGCGTCAGTGCTTTAATCGTTGGTCTCATTACGCTTATATTTTCCATGAGTATGAATGCTGAACTCATTCTCTTTGCCATCACCTCTGTATTATCTGTCATTGCAGTCATTGTGATCATGCGTAGAGCATCCCCAACACGTGATTCTGATTTAATCGGGGCAACATTCACATTAGATTCAGCTGTAACCAATCATCAAGGTCAATTGAATATCGGTGATTCTGTTTGGCTCATCAAAGGACCTGATGCAGAGGCAGGCACTAACATTGCAATCACTGCCATCGAAAATAATACTTTAGTATTTAAAATTATCGAATAATGACTTTTAAATCCATGAATAACCAATCTTTACAGCCAATAATGCGCCACTGGCGCATTATCTTTTTCCTATGGATTATTTTAACCGCATTAAGCAGCGGTTTTGGGCTAAGCTCGATAGTAATATCGCCCTTGCATCCGCTCTATTTTGTATTGATTGCAATTTTACCTTCTACGCTGTTTTTGATCATATCTCTGATCACAGCCCACTCATTTTTCAGCCAACTCTTTATTGGATTGAAAAACCTCATTTTTAAAAATGATTCACCCTATCAACCCACTCAAGGCTTACCAGTACGTTATATTGTGCAGTTAATTTCCAATACAACGTGGATCACTATTTTACTCACAAGCCTTGTTGTACTATTTTTCAAATTCACATTTCAACACTTTGATTTTTATCTTGGCAATACTTTTACTGAAAGCCGAGACATTACAGAAATTATTATTCGCTATTTAAACTTTATCCCAGAAAAATTGGGCTTCATACAGTTTGATTACAAGCTCATAGAAGCAAGCTTTATAAAAGGCTCATTAGATGATGTCGCAAGATCAATGTGGGCGAAATGGATCATCATCATGATTCTATTTCATGGTTTATTACCAAGACTTTTAGTCTTAGCCTATTATGCTGTTCGCAGTGTATTATATTCACCGCCCAAAGCCATCATCAGCCAAACAGCCATTTTAGATAAAGCAGAAGAGAAACCTTTGGTCATTCGCGCGCCGAAAGTCGCATTCAAAGGCAGAGATTCGTATCAAGTCGCGGTTGATATTACCGACCAAATTCGTTTAAGTCCTGATGTTATTAAACTCAACGACATCGAATCATTCCAACAATTTGAACTGAAACATAAAGCAGAGCCCATTGATACGATAGAGATATTTTTAGATGGCAATTTAATGCCTGATCGCGGTTTATTAAGACGCGTGATCCGCCTATTAAACTTAGCAGAACATGCAACCATTCATGTTTTAACACAGGATGATTATCAAAAATCCATGTGGCAAAAACACTTATCATCCATTCTAGTGGAAGGCGAAAGCGCAAACTATGAAATCAAATAACATCACTGTTGCCATTGTCGGGCATACAAATACTGGTAAAACATCGCTAGTTAGAGCTTTAACACGCCAAAGAAATTTTGGTGATGTTAAAAATGCACCCGCCACAACAATTGATGTAACCAATATTTCACTACAATCGGCGGATTTCACTTTTAACTTTGTGGATACACCAGGCATTGAAGATGCCATGAGCATTTTGGAGTTAATGCCGAGCACTTCCCTACAAACTTCCAAATCCGATGAAAAGCAAGCTTTACTAAAGATCATGCAAGATCCTCACAATCAAGCAGATTTTGATCAAGAATTTAAAGTCCTGAATCAAATGCTCAAAAGTGATATTGCTTTTTATGTGATAGATGTGCGCCAACCTTTTTTGCCCCGTTATCATTATGAACTATTGCTCTTACTGAAAACGCACATTCCCATTCTACCCATTTTAAACTTCACACAAAATGCGACATATATTGATGATTGGAAACGTGAATTAAAAGCCAATGGATTGCATCATTATTTAGAGTTTGACACGATTATTCTACCAAGAAAACAGCGATTATATGAACAAATTGCCATTATGTTTCCTGAGCATTATCAAAACATTCAATCCTTTATTCAAGCACAAAGTGATTTAGATGATGAACGCATGCGACAAGCCTTCACACTATTGGCAAACTTCTATTTTGATTTAATGACATTGCGCGTCAAAGCCGATACTAAGCAAGTTGACACACAAAATATCAATGCACAAATCGCAACTGCGATCATGAAAATTGAAAAGAGATTCATCGATCAACTATTGGATCTTTATAATTTTAATCATGAAGATATTCAATACATCACCTTGCATACCGAAGCCAATGCCACAACTCAAGACATGTTCACTTTAGATGAATTTGGGCAATTCTCTTTGCAATTTGGCAAAGGTGCAGCCGCGGGTGCAACAATGATGGTGGGCGTTGATTTAATGAGCGGCATGACAACACTCGGCATTGCTTCCGCAACTGGCGCTGTAATTGGCGGTGTTTTCAGCTCATTATGGAATTATGGCGAGCGCATCGTGGATAAATGGCGTGATATTGAATACTTCTACATTGATCAGCCAACTGCTGTGAAGTTAATGCTGAATCTTTTATACATCATCGAGCGCTTGAATGATCGCTCTCATGCGGATTTAAATCCAATCATCATCAATGATGAAACTGAAAACTCAGCAGATATTACTAACTTCATGAAACAAACTGAGAACCTACGCGCTTATCCTGAATTGCACCAAAAAAGTGATTCTAAAAAGGATAAGCTCTTGCAAAAGGTTGTGAAAGAAATTCAATCTTCTTTTAGTTAAGTCTTAACTTTCTCACAAAAAAGCCTCGTTTCCGAGGCTATTTTTTGAATCTGAGTTTGTGAATTACTTCGCTTTTGGTTGTTTCAAAAGATTAATGTAATCGCTCATGATGTTCACACTTTCATCCAATAAAATATCTGGCGTTGTATCTTTCAACAATTTTGTGTGTGTGCCATCTTCATTTTTATACTGCTCTAATGTTAATGGCTCAAGATCATACATTGCACGGATCTCATTACTACTTTTGAACGAATCATCTTCTTGCTCTTTCAATTCCTTACGGCGCTCATCCAAATTCAATGACAAGGTTTTCACATCCCATAATTCTTGAATTTTATCTCGCTGCTTTTGGAAGATCTTCAATTTATCATCATTCTTCAAGCGCTCATCATGGGCCTTTTGCAATGGTTGAATGTACTCTTGCACTGATTCCATCACCACAAGATCTTTACTTGCAGGAATTTTATCCCAAGGTAAAACATATTTTTCCTTAGATTCACCAATATCCAATGGATTATAAATCTGTGGCAACACAACATCAGGCACAACGCCTTTCTCTTGCGTACTTTCACCATTGGCACGATAGAACATCGCAATCGTTACTTTACTCTGCCCAGGCTTTTCCGATTTTGCCAACCAACCTTCTAATGGCAATAATGATTGCACTGTACCTTTACCAAAAGTTGTACTGCCCACAATCAAACCACGACCTTGATCTTGAATACTGCCTGCAAAAATCTCACTGGCTGAGGCGCTTAAACGATCTGTAATCACCATTAATGGGCCATCATAAATCTTTTTCTCTTGTGTGCTATGTCGCGTATCAATCGAACCATTATAGTTTTTGACTTGTACGACGGTTTTCTTTGGCTCAATGAACAGCGCAGAAAGATTGATCACTTCCTCTAAAGCGCCGCCGCCATTACCACGAAGATCAATGATCAAACCTTCAATTTGATCTTTATCTTGCAGCTCTTTCACCAATTTTTTAATGTCGCGCGTTGTACTTCTAAATTCTTTCTCGCCGCCTTTATTACCTTCAAAATCACTGTAAAAAGTTGGCAATGTGATCACACCAATTTTTTGCGCTTGACCATCTTTTGTCACTGTCTTCACTTCAGATTTTGCGGCTTGCTGTTCAAGCTTCACTTGATCACGCACAATGCGAACGATTTTCTCAGGGCCTTTGCCTTTATTGCTCATCACTTGTAAACGAACAACTGTACCTTTTTTGCCACGAATTTTGTCCACTACGCGATCTAAACGCATACCAACAATGTCAAGAAATTCGCCATCATCACCTTGTGCAACACCCACTAATTGATCACCCAATACTAATTGATTGGTTTGATCCGCAGGTCCGCCTGGTACAACTTCCATGATAGAAATACCATCATCATCTTGACGCAAAACTGTACCAATACCTTGCAATGACAAACTCATATTGATGTTAAAGTTTTCCATTGTGCGATGAGATAAATAACCAGAATGTGGATCAAATGCTAATGCCACAGTATTCATGTAGATTTCAAAAATATCTTCTACATCCACTTGCATTAAACGCTCGTGACGCGTTGCATAGCGTTTTTTCAATTTAGCTTTCGCTTCATCCAATGTTAATTCATCATCAGAAACCAATAAATTCACTAACTCATTTTTAACGCGCTGATACCAAATTTCATCTAACTCTTGAACACTTTTTGCGTAAGGTTCATCTTTGCGATTAATTAAAAGTTCTTCTTTAGTCGTGAAATCAAAATCTCGTTCTAATAACTCATTAACCTTTGTATCTCGCTCATCCAATCTCTGAATCAGCTTATTATACATATCAAAAGGAAAGCTTAATTCCGCTTTCCTGAGATAATCATCAAACAAAAATTTATGCTGATCAAACTGATCAATATCTGATTGCAAAAAATATAATCGCTGAGGATCCAACGAATTTACATACAATGAATAAACACGCTCTGACAATTCATCATCCAACGGAATTTTGCCGTAATGAAATTGAGAAAGCGCAACAGCATTCGCAGAACTGATCCGCTCAAACCGTTTATTAGGCTTAATTTGTGGTAATTGTTTTTCCTGAGCTGTAGATGCAGGAATGGATTGTATTTCCGATGCATTAACATGACCAAAAAGTAAAACTGCAACAACCGACGCAATTACGCCCAATTTTTTTTGTTTAATCATAATTTTTTGTAACCTAATATTTATCAATCTGCTTATCCGTATTTTTTCTCGAAATCAGACATAAATTCACATAAAACTTTAACACCTTCAAGTGGCAATGCATTATAAATACTTGCACGCATACCACCAACAGCGCGATAGCCTTCCAAATTAATCAAGCCATGTTCTTTTGCCTGAGCTAAGAATATGGGATCTAATTCTGGATTTACAATAGTAAACGGAATATTCATACGAGAACGTGCGTTTTTTGTCACAGGGTTATGATAAAAATCACTCGCATCGATAATGTTATATAGCATTGCAGCCTTTTCATTATTGATTCTCTCTATTGCAGAAACACCGCCTTGATTCTCCAACCAAGTTAACACCAAATTAATCATATACATAGAAAATGTTGGTGGCGTATTGATCATAGATAAGTTTTTAGATTGAATTTCATAATTGAATACATCTGATGTTTTAGGATCAGCTTTACCCAATAAATCTTCACGCACAATCACCAATGTTACGCCAGATGGACCAATATTTTTTTGCGCACCCGCATAAATTAAACCAAAATTCGAGACATCAAATTCACGCGATAAAATATTTGAACTCATATCTGCAACAACTGGTGAAAATTCATTCTTAACCGCATAGTTAAATTCAACGCCACTGATTGTTTCATTATCACAATAATGCACAAAAGCACTGTCTTTAGAGAAACGTAACGCGCTTTCTTCTGGTAGTGTATCTTTGGTAGATGCGAGCACATTGATATCTGCATATTTTGCCATCGCTTTCATGGCTTTATTTGACCAATTGCCAGTTTCAATCATGTCGATGCTTGTTTTATTGCCCAATAGATTCAAAGGAATCATTGAAAACTGTGCATACGCACCGCCTTGCAAAAACAATATTTTATAATTTTCTGGAATGTTCAATAATGAACGCACTTTTTGCTCACTTTGAACCATAACTGCTTCAAAATCTTTACTTCTGTGGGAGATTTCCATTACAGAAGCACCTAAACCATTCCAATTCAATAATTCTGCCTGCGCTTGTCTTAATACAGCTTCAGGTAAAGTTGATGGGCCTGCACAAAAATTATAATTACGTTCCATATCCTATCCAGTGTCACAATATTCAACAACAAGCCTAACACTATACCGAAAATAATCTTAATAAATGTAATGATTCAAATAAATCTAACGGGGAATAATTGCCATAGGATTTTACAAAGGTTTCTGATAGAATTAGTGGCTTAATTTTAAATTGGTCATGAGGATTCTAATGTCTTTTAACAACGAGATTCATAACCTTAATCTTGTGCCTATGGTTGTCGAGCAAACAGCTCGTGGCGAACGCTCATTCGATATCTATTCACGTTTATTGAAAGATCGAGTGATCTTTTTGTGTGGCCCTGTCGATGATTACAGCGCAAACGTAATCGTAGCACAAATGCTCTTTTTAGAAGCAGAAAACCCTGATCGTGACATTCATTTATACATCAATTCCCCTGGTGGCTCTGTAACAGCTGGCATGGCGATCTATGACACAATGCAATTCATTAAACCAGATGTTTCAACAATGGTGATTGGTCAAGCTTGTAGCATGGGTGCATTTTTATTGGCAGCAGGTGCTGAAGGCAAGCGTTTATCATTACCTAATTCTCGCGTAATGATTCACCAACCATTGGGTGGCTATCAAGGTCAAGCAACAGACATCGAGATTCATACAAAAGAGATGCTGTACATTAAAGACCGCTTAAATAAGATTATGGCGCACCATACTAAGCAGCCATTGAAGAAAATCGTGAAAGATACAGATCGTGATAATTTTATGAGTGCAGAAGAAGCTCAAAAATATGGTCTTATCGACTCTGTTGTTTCTCACCGTTAATTAAAAGATCAAAATATGACAGACTCTCCGAAGAAAAAAGGAAAAGTATTGCGTTGCTCATTTTGTGACAAATCACAAGATGAAGTATTGAAATTAATTGCTGGTCCAAGTGTTTATATCTGCAATGAATGTATTCATTTGTGCGGCGAGCTCATCACAGAAGAATTTGCTGAAGAGTATCAAAAAAAACCATTACCAAAGCCCAAAGAACTTTATGAGGCTTTGAATGAATATGTTGTTGGCCAAGATTTAGCTAAAAAGACATTAAGTGTTGCTGTTTATAATCACTATAAACGCCTTGAATCTAAGACTGTGCGTAGCGATGTTGAATTAACTAAAAGTAACATTTTATTAATTGGCCCAACGGGCTCTGGTAAAACATTACTCGCAGAAACATTGGCAAAAATGCTCAATGTTCCATTTGCCATTGCAGATGCGACAACTTTAACAGAAGCAGGTTATGTGGGTGAAGATGTTGAAAATATCGTTCAACGTCTATTACAAAATGCAGACTTTGACGTAGAACGCGCTCAAACAGGTATTATCTACGTGGATGAGATTGATAAAATCACTCGCCGCAGCGATAATCCTTCCATTACTCGCGATGTTTCAGGCGAAGGTGTACAGCAAGCTTTATTGAAAATCATTGAAGGCACGGTTGCTGCCGTTTCGCCACAAGGTGGACGCAAACATCCTAATGCGGAATTAATCAATGTTGATACACGTAACATCCTATTCATTTGTGGCGGCGCATTCTCTGGCTTAGAAAAAATCATCAGCATGCGTCAAAATAAAGGCGGCATTGGCTTTACGGCAGCATTGAAAGAGTCAGAAGAAAAACGCAATTTATCTGAATTGTTTGCACAAGTGGAAGCAGAAGATTTAACTAAATATGGTTTAATCCCTGAGTTCATTGGCCGTTTACCTGTGATCGCAACATTAGAAGAGTTAGATGAAGAAGCATTGATCAATATTCTGACTCAACCTAAAAATGCCATCATCAAACAATTTGAGTATCTATTTGAAACTGATGATGTGGAATTAAGCTTCACAGAAGCAGGTTTAAAAGCGATTGCCGAGTTAGCAATTCAACGTAAATTGGGTGCACGAGGGCTACGCAGCATCATTGAATCTACATTATTAGATACAATGTTTGAAGTGCCATCCGAGGAAAATGTTGCTAAAGTGATCATTGATCGCCCACAGATTATAGAAAAAGCAGCACCATTACTCGAATATAAAACCAAAGAATCATCCGCATCAACTACTAAGCGTAAAACTAAACGCACAAAGGCCGCACAATAGTCATGAGTGATCAGTTAACGAACATCCCCCTAATGTCTCTTCGCTTTAGGGGCTTTCTACCCGTTGTTATTGATGTTGAGACTGGTGGTCTTAACCCAAAAAAAGATGCCTTGCTAGAAATAGCCGCTGTATTTTTGGACATTGATAAAGATGGAATGCTGACAACTAGCCATCACGTATCTGCAAATATTGAGCCTGCACCAAACTTGGGCATTAACCCTGAATCCATGAAGATCAATGGCATTAAACTTGACAACCCATTTCGCATGGCAATTTCTGAAAAAGAAGCAATGCAAAAGGTATTTGCAGCTGTCCGCGAAGAGGTTAGAAAACAAGGTTGTACACGTGCAATTTTAGTTGGACACAATGCACACTTTGATTTAGCATTTGTTAATGCAGCCATTGAAAGATGTGACATTAAACGCGCACCATTTCACCCTTTTTCTGTGTTGGATACAGCAAGTTTAAGCGCTTTGGCTTTCGGCCAAACGGTTTTGGCAAAATCCGCCATTGCAGCAGGCATGAAGTGGGATGCGGAAGGCGCGCATTCAGCATTATATGACACACAACAGACAGCAGAACTATTTTGTAAAATATTAAACATGTGGCAAACGCATGTTGGCTTTGATCTACAACAGCCAGTTCTTTAAAAGGATTGATTATGTTTAAACAGTTGATGAACTCTGTCGAGTCTAATCTCGAAGCTTTAGGCGAGGATGCCTGTTTAATCCGAAATGTTTCAATGGGATTAGAGAGAGAAGGTTTACGTGTTAACCAAAATGGCCGCTTGAGCCAAACACCGCATCCCAAAGTACTGGGATCTGCATTAACACATGCCAATATCACCACAGATTTTGCAGAAAATCTTTTAGAGTTCGTCACCAATGTTTATCATTCGCCTGAAGAGTTGTATCAAGCTTTAGACGAAATCCAAGCCTTTACATCTGAAAATCTTGGCGATGAGTTGATTTGGCCAGATTCTATGCCGCCACTGATTAACAACGTCGATGACATTCCGATTGCACAATATGGCACATCCAATGCCGCAAAAATGAAAACTCTGTACCGCACAGGCTTATCTCATCGTTACGGCAAAATGATGCAATCCATCGCGGGCATTCACTTTAATTTTTCGCTAAGTGATGAGTTTTTCCTTGCGCTACAAGCAGCCACAAATAACCAACAATCTCTTGCGGACTTTAAATCAGAACGCTATTTACATTTAATGCGTTCTGTTTCTCGCTTTGGCTTTTTAGTGCCTTATTTCTTTGGTGCATCGCCAATCATGCCAAAAAGCTTCTTGTCAGACAACAATCATCATCAATTTGAGAGATTTGATGATGAAACCGTCTATATCAAAGAGAGCACTTCCCTGCGTTTGTCTGACATTGGTTATAGCAATAATAAATGTAAATTCAGCGTATCGTTCAACTCACTGGAAGATTACATTGCTAACATTGAACACGCCATTTCAACGCCGTGCGACAAAGTCTCTCACATTCCGATTAAGAAAGATGGTGAATATCAACAAATCAATAACCATATTCTACAAATCGAAAATGAATATTATGCAAGCATTCGCCCGAAACAAGTTTTAAAATCTGGTGAAACTTTACTATCTGCATTAAAGCAGCGCGGCATAGGCTATGTAGAATTACGCTCTGTTGACATCATGCCAACAATCCCTACAGGCATTTCGATTGAAACCATTCGCTTCTTGCAGGCTTTCTTAACAACCTGCTTGCTTTCAGATGCCGATCCTTTATGTAAGGCTGAATACGAACAAAATCAGAAAAATCTTGCATTGATTGCAGCAAAAGGTAGAACAGCGGGGCTAACTTTAAATATACGCAATCAAGAACAATCCTTAACAGAATTATTGGATGCAATATTGGAGTGGGTTCTGCCAATCGCTAATATTCTCGGGCCTGAATATAGCGCAACAATTGCACCATTAAAATCGATGATTGTTGATAGCAATTTAACACCATCTGCTAAAATAATTAGTGAGCTGACAGCTTCATCTGTTCAATATAATGAGTACTGTATTGGCAAAGCACTTGAATACAAAAATCATTATCTCTCTGATTCAGTTTTATCAGAACAACAACGTGAAGCATTCAAAATGCTAGCTCAGCAAAGCATCACTCGTCAAAAAGACTTAGAGGCAGAACCTCAAGTGGATTTTGACGAATATTTGTCGAACTATTTTAAGTCCATCTAGGAAATTTTGTAAATGACACCTCTTCCTCCTATCGGTTCTCCGTTTTTATATACCGTTTTCACTATTGCCGTATTGATCATGATCGCTATCGATATGTTTGCCTTAAAACAAACAGGCGATCATAAAGTTAGCGTTAAAGAAGCATTAATGTGGACATTTGTTTGGGTCACAATTGCCTTATTATTTAATGTTTGGTTATATTGGTATTTGGCTCACGGCGATTTCCCAGAACTTAATTTGACTGCTGAAGCGCAACAAGCAATGGCGGTAGAAGCATCCATGGACTACTTAACAGGTTATGTCCTAGAGAAATCACTCTCCATTGATAATATTTTCGTATTCTTATTAATTTTCAGTTTCTTTAAGATCCCAGCTAAATTCCAACGCCGTGTATTGGTTTACGGAATATTTGCAGCGATCATACTTCGCGTGATCATGGTATTGATCGGTGCGACATTAATTGCTCAATTTGAATGGATTTTATATGTCTTTGGTGCATTCTTGGTTTACACAGGGATCACAATGTTTAAAAAGCATGATGAAGCGGAAGATCTAAACCAAAAATGGTTCATTCGTTTCATAAAAACTAAAATGAAATTCACAGATAAATTAGATGCTGAGCACTTTTTCACAGTGCAAAATGGCGTTCGTTATGGCACGCCATTATTATTGACGCTGATTGTCATCACAATCTCTGACATTATTTTTGCCGTTGACTCTGTGCCCGCAATTTTTGCAATCACAAAAGACCCATTCATCGTAATGACATCTAACGTATTTGCAATCTTAGGCTTACGTGCAATGTATTTCTTATTAGCAGATATGGCAGATCGCTTTGCCTTCTTGCAATATGGATTGGCAACAATTTTAGTATTCATTGGTTGTAAAATGTTACTACTTGCCTTTGACTACCACATCCCAACCATCATTTCTCTTTCAGTGGTATTAGTTGTGTTAGTAGGTTCAGTATTAGTATCCCTAGCATCCAAACCAAAAGCACAATAAAAAAACAAGCCTCACTACAAATGTAGATGAGGCTTTTTAAATTCAAAACTGTATTATTTCTAGGAGTTTTCCAATGTTAGAGCGATTATTTAAGCTGAAAGAACATAAAACCAATGTTCAAACAGAAGCTATAGGCGGTATGACGACATTCTTAGCAATGTCTTATATCATCTTTGTCAATCCGATTATTTTATCTAGTACTGGCATGGATAAAGGCTCGGTCTTTGTGGCAACATGTATTGCAGCTGCACTCGGCACATTCATCATGGCTTTCTTGGCAAACTATCCTATTGCTGTAGCACCTGGCATGGGTTTAAATGCTTTCTTCGCTTTCACAATCGTTGCAACAATGGGCTTCACATGGCAACAAGCTTTAGGCGGTGTATTTGTATCTGGCGTCATCTTTTTAATCTTAACCGCCACGGGACTGCGAACTTGGATCATTGAAGGCATTCCAAAATCTTTGCGAGCATCCATCGCTGCGGGCATTGGTTTATTCTTAGCATTCATCGGCTTACAAACTTCAGGCTTAGTGGTTGACAATCCTGCAACGCTAGTACAGCTCGGTTCATTGGCAAATGCCTCCACACTGTTTTGCGTATTAGGCTTCTTAATCATCGCGGTATTGGATGCATTGAAAGTTAAAGGCGCAATCTTAATTGGCATCTTAGCCGTTTCAGTACTAAGCATTTTAACTGGTAACACTGTATTCACTGGCGTTGTTTCTATGCCACCATCAATCGCACCAACATTTTTCCAGATTGATTTCAGCAAAGTATTGGAAGCTGGATTCTTACAAATTATCTTAACGTTAGTATTGGTGGAATTATTCGATGCAACTGGCGTATTAATCGGCGTTGCAAAACGCGCTCACATCTTGGATGACACATCTCCAGAAAATAAAAAACGTTTTTCTCGCGCACTATTTGCGGATAGCACATCAATCTTAGCAGGCAGTATGTTGGGTACAAGCTCTGTCACTGCTTATGTTGAAAGTGCATCAGGTGTACAAGCGGGCGGCCGCACAGGCTTAACAAGTGCAACAGTTGGCTTATTATTCTTAGCAGCTTTATTCTTCTCTCCACTGTTAACGGCTGTACCTGCTTATGCAACTGCTCCAGCATTGATCTACTTGGCTTGTATCATGTTGCGTGAATTAACAGAAGTTGAGTGGGATGACTTAACCAATGCAATTCCTGCTGCATTAATGGCTTTCACAATGGCTTTCACATACTCAATTGCCAATGGCTTTGCTTTCGCATTCATCAGCTACGTTGTATTGAAGGTATTTACAGGTAAATTCAAAGAGGTTCACCCTGCAACTTACATCATTGCGATCTTATTCTTGGTGAAATTCATTTTATCGAACATGGGCCATTGATCTTAAATTTACAGATTAATCTCTCAATCCCGCTAAATTTGGCGGGATTTTTTATATCCTTTACAATATCCTGACAAATACATGAAGCTTTTTTCAACTGATCCTTTACAATGACGAACATTAATCATGTATACATGGATCAACAATGCACAACTACAAAAAAAACTTGCTCATAACATTATTAACTTGCTTCACCCTATCCATAACGAATGCAAAAACAATTAATGTAGAAGTGTCTGATACACAAGAAATTCCCAAGCAAGAATATATCCATGCTGTTGGCACATTACTACCTTTTGAGCGAGTCATTCTTCGCCCAGAGTTATCAGGAAAAATCACATCGATTAACTTTAAAGAAGGTGCAATGGTGCAAAAAGGTGATGCACTCATTAATTTTGATGATCGCCTTGCCAATGCCAAGCTAAAAAATGCTCAAGCAAACCTCATCAATGCACAACAAAATCTTAAAAGACTAGAAGCTTCTCGTGGTAGCGCAAGCGCACAACAATTAGATGCGGCCAAAACTGCAAAACTACAAGCAGAAGCCGATCTTGAAATGGCACAGATTGAAGTGGATCACACAACTTTAACCGCACCATTTAAAGGAAAAATGGGATTAATCAATCAATATGCTGGTAGCTATGTACAAACAGGCAATGATCTGACAACCATTGTTAATACTGAAAAACTCAAATTGGAGTTCAGCTTACCTGAACGCTTGGCTCATACCGTAGAAATCGAGCAGCCTCTACAATTTTCCGTTGATAACTTCCCTAAAAAGAAATTTACAGGTGAAATCTATGCATTAAGCCCTGAAATTGAGCAAGAAGGCAGATCTTTAATTGTTCGCGCTTTATATGACAACCAAGATCAAGGCTTATTACCTGGCATGTTCACAAGAATTTCCCTAGAAATTCCATTGGGTTACAACGTGATCATTGTGCCTGAAGAAGCCATCTTTTCCTCTGAGGGCAAACAATATGTCTACCGTGTCGTAAAAGACAATGATCAATACATTGCAAAACTCACAGAAGTGATCTTAGGTGATCGGTCAAGCTATGCGGTAGAAATCATTCATGGCTTAAAAAACGGCGATCAAGTGGTGAAAGTTGGTCAAGCGCGTATAAATGATGGTTCTATTATCCATCCTATTGAACCTAAATAGCACTGGAGCATCATTATGAGAATTTCTGATATCTCCATCAAACGCCCCGTTTTTGCTATTGTTTTAAATATTCTGATCATTTTATTAGGACTTGTGGGCTTAACGCGCATGAGCATTCGCGAATATCCCAATATCGATCTACCTGTTATCAGTATTCGCACAACTTACAGCGGCGCAAGCCCTGAAATTATCGAAACACAAGTCACTAAAGCCATTGAAGATGCTGTCACAAGCATTGATGGCATTGATTATATGACTTCAATGTCTCGCCGCGGCATGTCTTTTGTCAACATTTCATTCCAACCTAATAAGAATATTGAAGAAGCTGCTAATGATGTGCGCGACAGAGTTTCTCGCGCTAAATATCGACTACCAGATGATGTAGATGAACCCATTATCAATAAAAGTGATTCCGATTCTGATCCAGTGATGATCCTGACGCTCACGAGCGATAAATTATCCTCCATCGACTTAACCAAAATAGTTGAAAATAATATCAAACCGCAAATTGAACTATTAGAAGGCATTTCAACGCTAGAAATTTGGGGCGGACGCGATCCTGTCATGCGTGTTTGGCTCGATCCAGAGAAAATGTCTGCCTTTGACATTGCCATCACAGATATTGAGGCAGCGCTTCGCGCACAAAACGTAGAAATCCCTGCAGGTAGCATCAAAAGTAATGCAAGAGAACTAGCGATTGTTGCCCAAACCGACCTTAATACAGTCGACGAGTTCAGTAATATTATCATTAAAACCACCAATCATGGTGGCACAGGCAATCAACACATTGTTCGCTTAGGTGATTTAGCCAATGTTGAACTTGGTGGAATAGAGGAAACATCACGCCCAAGAATGAACGGAAAACGCGGCGTTGGTGTAGCGGTGATTAAACAATCCATCGCCAATCCTCTGACCATTTCTTCAGCTGTGAGAGATGTTTTACCTTCATTACAAGAGACGTTACCACCAGATGTCCATTTAGAAATCAGTTCAGACAACTCTATTTTCATCAACAAATCTCTACAATCCGTCTATTCAACAATCGTAGAAGCACTAATCTTTGTTGGCATCATCATCTTCTTCTTTTTGCGAGATTGGCGCGCAACCATTGTACCGATGGTAACAGTCCCCATTGCATTAGTGGGCACACTATTTGCAATGTATTTACTCGGATATTCCATCAATACTTTAACCATGCTTGCCTTTGTATTGGCCATCGGCTTAGTGGTGGACGATGCCATTGTCATGTTAGAAAACATTCATAGGCACATCGAAGCAGGATTATCACCCATTCAAGCAGCTTTTGTCGGCTCAAAAGAGATTGGCCTTGCCATCATTGCCATGACAATTACATTAGCAGCTGTATTTCTACCGCTCACTTTCACTGAAGGCCGTATTGGTAAACTCTTCATAGAATTTGCTGTCACGCTTTCAATTGCGGTGATTATCTCAGGTTTTACGGCATTAACGCTTTCCCCCATGATGTGTTCTCGCCTATTAAAACACGATGAAAAAAAAGGCAAACTTTTCAATGCCATTGAAAATATGTTTACATCATTTACCAATGGTTATACAAAATTACTGCGCTGGGTTTTGCCAAAGCCTTTATTAATCATTGGCGGCATGATTTTAACACTGGGCGCCAGCTATTTTCTCTATTCACAATTACCACAAATGTTGGCACCAACGGAGGATCGCGGCTTTATCCGCATTACAGCCATCACGCCAGAAGGCGCAACCGTTGACTTTACAGATCGCTATTTTACAGAAGTGGAAGATCTATTATTAAATGAGTTACCAGATGCCACTGTTTTTGTAGTTTCTGGCGTTGCAGCTGGTGGCATCGGCAACATTACTCTACAAGATTGGGATCTTCGCGATGAATCGCAAATGTCCATCGTCCAAAAACTCAATCAAAAGCTACAGAATATCGCATTAGGATTACGTGTTTTCGCCAGTAACCCACAATCTTTAGGACAAGATAGCCGTGCTAAAGAAGTTGAAGTTGTCATTCGTTCGACAGCCTCATTTGAAGAGCTGGATAAAAATGTCACACAGATTATGGAAATATTAAACAATGATCCTAGGTTGGTCACACCAGACAATAATCTTCGTTTGAATACACCACAATTAGAAGTAGATGTGGATCGTGAGAAACTCGCACTTTTAGGCATTGATGTGAATGCTGTTGGCCGCGCTTTAGAAACAGCCTTAAGCGGACGAAATATTACACGTTTTAAAGAAGGTTCAGAACAATATGATGTATTGGTTCAAGTGGATCCCACCAATCGCAATGAACCAAGCAATCTCAAAAATATTTATGTGCGCTCTGACAAAAACCAAATGATACCACTGTCTAATTTTGTCACCATTCGTGAAACTGTTGCACCACAAAATCTCTATCACTTTAACAAATTAAGATCCGTCACGATTTCTGCCAATTTAGTGGCAGGCGTTTCTCAAGGTGAAGGGATTAATATTGTCGAAAATGCTATTCGCGATGTTATGCCAGATACAATGCTTGATTACACAGGCGGTGCACGTGAATTTAAGAGCTCAGGCAATGCTATGATTGCAATATTCCTATTGGCATTGCTATTCATCTATTTAGTAATGGCAGCACAATTTGAATCATGGATTGATCCTTTCATCATTTTGCTATCTGTACCTTTGGCAGCATTAGGCGCCCTGCTCGCTCTTTATTTAACAGGCAATAGCATGAATATTTATAGCCAAATTGGACTTGTCACTTTAGTTGGCTTAATCACTAAGCATGGGATTCTATTAGTGGAATTTGCTAATCAATTACAAGATGCAGGTAAAGATAAATTTACTGCAATCATTGAATCTGCAAGCTTGCGTTTACGACCAATTTTAATGACAACAGGCGCAATGGTTTTAGGCTCTATTCCATTAGCTTTAGCAACTGGTGCTGGCGCCGAATCACGCTCAACCATTGGCTGGGTAATTGTTGGTGGATTATGTTTGGGAACATTACTCACTGTATTCATCGTGCCTTCAATGTATCTATTGCTGAGCCGCCATAAAAAGCTCATTAATTTTAATCATGAATAAATAACATTATCTTTATCATACAAAATAGCCTCAAAACCGAGGCTATTTTTATGCTTTAAGCTTTCTTGATCTTAATCTCGTAAATGAAAACCAAACATGCTAGAATTCCACAGTTTATCGATAAGTTTTATCTACTAAAGGGAACTCATGTCAGAAGAAGTGATTCGTACCAACTTTATCCGTCAAATCATTGACAACGATTTAAGTACTGGTAAGTATAAAAGCCCATCTGAAGTCCATACTCGTTTTCCACCAGAACCGAATGGCTACCTTCACATTGGGCATGCAAAATCAATTTGTTTAAACTTTGGTATCGCTCAAGATTATCAGGGCCAATGTAACTTACGTTTTGATGATACGAATCCGTGCAAAGAAGAACAAGAGTTCGTTTCTGCCATAAAGGCTGATGTTGAGTGGTTGGGCTTTAAATGGACAGAAGAGTGCTATGCTTCTGATTATTTCCAGCGCTTTTATGATAAAGCTATCTTATTAATCAAAAAAGGTTTGGCATATGTAGATGATTCTTCTGCTGAAGAATTGCGTGCAATGCGCGGCACTTTAACTGAACCTGGTCAAAATTCACCTTACCGTGAACGCTCAATCGAAGAAAACTTAGATCTTTTAGAGCGCATGAAAAAAGGCGAATTCCCTGATGGCTCTAAGATTTTGCGTGCAAAAATTGATATGGCATCCCCAAATATGAATTTGCGTGATCCTGCTTTGTACCGTATCCGCCACGTTGAACATCACCAAACAGGTACAGATTGGTGCATTTATCCTATGTATGACTTTGCACATGCATTGGGCGATGCTTTTGAAGGCATTACACATTCAATTTGTACATTAGAATTTGAAGATCACCGCCCATTATATGATTGGTGTATTGATCATTGTGATATTGAGAAAAAACCTCATCAATATGAATTCTCGCGTTTAAGCTTGCAATACGCCATCACATCTAAACGCAAATTAACGCAATTAGTGACATCTGGCACAGTGAATGGCTGGGATGATCCTCGTATGCCAACAGTTTCTGGCTTACGTCGCCGTGGTTGCCCACCAGAAGCTATCCATTTATTCTGTGAGCGCATTGGTGTCACTAAATCAGAAAACTCCATCGAAATGGAGCAATTTGATCAATGTATGCGTGATATTTTGGATGAAAAAGCAGAGCGCCGCATGGCTGTTTTAGATCCAATTTTAGTGACATTGACAAACTTCAATGAGCACTTGGATTTACAACTACCAAACCATCCTAAGAATGAAGAGTTAGGCAAGCGCACAACGCCTTTCTCTCAGACTTTATACATTGATAAAGCCGACTTTGTATTATCGACTGAAGATAAAAAATTCAAGCGTTTAATCTTAGGTGATTATGTTCGTTTGCGTGGTGCTTACATTATCAAAGCAACAGATTACAAAGCAGATGCCGATGGCAATATCACAGAAGTCATCGCTGAAATCGTACCAGATACTTTAGGTAAAAATGCTGAAGGGATCAAAGCACGCGGCGTTATTCATTGGGTTTCTGCGAAAGATGCAGTGGACGCAAAAGTAAACTGCTATGAAAGATTATTCACAGTGCCACATCCTGATCGTGAAGATGGTGAAATTTTTGATTATGTGAATCCTGATTCATTGATCATCAAAAATGCAAAAGTGGAACCTGTATTGAGTGATGCACCCGCGGAAGTCGCCTATCAATTTGAGCGTGAAGGCTATTTTGCACGCGATCGTAAAGAAGATTCATTGGTTTTCAATCGAGTCGTAACATTAAAAGACAGCTTCGGAAAATAACCAATGTCATTTTTTAACGCAGTAACAGAGCAATTCCAATTGGTATTGCTCTATAAACAGATATTGTGGGAAGGTTTTATTCTCACAATAGAACTTGGGATCCTATCCCTAATTGTCGCAGTGATCCTAGGAATTTTGGCAGCACTAGGCTCATTTAGCCAATCTAAATTTATTCGTGGTACAGTCACCGCTTACACAACCATTATCCGTGGCATCCCTGATATTGTTTTGATCTTCTTGTTCTATTTCGGCATGCAGACACTATTAAACAAGATCACAGAATCCATGGGCCTTAGCCGAATCGATATCAGTCCATTTGTGGCAGGTGTTGCGACCATCGGCTTTATGTTCGGTGCATTTATGGCAGAGAGTTTCCGTGGTGCATTATTGTCTGTTCCGAAAGGCCAACGAGAATCAGCATTAGCATTAGGCATGTCTCCTGCGCGCGTATCATTCAAAATTGTGATCCCTCAAGCCATTCGCTTTGCTTTACCTGGATTAAACAACAACTGGCTAGTATTACTCAAGGCAACCGCGTTAATCTCCTTGATTGGTTTACCTGATTTTGTCTCCATTGCTTTAAAAGGCGGACAATCTGTCAGAGCACCTTTCACATTTTTAATTACTGTTGCAATTGGTTATCTTGTATTAACTTCCGTATCAATCGTTGTGGTTAAATGGTTAGAAAAACGTTTTTCTAAAGGCGTTGTCATGGGAGCATACTATGAATAGTCTATTTACAGATTATGCACCACTATTTGCCAACGGCGTTTGGGTGACATTGCAGCTAACTTTTATATCCTCTCTGATCGGTTTAATTTTCGCACTGCCTTTAGCATTTGCTGCCTTATCTAGAAATCCGTTGATTTCAACACCAGTTGCATCATTCAGCTATTTCTTTAGAGGCACGCCATTATTAATCCAGATCTATCTACTCTACTATGGTTTAGGGCAGTTTTCAGCCGAACTTCGTCAAATTCCTTGGCTATGGAACATCGTCAAACAACCTTACTGGTGTGCAATCATCGCATTCAGCATGAATACATGTGCTTATACGATCGAGATTTTTAAAGGATCATTTAAAAATACACCTAAAGGCGAAATTGAAGCCGCCATCGCAATGGGCATGAGTAAATGGCAAATTTTCTATCGTGTGATTTTTCCATCAGGCTTTAGACGTGCACTGCCAGCATATAGTAATGAAGTCATCTTTATGCTTCATGGCACAGCACAAGTATTTGTTATTGCTTTGACTAACTTAGATATTTTGGGTGCAGCAAATCGCATGAAGAATGTAACATTCTTACAATTTACACCTTATTTAATTGCTGCCTGTTTATATCTAGCCATCACATTCTTGTTGATTTTCATTTTCAAAAAATGTGAAAAACGTTGGCTTTCCTATCTACAACCTGCCAATTAAACGAACGTTGCTTTGACTTCCCGTCAAAAATAACGATAATGGTATAAGCAAACACAAAGGACTACAGGCAATGATGAATCTTCCAAATCTTCTCACTTTATTTCGAATCTTCATTATTCCTGTATTCGTATTAGTTGCACTGTTGGATATGAAATCCACTTTTTTTGGTATGCCATTACAAAATTTTTTAATGTGGCTATTGTTTGCATTAGCAGGTGTGACAGATTATTTTGATGGCTATTTAGCACGAAAACTCAATGTATCCTCACCATTTGGTGCATTTTTAGATCCTGTGGCAGATAAACTAATTGTTGCTGTTGCACTGATCATCATCGCGGTGGATACACCAGATTCTTTAATCATCACACTATGTACCATCATCATCATTTGCCGTGAAATCACAATTTCTGCATTACGCGAATGGATGGCATCTTTAGGCCGCAGAAACTCTGTAGCTGTTTCTTGGATTGGTAAATGGAAAACAACTTTCCAAATGGGTTCTATTGGCTGCTTATTATTTAAATCTGATTTTTTTGGTTTGCCAATCTTCTTAATTGGCGAAATAGGGTTAATCGTTGCATCCTTACTAACCCTATATTCCATGATGGATTATTTAATCCTAGCTTATAAAAGCGAGAAAAATCACCATTAAAAATTTTATGAAGGCGCTCATCATCACGCCTTCATTGCTTTTCCACAATCACGAATAAATTTTTCGATGATCATCACTAAACGCAATTCATTTTGTGGCACTGTCATTGTTTCACACACTTGTGCCATCCTAAAGTTTTGCCATGTATCGATAGATGCACTTCGCAAAATTTGAGCCGCTGCATTCATGAACCATAGAATATACGGTGTACCTTGTAGGCCGATCGACAGTTTATTCACATGATCATTATCAATTTCAACCTTGAAACTCAGCTCAACATCATCCCTTTGCAATATAAATGATTGAGTTTCCGTAAACGGTGAATTTTCTAATAATTTTAGATCAATATCACCTTGTGTATCTACTGATGGCAAAACCAATTCACTCTTTTCTGCACGAGCAATCTTTTGTAGTTGATCGATCGCTTGCGCTAGATCATGCACCGCCAAATTAAAATCGGACTCTAATAATTGACGCCCCAAACTAATTCTAACGCTTTCTCTCCCATGTTTATTGTTATAGCCTAATTCAGTTAATACATGAGATGGCAATGTTTCATCACTATTACAAGCTGAACCACGCGAGAAACATAAATATGGCACAGCAGCCATCAAAGTTTCACCATAAACATTCGGAACATGTAGATTAATAATCGCTGGTACAAATTGCACTTCCCCGCCATTTCTGGTCACGCCATATTGGGATAATTTCTCCATTAAATATGCCAAGCGCTGCTCATTTTGTGCTTGTTCTTTATCATAATGTGATGACAACAAACCTATTGCTGTCGCCAAACCCATAATTTGGTGATTCGCCAATGTTCCGACATGATTACCCAATTCAGTTTTTGCGCCATCTAAAACAGAAATCATTGGAATTCTTGGAAAATCTCGTTTATACAATACACCGATCCCTTTTGGGCCATAAATTTTATGTGCTGTGAAACTCGCTAAATCTACTAAAGATAGATCAATCTTAAAATGTGGCAAAGCCTGCGTTGCATCAACATGCAATAAAACTTTATGTTTGCGTGCAATTTTACTAATGGCAGGAATATCATAAATTTCCCCCGTTTCATTATTGACCCATAGCGTGGTAATGATAGCTGTTTCATCAGTAATGGCATTTTCAAACATCTCGGCAGTAATTCTCCCCTGCTCATTAGGCGATAAGAAAGTGACATCATAACCCTCTTGTATCAATGCTTGTGCGGTATTCAATGTTGCTTTATGTTCGGTTGTGATCGCAATCATATGTTTTTTGTTAGTTTGAGCACGCATAACACCTTTCAAAGCCACATTAATGGACTCCGTTGCACCACTTGTTAACGTCAAACAGCTTTGTTCAACCTCTAAAAATTCAGCCATTTTTTGCAAGGATTCATCTATTTGATTATGCGCACTATAACCTTGCATATGCTCACTACTGGCATTTCCCCAAAGAGTATTCAAACCCAACATCATAGAATCTATAACTTCCTTTGCTGGCGGCGTTGTGGCTGCATAATCTAAGTAAATAATTTTTTGATCCATTGCTACTTCACCTCTTTTCCATGACAAACAGTGCATTTTGGATTGCGAGCAAACTTAAACATCTGCCAGTCACCTGTTAATGCGTTGTAAATTCTCATTTGATTGATATTAATATTGAGCCCCAACATAATTTTCAGAGCCTCTTGAGCTTGCATTGCACCTATCATTTGCAAAACTGGCGAAAATACACCCATTAATGCGCAAGCACCATCACCACTGTGTGAGCCTTCAAACAAACAACGATAACAGCCACTTTTTTCATCCCTAAAGTCATAAACAACTAATTGCCCTTCAAAACGGATGGCAGAGCCTGAAATCAACGGAATTTTATAATGATGTGCCACAAAATTAGTCGCTAAACGAATAGCAAAATTATCCGTACAATCCAGAATCATATCAGCATTTTTGGCTAAATCTAATAATAATGCTTCATCTGCTTTATCAGCAATTGCATGAATTGCCACGTTAGGATTTAAATTATGCAAATGCTTTTTAAGTGTTTCAGCTTTATTCTCACCAATATCTTGAGTTTCAAAGTGTATTTGACGCTGTAAATTTGACAAATCAACTTCATCAAAATCCACTAATGTCATCTGACCAACACCTGCAGCCACCAATAATGGCGCTACTGCATTGCCTAAACCACCGCAACCAACCACTAAAACTCGAGATTGCTGAATTTTTTTTTGCCCTTCTAAATCAATCTCTGACAATAAAATGTGCCGAGAATATCGGAGCAACGCTTCATCATTTAACATTAGCATCACATGAGAATAATTAAACGCCCTATTATATACCCATCACCTTTTAATATTCGTTAAATATTTACCTATAAACATTCCTGAGAATTTATATGATGTTTGGAGATCAAAATGATAAAATGCCCGATTCCGCAGCTTTTAGTTCTTTGTTGTTTTTAGGTAGATCATGACACAATCAGTTACTCAGAAAAAATTAGAAAAACGTTTACGCCGCTTAGTTGGCACAGCCATTATGGATTATAAAATGATCGAAGATGGTGATCGCATCATGGTTTGCTTATCAGGCGGGAAAGATTCTTATGCCTTATTAGATCTTTTATTAAAACTAAAAGAGAAAGCGCCTGTAAACTTCGAAGTTTTCGCTGTGAATCTAGACCAAAAACAACCTGGGTTTCCCGAACATGTTTTGCCAAATTACTTAACAGAACTCGGTGTACCTTTTGAGATCATTACACAAGATACATATTCTGTTGTGAAAGAACTCATTCCAGAAGGCAAAACGACTTGCAGCTTATGCTCACGCTTGCGCCGCGGTATTTTATATAGCTATGCTAAAGAAAAAGGTTTCAACAAAATTGCTTTAGGCCATCATCGTGATGACATCGTAGAAACAATGTTTATGAACATGTTCTTTGGCTCAACACTAAAAGCAATGCCACCAAAATTACAAAGCGATGATGGTGATAATATTGTCATCCGCCCGCTTTCATATTGTTCAGAAAAAGATTTGATCAAATACGCAGAAATCCGTGAATTTCCAATCATTCCCTGCAATCTTTGTGGCTCACAAGATGGATTACAGCGTCAAACCACAAAGATGATGCTGCAAGAGTGGGAAGAAAAATATCCTGGTAGAATCGAAAATATTTTCAGATCCATCAAAAACATCAAACCATCACAATTGGCAGATACTGAACTATTTGATTTTGAAAAATTCACAATTAAATCAGAAGAGACTAAAACAGAAGATGATCGTCAAACAAATTGGTTAGCATAATTTATGCTATGCTGACTCCTGAAAAACAATCTCAGGAGGAATCATGAAAGCTGTCGTTATTACTGAATTTGGAGCGCCATCAGTTTTAAAAATTGAAGAACGCGATGTGCCAACGATTGGTAAAAATGAAGTACTCATCAAAGTCAAAGCTGCAGGTATCAATCGATTAGATGTCGCACAACGTAAGGGCAACTACCCAGTACCAGAAGGTGTAGTTGCGGACATCTTAGGCTTAGAAGTTGCGGGGACAATTGAGAAAATTGGTAGCCGAGTTACTGAATGGGAAGTGGGTGATGATGTTTTTGCACTCATTTCTGGTGGTGGCTATGCTGAATATGTCGCAGCGCCTGCTTCTATATGTATTCGCAAACCTGAACATTTATCCTTTGTAGAAGCAGCATCCTTACCCGAAACCGTTTATACCGTTTGGAGCAATGTATTTGATCGTTGTCGATTCCAATCAGGTGAAACATTTATGGTTCACGGTGGCACAAGTGGCATCGGCATCACAGCGATCCAATTGACAAAATTATTTGGTGCAAAAAAAATCTACACAACAGTTGGCAGTGATGATAAAAAAGCTTTTTGTGAGTCTTTAGGCGCAACTGTCATTAATTATAAAACGGATGACTTTTCAGAATACGCGAAAGATGTCGATGTCATTCTAGACATTATCGGCGGTGATTATTTTGGTAAAAACATCAACGCACTCAATACCGATGGTCGCCTCGTTTATATTAATGCAGCTAAGGGCTTTAAAGTCGAATGTAATCTGTTAAAAATTATGACTAAACGCTTAACATTAACAGGTAGCACTTTACGCTCACGTGAATTAACATTCAAAGAGCAGCTGACTGATACGCTCAAAGAAAAATTCATACCTTTAGTAAACAGCGGCGATTTCAAGCCTGTTATCCATGCAACATTTCCATTACATGAAGCAGATAAAGCTCATGAATTGATGGAATCCAGCACTCACATTGGTAAAATAATGCTCAAATTGGATTAATTGTGTAATTATCGCCTATAAAGCTTGCACCTTGAATAAGTAATCTATATAATCACACACCTATTTACTCATAGGCATATAGCTCAGTTGGTTAGAGCACCACCTTGACATGGTGGGGGTCGATGGTTCGAATCCATTTATGCCTACCAGATATTTGGGCCTTTAGCTCAGTTGGTTAGAGCTCTCGACTCATAATCGAGCGGTCGCTGGTTCGAGCCCAGCAAGGCCCACCAATGATTGCTAGGCAAAGAAAAAAGAGCGTTAATCGCTCTTTTTTTACATCTAAAACTCAATCACAACTCATAATTCCCACATGCATTCTGATACATTTATGTTTATAATAATCCCTTTGAAAGAAGCATATTAAGGAATAGAATGTCTTTTCGCACCCATATTGTTACACTGTTATCATTGACAGTTTTATGCTCTACAGTTTCTGCACAAAATGTTAAATATGTTACGGATCAATTACAAGCACCTGTACGTGCTTCTGCCAGCGAATCCAGTCGTATCATTAAAATGTTAACATCTGGTGAAAAAATAAAAATTCTCAATGAAGGTAAACAGCATTATGAAATTCAATATGGTGATAGCAACTCACGCGGATGGATTCATAAAAATTTTGTTATGAATGATCCTGCTGCACGTGAGTTTGTAGAGATGGCAAAACAAGAATACGCACCGCTTCAAGAAAAAATCACAATACTCAATAAAGATAATGCCGAAAAAGAAAATTTAATCATCAATCTACAAGAGAATCAAAAGAAATTAGAACAAGCGCTTCTCGTGCAAACCAATCGCGTCACTCACCTTGAGCAAATCAACAAAAATGTTATCGATATCGATAATGACAATCAATTATTAACTCAAGTCAATATGCAGCAAGAATTAGAATTAAAACAACTGAAAAGCGAAAATTTTACACTCAAAGAGAATAAAAGAAGCGATGAATGGCTAAAAGGTGCTAGCATTCTATTTGCAGGTATCGTTTTAGGTACATCGATCTTGCCTAGACTGCTTCGTTACCGCAATCAAAAGCGTAACTGGAGTCGATATTAATTTATAAAACAAGGAAAATATCACATGAGCACTATTAGTCTTCGACCACTTGAGAAAGAGGACCTTCGATTTGTGCACCATTTAGACAATAACGCATCCATCATGCGTTATTGGTTTGAAGAACCTTATGAGTCTTTTTTAGAACTCTCTGATCTCTACGACAAACACATTCATGATAAAAGTGAGCGCCGTTTTATCTTACAAAATACGGAAGATCAAGAACCTATTGGACTAGTTGAATTAGTAGAAATTGACTACACGCATCGCCGCGCTGAATTCCAAATCATCATTGCGCCTAGCCATCAAGGCAAAGGGCACGCAAGACCAGCAACCAAACTGGCCATGGATTATGCTTTCCATACATTGAATTTGTACAAATTGTATTTAGTTGTGGATGAAGCCAATGAAAAAGCCGTTCATATCTATACAAAATTAGGTTTTTCTGTTGAAGGCGTTTTACGCCATGAATTTTTCTCAGCAGGTGCATATCGCAATGCTATCCGCATGTGTATTTTTCAAAATGAATACATGAAGGCTTTTGAAGGACAACAATAATTTATGACTCAACTGTTGCAAAGTTTTAAACCTTATTTTTCATCCAAAATCTTAGCAGTAGGTTTTTTAAGCTTTGCTTCAGGTTTACCAATATTAATGACACTATCAACATTAACCTACTGGCTCTCTAAATATGGTGTTGATAAAAAAAGCATTGGCTTAATGAGTTTAGCGGGTTTACCTTATGTTTTTAAATTTCTATGGGCACCTTTTTTAGACGCTAAACGCCCTTTTATATTAAATAAATTAGGCAGACGAAAAAGCTGGATTGTGCTATTTCAAACATGTTTAACATTAATATTCTTTGCCTTGTCTACAGTGAATCCCACTGAACATATTGGTATCATATCTATACTCATTTTATTATTGGCGGCATCATCCGCCAGCCAAGATATCGTGATCGATGCTTATAGAATTGATACGCTTTCTAATGAAGAACAATCATATGGCTCAAGCCTATCACAAGTAACCTATCGCATGGCCATGTTAGTCATGGGAGCCGCTGTATTATTTGCATCCGATTATATCGCCTGGTCATCTATATTTTTACTGGTATCCGTACTCTTTGGCGCCATCACAGTGATTACTTTACTTTTCATCAAAGAAGAACAAAAAAATCTAGAACCCTCAAGCACGCAAACTTTATCAACTGCTTCAACGCTGGCTGACTACATTCTAATCCCCTTTAAAAATTTCATCGTTCGCCCACAAGCACTATTAATTTTAATTTTTATTTTACTATTCAAAATGCCCGATGCCATCGCAGGTGTTTTAATTCCTGCATTTTACGATGAGATGGGCTATACAGGCGCACAAATTGGCTTAATCAGCAAAGTTTACGGCTTAATCGCAACTTTATTAGGTGCATTCATCTCCGCAAATATTATTGCTCGCATGAGCTTATACAGCGCGCTAATTTGGTCATCCACATTAATGGGCTTAACCAACTTAGGCTATATCCTAGTTTTGCATTACCCAACAGCCTTATCTTTAACTTTAGCCATCTCACTAGAAAACTTCATTGGCGGATTCGCAAGTGCTGTATTCATCACATATTTGAGCCTATTATGTAACCGCTCCTATTCCGCCACACAATATGCAATGCTAAGTGCTATAGCTGCTTTCTCTTTACGCATATTTGGCTCATTCTCAGGTTTTGCTGTAGAAGATTACGGCTGGCAGAGTTTCTTTATATTCACCGCATTTTTATTTGTGCCTGCACTATTTGTTTTAACCATGATTAAAACAAGTATTTTGCAGCTGCAAGCCAGTAATACTGCCAAACAAAACCAATAAACAATTTCTCATTTAATCCATGTTATTGCTTAACTGAAAAAAGTTGGTATTGATGGTTTTTCTTATCGATGGCAGATTGTCGCTCTTTTTTAGGAATCAACTCTAAAATAGTTTCTGAATATTTTGTATCAACATTTGAAAACTCCTCAGCAATTGCCATCCAAATATATGCATCGACATCGCTCTGCTTCGTACCTTCACCTTTAAAATACATTTCACCCAAACGAAACATCGCATCCAAATAACCAGATTTAGCAGCTTTCATTATGTTATTAAAGGCCAATTCAGGATTTTTTTCGATAATGATTTTATCACCCTTAAAACCTTCCCTTTGCATAATTCCTACAGAGTAAAAAGCTGGTGAATAATCTTGCAAACTTGCCAAATATAAATAATCCGTCAATTTTGCTTGATCCGCCTTAACATATTCTCCTTTACTATAAATATCGATTAAAGCCATAATGGATGGTAAATGTCCTGACTGATTCACATAATCAATATTATCTTCAAACAATGCTATCGACTGATCAATATTTTGTTGACCTGACTCAGGCGATAAATACAAATATGCCAATGTATAACGAGCATCCTGACTACCTTCAGAAACAGCTCTCTTCAAATACATTTCAGATTTCGCAAAATCCTGCGCGAGAACCTCATTCCCACCTTGATCAAAATAACCTGCAAAATATAAATCACCCAATAAAGTCATTGCTGACACATAATTTTGATCTGCTGATTGTTGTAAATACTCTAACTGCTTTGAAATATTATTATTCTTTCCATAATAAATTGCAGCCATAAAGCTCGCTTCAGCATTAGTTGGATTTTCCTTCAATACAGCTTCTATACCACCAATATTACCATCGTCCAACATCTGCTTTAAATCGCCTGATTCCACAGCAAAAACCTGTACTGCCAATACACTAGAAATGATCAATGCTAAACTTATTTTTTTCATAATTCTCCGTTCTATCATCAATGCTTTCAATCAATATTACTATTACTTGATAAAAAATAGCCCTTAATTTTTAAGGGCTAATTCTACAACTTACTTAGCAACAATATTCACTAGCTTTTTCGGTACCACAATCACTTTCATGATCTGCATACCTTCAAAATGACGCTGCGCTGCTTCATTTGCCAATGCCATTGCTTCAATCTCTTCCTTAGAAGCGGAAGCTGCAATCACAAACTCACCACGCAATTTACCATTCACTTGGATCACATAGTTGATTTCATCGCGAACCAATACAGATTCATCCACAGTTGGGATTTCTGCTGTTTCGATCTTACCTTCAAATACATTATTCCAAATTTCATGCGTTACATGCGGAATGATTGGATATAGCAAACGCAACATGATGGAGAAGCCTTCGTTTCGCACAAATTTCGCTTCTTCGCTGTTATCCAAGTCACCCAATGCATTCAACATTTTCATACACGCTGAAATGACAGTATTGTATTGATAACGATCATAGTCGAATAATGCTTTCTTCAACTCTTCATGCACAACACGACGAACATCTTTAGACGCCTTGTGAGATGGCGCATATTCGACTTTTTCAGCCAATGAATCTTTAAATTCATAACCGAATGTCCATAAACGCTTCAAGAAACGCTGAGCACCTTCAACACCTGAAACCGACCACTCCAAAGATTGCTCTGGTGGCGCACTGAACATCATGAATAAACGCGCTGTATCTGCACCATATTCATTGATGATGAATTCTGGATCTACACCATTGTTCTTTGATTTACTCATCTTCTGAACGCCGCCATAAATCACAGGCTGACCATCTGCGTTTAAGATATAAGTTGTTTCACCATCTTTAACAACTGGTGTCACATCATCCAAGTTATACCAAGTATAACCCGTTGAAGCATGACGATAGAAGGATGGAGAAATTACCATACCTTGTGTTAACAACGCTTTGAATGGTTCTTTGGGCGCTTTAGCTGGATCACCCAATAAACCTTCATCACGCATCAATTTATGGAAGAAACGTGAATACAATAAGTGAAGGATTGCATGCTCAATACCGCCAATGTATTGATCCACTGGCAACCATTGTTCTGCACGTTCATCCAACATTGCCGTTTCGCAGTCATGCGATGCAAAACGCGCATAATACCAAGATGAATCCATGAATGTATCCATCGTATCTGTTTCACGGCGCGCAGGTTTACCACATTTTGGACAATCAGCCTTTAAAAACTCTTCGTTTTTATGCAAAGGATTACCTGAACCATCTGGAATCAAATCATTTGGCAATACTACTGGTAAATCCTTTTCTGGCACTGGCACATCACCACAACATTCACAATGAATGATTGGAATTGGGCAACCCCAATAACGCTGACGAGAAATCCCCCAATCACGCAAACGATACTGAGTTTTGATAAAACCTAAATCTTTAGCTTCTAAGAATTTAGCAATCGCTTGCGTTGCTTCTTCAAAGCCTAAACCATTGAATTCACCTGAATTAATCAATGAACCATGTTCAGCATAAGCTTCCTGCCATATTGTGTAGCTTTGATCTTCTGCATTATTTTCAATCACTGGTTTAATTGGTAAACCATATTTATTTGCAAACTCAAAGTCGCGCTCATCATGTGCTGGTACTGCCATTACAGCGCCTTCACCATAAGTGATGATCACATAGTTAGCCACCCAAACTGGCAATTGATCACCAGTGATTGGATGAGTAACAAATGCGCCTGTTGCCATCCCTTTTTTCTCTTGGGTTGCAATATCAGCTTCGTTTGTACCACCTTTTTTACACTCTTCAATGAATGCTTGTAATTCAGGATTATTGGCAGCAGCCTTTTGTGCAATTGCATGCTCTGGCGCAACTGCAACATAGCTTGCACCCATCAATGTATCTGGGCGAGTTGTAAATACATGCACTGTGCCATCTTCATAAGGGAAACCGATTTCCATCCCCTGTGATTTACCGATCCAGTTTTTCTGCATGATTTTAACTTGTAACGGCCATTCCGTTAAAGTTTCTAAATCTTCTAATAATTCATCAGCATAATCAGTAATACGGAAGTAATACATTGGAATTTCACGGCGCTCAACTTCTGCACCAGAACGCCAACCTTTACCGTCAATCACTTGCTCATTGGCAAGAACTGTCTGATCAATTGGATCCCAGTTCACAATACCGTTTTTACGGTAAATAATGCCTTTTTCATATAGTTTCGTGAAAAACCACTGCTCCCAACGATAATAATCAGGCTCACATGTTGCGATCTCACGATCCCAATCAAAACCAAAGCCCAAAAGCTTCAACTGGTTTTTCATATAAGACATGTTTTTTTGCGTCCATTGATAAGGTGAAACTTTATTATCAATCGCCGCATTTTCAGCTGGCATACCAAATGCATCCCAACCCATTGGCTGAAGAACGTTAAAGCCCTTCATCGTCATATAACGGCTCATTACATCGCCAATTGTATAGTTACGCACATGCCCCATGTGAAGTCGACCAGATGGATATGGGAACATAGATAGGCAGTAATAGTTCTGCTTACCTTCTACATGATCTGCAACTTTAAATGTTTTATTGTCTTCCCAATAAGACTGTGCTGTTTTCTCAACATCTTGGTGATGATACGCTGGTTTCATACGACATTATTCCAATCTATTCAATTAAACAAAGAAAAACACTCATTCTACCTTATTTTTTCGATACTTGTGCGTTTTCTCATAAACCTTTTGCATATTTTCTATCAAATTTATTTTCACGTAACATAATGATATTACTTATTTTTTCAAAATAAACACAAGTATTTATATGAGAATTATTACTATTTATAAATGATTACTATTAACATTTGATATTTTTATTGCTACAATTCAAAACACAAATCAAGATTAGCTGAAAACTGGAGCATCTATGACAACCGAGTCAAATGAATTTAATGTAGAAATCGTCGATAACAAAGGGGCTGATTTATACGCAGAATTAGAGCCTGAGTTACAACGTTTACATGAAGAGAATATCACGCTTCTCATGGCAACGGTTGATGATGAGCAGATCGCACATGCTAGTTATACACCATTTGCAGTAATGGATGGCGATTACTATATTTTCATCGCAGACATTGCTTATCACACACAACATGTGAAAAAGCGCCCTATTTTTGACATTATGATTGTGGATGATGAAAGCAAAACTCGTAATATCTATGCTCGTAAACGCGTAACTTATCAAGTAGAAGCTCGCGAAATAATGCGAGAAGAAGCTGATTTTGAAAAAGGTTTAAGTGCGCTGACAGCCCGCGCTGGTAAAACAGTGAACGTATTACGCGATATGGGCGACTTCCACCTATTTAGATTATCTCCCATTAAAGGCACATTGGTGACAGGATTTGGTAAAGCATTTAGATTGAATCCTAAAGACCAAACTAAAACAACACATTTAACAGGCATTGACGGTAAAGGTCATGGCAAAGGCCACGGCGTACCTAAACGAGCCTAACCAAACATATATGCAAGCGACGATCCAAAATGGTTTTAAAACTGCTATCGCTCCCTGAGTTTTAAAATTATTTTCATCCAAAAGCTCCCCCCTCGCTTAAGGATACTTAGTTTGATGATAACCTCTTTTAATCAACACTTACCCCCACGTCGCTTGCATATATTCTTAATGTTCCAAAGGAAATTATGTTAACTGAAACACAGAAAATCGACATTCAAGAACGCTTAGCTAAAAACCCAGGCATTCTTTTTGAAACATTGGCAGAATCTAATGATGCTAGCGAAGCGGAGATGATCGAATGTTTACCCAAAGAACTTTGGTCCAAAGCATCTGGTGAACTTTTCCAAGAGATCTTAACGCGCATTGCCACTTGGGGTAAAGTCATGACCATCATTCACACTGTGGATGCTGTTTTTGAATTCTCTGGCCCATTCCCAGCTGGTGAAGAAGGTCATGGCTTTTATAATCTAGATGCAACAAGCGGCTTCCAAGGCCATTTACGATACAAAAACTGTGGTGCGATTTATTTCATCACTCGCCCTTTCCGCGGCTCTGAAACTCGTAGCATTTTATTTGCTAATCACGATGGCGGCATCATATTCAAGATTTTCTTAGGCCGAGATGAAAACCGCACCATCTTCCCAGAACAAATTGAAAAATTCCAAGCATTAGCAACAGAATTTAAACAATCAGCATAATTATAATCCCTGCTTTACTAGTCCTAGACGTTGGGCTTCATCGACCTACATCATGAAGCCATTTTTTTGCCTAAAATTTTATAGATTATTTAATAATCAAATTCTTTACCATATTTATATTCATTAATCATATTTTTGTCAGTAATAATTTCTAATGGTCTATTAGATAATTCTTCAATATCATCTAAATTCAACATTTTCATTGACATGATACGATCAATAGCCAATTCCGCTGAGAGATCACCTTTAGTAAAGACAGGAATATCATTAAAATTTAGTTGATACAGATGCTCCCTTGCAGCTACCGTGCGATTGATTAAAAAATCATGATTAGATGCATATATAATCCCCCAATCACCCCAATACGTATATGGAAATACAGAATTTGTCGTTTTCATCACATCAAGAAATCCAGTGCTATTCAATGCAATAATTCCATCATCTGTCAATGAATTAGATAATAATTTCATCATTTCTTGTGATAAAATATTTGTTGCGCCTGAACGCCAATAAAAAGTTGTGTTCATAATAATTAAATCATACTTTTCATCTGGATTTCGTCGAATCCAACGACGACCATCATCAATATGAATAGTAATACGATGATCATACAAAACAGGGAAAATTTCAGGATATAACTCTATAGCATCTACATATCCAGGGTTTAATTCAATCGCATCAATTTTTTCTAATGTTGGAAAACTAGATAAAGCACGAAGCCAAGCACCACCACTTACACCAATCACTAAAGCTCTTTTGGGTTCTGGATGCAAAACATCTAATGCAATAACTCGACGCACAGCACTTTCATCCTGAATAAGCTCAACTTTCATCATACCATCATAAATATTTCCACCATAAATGATATCTCCTCCACTAGAAGAACGTATATCAATCACTCCATGCCTATTTTCTGCATGAAAAATTGTTTGTGAATTTTTATTCAACTTCCAATACGCAGGGTTATTAATTATATTATTATTTATAATAAAAAATATACTAGCAAGAATAATAACAAGTCCCATTATTTTTCCTATTCTACTAATAATCAACATAACTATTGCAAGTAACAATATAAAATAACCAATATAAATAAATGATTGATAAGTTGTAATATATGCCAATAAGAATACACCAAAAAAAATGGTACCCAGTGTTGCCCCTACGATATTACAACAATAAACTATTGAAACAGAAGATCCGATCTTTGCTGTATTATCCAATGAACTACCTAAATGATGAGCAATAGGAAAAATTACAGCCTTCAAACTAGATGTAGCTAAAATTAATAATATATATATAAAGACAGACTCACCATATATATCCACTCCTACATCCATTATATAGGGTATAAAAACATCTAGTACACCACCAAATAATAGAAGAATCCCTCCTAAAAATAAAATTCTACTCTGACTAGCTTGTAAACAAATATTTTTTCCAATCATTGCTCCTGTAGCAATTCCCAATAAATATATTGTCAATACAAATGAAAATGCTTGAGGAGTTCCACTCAGCTGATAACTCACCACTCTAAACCATAGCATCTCTTGCCCGAGGCTTACGAAACCAATGGAAAAAGATAAAAATAGTGCAAACATTCTTAACATTTGGTCTCTCCTCTAAATAACATAAATGTACCAATTGCAACAAAAAAATTGATTAACGCAGCTAGTACAATCACGATATCTAATGTGAAATAATGAAATAAAACAAAACCTGTTAAAAATGCACCCAATGTCGCACCAAATGTATTCACTGCATATAAATGCCCTGTGGAATGTCCAATATTATTCCACTGCCTGACAACGTAAGTAATTAAAATAGGTAAAGTTGCCCCCATTAATAATGCTGGGATTAATACTACAATGAAATTAACCAAAGCAATTACAAATAAATTGTATTGAATGAATAAATCACCTACTGTTAAAATCAACGTGTAACTCATCAAACCATACAAGCCTATGCCAATTTCACAGCCACAAAATAGCAATAAAGTTTTATTAGGATACTTATCAGATAGCAATCCGCCAATGATAGCACCAAACCCTAAACCCAACATAAATGCCGCAACAATAATTGTAGCAGACTCATAATTTGAGCCAAATGCGATATTTAAAACCCTTTGCCAAGAAACTTGGTACATTAAACCAGAACTACCTGACAAAAAAAACAAACCACTTAATGCAACTAACACAGTATTATTTTTTATTAACTTATCCATACATTCTCATATAACTTTATTATTAAATATTTAAACTGAGTATTCTGTAACTTATTTAATATCTATGCAAACAATATTCTCTGATAAAAACTGATAGATTTTATCCATATCCACATATTGCCTAATATGATCAGCCAAGCGATCATACTGTGCATTTTTATAGTCTAGATCATTCTCTTGCATTTGTAGCGATGCTTGTGATGCACTCAATGAGTCTTCTGCCACAATTTCAATGTCTTGATAATATGGAATCACGCCTAAAACTGGCACTTTGCATAAGTCTTCAATCATTTTCACGCCAGATTCAAAAAACTTCATATCTCCACGGAATTTATTAATAATGATTCCTTTAATATATGATCGCTCTTCTTCGGGGAGCAACATAATTGAGCCATATAAGCTCGCGAAGATTCCGCCACGCTCAATATCAGCAATCAAAATAATATTAGCTTTCGCATAGATTCCCATTGCAATATTCACCATATCTCGATCTTTCAAATTCAACTCTGAAATACTGCCAGCACCTTCCAAAACCATTGGTGAATACTGCGCTGCTAAACGATCATAAGCACGATGCGCTTCATCTCGCAGATGCAACCAGCCTTCCCCACGGAAATATTCATAAGCATTTTTAACACCCAATGATTGGCCTAATAACAACACATTACTTTGATGATCCGCCGTTGGCTTCAACATAATAGGATTCATATCCACAATTGGTGCAATACCTGCAGCTTCTGCTTGTGTCGATTGCGCAATCGCCATTTCTGCACCATCATCCAATATCACACTGAAATTCGACATATTTTGTGCTTTAAACGGCGCAGGCTGATAACCATCTTGCTTAAAAATACGACAAAAACCTGTTGTAATCACACTTTTGCCAACATCACTGCCTGTACCCACAAACATAATTGGTGCTAGTTTTTTCATATTATCCTCTTCTACTCATCAAATATGCCAAAGCTTCTTGCAAGTCATCCATTAAATATTGCACATCGCTTGCACTCAATGGCTGATAACCGAATGAAACACCGATCATATCGACATTTGCTAATCGTGCAGCTTCTCGATCATCCAGTGAATCACCAATCATCACAGCATTTTTTGCATCAACATTCAGTGTTTGTAATGCTTTTAACAATAGATCAGGCGCTGGTTTATGCACACCATCTTGCCCTGCCATGATCACATCAAAATATTCATAAACACCTAAAGATTTCAATAATGCATCAGTCAGTTCATTTTTCTTATTGGTGATTAAAGCAATCCAAATATTGCGCTTTTTCAATGCATTCAATAATTCTAATGCACCTTTGGATAAAATAGTTTGCTCACAAATATGCGCTAAATAATAAGCTTCGTATTCATCTGCTAAAGCTTGAGTTAATTCATCAGTAATGCGATCTAAGTTATTCGCTAAGCTTTCTTGCAATGTTCTCTCAGCTAATAACCAGACACCATCACCAATGTAATGCTGAACATTTTTATCATCAATGGCAGGTAAACCCAAGCTTTTTAACCCATATTGAATCGCCGCAATACGATCTGGCAATGTGTTCACCAATGTGCCGTCTAAATCTATCAATACAGCTTTAATTTTAGAATCTTTCATACTTTCTTCACTATTATCTTTTCAGCTCAAGTTTACAGATTTTCTAGTGAGCTTGCAGTGCTAGTTGTATCATTCCAATTTACAGAGTTCCATAATTGAAACAATAATTGACTATTTGATGATTTATAATAGATTTAACCTCTCAATTATTCCAAAAAGGAAACAATACTATGAACAACTACAAAATCTTACGCAGTGAAGATCGTGGCTATGCTTCTCATGGATGGTTAAAGAGCCATCATTCCTTTAGCTTTGCCAATTATCATAATCCTGAATGGGTTCATTTTGGTGCTTTGCGCGTCATCAATGATGATGTTGTGGTTGGCGGTCGCGGTTTTGGTTCTCATCCACACGATAATATGGAAATCATCTCCATTCCGTTATCAGGCGATTTAGCACATAAAGATAGCAATGGTAATGAAAAAGTCATCCAAAGTGGCGACATTCAAGTGATGAGCGCTGGCACAGGCATTGTTCACAGCGAATACAATGCTAATGCAGATACAGATGTAAATTTCTTACAAATTTGGGTCTTCCCAAATGAGAAAAATGTAGAGCCACGCTATCAACAAAAAACCATTAATTTTGATCAAAGCCATAATAATTTCCTCACATTATTATCACCTGATCGTCATGCTATCGATAGCGTTTGGATCCATCAAAATGCGTGGTTCTCATTGGCAACCATTGATGCAAATACAACTGTGCAATATCAAAAGCATGATGCAAACAATGGCACATACATTTTTGTTTTAGAAGGTGATACAACTGTACGTGATGAAAAACTCAATACAAAAGATGCAATCATGTTTGATGATTTGGCAGAGTTTACGGTTACCACACGCAACAATGCAGCCAAAGTCTTAATATTAGAAGTTCCGATGAATTTCTAAAATTTCAAAACCATGCTGATTGCGTTTGAAACGGATATTTAAATCCAAAATTGCAACACCGTAAACACGATCATAATCTTGATGATATGGCGGCAAAGGATTCTGAGCAATCACAGATTGAATCAGATCCTTTGCTTTTTCATTTAATAAATTAAATGCCATTTGTGCAGATTGATGAATACTTACAGCCATATTTTCAGGTGCTTCATTGGCAAATAGAGATTTCGCTTCTTCGATACTATCCGTAAAAGGAATATAGGGCTTAATGTCATAAATGGGCGTGCCATTCACAAGATCATGGCCTTCCACTGTGATCACCACATTCTCATAATCAACGGACACAATTTTCACCGCAGACAAACCTAAGCCATTCGGGCGATATGGGCTGCGAGTTGCTAATACACCCATTTTTTGGTTGCCACCTAAACGCTGCGGGCGAACTTTTGCATCGCCCTGCCATTCATTTTGATGAAAACCAAAAATCAGCCAAATATGGCTATAATTATCCAATCCATCCAAAAAATCCTTGGATTGATAAGGCGGAATTAATTTAATTTGAGCTTCTGCTGATGATACAAGCCTTGCTTGGCGAGGAATGCCAAATTTTTCAGGATAGCATCCCTCAATGATCGCAATCGGTTCAATGTTCATTACAATGGATATTTAGCTAAAAACTCTTCTTCATTCATCACTGTAATACCCAACTCTTCTGCTTTAGCTAATTTAGAACCTGCTTTTTCACCTGCCAATACAACTGTCGTATTTTTAGAAACAGAGCTAGCGACTTTTGCCCCCAGTTCAATCAAGCGATCTTTAATGCCATCACGAGAAAAATGTGCGAGTGAGCCTGTTGCCACCCAAGTTTCACCTGATAATGGTAAATCCCCCGCATTAGCAATTGGCTCTGGATATTGAATGGATAAAAAGTCTGTCAACCGCTGCAATAATTGCTGATTAGCTTCATTTTGGAAAAATTCCACTAAATGATTAGCCATTACAGGACCAATATCGTCGATCTTTTGAAAATTTTCTGCGGTTTCATTTTGTAATGCTTCTAACGACTCATAATTCTTCGCCAAAACTCTTGCTGTTGCTTCGCCCGTTTCACGAATTCCTAAAGAATAGAGAAATGCACTGAATTTTGGCTGTTTGCTACTTTCAATACTTGCCAAGATATTATCAGCGGACTTTTCACCCATTCTTGGCAATTCTAACAATTGAGTTTTTTGTAATTCATACAAATCGGATGGATCTTCCACCAAATCTTCATTCACAAAAATTTCCAACCATTTTTCGCCTAAACCTTCGATATCCATTGCTTTACGAGAAACAAAATGTTTTAGGCGCTCAATGCGCTGTGCTTTACAACTGAATCCACCAGTACAACGGGCAACTGCTTCACCTTCCACGCGCTCAATGGGCGAATCACACACAGGGCAAGTCGTTGGGAATAGAATTGAGCGAACATTTTCACCACGATGTTCTAACACGACACGAACCACTTGCGGAATCACATCACCTGCACGGCGAATCATCACTTCATCACCAATCATCACTTGCAAGCGATTAATTTCATCCGCATTATGCAAAGTCGCATTTGAAACCATCACACCTGCAACATTTACAGATTCTAAACGGGCAACTGGTGTGATTGAGCCTGTTCTACCCACTTGGAAATCTACATCCAATACAGTTGTACGCGCTTCCATGGCCAAAAATTTATGGGCAATCGCAAAACGTGGCGCACGAGACACAAAACCTAATTTATCTTGCAGTGCGTATTGATCCACTTTGTAAACCACACCATCAATCTCATAAGGTAGTTGATCGCGCTCTGACAAGATCTTCTCTTGATAAGCAATTAAATCATTCACATTTTTTGCACTCTGATTCAATGGACAAATTGGCAACCCAAATGTTTGCAAACCTTTGAGTGCTTCAGAATGCGCTTTAAATTCGTTAGGATTATTCTCAATGACACCAATCCCATAAGCATAAAAACTTAATTGGCGTTCTGCTGCAATTTTAGAATCCAGCTGGCGAATACTGCCCGCAGCTGCATTACGAGGATTAGCAAATGGCTTTTCATTTTTCTTTAAGCGCGCTAAATTTAACTTTTCAAACACCGATTTACGCATAAAAGCTTCACCGCGCACCTCCAAGCGCTTAGGAAAACTTCCTGTTAAAACCAAAGGAATACTTTGAATCGTTTTAACATTTTCTGTCACATCTTCACCTTGCACACCATCACCACGAGTTGCGGCGCGGACTAAACGTCCATTTTCATACAGAATACTGATGGCCAATCCATCCAATTTCGGCTCAGCCCAATACGTCAATTGTGTCAATTCATCTTGTGTTAATCTTTCGCGAATGCGTTCGGCAAATTTTTTAACATCTTCTTCATTAAAAGCATTATCTAACGATAACATTGGCATTTCATGCGTAATTTGATTAAATTCTTTCAAAATCATACCGCCCACTTTTTGAGTGGGTGAATTGGGCAAAATCAATTCAGGATATTCGGCTTCCAATGTTTTCAATTCTAAAAACAGCGCATCAAACTCTGAATCTGTTAACTCAATCTGATCTAACACATGGTAATTATAATTTTGTTGATTAATCTCCGCCACTAATTCTGCAATGCGAGCTTTCACTGAATCACTCATGTCTTTTCCCTAATTTAATAATCTTTAACCCATAAAAAATGTTCTTAAAAGCATTTTTAAGAACATTTTTCGTTATACTTTAATGATGTTGCTCTATTAGCGATGCGCTCGGTGCTTAGCCCAAGCTTGTTGTTCAATCTCGCTTGTATCTGCTAGCAATTGTTGAACATAATTTTGATCCACAGGGCGCTGATTTTCATCCAACAAAGTTCCGCCCATTTCTTGACCAAAATACGCAGCCGCTTTCAGCATATATTGCACAGTATTCATCTGTGCATCTGGCCCTGGAATTTGCGCAAAAAATAACAAACCAGGAATTTCTGCTGTTAAAATTTCAGGATCATTAAAACTACCTGGATGAATCATATGTGCAATGCTGTACATTGGTTCATCACCTAAATATGTTGTCACAATTTGTTGTAGAAAACCTTCGCCACCCACCATCAGTTTCAAGTCTGCACCAATTTCTAAAATTTCTTGACCCGAATAAGGCTGATCTTCTGGCGCTTTCAAAATTAATGCAACTGTACGAATAGGCGATGGTCTACCAAGATCATGGCTTTCACCTTGATTGTCATCTTCTTTTGCACCCAATAAAGATTCTTTCATCCGTGCAAAAAAACTTTTCTTTGTTGTTTCTGATACAGCAGATGCTTCTGGCAATACATTATCTTCATCAAAGAGATCATAATTATCGTTCTTTTTCTCTTCTTTGATTTCGACAGATTTTGCAGGCTTTTCCGTCACAGCAACAGACACCTTTTCTTCTTCATGATAATCATCACGATCATCATACTCTTCTTGATCTTTTGGTAACTCCTGTTGACTGAACTCAGAAAAACTGCCGTCAATATGCGGTTCTATCCGATCGCTTTCTTCTTCATCAATTTGTTTTTTAAGCACAAACCAATAGACAATACAGCCAATGATGATAATGAGTAAAATAATAGATCCTATTGATCCGATCATATTTGTGTCCTTATTCGCGTTTTTTATGTCTGATAAAGATAATAATCAAAGCCCTATCATACTAAAAAATTAACCTTTCAACTATTTAATCTTACTTTTTTGCTTGATCAATGCCCACAACTGTCGCGGTTAAACGATCAAACAACGTCTGGTTCAAACCACGTTTATCATAAGCACCCATGATAAAAATACCGATCAAAACAAATAATCCTATAATATTCAAAATGATAGACAGAATAAAAAAAGCAACGATGATGAATACCTGACGAAGTGCAGCTTGTCTAATCAGCATTTGTGGTGAAACCAAAGAATAGACTCTAATGCGAAATAATTTTTTACCCAAACTAGCCTGATATTTACTGTCCATCAACCCAAAATACAAAACTTGCACAGCAAAAACAAAAAACATGATCTGCATAATCACATTGGCAAACTCAGCATTACCCATATAACTATCTAAAATATTTCTCATATCATCTTGTGTTGCCGCATTATTAATTGCCAATGACAATTCATGAATTTGAGTAGTATTAATCAAACCTAATGGCGCCAAAATTAATTCCAATAGTAAATTGGCAATAATCATACAGATGATCAAATCCAATGCATAAGCCATGAATCGCTTACCCATTGGTGCAGGTTTTACATGTACAACAATTTTTTTTACAGGTTCTTCTTGAACATCTTTTAATGTTTGTTGAATTTTTTCAAAAGCTTCTTCTAACAGTTGCTCCGCCTCTTTTTCAACATTCTCAGCTTTTTTTGCCACAGAATTCAATGGTTGGATATGCACAATCAAACCCAAGCCACCTAAATAATCACGAATATATTCAGCTTCTTCTAAGGTTGCTTCTTTTTTAACAACTATTTTTTCACCTGAAAACCATGCAGTAAAAAAATCATCTTCTTTTTGATAAGCACCTGCAAGTGCTCTAACAGCCATTGCTTGTGAATGTCCTTCCTTCAATTCACCACAAAATAGTGCCTGATATTTCGTTTGTTCCACTGTGTATCCTTACAATTAACTTGGCTGAGAATCGCCCCATTTATCCATGAGGTTATGTTCTATATTCAACTGATCTAAAATTCTTGCCACCATAAAATCAATGATATCTTCAACAGTTTTTGGCATGTGATAAAAACCTGGATTTGCAGGCATTACAATCGCCCCTGCTTCCGTCAACGTTAACATATTTTTTAAATGTATGGCATTGAATGGCGTTTCTCGCAAAACTAAAATCAAAGGTTTGCGCTCTTTCATCATCACATCAGCAGCACGCTCAATCAAGTTATTGGATTGCCCTGTTGCCACAGCACTTAAAGAACCTGTTGTTGCGGGCACAATTACCATTGCTTTCGATGCATTCGAACCCGAAGCCATCGGCGCACTCCAATCTTCCACACCATAAACTTCCACTAAAGATGAATCATCACATTTCACCAAAGAGAGCAAACGTTCTTTTTGCACTTGTGGTTGATTACCCAACTGAACATCCATCTCCATCGCAAATACCAAAAGCGCAGCTTTACTGATGACAATATTTAATGGATAACCATAAGATAGTAATACTTCAATTAAACGCAAGCTATACTGGACGCCAGAAGCGCCCGTAATCGCAATAGAGATTCGCTCTTTCTCTTTAAATTTAGGCATGCTCGATCTCTTTTAAATCGTTCTCTGCAAAGTCATACGATTTACCACAGAATTCGCATGTCACACTCACTTTACCCTCTTCTGCAACGATCTCTTTCAATTCATCCATTGATAATTGCTTCAACATACCGATTGATCGTTCGCGTGAGCATTGGCAATGAAAATGTAGTGCTTCTTCATCAAATAAGCGAATGTCATCTTCAGAATATAAACGGTACAATAATGTTTGCGTATCTAATTCATTCAACTCCTCTGCTGTTACCGTATCTGCTAAATGGCAAACGCGATTATAGGCATCTTCATCTTCCATTTCACCAGGAATACGCTGCAATAATAAACCACCTAATGTAGATTCTGTATTGCGTAGAAATAAGGATGTTTTCAACTGCTCCGATGTTTCAAAATAACGCTCAATGGCCGCACTAATCGAATCATCAATCAACGGAATTACACCTTGATAACTGCTTTCAATTGAACGCGCATTTTCAATAGTGATCACAACTCGCCCACCTTCTGTCAACTCTTTGAAAGTTGCATTTTCAGGCAAATCATCCTGATAAGTTGCAGTTGCACGAAAACCACCATCGTGTGTGATCTGTACAACCAACATATTCAAAGCACCTGTTGCTTCTATCTGAAGCGTCATTTTGCCTTCAATTTTGATGATTGCACTCAACAATGCAGCTGTTGCAACCAATTCACCTAAATATTTTTTAACAACTTCAGGATATTCACGTCTTTCTAAGACTTCTTGCCATGAAGTTGTTAACTTGATGCGCTCACCGCGAATTGGAAGGTTATCAAATAGAAAACGTTGTAACATGTTTGCATCATTTTGCATGATCTCACCCTGAAGTTGCACTTGTAAAAAGGTAAGTATACTACATCATTTCCGTTTTCGGTTTAGTCACATGCACACTTAATATTCGACGATCATCCACTTCTGTGACAGTGAATAGATAACCTTTGAGTTCCAATGAATCGCCAACAGCAGGAACATTATCAAAGATGTCGACTAACAATCCGCCCAAAGAGCTGTAATCATCCTCTTCATCCACTAAACCACGAACACCTAAAGTTTGCTCCACTAAGTGAAGATCACATGAGCCAGCCATATTCCACTCATTTTCACCTAAAGTTTCGATGGATGCTGTTTCATCTTCATCAGGGAACTCACCAGCAATCGCTTCGATAATGTCTAACAATGTAATCACACCATGAATTGAACCAAAATCATCTGTTACAATCACCATATGCGCATTGGTATGACGGAAAATATCCATCATTTTCAATACAGTTGTGGAACGATGAGAGTAAATTGCTTGTTTAATAGTATTTTCACGATCAATTTCGCCCGTTGTCATTAAATCAGAAATGACATCTTTAGCACGCGCAACGCCAATCACTTCATCTAAGCTACCATCGCACACAGGGAAATAGTTATGAGGAATCTCTTTGACTTGCGCTAAAATTTCCTCTTTAGAATCATGAATATTGATCCATGAAATATCATTTCTTGGTGTCATAATCGAGCGAATCACACGATCACCCAATGTTAAAACGCCGCTCACCATATTGCGTTCATCTTTACCGAAAAGCTCTTCCAGCTCAGAATCAATCTGCTTATCTTCAGCCTCTTCTTCTTCAAGCTCCTCTGATTTGTCATTGGTGCCTAACATTTTTAATACTAAATTGGCTGCACGTTCACGACGAGAGTATTTACTCTCTTGCTTTAAGAGATTGCGATTAATGAGCTGATTAATGAGCTCAATGAATACAGAAAAACCAATCGCAGCATAAATATAGCCTTTTGGTACTTCTACGCCAAAACCTTCCATGATTAAGCTCAAACCAATCATCAATAGGAAGCTTAAACACAATACAACGATTGTTGGATGACGATTCACAAAATCAGTCAATGGACGCGCTGCAAATAACATTAACGCCATAGAAATTGTCACAGCTGTTACCATTACCCATAAATGTTTTGCGATACTTGTTGCTGTAATCACCGCATCAAATGAAAACACAGCATCTAATACAATGATTTGTAAAACGATCGGCCAGAACTTTGCATAGCCTTTAGATTTCCCTTCAACCAGCACACCGCCTTCGATGCGCTCATGCAATTCTTTCGTCGCTTTTTGTAACAAAAAGAATCCACCAAAAATCAGTATCAAATCTCGGACAGAAAATGCATGATTAAAAAAAGGATCTGTAAATATTGGATTGGTCAGAGTGATCATCCATGTCATCACCGAAAGTAAACCAATACGCATTAACAGAGCAAGCGTTAGCCCTGTTATTCTTGCCTGATTTCTTTGATGAGGAGGAAGTTTATTAGAAAGAATCGCTATGAAAATTAAGTTATCAATACCCAAAACGACTTCTAGAACGACTAAAATTATAAGCGAAACCCATATCGACGGGTCCAGCAGAACTTCCATATATTTCCTCGACAATGACAAATGAAGGGTATAATGTGCAACACTTTCTTTTTGAACGCAAATACTTTTACAATACTTCACATTTTTAATCCGTGATTTGGAGAGATCAAATTCGTATGACCAAAGCAGCACCAACCGCTCACACGCCTATGATGCAACAATATTTAAGCATCAAATCATCCTACCCAAACATGCTACTTTTTTACCGAATGGGGGATTTTTATGAACTGTTCTTTGAAGATGCTAAACGAGCTGCAAAACTTCTCGACATTACATTAACAGCGCGTGGACAATCAGCAGGTGAACCCATTCCAATGGCTGGCATTCCACATCATTCTTCTGAGAGTTATTTGGCAAAACTTGTGCGCGCTGGGGTTTCTGTTGCCATTTGCGAACAAGTGGGCGAAGTCCCTGCAAAAGGCCCTGTTAAACGTGAAGTCGTGCGTGTATTAACACCAGGCACATTAACAGATGAGTATTTATTAGACACAAAAAAAGATAATCAAGTAGCTGCGATCGCATTTGCCAATGATAAATGGCTATTGTCTTGGCTGGATTTATCGAGTGCGCGTTTTATGTTGACTGATCCCTTATCAGAATCAGAATTGCTTTCAGAGTTGATCCGATTACAACCCTCTGAACTCATTGCACCAGAAGAATTGGCCATTCCCGAATCCATTTCAAAAATGACAATTGTGCAAAAATATCCTGATTGGCATTTTGATTTAGCACGCAATACAGAAAAATTATTGAGCCATTTCAAATTAAACTCTTTACAAGGCGTTGGTTTAACGAATGATTCTTTACCAATCATGGCAGCTGGTGCCCTGCTCACTTATGCCAAAGAAACACAAAAAAGTGAACTTGAACACATTACAACTTTGCACATCGAACACATTGATGATGCATTAATTTTAGATACAACCACACGCAAAAACTTAGAAATCGAACGTACTTTAAGCGGCGGCAACGATCACACATTGAGAAGCTTAATTGACCATTGCCAAACACCAATGGGCTCTCGTTTATTATCTCGTTGGCTCAATCGTCCATTACGTGACCAACGAATATTGAATCAACGTTTAGATTTAACAGAAAGCGTAGAACATCACATCAGCACATTAAAACCTTTATTAAAACAAATTTCTGATATTGAACGCTTAACCACGCGAATCTCTCTGAAATCAGCTCGCCCACGGGATATGATTCAACTCAAAGAGAGCCTAAAGCAGATGCCCGCTTTGACAGCAATCATCCAGCAATCAGACACAATCCAAGTGATCAATCCTGATTGGTTGCAAGATCTCACAACACAACCTGAACTGGTTGATTTGCTTGAACGCGCCATCATAGATGAACCGCCTGTGTTAATTCGTGATGGCGGCGTGATTCGTCAAGGTTATAATGCTAAATTAGATGAGTTATTAGCACTCAATCATGAAGGTAAAAATTTCCTTCTACAATTGGAAGAAGATCAAAAGAAAGTCACTGGCATTGCGCAACTTAAAGTTGGTTATAATCGCGTACACGGTTATTACATTGAAGTGCCTACACAATTTGCGGATAAAATGCCCACAGAATATGTGCGCCGCCAAACGCTCAAAGGCGTTGAACGCTACATCACACCAGACTTAAAGCAATTTGAGAATAAAATTCTCCATGCAAAAGAAAACGCCTTAGCACTTGAAAAACAACTCTGGGATCAATTACTCAATCAACTCATTCCTCATGTGACAGCACTGCGTTTATTGAGTGATGCCATTGCGCATGTTGATATATTCACAAATTTTTGCGAGTTAAAAAACACATTGAATTGGCACCGCCCACAATTCAGTCAAAACATTGGCATTGAGATCACAAATGGTCGTCATCCCATTGTGGAATCCACGATTTCACATCCCTTCATTGCCAACAGCACATCATTAACACCCAATCAGCGCATGCAGATCGTAACTGGACCAAATATGGGCGGTAAATCTACTTACATGCGCCAAACGGCTTTGATCACCCTGCTCGCTTACATTGGTTCGTTTGTACCTGCTGATGCTGCCGTTTTAGGGCCTGTGGATCGTATATTTACACGAATTGGCGCACAAGATGACCTTTCATCAGGGCAATCCACATTCATGGTGGAAATGCTCGAAACTGCAACGATCCTCCATTATGCGACAGCGAAAAGTTTAGTCTTAATGGATGAAGTTGGGCGAGGCACATCAACTTTGGATGGATTATCACTCGCTTGGAGCGCAGCCGTTTACTTAACAACACAATTAAAAGCACTCACAATATTTGCAACACACTATTTTGAAATGACAGAACTTGAGAATCTCTACCCTGAAATAGTGAACTTGCATTTAGATGCGGTGGAACATAAAGATCAAATCATCTTTATGCACGCAGTAAAAAAAGGTGCTGCCTCCAAAAGTTATGGTTTACAAGTGGCGGCGCTTGCTGGCATTCCACCTAAAGTCATTGATATGGCAAAAGGTAAATTGAATGAGCTCGAGCATTCGTTTGCTGCTGCAACAACCCAACATACTCAGAGCGTGCCGCAAGCACAGACGCAATTATCTTTATTTGAAGAGTCCCTTCATCCCGTCATTGAGCAACTGAAAGAGATCAACATCAATGATCTCACGCCGAGAGATGCTCTGAATTTACTCTATGAGTTAAAAGATAAAATTTAATCTCAATATAATTTTCTGCTAAAGCCAAGGTTTTGAATCCTTGGCTTTTTTCATGAAATAGACATATTTAGCATATATGATTCATTTGAAAACAGCGCCTGAGCATGCTAGATTTTGAGCCAAACCATGAATGATTCACCAAGGAGAAATCGAATGATTAGCCACAAAGTTTTACTTGGCATTGCCGCATTTACCGATGAAATGATCGACATTCGCCATCAAATCCACCGCCACCCTGAATTAGGCTATGAAGAGTTTCAAACTAGCCAACTCGTTGCATCTTTATTGGAAAAGTGGGGTTACAAAGTAACGCGAGGGTTTGCAAAAACAGGCATTGTAGGGCAACTTAAAAATGGTGAAGGCCCAACCATTGGCTTACGCGCAGATATGGATGCACTGCCACTCACAGAAAACACAAATTTACCTTATGCCAGCGAGATTACAGGAAAAATGCATGCTTGTGGTCATGATGGCCATACAACAACGCTTTTAACAGCTGCACGTTATTTAGCTGAAAATAGAAACTTTCAAGGCACAATCAATGTGATTTTTCAGCCTGCTGAAGAAGGACATGCGGGTGCTGAAAAAATGATCCAAGACGGTTTATTTGAACAGTTCCCTTGCGATGCGATCTTTGGATTCCATAATTGGCCAGGTTTTGAAGCAGGCCACTTTGCTTTTCATTCTGGACCAAGCATGGCTTCTGCAGATACAGTTAAAGTGACAATTCACGGCAAAGGTGGACATGGCGCAATTCCTCATTTAAGCGTTGATCCTGTTGTTGTGGCATCTTCCATCATCATGGCTCTACAAACCATCGTTGCCCGTAATGTTAATCCTTTGGAAACCACTATTATTACAGCAGGTACAATTCATGCGGGCACAGTGAGCAACATCATTCCTGATGAAGCACATATGGAGCTTACGGTGCGTAACTTGAATCCTGAAATCCAAGATCTTGTAGAGCAAAGAATTAAAGATACGATCGAATTCCAAGCCAAAAGTTATGGTGCAACTGCAAAAGTTGAGTATATTCGTGTTTATCCTCTATTGGATAATTCCGTAAGAGAGACTGCATTCGCTGAAGCCGTGGGCCGTGAGTTTTTAGGTGATGATTACATCATTCAAAATTTCAAACCCATTACAGCCAGTGAAGATTTTGCATTGATGCTACAAAAAGCACCAGGTTGCTATGTTTTTGTCGGTAATGGCTTAGAAGGTACACATGGTTGTTCTTTGCACAATCCAAACTATGATTTCAATGATGAAATTTTACCTGTGGTTGCATCCTATTGGGTGAAATTGGTCGAAGCATATCTAAAACCGTAAGATCAACTGTCGCGAGCGACATTTTTTGTGGTATTGTAATCAAGCGACAAAAATCGCAGCTAAGTTTTAAATGTGAGGTCATAAAAGAATGATAGACAATACAACAACTTCACCAATTTTGCTGTATGGCACCAGCGATTGTCATTTATGTGAAGAAGCCATGGATATACTCAAAGAAAATGGGATTACTTATGAGTTTATCGACATCGCTCATGACAAAAATCTTGTCGAACAACTCGGCTGGTTCATTCCTGTCATAAAGTTCCAAGATACAATGATCAAAAGCCCGATTTCTTGGGATACAGTTTTACCTGAAATCAAAAAATCTCTGAACATCTAACCATAGATTGGTCAGATAAATTAATCATAAGCTCGTCTTGTAAAGCGCCACCTGATACTGTTGGCACATAAGAGACGAGCTTAATCACAGAGTGCTGTAAAACAATATCATCTTCAATAGCAAACTGCTGTAATGCGGATAATATCAGCCTTGTACACCATTGAGCATTGTATAAACCCACCGTAATGTGCGGAAAATAATCAATATTATCATCCATAGGATCTGCTTTACGCAATAAACCATTCAAGCGCCCTAAATCGCCTTGATGATCCAATACTTCAAAGCCTGGCGCGATGGCATAGCTGATCAATACATTACGAATCGTACAGTCAAGCACCGATAAATCCAACGATAAAATATTATCAACATCTTGCATTAATGATGCTGCATCATAATCATCAGCGTTATTTTTTTCAGGCATTAAAAAACCACACGGTGCTAATGTTATGTGTGGTTTTCGATAATAATGCGATATCAAATAAGGTGATAAATGTTGCTGTGCTTGACAATATCGCTGTAAAAACACCTCATCATCCAACTCAAGCACCCAAACGCCATATTTCGTACGACCTTTATGCCAATCATAAAAGTCTTCTTCCATTGGGCCAAATGTTTGGGAATACTTGAGAAGTTCAGAATACATTTATATCGTATGCTCTATATTTAAGCGCTTAGCTTCCCACTTGCGTGATTTCCAACGCCAAGCATTCACTAAGCCACGAATCCATTCATCGCATAAAAAGCCGATCCATATGCCTAACAATCCCATTTCCAATACAAAACCACAATAGTACCCTACAGGAATCGCAACGCCCCACATAAAGACTAACGCTGCATAGAATGGGAATTTTGCATCACCTGTTGCACGCAATGCATTCACCATCACAATATTTTGTGTTCGCCCAGGTTCTAACAATATAGAAATGGCAAAGAGTGACAGCAACAACTCTGTGATGACTTCATCATCGGTAAAACCATCCACCACGTAATCACGCATCAGATAAAAGATCACAACAATCAGAAATGTCACAATCATCCCAATCTTTAAGCTTTTGAAAGTACGCTTATAAGCGCCATCAAAATTCGATCCGCCCACTAAATGCCCGACTAAAATCTCATTACCAATGCTAATGGATAACGCAAATAGCATTAACATATAAGTTAATTGCAGATAAATATTATGTGCTGCCAATGCATCCTCGCCAAGCTTACCGACAAAAGCAAGCATTACTAGCATTTGTGCTGTCCACGATAAGTTTTCACCCGCAGATGGCAAGCCAATCTTTAAAATTTGCTTTAAAATCCCTTTATGAAACTGGAAGAACATCCGCCATTCCAAGGTAATTTTAATGCCAAAAAACAAAAGGTAAAACAACAATGCAACGCCAACCATTCGACCAAGAAGCGTTGAAAATGCCACACCTGACAAACCAATTTGTGGGAAGCCCAATACGCCATATAAAACAAACACATTGCCCACAACCGTCACTATATTCATGATCAACGAAACATACATGGGTGCTTTAGAATAACCATATACGCGCAAACAAGACGCTAATACGATGGCAATCGCCTCAAAGATCAAACAAATGCCCATGATATGGAAATAATCATAGGACATATCCAAAATATCTTCGGGCGTATTCATTGCGATCAATAAGCCATAGCCGAAAAACCAGATGACCAAAAATGTGATGATGCCCAGTAACGCATTTAACGTGATGGAGATGTGAATGGCTTTACGCGTCACCTCTCGATTGCCTGCACCTAAATATTGTGCCACCACAATGCTACAACCAACACCAATGAAGTTTAAAATGGCAATGCTTGTTTCAAAGAACTGATTACTAGCCGCCGTTGCAGCCACCATTTTCATTGAGACATGACTGATCATCCATGTATTAATTAACAAGGTGACAATGTGCAAAAAGATATCAATGAAGATCGGCCAGCTGATGGAAAAAAGAGATCTTTCCGCCACGCTATGAGTTTGAGAGGATGACATAAATTTTTACTGAGCTTATAAAATGGCGCATTATATACTGTTTTGGCTTTAATGATATAATTGAGTGATCAACATCACAATATATTTTAATGTCATAAAGGAAAAAAAATGAGTGAAGCACCAGCAGCACGTCCCAATATTTTTGCATGCGCCATTGGTTGGTTATTTTTAGTGATCGTCAGTTTTGTATTTTCACGACCATCTTTATTATTTCCGATCTCTTTTATCCCTGTGATTACAGTTTTACTCTCTTATGCACTTTATAATGAGCATCCTTCTTTCAGAAGAATTGCTTTTGGCATTGGCGCATTATCATTCTTCTTTAGCGCATTCACTTTTATCTCATCTTCTTACTTAGATATTCTGCCAAACAACCTATTAAACCTAGAATTTAATTACGGTTTTATGTTGATTTTAACCACATGGTTATTTGTTGTCATCAGCGGCACAATCACAACAGTATTCATATTGATTAAGGTCATTCATAAACATTCATCTGCAATGCTCATGCTATTAACCAATTTCATCGTATTTCTTGCGGGTTTTTATTACCTTCGTTGGTTTATTCCGTACATGTTGCAAGGCTCGTGATTTTCTGAAACAATACTGCAAGAAAGAAAGGGATAATGAAACATTATCCTTTTACTTTTCAGGGGTAAACATATATTTACATTAATAAATATACCTTAACAATAAAATTGCACAAAACAAGGATATTTCACACATTAATTGCGCATACATGTAAATTTATTCAATAAAATCGAAAAGAAAACTTCAGAAAAAGAATATAATAGTGGTCAGGTTAATCAATTTTCCTACAACAAAATTTTACCTTTAATTAGGAGTTATTATGAAAAACAATAATACACACAACATCTCAAACTTTGATCTTGCATGGCGTGATTTTAAAGGCACACAATGGCGAGAAAAAGTAGATGTTCGTGACTTCATACAAAACAACTATACGCCGTATGAAGGTGATGACTCTTTCTTAGCAGGTCCAACACAAAGAACAGAACAATTATGGAAAGAATTATCTGCCTTATTGGCTAAAGAACGTGCTTGTCCAGGCGGTGTTTTAGATGTTGCAGACAATGTGGGTTCGCGCATTGATGCATTTGGTCCTGGTTATATCAATAAAGATTTAGAAAAAATCGTAGGTGTGCAAACAGATGCGCCGTTAAAGCGTGGTTTGTTCCCAAACAGTGGTTTCCGTTTAGTTGCAAACTCTTTAGAAGAGATCGGCCGCACATTAAATCCTGAATTGGAAGACATTTATACCCATTACCGCAAAGACCACAACCAAGCAACATTTGATATGTACAACTCAGTCATCCGTGCTTGCCGTTCTTCTGGCGTCATCACAGGTTTACCAGATGCTTATGGTCGTGGCCGAATCATTGGTGATTATCGTCGTGTTGCGCTGTATGGCATTGACTTCCTAATGAAAGCCAAAGAAGCTGAAAAGGCAGAAACTGATAACTGGGAATTCAACGAAGATACTTTACGTTTGCGCGAAGAGATGTCCGAGCAAATTCGTGCGATGGGCGAATTAAAAATGATGGCAATGTCTTATGGCTTTGACATCAGCCGCCCTGCTGAAACAGCACAAGAAGCGATTCAATGGACATACTTTGCATATTTAGCAGCAACTAAAGAACAAAATGGTGCTGCGATGTCATTCGGCCGTGTTTCAACATTCTTAGATGTTTATATTGAGCGCGATTTACAAGCAGGCAAAATCACAGAGTCAGAAGCACAAGAATTAATTGATGATTTGGTGATCAAATTACGCATCATCCGTTTCTTACGCACAGAAGATTACAACCAATTATTCTCAGGCGATCCAACTTGGGTGACTGAATCAATCGGCGGTATGGGCAAAGATGGCCGTACATTGGTTTCTAAAAACAGCTTCCGTTTCTTACACACTTTGTATAACTTAGGGCCAGCACCAGAGCCAAACTTAACAGTTCTATGGTCAACACAATTACCCAAAGGCTTCAAAGATTTTTGCTCTAAAGTTTCCATTGAAACAAGTGCAATTCAGTACGAATCAGATGATCTCATGATGCCAAAATGGGGCGATGATTATGGCATCGCATGCTGTGTATCTGCAATGGCAATCGGTAAGCAAATGCAATTCTTTGGTGCGCGTGCAAACTTAGCAAAAGCATTGTTATACGCAATCAATGGCGGTGTGGATGAAAAATCAGGCAAGTTAGTTGCAAAAGGTTTCGACGCAATCACTGACGATGTATTAACATATGACAAAGTAATGCCAGCTTATGACAAAATGATGGATTGGTTAGCAGAAACTTATGTGAAAGCATTGAATGCTATCCACTATTCTCATGATCGTTATGCTTATGAGCGCATTGAAATGGCTCTGCATGATCGTGACATTCTCCGCACAATGGCTTGTGGTATCGCAGGTTTATCTGTCGCTGCGGACTCATTGGCTGCCATTAAATATGCAAAAGTTAAACCTGTTCGTAATGAGCAAGGTGTTGCAATTGACTTTGCAATCGAAGGCGACTTCCCTGCTTACGGTAACAATGATGAACGTGCAGATGAAATTGCAGTCATGTTAACTGAATCTTTCATGAATAAAGTGAAAGCACAGAAAACATATCGTAATTCTGTACCAACACAATCTGTATTAACCATCACATCTAACGTTGTTTACGGCAAAAAAACTGGTAATACACCAGATGGCCGCCGCGATGGCGAACCGTTTGCGCCAGGTGCGAATCCAATGAATGGCCGTGATACTTCTGGTTTCGTTGCAGCAGGTGCTTCAGTTGCGAAGATTCCTTACGAAGCAGCATTGGATGGCATCAGCTGGACAGCATCAGCAACGCCAGGTGCATTAGGTAATACATTGGCAGACCGCGTGAATAACTTATCAAACTGCTTAGATGGTTACTGTGGCGCTGATGGCTTCCACATCAACGTGAACGTATTTGATCGTGATACATTAGTGGATGCAATGAATCATCCTGAAAAATACCCACAATTGACAGTGCGCGTATCAGGTTATGCTGTTAACTTCATCAAGTTAACTAAAGAGCAACAAATGGACGTTATTAACCGTACATTCCATATGAAAGCATAATATACTGATCATGGTATAAATATGGGGCATACTACGGTATGCCCTTTTATTGCGACAATAATTATTAAAGGTGACGCATGAGCAGAGACCAAACTTCAATCCCTACTATTTCCCTTGCTGAGCTTGAGAAGCTTGATTTCGACAATGTCACCAAACCTGCGGGCATCATTGCACCCGTTGTCATTAATGAAGACAATAAACTCTCTGGCTTCGTTCATTCTATAGAAACTGGCGCCGCTGTGGATGGTCCTGGTGTTCGTTTCGTGATGTTCAGTGCAGGCTGTCAATTCCGTTGCCTGTATTGTCACAACCCTGATACTTGGAAACTGCACAATGGCAAACTCAAAACTGTCGATGAAATCGTGACTGAAATTGGCAAATATGCACGCTTCTTAAAATTTGCAGGCGGCGTGACTTTTTCTGGCGGTGAACCATTAATGCAAGCGAACTTTATCGGTGAAATTGCTTATCGCGTCAAGCAAGACTATAACTTACACATTGCGTTAGATACTCAAGGCTTTCTAGCAGGACATTTAGATGATGCATGGTTTGATAATATTGATCTAGTGATGCTCGACATCAAGCACATTGATCCTGAAAAATACCAAAAATTAACTGCACAACCATTGCAACCCACATTAGATTTTGCGCATCGTTTAATCAAAATGGGTAAACCCATGTGGATTCGTTATGTGTTAGTGCCAGGCTTAACAGATGATCTTAATGATGTGGAAAAACATGCACAATTTGTGAAATCCCTACAAGATAAAGCCATTGAATTACATGACAAAAAACTCATTGAACGCATTGAGGTTTTGCCCTTCCACAATCTTGGTGAATCCAAATGGCAAGAGCTGAATTTAAAATACACACTGTCCGAAACTGAGCCACCTTCGCCTGAATTTGTGAAAATCATAAAAGAAATATATAAGAAATATGGATTACCTGCTGTATAGTTATGCAGTTTTTTCATATTTTAAGGATTGTTTATGAGCATCATCAATTGGCTAACAGGACCTTTTAATAGCTTCATCTGGACCTACATTCTCATCATTGGCCTATTATCATTAGGATTTTATTTCTCTTTCCGCACTCGTTTTGTTCAGATTCGTCTATTTAAACAGATGCTCAAGCAGACAGTGGAGAAAAAATCTGGCTCAGATGGCGTTTCAGCTTTCCAAGCCTTCACCATCAGTGCCGCAAGTCGTGTTGGTACAGGTAATATTGCAGGCGTTGCCATCGCCATTGCAGTGGGCGGCCCAGGTGCAGTATTTTGGATGTGGGTTATCGCCATCATCGGTATGGCAACAGCCTTTGTCGAAAGTACATTAGCACAGGTTTATAAAGTAAAAGATGGCAATACATTCCGCGGCGGCCCTGCTTACTATATGGAAAAAGCACTAGGCTTGCGCAAACTTGGCATCGTGTTCGCTGTACTTTTGGCCATAACATTCGGCTTTATCTTCAACTCAGTTCAATCCAATACCATTGCTAAATCATTCTCTGATGCTTTTGGCTATGATGTTCAAAACATTGGTATTGTTCTCGTGATTGCAACAGCAATCATCATATTTGGCGGCGTTAAGCGCATCGTGACATTCACGCAAGTGATCGTACCTGTGATGGCAATTTTCTATATTGCTTTAGCCATTTATGTTTTGGGCACAAACATCACTCGAGTGCCTGAAATGTTCATGTTAATTGTCACGAATGCATTCGGTTTTAATGAAGTTGTGGGCGGCGGCATTGGCGTTGCTATCATGCAAGGTGTACGTCGTGGTTTATTCTCAAATGAGGCTGGTATGGGCTCTGTACCCAATGCTGCTGCGGCTGCAAATGTAACGCACCCTGCTAAGCAAGGCTTAGTACAAAGTTTAGGTGTATTCTTTGACACGATCATGGTATGTTCCGCAACTGCATTCATCATCTTGTTATCTGGCTTATACACCAATGTTACGCCTGATACATCTGGTGTTGTATTAACACAACATTCTCTCGCATTACAAATGGGCGAATGGGCAAAATACTTTGTTGCAATCGCAGTGATGTTCTTTGCTTTCAGCTCCATCATTGGTAACTATTACTATGGTGAAACTAACATCGAATTCATCAATGGTAATAAAGCAATGCTGTTAATCTATCGCTTAATTGTATTGGCAATGGTAATGGTTGGCGCATTGATCAAAATGCAAACCGCATGGGATTTAGCGGATGTATTCATGGGCTTAATGACGATCATTAACCTTGTAATCATTTTCAAACTCAGCAAAATCGCATTTGCTGTGAGCGATGACTTCAATAAACAATTGAAAGAAGGTAAAGATCCTGTATTTAAAGCATCAAGCATCAAAGGCTTGAAAAATACAGAATGCTGGGGCGATGAAGAGAAGTAACCTTCCCTAACCTCCAAAACAAACAAAAGCCCAGATTAACTGGGCTTTTTTGTGGCTATTATTTTCATTTAGAAAAAGATCAAAGCTTCTAATATGGCTACTAATACAGCAATGAATCCATTTGTGATCATATATTCCTTTTTATGCCTTAATCTCACACTCGCATGACATACAACTGTAACCATAGGAACCATCAAAGCAATACACGCAAAAAATATATGGGTCTGTTTAGCAGAACCTTTTAAAAACAAACTCAAAATTAAATAAATGATAAATATGATGATTAAATGTATGTCTATTTGTTCTGATAATTTTGTCTTTTCATCCATTGTTTCGTTCCTTTTGTAATTATTTTTTATTTAAATCCAGAATATCATGTGCTAACTTGGATAATGGCTTTTGTTTTAACTCTTCCAAATTACCACTGAAACCAAACAATACTTCCCTGATCTCTTCATCACTCAATTTTGGAAAAAACTCTTTTATTTGAGCAATATAACTCGGATTATATAATCGCTGCCTTTGTAATAATCGCTGAGCAAATACGCTGTGATTTTGATACATATTTTTATGATGTAAAGAATCAGCATGAGATTTCTTATCTGAATCTATAAACGCATAATCGATTTCAGGCGGAACATTGCCACGCAAATGATCTAAATCTTCGCTCTTAATCTTAAAATATGGTTTTTGGTTCTCTTCTTTTGCGTTCTTTGCAAAAGGATAAATCAGTTGATTGGCTTTATCGCTTTTGCCTTGATTACATGATGAACAGCTTGGCACAAAGTTATAAAGTGATAATGCATATAATGAAAATTGCTCTTTTGGATAAAAATGATCAAGCTGAGCAATTGCTTTATATCCTTTACCTGACTTTTGAAACATATCAATATATTGGCGATTACAATAAGGGCAAACCTCAACCTTAGAAGCTTCAATAATATATTCGCGCAATGTTTTATTCTTTTTTGAATAATCCATAAATTGTGAATAATTTAATATGGCTGATATATCAAACTTCTTTGCTGATCCTTTAGTTATCACTAATGGATCTTTCCTATTAAATAATGCAAATTGATAATAAACTTCTAAAAGTTGAAATTGCCCCTTACTCATTTTACTAAATGGATTAATTAGCAATGCCTTTAGAAAATCTTCATGTTTGCCAGAATCAATCCTATATTGAGGGTACTTTTTAACAATGCCATTAATGGTTTCAACTAATTTATCTCCACCATTTAGCTTTTCTTTAATCCAATTAAAATATTCCTCTTCAAAATCTTTATATAAATCATGAGCCAATTTAATCATTATTTAGCTCCATCTTTTTCTGTCGTAATTTTTCTTCTAATTCTGCAATATCTTGTTCTATTTGTTGTTTACGAACAGAATCATCGCCATGAGCCAATAATCGCTGTTTTACAGAATTTGATAGTTGTTGTAATTGCTTCTGTATAAACTTATCACCAACAAGAGCAATAATTTTATTCTGTTCCTCTATCGTTTTTAAGCTGTCTTCCACAAATAATGATAATCCATCATGTAGAATCAATTCATCATTTGCTAATTTATCTAAATCATCTGATATACGATTAATTATTTGAATACAGGTATTAATCTTTTGCTTTGCAAACTCACCAATCGTATCATCCAAGAAAAAGCTATCGTTCATAATGTCATAGTAATTACTCGCAAAGCCATAGTTGGATTTTCTAGCTGTACGTTTGCCTGTTTCTTCATTTTTCTCAAGTAAGATAATATTTTCTTTGGGCAAATCACTGATTAAATATGGTGAATGGGTTGTTAAAATCACTTGAAATTTAATACCTAATCGTTCACCTTCAGCATTTAAAAATTTCAATAAATAAGACAAATATTTTCGCGACCATTCAGGATGTAATCTTGCATCTGGCTCATCTAATAAAATTAATAGACCTTGTGAACTATTTAATAAAACTGTTTGTAATATAGAAAAACCATCTAATAATTGCTGCTCACCTGAACTAAATCGACTAAATTTACATTCAAACAAGCCCTTTATTCCTGTTTTATCAGAAAATTCATCCAATAAGCCTAAAAATTTACTAATCTCAAATTGATCGACAGTATCTACATTTAACTTCAACTCTATACCAAAAAAATCATTTTCTTTCCTATCCCTAATCCATTCTATAATGCTATCAATATTTGTTTTTATATCATGACGAGTTAAAATTTTTCCATATAGCTCTATGTATTTATCCTTTAACTCTAATAAGCCATCCATCTTAATAAAATAATCTTTCATATCAGAAATATTATCATTATATAAATCTAAAAATTCCTTAATTTTATCACGATGAGGTACTATAAAATCACCATCTGACTCATAATAATCAATAAGCTTTATCGCACATCTAAAACATAAATTTTCTAAAAAAACATATAAAAAATGTGTGTTTTTAGTCAGACCCTTATCTTTCTTTGATTTAAAAAGAAATTCAATTGATAACACAGATAATCTTTCTATATTACGATTAATCTCAGGCATCCAATGTTGATATGATGCCTTAAGACTAAAAGAGTCTATCATCTCAAAACGATATCCATGTTCACAATTAATCATTACTTCTTGAGGAAAACCTACCTGAAACACCTCTATAAATGTATCTGAAGTCATAAAATGCCATCTAGATAAGTTATTAATAGTTTTATTTTTTCTTATACCTTTAGTAGAAAATATATATTTCTCTGTATCATTCAGTAACTTAGTAATCATTCTCTGTTGAATATCGACATTTTTACCATTAATACTAATCTGAAGCTTATCAGGATAATCATTTTCAAGAGAATCTATATAAAATATATCATCTAGCTTAAACAGCTGAATCATATATATATTTGAAATACGATCTAAAATAGATGTTTTACCAATGCCATTCTTCCCCGCAATAGCAGTTACATTTAAAATATTCTTACCAAAAAAGTCTTTTGGAATATTTGATTCTTTAGGCTGTAAATCCACGTTAATACAAACTTGATTATCTTCATCACGAGAAAAACATAGTTTAATATCATATTCATTCGTGAATGGAATCTCCAACCGATCTTCAAAATCGTTCGGATTATATTCACAGTAAAAAATTAATTCTGGTGTGCCTTCGTATTGTTCTTTTGTCATTCTTCATACTCAGTTAATCAGTCTTGCCATATCATAAGCCTTTAGAAAAATAAAAACATGCTGTATCCTTAGCCACAATAAAAATGACTATGAAAATATTATTAGGTACAAAATGCTGATTACTTTAATTATTACTTTGATTCTATTTGCAGTTTTAATTCTGCTTAAACTATCCATCGTTATGGCTTCTGTCATTGCATTAATCTTTGCAGTGATTTTATATATTATCATTCAAGCTTTTAAATCGCCCTCTAGCACAGGCAATTATGATGATGGCTATTATCACCATCATTCCAATACGAATGATCGCTATGATGACGATGATCATCATGATAATGACAATCGCTGTGATAACGATTCATATTCAAGTTCAGATAATTCGTCTTGTGATAGCGGTGGTGATGATTAAAAAAGCCCCTTGCGGGGCTGAACTGCACCCCAAAAGTTGGACACAACTTTGGGGTGTTTTTATATGGCGAAGTATTCTTTTGATTTCAAATTAAAAGTTGTTAAGTTTTATCAAAAAGGAAATGGATATAGCTCTACAGCTGATCATTTTAATATTGATCACTCCACCGTTAAAAAGTGGGTCAAAGCTTATCAGTATCATGGTCAATCAGGGATTCAGCCAAGAACAACAAAACGATTATATTCTGCTGAATTCAAATATTATGTATTGAAGTTTATGTCAGATCATTATTACTCTGCCCGCGAAGCGGCTTCATATTTTAATATTCCAGCATTTACTTCTATATTAGAATGGCAATCACTGTTTAAAGAAGGTGGTTTGAGTGCACTTGAACCACGTCAAAAAGGAAGACCTAAAAAGATGAGATTGCCCAAAAAACCTGATAATCGCACTGAACAAGAAAAGTTGATAGATCAACTTCAAGCTGAATTAGCCTATCTTCGTGCGGAGAATGATGTGTTAAAAAAGTTTCAGGAATTGGACGAGAAGGAAGAAGCGCTCAGGCGCAAACAATCATCGCAGAAGAACTCAAAGTAAAGCATTCATTGTCATCGTTACTGAAAATCATGAATCTAGCCAAAAGCACTTATTACTATCATAAGGCAGTATTGGCTAAGCCTGATTCAGATGAAAGCCTTAAAGCAAGGATAACAGCCCTTTTTCATGAGCATAAAGGTCGATATGGTTATCGTCGCATCACTGCGATATTACAAAAAGATTTCCCCATTAACCATAAAAAAGTTCAAAGAATCATGCGATTACTGAATCTTAAATCTTTAGTAAGACCGAAGAAATACCAATCTTATAAAGGAAAAGTTGGAAAAATAGCGAAGAATATTTTGAAGCGTAATTTTAAGGCTCAAAGGCCCAACCAAAAATGGGTAACAGATGTCACAGAGTTTAAAGTGAACGGTGAAAAGCTGTATTTATCTCCGATTTTAGATCTATATAATCAGGAAATTATTAGCTATGAAGTTGCTAAAAACTCCAAATATGAGTTGGTGGGTAAAATGCTGAATAAGGCATTGAAGCATTTAAAGTTACATAAGAAAGGACGCAAGAAACTGATTTTACATTCTGATCAAGGTTGGCAATATCAAATGAAACAGTACCAACAATCTTTAAAAGATCACAAAGTTAGACAAAGCATGTCACGCAAAGGCAATTGCTATGATAATGCTGTGATTGAGAACTTCTTTGGTGTTTTGAAATCAGAGCTATTTCATGTGAAAAAATTTGAATCTATCGATCAATTAGAGAAAGAGATTCATGAGTACATCGATTATTACAATAATGATCGAATTAAGCTCAAACTAAAAGGACTGAGTCCGATAGAATATCGAAATCAGTCCTTGTCTTTATAATTTATAAACTGTCCAAGTTTATGGGGTCAGTTCAGGCTTTAAGTTATTGTTCATCTATTTGAGACCAATAAGCCTGAATGGCTTGAAATAACTCTTGCTCTTCAAATCGTGAATGGCTTGTGAGCAAAGCGCCAAATGCTTTCACATCTTCCAAAGTGAATTCTGATTGATGCAGATAACGCCTTAACTTTTTATGATCATCCTCAAAACGATCCAACAAAGCGGGTTTATCAATCTTTCTCACAAGATGAAGTAGATCAACCTCTTCCTCTGCGAAATGACTCAATAACGTACCTTTGAGCTTTTTGATCTCTTTCGTTAACAGTGCCAAATCATCACTATTTTTGATCAACAAACCCAATTTTAAAGCGCTGTGATGTTCTCTTGAAAACTCAACTAACCTAGGATCTCTTTTCATAATTATAACCCTATAATATTGCCATCCTCATCGATGTCGATATTACGATACGCAGGATTCAAACCTAAGCCTGGCATTGTCATCACATCGCCTAATAACACTTTAATGAATCCTGCACCTTTTGCCAATTGTAATGTTTTAACAGGCAAAATAAATGGCGCAGGCACATTTTTAACTTTAGGATCATGGCTGATGGATGCTGGCGTTTTAGCAATACAGATCGGTAAATTGCCATAACCTTCAGCTTCCAATTTTTGTAAAATCGTCATTGCTTCTGACGAATAATCCACTTCAGTTGCACCATAAGTGCTCGCCACTGCGAGAACTTTCTCTTGTAGACTCAACTCATCGCCATATAGCAATTGCGCCTTGTGATCACCTTCACACGCTTTGACAACTTTTTCTGCCAATGCGCTCGCACCTTTGCCACCTTCTGCATAAGCATTGCTGATTTCACAATCTACTGCACCATTTTCCATCGCAAATGCTTTCACAAATGCCAGCTCTTCCGCAGTATCATTTGGGAATGCATTGATGGCAACAATCACAGGCAAACCATAGCGCTTCGCATTGTGAATGTGCCAACCCAAGTTACGCGCACCACATTCAAGCATTTCCATCGCGGTTGGGTTTTCTGTCACGCAGTTCGCTTTAATGCTTTTCACTGTGCTCACAATCACGATACAAGAAGGATAAACGCCGCTTGCTCGCGCTTTAATATTGAAAAACTTTTCCATGCCCATATCAGAGCCAAAGCCTGCTTCTGTCACCACATAATCAGACAATGACAACGCAATATCATCTGCGATGATGGAAGAGTTGCCATGAGCAATATTCGCAAAAGGCCCTGCATGAATAATCACTGGCGTATTTTCCACCGTTTGCATTAGTGTTGGCTCAATCGCTTTTTGTAAAATCGCCGTCATTGCGCCTGCAACTTCTAAATCTTCTGCTGTGATCTCTTTGCCATTCACATCGTAAGCCAATACGGCTTTGCCAATGCGCTGTCTTAAATCTTGTAGGTTTTTACTGAGGGCTAAAATCGCCATTAACTCGGAAGCGGCTGTAATATCAAAAGATGCAGGATGAACATGCTCTAAGTTCTCCGCCATTTTGCCCACAAAAATCTCACGAAGCGCTCGATCATTATGATCCACAACGCGCGGCCAAACGATGGCATTTTTATCAATGTTTAAACGTGGCAATCCGCTTTTTTCAGTGAAGCGATCACGCAAGCGATTCTCATGAAATAAACGGGCATCTAAAGCTGCTGATGCCAAATTATGCGCTGAAGTTAATGCATGAATATCACCTGTTAAATGGAGATTCAATTGCTCCATAGGCACAACTTCTGCTTGTCCACCGCCCGCAGCTCCGCCCTTTTGACCAAATACAGGCCCTAAACTTGGTTGACGAATACAGGCGATTGCTTTTTCACCGATGTAATTCAACGCTTCACTGATGCCGATTGTGGTCACTGTTTTACCTTCACCTTGTGGCGTTGGTGTTGTGCTAGTTACAAGAATCAGTTTGCCTTGCTTGGCGGTAGGATCAATACTTTTTAAGCTAATTTTGGCGGCGTATTTGCCATGAGATGTGAGATGATCAGATGATAAGTGGATAGTGTTGGCAATTTCTTCAATGGGCAATAACTTCATGCGTCGCTCTCTAGAGTAATGGAAAAATGCGTTGTTACTATATCAGCATCGAAGTAAAAATAAAGCCCAATGAACTCAATCAATTGAAGATTTCTTAAATATATTTAAGATTGATCCAAAGCTGATAACCATCATTAAAGATGCTTTCTATATTGATATTTTCTGACAAATATCTAAAAAGTCATGTTTTATTCACTCTTTCAATCACTAAAAACCTTCATTTTAATTACAAATCGTCATCTTTTAAATTTAAATTTCTATAAAAATCAATAAGTTGTTGTTTTTGTGCTTTTTCTTACCTTAATATTTATAAAAAATCTTTTATAATGAGTTCCCCATTTTACCTCAATAAAAAGGCACATCAATCATGGAACTCGATCCAATAGTCATGGCGCGGATACAATTCGCCATTAATATTACATTCCATATCATCTTCCCAAGCATCAATATCGCACTCGCTTGGATCCTTCTATTTTTTAAACTACGTTATCAAAAAACGCAAGATCAATCTTGGTTAAATGCATATAACTTCTGGGTTAAAATCTTTGCATTAAGCTTTGCGATCGGCGTTGTAACGGGCGTGACTATGAGCTTCCAGTTCGGTACAAACTGGCCAGGATTCATGGAAACCGTCGGTAATATCGCAGGCCCATTATTAGGCTATGAAGTATTGACTGCATTCTTCTTAGAAGCAACATTCTTGGGCGTTATGCTATTTGGTCAAAAACGTGTATCACAGCGTGTTCACAATATTTCAACAGCACTTGTGGCGATCGGAACAACTTTCTCCGCTTTCTGGATCATTGCATTGAACTCATGGATGCAAACCCCAGCAGGTTTTGAGATGATCGATGGACAAGCTCACGTAACAAGTTGGTGGGAAGTGATCTTCAACCCAAGCTTTGTCACTCGTTTAGCTCACATGCTATTGGCATCAGGTTTAACAGCAGCATTCATCGTTGCAGGTATTTCTGCATATAAAGTGATGAAAGGTGATAACTCTAAAGCAACGAAAAGTGCTATGAATGTTGGCGTTATCGTGGCTGCGATTTTAATCCCTGTACAAATCTTCATTGGTGATGCTTCTGGTTTATTGGTACTTAAACATCAACCTGATAAATTGGCTGCAATCGAAGCAATTTGGGAAACAGAGCAACCAGCAGCTTTAACGCTATTTGCAATTCCAAACAATGAAACGCGCTCCAATGACTTTCCAATCGCAATCCCACATTTAGGTAGTTTAATCTTGACTCACAGTTGGGATGGTGAAATTAAAGGTTTGAATGAATTTGATGTTCATCCACCTGTTGCACCAGTATTCTTTAGCTTCCGCGTAATGGTTGGTATCGGCTTCTTGATGTTATTTGCATCTTGGGTGGGCGTTTACCAATTATGGCGTAAAAAAGAGCTTTCTCCATGGATGCATAAACTACTTTTCGGTATGACATTCTCAGGCTGGATCGCTGTAGTTGCTGGCTGGTATGTCACTGAAATCGGTCGTCAACCTTGGATCGTTTACGGCTTATTGAAAACATCTGATGCAGTTGCGCCGCACGGCCCAACAGTGATGATCACTTCATTAACCATGTATATCATCTTATATGCGTTCTTATTGGTGAGCTACTTATCAGTATTGTTCTACATGACCAATAAAACAATCAAAAACAACATTGCAGCGGCAAAAGGAGCATAATCATGGATGCAGTAACACTCTTACCCATCATCTTTGCTGTGTTAATGGCAGTTGCCGTATTCTTTTACATCATCTTCGATGGTTATGATCTTGGCGTGGGCTTATTGTTCCCATTCGTCAAAGATCGTGCTGATCGTGATGCAATGGTGGCAACAATTGATCCATTCTGGGATGCGAATGAAACTTGGATCGTATTAGGCGTTGGCGTTTTATTCATTGCCTTCCCGCAAGCTTATGGTGACATTCTAGTCACTCTTTATATTCCAACAGCAACAATGTTGGGTGGTTTAATTTTGCGTGGTTGTGCATTTGACTTCCGTAATACTGCAAAACAAGAACACCAAGGCATGTGGGACAAACTATTTTGTGTAGGTTCTTACATCGCAACAATGTCACAAGGTGTGATGATCGGCTTATATGTCATGGGATTAGAACAAAACTTGATGACTTGGAGCTTTGCAATCCTAACGGGCATCGCAGTATGTTTTGGTTATGCATTATTAGGTTCAGCTTGGTTGATCTTTAAAGCGAAAGATCACATCCGTCAAATGGCGATCAAAGCAATCCGCAACAGCATTTTCTTAGCATTCTTGGCAATCATCTTGGTTTCCATCGCAACGCCATTCACTAACTCAGCGGTTTATGACAAATGGTTCACAATGCCAAACATCTTGTACTTGGCTCCAGTGCCATTGGCATGTGTTGCATTGGCTGCAATCATCTTCATCATGCTACCAAAAATTGCAAAAGACGAAACTTACAAGCACGATTGGGTTCCATACTTATGCGCAGTATTGATTGTATTGTGTTCATTCATCGGCTTTGGCTACAGCATGTTCCCTGACATCATTCTTGGTAAATTAACAATTTGGGAAGCAAGTAGCGCGCCTGCATCGTTAGAATTTACATTATGGGGCGTTGGCTTAGTATTACCATTGATCTTGATCTACACATTCTATGTACATCGCATCTTCAGAGGTAAAATTGAGCACCATGATCACGAAGGTTATTAATTCCTGATCATTATTCAATACTCATCAGTTCCCTGCTTTGGCAGGGAATTTTTTTGTGCCAATAAAATTCATACAATAAAAAATCCCACGGATATTTCACCCGCAGGATTCTCATTCAACTACAATGATTCTAACTTTCTTTAAAACACCACTGTATGATTACCATGAACCAATACGCGATCTTCAATGTGATGGCGTAAACCGCGCGCCAATACAACACGCTCAATATCACGGCCCAAGCGAATCATATCTTGTACATTATCGGCATGGGAAATTCTTGTGACATCTTGCTCGATGATTGGGCCAGCATCTAAATCTTGCGTTACATAATGGCACGTTGCACCAATCAATTTAACACCGCGTTGCGCTGCTTGGTGATATGGGCGCGCGCCTACAAATGATGGTAAAAAGCTGTGATGAATATTGATGATTTGGTGCTTATAGCGCTCACATAAATCTGGTGGAATGATCTGCATATAGCGTGCCAATACGATTGTATCTGCTTTTAATTCTTCAATTAAGCCATTGACTTGACCAAAACTTTCCATTTTACTCATAGGATTCACTGGCACGTGAAAATATGGCACTTTGTACCATTCAACCAAGCTTCTTAAATCATCATGGTTAGAGATCACCCCCACAATGTCACAATCCAATTCATCTGTATGCCAGCGTGATAACAAATCCACTAAACAGTGTGAATCTTTACTCGCCATTAATACAACACGTTTTTTAACAGAAGTATCTGAAACTTTCCATTTCATATTGAATTGTGCTGCAATCGGCGCAAAGCGCTCTTTAAACTCTTCTAAGCCAAATGGTAAAGATTGAGCCTGAATTTCATGGCGCATAAAGAAATAGCCGCTGCCGAAATCCGAATGGTGATTAGCTTCTGTAATCCAGCCGCCGTGCTCTGCGATGAATCCACTGATTCCTGCAACGATTCCGACACCATCTGGGCATGACATAGTTAAACGATACGCGTTCATGACTTGTTCCTTTAAAATTAAAACACCGTAAAAATTTGATAATCTAGAACAATATCAGATTTATATCGATATACAAAAAATAAATAAAAAAAAGGAAGATTCCGAAGAATCTTCAAAGTGCAGGGAGCTGTAAAATTGAGAATTAAGGGGATTTGTCACTCTTTCAATGTTGTTGTGAATCCTATTTTAGAAAGCCCGACTCTTTTAATCTCAATTAATGTTTTAGCAACTGTATCGTATGGCACACTCTCATCAATATTCAATTGAATGATCGGCTCTTGCTCTGCTGAATGACTCTTAATGGCATTCAATTCCTCATGCAAGTTATCCATCGTGACAGATGTTTTGTTCAATAAAATCCCACCATCTTTTGTGATCTCTATGATCTGTGGCTTTTGTTGTTGCTCAACAGGTACTGCAATGTCTGATGTTTTTGGTAAAGATAAATTCACAGACTGTGTCACCATTGGCGCTGTGATGATAAAAATCACCAATAGCACTAACATTACATCGATCAAAGGCACCATATTGATTTCAGCATTTTCAGTATGCGCACCTTCTCTAATTCGTCCTAATGCCATGTGAATCTCCTATCGTTTCTGCGTGCCACCGAGCACAGTTATGAGCTCAAATGCGAATGTATCTAAACGGCCAAGTGCAACTCTATTACGGCGTGTTAACCAGTTGTACGCCATCACAGCAGGAATCGCCACAGCTAAACCGATGCCCGTCATAATCAATGCTTCACCGACAGGACCAGCCACTTTATCAATCGTACCAGCGCCTGTAGCACTGATGGTAATGAGCGCATGATAAATACCCCAAACTGTACCAAATAGCCCAACAAATGGTGCTGTTGCTGCGATTGTTGCTAACACTGATAAGCCATTTTCCTTAGTCATCTGAATTTCATCGAGCGCTGTTCTTAATGTTACCGTGAGAAAATCTGTGAACGATGTGGATTCCAACAATGGAATGTCGCCGCTCTCTTTATAAAAATGAATCGCATCAACACCTTTTCTTGTGAGCATGGAATAATCTAAATTTGATATTTGATCCGCAACCTTGGAAACATCCTCAACTGTTTTTGCTTGTCTGAAAACTTTAAAAAAGCGTGATACTTTTTGTCGTCTCATCATGCCTTCAAAAAACTTGATCACAATGATGCTCCATGAAATCAACGACATTAAAACCAATATTGCCAGCAGTGTTTTACTTAATAGATCTGACTGTGCAATAAAATGCATAAAACCAATGTTACCTGCGTCCATTATTTTTCCTTATACCTTTGTATTAAAATGCGTAATCTATGCGATGTCTAATGGCAATTTTTTGCCCTTGTTCAATGTATGGATGAATTTTAACACCACGTGCGGCTTCAAGTGCAGCTTTATCTAACACATCATGACCTGAAGAGCGTTCTAATACAACTTTTACTGGCATCCCGCGTTGATCAAGCTCTAAAATTACAACACTATTGCCTGTCCATTGATTTCGGTGGGCAATGCGCGGTCTTTTAGGTGCAGGATTTTTAATGAACTTAATCTGTGAAGATGACACTAAAGGCTTGCCACCTTTCATTTGTTGCTTTGCGGCTTGTTTTGCCACATTTTCACTTTGAACAACTTTTTGAACCTTTTTAACTTCTTTAACTTCTTTAACTGGCTTAATTTCTTTAATTTTTTGAGTCACTTGTTTTTTCTCTGGAATCACAACATCTGCCTGATCCACAGATTGAACCGCGACAATCTCTTGCTCAACAACTTCTTCAATCACAGGATGCTCAAACGCCAAAGATTCTGCTATTTCAACTTTTGCATCCACAATGCTCTCTTCACTTTCACCCAAAAAAGCCATTTCCATCACATTGAAGCTCATTGAATTTTCAGTGGGATCTGCTTGGCGAGCAACAGGCGCCTGATAAATCATCGCTGCGACTGCCATTGTGTGCAAAGCGCCAACGCATATAATTAAAATAACATTGACGATGGCACTTTTTTTGAAAAGCTTATTGTTCATAACAATTATCATTAAGAATTAATTAACGTATGAGAATTATTATCATTTAATATTGCTTTGTCAAATATAATCATGAAATATTTTGATCAGTCCCATTAATTTCCTTTAAGTTATCGGGACAATTTCTCGACTAATAAGCAATACTTTTCCCTGCTTTATCGCTATAATGAAAGCATTTTATTTGAGAGGTTGATATTATGATTCGGATTGGTATTATCGGTGTCGAAGGCAGAATGGGCATGAGCATTCTGCAATTAGTGGCAGAAGCTAATGACTTAACTTTAGGCGCAGCCATTACCCATAAAGGCAGCGACAATATCGGCAAAGATGCTGGCGATTTATTACGCAGTGCACCTTTGAATATTTCATTAACGGATGATGTGGCTACGACAACAAACAATGTGGATGTTTACATTGACTTCACATTACCAGAAGCAACCATGCACAATATCAGCACAATTGCCAAAGCTAAAATCCCAGTTGTGATCGGTACAACAGGTTTATCCAATGATGATTTGGCACAATTACAGGAATACGCAAAAGAGACAGCAATCCTACAAGCACCAAATATGAGCTTGGGTGTGAATTTGGTTTATGCACTGCTTGAACAAGCATCCAAAGTTTTGGGCAAACAAGCAGATATCGAAGTATTAGAAATGCATCATAGATTCAAGAAAGATGCGCCTTCTGGCACTGCATTACAAATGGGTAAAGTGGTTGCCAAAGCCATGAATGAAGACTTTGATAAAGTCGCTGTTTATGATCGACATGATATGGATCGTGAACGTGGTGCTGGTGAAATCGGCTTTGCAACATTGCGCGGTGGCAGCGTTGTGGGTGATCACACTGTAATTTTTGCAACATTGAAAGAGCAGATCGAAATCACACATAAAGCGAAAGATCGTACTTTATTTGCGGATGGCGCAGTTTATGCTGCTCGTTGGTTACATGCTAAACCTGATGGCTTGTATTCAATGCAAGATACATTGGTGATGTAACTGCAATGAATATTTTAATCAGTACTTTAAACGCCCGCTTTTCTCATGCATCTTTAGCAACTCGCTATCTATATGCCAATATGGAAGAGATTCAATCACAAGCTGAAATCTGTGAATTTACCATTCAACAAGATACAGATGACATTCTCACAACGATTCATGAGAAAAATCCAAAAATTCTATTGTTGGGCGTTTATATTTGGAACATCAATGAAACCACAAAGCTTGTACGTGAAATCAAAGCATTAATGCCTGAACTCATCGTTGTGATTGGCGGGCCAGAGGTTTCTCATGAGTATCAAGATACTGTCATTTTTAATGCTGCTGACTATTTAATCACAGGCTGGGGCGATATCAGTGCTTATGAATTATGCCGTGATATTTTGGCAGGCAATGCACCTGAAAACAAAGTCATCACTGGTTTACAGCCAAAGCTTGAACACATCAAAATGCCGTATGATTATTACACGGATTTTGATATTCAGCATCGTACAGTTTATGTAGAGGCTTCTCGCGGTTGCCCTTTTAAATGTGAATTCTGTTTATCGAGCTTGGATAAAACAGCTTGGACATTCCCATTGGATGAATTCCTTGCTGCAATGGATCGCTTATACGAGCGCGGCTTGCGTCAATTTAAGTTCATTGATCGTACCTTTAACTTAAAGCGTGAATTCACTGTCAGTATTTTGAATTTCTTCTTGGGTAAATTGGCGAAAAATCCTGAAGAATCACTCTTCTTGCATTTTGAATTAGTGCCAGATTTCTTACCTGATGAAATTAAAGATCTGATCTTAAAATTCCCTGAAGGTAGCTTACAATTTGAGATCGGGATTCAAACATTGAACCCTGAAACGCAAAAGCTCATTTCACGTAAAACGAATCTCGTGAAAGCTAAAGAGAATATCTCTTGGTTATCTAAACACACAACCGTGCATCTACATGTGGATTTAATTGCAGGTTTGCCAGCGGAAGATTTAGAAAAATTTGCAGATGGCTTCAATGAGCTTTGGTCGTGGGAACCGCAAGAAATCCAATTGGGAATCTTAAAACGTTTAAAAGGCACACCAATCGCGCGTCATACTCAAGAGTTTGATTTCAAATACAGTCCTGAAGCGCCTTATAGCGTTTATGAAAATAAGGATATGGATTTCGCAACCATGAATCAGATGAAACATGCTGCTAAATTCTGGGATTTAATTGCAAACTCAGGGCGCTTTAGCCAAACATTGCCACTGTTATTCAATGAAAAAGCCTTTGAAACTTTATGGGAAATTTCAGAATACATGGTGAGCAAGTTTAAGCGCACACACAGTATTCCATTGGATAAGCTCTTTGCCGAAGTTTATGTGTATTTAACAGAAATCAAACAATTACCATTGGAAGAAGTCCGTGAATTGATGGGGCAAGATTTCTTGCGCATCGGCTTACAAGGCTGGCCGAGATATTTGGGCGATAAACCCGAAGGCTTTGAGGATCGCTTTAAAAACCGTATCCCTAAAACCGCCACACCAAAACGCCAACAGCAACATTTGTAATATTATATAAAAAATTTAAATACACAAAACTAATAACCTTATTATACTTATAGTAAGGTTATGTTTTGTATAAAGAAAACAAAAAATATAAATCATTGATGGATTTTTATAATATACATAGTTAATATATGTAAGAACAATTAACAATAACTAACAATATTATAAGGAGTTGCCATGAAGCGCGGATTTACATTAATTGAGCTTATGATCGTCGTTGCGATTATTGGAATTTTATCCATGATTGCTCTTCCCTCCTATCAAGACTATACCAAAAGAACATATGTATCAGAAGGCTTAGCATTAGCCTCTTCAGTCAAATTATCTGCCATGGAAACTTTTGCTACAACAGGAACCTGGCCTATGAGAAATGCTGATGCAGGCCTACCAAATGGCGATCAAATTTCAGGACAAGCTACCCATTCTATTTGGTTATCACCTTTGGCTATAACCAATGAGAATACACAAGAAAATACAACTATTTCATCTATATTAATTTTTTACAATAAGAAAGTTGTACCCAATGCTGATACCTTCCCTACAAATAACCCTGGATATAATGGCAACAATTTTTTGTCCATGTACCCAAAAAGCTTTGGCCCCCAATCTCAAAGCAATGAAGGCTCCATAGAATGGACATGTTGGTTTACTGGTGATGCTCTATTACACAGATGGGTACCTGCTAATTGCAGAAAACAGATGGAACCTTAAATATAAAATGTTTTTAACAATTATCTTTTTATCCGAATGATTACAATGCCATCATGATAAATCATACTGTAATTAGGCTCGTTATTTATATTATAACTAATACTTTCACTTACTTATGATATAATTCAGCACACTAACGACATAGAGATACCAAATGAACTATCTAGAAAATGCACAAACTGAGATCGATGATTTTGCTTCAGACAACAACGAGCTTGCTCAAGAATTTGCAATCAAATTAAGCCAGCAACTTCATGGGCTTTTTAGAGATGATTGGGACAGTGATATTCACACCAAAGAAGATGTTTTGATGGTGGTTCTCGAAGAGAATGATGTATTACAAAAGTTTTGCGATGATAATAATATCAACATGCAAAATGAAGATGACGATACAGATTTTGATTTGCAATATGCTAGAGAACTACAACATGTCATCATCGATGCTGTCGCTGAATTCTTTGAATTGGAATAAATGATTACAGATCATTCAATCCACAAATATAAAAGGCTGATCATTCAGCCTTTAATTATTGATATATGACAGCGTTCCAAATATATAACAAGCCGTCCTATCATTGGCTATTTTCTGAATGTCATCACTGTGTTTACAATATATTTTTTAATTGCACGAGATAATATATGATCACAGCCATTGTTAAAGCAGCTATTTTACCAGAACGAATTGAAACTCTTCGTAACATTGCCAACATCCTACAACACGAATATGCAGCCAATGAAGAAGGCTGCCAGCGTTATGAATCATTCATTGATGGCGATACATTCATCACAATAGAAATTTGGGAAAATCAGCAACTATTGGATATCCATTTAGAGCAAGAACATGTAAAAACATATGTGCCTCAAATGAAAGAATGCATTGTTGATGGCATTTTTCATGTAACTTTCATCCATAGCGATGACATTACACAGATCACTATTTAAATCAGCAATTGCCTTTCTTAGCTTGTCCTGGTGGACAATGGCGATAAGCACCATTATTTTTATGACTATTATCTATTGTGACAGTACCATCAGAATCAATAGTGACTCGCTTTGGTGGCTGCGCTGTCACAGAACAAGCCGATAAACTCAATGCAATAACGGCGATGACTAAATATCTCATTGATTTCCCTCTTTGACGATCAATTCATGCTAAAACAGCACTATAACAATTCACGATACAATAAAAAAGGCTGATATATTTCAGCCTTTTTAAACTAATTTGGGGGAGAAATTATTCTCTACCCATGAATTCACCTGTTTCTGTATTCACACGAATTTTAGTACCATTTTCGATGTAATCAGGTACTTGAACATCAATACCTGTAGACATGCGTGCTGGCTTCGTGCGTTTTGTTGCACTGCCACCTTTTAATTCAGGCGCTGTATCAACAATTTCCAACACAATGCTTTGTGGTGGTGCTAATGCGATAGGATTTTCATCAATCAAAGAAACATAATAACCTTCTACGCCTTCGACGATATAACCTTTAATATCAGACACAATTTTTGCAGACAAAATATACTGTGTGTAATCTTCCACATCCATGAATACATAATCTTCACCATCCATGTATGAGAAAGTTGCTTCGCGCTTACTTAAATCAACAGATTCTAGATCATCATCTGCTCGCAAAGATAAATCGACTTTGTGTCCATCAGGAATAGAAAACATCTGAATGCGGTAAGTTGTATTACCACCACGCGCTGTCGGAGCTGATTTCTCCACCTCGCGAACCACATAATAAAGCCCATTATGAGCCAAAACCGTATGTTTTTTTACCTCATTTGCTTTCATACATCATTCCTTATTTAACAAATTCTTAACGACATTTCGCATGAATCAACGTAGTTGCATGTTGATATGCTTCTTCTACTTGGTCAGGGCGGCTGACATGGAAATTGAGATCATTCAAATGACCATCAGCTAAACCATAAATACAACCATGAACCGTAAAGCGCTGTCCGCGCTCCCAAGCATCCTGTACGATGGTCGTTTGCGTAATATTATAAGCCTGTTCAATGGCATTTAACTCACATAAACGATCATGACGAGAAGTCACATCTTCACATAAATATAAAGAGTGCTCTTCATACACATTGCGAACATGCAAAAGCCAGTTGTCCGCTAAACCAACGCGTTTGCCTTCCAATGCAGCTTTTACGCCAGAACAGCCATAATGACCAACCACTAATACATGTTTCACTTTAAGGATATCGATGGCAAATTGAATCACTGATAAACAGTTAAAATCACTGTGCACAACAACATTCGCAATGTTACGATGCACAAAAACTTCACCTGGTGCAATGCCCGCAATTTGGTTAGCAGGTACACGAGAATCGGAACAACCAATCCATAAATACTCTGGTGATTGTTGATCCACTAAAGATTCAAAAAATCCTGGTGATTCTTCTTTAACTTTAGCAGCCCAAGCTCTATTCTTTTCAATGATCTTTTCAAATGCCATCTTATGAGTCCTTATGGATGTTTAGCCGATCGATTTCGCATCGATGTCATAATAATCCAATTTCTTTTTCAAAGTTGAACGCGTAATGCCTAAAATTTCAGATGCTTTAGACTGGTTACCATTTGTGTACTCTAACACTTTTTCAAATAATGGGCGCTCAACTTCCGATAATACTAAACGATATAAGTTAGGTGGATATTTTCCATCTAATTGCAGAGAAATCTCATTCAATGCGGTTTTTACAGATTCACGCAATGGGATATGACTTTTGATTCTGCGTTGTGCGATCATTCTTTGTTACTCCTAAAATAAATTACGCAACAATCGGTTGATTGTTAATTAACGATGTCAAAATATGGTGTTGTTCATCCCTGCTCCGCGCAGCCATTAATGTGGTTCGCCAATCTTTCCCATTGTCAAACCAAGATGAATACCATAATAGATGTTTACGTGCGACTCGAACGCCTTTCTCGTCACCATAAAGCTTATATAAACCATCAAGGTGAGTTGTCATCACCTCAAAAATTTCATCTGTCGATGGTTGATATACTGTGTCTTCCACTAAGGAGCGGAAAATCCATGGATTACCAAAAGCGCCACGACCTATCATTAAGCCGTCCGCTTGGGTGACTTCCAATACATGGCGTGCTTTTTCAACGCTTGTAATATCACCATTGGCAATCACAGGGATAGAAATTTGAGATTTAATGTCACGAATGGTTTCATATTCAGCTTCACCTGAAAAACCATCCTGACGTGTTCGGCCATGAATTGTTAATGCTTGAATGCCAACTTTTTCTGCAATTTTGGCAATGTTTAAAGCATTTTTATTCTCATGATCCCAACCTGTACGAATTTTTAATGTGACAGGCACATCCACAGCGCTCACAACGGCGGTTAAAATATCTTTAACCAATGCTTCATCACGCATCAATGCAGATCCTGCAGCTTTTTTACACACTTTTTTTGCAGGACAACCCATATTAATATCAATGATATCTGCACCTAAACTCACGTTATAACGTGCAGCATTCGCCATATCTTCTGGCTCTGTCCCTAAAATTTGAATAGAAATCGGGCCTTGCTCGCCATCTAAGACAACACGATTTTTACTTTTATCTGTGTCCCACAAGTTTTCTTGCGCATTCACCATCTCAGACACCGCTAAACCAGCGCCCTGAGCACGGCATAACTTGCGAAATGGCAAGTCAGTAATGCCTGCCATTGGTGCCATAATGAATGGATTATTGAGAGAAAGCCCGCCTATTTTCATGCACGTTTAATTCCATGCACTAAAGCCCAACCATCAATTGTATTGAAAGGCTCTACAAAATCAAACCAAGGAGAATATGCTTCTTTAATCATATCGATATCAGAGATCAAAATTCCCGCCAAGATAATGTTCGCATTAGGCTTTGCTAATGATGCTAATTTCTCTGCCAAAGCCGTCAAAGGCAAAGCCAAGATATTTGCCATCACCAAATCCACAGGTTCAGCGACAAATTCATTAGATAAAACGCAGTCGATTGTCACGTTATTGCGTTCAGCATTTTCATGGGTTGCTTTAATTGCTTGAGGATCAATATCCGTTGCATCACAACTTGCCGCACCCAAAACACGCGCTGCAATCCCTAAAACACCTGAACCACAACCATAATCGATGGTTGTATGATTAGCCACTTGAGCTTTATGGTTAGATAACCATGTCAAACATAATGCAGTGGAAGGATGCGTGCCTGTACCAAATGCCAAACCTGGATCTAACATCACAGTTGCACATTCTGGTTCTGGTGGTGATAAATGCGTTGGGCAAATCCAAAGATTTTCACCAAATTTCATAGCATGGTAATGATCCATCCATGAGCGTTCCCAATCAGTATTTTGTAAATGATTTTCTTTTACAACTGGCAACGCATTGATTTCTGTTGATAAAACACTCGCCACACACGAGAAAATCTCTTTCTCATCACAAGGTGTTTCAAATAACCCTGTCACTAATGTTTCTGGCCACAATGGCGTTTCACCTGGCAATGGTTCTAATACTGGGTGATCTTCGGCATCGCTGTACGTTACAGCAATCGCGCCTGCAGTTAATAGCGCTTTATCTATTTCATCTGGTGAATATTGACCAGATTTTAGAGTAAGCTCAAACCATTCCTTCACGATGTAACTCCTGAAAAGTGTCTAATAAAAGGGCAATGAATACTATCGAAATTTTTACAGAAGTCAAGAAGGCTCCTCACAATAACGAATAAGTATTGTATATAAATTGCGCAAAAAATCCTATTTAAAATATAATTTCAAAGGAAATTTTTTTCTTAAAAAATTTTTACAAATTAGGATTTAATTTTCTGATGAGCTGTTCTTGTGCATCAGATTTCGCTGGCACTCTTAGCAATAGAAGGTCAAATAGTTCAGGATCTTGCATCTCTAAAAGCTCTACAAGTAGTGCTTTTTCCTCTGCGGGTGCAGTTGGGTAATGGTTATCTAAATATTGATCAAACAAACGGTCCATTTCACGCATGCCTCTGCGCGCACGCCATCTAATCTTAGGTAACTGATCCATAACTAATCCTTATCAAAACAGGGGCGAGTATTCTAGCATGGTTCTATTTGAACTGCCTCATCATTCGGATGGTAATTTATTTCAAATAAAAAATATTTCGAATAATGAACGAAAACTATTAAATTTTGTAATAGAATGAATCCGCATTACCTTATTGTAATGTATTTGTAGTTTATCGGTTTCTCACTATTTTAAATGAGGAGTATGTATGACAACAATTTCACCCGCAACTTATGGTTTTCCTGTTCAACTCAAGAAAAGATATGAAAATTTTATTGGTGGTCAATGGGTTCCTCCTGTCAAAGGCGACTACTTTGAAAATATCACCCCATTAACAGGAAAAGCAATTTGCGAAGTCGCATCATCATCCGTAGAAGACGTAGAAGCTGCCTTAGATGCAGCACATCATGCCCAAAAAACTTGGGGCAAAACATCTCCAGCAGAGCGTGCTTCTATCCTTAATCGAGTAGCAGATCGTTTAGAAGCGAATCTAGAGTTATTAGCCTCTGTTGAAACATGGGATAATGGCAAAGCCATCCGTGAAACACTCGCAGCAGACATCCCTTTAGCCATTGACCATTTCAGATATTTTGCAGGCTGTATCCGCGCACAAGAAGGTGCTTTAAGCCAAATCGATGAAAATACCGTTGCTTATCATTTCCATGAGCCCATCGGCGTTGTTGGGCAGATCATTCCTTGGAACTTTCCGATCTTAATGGCCTGCTGGAAGATAGCACCTGCACTCGCCGCAGGTAACAGTATTGTACTTAAACCTGCAAAATTTACGCCCATCTCTATTCTCGTATTTGCTGAATTAATTCAAGACATTTTACCCCCTGGAACACTCAATATAGTCAATGGTTCTGGTGCTGTCATTGGTGAACATTTAGCAAAATCACCACGCATTGCCAAAGTTGGCTTTACAGGCTCAACAGAAGTTGGGCAAACCATCATGCGTTGCGCTGCTGAAAATGTCATCCCTGTCACATTAGAATTGGGCGGTAAATCCCCAAATATCTTCTTTGAAGATGTTATGGCTAAAGATGATGGCTATTTAGATAAAGCTTTAGAAGGCTTTGCAATGTTCGCTTTAAACCAAGGGGAAATTTGCACTTGCCCAAGTCGAGTATTAATCCAAGAATCCATCTATGATGCATTTATCGAAAAAGCGATCCAGCGTGTCAAAGCCATTCAACAAGGTAACCCGATGGATCGTACAACGATGATGGGTGCACAAGTTTCCATGCAACAAGTCAATACCATTATGAACTACATTCAAATTGGTAAAGATGAAGGCGCAGAACTTTTAACAGGTGGTCATCGCGCAGATCTCGGCGATGATTTATCAGAAGGCTTCTACATTGAACCAACTGTATTTAAAGGCACGAATGATATGCGTATTTTCCAAGAAGAAATTTTCGGCCCTGTATTAGCTGTCACAACCTTTAAAGATGAAGAAGAAGCCTTAGCAATCGCTAATGATACAATTTATGGTTTAGGCTCAGGTGTTTGGAGCCGTAATGGTAATATCGCGTACAGAATGGGACGCGGAATCCAAGCTGGTCGAGTTTGGACAAACTGCTATCACCAATATCCTGCACATGCTGCATTTGGTGGCTATAAAATGTCAGGCTTTGGCCGAGAAACTCACAAAATGATCCTGAATCATTATCAACAAACCAAAAATCTGTTAGTGAGTTATTCAGAACAACCGATGGGATTTTTCTAATAGCTAACAAATTTAAATAGTTTTGCTGATACTAAAAAGCCTGATTCAATATTGAATCAGGCTTTCTTTATACACTACAAACATCTTATCTACGACAAGACACAGATAAAACACGGCCTTTACGATAAACAATACGACATTGCTGGTTATTCTTTGCACTGCCACACATTGCCGCAGAAATACTGATATTATTCACCTTACAGCCAGCCAATGCACCTTTACTATTGTAGATCATGCTCATACGCCCTACAATCGCCTTAGGTGGCGCGGTCAATACAGTTTCACCTTGTGCACCCTTCGCACCCATTTTTGGCATCACACCACGAACAGGCTGATTATTAGCAACACTTGAAGCTGTATCACTACCACTTGGTGCGCGTCGGCTATTTGCAGCGATCCTTGCATTGATCTGATGCAATGTCTCCAAATCAGGCTCACCTGTCACTTTATGACTGTAACGCTTTTGGAATGTTTCAATAGTTTTTTTAGTCGTTGGCCCCATCAAACCATCAGCTTTAAGCTTATAACCCAATTTCGTCAACTCACTTTGAATATGTCGAACGGTCTCTTTCTTAAAGGCCTTGAAAAGATCATCTGTCAATTCTTCATTCACTTTCAACTTAGTTTTTTTCTTAAAGTTTTCAATAGCTTCATTAGTTGCCTTCCCTTGCAAACCATCAATTTTGCCATTAAAGAAACCTAATGCTGTCAAATATTCTTGAGCACTTTGTGTTTTTTCTTTCAAAATTCTCTGTTGTTCAAGGATCTCTAAATATGTTTTCACATAGTCCTGATTATTCATATCACCTAACACAATCAATAAAATGCCAATATCTAATTGATGTGGATCTGTATCGGGCAATTTATGATCTTTACGAAGATTCATAATAATGCGACGAGTTTTCGGCCCTAATGTGCCTGTTGGTGCATCCTCTAATAATCCTTTTTCATTAAAATATCTCTGGATCTTTGTAATGGCCTGAGCATTTAACTTAGCCATTGTTTGGCGACCTGCTTTACCATCTACGCCTAAGTCATTATTAGATTGGAAGGTTTTAATCGCTTCTGTTAATTCTTCACTTGGCTGACCATCCACTTCACCATGGAAACCGCCCAAAATTGCCAACATTAATTGCAACTGTACAGAATCCTCAATACCCTGAGGATTAAAACTAGAAACACCTGTAACCTCTTCTGTCGCTGTCACATCTGTTGTTTCCGTCACAGCCGCACCAGTACCTGATTCATCCTCACTCTCTTCCTCAATGATGCCATCTTCCTCTGAATGATCTATTTCTGTAGTGGCGATATCATCCATTGAGCCATCATTCAGCATTTGCCCTTCATTGAACAACGTACTTAATGTCTCAGGCAACAATTGTCCCTGTGGCTTCAGCCCTGAACTTTCTTCATATGATTTCAACGCATCTACGGTACCAGCGCCTGGAATACCATCAATCTGCTGATCATAAAGCCCTAATTGCTTCAGCTTCTCTTGAACTTTTTTCCAAATAATTTTCTCTAATGGTCCTTCCCATTTAGCACTCATAATACCTGTTGGCTTGACACCGATAGATGTTTCAAAGTCCTTAATGGCTTGGCGAGTCGCTGGCCCCATTTGCCCATCTAAAGTACCTGCGGGGAATCCAGCAACCGTCAACCAAACTTGTAGATTTAACAGTTTACCTGCGGATGCATTACTGTCAATCAAAAAACCCGCTGTCATTGGCTCAGTTGCCACCACCAATTCAGTTTTTTTGATAACTTCTACTGTTTCTGCTGATTTATCCACTTCGGTTGAGATATCTTTGGGTTCAACTTTGATAACTTTAGGTGTTTCTTTAGGAGCTTCCGATGCTGTTACAGGAATACTCACAACTTCCATATCTTCAACGCGCTTAATCTCAGTGGGCTTTTTCACAACATTACGCTGAGCGATTGTATTTGCATAAGCTTGTTTCAAAGCCACAATATCAGCAAGAGATAAATGCCCTGTTGCAGGCAAACCTTCCGATTCTTGGAAATCTTTTAAAGCTATGGCGGATTCATCACTCCAAACGCCTGTAATTTTAGGAGAATTAGCATCAAACAATAATTCTTGCAGATAACGAACCCCATCCTCTTCTAAATCAGCGTACCAATCTGGCGTGATCTGCTTTTGCGGATTCAAACCACGCGTTGTTTGATATTTTAAAATGGCTTCTTCTAAGCCTTTATCATAAACACCTTGTAAGTTGAAATTCTTTGAATTAACGGGAATGTCCAATAACAAAAACCATAAACGAATGCGTTCAATCATCTGAGGCGATACACCAGATGATACATTCTGTGTCACCATCCAGCGTTGAACATCTGAATCATTGTTCAAAACTGCATAGTCATACATTGTAAAACCATGTTTATCTTCTGTATTGAGCAATTTAGGAGATTTTTCAATCTCCTCTTTCACCCCTTCTAAAGCAGACGATGAAACCACTGTAAAAATGTCTTGCTCTGTCTTAGAAAAATTCAGGAAAACTGGGATAATAACCACTACCGCCAGCCAACCATATTTAAGGTATTTATTCATCATTATTCCTTAATTGTTGGAATGAGTCCTTTTCTTAAAAGTACCAATAATAGAGAAATCGCCGCAGGTGTTACACCTTGAATGCGCGAAGCTTGGCCAATTGTTTCAGGTTTTTGACGTGTTAATTTCTCACACTGCTCTCTTGATAAACCTTTAATTGCAGCATAATCAATATTATGTGGCAATTTAGCCTCTTCAAACTTCTTATTACGAGCAATCTCATCCATACCACGCTGAATGTAACCTTCGTATTTCGTTTGAATCACAACATCTTCAATTGCAATGCGAGATAAATCATCAAATTTTGGTGCTTCTGGCAATGATTCTAAAGATTCAAACGTCACTTCTGGGCGCTTCAAAAGCGTTAATGCTCTCATATTGTGTGGCATAACAACAGAAGTTTCTGCCTGCAATTGCTTACCTTGCTCAGATTCTTGAACCACCATCCATTCACGCAAACGTGCTTCCGCTGCGATGCGATCTTCATTTTTCTGCAAATAGTGTTGCCATTGCTCTTCGCTGACCAAACCTAATTCATAACCAATCGGCGTTAAACGCTCATCTGCATTATCTTCGCGTAGGATCAAACGATACTCAGAACGTGATGTAAACATACGATAAGGCTCTTGAACGCCTTGCGTGATCAAATCATCCAACATGACACCAATGTATGATTCATGGCGTAATGGATACCATTCTTCTTTACCCAAGTAATTACGCGCAGCATTTAAGCCTGCAATCAAACCTTGTGCAGCAGCTTCTTCATAGCCTGTCGTACCATTAATTTGACCTGCAAAGTACAAGTTTTTAATCGCTTTAGTTTCCAATGTGAACTTCAAATCACGAGGATCAAAGAAATCATACTCAATCGCATAACCTGGGCGAGTAATATGCGCATTTTCTAGCCCTGGAATACTGTGAACCAAGTTAATTTGAACATCAAATGGCAAGCTTGTTGAAATACCATTTGGATAATATTCATAGGTTGATAAGCCTTCTGGCTCTAAGAATACATGGTGGCGATCTTTATCCGCAAAACGCATGATTTTATCTTCAACCGACGGACAATATCTTGGGCCAATGCCTTCGATCACACCTGCATACATTGGTGAACGATCCAAACCACCACGAATGATATCGTGCGTGCGTTCATTGGTATAAGTTGTCCAACAAGAAATTTGACGCGGATGCTGCAATCTTTCTCTCATGTAAGAGAAATATGGCACAGGATCATCGCCTTTCTGCTCTTCCATGCCTGAAAAATCAATTGTACGACCATCAATTCGTGGCGGTGTACCTGTTTTCAAGCGATGAATATTCAAAGGCAATTCACGCAATCTTTGCGCCAAACTGTTAGATGGTGGATCACCCATACGGCCGCCTTCATAGTTGGACATACCCACATGAATCAAGCCTGATAAGAATGTACCTGCTGTCAATACAACAGAATGACCATGGAAGCGAATGCCTGATTGCGTCACAACGCCAGTGATTTTATCGCCTTCAACAATGAAATCATCAGCCGCTTGTTGAAAAATAAAGAGGTTTTCTTGCTCTTCCACATATTTACGAACAGCTGCGCGATACAAAGCACGATCCGCTTGTGCACGTGATGAACGAACCGCTGGACCTTTCGATGCATTCAAAATACGGAATTGAATACCACCTAAGTCTGTCGCTTTTGCCATTAAACCGCCAAGTGCATCGATCTCTTTAACGATCTGCCCTTTCCCAATCCCGCCGATTGCTGGGTTACAGCTCATCTGCCCGATTGTTTCAATGTTATGTGTTAATAGTAATGTGGGAACACCTAATCTTGCTGAAGCCATCGCTGCTTCTGTGCCAGCATGTCCGCCACCGACGATAATTACGCCAAAATGTCTAGGAAAGTCCATAAATACACTTATATCTTAAAGAAAAGCAAAAGAGCTATATTATCAGTTTTGCACTAAAATCCCAATAATTCATGCATAGATTTACATAATTACCGATTATGAAAAATTACTCAAAGACTTTCGGTAAAATCACCACCGTACCTGTGTTTTGTTCTGGATATTCATAAGTCAGCTCAATGGATTCAATTTTCTGCCAACTTGGTACAACTGTTCTCATCGTTAATTTGGCTGCCGACCATTCTCCTGCTGTTATTTCTTGTGCAATATTAACAATCCTTTTTTCATACACAACTTCCTTCATTAAGGTTTCAAGAGATTTCGGATATAATAATCTAACTGATTATTCATAAATTTAAAATCCAATGAGCACATAATGATAAAAGTCGAAAATCTCTATTATGATTACCCAGAAACACGCGCACTGAACAACATCAATGTCGAATTACCTAAAGGCTCCATTACAGCATTAATTGGCCCAAATGGTGCGGGTAAAACAACACTTCTAAGAGCGATCGCAGGCTTGGATGAACCTATTCACGGCAATATTTATATTGATGACCTTAATGTTTGGGAGCAACCTGATCAGGCCCGCAAAATCATCAGCTATCTCCCTGATCATTTTGGGTTATATGATCATCTCAACCTGATACAAAATCTCACATATGCAGGATGGGCACATGGTTTACGCGATGACAAACTAAACAATGCCATTCAATGGGCGCTCGGCAAAGTTCAATTAGATATGAACGGAAATACATTGGCAAGAAACTTATCTCGCGGACAAAAACAGCGACTTGCATTAGCACAGGTATTAATCCATCGCCCCAAAATTGTACTCTTAGATGAACCTGCATCAGGCTTAGACCCACAATCTCGACATGCTCTATCGAGATTTATTCTGGAGCTTGCCACAGAAGGCATGACATTCATTGTGTCATCGCATATTTTGGATGAACTGGAAGATTATTGCTCGGGCATTTTGATTTTAGAGAAAGGTAAAATGCTCTCTTACCAAACTTATCAATCCAAAGGTCATATTCAACCCAATACAGTATCGGAGCGAATGATAGAAATCGCCCTTGTGAATACTGAAGATCACCCTGCGCTCCTCGCGTATCTACAAAACCAACTCATTCATGCAAAAATGGGAGATGGCGTGATTGAATGCACAATGACTGTAGATAATCATGCGCTATACAAACTTCATAAAGCATTAATGCAAGATTGGCAAATCATCCATTTCGCCATCAGCAGCCAAACATTACAAAATACCTATCTCAATATTTTGGATCAACATCAACAGCAAGGTATTTAAAGGAATCTGAATGATGAAACGCTATTCACTATTTTTAAACAACCCTGAATTCACTCGGAATTTGTGGTCCAATTTTTCTTTAATCGGCATTGGCTTATCGCTATTTTTATCAGCCAATCTATTACTGTTTGCACATTACAACCTCGATTCTTTTACCGCTATTTTAAATGTTTATTTAGGATTATTTCTTTGCATTGTGGGTTTCTGGGGCTCTAATAATGTGATCAATGCTTTTTTACAAGAGTTCAAACAAGGTACTTGGGATTACCAGCGCCTCAGTAGTATTTCCCCGATGCAAATGCTGTTGGGTAAATTATTCGGCGCATCCTGTATGCAATGGTTAATTGGACTCATTCTATTTATGACCATGCAAATTCATTTCTCATTTTTATCTATTACACCAGCCTATTTCGCACGATCTGCTTTTATTTATTGGGCAATTCTTTCATTAATCATCCTCACCATTCAAAGCAATGTATTGATGAATTTCTTATTGATGTGGAGAAAAGGCAGTACGAAAACAACACGCAAAATAAGATCTTCTTCTGCCACTTGGATTTTTCTTATCATTGCCATATTTTTCATGCCTTGGGGAAGCCACGATTTCTGGTCCTCCATGCTCGCAGCAAAAACGATACGCTTCTTCGGCTTATACATTAATGAAGTGCAATATATTTTGATCATCACTATATCTTTAAGCATATGGTGCATGATCGGTTTATATAACCTGTTTCGTAGTGAATTTGGGCAAAAGGTTTCACCCTTATGGTGGGCAGGATTTTTATTATTTTCCATCATCATGTTTGGATGCACTCAATTTTCAACCCAAGATTTTTTTGGTAAAAATGCCTCACTGTCATTTTTCAGTATCACAGCAATGTTTTGTGCAGCATCCATTTATCTCACGCTTTATTACACAAATAAAGATGCATCCACTTGGATTCGTTTAGGTCGCTATTGGCAATACAATGCGCGTGAAAAACTGTTTTACAGCATACCTACTTGGTTAACGAGCTATTTATTCACCATTATTTTTGCCATCATCGCTTGTATTATTATTTACACCGAAGAATCAGCTCATGATGCAACACGCGCACTACTTATTACACTTTCATTTCTACTGTTCATTACTCGCGATATTGTGATCGTACTCTATTTTAACCTTGCACGTAAAAACACCTATTTAATATTTATTTTCTTACTACTATACCTCAGCTATCCACTTAATCTTAATATTATTCCTGCGGGGCTATTTTTCCCCAGTTTAAGTACAGGTATGAGCTCATTGATATTGGCCATTTTCTCCCCCATGATACAAACAGCGATATTCATCTTACTCTTTAAAATGAATTGGCATAAATTCATGCCGAGCTTTAAAGAACAAAATGCGTAAGGAGCGATTATGCAGAAGAAAATTCCGATGTCATTATTGGATTTAGTGCCCGTTGGCGAAGGGCAAACCATTGCAACAGCAATTCATCAATCTGTTGAACTAGCACAATGCGCTGAAAATGTAGGTTTTAAAAGATTCTGGTTAGCTGAGCACCATAATATGGCTGGCATTGCGAGTGCGGCAACCTCCCTTTTACTGTGCCACATTGGTAATCACACACAGACAATCAGAATTGGTGCAGGTGGAATCATGCTGCCTAACCATTCACCTTTAGTGATTGCAGAGCAATTTGGCACATTGGCAACACTCTTCCCTAATCGCATTGACTTAGGATTAGGTCGAGCACCTGGCAGCGATATGACAACAGCAACTGCACTGCGCCGTAATCAACAAAAATCTGATCATTTCCCAAGCGATGTTGTAGAACTGCAATATTATTTAAATTCGGATGATGAGACTGATCTAGTTAAAGCATTTCCTGGCCGTGGCACGAAAATTCCGTTATGGATACTAGGCTCTAGTCTATTTGGCGCACAATTGGCGGCACATTTGGGTTTACCCTATGCATTTGCTTCACATTTTGCACCACAAGCTTTGAAACAAGCAGTAGACATTTACCGCAAGCAATTTAAGCCATCGAAACAATTGGCTAAACCTTATGTTAGCATTGCGGCAAATCTAGTCTTAAGTGAAACTGTTGAAGATGCTGAATATCATTTCACATCTAAACAGCAAGCTTTCACAAATTTACGACGCAACCAAGCAGGCTTAACACCAAAGCCAATCAAAGATATCAATGCTTTCTGGTCGCCAGCTGAAAAACAGAGCACAAGCACCGCATTAGCTTGCTCATTCGTTGGCACAGTAGATTCTGCCTCACCTCAAATTGATGAGTTTCTAGCTGAGTATCAACCTGATGAATTAATTGTTACTTGTGGCATTTACGAACAAGCTGCACGCTTGAAAACTTTGAAACTTGCTAAAGAATTACCACAGTTTCAATTTGTGTGATTTAACTAACAATAAGATCTAAAATCACCCCAAAGTTGTGTCCAACTTTTGGGGTGCAGTTCAGTAGGACGAAATGGCTTTATGAATATAACAGTACCATCTAAGTTAATTATTTAAGGCGCTTGGCCAACATCGTCGCAAACTGTAATTTCACGCGATTGCCATTGGCATCTAAACGGTGTAATTCACCCACATCTTCGTTATAAGTGACAATTTCCCAATCTTTATAATATTCCTGTAATTCACCTTCTTTAAATGTGAATGAAAAGCCTTGATCACATGGATATTGTGCTGTATCCATTGCAGATACAATCAAGTTATAACCGTTCACATTAGTATGCTCTTGCATGTTATGGATAATATCTGGCACACAATCTGAATTCAAAAACATGAATACAACAGTCGAAAAAATAAAATCATATTGCCCTTCAATTTTAGCTGAGTTAATGTCATAAACCGAAGGCTCTATATTTGTTAAACCTTCTTTGGCAATCACATCTTTTAAAAAAGCAATACTATTAGAATTCACATCCACAGAAGTTAAATCAAATCCTAATGAATTCAAATATAAACTATTACGACCTTGACCACAGCCCAAATCAAATGTTTTACATGGCTTCACTTTTTCAGTTGCCGCTATAACATCTGTATGTGGCATCGTTAAATCATAATTGTGATGATAATAGTCAACTGCGCGAATCTTACTCATAATAGCTTTCTCATATTCTTATAGTGGATCAATGCTCATTATTATAACCATGTTACTGAATAAAACAGATAGGATAAAAAAAGCTCAGCCAAAATATGACTGAGCTGAACCCCCTACACTTTTATTATTGCCCCATCTTTATTATTTTTGATCAAATGGCGCTGGTTTTGGTGTTTCATTCACCGATGGTGGTAAAATTGGCATCATTAATTGTGGTTGATCGCCCGTTAAAGTTTTCAAGAATGCAACAATGTTTGCCACTTCTTCATCGTTATAATTACGCTTCAATTGCAAGCGCCCCATAATCGCAACGGCATCTTCTAATGATTCCGCAGCACCATCGTGGAAGTACGGATAAGTTAATTCAACATTACGCAATGTTGGTACTTTAAACATAAAACGATCAGAATCTTTACCCGTCACTTCAACTCGACCTTGCGCAGGATTTTCTGTCACATATTCTTCCATCAAGCCCATTTTTTGAAATGAACTTCCGCCCATCGCGGTACCATAGTGACATGCAATACAACCAGATGTCGTAAACAAGTCATAGCCTGCTAATTCTTGTTCGTTTAATGCACCATCATCACCTTTCAACCATTGATCAAAACGTGAATTGGGCGTTACTAAAGTCTCTTCAAAACCTGCAATTGCATCTGTAATTTCATCAATCGTAATAGTATCAGTGCCATAGACAGCTTTAAATTCTGTCACGTAACCAGGAATCGACTCGATCACTTCCACTGCTAAATCATGTGTAAAACCCATCTCTTTAGGATTAGCAATTGGGCCGCCTGCTTGTTCTTTTAAGTCTTTTGCTCGGCCATCCCAGAATTGCACAAAGTTATATTTAGAGTTCAACACCGTTGGCGAGTTAATTGGGCCTTCCTGCCAATTATGACCAATGGATGTTTTTAAATTATCACTGCCACCCATAGATAAGTTATGACATGAGTTACATGAAATAAAGCCTGATTTTGATAGACGTGGATCGAACCATAACTTTTTACCCAATTCTACTTTTGCTGAGTTTTCAATCACAACATCACCAATGGGCTGAATAATTGCATCACGTTTTGCTTGAGCAAATGCTGATCCCCCGATCACCATAGAAATGGATACACCCATAGTTACCCAAAATTTATTTCTACTTAACATTATAGATTTACTCCCTTTTATAAAGTTCTCACCGATTAACCACACCGAGCTATCATTCAAGAATTTGATCGCTAGTCTAATACATATGCTTCAATGAAAGTAACCACCCCATTTTATGGCTTTGTTATTCCCTTCGTTATTCGTTATAATGGGGGGTATTTTCTAATAATATTTCAAGGGGTCATCAATGTTAGACATCCAGTTACTTCGTCACAATCTCGATGATGTTGTAACCCGTCTTCAAACACGCGGTTATGAATTTGATAAAGCACAATTTATTGAATTAGATGAACGTCGTAAGGGTTTACAAATTGAAGTTCAGGAACTTCAAAATTTACGCAACGTTAATGCTAAACGTATTGGCCAAGCTAAAGCAAAAGGCGAAAATATTGATGAAATTTTGAAAGAAGTTTCCAACAATACTGAGAAATTAGAGTCCTTAGAAAAAGAATTAAATGCAATTTTATCTGACTTGAATCAACTTCTCATGTCGATCCCTAATTTACCTGATGAATCTGTACCTGCTGGTAAAAATGAAGATGATAATGTCGAAATTCGTCGCTGGGGAACACCACGCGAATTCACATTTGAAGTCAAAGATCACGTTGCATTAGGTGCAGCAAATCAAGGCATTAACTCTGAAGCGGGCGTAAAAATTACAGGCTCACGTTTTACAGTACTACATGCAGGCGTAGCTCGTTTACATCGTGCGTTAGCTCAATTCATGTTAGATCTTCATACAGAAGAGCATGGTTATACTGAATTAAACGTACCGATGATCGTTAACAGCGACAGCTTAAAAGGCACAGGACAATTGCCTAAATTTGAAGAAGACTTATTCAAATTAACAGGTGAAGATCAATATTATTTGATCCCAACGGCTGAAGTACCTATCACAAATTTAGTGCGTGATGAAATCATCCCTGAAAACGAATTACCATTATCTTATGTCGCACACAGCGGATGTTTCAGATCAGAAGCTGGTAGTTACGGTCGCGATACTCGCGGCTTGATCCGTATGCATCAATTTGAAAAAGTGGAAATGGTTCACTTAGCGCATCCTTCTAAGTCTTTTGAACAATTAGAATTGATGACTCGTCATGCTGAAACTGTGTTAGAAAAGTTGGGTTTACCTTATCGCACAATCGTACTATGTACAGGTGATATGGGCTTTGGCGCAACAAAAACATATGACATCGAAGTATGGTTGCCTGGTCAAGAGAAATATAGAGAAATCTCCTCTTGCTCTAACTGTGGTGATTTCCAAGCTCGCCGTATGCAAGCACGTTTCCGTAATAGCGAAACAAACAAACCTGAGTTATTGCATACATTGAATGGCTCTGGTTTAGCTGTGGGTAGAACTTTAGTTGCAGTAATGGAAAACTATCAAGAAGAAGATGGTAGAATACGCATTCCTGAAGTATTGATTCCATATATGAACGGTAAAACTCACATTTAGAGTTTATTTATATAGTCAAAGAGGTTTTAGCTATGTCATTAGAGATAACAGATGAATGCATCAATTGCGATGTTTGTGAGCCAGAATGCCCAAATGAAGCAATTTCAATGGGTCCTGAAATTTATGTTATCGATCCAAACTTATGTACAGAGTGCGTGGGACATTTTGACACGCCACAATGTATGGAAGTGTGCCCTGTTGAATGTATCAACAAGGATCCCGCTAAGCCAGAAACTCAAGATGAGTTAATGGCAAAATACGAGAAACTTCAAGCTGGAAAGTAAAAAGTTTATGAAAAAAACTTCTCTTTTGTGTCTTATGGTAACAATAGGGTTCTTCAGTAATGCTAATGCAAGACAATATCCAATGCCTGAAAAAGGCTCGGATGTTGTTGGCTATACAGAAGTCATCTACCCTGAAACAGGCGAATCATTTGTTGATTTAAGTGTACGATATGAAGCAGGCTATGATGAGCTCAAATGGGCAAATCCGAATGCTAATTATTGGACGCCATCATCACAAATGCCTGTCATTTTGCCTTTCGAATACATTTTGCCAGGTAAAAAACGCACAGGGATCGTATCCAACATCCCAGAAATGCGCACTTACTACTTCCCAAAGGACGAAGATGTTGTGTATGTCTATCCCGTTGGTGTTGGCCGAATGGATTGGAAAACACCATTAGGCACATGGAAAGTTACAATTAAACAAGAAGCGCCGCCTTGGTATCCACCTGAAAGTATTCGCCGCGAACATCAGGAAATGGGTAAAGGCATTCTACCAAGAGTTGTACCAGCTGGCCCCGACAATCCTTTAGGCAATCATGTATTAAGATTGAACATTCCAAGCTATCTGTTACATGGCACTAACGATGTTACAGGCATCGGCATGCGCGTTACTCATGGTTGCATGCGCTTCTTCCCTCAAAATATTGAAGAGTTACACAGAATTGTACCAAATGGCACATCTGTTTCATTCATTAATGAACCCGTTAAAGTGGGCTGGAAAGGTGATGAGCTTTTGATCGAAGTCCACCCTCCTTTAGAAGAAGATAATTTAGATACTGAAGGCTTAAAACAAATTGCCTATGGTGTTTTAGCGCCCTATCTAAATGATCCAAACATTCAAATGGTTGATCGTCGTTTACTGGATCTCACAATCGAGAAAATGTCAGGTTTACCAACACATGTCGGTCAAAAAATTGACCCCAACAACCAAAATCCTCAACCACAAGAAAGTGGCAGTGCAATTAATATTGACTGGGATAAATTTAAATAAATAGCAGGAGAGTTTGATGGCATCTATCGAAGAAAGTTTGGCGTTATTAGAACGTGGAACTGACGAAATTATTTCAATTGAAGGTTTAACTGAGAAGTTAAAAGAAAACCGTCCGCTTCGAATTAAAGTGGGTTTCGACCCAACTGCCCCTGATCTTCATTTAGGTCATACTGTTGTTATCAATAAGATGAAACACTTCCAAATGCTTGGGCATGAAGTCAACTTCTTGATTGGTGACTTCACAGGCATGATCGGTGATCCATCAGGCAAAGATACAACACGTAAACCTTTAACGCGCGAGCAAGTTGTTGAAAATGCAAAAACTTATCAAGAGCAGATCTTTAAAATCTTAGATCCAGAATTGACTAAAGTAGTATTCAACTCATCATGGTTAGGTGAGCTAGGTACAGTTGGTATGATTCAATTAGCATCGCACTACACTGTCGCAAGAATGCTGGAACGTGATGATTTTGAAAAACGCTACAAAGGCCATCAACCCATTGCTCTACATGAATTCATCTATCCTTTATTACAAGGCTATGATTCAGTCAGCTTAAATACGGATGTGGAATTAGGCGGTACAGATCAGAAGTTCAACTTATTAGTGGGACGCGATCTGCAAAAAGCTTATGGCAAAGCATCACAAAGCGTCATCACAATGCCTTTATTGGAAGGCTTAGATGGCGTCAATAAAATGTCTAAATCTTTGGGCAATTATATTGGTGTTGACGACACTCCTGTTGAGCAGTTTGGCAAATTAATGTCTGTGTCAGACACTTTGATGTGGCGCTATTTTGATCTACTGAGCTTTGAATCTACAGCAACCATCGAAGGCTATAAAAAATCTGTTGCTGAAGGCATGAATCCTCGTGATATCAAATTCTTATTATGTAAAGAGATCATTTCTCGCTTCCATTCAGAATCTGATTATGAAATGGCTCATCGTGATTTTATCGAACGCTTCCAAAAAGGTAATTTACCTGAAAATATCGAAGAGATCACGGTAACTGCGCCAGAAGGTGAAATTCAGATCGCTGCACTATTGAAAGAAGCAGGTTTAGTAACATCTGTTTCCGAAGGTAATCGTTCAATTGATGGCGGTGCTGTTCGTATTGATCAAGAGAAAATTTCTGATCGCGGTTTGAAAATTGCAAAAGGCACAACAGCAGTATTCCAAGTGGGTAAACGTCGTTTTGCTAAAATTACAGTTAACTAATTTCTAGAGGTTATTATGACTTTCGTTGTTACCGAAAATTGCATTAAATGCAAATACACAGACTGTGTAGAAGTTTGTCCCGTGGATTGTTTTCACGAAGGCCCAAACTTTTTGGTGATCGATCCTGAAGAGTGCATTGACTGTACATTGTGCGAGCCAGAATGTCCTGCGAATGCAATTTTCTCGGAAGATGATCTACCTGATGATCAAGTTCAATTCTTAGATTTGAATGCCGAATTGGCACAACAATGGCCTGTGATTACTCAAATGACTGAGCACGCTGATGATGCCAAAGAGTGGGACGGCAAACCTAACAAACTAGAATTACTTGAGCGATAATAACTGATGGCGCGTCGATTAACCAAAAAACAGCACGAACGTATTTCCAACAAAAAAGTCGAGCAGATCGACGCGTTAAAGAGTTTAGATCCAGACTCTCTCTTTAAAGGGAGAGTGATCGCTCAGCATGGTCCACACTTAATGGTGGAAGATGCCGAGCATCAAATCTATAAGGCCAATATTCGTCAAAATCTAGAAACCATTGTGTGTGGTGATTATGTCTATTTCACTTTTGAGAATGACATCCCTGTAGTTTTACAATCCATCGAGCGAAATAATGAACTTGCTCGCGTCTCTTATGGTCAACGCAAAAAGTTAATTGCAGCGAATCTAGATCAGATCATCATTGTGCTTGCACCCAAACCTGAGCCAAGCCCATCTTTAGTGGACCGTTATTTGATTGCTATTCGTCAGTTTAATATCCCTGTGCTATTCATCATCAATAAAATTGATATGCTCGAAGAGAGTGACGACTTCTCTTTCGTAGATGAATATCAAAAAATATTCGACTGCCGAGTCATTAAAACATCACAAACTGATCCTGCATCTTTAACTAAATTAAAAGAAGAGCTGTATCACAAAACCTCTATTTTTGTTGGACAATCAGGTGTAGGCAAATCATCCCTCACCAATGCCATGATCCCTGAGTTATCACTACAAACTCAACGCATCAGTGCAACAACAGGTTTAGGCAACCATACAACATCCGCCACCACTTTGTACCATATGGAGAATCATCAAGGTGCATTAATCGACTCTCCAGGCGTTCGCAGTTTTAATATTGATCATTTAACTGTAGAATCCATTCAACATGGTTTCCCAGATATAATGCCTTTCGTTGCGCAATGTAAATTTAGCAATTGTCGTCATTTACAAGATCCAGGTTGTGCCGTTGAATCTGCCTTAGAGGAACATTTAATATCAGAACGCCGCATTCAAAGTTATTTGCAAATCATGCAAACTGCATTATAAATGCTAGATTTTTGGCAAAATTCTCTTGCTATTTCTCTCAATCGCTATAAAATGCATTGCCTTTATCATTTGATATAACTTACATAATTCAACGAGCGGCAGCACTCAAGATTCTTCTGAACAAAAAGATTGCAACCAATCGCCTTGATCTTTCACTTAACGGTACTGAATTAAGGAGCTGTGATGTCACCTATTCTTACAAAAAAATCTTACGAACCTTGGCGCGATCCAAACTCTGTTCCATATATTGAAATCATTGATTTGGTTAAAGTATTTGATGAATATATCGCGGTCAATAATATCTCTTTGGATATTTACAAAGGAGAATTCTTCTCTCTTTTAGGTCCTTCTGGCTGTGGCAAAACCACTTTACTACGCATGTTGGCAGGCTTTGAAACACCGACTTCTGGAAAGATATTACTAGATGGTGAAGATATTTCATTGATTCCACCTTATGAGCGCCCTATCAACATGATGTTCCAAAGCTACGCTCTTTTCCCTCACATGACGGTAGAAGACAACATTGCTTTTGGCCTGAAACAGGAAAAAGTGGCAAAGCCTGAAATCAAAAAGCGTGTAGATCAAATGCTAGAATTGGTACAAATGGGGAAATTTGCTAAACGTAAACCACACCAGTTATCAGGTGGCCAACGTCAACGCGTTGCGCTTGCACGAAGCATTGTAAAAAAACCAAAGCTACTTTTATTGGACGAACCACTCGGCGCATTGGATAAACGTTTACGCGAACAAACTCAGTTTGAACTGATGACCATTCAAGAAGAATTGGGCATCACTTTTGTGATCGTAACGCATGACCAAGAGGAAGCAATGACGGTTTCCAGCCGAATTGCCGTTATGGATAGCGGTGAATTGACGCAAGTGGCAACACCAACTGAAATTTATGAATACCCAAATTCACTCTATGTTGCCGAATTTGTTGGTGATGTGAACGTATTTGAAGGTGTCATCGCGGATTTATCGCCAACGCATACAACTGTCAATAGCTTTGAAACCGAAACGCCTTTATTGTGTAATCAAGGTGTTGGTGCAGTTGTTGGCTCACAAGCATGGATTGCTGTTCGTCCTGAAAAACTAGATATTTCTTTAACTCCGCCTGAAAATCCAGAAATCAACTGTATGCAGGGTGAAGTTTGGGATATTGGTTATTTGGGTGATATGTCCATTTATCACGTTAAAATGGATAATGGCAAAATGATCACCGCCGCACAAATGAACCATCGTCGCGCAGTAGAGCTCCCCATTAATTATGAGGACCGTGTTTACGTCAGCTTTGATGCTGATTCTGCCGTTGTTTTGATCTCTTAATTGAGATTTAAATGACTTAAGGAGGTCAACATGAAGCATCCCCAACAACAACTGGGTTCGATGAGCGGCCGCGCTGCCGAGCTAATGTCACGCTTAAATTTCATCCATCGTAATTTATTAAGATTTTGGATTTATCGAAAGTTTCTTAGCTTATTCAACAGCAGCCGAGTCATCATTGGTATACCTTATTTATGGCTTTTCTGCTTTTTCATCATTCCATTTCTAATCATATTACGCATCAGCTTTACAGAGGCTGAAATTGCATCACCGCCTTACTCTGCTGTATTAAGTTGGGTGGATGATGGCATTTTGCAGATTAAACTCAATCTGCAAAATTATATGACGTTATGGCAAGATGATATCTACATTTCCGCCTATCTTAGTAGCATTAAAATCGCATCCATTGCAACATTTCTAACATTCTTAATTGGCTTCCCAATTGCCTTAGGTCTAGCTAGACTACCCAAAAGATGGCGCCTATTTGGTTTAATGATGGTCATTTTACCTTTTTGGACATCCTTTCTCATTCGTATTTATGCATGGATGACCATTTTGTCACCTTCTGGTGTGTTGAATAATTTTATCAATTTCATCGGTCAAGGGATTGGCTTAATTGATCCTGCATCACCTGTACAACTACAATTACTAGGTACTGAATTTGCTGTCTACATTGGCATTGTTTATTGTTATCTACCATTTATGATTTTACCCATTTATGCAACACTCGACAAAATGGATCATACATTAGTAGAAGCTGCATTAGATTTAGGTTGCCCGCCCCTTAAAACTTTTTGGGTCATCACAGCAAGAATTTCTCTTCCTGGCATTTTAGCGGGCTGTTTTCTAGTCTTTATTCCTGCAATGGGAGAGTTTGTTATTCCAGACTTATTGGGCGGATCCGATGTCTTAATGATTGGCAAAGTGCTGTACGATACTTATCTTCAAGGCATGGATTTGCCATTAGTTTCTGCAATTTCTGTATCATTACTATTGATTGTGATCATCCCAATCTATCTCTTTCAACGCGTTCAGCAGAAACAGTTTGAATAAAGGAGGCAATCATGCAGCAGCAATTAACACGTTTTAATAAAATATCATTAGTGATTGGATTTGCCTTCCTTTATGTACCCATATTAATCTTGATCGCATACAGCTTCAATGAATCCAAATTAGTGACAGTTTGGGGAGGATTTTCTCTGAAATGGTATCCAGAGCTATTCAAAACTAAAGGATTATGGGATGCCACCAAAACGACTTTATGGCTCGCCGTATTCACTTCCACCATTTCTGTTGTACTTGGTACAATGACAGCTTTTGCCCTTGTAAAATTTAAACGCTTTCGTGGCCGCGTTCTGTTTGCGGGCATCACCTATGCACCAATGGTCATGCCAGAAATTATCATGGGTACATCATTAGCATTGACATTTCTTGCCATGAATATATCTAAAGGTTTCTTCACTATTTTGCTAGCTCATATCACATTTACAATGTGTTACGTCACTGTTGTCATTCAATCTCGTTTAATTGGGTTTGATCGACACATTGAAGAGGCTGCGATGGATTTAGGGGCTGATCGCTTTAAAACATTCATATACATCACATTGCCTATGATTTTACCGGGCATTGTATCAGGCTGGTTACTATCCTTCACATTGTCACTGGATGATTTAATCATAGCAACATTTACAACGGGTCCAGGTGCAACCACGTTACCGATTTGGATTTACTCCAAAGCTAGATTAGGCATCAGCCCTAATATTAATGCATTATCTACAATCATTATTGGCGTTGTCGCAACCATCGTATTTTTAATCACACTTTATTCGCATCACAGAGAAAAGGTAGAGAAAAGAAACGAGGAATAACCGATAAAAGCACTAGGATTTAAAGATTGCCTAACTTATACTGTTAGGCAATTGTTCATTATTTATTAGCTAGGTATAAAACATGAAAAGAATTCTAATAACTGTTTTTTTAGGCATACTCACTTGTCAACCTCTAATATTGGCAGATACTCTAGAACAACAGCAGGAAGAGTTCAGAAAAATTCTTAGCTTAAGATTTAAATATGAGAACTTAAAGTCCATTCGTGACAACTATGAAAAAGAACTCAATGTTCTAGAAGCACAATATGAACGCAACAAACAAATTGAAGACTTCCAAAAAAGACAACGACCAGATGTGATTAGAATGGCAGTTTACACAACCGCCTTTAACTTCATCTCTAGCGAAGAGTGGAATAAAAATATCACCAATTATGCAGATGAACTGACAGTCACTAAAATCCCTCGTAGATCATCTACAGATGTTGTATTTCATTTCCCAACTCTCTCTGCAAAAATCAAAAGTCAATTTGATACTTATAAAATCGAAATTCCCACATTAAAAGTAGTATCTGTATTACTTTCATCTGGCAAATTAGTACCGATTGACCAAATCATTTCTTCTAAAATAGATGAACAATCCATTACCGTCGAAACTGATAATGCCTCCATTTTAAAAATTAACTTAATTATGAATTATGAAATTCCAGCAGAAGACAATATCAAGACAACGTTGACAGAAATGAACCCAAATTCTCATGGCATCATGCTATTACCAACATTTGAGAACACCACATTGCTTCAATTAGATCAAGATACAGCAGATAACATCATTCAAATCGATGCAATGGACGATAAAGGCAATATTTTAGCCGCGCGTGGATCTGAAAAAATAGTCAATATTAATGATTTATCAACACAAGCTATTCGCATTGATATGATCAAAAGCTTTTTAAAAGCAATGGATAATAAAGAAATTAAAAATCAAAAAGATGCTGTGAACTTTTTAGTAGACAATTCTGAGTCTTATTTACTTTCTGCCAATAATACAACACGACATTTGTCTAAAGCCTTTTCTGGCAAAATTGCACAAGTCATTATTTACACGACTGGAACGCCAATCAAAAAACAGTATGAGTTCTCGATTTACTAAATTATAATTTATTTTATTAATGTAAATTTACATAAATAAATGTAAATGATAAAAATATAACTCCTATCACAAATAGAGGAGTTATATTTTTATGAAAACATTTCCAAAAATTATTGCGGTTGTTTTAACTTCACTGAGTATTCTTTCATTTGCATCAGCTTTAAACATCAACACTGCAGATGCACCAACATTAAGTGCAGAACTCAAAGGTATTGGCATGACAAAGGCCGAAGCCATTGTGAATTTCCGCACAGAACATGGTCCATTTTCTGAGCCAAATGATTTGATCGCTGTACCTGGCATTGGTCCTAAGATCGTTGAAATGATCCAAGATCAACTCACTTTTGATGCGCCAGAAACAGCAACGTCAGTAATCCAAGAATAAACTCATGAAGAAGACGATGGTGATTAAACGAGGTATGTCCTTAATTGAAATCATCATCGTTTTATCTATTATTAGCATAGCCGCATCACTTGCTATCCCAACATTTTCCGAAACCATCCAAAACTATCGAATGAAATCCGCCATATTAGCACTGGATAAAGATTTAAGATTTGCTAAATACACCGCCAATCAAAAGAAAACTAGAGTTGCGATATGCATTTCAGAAAACCATACTAGCTGCATTACAACAACTTCAAATCGCTGGCATAAAGGCTGGATTGTATTCATAGATTCAGACAATAATTTCACACCAAAACCAGAAAATATTCTGCGTCAACACGATGCATTTCATCCATCCATTAAAATCATTAGCAGTACGAATATTCAACATGGTGTGCAATTTAATACAGGAAAAAAGCCAGGCAAAAGTTTGGGATCTGGTTTAGCCAATGGCCATTTTATTATTTGCCATCCTAATCAAAAAAACGCCCATAAATTAATTCTCAACATTTATGGACGTTTACGCAAAGAACAAAGTGATACTTGCGATCTAGGATAACTCAATGATTAAGATTTAGAGCCAATATAAAACTGACTAGATGTATAAACAGCATAAGCCTCTCTTAAACCCACCATCAATACAGCACATACAGGCAATGCCAATAAAATTCCAAAGAAGCCGAATAAAGTACCACCTGCCATTAAGGCAAAAATAACAGCGACAGGATGCATTCCTAATTTATCCCCCACTAATTTTGGCGTTAACACGAAACTTTCTAGCGTTTGCCCTATACCAAAAACAATGCCCACTAAAATTAACAATTTGTAATCATGAGTTTGGAACCAAGCCATCGCCAAACCTGCGATGATCCCCGTTGATGCACCTAAATATGGAATAAAACTGATCAAACCTGCGACCATGCCAATCAACAAGCCAAATTCTAATCCCACCAATGTTAAACCCAAGCTATACACAACGGCTAGCGCAAACATCACTGATAACTGCCCTCTCATAAAACTACCGAGCATTTCATTGGCATCCGCTAGAAATGCAACCACCTTGTTACGAATCATCAAAGGAATTAAATTTATGATTTTACCGTTAATCAATTCCCAATCACGCATAAAATAGAACGTCAACATTGGGATTAAAAATAAACTGGTAACAAACCCGATAATTGCTAATGTAGAAGATGTCAGCGAACCGATAATCTTTTTCAATGTTTCACCAATCACACTGCCATAATTACTCAGCGCATCTTGTACAGTCGTCAAATTCAACTTCATAAACTCAGGCGATAAATCTTTACCCAATGGTTTAAATACATTGTCCTGCAACCAATTCAAAATCAACGGCAGCTTATTCAACAACAGAATGACTTGATTAATCAACATTGGAATAAAAATCAACAGCAGCAAAAAAAAGATCACGACAAGCACTGTAAAAACCAAAGTCACCGCCCACATTCTGGACATTTTGGAAAAACGTTGCTGGACTTTTGTCACAATCGGATTACCAATATAAGCCAATCCGAATGCGATGATAAATGGTGTTAGCACCGATCTTAATAAAAATACCAGCCAACAGAAAAAAATCACACCCAACCATGTAATAATTTGTCGATTAGTTACTAAGCTCATAAAGTTCCTATAGGATAATTCAATAATGTAGAGATTTTACATCAAAAGTCTGTCAATGATTCGTTTTTAAAGTACAATAAGCAACTTAATATTTATTTGATAGGAATTTTTTGATAGTGCGCAAATTGTCAAAAAACTTAATGATCTTATTGTTGGGTGTTTTCACACTTTTCATCTTTGCTCATGCAGAGCTAGACAACGACTCTGATCCCATCGAGGCAGACAATAATGCTTTAATTGGTCGCTGGATACCTGATGGCGCTGCAATTAAAGAATATCCTGTTTGTTATCAACTTTGGAAATGTGAAAGCGGTAAACCTATGACAGGCGAATCCATCACTTTACCCAAGGGCGAATGGGGTTTATGCGAAAATTACGCTGATTTATCCTCCAACAACATTTGCACAAAATGCGATGCTCCTCCTCCTATAGAAGTTTGTGAATAATTGAATTTTAATTATGTTCTATTTAATTGATGTCAGAACCACAGAAGAATTCAATATGGGGCATTTAGATAATGCAATCCATATTGATTACCGAGAAATCCTCCAAGAGATTGACAACGTCACCGATGACAAAGAAGTTGATATTTATCTCTATTGTAAATCTGGTGTAAGATCTGCCATTGCAGCACAATTACTGCATAGCCGTGGATACTACAAAGCACAAAACATTGGCGGGTATGAAGCTTTAAAAGCACATATAGAATCCCAAAGCCAAGAGCCAAATTCTTTTTAACTACCATTATGTTGAGGTCTTTTATGAAAAAAATCCTACTCACATTGCCTGTGATCGCTATTTTGTCAGCATGTGTTACAACACAAAGCACAACTGAAGAGAATACTACTGCACAATCCACTCAATATAGTGATCAATGGACTGCAAACTTGGCTAATAATAAAAATGTATTAAGAAGTTGCATTATCTCTAATAAAGATATCCAAGCTATTATGTATATGGACACAAAACCAAATGCAACAGTTTTAACCGTTAGCACAAAAAATGGTGCGATTTTAGATTGCTCAGTGAATCCACAAACTAACAAAGTCATTTCTATCACACCTCGCGTAGAAAGTTTTCCACAAAACATCAGCAAGTTCTATCCTGTAGGTAAGCGTTTACCAAACACTTGTAAAGGTAAAGAAACAATTCGTGATGATGAAGACCGTTTAATGGGAACAGTTTGTTACTAGCATGACCTTAGTAGAAAAAATTGATCAATTACTCCCTCAAACTCAATGCGAACAGTGTGGATTTGAGGGATGTTTACCTTATGCGGAATCATTGAGCAAAGGTGAATCACAAATCAATCGCTGTCCTCCTGGTGGATTACCTGTGATGAAATCATTGGCAACATTATTGAATCAGCCCGAGCTCCCCATTGATCCAGAATGTGGCCTGCCCCAACCTGTTCATACTGTTTATATTGACGAAACTTTATGTATTGGTTGCACTAAATGCATTCAAGCTTGTCCTGTGGATGCGATTGTTGGTACTAAGAAAAAGATGCATACTGTGATTCAATCTGAATGTACAGGCTGTGATTTATGCATTCCACCCTGCCCGTTAGATTGCATATACATTAAACCGAGTGAGGAAGAGTTTTTCCCTGAAGTAGGTTTATCAGAAATGCAAAAAATTCGTGCAGATAAGTCACGTGCGCGTCACCAAGCAAGACAAAAACGTGATGAGAATCGCACAACAATCACAAAAACATTACCACCACAAGAAAAACCTCTAGCTAACCGTTCTAGCGATGCAGATATGCTATCATTGATCGCTATGGCAAAGGCTAAGACACAAGCGAAACATCAAGAGAGAGAGTAAAATGGCAAAGTTGTATCAACGTAAAATGAATAAAGCGGAAATCCTTTCGTTTTTCACAATATTACGCGATGACAACCCCCATCCTACAACCGAATTGATCTATTCAACGCCTTTTGAATTATTAGTTGCTGTATTGCTCTCTGCTCAAGCAACAGATAAAGGCGTCAACAAAGCTACTGTGCCTATGTTTAAAGTTGCCAATACACCTGAAGCGATTGCAGCATTGGGTGTGGATGGTATTAAAGGCTATATCAAAACCATTGGCCTATTCAACACAAAAGCTGAAAATCTTTATAAAACCTGTCAAATACTCGTGGAGAAGTTTGATAGCATTGTGCCTGACAATCGCAAAGATCTAGAATCACTCCCTGGCGTTGGTCGGAAAACAGCCAATGTCATTTTAAACACTGCATTTAAACAGCCAACAATGGCAGTGGATACACATATTTTTCGAGTTGGCAATCGAACAGGTTTAGCACCAGGTAAAGATGTTATAGAAGTTGAACAAGAACTATTAAAACGCATTCCAAAAGATTTTATGCTAGATGCCCATCATTGGTTAATTCTACTCGGCCGTTATGTTTGTGTGGCAAGATCTCCTAAATGTGCTGCATGCTTGGTTTACAATGAATGTCAATTTAAGGATAAAACAGCATGATCATAAAAGATTTGGGATTGACCCATTATGATCATGTGTATGAAGCCATGAAGGCATTAACAGATCAACGCACACCAGAAACACCTGATGAATGCTGGATCACTGAACATTATCCTGTTTTTACACAAGGTCTAGCAGGAAAAGAAGAACACATATTACAAGTGAGTGATATTCCTATTGTGCCAACTGATCGCGGTGGGCAAGTCACTTATCATGGTCCTAAACAATTAGTCTTTTATCCACTATTAGACATTAAAAAACATCGCTTATCACCAAGGCCATTGGTTTCTCTTTTAGAAAAAACAGCCATACAAGTTTTGGCAGACTTAGATATTGACAGTTATGCAAAACCTGATGCACCAGGTATTTATGTGCAACACAATGATGAAGAGAAAAAAATATCATCCCTCGGCCTAAGAATTCGCAAAGGGTGTTGTTACCATGGCATCTCACTCAATGTAGATATGGACTTAACACCTTTTTCTTACATTAATCCTTGTGGTTATCAAGGATTAAAAATGATTAATGTTAGCGATTTAAACAAAAACTTTGATTTTGACATGATAAAATCCAAGTTTGCTGAGTATTTTGTCACAAGTTTTAATGAACTTGTGAAACTGTCACCAAGGAGAACACATGCAAACGAATAAACCTGTACAGGGTGAAAAACTGAGAGGCGCTGATAAAGTCGCTCGAATCCCAGTTAAAATTGAACCAACAACCCCTGAAACGCGTTTGAAAAAACCGACGTGGATTCGTGCAACTTATTCTGGTGGCAAACGCGTGATGGAACTCAAAGAGATTCTTCGTGGCGCTAAATTATCAACTGTATGTGAAGAAGCGGCCTGCCCAAATCTCGGCGAATGCTTTGGTAAAGGCACCGCAACTTTCATGATCATGGGGGCAATTTGTACTCGTCGCTGCCCTTTTTGTGATGTTGGTCACGGTCGCCCTAATCCTTTAGATACTGATGAACCTAAAAACTTAGCAGAAACAGTTTCTGCAATGAGCTTACGTTATGTAGTTATCACATCTGTAGATCGTGATGATCTACGTGATGGTGGCGCACAACATTTCTCAGATTGCATTACTGAATCACGCGCTATGAACCCTAATCTTAAAATTGAAATATTAACACCTGATTTCCGTGGCAGAATGGATGTAGCCATTGAAATTTTAGCGAAAAATCCACCTGATGTTTTCAACCACAATATGGAAACTGCACCACGTTTATATAAAGCTGCTCGCCCAGGTGCAGACTATCAATATTCATTAGATTTATTGAAAAACTTCAAAGCATCGTGCCCTACTGTACCTACTAAGTCAGGCTTAATGGTTGGTTTAGGTGAAACCGATGAGGAAATTTTAGAAGTGATGCGTGATTTACGTGCACACAATGTAGATATGTTAACCATTGGTCAATATCTGCAACCAAGCCCACATCATTTACCTGTACTTCGTTATGTGACACCAGAAACATTTGCCATGTATAAAGAAGAAGGCTTAAAAATGGGCTTTAAAGAAGTGGCATCTGGCCCAATGGTTCGATCTTCTTACCATGCAGATGTTCAAGCCTCATCGCTCATATCATAAAACTAAAATCTTCATCCATGACTAATAACGCAAAAGAAATCATCCAACTGCAAAAAATCGTGTTCATTGTGAGCACGCTTTTGTTTGTCATCAAAGTATTTGCATGGTGGATTACAAGCTCTGTGGCAATTTTGACGGATGCTTTAGAGAGTATCATCAATGTTGTTGCTGGTGGTTTCACGTTATATAGTTTATATGTATCTTCTCTACCCAAAGATCATAATCACCCTTATGGACATGGAAAAATTGAGTTCATAGCAGCTGGTATCGAAGGCACATTGATTGCTTTAGCTGGTATCTATATCTTCTATGAAGCCATTGCGCAATTAATTGATCAGAAACATACGATCCAAAAATTGGGGAGCGGTATTTTCTTAGTGGGATTTGCAGGTGCCATTAACTATGTTTTAGGCTATATCACAGTTAAAAAAGGCAAAGAACAAAAATCTTTACCGCTCATTGCTGGTGGCAAACATTTAATGTCAGATAGCTACTCATCCATCGCATTGATTGTAGGTTTAGGCTTAGTGCTAATCACGGGATGGCTTTGGTTAGACAGCGTCATTGCCATCTGCTTTAGTATTTTTATTGCTTATACTGGCTTTCACATTATTCGTGAAGCCATTGCTGGCATTATGGATGAAGCAGATGAAGAACTCTTAGAAGAGTATTTAGAAGTATTAAACAAACATCGCACGCCGAATTGGATCGATATTCACAACATTCGTTTCATTAAATATGGCAGTAATCTTCATTTAGATTGCCACTTAACAGTCCCTTGGTTCTTCAATACACGAGAAGCCCATAAAGAGTATGAAAAACTGCGCGAAGTTACCAATGAATACTTTGACAATCAGGTGGAACTTTTTGTTCACATTGATGACTGCGTACCAGAATCTTGCGAAGTGTGCGAGCGTTATGAATGCCCTCTCAGACAGAAAAAATTCATTAAACGTGTCGTTTGGGACATTGATAACACTACGCAGATCCCAAGACATAGAATTGAAAATGTCCAGCAACAGCAAAATACAACTATTTGACTCTCATATTCATCTAGATGATGAACGCTTTGCTGAAAACTTAGATCAGCTTTTGTCAAATGCCATGAATCATCATGTCACAGAATGGATGATTCCTGCGACAACTGCGAATACTTTTGGAAACATTCAATCGATTACACAACAACATAAAGGCTGTTACGCTGCCTTTGGTTTACATCCTTATTTTATTCATGATCATACAGAACAAGATCTCATGACACTGAAAGATGCGATCATTCATCATCGCCCAGCTGCTATAGGAGAATGTGGATTAGATAATATGATTGCTGAGCCTGATCTTGAAAAACAGTTAAAACTATTCAAAGCTCACGTCCAATTCGCGCTAGAATTTGATTTACCACTGATCATTCATGCCCGTAAAACAGAAGACCTAATATTAAAAGAAATTCGCAAATATCCTACATTGCGTGGTGTATTCCACAGTTTTTCAGGCAGTTTACAGCAAGCTGAAATCGCATTGAGACACAATTTCTTATTAGGATTTGGTGGTACAATAACCTTCGAGCGCGCGCGAAAATTGCGCACCATTCTCAAACATCTCTCTTTAAATGATTTTATCATTGAGACAGATGCCCCATTTCAACGTGGCGCTTATCGTGATAATGGGTTAAATTATCCAGCAGACTTACTAGAAATTGCTAAAAGCATCGCCATTATACGTGAAGAGCCATTAGAAACAATTGCACATGCAACCAAAACTAATGCACAAAAATTATTTAAGTTAAAGGATCGTTAAATGATTATTCCTAAACATTTGTCTGAGTTACTTGGCATTGAATATCCAATCATTCAAGCAGCAATGGCGGGAGGATATGTTTCTGCTGAATTAACAGCAGCTGTATCGAACGCTGGTGGTTTAGGATCCATTGCCGCTGGTTATTCAAAACCAGAACAACTCAAAGAACAAATTCAAGCGGTGAAAGCATTCACAAATCGCCCATATTTGGTGAATTTATTTGTGCCACAACGCACTTATGTCAGCCGTGAACAGATGGATGAATTTGTCATTAAAGCTTCGGACATGAATCCTGATATTAAAATCAATGAAGCAACCAACTTATACAATGAGAATCTATGGGAAATTAGCAGCATTGAATCCATGGTAGATATCATCATTGAAGAGGAAGTGCCAATTGTTAGCTTCACTTTTGGCGTACCAAGCGATGAAATGATTCAGCGCCTACGTGAACACAATATCTTAATCATTGGTAATGCAACCCATTTATTAGAAGCATTTGTATGGCAAGACAAAGGTGCAGATGCATTGATTTTGCAAGGCAGTGAAGCTGGTGGACATCGTGCGACATTTATCGGTGATCCTATGCAAGTGGCACAATCCTCCTTCACGCTATTACAACAAGGCATTAGAGAATTAGAAATACCTGTCATTTCGGCAGGTGGTTACTTCAATTCAAAATCGATGGGCGCTGCTTTCTGTTTAGGTGCATCTGCTGTTGTCGTGGGCACTGCATTTTTGACAACTTATGAAGCTAATACCACTGAAGCGCATAAAAAAGCATTACTCAACAGCAATGAACTTGATAGTAAATTCACAAAAGATCTCAGCGGTGCTTGGGCCCGTGCCATTCGTTCAGAAGGCTTAAAAACATTAGAAGAAAGCGAATTACCACAATTACCTTTTCCCGCTCATGGTTTCTTTGTAAAATCGTTGGTTGGCCAAAAAGAGCCTGAAAAATATCGTGCACTTTATGCAGGCGTCAATGCGCAGTTTTGCGAAGAAATCTCGGCTGCAACATTAATGAGCCGTTGGATCTCTGAATTGCAATGTCTATAAAATATTTGAATGTATCATCTCATGGCAATACTCGTAAGATTGCATATTGCCATGACATTCCAAACAAAGCCGATCTTTCTATCTTATGGCTGAGTGGTTACTATTCAGTCATGAATAGTACTAAAGCTAATGCCATCACAGAATGGGCACGCGCTCAATCCATCGAAATGATTCGTTTTGATTATTCTGGTCTAGGTGAAAGCAGTGGTGATTTTGCGACTGCAAATTTATCGCAATGGCTAGAAGAAGCTTTAGCGATTTATCAACAAATTAAAAATCGCCCCACAATTATTATTGGCTCTTCCATGGGTGCATGGCTCGCTTTGCGTTTAACAGAAACCTTACAAAATACACCAAACATTCAACCAAAAGCATTACTATTACTAGCACCCGCTGTCGATTTTACACATGAAGTGCTCTTAAAAAAGTTACCTCAAACTTTCATTGAACAACTCAATCATATTGGTGAAATTGCGATTCCATCGCAATATGATGAAGCACCTTTAAAATTCTATCAACAGTTTATTAAAGATGCGGATCAACATAGATTATTGAATCGATCCAGCACAATTACTGCACCTATTTCCATCATTCATGGTGAAAAAGATCCTGATATTCCATTAATGTTAGCCATTAAAACAGCGACTCATTTTAAAAATACACAACTTACGACCATCAATGATGGAGAACATCGCTTATCTCGCGAACAGGATATTGATTTAATTCTTAAAAATCTAAAAGATTTAGCAGAATAAAATAATTTAGTTAGATTTACAGGAATTTACCACTATATTGTATTGTTTAATCATAAAATTCGTTATAATCATTCACTGTTAATTTTAATAATCCCATGGAGGTTCTATGAATTCATATTACGGCCAAGATAATAATTTAGTTCATACGCGTGAAAGCGCTTTAGCAGCTAATAAAATTATCCGCCAAGCTTATGCATTGGTCGGCTTATCGTTAATTCCTACAGCAATTGGTGTTTGGGTTGGCTTTATGATGAATGGCTTGCTTGCAAACATTGCGAAAAGCAGTCCATTCATCTATTTTATCGGTGTTATGGTTGTATTTTACGGCTTAATCTTTATGATTGAGAAAAATCGCCGAAACAGCATGGGCATTGCTTTAATGTTTGTATTCACATTTGGCATGGGCTTAATGCTCCAACCTTTATTGGCAAGCGTCGGCTCAATGAGCAATGGTATCAACTTAATCAGCACAGCTGTATTTGGTACTGCAGCAATTTTTGTTGGCTTAGCGTTGATTGGCAATAATACAAGCAAAGATTATTCATTCTTAGGTCGCTACATCGGTATTTTATTCTTCGTATTGATGGGCACTATGATCTTAAACTATTTCTTCTTACAAATGCCTGTGATGTCATTAGTGATCTCTTTTGCGGTCATTGGTTTCTCATCAATGGCAATCGTGTTTCGTATTAATATGGCTGCACGCGGCGGTGAAGATAGTTATATCTCTTTAGCGTTAGATATTTATATTTCTTTATATAATATTTTCTCTAGCTTATTAAGAATCTTAGGCATCTTCGGTGGCGATGATTAATTAATCCGCAAACATTCAAAAGCCAGCAGACCGCTGGCTTTTTTATTATAAACTTTCGATATCCACATTATCCCAATCCACTATAGAAGGAAATAACCAATCATTTTTAAATGATCGATTGGTCAATTTTGGACTAAATCCTGAACGAGCACGATATAACTCTTCCTGATGCAAACGACGAATTAAAACGATCACTGTACTTGAATCATAGCCAGCATTAATAATCTGTTTCACTGATTGATTCTTCTCTATATACAACGTCAAAATCTCATCAATGATGGATACTTGAATTGTTCGAGCATCCTCCACAAAGCTCTTTTTAATCGTCATATTCCGTGCATGATCCAACATTTCATTAGAAAAAATATTGCTTTTATTGGACATATTAATATATTCACCCAACTCCACTAAACGTGTATGGTAAATGTCAATTAAGGGCATAAATTCTGTTAAAGCAAAACTCGAAATATTATCTTTAATGCCCAATGCTACTTGAGTCTTATCTACACTACTGATTGGCCAAGATCCCAGCAAATCAGCAACGGAGACAAAAATTGAAGCTTTAAAACGATCATAAGTCTCTTTTTTCCAATCATCACCCACCAAATGCTCTGCCTGACTGATAAAATCATGCACCAATTCATTTTCCAGCTTCCAGCTATATAGCTTAATACCTAATTCTTCTGTAAACTCTTGAACCTGATCTTTCAATTTTGGTGAGTCAAAACGCGATTGAATGTATAAACCTGAAACGCGATCTATGCCCAAAGATTTCATCGCAATATAAAGCGCTAAATGAGAATTTAAACTACCATCCATTAAGATTAATGCTCTTTTTTGTGGCGTTTTCTCTATAAATTCTTTAATAACATACTTAGTTGCCCAATAAAGTTCTTTCACATAATGACTAGATTTACAGTAAACAGGATGTTCCGTGTCTTTGAGCTGATTCATCGAAGTAATGGCAGAATCCTCTTCAAAGTGCTTTAGCAACAATAAAGTCCGTCCATATTCATTAGTGATCGAAGAACAACCTTCTAATAATAAGCTATTAGTAATACCAACATGGTTCACATAAATCACTGGCGCTATTTTTTCACGTGCTAAATAGTGCAAATATTGCTCGCGCTCAATACTCAGTTCTCTTGACCAAGGAAATGCAGCACAACAACAGATGAGATCACATTCAGGTATTGCAGATTCAGAGAATAACTCTTCAGAAATCACAATACCAATTTTCAAACCTTTAAACTCAATCACGGTAGGTTCGTGACCTGCTTTGAAATAACGATTTTCTGTATATAACTCTAAATTAGGAATGACTGTTTTACGATGATTACCAATAACCTCACCATTTTTCATAATGGCGACGCTACTATACAACGCTTCAGATGTTTGCTCAGGATATCCCACTAACACGACGGTATATTCATTAGTATAACTCGCAATCTCTGACAAAGCTCTGCGACACGATGCTAAAAATTGATCTTTCAAAAAGAAATCATCTGCACCATAACCAGAAACACACAACTCAGGAAAAACAATTAATTCTGCACCTTTACTTTGTGCTTTTTGTATCGCTTCAATAATCCTTTGTGCATTTAATTGAACATCTCCGCCAGTGCTGCTGACTTGCTCTAGCGCTATTTGCAGATTATACATATTGTTCAATCTCCTTTATCATAATTATTAGCAATAATGGCTTTATCTTAGCACTGATATTATCGTGATTTATTATTAATTATTATCCAATTTGTATAATTATTAGTTACAATATGCGCGTTTGACTGCTCAATCATAGGTATCTTTTCATGCTCGTTGAATTAACTATAGAAAACTTAGCAATTATCGAGAATCTCTCATTAGAGTTTGATCGTGGACTCTCTGTCATTAGCGGCGAAACAGGCGCAGGTAAATCCATTACAGTGGATGCTTTGAGCTATATACTCGGCGGCAAAGTGGATCACAGTTTAATCAGCCATGATAAAAGCCAATGCAATTTAGTGGCACACTTTGATATCTCTGATATTCCCAGAGCCAAAACATGGTTACAAGAGCAACTCATCGAATCTGAAGATGGTGAATGCATCATTCGCCGTGTGATTAATAAAGAAGGTCGCTCTAAAAATTATATCAATGGCCAATCCATGCCATTACATGCCTTGAAAAGCTTGGGTGAATTGCTCATCGACATTCATGGACAACATGCACATCAATCGCTCGTAAAAGATGGACATCAACGTGAACTATTGGATCAATATGCAGAAACAGACACAGAGCTCACAGAACTGCAAGCCCTTGCTAAAGAGATTCGTCAACGAACAGAGCAATTGAATCAACTTAAAAACCAAGATGATTCTATGCGTGAACGCGTTGATTTCCTAAATTTCCAATTACAAGAATTCAAAAATATTGCGCCCAAGCAAGGCGAATGGGAAAGTATTGTCGAACAGCACAATGAAGCCAGCCATGCTGAAGAGTTCCAAGAAGGCATTCAAAAGTGCTTAAATTATCTTAGTGATGATCGCGGTGTATTAAATCAATTGAATCGCATTGGACAACAGCTTTCAGCCCTTTCAAAACTCGATGATAAATTCAAAAGCTATGCGGATATGATCAACGAAGCAGATATTCTATGTTCCGAGGTTGCTAACGATCTTAATCGTATGGATAACTCAGAGATTGATGAAAAAACATTGATGCATTTAGAATCTCGCATGCGTGAATTGAACGATCTCGCGAGAAAACATCGTGTTGAACCTGAAGAATTACTCACAAAACAACAAGATATTGAAACAGAAATTGCCTCACAATTTTTATCCGATGAAGCGATTGAAGATTTAGAAAATGAGCTCAAAGACTATCAAAATCAATGGCAGAAAATAGCCAATAAAATCACTCAAAAACGTGAAAACTCTATTATTTTATTGAATGAACAAATCACTAAAGCCATGCAAGGTTTATCCATGACTGGCGGTGCATTTGATATTCGCTTAAATCCTGAAAAAGGTTTTGGCCCCAATGGACAGGAAAATGTGGAGTTCCATGTTCGCTCGAATCCAGGTCTGCCATTTTATCCTCTTGGCAAAGTGGCTTCTGGCGGTGAATTGGCGCGCATTAGCTTGGCGATATCTGTCATTCTCAGCATGAAGTCTTCCCTACCCACTTTGATCTTCGATGAAGTGGATACAGGTGTTGGCGGTGCTGTTGCAGAGATGATCGGCAAACATTTACAAGAATTGAGCGATGGCCGACAAGTATTCTGTGTGACGCATTTACCGCAAGTGGCAAGCTTTGGACACCATCACTTTGCTGTCGCCAAAGCTAAATCAGAAAACCATACTGAAACACAGATCAAAAAACTTTCAGAAGAAGAACGCGTGCAAGAAATTGCGAGAATGCTTGGTGGCGTTAAACTCACTGAAGCGACATTTAATCATGCTCGTGAAATGCTAACTGCAAGCCATTCATCATGAAAAAGTTTTTAAAAAGGTTCATCTATAGTATTTTATTGATATTCATTGCAAGTGGCATTGGCGCTGCTGTTTACTATAAAGATCGCTTAAGATTAATCGTAAAATACTTTGAAAGTGGGACAGAATCACCTGCCGATATTGCACCACAAAAAAGCACAATCTCTCTAGAAAATCGCGCCAAGGAAGCTTATGAATATGCTAAAGCCAATGACTTTGATCTAGAACACGCTGTACTGATCGACTTTTCTCGCCATTCTGGGAAAAACCGCTTCTTTGTGTGGAATTTTAAAGAGAATAAACCTGAGATCGAGAGTTTAGTTGCACATGGCTATGGCAACACAGGCTTTGAAAGCACAAACCAAAATATTGTGTTCAGCAACACGCCCAATAGTTATGCTTCTTCTTTAGGTAAATACAAGCTCGGTGCTCGTTCTTATAGCAAATGGGGCATCAATATTCATTATAAAATGCATGGCTTAGAAGATACGAATAACAATGCTTTTAATCGTTATATCGTGCTCCATTCATATCAATCCATTCCGAATGAAGAAACTTATCCAAGTTACTTGCCATTAGGATTTAGCCAAGGCTGCCCTGTTGTGGACGATGAAACCATGCGAAAAGTAGATAAACTCCTACAAACCAAGAAAAAACCTGTATTGCTTTGGATTTATTATTTGGAATAAGACTTAAAGTAACTGCACCACAATGATTGCAATGGGTGGAATCGCCATGATGATTGCAGGGAAAATCATGCCTTTTTTATACGAGCTACCACGCTCGACTGAGTATTTACCACCTTGCTTAACAACATTCACAGCCGCAAAACCATATAAAACCGCTGCAATCGCACCAACAATATAATACAACCACATAACAACTCTCTCCTAAAATAAAAAACCATTGGCAGGAATCTACAAACCAATGGTTTTGCTATTACTCAATCAATGAGCATTGGCTCATACAATTATTCCCACTCAACTGTTGCTGGCGGTTTACTTGTAATGTCATAAACAATGCGATTAACATGCTGCACTTCATTCACTAAACGCACTGAAATTTTCTGTAAAACATCCCATGGAATGCGTGCAAAGTCCGCTGTCATACCATCTACAGATGTGATCGCACGAATTGCTAAAGTATAATCGTAAGTACGAGTATCGCCCATAACGCCAACGCTCTTTAAGCCTGTCAATACAGTGAAGTACTGCCAAATATCACGATCCAAACCTGCTTTTGCAATTTCTTCACGTAAGATAAAATCACTATCGCGTACGATTTCTAACTTATCTTCTGTAATATCACCCAAAATACGAATCGCTAAGCCTGGCCCTGGGAATGGCTGGCGCCATACTAAATGCGCTGGCATGCCCAACTCTTCACCCAATAAACGTACTTCATCTTTAAACAAAGTATTCACAGGCTCAATTAATTTGAACTTCATATCTTCTGGCAAACCGCCCACATTGTGGTGAGATTTAATCGTTTGTGCTGTTGCTGTACCTGATTCAATGATGTCAGTGTACAAAGTGCCTTGCGCTAAGAAATCAATGTCTTTTAGCTTTTCTGACTCTTCATCAAATAGATAAATGAATTCATTACCAATGATCTTACGCTTTTGCTCAGGATCAGAAACGCCAGCCAATTTCGTCAAGAAGCGTTCTTTTGCATCCACTTTGATGATGTTTAAGCCGAATTTGCCGCTTAAATTATTCATCACTTCTTCTGCTTCACCTTTGCGCAACATACCGTGATCCACAAATACACACGTTAATTGTGAACCAATCGCTTTATGCAGTAAAACACCAACAACACTTGAATCTACACCGCCAGACAATGCTAGCAATACTTTTTTATCACCAACTGTTTCACGGATTGCCTTCACTTGTTGCTCAATGAAGTTTTCCATTTTCCAATCGCCAGCACATTCACACACATTCAACGTGAAGTTTTTCAATAGATCAAAACCTTTTTCGGAATGCTGAACTTCTGGATGGAACTGAACGCCAAACCATTTTTTATCTTTATTTTCCATCGCAGCAATTGGACAATCATTGCTTGTTGCAATCACTTCAAAATTTTCTGGCACTTGTGTCACCAAATCGCCATGGCTCATCCAAACTGTGTGTTCTTCAGGTAAATTTTGTAATAACAATGCATCTTTAACTGTATGTTTCAATACTGCTTTACCATATTCACTATGATCAGCCTTAGAAACAGTACCACCCAATGAATGGGACATTAATTGCATACCGTAGCAAATACCCAAAACAGGAATGCCTAAATTGAAAATTTCCATATCAATTTTAAAAGCATCTTCTGCATATACGCTATTTGGGCCACCTGATAAAATAATGCCTTTCGGTGCTAATTTTTGAATTTCTGCTGCAGTCGTAGTATGAGGAATCAATTCGGAAAAAACACCAATTTCACGAATACGACGCGCGATCAACTGATTGTATTGGCTACCAAAATCTAATACGACTATATTTTCCATCATAGTTCCTTGTGCTATATCTTCTATGTAACTGCAAAACGGGTATTATATTACAAAATCCTCGTATCTTATAGATATTTCAACCAAAATCATTGCGCGCAATAAATAACATTCAAAACATATATGTTTTATTAAAAATAATTATATCTATACACATATCAATATATAATTTTGCTATAGTGAAAACCGTACAAAATTTATGAGGAGATCACAATGAGCCACGCTCAATCTAACGGTTTTTCCACTGAAACAAAACTCACACAATTAGGGCGAGATCCATCGAAACAAACAGGATTTGTCAATGGCCCAATTTATCGTGGCTCCACTGTTGTTTATCCAACATTGGATGATATTAATCATCGCCGTGCAGAATTCACATACGGCACAGCAGGCACGCCAACCATTCGTGATCTAGAAACAGCATGGACAAATTTAACAGGCGGTGCAGGCACTGTACTTTCACCTTCAGGTTTAGGCTCCATTGCATTGGCATTATTAACGACATTGAAAGCAGGTGATCATTTATTAATGCCTGATTCTGTCTATTCGCCCAGCCGTAATTTCTGCGAGCAATTTTTAACTAAGATGAATGTCCAAACTACATATTATGACCCATTAATCGGTGAAAATATTCGTGAGCTAATTCAAGACAATACAACTGTGCTATTTTTAGAATCGCCAGGATCACAAACATTTGAAATACAAGATATTCCTCTACTCACTAAAATTGCCAAAGAATATCATATTGCAACGATTATCGATAACACTTGGGCAACACCGCTTTTCTTTGATGCACATAAACATGGCTGTGATCTCTCCATCGAAGCTGGCACTAAATACTTAGGTGGCCATTCCGATCTATTATTGGGCATGATCTCTGCCAATGAAAAATGGTGGCAACCACTTCGTACAACGTATGATTTATTTGCCATGTTACCAGGCGCAGAAGACTGCTTCTTAGCATTACGAGGATTACGCACATTACACATTCGTTTAAAAGAAGCAGAACAGCGTGCACTAGAAATGGCAAAATGGCTACAAACCCAATCTGAAGTTTCAAGAGTATTGCACCCTGCTTTACCTGATTGCCCAGGACACGAGATTTGGCAGCGTGATTTCACTGGCAGCTCTGGATTATTTTCCATCATCCTAAAGCCTGAAATTCAAAAAGAAAAATTAGCCAATATGCTAGATCACATGCAGATTTTCTCTATGGGATATTCATGGGGTGGATTTGAAAGTCTGATCATTCCTTTTGATTGTAGAACTTATCGCACTGCAACATCTTGGAACCCTGAAGGTTTAGCATTACGTTTGCAAATTGGCTTGGAAGCTATTGAGGATTTAAAAACCGATCTCCGCACAGGATTTGATCGTTTACATCAATAATATACTTACTAAAAAAATAGCCTCTGTTCTGAGGCTATTTTTATTTCTGATTTTAAAAAATTCAGGTAACTATCCTACCCTACAATTTTTGGCAAAACATCCACATAAGTTGATAACACATAAGCGACAACGATCACAATGGCGAAGATTACTGCCAAAATCAATGACAAATTCCCACCGCGAGTATGTTCACCATTAGGATAAATCTTACGTGATTTATAAGCTAGTGCCACAGGCAAGAAAACACCAATGAAAGCAAAGATAATGCCAGCAAATGCGAATGCACTTAAAAAGATTTGCGGATAAGTAAAGCCCACAATAATCGGCGGAATGAAAGTGATTAAACCAATCGTAATGCGATCATGACGCAATTTAAAATGCATCAATAAGTCTTTCACCGCACTTGATAAACCAAGCGCCACGCCGATATAAGATGTGATCAATGCTAATAATGAAAATACACGCACAATTTCACTGATCGCTGTACTGCCTGTCGTAACTTTAAATGCTTCAATTAAACCATTGAGATTTGGTTCTTCATCCAATACTCGTATCAATACTGATTGCTCTAAAACGCCATGAGTTGCAAACTGCCAGACAACATAAATGATGAAAATGCCCGTTGCACCCAAAATACAAGATAACTTAACTTTACGGTTATCACCTTCTAAATATTCATTGATCGTCGGCGTACAAATATGAAAACCAAACGTCATAAAAAATACTGGCATTGCAGAAAAGAGCAATAAATTATTTGTTGGTACAGCCTGTAAATTTGCTAAAGAAACTTTATTCAGCAAAATGGCCAAGATCACAATAAAAATCAAAACTTTTAAACCAAAAGAGATTCTGTTTGCAACATCAGCAATAGAAATCCCAACTGTAACAACTGCACCTAAACCCACGGCAAAAACTAGAGATAGGACTTTTTGTGTCATTTCAGAATTTTCAAAATCTGGCAAAATCCCTAAAAGTAAATTACCACTCGCTGTCACATAGGCTGTTAAAACTGCATACATAAAGAAGAGCAAAATAAAGTTCACAAATAAGCGCCCTGCCGAACCATAATATTGCTCTGCTAAGCTTGCAATCCCTGCATCGTTCTTATTATATTGATGAACTTCTGCATATAAAACGGCTGTGAATGTTAGTAGAATCCACAACAGCGTTAACAAAGCAAATGTTAAGCCAAATCCCATTTGCGCAGATGTCAGCGGCATCGCCAACATGCCTGCACCCACAGCGGTACCTGCAATGATCAAGGTACTGCCTAAAACTTTATTCTTCATAAATGTAACCTTACCCTATTAATCACAAAAACCGATTTAACTTCATCATTAAATCGGCCATTGATTCCAATATTTTCAATTCAAAACAATTCGCGCCAATAGGATAACTCAAAATGAACGCCACTGATTGATTTTTAACAAGCCTGATCAAAAAAGAGTGGTAATTTCCCTTGTTGTGATAAAAGCTTTGTATATTGCAATACAGAATCTGGAAACTCTAAACCTTCCACACATGTTAATGCTCTTAGTAGCGGGAAAAGAATGATGTCATCCATCGAATATTTATGATTTTCTACTCGTGCTAGATCAATTAAATCAACCAATTGAACCAACGCTTGTTCAATCACAACTTTATACTCATCAGACTTTGCATATAGATCTGCAAATGATCCTAAACGTGCTTCATGCCTTGTTATATACATATTGCGTGCACTATCGGTTTCAAATTCAGGAAAATTCATTTTGGCGTAACGCGGCATGACGTATTCGTTCACTCTGCCAAAATTATCACTGATCCACTCAGAAATTTTAGGATTTTGTTGAGCTGTCAAAATAGCATCATCAAAATTAGTATCTAAATATTTCACAATGTCCAAACTCTCAGGCATAAATTTACCAGTTTCATACTCTAAAATCGGGACCATTTGCTTGCCGATCATTTTTGTTGGCGTTTCTTCATCATCTTCTAAAATATACTCAATTTTAATCGGTAATGCTTTCAAGCCCACCGCCAATAACGCGCGCACACAAAATGGGCAATGATCAAATACAAATAAACGCATGATTTTCTCCTACCTGCTCATCAATCAAACATTCAAGATAACAAACTCATATTAAGACCACAATCATGATCATTTTTTAATCTATGAAAGCTTTATAGCAATTTAGATGCAAGAAACACTCCAAAACAACTACATTATTCCGCTCAATCTCCTGTATAGTAGGCACGATTTCATTACAAAATCAGTTTAAAAATTTCAGGAGGATTCATGAACATCATCATTCTAGGCGCTGGTGTCGTTGGTGTTGCACAAGCATATTATCTTGCCAAAAAGGGCTATAAAGTTACTGTATTCGAGCGCCATGAAGGTCCAGCACTAGATACAAGCTATGGTAATGCAGGTCAAATTTCTCCAGGCTATGCAACGCCATGGGCAGCACCAGGCATTCCGTTGAAAGCTATCAAATGGATGTTAGAAGAGCATGCGCCTTTAGCTATTCGCCCAACGATGGATTTAAATCAATACAAATTCATGTGGAATATGTTCTTAAATTGCACTAGCGATAAATATGCAGTCAATAAATCTCGTTTAGTTCGTTTATCTGAATATAGCCGTGATTGTTTGATTAAATTAAGAGAAGATACTGGCATCTATTACGAAAATAGATCTTTAGGTACAACACAATTACTCAGAACAGAAAAACAGATGGAAGCAATCAAAGCTGACATAGAAATCCTAGAAAAGTTCAATGTACCTTACGAAGTATTAGATCAAGAAGGCATACTAAAAGTAGAGCCAGGCTTGAAAGATTCTGTACATAAATTGGCAGGTGGATTACGTTTGCCTGGCGATGAAACTGGCGATTGCTTTTTATTCACCAATCGCTTATCAGAAATTGCAAAAGGCATGGGCGTTGAGTTTAAATTTGGTCAAAATATTGAAGACATCCTAGTTGAACACAATAAAGTGACAGGCATTAAAGCCAATGGCGTTGTACATACGGCTGATATTTTTGTGGATTGTTTAGGTACTTATACGCCATTCTTATTGAAAAAGATCGGCATCAAAGCACCGATCTATCCATTGAAAGGTTATTCATTAACAGCTTCCATCATTGATGAAACTTCTGCACCCACTTCAACAATCTTGGATGAAACATACAAAATTGCGATCACACGTTTTGATCAACGTATTCGCATTGGTGGCATGGCTGAAATCTCAGGTTATAACTTGAATTTAAATCCTAAACGCCGCAAAACCTTAGAATTTGTCACCAATGATCTATTCCCTGGCGGCGGTGATCTACCAGAAGCTGAATTCTGGACTGGCTTACGCCCTAAAACACCAGATAGTACACCAATCATCGGTGGCACAGAATATACAAACTTCTACATTAATGCAGGCCACGGTACATTAGGCTGGACGCAATCTTGCGGCTCAGGCTCGTACTTGTCTGACATCATTGCTGGCAATAAACCAGAAATTGATACAGAAGGCTTAGATATTTCTCGCTATAAATAATTCTATACTCATAACCTTCTCGCCTACGGTGAGAAGGTTTAATTTTTCAGAAGCTTTCTATTACACAATAATCTTATGATACTGCTGCACATGTAGCTCTGTCACTTCCACCATAATTTGAACGCGCTTAGCATTATATGCCAATTCAGATTGTACGGCCGATAGAATTCGTTCTGCCATATCTTTTTGCACTGCATCATTTCGCCCAGGCATAATTTTCAAACTAATGGCAATAAATGCAGCTTCCCTATTATTCAAACCTGACAACGCATAATCTGCAATATAACAACGACTTTTAATATCTTCTGCTATGAACTCTTTTGTCTTTAATAGAGCTTGATTGACGCTCAATAATAAACGATCACAATCTTGCACCAATCCTTTCTCGGAACATTCTATGATGATATGTGGCATATTTTCCCCTTTCAATATAAAAGCCCTGATCATCTATATAATCAGGGCTTAAGTTTATTACTAATGTTTAATACTCATTACACAAAGTTCATAATAGCGATCACAGCGATCAATAATGGAATGAAGAATTTAATGTAATAGAATAAAGGAACAGCTAATTTGTTATTCACAGTACCATCATTTGTGATCTCTTCTAACAACGCTGCTCTCTTCAATACAAAACCAATGAAGATACATGATAAGAAGCTTGTTAAGATGAAGAATACGTTTGCGCTGATGAAGTCGAATGCATCAAAAATCGACATACCAAAGATGCGAACATCTTTCCAAGGACCATCTGATAATACGCTTGGCAAGTTACCCAATAAAAAGATTACAGTTAAAGTAATGAATGTTGCAAATTTACGGCTTACAGGCGTTTTCTCAACCAATGTTGTGATGATCACTTCGTAGATCGTCAATGATGTTGTCAATGCAGCCAAAATCAACAATGTAAAGAATGCCAAACCAAATACTGTACCAAATGGCATATTAGAAAATACAACTGGCAATGCTTGGAATACCAATGTTGGGCCCGCTGAAGGCTCCATGCCCACAGAGAACAATGCAGGGAAAATTACAAAACCTAGCGTTAAAGGGATGATTGTATTAATAACGCCTGCAATTAAACTGATTTTCACCATATTTTCTTTTTTATTTAAATAAGATGACAATGTAATCATTACACCGAAACCTAAACTCAAAGCAAAAAATACTTGGCCCAAAGCTTGTAAGAAGATATTCGCATTAATTTTACTAAAATCTGGAATTAAGTAGAATTTTACGCCAGCGGCTGCATTATCCAATTGTAAAGCGTAAATAACCATAACAATTAGAATGATCAAGAACAAAGGCATGATGCGCGAGATCAGCTTTTCAATTCCTTGAATGATCCCTTTAGTTAAAATGTAGTAGTTAATGGCAACAAATAAGAAAGTGTAGAAGGTAATTTTCCATGAGTTGGCAATCGAGCCTTTAAAGAACTCCGCGATTGCATCATTTTCTAAGGGTTTGGAAAGATCAATTGATCCCATTAAAATATCTGCAATGTAGCCAAATACCCAACCACCCAAAACCATGTAATAAGCCAAGATACCAAATGCACCTAAAATAGCTAAAACACCAATACCTTTCCACCACTTAGAGATAGGATTAGGTAATTTACCTTGCGTAAATGCATCAATCGTATTGGTATGCAAACGGCGCCCAATCACATGCTCAGCCATCAACATCGGTACGCCCAATACAATCATCGCTAGAATAAATACTAAAAGATATGCACCACCGCCATTTTGTCCCACTTGGTAAGGGAATCGCCATGTTGCACCAAAGCCAATGGTTGCACCAGCAACTGTCGAGATGTACAGCAATTGATTACTCCAGCTCTCTCTTTTTGACATGAATCCTCCAAAACTTTACTTTAATATTGTTTTACAAGGCAGTAAGAGTACTACAAAATTCAAAGAATGATACTTTTTTTTGATTTAATTCAATAATATTTCATAATATTTTTTATACAAATAACTTAAATCATTGAATATAAACTATTTAAAGGCATTTGTTTTTATACAAATTAACTACAACATATTAAATATTGCATTTTTTCCTGTATCTAAATCAATAAACATAACTTATAACAATACAGATTTTCTTATTTACAATAAAATACAATAATTAACATTTATAAAATAAGGTCGTTCATAATGAATCACTCTATTAAATTACTCATAACATTTTTAGTTGCATTGACACTTTGGTTTGTACCACCACCAGAGGGATTATCCATAGAAGCATGGCATACTTTTGCCATTTATCTTGCAGCTATTATCGGCTTAGTCATTAAACCATTCCCTGCCCCCCGTTGTATTACTCATTGCTGTCGGTGCAACTGCCTTATTATTAGATGAAACCAGTATTGCTTTGAGTGGCTATTCATCTTCAACCACTTGGCTCGTCTTTTCAGCATTTACTCTCAGTATTGCCTTTATCAAAACTGGTTTAGGCCGAAGATTGGCTTATATTTTGATTGATAAATTGGGAGGAACAACTTTAGGGCTTGGTTATGTGACTGCATTTTTGGATTTGGGTATTTCTCCTGTGACACCTTCTAATACAGCTCGCTGCGGCGGTATTGTTTATCCGATCATTCATAGTATTGTTAAAGCTTTGGGTTCTGAACCTGGTGAAACAGCCAAAAAAGCAGGTAGCTATTTAATGATCAACACCTATATGGTGACAAAAGTCACAAGCTTTATGTTTCTCACAGCAATGGCACCCAATGCTTTAGCAGCAGACCAAGCCGAAAAAATATTGGGCGTACACATTAATTGGATGATTTGGTTCAAAGGCTTATTCCTGCCAGGCTTCTTTTTATTATTATTAATCCCTCTTGTTAACTACATCATGATACGCCCAACATTAACAAAAGTGGATAATAAAAAGATCTCTGCTGAAGGTTTAGCGGAATTAGGCCCAATGAAAATGAGTGAAAAAATCCTCGTGACGATATTTGCACTATCATTAACAGGCTGGATTGCTCCGACATTATTAAATTTATTAGACTGGCTTGATACACCAATCACAATCAATGCCACCGCAGTTGCTATTTGTGCAATGGTGGCAATTTTAGTCACTAATGTTATTCAATGGTCAGATGTTCAAGAGAATAAAGGCGGATGGAATACCTTTATTTGGTTCGGTGGCATCATCGGTATTTCTGCTGTATTAACTAAACTTGGATTTTTCGTCTGGCTTGCTGATTTTATGGGGAAAAATATTAATTTTGGCGACAATGCCTTATTAATTCTATGGTTCATCATATTTTTAAGCGTCATTGTTCGCTATCTTTTTGCTTCTGGTTCAGCGTACATTGCCGCAATGCTACCTGTGTTTCTAACGGTTGGTAAAGTTGCAGGCGCGCCAGAAATGGCATTGGCACTAGCATTATGTGCCTCCAATGCTTACGGAGGTTCTCTCACCCATTACACAGGTGCAGCAGCACCCATCGTATTTGGTGCAGGTTACAATACCATTAAGCAATGGTGGATTATCGGCGCATTCATTGCCATCATCTGTTATCTATTTATGATGACACTTGGCATGGCATGGTGGCAACTCATTGGTTTAATATAGTATTTATAGATCATTCATCAAAGGTGCGACTCAGCACCTTTTTTCATGCTAGCCTTTTCTACAAAATCCATTACTATGAATGCTTCGCGTAAATTTTAGCTTCCATAAAAAGATCCATCATGACCAATATCGCTACCACATTAAATAATCGCACATCTACGCTCAAAATGGCGATTGCCATGATTCTGTTTGGCTCAGTGGGATTCTTCTCAGAACGAAGTGGCGTACCAGCTCTAGAACTCGTATTTATACGCTGTGTTTGTGCTGTGATTTTTTTAGGGTTCTTTTGGTGGGCTTCAGGTAGATTACGCAGTGAAAATTGGCATAAGCAAGAAGTTTTTCGCATTTTGATTTGTGGCATCTTCTTAATATTAAACTGGCTCTATTTCTTTAAAGCCATTGAAGAATCTGGTGTAACCGTTGCCATTTCAATTTATCACTTAGCGCCTGTGATTGTGATGATCTTGGGCGCATTCATATATAAAGAGAAGCTCACGCTCATCCCTATGATTGCGATTTTAGCCTGCTTTATCGGAACTTTGGCGATTGCAGAGATCAATCGCACATCTTCTATGAGTGAATTCTTTTCACAAGGTTTGATCTTTGGTTTACTCTCTGCCCTATTTTATGCGCTGTTAACACTAACAGGCAAAGGCTTTAAATACGCAAGCTCCTATGCAATCACAACAATCCAAGTGGGATTTGGTGCACTATTATTGATTCCCTTTGTGGATTTCTCTGCCTTTGATAATTTAACGGGCATGAATTGGTTTTATATTTTGATCACAGGTTTTGTGCATACAGGCATTGTGTTTTATCTCTTCTTTGATTCCATTCGCCATTTATCCACGCAATTGATCGCTATCTTAGTGTTTTTAGATCCATTAGTCGCTATTTTGATGGATATCTTCATCACAGGTTTTGCGCCATCCATCGAGCAATGGATTGGTATTATTTTGATTTTTGGTGGCATGGCATTAACGCTAATGCCAAAGAAGAAGCAAATCTAGCAAAATCAAAAAAGCCCTCATGAAATCATGAGGGCTTTAATATGTGGTTGCGGGAGCCGGATTTGAACCAACGACCTTCGGGTTATGAGCCCGACGAGCTACCAGACTGCTCCATCCCGCGTCTGTATTGAGTGATGCATTATACACAGTTTCAAATAAATTACTGCGTAAAATGTACTCACACTAACGTATATATAAATAGTTTATTTATCAATCTTCTGAATATTATCAAATTCAATTTCTTCATAATCAAATATACCCTCAGGCATGTATCCTTCACTTTCAAGTTCATAAAATTTTTGAATAGCATTATCTATATAATCTTTACTTTTACCATTCAAATACTTATAGCCAGTCTGTTCTATTGGGTCAACTCGAAATATATTATTAGCAAAATAGCCTGAAATATATTCAGTGTATTCTATAACTTGAAGCTTACCATCGTCACTCATATCTGTTTCTCGTGAGTTCATTTTAATCCAATGTGTAGCATCTGAAGAAAACCCATAATTATGAGAATCTTTTGGTAAATTTTTAATAGTTTGTGGAAAAATACATTTTTCTCTAAATTTAGAGTTTAATTGAGGGAGATCTAATATTTTAGCTTCCACACCACCTTGAGTAGTCACACATATACATACAGTATCTTCTCGAGAAAATCGTTCTGAAACATAATCGTTAGTATATTTAAATGTTTTTTCTAAAGGAATAATTACCGATGAATATGCAGAAATGATTATCGGTTTAAAGGTATCTTGAAAAAATCTAATCCTCTTGCCCTTGATCTCATAATCTACGGCAAAAATAACTATAGATTTATCCTTGGCATTATGCAAAATAATTTTTGAAATATATGCTAAATCATTATCCTGCTGAATAGAACAGTTAAAATATATCTCATTATCTGACTTTCTTCTATAATTTTTAAAGGCAATGATGCCTGCAACTGTAGCTAGACAGACCGTTATTAATTGCACTTGTAAAGTAATAGTATCTTTACCATATTGTGCTGATTCAGATGATAAAGGGGACAACCAAATAATTAATGATAGGAATAAAAAGATCATTCCTGTTATATAAATTATTTTATAATCTTGGTCTTTTTCATATTCCTTACACCTTTTTTTCCACCAAGCCACAACACAACTACTAAAATTATTGAAATATGGAGTAACAGAAATCCATAAATACTCTCCCCATCTTATAAACACAACAGTGCTTACTACACATAAAAATACTAACACTGATAAAAATATAATTTTTAATACAATGAACATGCACAACAACCAATAAATTAATAATAGCGTTATTCTAGCTGATAAATAAAAAAACCACCTATTCCATAAAGAAATAGATGGTCTTCAAACCATAAATAAGCTACTTCGTGCCCGATTTCAGTGCTGTGACAGTATTTTTTAAGACTGCTTTCAACTCATCCATATTGTCATGATGTTTTTCAATCAACGATACAATATAAGAACCAGAGATTGCGCCATCTACGCCCATTTTAATAGCATCATTCACTTGCTCTTTCGTGCTGATGCCAAAGCCTTGCACGATTGGTACATTCGTAACTGAGCGAATCAATTTCACTAAATTCGGTAAACCTGCGTCCGTTGCTTTATTTAAGCCTGTAGTGCCGCTACGTGACATTAAATAGATGTAACCTTCTGCGGCTTCTGCTGTTTTACGAATCGTTTCATCACTTGCATTAGGCGGCACAATCAAAATAGATTCGATACCATGTGCAGTTGCCACTTCTTTAAATGCTTTGAACTCACTTAACGGCACATCTACAACCAATACAGAATCCACACCGATTTCTGCCATTTTCTTATAGAAAGTCTCTAATGTTGGGCGATAAACTAAGTTGGCATACATTAATAAACCAATTGGAATTTCAGGATATTTTGCACGCACTTTAGCAATAATCTCAAAAGATTTTGCTGCATTTGTACCTGCATTCATCGCGCGAACGCCTGCATTTTGAATTATAGGGCCATCCGCCATTGGATCAGAAAATGGCACGCCCAATTCCAATGCATCCGCACCACTTTCCACCAATGTTTCAATGATTTCTAAAGAAGCTTCAGGATTGGGATCACCGATCATTACAAATGGAATAAAAGCACCTTCATTTTTAGCTTTTAATTCGCTGAATTTTTTAGCGTAACGACTCATGATTATTCTCCTTTCTCTTGAGCATCTTGTTCTGCAAAAATCTTCGCCACCGTGAAAATATCTTTATCACCACGGCCTGATAAGTTCACTAAAATCAACTGCTCTTTTTCAGGATTTTCACGAATGATCTTCAAAGCATGCGCTAAAGCATGTGAAGATTCCAATGCAGGAATGATCCCTTCATTACGACATAAATCTTTAAAGGCAGCCAACGCTTCATCATCCGTAATGGATACATATTGCGCACGACCAATGGATTGTAAATATGCATGCTGCGGACCAACAGATGGGAAATCTAAACCTGCTGAAACTGAATGAGATTCCTCAATTTGCCCCTCTTCATCTTGCATCATTGGTGCTTTCATACCAAAAAAGATGCCTGTAGAACCATGTCCTAATGGTGCACCATGTTTACCTGTTTCAATACCAAATCCACCTGGTTCAACACCGATCAATTCAACGCCTTCTTCAGGAATAAAGTCTGCAAACATACCAATCGCATTAGAGCCACCGCCAATACAAGCCAAAACTTTATCAGGCAAACGGCCTTCTCTTGCAACGATTTGTGCTTTTGCTTCTTCACCAATCATTTTCTGGAACTCACGAACAATTGTTGGGAATGGATGTGGACCCGCTGCTGTGCCTAATAAATAATGTGTTGTTTGATAATTTTCAGCCCAGTCACGTAATGCTTCTGTACATGCTGACTTCAATGTTGCTGTGCCAGAATAGACAGGAATCACAGTTGCGCCCATCATTTTCATACGGAATACATTTGGCTCTTGACGTTCAACATCTTTAGCGCCCATGTAAATACGACATTTTAATCCTAATAATGCACATGCGATTGCTGTAGCTACACCATGTTGACCTGCACCAGTTTCTGCAATGATCTCATGTTTTCCCATACGTTTTGCCAATAATGCTTGACCCAAAACTTGGTTAGTCTTGTGCGCACCACCGTGCAGTAGATCTTCACGTTTCAAATATAATTTTGATTTCGTACCTTTGGTTAGATTTTGACACAATGTTAACGCTGTTGGTCGGCCCGCAAAATTCTTCAATAAATCCATAAATTCCGCTTGAAATTCAGGATCATCTTTTGCATCCACAAATGCCTTTTCCAATTGATCCAGTGCTGGAATCAATAATTCAGGCACATATTGACCGCCAAATTCCCCAAAATATGCATCTAAAATTGCCATGATTTCTCCTTCCTTATTTAACCTATCTCTAATATCTGCTTGTTTAGCTTCCCACGCTCTGTGTGGGAAGCTTATGACTATTTCTGTGTTTTAATCTTAAACAGTTCTATATTCACGAATTGCTTTAAAAACACTTTGTATCTTCTGTGTACATTTTTCGCCCTTTGTCATTTCTAGCGCTGAGTTCATATCAACACCTGTAACATTTTGCGCTAATGCGTCACTAATGTTCTCTTCGCCTACGCCGCCAGCCAATAAATAACGGCGCTGTGGCAATGTTGGGATGATGGTCCAATCAAAACTATTCCCCGTGCCACCTTGACCATAATCTAATACGATACAATCGATTAAATCACTGCCTAAATAATCTTTCTGCGCTTCAATCTGCGTCGCATCAATGGCTTTAAATATCTCCACATTCTGTGGTAATTGCGTGCGTAATTGAGCAATATATTCTAAATTTTCCTCACCATGCAACTGAATTGCTTTCAGATTCAAATCTTTTACCATTGAATTGATCAATGTAATCTCTGCATTTTGAAAAACCCCCACAAAATTCAAAGGTACGTTCATCAGAGCTTTTGCATCTTCTGGTGAAATGTATCGCGGTGATTTCTCTACAAAAATCAAACCACCATAATAAGCACCCGATTCATACGCTGCTGTTGCTGCTTCTAGTGATTTCAAGCCACAAACTTTATGCGTACCGAAAATTAATTCTCTCAATGCTAAGTCTAAATTCTCTGAACCCACTAAATGGCTACCCACTAAGAATCCATCTGCATACGGTGATAAATCCACAACATCATTGTGAGATGAAATCCCTGACTCACTGATCACAATACGATCTTCAGGAATTTTCACTGCCAATTTTTTAGTGGTTTCTAAATTCACAGTTAAAGTATGTAGATCACGATTATTAATGCCAATCACTTTTGCATTCAACTCAATGGCTCTTGCTAACTCTTCTTCATTACTGGTTTCTGTTAATACGCCCATATTCAATGAATGCGCGACTTCACGAAGTGCTAAATACTTGGCATCTGATAATACTGATAACATTAATAATACAGCGCTTGCACCATGTAAACGCGCATAATGAATCTGATATTCATCGATAATGAAATCTTTACACAACAGTGGTTTATCCGTTAATTCACGGGCAATTTTTAAATTTTTAAACTCACCACCAAAATATTTATTGTCGGTTAACACTGAAATTGCAGATGCAAATGGTGAATAAGCCGTAACAATTTTAGTTAAATTAAAATTAGGATTGATCGTACCTTTTGAAGGTGACTTTGGCTTACATTCCAAAATATAAGCTGGCTTTGATGAAGCTAATGATGCATAGAAATCACGATCATTTGGCACAATGTCCATTTGGAAATTACACAATGGCTTTTCTTGCTTCAACAAGCTCACTTCAATGTATTTGTCTGCGACGATTTTTTCTAAGATAGTTGCCATGATCGATTAACCTCTGCTCACCATTTGTTGTAATACTTCATAAGGCTTCGCAGTACGAATCATGCTTAAAACCTCTTCCACATTTTGCTTCACATCACGCTTACCAAATAAGCGCATTAATAATGCAACATTTGCAGCAACCACATTTTCATGTGCTACTTTGCCTTGACCTTGTAAGATATTTTCCAATAAGATTTTATTTTCAGCAGGCGTTCCACCACGAATGTCATCAATGCTCATCACTGGCAAACCAAAATCTTTCGCTGTTAAATAGTATTCTTCGATATCACCATCAGCCAACTCTGCAACATGCGTATCTGCATGCAATGAGACTTCATCCAAGCCCGCAGTATGAATCACTGCTGCATTTAAGTAGCCTAAGTTTTTCAATACTTCTGCCATTGGGCGAACTAAGGAATTTTGATAGACACCAACGATCGCAACTCGTGGACGCGCTGGATTAATTAATGGCCCTAACACATTGAAGATTGTACGTGTTTTGAGCTCTGCACGAATCGGTGCAACATTTTTAAAACCTTTATGATACTGCTGAGCAAATAAGAAACATACCCCCAATTCATCCAATAATTCACGAGATTTTTCAGGTGTTGCATAGATATTCACACCCAATTCAGTCAACACATCTGATGAACCACTTAAGCTTGAAACGCTACGATTACCATGTTTTGCAATCGGATAACCACAGGCTGCTGCAACAAAAGAACTTGCTGTAGAAATATTGATGCTTTTTGAACCATCGCCGCCTGTGCCAACAATGTCAGCAAACATATAATCTGGTGTTGGAAATGTTTCTGCATGTTTCAATGATGCCATTGCAGCACCTGTTAATTCCGCGATGGATTCACCGCGCACTTTCATGCTTGTCAACATCGATGCTAAATGGATTGGGGAAACTTGCCCTTCGATGATATTACAAAAGATTTCAAAGCTCTCTTCTTGAGATAAGTATTCGCCGTTGTAAACTTTTAGTAATGATTGGTTCATATCTGCCTCTGCTGTATTTAAATGCTAATTTCAAATTCTGGGTGCTACAGCGGGCGAAAAAAAACCCGCTTATCGCGGGTTCTTTATGCATGTATTGACTTTTATTTTTGCCATGACACGACTAAATCTCCCGCCTTGTGAGAGATTTGCCACCAAAAATTACGTGAAACTAATGTAATGCGTGTCATGAATGAATTCCTTAAAATTGATGGTTTTTAATCTATCGGAATAAAAACCATCCGTCAACAATAATTTTGAAATTTTATTTCTTAATCTCACCTAAATAATCACCAACTCTAACCACAGCATCAGTTAAAACATCACTATACGGCAAAAATGTGATTCTGAAATGATCAGGTGTTGGATAATTAAATCCTGAGCCTTGTACAATTAATACGCGCTTTGATTCTAATAAATCCAAGGCAAATTCTTCGTCAGATAAGAATGGATACATATCTGGATCCATTTTTGGAAACATATACAAAGCACCTTTTGGCTTCATACAAGAAACGCCTGGAATGCTCGTCAACAAATCATAAGCCAAATCACGCTGTTTCGTTAATCGACCATTGGGCGCGATTAATTCATTGATGCTTTGATAACCGCCCAATGCCGTTTGAATCGCATATTGCCCTAAAGAGTTAGAACATAAGCGCATAGAAGACAAAACATTCAAACCACTAATATATTCTTTCGCATGCTTTTTAGGGCCAGAAACAATCATCCAACCTGCACGATAACCACAAGCACGATAAGCTTTAGATAATCCATTGAATGTTAAACATAAAACATCATCAGCTAAAGCAGCTGTCGATGTATGCGTATGTCCATCGTATAAAATTTTATCGTAAATTTCATCGGAGAATACAACCAAGCCATATTCACGAGCCACTTCCAAAATATCTAATAAAATCTGATCACTGTACAAAGCACCTGTCGGATTATTTGGATTAATGATCACAATCCCTTTTGTGCGTGGTGTGATTTTCGCGCGAATGTCATCAATATTTGGCTGCCAATCATTATCTTCATCACACATATAGTGCACTGGGCGCCCGCCAGCAAGCGATGTTGCGGCTGTCCATAATGGATAATCTGGCGTTGGGATTAGTACTTCATCGCCATTGTTTAACAACGCATTCAAACTCATAGTGATGAGCTCAGAGGCGCCGTTACCAATGTAGACATCATTCACATCAACATTTTTAATATTCTTCTGTTGGGCGTAATGGACGATGGCTTTGCGTGCGGCGAAGATCCCTTTTGAGTCCGTATACCCAGAAGCTTCTGGCATGTTCATGATCATATCTTGTACGATTTCATCTGGTGGCATAAAGCCAAAAGGTGCAAGATTCCCGATGTTTAATTTGATGATTTTTAGGCCATCTTCTTCCATTTGGTTCGCTTTATCGAGAACTGGGCCTCGAATTTCATAACGAACATGATTCAACTTATCTGATTTACCAATTGTTTTCATAGTGCACGCAAGCCTTCATTTTCTAGTACTAAAGCCAATAAAACTTTAATATAGCGCCTAAAGAATTAAGACGCAATGATATCGCTCTACAAAGGCTTAGTATTAATGCGCATTAATGGAAAAATAAATGTCATGCCGCCTATCCCAATCTCTGAATATGTGTAAACGAGGAGATACTGCATGCGTTTCAGATCTTGAATGGAAGGCTTTGGATTCCATTGAAAATATTCAGCATAAGCCTGAAATTGTGACAAATCTTGTAGTGATAATTTAGAAGTATCAATGCTGTACAGATAGACATTGTGATCAAAATCTGCTCGACACATAATCACTTGATCACTCTTTTTGGGATTATCCTCATCATAACTTGCTCCCAACATTTCAAATAAACCATCGTTCATATAACGATCAGGATATTCGACAGTGATTTTAGCGACATTTCCGCTATTCATGCCTTTTCTGTACCATTGCCCTTTCTTCATTCCAATGTGATACAACGGCTTTTTAAGATCCGCACCCAATGAAACAAAACCTAGCTCTTTAGCTAGATTATATGGAATATTACTTGGTGCAATATTGGAAAAACCAAATGTCCCTGTTAAAGCATCTTTACAGTTTTTACTTAATGCCGGCTGGCTTTTTGGGAAAAAAGCGGTTTTACCTGCTTGATAAGCTTTTGTTACTTCGTCTGCATGCGCAAACGCGCCTAAAAATAGTACGACACATATCCATTTTAAATGCTTCATTATTTAATCTCCTGACCATATTCATAATGCATCACTTCCAGCACATTACCTTCACTGTCCAACACTCTAAAATCACCATGACGTTGACCATTTAACATCGGAATTTCATAAACCCTGCCATCATTCAAGTAACTATAACGAATCACAAATTTTCCAGGTTGCACCCAAATGCTTTGATTATTAATCACATCCTTTTCAAATTTTTGTGTCCATGTGCCAGAAGGTTCATCATGCTGATAGTATTCTTCTTTCGTTAAAAAAATTCCATCAGATGAAAACTCATAAGCACGACCATTAAGTTTTCCATGCTCATAATCTTTAATGGATTGAATGGGATTCATTTGATTGGCATCATTCGCCCATGTTGTTTGCGGACCATGCAAAATCTTCTGATTATCTTCAGAAAAATAAAAATACTCGGATAAATACGGTTCATCATCACTATATTTAGCTGAATAATAATATTTTGGATAATCAGATAAACGCTGTATTTCTGCTAATTTATCTCCAGTGTTAATATCCCTTACGATTTGATATTGCAAAGTGCCATGATCATAATCATTTTGAATCATAATCACTCTAAAATCTGATGACTCTTTTAAATAAGATGTACCATTCATTTTTCCTGATGCATCCAAAGGTGAAAAATTGATCATTGATGTCATGGATGGTTGCTGTGCAGATAAATATCGCCAACCAATCGCATGATTACCATTGAATAAAAGCGCCTCTTTCATCTTTGGTTTATCCAATAGTCCTGCACCCAACACACATTCTGTTGCCTGTGTTTTAACAGCTTTAGCAATGTCGTCACATTGCAAATAATACGCATCTGAAATAGGCTGATCTTGATCATTATAGTTTTGAATTAAAACACCATGTTCATTATTAGTCAAAACAACGCGTTTCACTTCATAAGGCTGATCAGGATAACGTGCCATCATCCAACCATCTTGATTAAAATAATAGACATCTGACTCTAATTCTATCTTTTGCGGTTTAAAAACTGGTAATTCACGGCTGATCAAGGAACCATCATAATCCCGCCATTCCCAAGATTTTGGTATGCCTTGTTCATAATCCACTGCCAATAGAATTTGTGAATCATCGCCATAAGCTTGCCATAAACCTGAGCGCAATCCGTTTTGATATTGCCCTTTTAATAATATTTGTTGATTCAAAGCATTATAAAGAATTAAAGAATCATCATTAACCGATGGTAATGCAATTGGATCGTATTTTGCAGGTGAGTTTTGATCATGATAATAGATCAATGGGCGATTGAATGGCTCAACTGAGTGTTCTTTTGTCTGGTAAGAATAATCAGATAAATCTGACTTTTCATGAATGGAATAAACTGGCGTAATGGCAGGATTAAAACGATCGATAAAATCAACTTGTTTAAAATCCTGCACCCAATAAACGCCCTTATCATCTTTTGCTAAAATCACTCGAAACGATCCTCCATAAATCGGTTCAGAGATTTCATTACCAGCATCATCAAAATAGATAAAATATGGCTCAAATGGCCGAGCATTAGCAATATTGATTGCTACCATTAAACCTATATATGTGGCGATTATTATTGTTTTCATATCAGCCTTTATGATCAAAATTTACCCATGAGTATGACACACATTCATCGTAAGGGCATGATGTTTATCAAGCTAAACACTTAATTCATCATTATCATGATTATTGATTGATTGACCAAAATTTCCACCAAGAATCATAAAATTGATCATCGTTTTATTAAATGCTAAATTAACAACTATTGAATGACAATAAACTCATAGGTTTTAACCATGATTGATCTAAAAAAATCTTCAAAGCCCAGAATGATTCTGAGATTTCTACATCAAACGAAAGTTCTTTCTGATGATAAATTTGAACAGGCAATGGCCAGCAATCTAACCTCAACACAGCCATGGCAATTAGTTGATAGTTATATTCACTTGTTAGGATGGATTTTAATCGCTGCGGGCATGATCTGCTTAACGGCATTTAATTGGTTTCAACTCACAGATTTTAATAAATTAGCGATTGCTGAAACAGCATTATTAATCTCTTTTATTTCGATATTGCTCACCCAAAAAGCACATCATCGATCCATTGCAGGTGGAATATTCGCCATTGTAATTGGTTCATTCTGGGCTGTATTTGGGCAAATTTACCAGATCAATAGTAGCCTATATCACTTCACTTTAGTTTGGGGCATTTGCTTATTACCTTTTGCTATTATCTTGCCCCAGCAATTTGTCACGATTGTTACAGCATTACTGTTTTACAGCACAATCACGCTCTATTTATCGAGCCATTCACAGTGGTCTTTGTTTGATGATTCATTAACATATGTCGTTATTTCTATCTTATTCACAGTCGCAATGCTATTGACTAAATGGCTTAAAATTCCCAGCTTCCAAAAAAGCATTGGTTATATATTCTTTACTTTGAGTATTGCATCCTTATTTACATTCAGCATAGAACTCGTGTTGACAAAAGATAGTACAAAATCATGGATAATTTTATTGAGCTTGCTGATCCTTGGCATATTACTATTGGCTCATTGCCATGAAAAAACCATGATGGTGATTCTTTATCTTGTCACAATTTTAATCTTTTTCTTTCGCATTATATCGCTGCCGAATATGGATATTATGTCCATCATGATCACGACGTCGCTTTGCGCAGTTTTAGCCATTTATCCCACATATCGAGGGGCAATTAAACTCATTAGCTATGCAGATAAGGTGAACCATCATGAATAGCCTCAATCTAAGAAATTTATTATTAACAGGATCAGCCATCATTCTTATGGAATTCATTATAGTTTTCCTGTCTATTTCACACTAGCAATCATTGATGATGAATCAATCACAGCATTATTACTCATCATATTTGCTATCACATCATCCGTGATTGCTGGTCGAATCCACCAAGATACATTCAGTACAACGATTCTTAAACTATCACTCTTCACTTTCACTTATATTTTAATGATGGCAACGCTTTTAAATTATGAACATCATTTCACATACGATATATTTCCGATCACAGCCTCATTAAGCGCCTGTTTTAGCATTTGTACTGCTTATTTCTTTCGTAACCCTTATATTCGGATTGCACTGTTTACATTTGCATTGATTGCCTTGATCCTTTGCTTGACCGATATTTTCCATTTCATCAAACTCATCAATGGCGAAGTGATTAATATCATTATGATTGTTTATCTTATCATTTTGATCATCATCAGCTTATCGAAGCAAGCATTGCGCTATTACACTTTCATCATTGCATTAACTCTGGCATTAATGTTTTCGCCCATTTGGCAATCCTACGATTGGCTCAATATTACTGCGAGCATAATCATCATTGCAATTGGCTTCTATCTACAATCTAGAACAATACATCTTTTAGGTATTCTTTTTTTCGGTTTCGCACTATTTTTCTATTACTACAATTTAGAAAGCTCATTGAGCACCAAAGGCATCATTTTAATCTCCACAGGCATTGTGATTTTAATTGCTCGCTATGCATTTCACTATTTTGAGAAAATACGCCATGAAAATTAAACAGAATTATCTACTGCTATTATCATTCATTGCCATATTGTTATTCATGAATGTGCAAATTTTCCAAAAAGAAGCCATCAAAACCAACGGTGAAACGATCTATTTTGAATTGGTGCCTGTTGATCCTCGTGCTTTTATGTTGGGCGATTATATGGCATTAAACTTCAAACATAATTTACGCAATCATTCTGATGAGAATATTCAAATGTTCATTGTGACATTAGATGATCGTAATATCGTGATAGATGCAAAATATTACAAAGGTGAACCCCTGACAAAGAATCAGCGATTATTCAAAATTCAGGACAAATTAAGACCAGATCGTTTCTATTTTCAAGAAGGCTATGCTGATGCTTATGCCACTGCAAAATACGGTGCATTTCGCTATATTTCACCTGATCAATTTTTGCTGAACGATATGATGGATAATCATCTCCAAGCCATCAATCTGATATAATGAAAAAGTGCAGTCCATTATCGTTATACAAGTCATCTTAAATAATCATATAAGGAGTCAGAATGGCAAATACAGATAACAACAATTGGTGGTTAACGGCGATCATCGGCGTTTTATTCATTATTATTGGATTTTGGAGTTTATTCACACCTGAATCAACATTATTAACCATTGCTTATTTTGTGGGCTTCATGTTCTTAATGACAGGAATTTTTGAAGTTTTCTCTGTTTCAGCTGTTAATCAAAACTGGGGTTGGTCACTTTTATCTGGTGCAATTGATATCATCATTGGTATTTTATTCATCACAATGCCAGCAGGTGAAGCTATTTTAGTCATCTGTTTCTTATTTGGCTTTTGGGTATTATTCAGATCAATCCTAGGTTTAGGCATCGTGTTGAGCTTAAAGCATTCAGATATTCCAGCGATTGCCAACACGCCAAAAGGCATCATCGCGCTACCAATCATTGGTATTGTTTTTGGCTTTATTTTCTTAATGTCTCCTATTATTTCTGGTGTATTTATTGTGGGTATTTTCAGCATCGCCATCATTACATTCGGCATCTTTGAATTATATTGGGGATTTTTTCTTAAAAAGAACAGCTAAACCAAGATAGGACATTGAATTCATAATGAAAACCTCGATAATATTATTGAGGTTTCTTTCTTTGAGCTTTTGAAAATTGTGCTACAATCGTCGGAACATGTTAAATATTTGATCAAATAATTATGACTAGCTATTTAGGTGAATTCGAGCTCAAAATGGATGCTAAAAAGCGTCTTGCGCTCCCTGCTAGCCTAAAAAAACAGTTAGAAGAAACGGATCGCTTTGTTCTCAATCGCGCCTTTGATAAATGCTTAAATCTTTATCCCTACCATATTTGGCAAGAAGTAGACGCACAACTCACCAAGCTCAATTCATTTGTTAAAAAAGAACGAGATTTTGTACGCTTTGTGCGCGGTGGCGCAACTGAAATTCAGCTAGATGCTCAAGGTCGTTTTGTCATTCCTGCAAGATTAATGGCTTATGCCAATATTACTTCTGAAATCATCTTGTCAGGTAACGGATCTTTAATTGAAGTTTGGGATCGTGATACTTATGACTCAATGTTATCCATCGATCCTGAAGACTTCTCTAACTTAGCTGAAGAAGTCATGGTAAAATACGAAGAGGAAGAACTCTTTGAGTTCGATGAAAGTATTGTTGTTCCCATCATGCGTCGTTAATCTGAAATGAAAATAGGCTTCATAGATTCTGGTATCGGTGGGCTTTCAGTGATGAAAGCCTTTGTTTCGTATCCCATCACTGCGGATTACATTTATATAGCAGATACTGCTCATTTGCCTTATGGTTTAAAAAGCCACGATTATATTCATGATCGAATGCAAAAATTAACAGAATATCTCATCCAAGCACATCACATCGATTGTTTAGTCATCGCGTGTAATACTGCAACTGCAATCAGCGCAGAGAAATTGAGAAAAGCGTATCCTAATCCAGCCTTTCCTATTATCGGCATTGAACCTGCTATTAAACCTGCGGCGCGATCATCCAAAAGCAAAGAAATTGCAATTTTAGCCACAACATCCATGATCAACAATCATCGTTTAACACATCTCATTCATGAGTTTGCCACGGAAGTCTCTGTGACTAAAATCCCCGCAGATGATTGGGTAACTTTAGTTGAGCAAGGCATTTTTGACGGTCCAATTGCCGAACAAACGATTCATGAAACATTAAAACCATTGAACAATAGCGCCGTCGACCAATTAATTTTGGGTTGTACGCATTTTCCATTCTTAGAACCGAAATTACGTTCTATACTTAAACCTGAAATAGCGTTAGTGAATCCCGCAGATGCTGTTGCGAAGCATACACAACATTGTTTAGCGCAATACAGTATCCAGCCGAGTGAATCATCCACTTATCACTATTTCACGACAGGCGATTTGGCAACATTCCAAAACCAAATCGACCTTCTTCAGATGCCTCAAGGCTCTGTTTGTACATTAGCAGTTTAGTTGACTAAAGGAATCTACATGCCAGCATTGCAAGAAATTTTTCGTAAAGATTATCAAGCGCCAGATTTTTGGGTAACAGATGTCTCACTCAAATTTGTATTAAATCCCAATGCAACTTTAGTCACAACAGAATTAAAGCTTTCTAAAAACACAGAAACAACTTCTCGTACATTGATTTTAAATGGTACAGAGCATTCGCAGCTTTTATCATTAAGAATTAATGATACCTCGATCATTTTAGATGACATTCAATATGTTGAACATGACATTCATCTGAACAATCTGGAAGATGATGAATTAACCATCACTTTATCTAATCAATTAGATCCTGCAAATAATAGTGCACTAGAAGGTTTATATTTATCCAACAAAATTTTCTGTAGCGATTGTGAGCCTGAAGGCTTTAGAAACATTACTTATTATCCTGATCGCCCAGATATCATGGCGAAATATACAGTGACAATCATTGCAGATAAAGCAACCTGCCCTGTTTTATTATCCAACGGTAATTTATTGGAAGCGAAAGATTTAGATAATGGTTTACATCAAACCATTTGGCATGATCCATTCCCAAAACCAAGTTATCTATTTGCATTAGTTGCAGGTGATTTGGGTTACATTGAAGACAAGCACATTCGCCCAGATGGATCACCAGTACAACTGCGCATTTATGCAGCGCATAACGAAGTGGATCAATGCCATTATGCTTTAGGCGCGTTAAAACGTGCGATGAAATGGGATGAAGAACGCTTTGATTTAGTGTGTGATGTAGACCAATACAACATCGTTGCCATCCACGATTTCAATGGCGGCGCGATGGAAAATAAAGGCTTAAATATTTTCAATGCCAAATATGTGCTCGCTAACTCAGAAATTGCAACAGATGCAGATTTTGAAACCATCGAATCCATCATTGGTCATGAATATTTTCATAACTGGACAGGTAATCGAGTCACTTGCCGTGATTGGTTCCAGCTATCTTTAAAAGAAGGTTTAACAGTTTTCCGTGATCAAGAATTCACAAGTGATTTACGCCATCGCGGCTTAAAGCGTATTGACGATGTTAAAATGTTACGCGCTTATCAATTCCCAGAAGATGCTGGCCGTTTAAAGCATCCTATTCGCCCAGAAAGTTATGTGGAAATGCGTAACTTCTACACAACAACCGTCTATGAAAAAGGCGCGGAAGTTGTCCGCTTATACCAAACATTATTAGGTGAAGAAGGCTTCAAAAAAGGTTTAACTCACTATCTCAATAAATTTGATGGCACAGCGGCAACTTGTGATGATTTCTTAGCATCTATGGCGGAAGCTAATAATACGAATCTTAAAGGCCTAGAGCATTGGTATAGTCAAGCTGGCACACCACGAGTACAAGTTGCAAAAGAAACGACTGAACATGGCATTAAACTTACATTTAAACAGCTCTTATCTGCCGAAGGTAGCAATTTACAACCACAATGGATTCCGATTCGCTTTGCGTTGATTGGTAGCGAAGATAAAATTATTTATGAAGATACATTCATTCTCAAAACATGGGAAGAAAGCATCACTGTGCCTTGCAAAGACAAGAATGTTGCATTATCGCTCTTTAGGGATTTCTCTGCGCCTGTGATTGTGGATTATCCATACTCTGAAGAAGAACTGATGAAAATTGCCTTCTTTGAAACTGATGACTTTGCACGCTGGGAAGCATCACAACGCTACATTTCAGAATTAATTGCATCGAATCAAACCATCGAAGAAAAACAAGCAAAATTCATTGCACCATTGGACAGTTTCTTTGAAGCTTGCCGTGAAGAGCCAAGTTTTTATGCATTATTTTTCACATTGCCTGATCCTATTTCAATTCAAAGTACAACTGCTGAAAAAGATTTAGCAAAAATTTGGGAACAACGTGGAGGTTTGATCCAATACGCGGCAAAAGCATACGAAACACAATGGTTTGACATCTATCAATCACAAATGATTGGTAATGCTTCAGCCCGTGATCTAAAGAATAGCGTATTGAATTATTTAGCAACTTTACCGAATCACGAAATCACGGTTGCCAAGCAATATGAAGCTGCAACTAATATGACGGATCGCATGGCAGCATTGCGTGCTTCTGTATTGAATAATCACAGCACAGCAAAAACATTACTCACTAACTTCTTAGAAAAATATAAAGCTTATCCTTCAGTTGTGGACAAATGGTTTGCATTACAGGTATCTAGCCCATATATTACATTAGAAGTATTGAATCAATTGCGTCATCACAATGAATTCAATAGTCATAATCCTAATCGTGTTCGTTCATTATTAGGCGCATTAGGACAAAATAAAGTGGCATTGTATCAGCAGCCACAACAGTTTTATCCTTGGTTATTGGACAACATCATGATGATCGACAAGATCAATCCACAAGTTGCCGCGAGATTAGCAACGCCATTTTCACAATTAGATTTCTTAAAGCAATCTGATCAAGATGCGATTCGCAACTTAGTGAAAGCACAACTCGCTAATCAGTTATCAACCAACCTTGCAGAACAGTTGAGTAAATCGTTATGAGTATTAAAGAGAGCATCATAAAGCGCCGCACAACGCATCATTACAAACCAGAATCTATTGATGATGCAATCATTGATGAAGCTTTGGCTTTAGTGGTGCATGCACCGAATCATCACTTAACTTTCCCTTATCATTTTTATAAAGTGAAAGGTCAAGTTCGTGAAAACTTACTCGCTTATGCTTATGATTCTTTTGCACAAAAATCACAAGAATCAGCCGAACAAAAGTTAAAAAAATGGTCATCCATTCCTGGTTGGTTATTAGTGACGCAAAAGCGCTCTGAAGTGGATAAAACAGCTAAAGAAGACTACGCGACCATCAGCATTGCGATGTACATTTTAATGCTGGCTCTAGATGAAAAAGGGATTGGTGCTAAATGGTCCACAGCATCACTGTTTGAAACAGACGAATGGTATCGAATCTGTGGCGTAGATGCTGAGAAAGAAGAGATCATCGGAATGCTTTGGTATGGTTATGCTGATAAAGAGCCGAAAACTTTCTCTCGACCAACAATAGACCAATATTCCTCTATTTTGGAGTAGATATATGCACTACTCAGATCCAACTCTTCTGCTGTTTATTGTATTGTTCTTAGCTGCTATTTTAGCAGGCTTTGTGGATTCTATCGCTGGCGGCGGCGGTTTAATCACTGCGCCATTAATGCTAAGCATTGGCGCACCACCACATATCGCCCTTTCAATGGGAAAATATATGGGGGTTTTTGGAACCTCTATCGCAGCTTGGGCTTACATTAAACGCAAAGTGATTAATCCTAAAGAGTGGATTTGGTGTGCTGCTATGACTTTAACAGGCAGTTTTATTGGTGCATTATTCTTATTGAGTTTAGATCCAAGTTTCATTAAAAAAATGATTCCACCTTTATTGATCGCCATTGGCATTTATATGCTGATTCCAAAATCTAGAAACTTCTTGGAATCAGAAGATCACACCGTATCCAAGCCAAAGCAGATTGCTTCGGGCTTAGGATTGGGCTTTTACGATGGCTTCATCGGCCCAGGCACAGGATCTTTCTGGACAGTTTTGTATAACCGAATTTTTAACCAAGACTTTATGATTTCTTCAGGTGTTGCACGCTTAATGAATAGCATGAGCAACATCGCTGCACTTGTGATCTTTGCTATTGCTGGTAAGGTTGCATGGATCATGGGTGCATTCATGGTGGTTGGGTTTACACTCGGCAGTTATATTGGTGCACGTAGTGCGATCAAATATGGCGAAAAATTTATCAAACCACTTTTCATCACCCTTGTATTTATCATTGCAGGGCGATTAACATATATTGAGTATTTCACAAATTAAAGAGACCAAAATGAGTAATGTAGAAAGCACACTCGCACCTGAACGCGAATTAGAGATGACAGTTTTAATGACGCCTGATATGGCCAATTTTTCTGGCAATGTTCATGGTGGCGATTTATTAAAACTACTCGACCAAGTAGCATACAGCTGCGCAAGCCGTTATGCTGGTCAATATGTCGTAACTCTATCTGTGGACTATGTTCTATTCAAAGAACCTATTCATGTACAAGAATTATTAACTTGTAAAGCATCTATCAACTATGTGGGTAACTCTTCAATGGAAGTGGGCATTCGTGTTGAAGCTGAAAATATCACAACACGTAAAAAACGTCACACTAACAGCTGCTATATCACAATGGTTGCGGTTAAAGATGGTAAATCCACAAAAGTTCCGCCTCTTTGCATCGAAAATGAAGAGCAAAAAGAGCGTTGGAATAAAGCACTAATGCGCCGTAAAGCACGTAAGCTTGCACAAGAGATGTTAGATAAGAACGAACTATAATTCGCTTTTATAACTGCAAAAGCCCTTGGGATTTAATTTTCAAGGGCTTTTTTATGCCAATAACTTTTATACCGTTTTCTTAACCCACTCTAGATAGTGATTCACCCAGCCTTGTAGATATGTTTTTGTACTATCATTTGTGATATTGCCATCCGCATCAAACGAGCTTTCGTTGAATTGTAAATAAACTTCTGGTTGGCTTAATACTGCCATATCCAAAAAAGCTAACACATTACGCAAATGTTGTTGTGCTAATGCAGTACCCAACGCTCCTGGACTCGTACCTAAAATACCCGCAGGTTTACCATGCCACACATTATTACCATAAGGACGCGAACCTTGATCAATAGCATTTTTCAAAACGCCAGGAATTGAGCGATTGTATTCTGGTGTTACAAAAATGACAGCATCGGCTGCTGCAATCACTTTCTTAAAATCTAATACTTCTTTTGGTGTATTGGCATCATTATCTTGATTATATAAAGGAAGTTTGCTGATATCTGCAAACACAGCCGTATAATCTACAGGCAATAAATGACTAACTGCTTTAGCCAATTGTTGATTATATGATCCTTGACGTAAACTTCCCACAACGAACGCAATTGTTTTCACGTGGTTACTCCTTTATCAATAAATACCGATCGATTATAGATCACATGCAGTGTGAATGATAATGTTTTATCCTATCCACACTAACATGATCAATTAATCCTTTGAAGCCTAGGATTATTTTCTTAATGCTTGGTCTAAATCGGCCTTGATGTCTTCAATATTTTCTAAACCCACAGAAATACGGATGAAGCCTTCAGAAATACCAATTGCTTTTAATTCTTCTGCTGGTGTTTGACGATGTGTTGTACTCGCTGGATGCGTCACAATTGTTCTCACATCGCCCACATTCACAGCATGAATGCCTAATTCCAAGCCATTGATGAACGCTTTACTCTTCTCTCTATCACCTTTAATACCAAAAGCCAAAACACCACCTGCGCCTTTCGGGAAATATTTTGTTGCACGATCGTAATCAAGGCTACTTTTTAATAATGGATAGCTCACCCATTCAACTTCAGGATGCGTTTCCAACCATTCAGCCAATGCCAATGCATTTTTAGAAACATAATCCAAACGAATGTGTAAAGTTTGGATGCCTTGCAAAATCAAGAATGCATTGAATGGGCTCAATGTTGTGCCGATATCACGCAATACATGGGCACGCGCTTTCACTAAGAATGCTAAGTTGCCAAATGCTTCTGTATAAACTAAGCCATGATAAGCATCTTGTGGTTGTGTGAAGCTTGAGAATTTACCATTTGCCCAGTTAAATGTACCTGCATCCACAATGATGCCGCCCAATGCATTACCATGACCGCCCAAATATTTCGTTGCTGAATGAATTAAAATATCAACACCATGTTGAAATGCCTTAAAAATTGCAGGCGGTGTAAATGTGCCATCTACTACGAACGGGATATCATTCGCTTTCGCAATTGCTGCAAATTTTTCCACATCCAACACTTCAACTTTAGGGTTACCAATCACTTCAGCAAATAATAATTTAGTATTGGGTAATACCGCTTTTTCAATCTCTTCTTTCGGTGCTGATTGATCAATATAAGTCACATTGATACCAAATGGTTTCAATGTATTAGATAGTAGTGAATAGCTACCACCATAAATCGACTTAGATGACACAATGTGATCACCTGCTTCACAGATCGTTAAGATTGTTGTCAATAATGCTGCCGCACCAGATGCCACTGATAAACCGCCAATACCGCCTTCCAATTCCGCTACAACATTGCCTAAAGCATCATTCGTTGGGTTTGTTAAGCGAGAATAGATATTCCCCGCTGCTGTTAAGTTAAATAGATCTGCGCCGTGATCAGCATCATTGAAATGGAATGCTGTTGATGTGTGAATTGGACGAACGATTGAGTTCGTTTCGTCGCCTCTGAATCCTTGGTGAACAGCTAAAGTTTCTAAATGTAATGGGCGTGTCATAATTATTTTCTCCTCAATAAACTCATTAATATAAAATTACAGCATAAAAAAAACCGAAGGGACTTTCGTCACTCCGGTTGTATTTTGCATTTTGAAATATTTGCGCTTTAGAGTGACTCAATCGAAAAGGAGAGTCACTCTTGCAAGTAACTCTCTAAAGCATCATCATTTCAACTACAAATAAAAAGTTCATTTCTGTTCCCAGATAGGTTTTACAGCATCCATATAAGCATATTAAATAAATGCCGTCAACCCCATTAATTAAAGATTAATCTATAAACTCAGACAGGACATTATTTAAAAACAGAAAGCCTTGATCTGTCGTTCTTAATTGACCTTGCTCACGCACAATCAAATTGCGAGATTCTAATAAATTTAGCTTATCTTCAATCACGGATATTGGTAAATAGGTTCGTTCAGAGAAAATCGCTTCTTCAACCCCATACTTTAAACGCAATGCGTTGAGCATAAATTCAAAAGGCAATTCTTCATTAACCACGTCCTCTATCGTTAAACGCTCGCTCGCACTTTTTTTCAAATACTGTGTCGGATGTTTTTCAATAGAAGTGCGTAAAATACGAGATTCACCTTGCATTGTAATCTTGCCATGCGCACCAGCACCAATACCAATATAATCTCCAAATTCCCAATAGTTTCGATTATGTTTCGATTGATGCCCTGCTTTGGCAAATGCAGAAACCTCATAATGCTGATAACCATTGGCTTTTAATAAAGCATAGCTTTGCAATTGCATTTCTTCGATCAATTCACTTTCAGGCAATTTTGGCGGATATTTATAGAAATAAGTGTTCGGCTCCATCGTCAATTGATAATGAGAGATATGATCGGGTTTCAAATCAATCACACCTTGTAGATCACTCAATGCTTGCTCTACCGTTTGATCTGGCAATGCAAACATCAAATCACAATTGATATTATCAAAGCCTGCATCACGCGCGATTTGCACTGCTCTTTTTGCTTCATCACTTTGGTGTATTCTGCCTAACTTTTTCAAATGAGCATCGTTTAAGCTCTGAATACCAATGGAAATTCTATTGATACCTATTTCATGATAAGCCTTAAAATAATTAGCATCCACAGTGCCAGGATTTGCTTCAATAGTAATTTCAGCATGAGGATCTAAAATCAGATAGCTGCGCAAACCACTCATTAAACGAGCCATATCATCTGGCTTCATTAAGCTTGGTGTTCCTCCACCGATGAAAATTGTGCGAATGGTTCTCCCCCAAATTTTGGGCACAATTTCCACAATGTCTGCCAATAAAGCATCCACATAATCCACTTCATAAGAGTCGTTTTTCAATTGATGTGAATTAAAATCACAATATGGGCATTTTTGAATACACCAAGGAAAGTGTATGTATAAACTTAATGGAATCATATGTCTCGTAGCTTAAAAATCTGCAAATGGCTGAGGAACTTTTGGCATCTCACGTTTATGCTGAGAGCGATCATGCCAATGCTTAATGATAGCACTAGTTTCCTCAGAAACGCTTTCACCACGTAAAGCACGATTCATTTCAGCATAACTCAAGCCAATTTCACCTTCATCTGTCTGCGATTCCCATAAACCACCCGATGGTTTTTTATCAATCACTGAGTTTGGTACACCTAAATAACGAGCGAGATCATAAACATCATCTTTCATGAGATGAAACAGCGGAATCACATCCACACCGCCATCACCATATTTTGTGAAATATCCCATTTGCCATTCCACTTGATTATCCGTACCCACAACTAAGGCATTGCGAGCTTGTGCGATGGCATACAATGTCACCATTCTTAAGCGAGCACGAACATTACCATCGATCACTCGTGCATCATTGGCTGTTTTGCCTTGTAAATTAGCTGTGCCGACTGTTTGGTAAAACGTAGAGTGCGTTGCAGATAGATCCACTGTCGTGTGATCTAACTGACACACATCTAAAACCCGCTTAGCATCTTCCAAATCAGCATCATTGCTATGGCAAGGCATCATCACAGCAAAGCTATTCTTTAAATCTGCCTTAGCCAATAAACAACTGACAACGGCAGAATCAACACCGCCACTTAAACCCACAACAAAACCATCTAAATTACGTTGCTTTCGTTCTTCATTTAACCATTCAATTACATGATCGACGTAATTTGCGATTTTCTTATCCTTCATAAATAACCTTCTCTAATCTTGGATTTGGCCAATATGCTCGACCTGCTTTTGCCTGAGGCTGACCATCCAATAAAACATTGTCGCCAGTAAAACCAACATTAATCTCAATCAAACTTGCACCCACACCATAAACATTAATAGGCACATTATGTTTTTCAAATTCGCTAATTTTTTCAGGTGTTAAACCACCACTGACGATGATATTCACATGTTGGAAACCTTCATCATCCAATGCTTTACGCAGTGCAAATACTAACTCTTTATTACAACCTCTAGGATCAAACTGCCCCAATAATTGTGGATTTCTCATGAAATATTGATCCACCATATTGCCCGATGTATCCACACGAACAGCTGCTAGTTTTTCACCCAAAGCACGGGCAACCTTCAATGAATCTGTGATCACATCATTATGATAATCCACTAAAACGACTAAACGATCTTCTGGGAATGTTTCACGATAGGCTAAAGATGCCGCGACAATATCGCCATCAAATAATTGGATCAAAGCATGCGGCATTGTGCCAATACCTTCTTTGCCCCACCATTCATTCATTGCATGCGTAGCTTGAGCAGAGCTGCCGCCGATGAATGCTGCATAACCATCACCTGCTTGCTGACTAAAATGATCATTACGATCCGCCATAAAGAGAATGGATTTATCACCCGCTGCTTTCACGACTCTATGAACATTTGTCGCAACTGAACTGCGTCTTGCCAAAATACCATCGATCAAACCTTCGAGATAACCAAAGTCTTCATATTTACCTGTGATGGTTAATACAGCTTCAAAGGAATTGATCATATCGCCATCATGTAATGCTTCGATTTCTAAATTTTCAGGATGCTTGGCAAATGTATGTAAAAGCGCAATGGATTCATCAATGCCACATACGATTACTTGCTCTTTACGTTGGAAAAACTGCATCGTAACTATACGATCTTTGCAATATTTTTCAGCAAGCTCTGTAGTTTTTAAAAAATATACAGCTGAGAACCAGCCATCCTTCACACGCTCATCAAACTTAAAAGTTTCATTTGTTAAACGTTTAATTTTTCCCTGTTGCTTCAACTCTAATTCTTTCATAGCCAGTATCAATCTTAGTAAGGAAACTTATTATCGCATGTTTGTAAAAAATATCAAACTAAACGATCTTCAATAAATAAGCATGACAAACAGACTAAATAATCTCGTTTAAATATACACTAAACACATAATAAATAACTACTTTTTAGTTTAAACCACCTAATAAAACACATGCTAATAACAAATAGATAATCGACTCAAAATTATGAAAAAATACCCATAATATTATTATAAGTATATTGATATATATGAATAATTTTACACTAAAAATATGATCAAAAATTAGACAATAATATTTTTTGAGACATTGCTATTTTTTAGTCTAATTTTCAAACTTTGTTTAACTTACTAAACAATATAGGCACTCTAAGCAGCATTAATAATTAATATGATAACAATTATATCAATCGATTAAATAACGCTGATCCACCATAAACCCACAGTAAAATCATAATGGCATATCGAAAAGTTTTGCCAATGAATAAATAGATCACACACAGCCAAACGGACAATCTCAACCATCCCGCCGCAATGGGTAAAGCATCACCAATGAAAGGAATCCAAGAAAATAGCAAAATCGAACTACCATATTTATGAAGATATTTTTGCACTCTTGGCGATGGTAATTTTTTAGGTGGAATCAATCGCCCTAAGAAATAAGAAACAACCGCTCCAGCACTATTACCAAGACTTGCGACTAGCCAAGCAATCAATGTTGCATTAGGATATTTCTCTAAAAAAGCCATCAATGCAACCTCGGAACTGCCTGGCAAGATCGTCGCGGATGTAAATCCAGAGATAAACAAAAGCGTTAAAGCTGTATAAATAGAGCCCATATCCTCACACATTATAATAATTGGTTAGTGAGTTAGTATGAGCTGTCATATACAGGCTGACAAGCATTAAAACCAGCCATAAAAAAGAGTGATGCACTAATCTCTAGCGCCATCACTCTCATGAGAAATATTTAAATTAATTATGATCAATAAGGCAAGCCCACATAGTTTTCCGCCAAAGATAACTGAGCATATTCAGAATTCACTAAATGCATGAATTCAGCCTTTCTCATCTTATCTGTAAAGACATCATCTTGATCAAAATGGTGCAATAATGTTGTCATATACCAAGAGAATCGCTCCGCACCCCAAATGCGTTTAAGTGCTCTTTGCGAGTACTGCTCTATACCTTCACCATCTTTTTCTACAAAGTATTGAATGAGAGCATCTGCAAGATACAGAACATCACTCGCCGCTAGATTCAAACCTTTTGCACCTGTTGGTGGAACAATATGCGCAGCATCACCAGCTAAGAATAAATTCCCATAACGCAAAGGCTCAGAAACAAAGCTACGCAATGGCGCGATACTTTTTTCTAAACTTGGGCCTGTCTCTAAATTACGTGCAGCTTCAGGATAAAGGCGATGACTCAACTCATCCCAAAAACGATCATCAGACCAATTCTCAATTTTTTCAGCCAAAGGCACCTGTAAATAGTAACGACTACGCGATGCAGAACGCTGACTACATAATGAGAATCCACGCTCTGTATATGAATAAATCAACTCATCTGACACAGGTTTCGTATCCGATAACAAACCTAACCAACCAAATGGATAAACGCGTTCATATTCCTGAATCACATCCTGTGGAATAGATTTACGGGAAACACCATGAAAACCATCGCAACCTGCAATGAAATCACAATGAATTGTCATAGATTGACCTTGGTACATAAAAGTTACATGAGGATCAGCACCTTTAATATCATGCAAAGCCACATCTGTTGCTTCATAATATGTTGTTGTACCTTTGGCTTGACGAGCTTCCATCAAGTCACGCGTGACTTCTGTTTGGCCATAAACAACCACTGATTTACCAATCAGTTTGTTGAAATCCACACGATGATGCATATCATCAAACACTAATTCAATACCATCATGTACTAAACCTTCTTGATGCAATCGATGGCTTACGCCAACTCTATCCAATGCATCCACTGTCACACTTTCCAAAACGCCCGCACGAATACGGCCTAAAACATAGTCGCCAGAGCGCTGTTCTAGAATGACATTATCAATCCCTTCTTTCGTTAAAAGCTCACCCAATAATAATCCTGCTGGCCCAGCACCAATTATGACAACTTGTGTCTTCATCCCTCTCTCTCCCTTTTAATCTGTTGTGGTTTTGTAGGCATGAATCAATTATGCTATTTTTTTCAAAATATACTATTACTAATTAGTAATATCTGATATCCCATCTACCACTAATTGACATAACAATGAGCAATATTTAATCAACATATTTATACACTTTTCAATAACTGAATTTATCACTACATTTGCCATTAATTAGATAAAAAACATATAAATATCAAATAGTAATAACACTAACAAATGAATGAGCAAATTTTACTCAATATATTTTGTATATGAAATCATGGCTAAAAACAGCCATTAAGCCTAAAATTTAATTTAAAAGTTTTATTTTTATAGTCTAGCTTTTTTGATAATTATCAATTACTTTATGCGATTAATTAAAACCACTCCACCCTTTCTTCTTATCCCATTTGAGCATCCTGCTCTTTAAGGAAGATCTATGAAAAAAACTGCTTTTTTTACAGATGAGAGAACGTTTTGGCATTCAGTTGGTCAATACATTCTTGAATTCAAAGTTGGTGGCTGGGTTCAACCACCATCAGGCGCTTCTCATGCTGAATCACCAGAAAGTAAACGTCGATTAAAGAATCTCATCATTGCTTCAGGTTTACATGAAGAGCTCGCCATTGAAACAGCCAAACCATTAACGAAAGAACAAGTTGCACTTGTTCACACTGAATCTTATTTAAATGAGTTCAAGCGCGTGAGTGATTTAGGTGGCGGTGATTTATCTGCACCTCATAATTTAGATACACCAATTGGCCCTGGTACTTATGATATAGCTCTACTATCTGCGGGTTTAGCAACACAAGCTGTACGCGATGTTTACACTGGTCGTTTTAAAAATGCGTATGCACTATCTCGTCCACCAGGTCATCATGCAACAAGCGATCAAGCAATTGGCTTTTGCTACTTAAATAACATCGCGGTGGCGATTGAAAATGTTAAAAAAGAGCTTGGCTTAAAGCGCGTTGCTATCATTGATTGGGATGTACATCATGGCAACGGCCAGCAAGATATCTATTACAATAATGAAGATGTTTTAACGATCTCTTTGCATCAGGATATGTGTTATCCCAATGATTATGTTTTCGATGGTGCATCTCAATCCAGCACATTAGAAGCTCGCGGTGAAAATGCAGGTACTGGCTATAACATGAACTTGCCATTCTTCCCAGGCGCTGGCCATGATGCTTATCTCTATGCCATGGAAAAAGTGATTGCACCTGCAATCCGAGACTTTAAACCAGAAATGATCATTGTTGCTTGCGGCTTCGATGCCAATGCATTTGATCCGCTAGGGCGCATTTTATTACACTCTGATAGCTTCCGTTTATTAACGCGCGAGGTTATAAAGCTCGCAGATGAAGTATGTGAAGGCAAAGTTGTTTACACGCACGAAGGCGGATATGCGGAAAGCTATGTGCCATTCTGTGGCATGGCGGTTATGGAAGAACTGTCTGGCATTAAAACAGAAGTTGAAGATCCAATGTTAGGTTACTTTATTCAGCAACAACCAAATGCACGATTCAATGACATGCAAAATGCAGAAATTGATCGTTGGGCTGAATTTTTCGCTCAGAAAACATCCTAATTTTTTTCACAAAAAAATAGTTTCATCACAAGAACCGAGCATCGGAATGGCACCCACTTTGATGCTCTTTTTTCCTCTTTAAGACAATTTTTTGACCTTTATTTTTTATTGTCCGCGTTATGCCCATAACGTGAACGGGAGACTTTTCATGCAACAAAATGAACAAATTACTTTAAAACGCAGCTTAACATTATGGCAATTGGTGCTCTTCGGTTTAGCTTTCATGATGTTAACCACTGTATTCACAACATACGGTCTTGCCTCACAAATGACCAAAGGCATGGTGACAGGGGCATACATTGTCGCAATGTGTATCATGCTATTCACAGCTTACAGTTATGGTCAAATGGCCAAAGAATATCCGATTGCAGGCTCCGCTTATTCTTATGCACAGCGTGCAATTCATCCCAATGTTGGCTTTATGGTTGGCTGGGCTGTATTAATGGATTATATATTTATCCCAATGGTGAATTATTTAGTGTTCGGGATTTTCTTCCATGCAGCTTTTCCAGAAGTGCCTGAATATGTATTCATTCTTGCCATCATTATTGTCGTCACCATTATCAACTTGCGTGGCATTACATTGGCTGCCAATGCAAACTTAATCATCATCGCATTATCTGCGGCATTCTTAGTAATCTACTCTATTTTTGTTATTAAGAGTATTTTAGGTGGCACTGGCACTGGCACATTATTCAATTTATCCTCCATCTATAATCCCGAAAATTCATTCTCATACATGTTGGCAGGTGCATCTTTATTATGCTTCTCATTCTTAGGTTTTGACTCAATTTCTACATTTTCAGAAGAAGCTGTCAATCCTAAGCGCAACATTCCAAGAGCCATATTAATCGCAACATTATTGGGCGGCGTACTGTTCTCTTTCATTGCATATTTGAGCCATAATTTATGGCCAGATTATGATTCATTCTCTAATCCTGATGCTGCATCTTATGAGCTTGTTTCACTTGCTGGCGGTAAATTATTAGAGGCGCTATTTTTAGCCATTACAGCAATTGCCATTACAGGCTCTGCATTATCTGCTCAAGCAAGTGGTGCACGCGTACTATATGCAATGGGCCGCGCTAAATTATTACCTGCATTCTTTGGCAAACTACATCCAAAGCACCAAACGCCGATTAACAACATCTTATTGATCTCATTTTTATCGTTATTTGCAATCGTCATGACATTGAACTTCATTGCATCTTTCATTAATTTTGGTGCATTCGTAGCATTCATCTCGGTCAATATTGCAGTCATGTTTTTGTACTTCAAAAAGCAAGAGAAAACGACAAAGAATAAAATCTTATTCTTGGTGATCCCATTCATTGGCGCATCATTAGACTTTATCTTGTTAATCAACCTTAACCATTACTCATTGATTTTAGGGTTCATTTGGTTCTTATTGGGATTATTATATTTATTATTCTTAACCAAAGGCTTTAAAACTAAGCTCAGTGCAGATTTATAAATACTACAAATACGACAAAGCCAGTTCACATTTGAACTGACCCCATAAACTTGGACAGTTTATAAATTATAAAGACAAGGACTGATTTCGATATTCTATCGGACTCAGTCCTTTTAGTTTGAGCTTAATTCGATCATTATTGTAATAATCGATGTACTCATGAATCTCTTTCTCTAATTGATCGATAGATTCAAATTTTTTCACATGAAATAGCTCTGATTTCAAAACACCAAAGAAGTTCTCAATCACAGCATTATCATAGCAATTGCCTTTGCGTGACATGCTTTGTCTAACTTTGTGATCTTTTAAAGATTGTTGGTACTGTTTCATTTGATATTGCCAACCTTGATCAGAATGTAAAATCAGTTTCTTGCGTCCTTTCTTATGTAACTTTAAATGCTTCAATGCCTTATTCAGCATTTTACCCACCAACTCATATTTGGAGTTTTTAGCAACTTCATAGCTAATAATTTCCTGATTATATAGATCTAAAATCGGAGATAAATACAGCTTTTCACCGTTCACTTTAAACTCTGTGACATCTGTTACCCATTTTTGGTTGGGCCTTTGAGCCTTAAAATTACGCTTCAAAATATTCTTCGCTATTTTTCCAACTTTTCCTTTATAAGATTGGTATTTCTTCGGTCTTACTAAAGATTTAAGATTCAGTAATCGCATGATTCTTTGAACTTTTTTATGGTTAATGGGGAAATCTTTTTGTAATATCGCAGTGATGCGACGATAACCATATCGACCTTTATGCTCATGAAAAAGGGCTGTTATCCTTGCTTTAAGGCTTTCATCTGAATCAGGCTTAGCCAATACTGCCTTATGATAGTAATAAGTGCTTTTGGCTAGATTCATGATTTTCAGTAACGATGACAATGAATGCTTTACTTTGAGTTCTTCTGCGATGATTGTTTGCGCCTGAGCGCTTCTTCCTTCTCGTCCAATTCCTGAAACTTTTTTAACACATCATTCTCCGCACGAAGATAGGCTAATTCAGCTTGAAGTTGATCTATCAACTTTTCTTGTTCAGTGCGATTATCAGGTTTTTTGGGCAATCTCATCTTTTTAGGTCTTCCTTTTTGACGTGGTTCAAGTGCACTCAAACCACCTTCTTTAAACAGTGATTGCCATTCTAATATAGAAGTAAATGCTGGAATATTAAAATATGAAGCCGCTTCGCGGGCAGAGTAATAATGATCTGACATAAACTTCAATACATAATATTTGAATTCAGCAGAATATAATCGTTTTGTTGTTCTTGGCTGAATCCCTGATTGACCATGATACTGATAAGCTTTGACCCACTTTTTAACGGTGGAGTGATCAATATTAAAATGATCAGCTGTAGAGCTATATCCATTTCCTTTTTGATAAAACTTAACAACTTTTAATTTGAAATCAAAAGAATACTTCGCCATATAAAAACACCCCAAAGTTGTGTCCAACTTTTGGGGTGCAGTTCACATTTGAACTGGCTTTTTATTTACTCTTCAGCTTTCCACTGATTATCCAACAATTGTTCTTGGATATTTTTCACAAATTCTTCTAAATCTGCACGAGTCATTTCCATTCGCGAACCGTAACGCTCGTTTTCAATGGAAGTTGCATGTTCAATCACGAACTTATCTTCGCCTTCTTTGATCAAACTGAATTCTTCTGCATCCTTGTCCATACATCTAAAACCCACCATTTGGATATTGCTATAGACAACATTTTTATTCAGTTCTGACATAGTAAACCTCTTTCATCCGTTTAAAAACAGGCGACATTATAACGTCTTCACCCAGAAAAATCTGATTTTAATTTACAATGGCTAACATTAAGAATCTAGAAATTAAAAAGCTCCAACTTTCACTTGCCCATTAATATATGTCAATGTGGGACTGAACCATGTTCTCTGATTATTTCTTTCCCAACTCACAGGTGATGCCTCACGATTTCTCAAATAAAAATAACTAAAGAGCTTACCATCAGCAATCAATACGAATTGGTATCCTTCAGGAATATTGGGGTCAGATTTCCAGCCTAGTTGAACATCCAATGCCAATTGATTAAATAACTGCTCTCTTAATTGATTAAAATACTCATCTCTGGTTATAAATTTAATAGTAGCCATATCCGTCAAACCTGGCTCTAATAACTCTTTGAGTTCATCCCATTCCCTATTTTCAATTGCAATCCGAATTTCTTTATACTTATCCAATGCTAATTGACGGATTTCTGGTGTATCTTTTACGGGTGTTGCATCATTAACCCAACTCAGTGGAATATCATGATTCACTTGTAAGGTTCTTGTATATGACGGAAGAGTTACAAATACAGAACCATTCTTATAAATATCTAAAGAATATTTTTCTAAAAATTTAATCTCTCGCCCAGCCAAGGATTGTTGACGATAATCCATTGACTCTTCTGTGGAAATTATGGGTTTTTTATTACCGTTTGCATCAGCCTCTTCCTTAATCGTAAACCGCATATTGAATACATCTTCTCGCTTTATTTCTTCAGTTTCAGGATGAACGATAATGGCAGTGACTGTCACCTCACAATAAGCTCTATTTTTCTCTTTAGGATTTAAAAAATAGGCAGCGTCATCCACTTTTACTTTAAATAAATTTTTACCTTTATTAATGTACTGTGTCACACCATGTGTATAGTTTAATAAATACGGTAAAGATTTTTTATTAATATACGCTGTATTAAAAATATTTTTATTATTTAGATCAACAGTACAACTCATAAGATGAGCTCTATAGTTGATGTCATAGCGCACCATTAATGTTTCTTTTGTTACATCTTCACTCATTGCCACTCCCAACATTAAGCCTAGTAATAATATTATTTTCTTGTACATTTTATTCAAATCCTCATCACTCGTATGTTTCTGTCAGGTGCTTTGTAGTGTAATTTTTTAATGCCAAACAAAAGCCCAATAATATTCTATTGGGCTTTGAAATATAATCTACTTATTAATTAAATAATAATTTGATTAACCACTACTTCGCATTAATTAATGTTGGTAATCCCATAGAAATGGATGGAATATAAGTAATCAACATCAAGAAGAACAATAAGATTAATAACCATGGCAATGCTGCTTTGATTGTGCGCGTAATTGGCATACCAGTAACAGCTGATGTTACAAATAAGTTCAAACCAATCGGTGGTGTGATCAAGCCAATTTCCATATTCACAACCATGATGATTCCTAAATGAATCGGATCAATACCCAGCTCCACAGCAATCGGGAAAAAGATCGGCGCTAAAATCATAATAACAGCAGAAGGCTCCATAAAGCTACCTGCGATCAGTAATACAATATTAACAATCACCAAAAACATCCATGGTGATAAACCTTGCTCAACCACCCAAGCCGCAATGGATTGTGGAATTTGTTCTGTTGTTAATACATGTGCAAACAGCATGGCATTGGCAATGATGAACATCAACATCACTGTCAACTTACCTGATTCCAACATCACTTTAGGAAAATCGCGAATTCCCATATCTTTATAGACAAAAAGCGCAATCATCGCAGAATAAACCGCTGCAACAGCAGCTGCTTCCGTCGGAGTGTACATTCCTGAGTAAATACCACCCAAGATAATCACCATCAACAATAAACCCCACAATGCACGTCTAAACGATACAATCCACTCTTTGAATGTTGCGCGAGGTTGTGCTGGGAATTTTTTAATGCGTGCAACAATATAAATTGCAACCATCAATGCACCGCCCAACATTACACCAGGTACAATGCCTGCTATGAACATTTTGCCCACAGATTGCTCTGTTGCAGCCGCATAAACAACCATGACAATAGATGGTGGGATCAGAATCCCCAATGTTCCTGCATTACATACAATGCCCGCACCAAACTCTTTTGGATAACCAGATTTCACCATACCTGCAATGGCAATTGATCCAACTGCTGCAACTGTTGCAGGACTTGAACCTGACAAAGCCGCAAACAACATACATGCCAACACTGCACCAATCGCTAAACCTCCACGAATGTGCCCAACACAAGTATTCGCAAAATCAATCAAACGGCGCGCAACACCGCCCGTCGTCATAAATGCGCCTGCAATCAAAAAGAATGGGATTGCCAATAATGTCGTATGCTCTGATGTTTCAAACATCTTAATCACCAAGCTGCGTGGTGAATCAGGGCTGAAAAAGATGATCGTCAATGCGCTTGATAAACCTAGCGAAATCGCAACAGGCACACCAATGAGCATTAAAATAAATAATAAAATGAATAAAAAGGCAATGGTCATTAGATCGCTCCTTTTTCTTCAGTTTTTTGTGTTTCTTCTAATGCCAAAGCATCCGCAGCTTCATCTGCTAACCCTAATGTATTTTGTTGGTGAGTCACAATACGATAACCTATCTCTAAATAACGCCACATCAACAAGAAAAAGCCGATCGGAACAATGACTGTAATGTGCCAACGCATAATCCCAAAGCGATCCAAACCTTCCGCCAATGTACTTAAATTATAAAAGTTTAAAACCCAATCAATACTGGCAAATAGCATAATACCGCCATATGCTAAACATGCACCCAAGCCGACATAAGCTAAAATTCTTTGGGTTGTTGTATTAAAGTTTTTAACCAAAGCATCTACGCCAATGTGCCCACCAATGCGAACACCATAAGACATACAAAAAAAGATCAACCATGCAAAAGAGGCCTTTGTGAATTCATTGGACCAGCTAAAAGAGCTCGCCAAATCCATCATATAATCACCTGCATCTAAGAAAAATATTTCTAATTTTGACTCTTCTTCCCCTGCAACCCAATCCGCCAGTTTATAAAATGGCATATAGAGATTGTTCAGCATGGTATAAATAAATGTCACAAGCGTCATGGAAGTTAGGATAAAAACCATCATAAAGATCTCTGTCTTTTGCCACAGTTTATCCATGAAGCGATAAGCATTAATAAACATATATTCCCTTCATGATCTATAACGCAACAAACCCCTGATATTTTTCATATTAGGGGTTTTCCCTGCCAAGGCAGTTAATATCTGTTGCGACTGATCATTTTCTGATGATTATGGATTATTTGATTGAACAGCAGCTTCGATTAAATCTGCACCGATGTCGCCTTCAAACTTCTTCCACACAGGACGAACAGCATCACGCCATTGAGCACGCTCTTCAGGTGTTAAAGTGATGATTTCTGTTGTACCCGCTTCTAAAATATTCTTCTTAGCGCCTTCATTCAAAGCATTCGCTTGTGCATTAACTTCTAATGTTACTTCAGCCAAAATTGTTTCTAATTCAGTGCGAACATCTGCAGGTAAACCATCCCAGAATTTAGTGTTTGTGATTACCATATAATCTAAAGTACCGTGATTAGATTCAGTGATATTCTTTTGCACTTCATGAATTTTTTGTGAATAAATATTGGAGTATGGGTTTTCTGCACCATTTACAACACCAGTTTGCAAACCTTGGTACATTTCAGCAAACGCCATTTTACGTGGGTTTGCACGCAATGCTTTAAATTGTTCTTCTAATACTGCTGATGCCTGTACACGGAATTTCAAACCACGCGCATCTCTTGGCGTACGCAACTCTTTATTCGCTGACAATTGCTTCAAACCATTATGCCAATAAGCCAAACCTGTGATGTTTTTATCTTTCATACTGTTCAACAAACTTTGACCTGCTTCACTGTTTTGGAAACGATCTAAAGCTGCCATGTCATCAAACAAGAATGGTAAATCGAATAATTGAATTTTCTTTTGATAATGTTCAAATTTTGCTAATGATGGCGCTAAAATATGAACGTCGCCCAATAACAATGCATCCATTTCCTGTCCATCACCATACAAAGATGAGTTTGGATAAACTTCTACTTTAACTTTGCCAGGTAATCTCTCTTCTGCCAATTTCTTGAACAATTGAGCACCTTGACCTTTTGGTGTTGAATCTGCAACAACGTGCGCAAATTTAATCACGATAGGATCTTGATTCTGTGCATTTGCCATGCCTAACATCCCACATGTTAAAACTACTGGCGCAACTACTTTACTTAATAATTTACTCATCAAATTATTCATTATTTTACCCCAAACCCTTTTTTAAAATATTAAATATTAATCCCTAAAATGTAGATAACTGACCTTGTTATATTATTTTTCGAGCCAATATCTTTAGAAACTGTAGCACACAAAAAAGCAAATAAAAATATATTAACCAGTATTTTTCAAATAAAAAACAATTTATATATATTTATCATATAGATACAATAATATAAAACTACAGAGAGATTACATTATATGAATATATGTGCATTAAAAAACCTCAAAAATAACTATTTTCAAGGCTTTAAATATAATACATGTAATAATAATGATTAATAAATTTTACTCATTAGTGATAAAAATACGTTGGCAGAATAATATAATAAACAAAACCGTTAATAATGAAATCATGGCAGAAATTCCATAAACCCATTGAAAACCTAATGCACTTGCTAATCGCAATGAAATAAAACTTGCAAAGGACGCGCCTGTCATCATGACAGTATATTGCAGAGAAGAATCTACCGTCACCATATCTCTACCCGCTTTATCCATAAACACTGCCATGACAGCTGGCAATAATAACGTATAACCAATACTTAAAATCATGATCTGTACAATGAATGCATTGTGATAAAGAGTCGCCAACTCCTCTTTCCACATGAAAGATGCTAAAACAAATACCTGTGATAATAAAATACTAAAAATCATCGTATAACGACTTAAATGACGCATCATCCAACCTGAAATAGGACTAGAAAGCATGCACAATATCGGCAAATAAATCGCTAGAATTTTACCAATATTCGCAGCATCCAATCCTTGATTACTTAAGACAGGAATGAATGTTGTAGCAGTCAAAGCATAAGGTACACACGATAAAAGCAACAAAATAAACCAACGCCAACCTGTTGTAGGTTGCATCCAATATATCCAAATACGTTTAAACAGATCTTGCCATGCAATCACAGTTTTTTTTGTCTTATTCTGTAGCAAAGGTTCACGATAAAAATAAAGCTGAACATTCATTAACAAAGACAATATGAGCATCAAACCAACTGCAACATGCCAACCCCAATGTTGATAGAGATACAAGACTAATCCACCGCCGATCATTCGACCAGATCGCGCAGATAACACCTGTACAACACCACCAAATCCTCGTTCACGATAACTCAGAATCGTACTGTTTAAACCTAATGTTGCACTGGCTAAAAAAATCCCCATGATACTCAAGACAAAGCAGATCACTAATAACCAATGAAATTGTGTCGTAATATCAATCCAAAAAAGTGCACATAAAGCTATAAATATCACTCCATTACTGAGCAATAACCAAAACCTAAAATGTCCTGATCGATTATTCACTTGATAGCGCTCAATAATGAGTGATACCAAAACCTGCACCAATTCAATAGATGCCAATAAATAAATCAAACTCAATTGATTTAAACTGTATCCATTCTGTTTTAAGATCGTGACAATACTGATCATATAAAAGCCCACAAGAGTAATTTTAAAATTACCCAAACTTAGGAGCAAAAACCAATCTCTACGAGAGATAGAACTCATAATCAAAATCCTTATTTACGCAATGTGCTGTGTTTGCCAAAATTCGTAATAACGTCCTTTTTGATTAATCAAATCAGCATGTTGACCTTTTTCAATAATTTCACCATCCTCCATCACAAGAATCTGATTTGCCCCCACAATCGTGGATAAACGATGTGCGATCACCAAGATGGTTTTATCCACTAAAAGTGCATCCAATGCTTTTTGCACCAACAATTCATTCTTTGTATCCAATGCAGCAGTTGGCTCATCCAAAATCAAAATTGGCGCATCTTTTAAAATGGCGCGTGCGATGGCAATGCGTTGCTTTTCACCGCCTGATAAACTGCTGCCTAAATCAGATAAAACAGTTGTATAGCCAGATTTCGTACGCATAATAAAATCATGACATTGTGCCTTTTCAGCAGCAGCAACCACTTCTTCATCAGTTGCATTTGGCTTTGCCATACGAATATTGTTTAAAATCGTATCTTGAAAAAGATAGACATCTTGAAATACGACAGAAACCATGCTCATTAATTGATTCTGTGTCATATCACGAATATCAACGCCGCCAATTTTAACAGCTCCTTTTGTCACATCATCATGGCGCAGAATCATCCTTGTTAAGGTCGTTTTACCAGAACCAGAATGTCCAACTAAAGCGGTGAAAGATTTTTCAGGAATCGTTACATCAATATTTTGTAATGCAATCTTATCTTCGTTGTAAGCAAAATCCACATGATCAAATGTAATGTCATATTGCTTGGGCATATTTTTACACTCTTTCTCTGGTAAATCTTTCTGTGACAGCATGTGCTGTAGCTTTTCACAACCAATCACAAAAATTTCCAAAAGTGATGACATTTGCACAAAAAAGTTCAATAAATCCGTCACACGAACAATGATCACCATCGCTGTTGCTAATAGAAAAAATGATGCACTGCCACTTTGTACGAGAAAAATACCTAAAAGCACAATTAAAATTAAACCCAATTGCACTGTCGATGTGATCATCAAATTAGGGATCTCGCCTTTCTTCGTACCATAAGCTTGAATTTTAGCGACATCATGCGCCACTTCTGCAAAAGTATTATGCTTATTTTTCACTTCACCTGTAGATTTTAAAACATCCAAACCTTGAATAAATTCAATTGCTTCACCCTTAAGCTGTCCATTAGCTTCCGCTAAAATACTGAATCCACGACGAAATGCTTTTCTACGCCAAAAATAGAGTGGAATTGCCATTGGAAAGACCAATAACATGACAGCAGCAAATCGCCAATCATAAACCGCCATTGTGATTGCTGCCGCAATCGGCACAATCATCGCATAGATAATGGTTGTCATCAGCATGAATCCATAACCCGCTGCTTCATTCACGCTTTGTACTAATACAGCATTGATCTCTCCAGAACGCTGATTACTTAAGCTCAGCAAAGGAATACTTCGCAATTTTTCACCTAAACGATGACGCAATTCGTGAATGGCTAAATTTGCATAACCTTTTGTATCATAACTTTCTGACAATAAACGCAGCACTAAACTGATGGACAAAAGCACCAAAACCACTATCAATGGTGATAACCAGCGTTCGCCACTCACCAAAGCTGCAAAAAATGGATACAACATAGTGAGAGAGATACCAAAAAATACAGCAGATAGCACACCAAAGATTAAACAGCGCATTAATATCGGTCTTTGCTCTCCCGCTGCTAATAATAGCTGATTCACAGTACCGAAAACGCTATCAACACTGCGAGTTTCTTGATTAATATAATTTTTCATAATAATAAAATCATTTCCTAATTAATGAGATTGCGTCATTGTCCAATTCTGTGTTTGCTGATAATCACACCACAATTGCTGATAAGCTTCATTAGTTTCCAATAATGTCGAATGATTACCTTTGGCAATAACTTTGCCCTGATCTAAATAGACAATCTGATCTGCATCCACGATCGTAGATAACCGATGGGCTATCATAATTACAGTTTTATCCACCATTAATTTTTGAAATGCCTGCATTAATAATGCTTCGTTTTTAGCATCAGAAAATGCTGTTGGTTCATCCAAAACTAGAATTGGACGATTTTGCAAAAATGCACGTGCAATGGTTAATCGTTGTTTTTGCCCACCAGATAACAACTGTCCGCGCTCACCCACTTTTGTGTCATATTGCTCTGGCAAAGTCATAATAAAATCATGAATATTCGCCAATTGAGCAGCTTCAATCACTTGTTCATTCGTGGCTTCTAAACCATAACGAATGTTTTCTGCAATGGAACAGGAAAAAAGAAAGCTGTCTTGGAATACAAAGGAACATCTGCTCATGAGATCTTCCTGCTTCATCATTCTGATATCCACATCACCAATTTGAATGCTGCCATTTGTCACATCCCAAAATCTAGGCAATAAATTGATCAATGTTGTTTTCCCCGATCCAGAACTCCCCACAATGGCCGTGAAGCTTTTTTCAGGCACATCAAAACTGACTTGATTCAACACAGATTGACCATCTTCATCGTATGCAAAAGAGACATTGTTATAACGAATAGCATGCTGTGTTGGTGATTGCGCCTCTGCATCCGTCGGCTCTTTTAAACCTGACATTGCTTCAATTTCCCAAATTCGCTCAATGGAAGCTCGGGACTTTTCCAATAAACTATGCAACGCCATATAAGGATGCAAACTTTCAACAATGCCCGCTGCCAACATAAAGTAGAGAACAAGATCAATGAAATCCACATAACCTTTAACATACAAACATGTCCCGACAATTAAGAGTAAAATCTGCATCGGCATCGGTGAAAATAACGTTCTCGCTAAACGATTTCCCACACCAATTTTACTGAGCCAAGCTTGCATCACATTATTATAATTTTCCAATGCCTGTTGATAACGACCAAATGAGCTATCACCTGCATCAAATGCTCGGACAGTGCTCATTCCTTGAACGTATTCAATAATGGCAGAGTTAACATGAGCCAATGATTTCATATATTGACGTCGAAATTCTCGTCCTCTACGCATCAATATTTGTAATGCCACTAAAATCACCGCACACAATAGAAAAACTGCTAATGCAAAAGGCCAATTAAAAATTAACAACACACTTAAAATTAATATTGGCGTTACATAAGCCTCAGCTTTTAATGGCGGAGCATCCGCAACATATGAATGTAAAGCATGCACATCATCCAATAAGATCTTCGCCAAACCGCCTGTACCAAGATTTCGTACATAACCTATCGGCAGTTGACTGATTTTATCTGCTAGACGAGCACGTAAAACTTCCTCGAGCTCAAATGCACCATAATGAGATTGATCATGTGCTTTAATTTTCAACGTATAATAAATAATGGAAAATACTAATAAAGCACCTGTTACAGCATATGCATAACCAAATTTTTGTTCAGATAACAGCCAAATAATGGCTAGCATCATTAACCATAATCCCATTTTCATCAACTGCGCAATCGAAGCCATAATCATGGATTTCTTCAACCAACCCGAAATGGGCTGATAAATATCTTGATGTCGTAAACTCATGTTTCAATACTCTTAAAATTTAAATTCAGCAGTTAAACCAATCGCACGCGGACGTTGAATAATTGCTTCTTTTCTCTCATTGGCTGGGATGAATGTGGGGCGTTTTGAATTCAATATATTGTCTGCATAAAATGAAATTCGTGCAGATTCCAAACCTGCCACTTCAAATGTATAACCTGCATATAAATTCATTTGTGTATAAGAAGAGATTCGGCCATTTTTATCATTTGTATAATTGGAATAATAATGATCTGTCCAATGAATATTGCCACCTAAATCCCATTGACCGTGTGTATAATGCGTACCTAGATTAAATGTAAATTCAGGCGCTCGGCTTAAGGATTTCCCTTCGACGCCACTATTGGGATATTTTTTAATGTCGGTTTTTAAATAACTCACACCGCCATTAATCGACCATTGATTCGTTGCTTGATAACTTGCAGAAATTTCTGCACCGTATGTATCCACTTTATCTGCATTCCGAATCACAACCGAATTTGTGCCCAAATAATAAGGCAATTGCATATCTGTATATTGGTTATAAAAAATATTGGTGAACACTTCTAACTTATTATCCAAAGCGCGAATACGGTTATATAACTCATAATTCCAAACCTGCTCAGATTCATATTCATAAGCTACAAATGGTCGACCAAATGTAATACCTGCACCACCAGGATTATAGCCTTTGCTGACTTTAAAACCTGCTGTGAAATTCTCAGTTGGCTTCCATGCAATATCCACCTTAGGTAAAAATACTTTTTCTGTTTTGTCTACATTCACAGCAATGAGTGAACTTCCGCCGTGTCTTTTATGCTTTTCTTGTTCAAATCGCCCTGCAATAGTGATATCCCACTCTTTTGTCGGCGAATACGTTAATTCAGCAAATACTGCTTTTGTTGTAGTGCGATCATCAAAAACATTCATCTGATTGAACAGCTTGACACTTTCATCCTGCTTACCTGTAAAGAAAAACAACCCCACTAAACCCCGTAAAAATTGATCCTCATTATTAAAGCGCACAATAGGCTCAATCTGCCACTCTTTACCATCCACCGTTGCTGGAATCCCTTGAGCATTGACAGCCCCAATGCGATTATTTTTATATTTGGTATAAATCACTTTATTAGCAAATCCAATATTGTCATTGATTTGCCAATCCACATCCCAAATTCCAGCATAAGATGCTGTTTTAAACATTGGGCGTTCTGGTGTATAACGTGGCGCTCCAGGATTGGTGGACGCTTCATTTTGTGGAGTGCGTGACTTAATATTATTAAATGTCAAACGCGTGAAAAAATCTGGGAAATTGGATGGTGTATATAATAACTTCGCGCGTGTTGTCGTTGTTTCAATATCTCTTGGGCTACCCACAGGAAAATAACTTGGCAATTTCACATAACTTTGGCGCGTCTGTCGGTCATAGCTCACACGAAATGCCAACTCATCAGCAATGATCGGACCAGAAATTACAGCTGATCCTTGTCGACTTTTTTGATTACCCAATAATAATTTCGCACCACCTTCCCATTCAAAACTTGGATCTTTCGAAGTCATCACAATGGCACCCGCAATCGCATTACGACCCTGAGAAAAACTTTGTGGCCCTTTAAACACTTCGATCTGCTCAATATCCCATAAGGATTGAGTTGCAAATGCAAATTCGTTATAAGTCGCTGAACGACCATCTGTTAATAAATTCAAACGAGGGCGAGAACCAGCCAAAAATGCTACAGCACCTTGTGCTGGGCCAGAACCATCCACACCGCGAACAGCAGGTAAATCATTTCCAACACTACCAATATCCACAACATTCAGCGTCTGCTTTAATAAATCTTTCACAGATTGAACATTACCATCTGCTTGTACTTGATCAATGGCAAAAATTTCTGTGCTCGCAGCAGTTTCAAAATGAGATCGCCCTGCTTTTTCACCAACTACAATCACCGCACTTAAATCTGTGACCGATTCATTTTGCTTAAATTCAACAGAACTCTCTTCTGCCAACACCTGCCCAGATACCAATAACGCCATCATTGCGACGACAGTATTTTTCCGCTTCAACATTGGATATTTCCCTTGGTTAACAATTTTGCTTAAATATTACAATTTTTGTAATATTATCATTAATAAATAACAATGCAAATGATTATTAATCTCAAATAGGAGTTATTTGATTTTAGGTTTTATATCAAACTTCGGTTACCATAGTGCCGATAAACGTAGATAGGAAGGTTATGGATCTAGGCAATCAAACTCGTCAAACCATCATACAAGCGAGCGAAAAATTATTTAGCCAACATGGTTGGCAGCGTATTTCTATTGGCGATATTTGTGAAGAAGCACAGATCAGTCGTGTGAGTTTTTATCGCTATTTTAAAAATAAAATAGAATTACTCAAAGAGATCATTAAGTTACAACAAATTGATGTCAAAAGCTATTACTCAGATATTCTGCATCAGGCAACCAATATAGAAGAACTCATTAATGCCATTTTTCAATATCAGGAAGCTGCACTGCAAAAGTTCTTCACTCCTGCGGTACTAAAAGACTTTGACAATAACAAGAACAAAGAACTCGATGCATTTATACAAGAAGAACGCCACCAAAAATACCTATTTTTGAACCATTTTTTTGAAGAATTACAACGTAAAAAACTCATTCATGTAAATTATCCAGTGCCATTGATACACGCTTATTTAAAAATCATGGATGATTTAATGATGAGTGAACATGTACAAAACATTTATGGCGGCGAGAAAAAAGAGCTTCGCAAAGATGTCCTCAAGCTCATTATGTTCGGTTTATCTGGCCCCAATTTATATCAAACTGAATAACCAATAAAAAAAGCTGAGCGTTTGCTCAGCTTTCATTCAATAAAACAGTCAATGTTAGATCAGTGTTTGTACACTCACTCGACCTTTAACAAGCGGCGCTTTTCTCTTTGTGCGATCATCTTCTTCACAAACAATTTCACCTGTAATACTTGTATAACAATATGCACCACTCGAATCTTTGTCCGTTGTATGCGTACTATTATCCTTACCTGTCAAATCTTCTAAAGACTCTTGGATAATTTTCTCCAACTGACTCACATCAGTCGTTGTATTACTAGTTGGTGGCTCAGAAATCGCATCACCTGTCGGCACACCTAATGCATTATTTGTTGTACCTTTATTGCCTCGTGGTGTTTTACCTACTCCACCTGTTGAAATATCAAATGATAAGGTTTTACCAAAAGCTAAATCCGCTAAGCATGGATCATACAAACCATTGTCATCATAAGGTAAATAACGCTCTGAAATACCCCATGTTGCAAACACTGCCGCTTTATAAATTTCATCATATTTCGGTGCTTGAACTAGACGCTCACCTGATTTTGTACCATCGGCGATCAATCTTTGATACCAGCCATCTTGTGTTTTAGCTACATCACCCGCAGGGCTTGTCAAAACCAAATCATGCGTAACAGTTTCATTGTAATCAATATTTGAGCCGTCCTTATAGCCGATCTTACCTTCTTTTAAGTTATTCACTGATAAAAGTGGTTGAATTCCAATGTTTGCTCGCAAATTAGATACTGTCGTTGTTGATAATGGCGTTGTTTTATTACGATCTGTAATACCATAAATTCCATGCTCTACAGCAGCATTATCGCCACGATCACGTACATGATTATTGGCAACACCTGTACCAAAATAAATACCGAATAAACCTGATTTCTCATTTTTAATCAATAATGGTTTCGCCGTAATTGCTGACTGATACTTTTTAGTTGGATGCTGTGGTGCTTGGAATAAATGCGTCACTTTCGTTTTATCATCATCAGTAAAATCCGCACCATTGAACTCTATCCGATATAAAGAACCTAAATAATCACCTACATATAGTCGATCTAGAACTTGCCCTTTGCCACTCGCATCTTTTCGTATGCTCGCAGCAATTGCGATCGCAGACACACCTGGTAAAGGAATACTGTGCAGCTTCTCACCTGTATAGGCATCCATAAAATAGATTTCTGATTTATCTGCCATACCATTACCAAATACAGCCACCAATTGACCTCTATCTTCACCATTTTTATTAATGATGCGATTAAACACCTCAAAATCAGAATATGTATAACCTAATTTATAATCAGAATTCTTTGCTGTACCATCAATTTCAAATAATGGCGTAATTTGGTTCATAATCGGTCGATTACTGTTCACAGATCCTCTAGATGCATTCCATTCTTTAACACTCAGATCAGATGCACCAAAGATACGGTAACCGACGATACCTTGTCCGCCCGTACCCATGCTAGTTAAACCTATAGTTGCATAAATATTACCAACACCAGGCTGATAAACTTTACCATCCACAATGCGAGTTTTCCCTTCCAATACCAAAGTTGCATTAGTATTCGGCTCTGTAATTTCTGGTAAACGTTTAACCAATAATTGTGGGAAATATGCTGTATCCCTTTCACCGCCTTTCGCATTACCTGTAAGACCGCGTTCAGCATTGATAAAGTTAATAAAGCCATCATTATCCGCAACAATCACGTAATTTTTGGGCTGGAATTTAGCTTTATACAGTAAATAATTCACGAGCTCTTTACTTAAACTCGTAGACATCATTTTAGGTAATACATTGATATGCAATACATCTTTATTAACTATCTGAATATCTGAATTTGTAATACTACCCATCGGATTCAATCGGCCGCGCAATCCCTGACTCGCTGCATTTTTAAAATCTGTCAGCCACTGAATATATTTTTGATCATAAACAGCATGGGGATTATTCAACTCTTTTTTCAGAACTTTAGTGAATTCTTTTTTAACTGCATCACTGTTTAGCTCATTAATTTCTAAACCATTCTTTTTACTGTTTAAAAAAGTGACATATTTACCCTGTTTAGGCTTAATGGTTTGATTGCTATCCCATATAATAGATGTAAATGTTTTAGACGTTTTTTCACCTTTGGCATTCGTTTCCGTAATTTTATACGGTACAACAGCACGTAAACTACCGAATTTTTGTCTAAAATTATAGATAGTATCATAACGAATCGCACCAATTTTTGATAAGTCTACACGACCATTTTTCATTGGTGGAGCACCTTCTAACATATCCGCATATGTCTTATCATTCTTTGCAAATGAGCTACTTGTACTACGGATAATGGATGCAAATATCGTATCAAATGCAATTAATAAATCCTCCGCTGATCCATTAGATCCTTGCTCCACTCCTAAATTCATACCTTTACTTGGCGCTGTCAATTGTGTATATACTGGCGAGGTTTTAGGCATATATAAACTTACGCTATGCGTAGTAATATTCATAGGGCGAGATAAAAGATCTTTCCAATTCCTCCCCGCATCATCAGTGAGTTTTTGTTGCCATTGACCATTCTTAAAAATTAATTTTTGAGCATCGCGCAAATCCACAGCTGCTAATTGTTCGCCTAATTTAATCTTTTGAGATGTTGCACCAAAGTTAATTGATAGTCGTTGATTAACACCATTATATTCACGAGAACCTCTACCACCTAAAGAAGTGGTCCCAAACATCGACTCATCTTCTGTTGCAATGCCTCTAGCAATATATTCATTGGGTAAACCATCTGTCATTAATACAATATGATTTTGTTGGCATCTATAACGTAATGGTGTTGCAAGTTGTTCTGCAGGAAAGTAAGTGACTCTTGATTCAGTTGCCGTTGTCCCTCCTGAACCATATTGATTAACAGGGAGCCCTCTAAACATTTTAGATGCTTCATATACCCCAGAATACACAGGCGTCATACCAGGTGCACGTAAAATCATATTAGATACAGGTGTAATCACATCTCTTCTAAAAGTATATTCATCTAAGATAGATAAATCAGCAATTGGCTGTGCAATTAAACCGCGCCCATTCGTCCTTTGGGATAAAAAGCTCACACCTAGATATGCTTTATCACGATATTTATAAAATAAATTTTCAAATGCATATTTAAGTGCCTCTGAACGTTTAATTTTTCTTTGTTTATTAGCATCCCATACGTCTCTAGCATCCATAGATCCAGAATCATCTAGCACCAGATGAATATTAGGTTTTGCTTGTGGCGTACTAAAAATAGGTTCATTTGATGGCTTCAGATTTTGGCCATAAGCTTGAGCAAATAAAATACAGCTGACGATACTTGCAAGCGCACCTACTTTATAAAAAGCCTCATTTTTTTTCATTATTTTGCCTCTTATACTGATTACATTTATTGGATATAATATACAGATACCTATAACATAAACTGTAATGAAATCATAACTCTATGGCAATATAATACAACTTTTTATATATATTTTCGATAAAATCAACCCTTCCCAACAATCAATTTTATCTATTGAGCAACATTGAGATACGATGAATCTATCTAACAATTTGATCTTCATAACAATATGAAAATTGCATAGCAAATGATCATTTCAAACCATTTGCTATATTTTTTGAGTTGATTGCCTTAAATCAAAAATAAATTAAGTAAATTATTTTATTGTGAACAAGCATTTAATAATGCTTCAATACTTTGGTATTCAATCCCTGAATGTTCAGTTAAGCCAATCTGACATGTACGACTCATAGAAACACCATGATCACAATATTCAGGGATATTTTTTTGCAATAACCTTAATCCATTAGCATTCAATTCAGGCAACAACATCCCTTTATTCCCTGCATAACCACAACAAGCAATATTCGTAAAGCTCAAATCATCCGTACAAGCCTCTGCCAATTTTGTTAAAGCTGGCGCTGCTTTCATTTTGGTGGCTGAACATGGGATATGTAGTGACAAATGCTCACGCTTATTCACGATGGTTAATTCGGGCAAAACCTTTTCCGCTAAAAAAGTTGCCGCATCATAGAGTGTAATTCGGCTATCCAACAAGCCTTGATCCTGAGCTTCAAAGAGTTTTAAAGCACATGGGGCATTATCAATATAAACAGGATATTCACCATTTTGACTTGCTTTCAACAATGCATCATTCACACGATTCACTGATTTTTCATTCGCCAATAACTCTTTTGTAGATTCAAAAGGTTGCCCGCAACATAAACTCGTATAATTTTCAGGGAAAATCGCGTTAAAGCCTGCTTTTTTGAATAATGACAAAGTATGATCAGCAACGGATACATGATCATTTGTGCCTTCTGCAAATGTACGATTCACACAGGATACAAAATAAACCACAAACTGCTGAGCATCGTCATTCACATATTTTGTAATAGGTTTTGCTGATTTTGGCAAAGATACAGGCAGAATCGGAATGCCTTTGAAGATTGAGTGCATTTTTTGAGAAATTTTTGCGCTGTTCTGGGCACCAATTGCATGGGAAGCATTGATCATTCCTCTTGCCACTTTACTCAAACCATTAATGTGAGATTGCGCAAAGTTAGCGATATCAGGCTGACGATTGGCAACTTTCAGTACCTTCATCATTTCACCTGTATTAATCCCAATTGGGCAACGAGTTGCGCACATGCCTGTGGTTGCACAAGTTTCAATGCCCATATAAGGATAAACTCGCTGAATGGATGCCAATAATTCAGGATTTTCACCTGTGCGCACTAATTCTTGATGCTGGCGCCACAATACAATGCGCTGACGCGGCGTTAAAGATAATCCATCCGATGGGCAAGCAGGTTCACACAAACCGCATTCAATGCATTGATCAATGATTGCGTCAGCTTCTGGCATTGCTTTAAGATTTTTTAAATGCAACGTTGGATCATCAGTAATGATCACATCAGGATTAAAAATCCCTTTGGGATCAAAAATAGATTTAATCGCACGCATGATGCCATAAGCATCTTCGCCCCACTCTACTTTCACAAATGGCGCAATATTTCTACCTGTACCATGTTCTGCTTTCAATGAGCCATTGAAATCAATCGCCACAATTTTTGCCAATTCATCCATAAAGAGATCATATTTTTTAACCTCCTCTTCATTGTCTAATTTTGGCGTGAGAATAAAATGCAGGTTCCCTTCCAAAGCATGCCCCATGATCATCCCTTCTTCATAGTTATGCTTTTTCAATAAATCTGTTAAAACTCGTACACCTTCTGCTAAGCGTTCAATCGGTACGGCTACATCTTCTGTGATCACATTACTACCTTGCGGGCGACTGCCACCAATAATGGGCAATAAGCCTTTGCGCACGCTCCAATAGAAATCCGTCACAACAGTATCTTTTGAGAAAGTACTGTGCTCAGTGGCATGATGCTCTTTCACTAAATTGTTGATGAACTTAATTTGCTGATCCAACAATGCATCATTTTCTGCTTTGGTTTCAATCAATAAACAACCTGAATCATCAGGAATATCCGCATAGAAAAAATTAGGGAGATTTTGTGTAATGTGTGAACCCACACAACGAATACTGAGGGCATCCAAAAGTTCCACTGAATCCACTGTCGCTCTTTGACGCAGCGCGGTCACTGCATTACAGCAGTTATCCAAATCATCAAAATAGATCAAAGCTGATGCTTTATGCGGGTGATCCACCACTGTTTTATAAGTAATCTCGCTGATGAATGCCAATGTGCCTTCTGCACCAATGATTAAATGCGTGAGCATATCAATGGGATCAGTGAAATCCACCAACGCATTGATACCATAACCCGTTGTATTTTTCAGGCGATATTTATGACGAATTTTTGTTTCTAATTCAGGGTTATCACGAATCATTTGCGCTAAATTTTGAATAGATTCCAAAAAGCTCGCATGAGACTGCCTAAAATCAGCGACACTTTTATCATCACTTGTATCTAAAATTGTGCCATCTGCAAGGATTAAACGCATCGTATCCATTGTGTGATAGCTATTATCTTTCGTACCGCAGCACATGCCGCTTGAGTTGTTAGAAGCTATCCCACCAATTCTTGCTGTATTAATGGTTGCTGGATCAGGCCCAATTTTTCTGCCAAAAGGCTTCAGAGCCAAGTTTGCATTAGAGCCAATCACCATCGGGCGCAATTTAACTTTCGCACCATTATCCAAAATTTTCGTATCGACAAAATCATCCCCCAATAAAACTAATACTGAATTAGATGATGTTTGCCCTGATAACGATGTGCCTGATGCGCGGAATGTCACTGGAATTTGCTGATCATGAGCGATTTTAATGATGCCTAAAACTTCAGATTCATTTTGTGCACGCACAACAATCTCTGGAATGTAACGATAACAACTTGCATCTGTACCATAGGCAAAGCGCACTGCTAATTCTGTATATATCTGTTTTTCAGGCAACACTTTCTTTAAAGCATTCTCAAACAAACCATAATCGCCCCGAGTTGTTTTTATATTTCCCATGATTGTTTTAGCCCCCCAGCCATACAATTTGATTTTTCCTGATTATTTGCGCTACATTTGCATTAATGTTTTAAATTATCAACACTGATAATGTAAAGCAAACACTTTTATTGACAATCGAACAGGATTCTAATTGGAGAAATCACATGATCATTTCAGCATCAACCGACTATAGAAAAGCTGCCGAAAAAACTTTACCGCCTTTTCTATTCCATTACATCGATGGCGGTGCGTATGCAGAACACACACTAAAACGCAATGTTTCTGATCTATCAGAGATTGAACTCAAGCAATTAGTACTGCGTGATATGTCCAACATCAGCACAGAAACCCAATTATGGGATGATACATTATCCATGCCAGTGGTATTAGCACCAGTTGGCTTGACTGGCATGTATGCCAAGCGCGGTGAAGTACAAGCTGCCAAGGCAGCAGCAAAACGTGGTATTCCTTTTACAATGTCATCCGTTGCCATCTGCCCAATTGAAGAAGTGACACCACAAATTGATCGCCCAATGTGGTTCCAACTGTATGTATTAAAAGATCGTGGTTTTATGAAGAATGTTTTGGAGCGCGCCAAAGCCAATGGTGTAAAAACATTAGTATTCACTGTAGATTTACCAACACCTGGCGCGCGTTATCGTGATGCTCATTCAGGCATGAGCGGGCCGAATGCAAATATTCGCCGCATGATTCAAGCATTCACTCATCCAACTTGGGCATGGAATGTTGGTGTACAAGGCAAGCCTCATGATTTAGGCAATATCTCTAAATACTTTGGGCAGCCGATTGGTTTAGAAGATTATATTGGCTGGTTAACGAAGAACTTTGACCAATCCATCAGCTGGAAGGATTTAGAATGGATTCGTGAATTTTGGGATGGTCCATTGATCATTAAAGGCATTTTGGATCCCGATGATGCGCGCGATGCTGTGAAGTTTGGTGCTGATGGCATTGTGGTTTCCAACCACGGCGGACGCCAATTAGATGGCGTATTATCTTCAGCGCGTGCATTACCACCGATTGCTGATGCAGTGAAAAATGATCTTAAAATCCTTGTGGATTCTGGCATTCGTACAGGTTTAGATGTTGTGCGTATGATTGCATTAGGTGCAGATAGCGTAATGATCGGCCGTGCTTATGCTTATGCATTGGCAGCGGGCGGACAAAGTGCGGTAGAAAACCTATTAACACTATTTGAAAAAGAGATGCGCGTTGCCATGACATTAACAGGCGCAAACTCTATTCAAGACATTACGAGTAAGATTTTGGTTTAATCTCATAATATATTCACCAACAAAAAGCCAACTCAGCTATTGAACTGCACCCCAAAAGTTGGACACAACTTTGGGGTGTTTTTATATGGCGAAGTATTCTTTTGATTTCAAATTAAAAGTTGTTAAGTTTTATCAAAAAGGAAATGGATATAGCTCTACAGCTGATCATTTTAATATTGATCACTCCACCGTTAAAAAGTGGGTCAAAGCTTATCAGTATCATGGTCAATCAGGGATTCAGCCAAGAACAACAAAACGATTATATTCTGCTGAATTCAAATATTATGTATTGAAGTTTATGTCAGATCATTATTACTCTGCCCGCGAAGCGGCTTCATATTTTAATATTCCAGCATTTACTTCTATATTAGAATGGCAATCACTGTTTAAAGAAGGTGGTTTGAGTGCACTTGAACCACGTCAAAAAGGAAGACCTAAAAAGATGAGATTGCCCAAAAAACCTGATAATCGCACTGAACAAGAAAAGTTGATAGATCAACTTCAAGCTGAATTAGCCTATCTTCGTGCGGAGAATGATGTGTTAAAAAAGTTTCAGGAATTGGACGAGAAGGAAGAAGCGCTCAGGCGCAAACAATCATCGCAGAAGAACTCAAAGTAAAGCATTCATTGTCATCGTTACTGAAAATCATGAATCTAGCCAAAAGCACTTATTACTATCATAAGGCAGTATTGGCTAAGCCTGATTCAGATGAAAGCCTTAAAGCAAGGATAACAGCCCTTTTTCATGAGCATAAAGGTCGATATGGTTATCGTCGCATCACTGCGATATTACAAAAAGATTTCCCCATTAACCATAAAAAAGTTCAAAGAATCATGCGATTACTGAATCTTAAATCTTTAGTAAGACCGAAGAAATACCAATCTTATAAAGGAAAAGTTGGAAAAATAGCGAAGAATATTTTGAAGCGTAATTTTAAGGCTCAAAGGCCCAACCAAAAATGGGTAACAGATGTCACAGAGTTTAAAGTGAACGGTGAAAAGCTGTATTTATCTCCGATTTTAGATCTATATAATCAGGAAATTATTAGCTATGAAGTTGCTAAAAACTCCAAATATGAGTTGGTGGGTAAAATGCTGAATAAGGCATTGAAGCATTTAAAGTTACATAAGAAAGGACGCAAGAAACTGATTTTACATTCTGATCAAGGTTGGCAATATCAAATGAAACAGTACCAACAATCTTTAAAAGATCACAAAGTTAGACAAAGCATGTCACGCAAAGGCAATTGCTATGATAATGCTGTGATTGAGAACTTCTTTGGTGTTTTGAAATCAGAGCTATTTCATGTGAAAAAATTTGAATCTATCGATCAATTAGAGAAAGAGATTCATGAGTACATCGATTATTACAATAATGATCGAATTAAGCTCAAACTAAAAGGACTGAGTCCGATAGAATATCGAAATCAGTCCTTGTCTTTATAATTTATAAACTGTCCAAGTTTATGGGGTCAGTTCACTATTGGGTTGGCTTGCTGTTTTTATAATAGCCATAAGATAATATCCCGCCTTGCAAGTGAGATATTAATGAATCAATGAGTTGATTATTGAGTGTCTTTCTCTAAAACAACCGCTTTACCGCGTAAAACTTTCCAAAATACAGATCTAAACATCCATAAGTTGATCAAAGCTAAAGCTGGTAAAAGTGTGATCAAGAAATAAACAATATACAGTTCTGACATCTCTTTTGCATTGGCCAATAAGCTATCTTTATCAAATTGCATGAATATCACGCTACATGCTGTAGCAATGATGAGCAAGAAAAAGGCAATGAACCATAATCTTCTCACTTGTTCTTTTTTCATAAATAGTGCAGTTAAAATGTACACAACAACTGCGATTGCTACGACTATTAATACCATCTTTCAACTCCTAGTGAATGCTTTCATATGAATTCTAGCAAGATAAATCCATTAAGGTAATAGTTTATATAATAATCTCCGATTAACCTGCTTTATTTTCTAAAATACTCAATCCAAACAAATACAGGCCGTGCAACCACCATGACCATTAATAAACGTAATGTTTGCATGGTTGTCACAATGGCGACATTTAAATGTAATTGTTTAGCCGTCAATCCCATTTCAGATATCCCCCCAGGCATCATCCCTAAACCTATGGTTAAAAAGTCCAAATGAAAGCTCACTGAAATTACATAAGCCACAACAATCAAAGCCACAATGCCCATCATGGATGATAGAATCATGCCTCTCATGTATTTCAAACCCTGTTTAACGGTTTGCGTTGTAATAGGATCGGCCAATGCCATTGCCAGCAAAACCTGTGCAAATGCCAAGAATGACACAGGCACTTTCATAGATAACTCCATAAAATATGTTGGCAGCGCTGTACCTAACAAAGCACCAATCATCCAAGGATTTGCCTGTTTTAACTTTTTCCAACCTAACACGCCAATGAGACTGCATATCCCAATTATAATCATGCCTAAAATGGATAAATGATTTTCAACATAAGCAACATCCGACACTCGGCTCACATCAGACCAAATAGTTGCGAGTAATGGCACACTGAATACTAATAAAACAATTCTAACTGTGTGACCAATAGCCACAAAAGCGGGATCTGCGCCAAATTTTTTCGACATATTCACCATTTCGCTTGCGCCACCTGGCAAATATGTAAAATAAATGGTCGCAAATGATGCATGTTGTTTAGCATTAATAAAAATAGTCATTAAACTAACAAATAAGCATGCAAATACTCCTAATGATAATAAAAACCACTCTTGAGAGATGAGATGAACTATATCCCGAGTAAAATATAAACCTAACGAGATACCAATAATGAATTGACCAATACGACGACCTTGCTTCAAAACCACATAATGTTGAGTACATAAATTCCACACAATGGAGGTAAACAATGCACCTAAAGTCCAAGGCAAAGGGATATTTAACAGGCTTGCCAAATATCCCCCAATGATTGCAACCGTGAATGAAATCAGTAAATTTCTAGTAACCAAGTGTTTATCCTTTAGCACTCACCTTCTTCATCAGGTATCTTTTATAAGCTCTATAGATTGGCAATAAAATGACAAAGAAAGATAAAACCCATAATGTGATAGAAATCGAGCTATTCCATAAAATACCAACTTCCCCGTTGGATATGGATAATGCTCGTCTTAAATTAGCCTCCATCATATCACCTAAAACATATCCTAAAATTAAAGCCGATAATGGGTAATTGAATTTCCGTAAGAAATAACCAAAAATACCAAATAAAATGACTAAAAACAGGTCAAAAGTCGTACTGTAAAGTGCATATACGCCTGTGAAACTCACCAAAGCAATGCCTGGCACAAGAATATAATTTGGCACACTCAATAATTTTGCAAAAAATCCCACCAGTGGCAGATTCATAATCAATAAAATAATATTACAAATGAACAGCGAAACAATTAATCCCCAAACTAATTGAGGCTCTTGGGAAAATAACTGCGGCCCTGGTGTAATATTATACAAAGTCAATGCACCAATCATCACAGCTGTCGTACCTGAACCTGGGATGCCCAGTGTTAACATTGGGATCAATGAACCATTGGCTGAGGCGTTATTAGCAGCTTCAGGTGCTGCAACACCACGAATATCACCATTACCGAAATCACCTTTATTACCTGCTAGCTTCTTCTCACTTGTGTAAGTAATCGCACTTGCAATGGTTGCACCCGCACCAGGTAATACACCCACAACAAATCCAACAATACCGCTTCTAATCATCACAGGAAATGCAATCAAAAATTCTTTAACATTAAAATACATGCGCTGCCCTCGAGTCGCAATTTTTGTACCTGCTGCCGCTTGCTCTAACATTAATAAAATTTCACTAATACTGAAAAATCCGATGATAATTGTCGTAAATTGAATACCATCAAATAATCCAACAATATCAAATGTATAACGATAAACACCGCTGACACCATCTACACCTGGAATTGATAATGCGATACCAATTAATGCTGCAATTAAAGTTTTAATTGGCTTATCTGTCACAAGTCCAGTTAAACAAGTAATGGCAAAAATCATCAATGCAAAATATTCAGCGGGCCCAAAGGAGGTTGCCCACTTTGCCAAAAGTGGTGCAAACAACACAACACCAATCGTTGCCAACAAACTCCCAAAGAATGAACTGACCGCAGAAATAGATAATGCGATACCTGCTTTACCCTGCTTCGCCATAGGATAACCATCCAGCGTTGTCATCAAAGCCGCTGCATCACCTGGAATATTCATCAAAATTGCAGAAATTCTGCCTCCGTATTCACAACCGACATATACAGCAACCAATAAAATTAATGCAGTTTCCGCAGGCAAACCAATCGCATACGTGAAAGGCATTAATAAAGCTACACCATTAACAGGGCCTAAACCTGGCAATAATCCAACAATTGTTCCAATAAATGCGCCCAATAACGCAACCATAAGATTAGTCGGTTGTAATGCAACCTCTAATCCTAACGATAAAAAACCTAATGTTTCCATAGTCAAATCCTATTCTGATTGGAATGGCCCGAGTGGCAATGGCACATCCAATAACACATCAAACAACAGATATCCGCCTATACTCATCACAAATGCAGTGATTAAACATGGGATAGTTTTGCCGCCAAATACCTTGCCAACCACAAAAATCATCATCATGCTTGCCAACGGAAAACTCGCAATTTCAAAAAGGTATGCATACGCAAAAAAAGCGATTAACAGCACGATAATCCGTTTAATTACTGGTGGCGTTACTTTCATTAACTCGTAATAATCATTGCGTCTTACTACTATGCTAATGAGTGATAAAATCAATAAGCTGGAAATTAAAATAGGAAATGCTTTGGAACCAACAGAATCATATGAAATAACACTATCAAATGAAAACGCCAGATAAAACATGCCCATCGATACAATCAATAAGCCTATCGAAAAAAAACGTTCAATTCTCATTTTTCACCCTCGACTAAGCACTGAAGGATAGTATTCCTTCAGTGCATTTCGTCTCATATTTCACTCAATGATATTATTGAATCAAGCCAAATTCTTTTGAGATTTCTCGCAAATCTTTCACTTGTTGATCAACATATTTATCCAATTCATCACCCGTCATTGCAAATGGCAATAAGTCACGTTGCGTACGCAACACTTGGAAATCCTTAGAAGCTAACAATTCATCAAATTTTGTTTTCCACCAATCATAATCAGAATCCTTCACTTTAGGCCCCATGTAGAAGCCCCTGATCACTGGCCATAAAACATTGTATCCCTGCTCTTTTGCTGTCGGAATATTTTCCAATACACCGCCAATTCGTTCATTTGAGAAAATTGCCAAGACTCTCATGTCACCACTTTCTACATAAGGTACCATTTCCGCAATTCCTGAACTCATTACATCAATATGCCCGCCTAATAAATTTGTTACAATCTCGCCACCACCTTCTAAAGCAACATAAGACATATTTTTAACATCGAAACCCGTCTCTTTACCTAACAGTGCAACTTGCAACCAATCTTGACCACCAATGCTTCCACCTGCACCAATCACAACAGATTTAGGATCTTTCTTCAAAGCTGTCACTAAATCTTCCAATGTTTTAATCGGTGAATCAGATTTCACTGAAACAGCACCATAATCAGTACCAATCGCGGCCAACCATTTCACATCACTTTCATCGTATTTTCCAAACTTACCTTGTGCAATATTTAATAAAGATCCTGTAGAAAATGCCACAATCGCATTCGCATCACTATTTCTATTGGCAATAATACGATTATAAGCAACAGCACCAACACCGCCTGGCATATAAGTCACACGAATAGGTTTGGTGATCAAACCTGTATCTTTAAATCCGCTTTGAATCAGTTTACATGTTAAATCAAAACCACCACCTGGTTGTGCTGGCGCGATACATTCAGGACGCTTTGCTTCAGCGGACCCAAATTGCATCATAGATGCAGTTAGTGCTAATACCAAACCTAAAAGTTTTATCTTAGATCTTTGTTTCATTAATATCCTCCAAATCCTTATTTATTGCTTTTAATGCTTTATTCTTAATCAATATTAGAAACATCCAACATTTATCACCTAAACTATGGACTTTGATCAATTTGGCACATAAACAAAAAAACTACAAATATAAATTTATATTGATCAGTGTCTAAATTTACATACATTGTTTCAATAATTTTGATATTAAACTTAATTATTTGATTTTAATCATGTTAAATATATAAATCCCATTTAAAAAATAGGAGCAAAGATATAGTAAAAATAAATTTTGTAGCCGCAATGTATCTATTATTTGACTAAATCAAATTCCTCAGAAAGACCGCGTAAATAGTGTACTTGCTCATCTATATATTGATCTAGTTCATTACCAGTCAACGCAAATGGCAACATGTCATATTGCGCACGCAATCCATCAAATTCTTTATGGATTAATAATGCATCAAACTTAGATTTCCACCACTGATAATCGGACTCTGTCACATTTGGCCCCACATAAACACCGCGCACAACGGGCCAAACCACATCATAACCTTGTGATTTTGCTGTCGGAATATTATAGAGCTCACCAATATCTTCCTCTGAGAAAACCGCTAAAACTCTAATATCTCCACTATCCATATAGGGCATCATTTCCGATAAGCTAGAGCTCATAACTTGTATTTTCTTATGAAATAAACTCTCTATAATGTCACCGCCACCTTCAAAGGAACGATATGTAATTTTCTTGGCATCGTATTGCCCACTTTTACTCAATAGTGCCACTTGCATCCAATCTTGATTACCTTCTGCACCTTCTACGCCAATCAAGATAGACTGAGGATTCTCCCTCATCGTCTTCACAAAATCCTTAAGGTTTTTAAAAGGTGAGTCCGCTCTCACAAATAATGCACCATAATCAATCCCAATAGCAGCAAGCCAGCGTACATCATGTTCATCATGCTGCCCATATTTGCCTTGCGCAATACTGAGCAATGTACCTGTTGAAAATGCTATCACCGTATTCACATCATCGTTTCTATCTGTCGTGAAGAAATCATAAGCTGTTGCACCAATCTTTCCTGGCATATAAACCAAACGAATAGGCCTCATAATTAATTCTGTTTCTTCAAAACTTGACTGAACGAGCTTACAAGTCATATCTAGACCGCCACCTCTTTTCGCAGGCACAATACATTCAGGTCGCCTAGCCTCAGCCTGTACAAATTGAAGAAACATAGATGATATAAAAATTGTGATAATTGTAATCATTCTGCACTGTATGAATCTTTTCATAAAAATCTCCTCGTAGTGCTTTTGTTTTTATACTGTGATACAAGCAACTACGCTTTCTATTGGTTGTTTTTTATCATTAAACGCCTAATTATTCACGATAAATACTACTTTAACTCTTTGTTATTCTAACATAAAAAATAAAGCCCTATTTTAACAACAGGGCTTTAAGATCAAACATCTATCATTTAGATAAAGTTAATTTTTTTGATTTCTGAATATTCATCACTGCAATAATGGCAACAATGATCATACCACCAATATCTGTATACAATTCAGGGATGATCAGCATTAAAGCACCCACAGCCAGTATCAAACGCTCAATCATATTCATATTCGTTTTAAAGTAACCTTCAACGGCCGCACCTAAACTAATGACACCAACAATTGATGTGAATGAGATCATTATAATAGACAAAATCGGCGGTACAGGAAATTCCGTCACATTCATACTTGTTAACCCTGTAGTATCGATATAGAGCATCGCAGGATTATAAACAAACATGAATGGCACGATGAATCCTGCTAAAGCAAGTTTCAATGATTGCCACCCAGTTTTCATCGGATCACCGCCTGCAATCCCAGCACCCGCAAAAGATGCCAATGCAACTGGCGGTGTAATATTGGCGAATAAACCAAAATAAAATACAAATAAATGCGCCACTAACACAGGCACACCTAATCCTGCAATTGCAGGTGCTGCCATCGTTGCTGTGATGATATAAGCAGGAATAGATGGTAATCCCATGCCTAAAACCATCGAAGCTAGCATAGTCAAGAATAATGTTAAGAATAAAGAATCTTTACCAATGCTCGTGATCATAGAGATCATAACACTTGCAAACCCTGTTAAACTCACTGTACCAATGATGATACCAACCACCGCACACGCTGCCATTACAGGCAATGATTGTTTAGCACCAGAAATCAATGCATCCACAACATCTTTGAAGTTCATACGAGTCTCTTTTCTAAATTGACTCACGATGATGCTGATCACAATTGTATAAAATGCTGCAAAGTTAATCGGTACGGACTCCGACAAAAAGTAAACCAACGCAAAAATTGGAATGAGTAGATGTCCACGCGCCAATAAAACTTCTTTAACTCGTGGCAAATCAGCTTTTGGAATACCTTTAAGATTATCTTTACCTGCTCTAAAATGAACTTGTGCAATCACACCTAAATAATAGAGTAATGCTGGGAAAAATGCCGCCAATGCGATCGTACTATATTTAACACCTGTTGTTTCTGCCATAATGAAAGCACTTGCCCCCATAATTGGCGGAAGAATTTGTCCACCAACAGAAGCACTCGCCTCAACTGCGCCCGCAAAGTTGGCATTATAACCAACGCGCTTCATCATAGGGATCGTGAATACACCTGTACCCACAACATTACCTACGGCAGAACCATTGATACTGCCCATAAAACCACTTGAAATGACGGCTACTTTCGCAGGTCCACCTTGCTTGTGCCCTGCCAATGCTAACGCTAAATCATTGAACAATTGTCCCATGCCCGATTTAGCCAAAAATGCACCAAATAATATGAATAAGAAGATAAAGGATACGGAAGCGCCAATGGCCGTTGAATAAATACCTTCTGTTTTAAGATACATCTGGCCGAAAATATCACCCAAATCATACGGACGAGTTAATAATCTATTCGGCATAAAGTCATAATGACTGATGAAAGGATAAACCAAAAAGATTAATGCTAAAATCGGTAATATCCAACCCATGACACGGCGCGCGCCATCAATGACTAAAATCACAGTCATAATACCAAAAGCAATGTCCAACTTATTGGGAATACCACCACGCGTATTCATAATGGCATCATACTCTATCCAGAGATAACCAAAGGATGCAAAAGCACAGCACATTAACAACCAATCATAGAATGGAATCTTAGTACGATTTTGTGAAGCATATGTAGGATAAATTAAAAAAATCAGTGCTAAACCAATCGCAACATGGGCTGCGCGATAAAGTAGCTGAGGAATCGGATAATACGTTGTCACCAGATGGTACAACGAATAAAACAACGCAAGCCCTGCGATAAACAGTGTAATGTTGCGATTAGAAGGATGTCGAACTAAAGATTCTCGATCAAATTTCTCGAGAATTTTTTGCCCATCATCAATTTGAGGCTGTGAACTTGTCATAGCAAGTATCCTTTAAAAAAGTCCAAATGGTATTCTTTTGTGTTGATAATGTGATTTCAGAGTAATCATCAAAATATTGGTAAATTGGAATACTGCCTTGCGCAGTCATAATCGTGGATTCAACATTTCTGGAAATCATCCAATAAATTTGTGGCATCTCTAAATTAGGATCAGATTCAACAAAACCTTCTTTAGTCGTCAAATGCACGCTATAGGGTGTACCTGCACCAAATGTTTTGAATTGAGATCGAAACAGCAGTAGATGATCATCCTCTGCTTTGTAAGTTTCTCGCCAAATTTCACGTTCGACAGAGTGAATCCACTGCAATGTAAAAATATCTTCCCTGAAACCACAAGAGAACTTTTCAGTTCTCAGGTTTATGGTTGTGAACCATGGATAAAATGACACACCTAACAGCAACAAGCATGCTGCTGTTAGATACACTGCTATTTTATTTTTTTTGCTCATCGTAGTACTTTTGAGCACCAGGATGAATCGGTGCAACCATACCATCTTGTGCTTTTTCTAAAGATACATCTTTAACTGCTTGATGAGAGTTTTGTAAGCGATCTAAGTTTTCAAAGAATGTTTTTGTTAATTTATAAACATCCGCATCACTTAAATTCTTATTCACAACTAAAGCATTCATGATCACCGCTGTTGGAATTGCTTCTGCATTACCATAAGTGTTTGCAGGAATTTCCATCGCCATGAAGTAAGGTTTATCTTTTGCGATTGTTGCAACATTTTCAGGCTTAATTGTCACCAATTGAAGATCAAAGCCTTGTGCCAACTCCATTAATGATGCATTTGGTAAACCGCTTGTTAAGAATGCCGCATCAATACGACCTGCACGAAGAGCATCTGCCGCCTCTGCGTAACCCAAGTAATCTACACTCAAATCATCATAAGTAATGCCATGACCTTTCAATAAAGCACGCGCATTCACTTCTACACCAGAGTTCTGATCACCGACAGCAACACGCTTACCTTTCAAATCTTCCAGCGTTTTAATGCCTGATTTTTGTGATGTCACGATCTGAACAAAGTTTGGATACAACACTGCAACTTGCTTAACTGAATCTACTTTCTTTTGGAATGGTGCTTCACCATTGATCGCTTGGTTTAAAGCATCACTCATCACAAATGCCATTTCTGCTTTACCTTGGTCGAGCAAGTTAATATTTTCAACTGATGCGCCCGTTGTTTGTGTTTTAGAGTTTGCTTTAAATTTTTCTGAGTAAATCTCGCCCATTGTAGTCGCAATGATGTTATATGGCCCCGATGCACCACCTGTTGCAATCGTTACAAAACGTGTATCTAAACGATCTGCATTATCTGCCTTAGGTGCTTCAGCTGTTGCTTTTGGTGCATCTGTAGAAGCTGTTGTCGCTGGCTTATCAGCTTCCTGTGAACACGCTGCTAAAAACATCGTTAATAACGTTGCTGCGATAACTTTTTTACGACTCATCATGGTGTGATCCCCTTCGAAATATTATAGTAATGCTATTAGATATATGTTTTTGACTCGATCGTCAATCATATTTCCCTAAATATTTAGCATGAATTTATAAAAACTCATATAATTCAATCAAATAAAAAATTATGTAAACTACATAATTCAATTAATATCTACATAAAAAACACCCAATGATTCATTGGGTGCTGATCAGATTTTATTTCAAATCTTGATAAAGTGCGATGGTTTGCTCAATATGCTGCTTCATTAACGAAACACCTAAATCTGCATCTTTTGCCACAAGTGCATTGTAAATCTCTCTATGCACATCGATGAATTGATCCACATTATCCAACTTACGAATGGTTGTCCGCGTTTCATTCAATGTTTCAAAAAAGCGTTCAAAAATGATCTCAACCATTTGTATCATCATGCTGTTATGACTTGCTTTTACTAGCTCTAAATGAAAACGAAGATCCTCTTTCGCTGCCGTTTTTTGTAATTTCACACGTGCTTCTAATGCTTCTAATGCTTCCTCTATCGATTTTAAATCCTGATTGGTAACCCTTTGCGTCGCCAAGACAAATGAGCGCGTTTCTAAACCTTCGCGAATCTCTAATAGATCAATAATATCTTCAGGGTGAATATTCAAAATCCGACTGCGAACACGACCTAAAATCAGATCCTTATCACTTCTTGTCAATATCAATGTGCCATGTGTTTCACCTAAAAGAATATTCTCTTCTTTTAAAATATCAACCGCATGCGCAACTTCTGCTTCAGAATAATGTAATCGCTCTGCAATCTCTTTTACCGTCGGTAATGTTTCACCTGGCAAAAAACCACCCGATTCAATGGATTCCATAATGTACACAATCACTTCTTCATGAGGTATACGTTTAACAGATGTAAGTTTCATGATGCATCCTCCTACTACGTTGATATTATTATTGATTGTTATCAAGCTTTTTGTAGCCGTAAATTCATACTAACACTAATTTTAAATATTACTCAAGCGATAGATACAAATAGCAAAAAGCCCTAGATGACGATTCATCTAGGGCTTGTCACAGATCTTAATATTTTAATATCACATTATACTGGACCATAATTCATCGCTGTTGCAATCCAAATTGCTACCATACCGATGACAATCCAAATCAATAGAATTGGGAATACAAATTTCACCCAACGCGTCCACGGTACTTTACCAACAGCCAATACGGCCATTAAAACACCTGATGTAGGCGTAATGATATTCGTGAAGCCATCGCCTAATTTTAAGATCAATACACCTGTTTGACGCGTTAAATCTAAAATATCCAAAATTGGTACCATGATTGGCATGATGATGGATGCTTGACCTGTGCCCGACGTTACCAACAAATTAAATAACAAGTTAAATAAATATAATAACTGTGCACCCCAATAATGAGAAGTTTGCTGTAATGGCACCAATGTTGCTTGAACAATTGAATCCAATACTCGGCCTTGATCTAAGATCACAATAACCGCACGCGCAATACCAACAACCAATGCACCATAAACCAAAGACTGCGCACCTTTCATGAAGGTTTTAATGTAAGCATTCGGTGAAATTTTGAACATCGCTGCAACGACAATACTCATCATAATGAAAATTGCAGATAAATGATCAACGCCCCATTTAAACTTAAATGCACCATATAAAAACACGCCAATGAATCCGATGAATACTAATAGACTCAATTTTTGCTTTAACGTGAATGTGCCATCCACTTCATGCACGCTATCATCTTCGTCAGGATCATCACTTTCCATACCAGCCATGTAACTCTTTTCAGGGTTATTTGCAATGCGCTTTGCATACCAAACGATATAAGTGATCGTTGCAACAATCAACACAGCAAACAACACAATTCTAAATACAACGCCTGAAAATAATGGAACTTCTGCCAATGTTTGCGCTGTACCTAAAATCGTAGGATCCAAAATCCCAACCGCATTACCAGCATAATAACCAAGGTAAACAACCGCAACACCTGTGATGGCATCAAGCTTCATGGAACGGGATAATGCAATTCCGATTGGAATAAATGCAATGACAGCATTCGCCGCCAATCCCAAAGAGGACAACATACCAAAAATGAAAGCCACCGTAATGATGAGAACTTTGTAATTCCCCTTCGTTTTCACAATCAAAGCATTGATACCAGCATCAATCGAACGAGTGCGATCATAAATAGCAATTGCACCACCAATCATAAAGATCAAAAAGATAATGCTCGCTGATTGTTTCAATCCTGTTGGAATGGCATAAAACACATCCATTAATGATGCGGGATTGGATGCAACTTCATGATAACTACCTGGAACCACACGATTAATGCCATTAATGGCTTCGCGTTCATAAGAACCCGCTGGGATCAAATATGTAGCAATCGCCGCTAAAATCACGATGCCAAAGATAATGATAAAGGCATCTGGCATTGCCCATTGAATTTTTTTCTTATTCTCCATAGTACCTCCTTATGCTGACAAACGCTTGATGACGTTTGCAAACAGCACTGTTCTTTCTGTTAATGTTGGTAATTCAAGGTACTCTTTATCGCTGTGTTGAAAACCACCCACAGGACCTAAACCATCCACGCTTGGCGTTCCAACGCCTGCTGTAAAGGAAGCATCGGAACCACCGCCTGTGAAAATATCATCCACTGATAAACCCATTGCCTGTGCTTCTGCCTTTACAATCTCCACAAGCACACTACTTTCCGCAGTTTTCATCATAGGTGGGCGATTAATACCTCCCGTTAATGAAATCTTAATACCATCCAAAACAGGCTGACTACACACTTCTCTCACTAAACGATCAATTTCAATTCCCTGCTCATCTGTTGTGATGCGCACATCGATTTCTGCACGCGCATTTGGTGCAACGGTATTGACAGATGTGCCACCTGAAATCAACCCAACATTCACGGACAAGCCGTCATCATGACGAGATAATGCATGCAATGCTTGAATCTTATAAGACAACTCTTGAATCGCACTAATGCCATCTTTCGGTGCAATACCAGAATGTGAAGCCTTACCTTCAATGATTAACTCATAAGTACCAACGCCACGACGCGCACTCACAATTGAACCATTCGCTCGCGCAGGCTCCATCACCAAAGCGTAAGATTTACCTTTTGCAAACTGCTCGATTAATCCTCGGGATGAATGAGAACCAATCTCTTCATCACAGTTCAATAAAATTTCAACATTTTTATAAGCATCATTGCCCGCTTCGTATAGTGCTTTAATCGCATAATATGTCAAAACATGACTTGCTTTCATATCGATCACACCTGGGCCATATGCACGATCACCTTCGATGCTAAATGGTCGCTCTGCCACTGTACCTTTTGGAAACACAGTATCTAAATGCGCTGCGATGAATACCTGAGGATTCGTCGCCTCTTGATGTACTAAACGATAATTATTGCCCAATGTTTCATTCGGAAATACTTCTACGGTAAATCCCAGCGCTTTATAACGCTGAATTAACACATCCGCAACCTGATCCACGCCCGCTTTGTCATATGATCCACTATCAATGTTCACAAGTTCTTTCAATAAATCGATCATTTGATCTTGCTGTGAATTAATAAAATTTTCCATCCTCACTATCCCCTTAACCTAACAATTACTTCTCCCAAAATCCGCACCCAACGTCATTAGCCATAACATATTCATTTTGGCGGAAAGTTTTATCCTATGTTACGACGTCGATAATGCAAGTGTAAAAATTAGACAACTACATTTTCACTAATCAGATTACATATTAAACTCACCCTCAACGCCTGATTTTTCCTATCATTATCATATCTATATGATTTTATTTTTTAATAAGTCCTAATTTTTAGAACAATATTGAAAAACTAGACATTGACTACATTTTAACCATGTATCACAATAAAAAAGACCATCTGGACGGTTTTTATTATTCATCTAAGGAGATCTATGAATCTATTATTGGCTTATGGTTTGCTAGCCATCGCTATTGTGACAGAAGTAGCTGGCACAGCATTTTTAGTGAAATCGCAAGGGTTTACAAAGCTGATCCCCAGCTCTATCACCATCATCTGCTATATCATTTCATTTTACCTATTAGCACAAGTGGCAAAAACGATTCCGATTGGCATCGCATATGCAATTTGGGGCGGCGTTGGCGTTGCACTCACAGCCGTGATTGGTATAGTGGCATTTAAACAATACTTGGATTCCCCAGCAATTATCGGCATTGGCTTGATCATGAGCGGTGTCATTGTTATGAATCTATTTTCCACTTCTCTTTCCCACTAATGCTATGACGAAACAGACAATAGACATGAAAACAGCACTGATCCAAAGTGCTATTACAATTTTGCTCTCTGAAGGCATTCAAGGCTTTACGTTACAATCCGTGGCAGATCATGCCAAGGTTTCTAAAGGTGGATTACTGCATCACTTTCCTAATAAACAAGCCTTAATTTCAGGCGTTTATCAAGCAATCATAGAGCGTTTTGAAGCTAAAATAAATGAATTTATTCAACAAGATACCATTGATCATGGTCGATTCACTCGTGCATATCTCAACACAGTGCTATTAGATACTGAAACTGGCGTCAACTCCAAGCTTTCCGCGCTATACATCGCATTGATCAATGATGAAAAGTTAAGCCTTGCTTGGAATCAATGGCTCACTCAGCAACAATCCAAACACAGTAAGACAGATAGCGCACAATCATTAGCAATGATTCGTTTAGCTGCTGATGGCCTTTGGTTTAATCATAATCTCAGTACGCTCACACCTTTTGAAAATGCAGCATTGATTGATCAAATGATCCAACAAACCTATCCGAGTTAGCAGTTGCCAGAACATAGCCAATGCTGGCTCGAAAAATCATAAATTAAAGAATCTACTGCCATTCCTGGTTCTGGAAACTCTAAACTGGCTAGATCCCGCCCTTCACGCTGATAAATGAATTGTGGCACATTGGTCTGGACTTTTTCATAATCTTCACTAATGTCCACCACTGTTGGAAAATAGCCATTTTTTTCCTTAAAGCTATTCACTACAACGATGAATTGATCCACTTGTTGCTGAATATAAAAAGGAATTAACTTGGTCGGAATTAATGCTGCCGAAAAAATGACAACAGCATAAATTAAATTCAACTGATGATATTTCAAACGCTTTTGATATTTCGTTCCCATTAACAATACAATCATCACCACTTGCCAAACGGCATAAACCATCAATACAACTACGCAAGCAATGTTCAATAACCAATCACCATACGACATGAATGGCAATAAAAATAGAATCAGTGCAATGGTTGTGACGATAATACGATCAATTCTAAATGGCATAGTATTCACCTGCAATATAACTATTTGAAAAAATAACAATATTTATAAGCATAGTAGAACTATAGCAAAATAGTTGAAGAAAACAACTTTATGAGTTTTTGAGAATTTCCTTATGATTCCTCAGGCTCATAAACATCAAACTTAATGATCGCAGTAAAGCCTTGTCCATCTTCCACGATTTCAATTTGATCAATGTAAGTATCTTTACTGCGGATCACAAGATCAATGCCTTCTGCAATGCTTGCCTTTTGCATCGTATTTTTGGATTGCTCACGAAATTGATGACTTGGCACGCTGATCTCACGATCAATCGCAAAGCCTGCTTTATTTTGCACCGCATTAAACACACGATTGATCTCTTGCTCTTCCACATAAGGCTTCGAGAAGTTTTCAAGATCTTTAAAGCGAATATCATCATGCTCTTCTAAATGGCTTTCTAAGCTTTTATTAAACTCCAAACGTTGCTCTGGCGTTGCGATGCGCTTATTCAAGCCACGCAAAATATCATTACTTGCTTTGAGTTCTGCATGTTCTGTTTGCTTTGGCTTTAAACTCAAGAAATCATCATGCCAATATTTTGTGCGTCTTTTTTGGCTATCAATCGCTAAAACAGATTCATCACTCGCCAAAATCAAAGCGCCTTTTTGAATATCTCTTAAAGAAATTCCTTCTTTTTCAATGAATTCCAAAGTACCGTTATTATCATAAATATCGAGATAATCATCTTTCGATTCAACTTTAAATAGCCCAAGCGCCTTGGTTTCCTTAGAGTTCATAAAGATGTTATCAAACAAGATAATAATAAAATCGCCCCCCATAATATTTGGGTGATTTGTCACGCTATGCAAGTGCCCTGCAATTTTTATGGAAGCATCATGAAAATCTGCATCCGCTGTAAAAATTTCTTTTGCATAACCCGCTATGACATCCGTTAAATCGCCTGCTTTAAACTCATAAGCATCTTCAAGCTCTGATAATGGCAATAAATAATGTTCTAATAATAGCGCTTCTAGCGATGCACTTGGCTTCACACTTGCTTCTGAAAATACGCACTCTTCCTCGCGCCCAATATTCCCAACTTGATGAATGATGATTTTTTCTATTGTTGCTGAACTGATGTTTAACATTTTGTTTTCCAACTAACCTAAAGACATATCTAAAATAAATTTAAAAAAATCCCAACTAATTCATTGAATTAAATAAATTATTTACTTTTATACTTAATAACTTTCAAAGCAATCCATGAATACAGTGAAATTAATAAAAATAAAACCATACTCAGAATAGTCATCATTACAATAATATTATCATTCGGAATAGGATCTTCTATTCTCCAAATATAATGCTGAATATTATAAGTCAAAATAAAAACTATACTTGTGGCTAATACAATTATTTTTTGTAAAAATCTTTGGCGAATCAGTACAAAAAATACAATTAAAGGTGGTATCAAAGGGATACTTAAACTGGCTAAATTGCTAATCCAATTCATATGAATAAGATCTACTGCTCGATGATAATCTTGCGCCTCAATATATTCACTAATAGACATTCCAATAGCAATAACCAATAAATAAATCGCCCATAAACTCAATGTTGCAATTGTGCACTGTTTATAGTTTGTTTTTACTTTATTCATATTAAAACCACCTCTACTGGTAAAGACTGAAGCCCTTTTTTTCCTTTTTCACAATCCCATAATTTAAATGGCACAACATAAAGCTTGAGATACTCCGCATGAAACTCAAATATAGGTAATGTTGTCGTAAATTGATCATGATAAGGATAAATTAAAATCATATTTGTGCAATTTTCTTGATTTTGTTGATATTTATAGCCATAAGCCAACATTTGATATAAATCCGCCTGACTGATGCCATATTTTTCAGAGCTATTACCCGCATTTTGATCCAACATTTTCCATTTAGTATCGGCAATGATCACATATTCAGATTCTTTATGACGCAATACAAAATCAGGCTTCAATTGGAATAAATTTTGACCTTGATGTTTCACCAAATGATAACTTTGCTCTTGAGTCTTAACATGATAATCAATGTGATTTTGCTGTAAATAATGCCCAACATAAGCCTCAAAAAGCTTTTCCATTGGAAACAATAATGCAATACCTTGATATTGTCCCTGCTGAAAATCAGGATTCATTTTTTCTAAAATCAAAGTACACCAAGGCAATATGGCACGATAACCTTTCATCAACTTACTATCTTGCCAATGCTTCAATTGCACATGGGCATGATGCACAATTTCCAAATCTGATAATCGTTGCATCAGTTCATTAGCAACACGCCAATTATCAGCATTTTTTGTGTTTTTAAACAAATAACTCAAGGCTGTTTTGATCAAACGGTTTTCTAACCGATTAAAATTAAACTCATCATAACGAATTGGAAATAAGTGCGCTTGCCCTGCCTTTTGCCGCATCACTTGGTTAATATCCAATCGCCCACGCATGAATTTTTCTGTGCGATTAACTCGCTGATAATCACGCTTTAAATCTTCTTTAAATAATATTTTCAGCTCATTTAAAAACTGCTGATAAATCCACTCATGCAAAGGTAAGTTATTACGTGTTAGATGTGCGCTATGCATCTCTTTAGGATTAACTTGAAGAACTACGCTCACCATTTTCTGTAAAAGCTCACGCAAGCGATCTTTTTCATCATCTTGAGTATGCAAAGCCGTTTTTGGCAAAATTTCCAAACCAATATCTGGCGTTTCCAAATAGCCAACTTGGCTACCTAATTTAATATGATCAAAGCCTAAAGTTGCATCTAATTTTTTGTGCTTAATCAATTCCGCTAAAAACTTAAATGTTTTATGCGAAATATGCGCTTGATCCAAGTTATCAGCATCCACTGATAATTGAGTCAAAACCGCATATTCTCTAACTTGAATAACTTCCATAATCATTACTCAGCAAGAATTTTTGAGTAAGCTTCTGCTTCCTTAAATGCATTTTCATTAATCTGATAACGACGATCAGTTAATGCTAATCCATCAACTTTTTTGAATAATCGTTCAATATCATCTTTTTTAATCTCACTTAGTAAATGAACAAACTGATATTGCTGAGATTTATTTTGATCATTCAAAACCCATTGAATTCGTTCCCAATCCTCAAAGAAATATTCTTGCAACAATGGAATGATTTTATTTTTGAAGATATTGGCTAATTTTTCTTGTTGTTGATCTTCTGTTAAACCTTCTAATTCCAAGAAATAACTATGCCCAATGAGATAATCACGCCCTAATAAAATTTCAATGCGATTATTCATGATTTTGAGTATTTCGCCAATATTAACGTCATGAACTTCAATATTATTCAATAGCTCATAATTAGGCAATAATTCCACAAATTCAAAACGACGACGTAGTGCCAAATCTAATTTAGTTAGTGAATGATCGGATGTGTTCATTGTGCCAATCACATATAGATTATTTGGCACAGAGAATGTTTTTTTAGAATATGGCAAAATCACAGATCGAGCATCATGATTCCCTGCGCGCTTGCTTGGTTCTAATAATGTGATCAATTCACCAAAAATATTGGCAATATTTCCTCGGTTAATTTCATCAATGATTAAGACATAGTTTTTCTTATCAACATGTCTAAATTGATAGTTCAATAGTTCCTTAAATTTTTCCTCTATCAAAATTTCTTGGCTAATTGGATACAGAGCATCCTTACCAAAACTTTGCGTTAATAAATCACTATAAGGAATAGATGGATCAAATTTTTCCAACCATTTAACATTACGTTTAGTGATATATGTATCTCGATTGATATTATCTAATAGTTTTGCTTCACCAGTAATTTCAGCTATTGCACGAATTTTATTGATGCCATCCGCAACCAAAATCAGATCGCCAACTTGCATTTCATCCATGAAATAGTTTTCCATATCTTGACGATATTTAGTATCGACAACTTTATCATCACACTGACCTAAATTATTACCATAACGCAATAAAATATAATTATTGTCCAAACATTCTTTTTCTATATTTTTTTGACCAACAAAAGATAATTTCCAAACATTGGTCAAAATCTTTTGACTTGCTAATTGGCTAATTTTTTTAAAAACACCATCTTCAATATCATATTCAATTTGCCTATTTTCTGTTTTAGCTCGAATACCTTCAACAAAATCCTCATAGCTAAAGCTTTGATGAAATGTCACAAAAGATATTTGTTTATTTTGAATTAACGCATCATATCTAGCTTTTAAACTGTCACGATCAAAAATATGACCATCTTCATTTTTGATAGATGCAAGAAATGCAGGATCACAAATGGCAACAGCCTCTTCTACAGTTTTATATGTTTTTCCTGTTCCTGGTGGACCGTATAAGACCACATTAGCAAGTTCACATTTATTTAATATTTCTTTTGTTGATTCCCCTATGACTTCATCCGCACTAGACTCTCTATTATTCCCAACTTGCCCGCCATATGCTTCTAAAGATAACTCTGGAAATGAATGGACGGGATAATCATCTTCTTGAAATAAATTATCTAAAGTGCCTAATAAATCAAAATACTCTGCGCCCGTACATCGTTGCTTAGAGCTGCTCGTGTAAATTTTAAGCTGTAATTTTTCTTTAATGTAACACCGTGTTTGCTCATCTAAAGGAAGATAATTCCAAGGTCTAATCCAATATAAACCTATAGATAATTTCCACCCTATCTGTTTTTGATTAGTAACAACATCATATTGCTCTAATAATTCATCTTGAATTTTAAACTTTTCACTTTCATCATGTAAATTAATTTGCGCCAATTCAAATACATTCCATAATTGATTAATGTCTTCTGGCTCTCTTTCTTCTTCGGAAGCAAAAAACCATGAATTTAAATTATTTAGTATTGGAATACCATCAAATGAAGCAGGTGCTGTAATGGAAACCTGTAGAAAATCTGCCAATTCTTGTGCAATTTTAGTTCTATTATTATTTGTCATTTTTCTATTAAACAGTCCAAAGACTGTAAAAGGACAAATATCTTGTAGATCTTTACCCTGCATATATGATAAAGAGAACCTTTCTGCCAACTGTAATACAAATTCAACAAGAGGTTTTCGATTATCCTTGTACTGTAATAATTTTTCTGCTAATTCCTCGTAAAAAACTGTCCATTCAAATGCTTGAGATGATTTATCAACATCGCCAAAACGGTCTTTCCAAGATCCATGATTTCTAAATCGATCAATATCTTGTGGAATATTATTCACACTAAAATCTATTAATGCTTTTTTCTTCCAATTTTCAGCCGTTACCTTCCAGATAGTTGGCTGATAGGTATAAAAATACCATTCATCTTTAGATAAAACACCTTGTCCCCAATCGACTTTTATTGTTCGACCATCACCATAATTCTCAACAATAGTGCCAATAGCTTTAATTAACATCACTGAGACGCTATGCTCACGATTATCAAAAGGGAGATCATACTTACGCGTATAGGTGCTTTTAATTAGAATGGTATCACCTATATTCATAGATCGAACAAGATCTAAATTCTTATCTGTATAGCCATTTTCCCATATGCCATTATTTATAAATCTTTCTGTTTGATCACCTTCTTCAAAAGATGCACCAACATACCAATAAACACCTGATCCTTCGTCTGATTTTTTATGATTCTCAATATCATTATTTGTCATATTTTTTATCCTTATATCAAAAAGCACCATATCACTATGATGCTTTCAATTAATTCTTACTTCTTCAAGCCGCCGAGCGCAGCCGCAAATGGATTATTACTTGGGGCTTCTTTCACATGTTTCTGATTAAAGCCCGCTTTGCGATCATTGCCTTTTGGTGCATTGTTTTTCACTTGGTTAATGTCATCCGATAAGCGCATTGTGAGCTGGATTCGGTTACGTGGCACATCCACTTCGATCACTTTAACCTTTACAATATCACCCACTTTCACAACTTCATGCGGATCTTTTACAAAGCGATCCGCCAAAGCGCTGATGTGCACTAAACCATCCTGATGTACGCCGATATCCACAAATGCACCAAAGTTAGCAACGTTTGTAATTACGCCTTCAAGCATCATGCCTTCTTTCAAATCTTTAATGGTTTCAATGCCATCTTTAAACGTCGCAGTTTTAAACTCAGGACGAGGATCGCGCCCAGGCTTTTCAAGCTCTTTAATGATGTCCAACACCGTTGGCAAGCCAAATTGCTCACAAGTATAATCACTCGCTTTTAAGCCTTTGAGGAAGCTTGCATTGCCAATCACTTGATCCATCGTTGTGTTGTTTTTCGCTAAAATACGCTCAACCACAGGATAAGCTTCAGGATGCACCGATGAACGATCGAGCGGATTATCACCAAAAATGCGCAAGAAACCTGCCGCTTGTTCAAAAGTTTTATCACCCAAACGTGGTACTTTCTTCAAAGCTTTACGATTGCTGAAAGCACCATTTTCATCACGATAAGCTACGATATTCTGCGCAATCGTCGCATTTAAGCCTGAAATATAAGTCAACAATGCAGAAGATGCAGTATTCACATCCACGCCCACCGCATTCACACAATCCTCAACCACCGCCGTTAAGCTTTTATTCAATTGCGCTTGGTTCACATCGTGCTGATATTGACCAACACCGATGGATTTAGGATCAATCTTAACAAGCTCCGCCAATGGATCTTGCAATCGGCGCGCGATGGAAACCGCACCACGGAGCGCAACATCCATATCAGGGAATTCTTTAGCTGCGAGTTCAGAAGCCGAATAAACAGAAGCACCCGCCTCGCTCACCACGATTTTCTTTAAGTTCGGAATACGCTCGCACAATTCCTGTGCCAATTTATCCGTTTCGCGTGAAGCTGTACCATTACCGATGGAAACCAATGTTAAATCATGCTTTTTACACAAAGCTTCTAAGATTGCCAAAGCTTGATTCCATTGATTTTGCGGTGCATGCGGATAAATCACAGCTGTATCGAGCACTTTGCCCGTCACATCCACACAAGCCACTTTACAACCTGTACGTTGCCCTGGATCTAAGCCCAAGATCGCTTTACTACCCGCTGGCGCCATCAATAATAGATCTTTTAAGTTTTTCGCAAATACTTTGATCGCTTCATCATCCGCATCATCACGCATTTGCCCAAGTTGTTCCAATGCTAATGATAAGAACAATTTTGAGCGCCAGCATAAACGGATCGTGTCGCTCATCCATTTATGCATATCTTTCAAGCCAAAATACTCCGCCATCATCACTTGTGGAATTTCTAAAGAGTTATCAGGCAGGATCAAATCCACATTCAATAAGTCTTCTTTTTTACCGCGCAATAATGCCAAAGCGCGATGCGATGGAATGGTTTTAATGGGCTCACGGAATTCAAAATAATCGGAGAATTTAATCGCTGCTGTTTTCTTAGCTTCATCCACAGAAGCTACAATCACGCCTTCATCCCAAACAAATTGGCGCAATTTACCCACTAAATCCGCTTGCTCTGACATATGCTCGATCAAAATAAAACGTGCGCCATCCAGCACTGCTTTTTCATCTTCAAAGCCTGCCTCTTTATTAATGAATTGCCCCGCCAATGTTTCAGGGTCAATGTTGGGGGATTCAGTGAGAATCGTCATTGCCAAAGGCTCAATACCTGCTTCACGCGCAATTTGTGCTTTGGTTCTGCGCTTTGGTTTATATGGTAGATAAATATCTTCCAATTCTGTTTTTGTTAATGTATTAAGGATTTTATTTTCTAAAACTGGCGTTAATTTATCTTGTGAACGAATGGATTCCAAAATCGTTTTTTGGCGCTCCGTCAATTCACGCAAATAAACCAAACGTGTATCCAATGTTCTCAATTGTGTATCATCCAATCCGCCTGTGACTTCCTTACGGTAACGCGCGATGAACGGCACCGTTGCACCGCCATCTAACAGATCAACAGCCGCATTCACTTGGTTAGCTTTGGCGTTAATTTCGCCCGCGATGATATCTACAATTGAAAGCATATTATTTGTATCCTAATTTTTATCAATAAGGCTGGATTTTAGCAGAATTACCAATGATTGGCACAATATGGCTATTTGCAATGCATAAAAAAATCCCGCATATTTTGCGGGATCTCTATAAAATTTAGAATTTCGACAATTACATCAATTTCGATAAGAAGATGTATAACAAAGTTCCAATATAATTACCTGTAATATAGCCCACTGTACCAACAACTAAGATTGGGCCAATTAAACTTCTCCAACCTTGACTAATTGCCATTGCCGCAGCAGTTGTCGGGCCGCCAACATTAGCGTTACATGCCAAAATGATCTCTTCTAATGTGAATTTAAAGAGTTTACCAACGCCCAATGACCAGAGTAAATTCACCATCATCACAATTGCTACGAATACAAATAAGATCGGCGCCTTCTGTATGATTAATGCGATAGATGCAGGCATTGCGATGACTACGAAGAATAAATAAATCGCATAAGTTCCTAATTCTTGTGCACCATGTAATTTTGCAAATTGTTTTCTAAAAATTAACAGTGCAACCAATGTAAAGGTTGTTAACAATAAGTATTTATCAGTGATTAAACCGAATAAAATCTCTTCAAAGATAGAAGCAGGCGCGCCAAAAAATGCTTTCAATAAACTAGATATTTTAAATGCTAATGCAACCAATAAAGCAGATGCAGCAATCGAGATACCAATATCTTTCAAACCAATTGTTTTTGGCTGCCAATAAGCTTCTGCAACTGTTTGGCTATGGTTGCCTTCTGCCGCATCTTTTTCAAACACATTGATGAAAGGCGTTTTATATTTGCGGCGGAAAAAGCCCATGCTCGCAATCAAGATCAGCATAATAAAGTAAACTGACATCACTAAGTTATCGGCAACAGTTGTTGCAGCCACGATATCTTTTGTTGGTTCATATTTACCAACCATCGCCGCAAAGTTCACACCGCCGCCAGTATAAGTTGCACCAATCATCGCGCTCACTTTATCCAGCTCTGGGATATAGTTTTTCAAAGCAAAGAATGCAATGATCACGCCAAATACAGTACCAATCGAACTTAATAAGAAAATTGCCAATAAGCGGCCACTTTCTCTAAAAATTGCGTGAATATCCACATGAAATAACAACAAAGGAATCGCTAACGGCACGATATAAGCCCAAACAGCATCATAAACTGCTGTATCTTGTGGCACTAAATTCAAATTCGTTGCAGCCAAACCAATGATCAAAGCGATCACTGCACCTGATAATTTCGCAGCCCATTGATATTTTTGCTCTAATACAATGGATGTTGTTGCTGCAATCAGTAAAAATGCCCATAAACCAATGGTATTATCGGCAGATATCCACGTTTCCATACTCTCTCCTCAATGATTATTTTATAAACTCGCAGCTGTATAAATTGCGTAGTTTGATTGACTATAATGTGCCCACGATTGATTGCCATAGTCAAAATGCCACCATTCGGTTGGCAAATTAGTGAAACCTGCATCTTTCATTGCATTGAACAAAATGCGACGACGATCACGAATTTCTACTGATTTTCCTGCCTTTTCAAAAGACGCTGTCCATGAATCTTCTTCTGGACTGTCAAACTCTGTGCCCATATCCAATGCATTGCCTGATAAATCGCACAAAGTTAAATCCACAGATCCACCAGTTAAATGCGGACTTGGGGAATCCTTTTGTGTTCTAGGTTCTGCCACAAATTCACTTAAACGTGCTTCAAATTCTGCTTGAGATAAATTAGGTTCTTGTGTGTGAATCACATCACCAACGCTATCGCGTAAAGCTTTTTGCACCGCATAAGGGCGCCAACCATCTAAAATAATAACGCCCATTGATTCTGGTAAAGATGCCACAACAATTTGTAGCTTTTCTGCAACACTTTCGCGTAACCAGATATCAGGCAATGAACCTTCAATTTTGCTCTCATAATAGAAAGATTGACAAAAAATCTTCCCTTTCCTATCGACCTTAACCAACTTATCCTGACTTTCGACAATCTTTCCCGTGTAAATTTCCGACCAATTTGGCGTTGTTAATACAGGAATCGCTCGATCAACCAAACTCATGTTACCCTCTTATACTGCGATGTTGACAAATTGAATTACACTATGCAAAAGATTACAAAATAACAACAAAAATTTTTAAATTATTTTGTTCTAATTTATAGAACACAATCAATGATAGAATTAAACACAGAGTAAAAGTAAAGTTAAGTACAATAATATTAATAACAATTGAGGATTTGGCATGATTTTTGTAATCGCTTTGGTATTGTTTATAGTCTATTCCGCCATTGTCAATCTGATCAAAGAGATGAGCGCTGCCTCTATTGCCTACCCACAGATTACTCAATTACCTAAAGACTTCTTTCCTGACTATTCTCAGGATCTATTTGTGCCAACCCATGAAAAACTCAAAGCTAGAGGTTGTTTAGGCCCATTGTGGTTTAAAATTGAATCTGAAGCGATGCCCAATCGCTATTTTGCACAAGCATATCTTGCATTTTATTTTGATCCTAAATACCAAACGATGATCAGCGTGCAACCTTCAGCCAGCATTGATATGCCCAATATCCTGTATCTATCTTGCATTACACCTACTGAAAATAATACATGGATTCACACGACCAATATGGCAACATCCATGTTAGAACAAACGTCAGATACTCAGTTGGACATTGTTGATTTGGTGAATATTGAAGAGGTGATTTTTCATCATTTAGAACGCTTAAAATCAGCCAAACAATCCATCAATTTTTCAATGACATCATCAGCAATCGCCGCCCATTGGCTAGATATAAAAAAACGATATGCCATGCTCATTGAAGAGAAAAGAATCATAGATGATCCTAACCAAAAGCAATATGTATTAACTTGGAAAGGCTGGCAACCGTTGTTTAAAAATATATTTAAACCCTTAAAGCAATTAATCAAAGATCAAGATACACCCACAGAGCGCATGGTGGAATTCCATCAAATGCAAGAACAAATGCTGAATTTTAAGAAAATCCCCTTAAAACTCAAAATATTCTTTCCTATATTCAGTTGTATTCTATTTTTAATCGCTGCTTACTTCATCTTCGATATAGAAACAGGCGCCATTTTATTATTCGTCATCATGTTTCATGAATTTGGGCACTACTTTGCCATGAAGAAGTGCGGCTATAAAAATGTTGATCTCGCAGCTGTGCCATTATTGGGCGGTGTAACAACGGGCATTCCCCAAAAATATAATCAATATCAACAAGCATGGATCGCAATGTGGGGACCTTTACCTGGCATCATTTTAGGATTGATCTTATCTGCCTTGCTGTATTTCAAACCTGAACTTTACCTAGATTTCAGCCATTTATCATAGATCATTATCTTTTTATTCATCATCAACTATTTCAATTTATTGCCAATTTTGCCTATGGATGGCGGACATATTTTAGTGAATTTAATCCCCAATCGTTTCATTAAACTCTATCGCACCATTGTCATCATGACCACAATATTGGGCATGGCAATCGTTTTCACATTAGATCTACCAATGTTTCTACTGTTTCTATTTGCTTTACCGCTCTTCTCGCTCGAGAGAGATATGGCTTTATATAAAATTGTGCAGCAAATTAAGCAAAGCCCTCAATATATGACAATGAATAATCAAGCACTATTAGTGACATCCATAGAAGCAGTTAAAACAAAATTTCCCAAAAAAACTACCAAAATTCAGCTCGCTTATATCAAAAATGTTTATTTAAACATTAGTGAGGTGACGATGACAAAAGCCCAAAGAGCTGGATTATTGAGCGTTTACTTATTGTTATTTACACCATTAATTGGTGCTGGCTTATATTTTTATCATGGCATTACATCATGGACAGATCAGATCAAAACTACCCAATATCAATCCTATGAAACACTTAAAGACTTAAAGCTTTTAAATCCTCCCATCACACCATCAGAGCGCTCTGATTTTGAGCATGCCTTCAAAATCACAATGCCAAAAGATTTGGCCGAACTCTATAACATGGCCAACGGTAGTCAAGATCATTACATTGCACCTAGTAATCATGTGGATTTCGTAGAGCATAATACAATGTGGCAAGATTTAATCCGTAGCTATCCACCAATGGAATATTCATATGATAATGATGGTAATGAGATCCAAACGCCAATATCATTACCTAGAAATCAATGGTTGCCCATCCTTGCACATCCTAAAGCCGTCGTGCTCATTAATATCAAAGCACAAGATGACAAAGTTTGGTTACAATGCAACCTCTATTCAGAATCAAAAAGTATGTACTGCGATTATAGTGAATCATACCCTGCAACCTATATATTCAGTCTTTATAAACATTTAATAGATAAAAAAGAGAAAATCTAGCGATCAAGCTTGCTCTCATTGAGTTTATACAATATGAATGGATTGCCATCTATACTCAAACAACCTATACCATTCATGTTTAATTGTTGGAGATTGCCATCCACAAATTTATATTTACTCTTTGCAGGCAGATCTAATTGAAGTTTTTCACCTGTTTCATCCCATTGATATAAGCCTGTATGAAATTCATCTAAATTGCTGGCAACGCCGATTCTTGTCACTGTTTGACTGTAATGCCCATCTGTTAAATTCAGCGTGATTTTAGTGCCTTTGCAATCAGCACATGGCAACATACCTTCATAAGTACCATTATGTTCAATGCCCTTTTTCGGTATATTTTGTTCATTGAATTTGGGGATTTTATCAGGATCAACAATGGCATCATCCACTTGGATAATTTCCATTTTAACCGATGGTTTCCCTTGCATGATGACATTGAAAGAAACTAACGCAATGCCTGTTAAAATCATGCCCAAGATAAATGCTCTCATCATTTTATAGCGCTCTATGGATATTCAAAATAATCTACCAATGGTAACAAATAATACTCGCAGCGTTATTGATTGAGTGCAATAAAAAAATCCTGCCGAAGCAGGATTATTGATCAATTTATATTTAATTATGCATTCGCAACTTCTGCATCTACAGGTTTTGGAATCAAGAATGACACAAAAAATGCCAATATTGTGATGCATAAACCCAATAACATGCCGTTAAAATAACCACCAATAGGCGTTTTACTTACAGTTTGCATTGCTGGTAATAATGCAAAGCTTAAGCCGGCACCAATGTGGAATGCTGCTGCATTCATGCCTGGCAAAAAGCCTGGATTATCTTTTGGTGATAACACAACGCCCAAACCATTCAACATGATATTAGCTGTACCTGCATAAGTTACACCAATAAAGATCGTCGCCGCAATTAAGATGGCCAATGTGCTTAAACCTAAATACATTAATGCAACAATGCCAGCCACACTGCCAATTAAACCCACACGCAAGATTCGGTTATAACCATAAACAGGTGCTAATTTACCCATAAATGGTCCAACTAACCAACCAATTAATGCATAAGGCGCTAAAAGATAAATTGCCGTTGCATTAGCAGTTAATTCATAACCAATCTCTTTATTTTGTGCAAAAGAAACCACCAAACCATTCACGATCGCAAAAATACCTGTCATGGTTAATACTGTCGTTAACAATAATGCCCATGTTGAACGCTTTTTGAGATCCGCAATGGTTACGAGTGGATTCATGACTTTTTTCTCTGTTTGCACAAATAATGCAAAAGAGACTAAAGCCGCAATCACCGCACCAATCACTAATGGAATATTGCTTGAGAAGTTCAATGCTGTTAAGAAACCTGCCAATGTTGTAACCAAGAAAACAACGCCCAACCAATCCATTTTTTGGCCTGCGTTCGGTTTGGATTCTGGCGCGCCTTTTAGAATGAAAGGCAATGTTAATAATCCCACCACTACAATGAACCAAAATACAGGTCTAAAGCCATAATGCGTTGCAATATAACCACCTAAAAATGCATCAATCCCTGCAATACCACCATTAACCGCTGTGATAATGCCCATCAAAATGCCGTACTGTTTAGGATCTTTTACTTCGTGGTGAAGCATGAGTAAACACAATGGCACAACAGGACCAGAAACCCCTTGAATCACACGAGATAAGAAATAGATCTCGATGTTAGGTGCCAATGCCGCCAATACTCCGCCCACCGTTGTCAATGCCGTCAGCGTAAATAAGACTTTCTGACGCCCCACAATATCACTCAAGCGCGGGATAAAAATTGAGAATAACGCAGCAGACATAAAAAATGCCGTTTGCGTTAAACTAACCGTTGCTTCCGAAGTTTCTAAACTGTTGGCAATTGTTACCAATACAGGATTGAGCATGCTGGCATTGAGCTGAAATGCCATACATGCCATTAAAAGTGCCACCATAAGTGGCACTACATTGGCTTTCTCCTTAAGTGGAGGATTATTGATCATAATCAACCTCGCCAATACGTTCTAACGCATCCACGATGAGATCCCAAAAATAAGTATGATCCAATTTAACCGCCACTTGTGTATGGCAATCAGGTTCTGGCGGATTGCGGAAATCTGCAACTGTCATACCCAATGTCAAAGTACCTGTTAATTCAATATCCACAGGAACTTTTTGCGTTGTCATAACTTTTGGATCAATCACATAAGCAACCGCACATGGATCATGCACAGGCGGATAATCAAAGCCTTGCGCCTTTTTATACATTTTACCGAAGCATTCTAAAAGCTCTAACACGAATTTTGCTGGCTTTGTACCGACTTGAGTGATTTTTTCCACCACTTCTGGCGTTGCCAATGCTTGGTGCGTTAAATCCAATCCCACCATTGTTAATGGCCATTTTTCATTGAATACAATGTGCGCAGCTTCTGGGTCAATTTTAATATTGAACTCTGCTACAGCACTCCAGTTACCCACATGATAACCGCCGCCCATCAATACGACTTCTTTCACACGCTCTACGATTTTTGGCTCTTTTCTTGCCGCCATCGCAATGTTTGTTAAACCGCCTGTAGGCACAATGGTCACAGTTTTGGGCGGATGACTCATAATTGTATCAATGATCAAATCCACAGCGTGGCGCGCATCTAATTCTAATGTTGGCGTTGGTAATTCAGGGCCATCTAAACCTGATTCACCATGCACATCAGGTGCAATTTCCACTTCTCTCACCAACGGTCGAACGCAACCTGCTGCAAATGGTACGCCCACAATATTTGCAACTTTAGCCATTGCCAACGCATTGTGCGTCACTTTTGCTAAGGTTTGGTTACCAACCACTGTTGTCACTGCTAATAACTCAATCTCTGGATTACCATGCGCTAATAAAATCGCAATTGCATCATCATGGCCTGGATCACAATCTAAAATTATTTTTTTGGTCATCATTCTTACCTTATATTGTTTAGAAGCACTCCTATCATATCCTAGTTTCTAGCAATAGTATTTCTCTATCTGTAGAAAATATATTCATGTCATAAAATTATATTTTTATCTTTGCATTTCTTAGGAAACATGCTAATAATAAAACCTCGTTCTGCAAAGAACACTTATCAAGAGTGGTGGAGGGATCGGCCCTGTGAAACCCAGCAACCTGAACATAAGTTTAAGGTGCTAACTCCCGCAAGTATCATGCTTGAGAGATAAGATGAATTGGATTCTAAGGCCAACATTCTTGATAAAAATTGAAGAGTGTTGGCTTTTTTAATGCCACAAATAAAGATTTTTGCTGGATTAAGGAGTAATAAAATGGATGATTGTTTGCGTCTGTCACAACTGCTTTCTGAAAGAATTTTGATTCTCGATGGCGCAATGGGGACGATGATCCAAAAACATAAATTGGATGAAAATGCATTTCGCGGTGAGCGTTTTAAAGATTGGCACAAAGATCTCAAAGGTAACAATGATCTACTCTCTTTAACGCAACCTGAAATTATTCTCAATATTCACCGTGCTTATTTAGAAGCAGGTGCGGATATCATTGAAACCAATACATTCAACTCCACAAGTATGTCCCTTGCTGATTACGGCATGGAAGATTTTGCCTATGAATTTAATCTTATTGGTGCACAATTAGCCAAACAAGCAGCCGATGAATTTTCAACGGTAGAAAATCCCCGATTTGTGGCGGGAACAATCGGGCCAACCAGTAAAACAGCATCCATATCGCCTGATGTGAATGATCCCTCTTTCAGAAATACATCCTTTGATCAATTAGTGGAAGGTTACACAGAAGCGATCAATGGATTAATCGATGGTGGTTCGGACATCATCATGGTGGAAACGATTTTTGATACTTTGAATGCGAAAGCAGCGATCTTTGCCATTGAATCGGTGTTTGAGGCACGCAATATTCGTTTGCCTGTGATGATTTCCGCAACCATTACTGATGCCTCTGGCCGAACATTATCAGGCCAAACCACAGAAGCCATGTACAATTCACTTCGCCATGCTGAACCATTTTCTATGGGTTTAAACTGCGCCCTTGGCCCTGATATGCTCCGTGCTTATTTAGAAGAATTATCTCGCATCTCCGAATATCCTATTTCAGTGCATGCCAATGCAGGTTTACCGAATGCGTTTGGTGAATATGACTTAACGGCCAATGCAATGGCCGAATCCATGAAATCATGGGCAGAATCTGGCTTAATCAATATCGTGGGTGGTTGCTGTGGCACAACGCCAGAACACATCGCTGCCATTAAAAAATTAGTAGAAAATTATGCACCAAGACAACTGCCTGAAATCAAAAAGATCACACGCTTATCAGGTTTAGAAGCTTGCAACATTGAAGCTGGTCAATCTTTATTTGTGAATGTTGGCGAACGTACCAATATTACAGGCTCTGCCAAATTCAAGCGCCTCATTAAAGAAGGCAATTATGCTGAAGCCTTATCCGTCGCCCGTGAACAGGTGGAAAATGGCGCTCAGATCATCGACATCAATATGGATGAAGGCATGCTCGATTCCAAGCAAGCCATGATCACGTTTTTGAATCTCATTGCTGGCGAGCCTGACATTGTTAAAGTGCCAATCATGCTAGATTCTTCCAAATGGGAGATTTTAGAAGCAGGTTTAAAATGTGTACAAGGTAAAGCCATTGTTAACTCAATTTCTCTCAAAGAAGGCGAAGAACTATTCATTGAACATGCAAAATTATTAAAACGCTATGGTGCAGCTGCCGTTGTGATGGCATTTGATGAAGATGGTCAAGCAGATACTTATGAGCGTAAAACAGAAATCTGTGCCCGTGCTTACCAAGTTTTAACAGAAAAAGTTGGCTTCCCTGCTGAGGATATCATCTTTGACCCAAATATCTTTGCCATCGCAACAGGGATTGAAGAGCATGCCAATTACGCAGTAGATTTCATCAATGCCACACAATGGATTCGCAAAAATCTACCTTATGTGCATATTTCTGGTGGTGTTTCTAATGTTTCCTTCTCATTTCGTGGCAATAACTTAGTTCGTGAAGCGATTCATGCGGTGTTTTTATATCATGCGATTCAAAAAGGCATGAGCATGGGCATTGTCAATGCTGGGCAATTGGCAATTTATGATGAAATCCCTGAAAAACTTCGGAACGCTGTAGAAGCTGTCGTTTTAAATACTCACCCAGAAGCAGGTGAACAACTTTTAGAAATTGCCCAAGAATACGCGGGGCAAGAAAGTAGTTCAGGTAAAAAAGAGGATTTAGAATGGCGCACATTGCCCATTCAAGAGCGCTTAACCCATGCACTTGTCAAAGGTATTGATACTTACATCATCGAAGATACTGAGGAGGCAAGACAACAATTTGATCGCCCCATCGAAGTGATCGAAGGCCCATTAATGACGGGCATGAACATTGTGGGTGACTTATTTGGCGATGGCAAAATGTTTCTACCACAAGTGGTTAAATCTGCGCGCGTGATGAAAAAATCAGTAGCATATTTGGTGCCATTCATCGAAGAAGAGAAAGCTGCAAGCGGCGAAACTCATGAATCCAATGGCAAAATCTTGCTCGCGACTGTCAAAGGCGATGTGCATGACATTGGTAAAAACATCGTGGGCGTTGTTTTGCAATGCAATAACTTTGAAGTGATTGATCTCGGCGTTATGGTGCCTTGCCAAACGATATTGGATACAGCCATTAAAGAAAATGTAGATGTGATTGGTTTATCTGGTTTAATCACGCCATCTTTAGAAGAAATGGTGCATGTGGCAAAAGAGATGCAGCGCCTTGGCTTTAAAACGCCTTTGATGATTGGCGGAGCAACCACTTCCCTTTCCCATACTGCTGTTAAAATTGATCCCAATTATGATCATGGCATCGTCTATGTGAAGGATGCTTCTCGCTCTGTGGGTGTTGCACAATCCTTAATCAGCCCTGAACTGCGCGATCAATTTGTGGCGGATACTAAAGCACTTTATGCTAATCGCCGCGAACTCTATTTATCCCGCCAGCAAAAAGTAGATTTAATTCCCTTTGAGGATGCCAAAGCTAATCATGCCACCATTGCACAAAATGCAATCAAACCATTGAAATTGGGCATTCATGAGATCACAGTGGATTTACATGAGTTGGTTGATACCATTGATTGGACACCATTTTTTTCATCTTGGCAATTGCATGGTAAATTCCCGCGCGTTTTAGAAGATGAAGTTGTGGGAGAAGAAGCCCGTAGAGTTTATGCGGATGCCAAGTCGATGCTTTCTAAAATTCTAGATGAAAAATGGCTCACTGCAAAAGCTCGCATAGGTTTATTCCCAGCGAGTAATGCAGGTGAAGATACGATTTTATATACGGATGAATCCCGCACAGAAATATTGACAAAGCTCCATCATGTTCGCCAACAAACTGCGCGCCCGCAAGGCAAGCCTAATCGTTCACTCGCTGATTTTGTGGGCAATGAAGATTATGTGGGTGCATTTGCCTGTACAGCAGGATTGGGCATAGAGCCTTATTTAGAAGCCTTTGAAGCAAAACACGATGATTATGCATCCATCATGCTCAAAGCATTGGCAGATCGCTTTGCGGAGAGCTTTGCAGAATATCTCCATAAATTAGTGCGCACAAGTTTATGGGGCTATGCAAAAGATGAAACCTTGGATAACGAAGCCTTAATTCGTGAAGAATATGTGGGCATTCGCCCTGCACCTGGCTATCCTGCCTGCCCTGAACACACAGAAAAAGGCACAATTTGGGAGTTATTAAAGCCAGAAGAAATCGGCATGAGCTTAACATCTAGCTATGCGATGTATCCGCAATCCTCTGTATCAGGTTTTTACTTTGCTGATCCTGAGGCTACTTATTTTGGCGTCGGGAAAATTGGCCGTGATCAAGTGGCAGATTATGCCAAACGCAAAGGTTGGGAATTGAAAGAAGCTGAAAAATGGCTCGCCCCGAATTTGGGCTATGAGCCAGATGATGAGTAATCTATACAATCACAAAATATCGCTCTCGTAGAGAGCGATGCTGTATTAAGATACTTAGCCATTGATCAATTGAGATTTTAGATCAGATCAACGCCAATACATCTCGCGGCTCTGCTCGCATCATGTAATTTGTTTCCACAAATGCATAAGTGATTTTGCCAGAAGGTGCAATCACATAAGTTGCTGGAATTGGTAATTCAAAAGAATCATCGCCATTAATGGTGGATAAATCCGCACCAATTTTCTTATAAATCTCTCTAACATTATCATCCAAAGCAAACACTAAACCAAATTGGCGCGCAATTTCGTTATGCTGATCAGCAATCAAAGTCAAATCAAAGTTCTTCTCTGCTTTCAGCTCTGCACTGTAAATTTGCATTTGTGGTGAAACGAATAAAAATTGTTCTGAAGGGAGTTTAAATTGCTCAATTGACTCTTGATAATCTGCCAATTCAGCCATACAAAAAGGGCACCAATTGCCACGGAAAAAGTTAATGATCACAGGCGCATTTTTCAATAAATCATACAATTTAATCTCTTTGCCTTCTGTATCCACAACTGTAATATCAGGTGCTTGATCACCAATCGTTAAAGCTTTGGCTGTAATATTTTGCTCTATCAATTGATTCAAATTTTCGCCAAATGCTTCAATAAACTCGCTGGGCATCTGCTCTGTCATTTCACCCTGAATTTTTTTTAATATTTCACGTAATGCCATAATGATCTTGATCCCTTAATTTTTATTTATATTTTGATTAATCTTTTCTAATATTTCACTGAACTGACTCATTTCTTGGATGCTGAACGAATCAGTCAATTTTTCAATCCACTGAGTGTGTTCTAATAAAGCCTGTGCAATCACTTGTTGCCCTTTTTCTGTGATTTTTAGTAGATATTTTCTGCGATCTTCCAACACAGATTCTTTATCAATCAATTGGTACTTAAACAGTGTATTAATCTGCTGCGTCATGGTTGCTTTCGTCACACCGCACATTTCAGCGGCTGCTTGTGGTGTTAACGCACCTTTTTCATTCAACAAAGTTAATAACAACAATCTAGATTCTGATAGCTGATGCAGCTCCAATTTTTCTGCACACGACTTATCAATCGCATCCGTAATAGATAGTAACTCCATGCATAAAGTGATTTTACTTACATCAACTGCATCTCTATCTCGAATTAAATCAATAAATGTTGTGTGTTTTTGCGCTAACATGATCTCTCTTTTAAAATTAGTAAGTACACGTACTATTGATAGGCATTTTAGTTTAAATGTAGAATTTGTCAATATAATCATAGATAAAAAAATAGCCCTGCGATATCACAAGGCTATTCATACTATTGATCATGCATTAGTAGCTTTGACACTCATTGACACAACGATTACTTAATCCTCTTGTCATTGTAAATACCAGTAAAAATGCTAAAGCTGTGATGATTAACATCGCTGCCATTAATGTCGTACCATTGAATGTATCCATCACAAATCCACCCATTAAACTGCCAATGGTGATCAAAATTAAGAACATAAATGTGATGAGCGCAGAACCTTTTTCAGTTAAATGTGGCACATGGATATACATCCAAATATTGATACTTGCTGGCACCATTCCTGCCGCAATTCCCCATAAAATGATCAAAGTAATGGAAGCAAATAAAGAGACATTCAGCACTGAAAATGCTAGGAATACAACCGTTAATAATAATGCCATCACAGCAAAATTATAGCGCACATTAAGCTTACCTAAATAACCTGCCAATACATTCCCTGCTACGCTTGCAATGCCAAATACTAATAGCAAGCCTGAAATTTGTGCATCCGAAAATCCTATAGATTGTTTGAAAAATGCCGTGAAATAATTATAAGCAGAAAAGTGTGCTAAAAAGATTAGTACAAATAGAATTAATCCTTTACGTGCAATGGGATGCATAGGCATGAGCAATAATTCATTCCACTGTAAAGTTGAAGATGGCTTCAATGAAGGTAAAGAGAAATACTGTGCGACCAATGCAATCCCGCCCAAAATGGCTAACACGATATAAGGTAAACGCCAGCCATAATGGTTGGCTAACCATGAACCAACTGGCACGCCCAATACAGTCACTAAAGTCACAGCTGAAAAGAATATTGTCACAGCGACAGATGTAGATAAATTATGTGGTGCCAAGCGAATCACCAATCCCGCTGCTACGCCCCAAAATCCACCCAATGCAATGCCTAAAGCAAATCGCCCTAGCAGTACTATATTGAAGTTATTTGAAAAGGCTGTCACCAAATTGGCAAGCATCATCAATACAATTAATGCTAATAAAAGGGCTCGGCGATCCATCGTTTTGGTATAGATAGGAATCAATAATGCAGAGATCATCCCTGCAATAGATGTTGCCGTTACCGTTAAACCTGCCATGCCTGTAGAAATTTGAAAATCATCGGCAATATTATTGAGAACGCCGATGGCCAAGAATTCGCCAGTGACCATGATGAAGCACGCGAATGTTGCTGACAGCAAAGCGAGCCAGCTACCATTGTGTGTAAAAGAGTTTGAGATTGTCATATCCATTCCAAAAAGGTGAGAGAATATTTTTATATCGATCGTTATAAAAATAGTGTGGTATTATTTATCGAAAATTAATTGCCTGTCAATCTATTTTATAACGATCACTACAAAATAGATTTAAACAGCATAATCTTTAATCTCAATGGTACATTGCAACAAATTATGACTAAACCTATCAAACGCGGCCGCCCGAAAGCCTTCAACGAAGAACAAGCACTTGAAAAAGCCATGCTACTCTTTTGGGAAAATGGCTACATTGGAACATCTATCAGTGATATTACTAAAGCGCTGGGCATTACTGCGCCTAGCTTATATTGTAGCTTTGGTGATAAAGCTGCATTATTCAATCAATGCATTGATTACTATTTAGCCAATGAAGCTTGCCCAATTATGCCCATTTTAAAACAAGCCAAAACCACAAAAGTTGCTTTTGAACTGTTTTTATACGATACCGCCAAACGTTTAGTTCAACCCGATAAACCCATGGGATGTATGTTGATCACGACAACTTTGGGCAATTCTAAACAGATCCAAGAAGTGCAACATAATATACAATCCAAAAAAGAGAGTTACAAAACCTTGCTATTGCAAAGATTACAGCAAGGTATCGAAAATGGTGATATTGCACCCAATGCACCCATTCATGAAATCTTGGACTTTTATCTTACAATTTTAAATGGCTTATCCATCAAAGCTTGCGATGGCGCAGATTTAGAAACATTGAACCGCATCATCCACAATGCCATTAAAGCTTGGGAAATTTTTGAGCATTAATTAAATCAATAAAAAATTATAGAATATAATATATTAATAATGTAGTTTATATAAACAAAACACATAATAAATAAAATATAAAGGTACTACATGAAAAAAAAGATAACTATCCTTGCCCTCTCTTGCCTCAGTCTATCTTATGCTTATGCTCAATTCCCACCCAATTCACCCTTGAACAATCCTGCTGTTAAAAAGAAGCTATTTACGCATGCAACGACAACAGGGGCAAACATTATGTTAGCCAACTATTTCACAACTTTTATTGAAATGCGTACAATTTCAGATCGAAAAATCTGAAATAAATTTCAAATTTAGAGACATTACTCATACAAATATCATCAAAAAACATTGGTGTGATTATAGCATTGGGTCACACATGACATTCAATCGCCATCACTCAGCGGTTTTAGAAGTTGGCACTGCAAATGGAAACTGTTTCAAGGAAGACCTCAATCTATCTTTTGCTTATCGCTATAACTTCTAAGTGATCTTGCATGTTTAATTGAACGTATTACAAGCTTGAATACTGCCTGTAGTAAAACCTTTATTGAACCAAGCTTGGCGCTCTTTGGATGTGCCATGCGTGAAACTATCAGGCACAACTCGTCCGCCATTTTGTTGTTGTAATCGATCATCACCAATGGCGGAAGCTGTATTCATGGCAGATTCAAAATCGCCCACTTCCATTAAGCCTTTATCTTTGACATATTTGCCCCAAATGCCAGCAAAGCAATCTGCTTGTAACTCTTGTTTAACGGAGAGTTGATTTGCTTGTTTTTGACTCACTCGACTTTGTGCTTCTCGCACTTTTTGATTGATGCCTAATAAGTTTTGAATATGGTGCCCAACTTCGTGCGCGATCACATAACCTTGGGCAAAATCGCCACCGCCGCCCAAATTACGTTTCATATCATTATAAAATGATAAATCTATATAAACTTTATAATCAGCAGGACAATAAAATGGCCCCATTGCTGCCTGTCCATAACCACATGCAGTCGAAGTTTGTCCACTGTAAAGTACAAGCTTTGGTGCTTGATACTGCTGCCCTGCTTGTTTAAATTCAGTTTGCCACAAATCTTCTGTCATCCCTAAAGCGGCCGCTGTAAAATCCGCCATACGAGCTTCTTGTGGAGAAATGTCTTGTGGTATTTGGTGCTGTGTTTGTGCTTGCTGGGGAATTTGTCCATTCAATAATGGCGTTAAATCAACACCATAATAACCTGCCACTAAAACGACAATTAAAACAACTGCGCCTGCTTTACCTTTGATGGGAATCGGCAAACCGCCCATATTATTTCTACGATTTGAACCGCGTCGATCTTCTATATTGTCACTACGTCTTTCATTTTCCCAGCGCATTTGTGTCTCTTACAATTAATTCAATAATTATTCAGTATAAAACATGATCGAGAATAATGAGCTAATTCAAATAATTTACTTTGTAATATTCATATTTTTATACGGAGATGAATAAATTTTATATTTACCATCATGTTTTCTAAAGCTTACTTGTTTCTCTAAAGTAAACCTCATACCAACATTAAAATAAGGACGCTCTTTACCACGTAACTTTTGTTCTAATGCTTCAATATTTTCCTGATTAGGATTATTCGATAAACCATACAACTCTTCCGTTAGCATTTCTTCCGCAACCTGACTTTCAGTTACAACACTTAATGAAATATCAGTATTAATAGACTCTATATTTTTCCGATTAACAATATAAACCCCTAAATTGGTTATAGCTTTCAATGTGTAATCATAATTTCTAATTAGTTCTATAATCTGATCACCATCATAATCTGACATAATAGGGTCTAAAGTTAATGAAAAATTTTCAAAATTATACCTTCTTTTAATGATTTTAAAGTCTTGCTTAATGCTCTGATCTTCAATTTTAAATCCTACAATATTTGGTATTTCTATATCTACATGCGCATATGCAGATAGAGTTAATGGGTAAGATTTTGGCAATAATAATGAAACATTATCAAATTCAATGTATAAGCCATAGAGAATAATATTTCTATCTTTCAGATTTAATAATGAAAATTTCATTCCTCCAGAACCAATATTAGAGTCATCAAAATTGATTACATATTCCAATTCAGCATTGGACTTTCTAGCAAAATTTAAATATCCAACGGTTAAAGCTATTCCCCCCATAATTATGGGTATGATTTTAAGCATTAAATCTACTAATCTCTCTGTAGGTCCATATATATGCAGTAATCCTAAAAGCACAATTAGAAATATATCCATACCAAGAAAAATACTACGCTTAAATATTAGTTCTTCTTTATTTTTAATATAATCTTTTAAATGTTTAATATCTAAATAAGCTTTGTAAATAATATAAGCTATAACAATGAAGTTTATTATAATTAAAATTGTACTAATAGGCTGAAGTATAGATTGAATCTCTGCAATTACTCCTGTCAACTCATTTGCATTACCAAACACTTCTTTCTCTAAAATATTGATTTCTTCCCTCAATTGAATATTTTCATTCAATACATCAATAGCCTCAGCCCTAATAGCCTTACTTTCATCCAAAATTTTCTGGGCTGCATCAAGTTTCTCATCAGCACTCACTCTAATTCTCCACCAATTTTTTTCTTACTTTGTCATAACACCAATTGTAAACATAAGTGTAAAACAAAAAGAAAATCAAAAATCCAATTTCGATCATAAAGGCTTCCAGCAAACTAACTTTTAGAAATAAAGCAATCATCGGCACTGTAAATAACACCAATGCGCCTTCAAAGCCAATGGCATGTAACATTCTGACTTTAATTGAGCGTTCACCATTCACAAAGGGGAATAAGCGATCAAAGAGCCAATTGAATACAATATTCAGAATCAAAGCAATGACAGAAATTAATACAGACAAAATCCCCATAGAGCCTACAGGTTTATTCAATAAAAATATTCCGATCAGCATCGTGAAAACAATTGCAAAAAATTCAAAAGTACATGCATGAAATACGCGCTCTTTCACTGAGCGATCATTAGTTAACGCCATTATTCATAACACTATAAAATTAATAACATTCCTGTATTATAGAACAAATGAACCGATAACTATAACCCTATAAATTTGAAGGAAAGATACACTCAAAGGAGAAAGTTAATGAGATTTTTACTGTGTATTCTTGCGTTGTGTACGCTATCTTGGGCTGAAGATCGACAATATGTCATGATAGATTCCGACATGCGAGACATTGATAAAGATAAAGAACCCGAATTAATGGTGCTTTATACTGTTTCTTCTCCTAGCAACCAAAACTTTGGTTTACCAAGAGAACTCATCATCTATAAAACTGCGGCAGATGGTGCTCTCATTCCTTGGATTCGTTCAAAATCAGCCGTTTTAGATGCAGAAGCTGGTGGAATCATGGGTGATCCCTTCATGGGCATGAGCTATGAATATGATACTTTAGTCATCAGCCATTTTGGTGGCAGTCAAATCAAATGGTCATATACCGATAAATATCGTTTTCAAGATAATAAAATGGTTTTAGTGGAACATATTTCAAAGTCTTTTGATGGTGGCTGTCATTTTAAAGAACTTGTTTATGATCTCAATACAGGCAATGCCTCTTATACACGCAATAAAAGCTTGCACGGTGATTTGAAAAACTGTGATCAAAATATCAAAACTCTCAATGCCAAAGGTAATTTTTCTCGATTACAACCTGTCTCCATTGAAAATCGTCATACTTTTGTCCCTTATGAGATAATGGCGGATCTCGAAAGAAGTTTTTATACCCAATAAAAGGCAACAATGAAGCGAACCTTTAAAGTCTTATTTATGATTTCTGCACTCACATCACTGCTACAAGCATCACCATTGAAATCAGATGAATATGTGATGTTCCTACCGAGCATCGCATATATCAAAAATGATCAACTGCATGTAGAAATCAATGTATGGATTTATGAAAAAGAATCCCGCCCTGGCTTTAATACCGTATTAAGCAAATACTTAGGCATCAAACGCTCTCAACTACCTAAAGATCAATTGGATTATTTCAATCAACAAACTGCGCTGTTCAAAGTGGATTCAGAGCGCAATAAATCATTCAATGTCCAATTTTCTGATGGCACAATCAAAACATTGTCAAAAAGCGATCGCGCTGGTCGCAGCCATAATTTATTCACATTTAGCCTCGCCGAAATGCCACAATTAATGACGCAAAATCACATCCATTTCACCATAGAAAACGATGAACGCGCACAAGGTTTTGCGCTCTATAGTGAAGATCGTGGCTATCTTATAATTTCGGACATTGATGACACCATTAAAGATTCTTCCGTTTTAGATACTAAAACTTTGCTGCGCAATACATTTTTATATCCACCCAAAATTGCACCCAATATGCCTGAACTATTTCAGCAATTTCAACGTGATTTACCATCGCCATTATTTGCTTATGTCTCTTCAAGCCCCATCCAATTAATGCCAACTTTAAGTCAATTCATCGATGATCACTATCCAAAAGGCTTATTAAAACTACGACAAAGCACTGCATGGGATCAAGTCATTGCATCGAAGAGCGAATCCATTGCTCATAAAACCTCTAGCATCACACAATTATTAGAAGCTTATCCTAATAAAAAATTGATTTTACTCGGTGATTCAGGTGAAAATGATCCCGAAATTTATCTTGACCTCCATCGCACTTATCCTGATCGCATCGAAGCCATTTACATTCGTAATGTCACCAATGAAGCAAAAGATAGCCCGCGTTATCAAGATTTCCCACATGATCAACTCACCATTATCCATCCATGAAGTTATATGAAAAATTTGCCAGCGAACTCATTGAGCTCATTCGTAATGGCACGCTCAAAGGTTCTGAAAAATTACCCTCCATTCGCCAAGCAAGCAAACGCTATGGTATTAGCCCTGCAACGGTGATTGAGGCATATTATCTTCTAGAAACACAAGGTTTAGTCTTTGCGAAAGATCGCTCTGGTTTTTATGTCAAACCACAAATTAATCGCTCGTTAAAAACACCGAAACAGATCACGAATGTCACACAGACGACAGAAGTGAATGTCAGTGACTTAATTTTTGCAACACTGCAAAACGATAAAGAGTCCGATACGATTACTTTTGGTACAGCATTCCCAAGCCCATCGCTCTTTCCAATTGCAGAGCTCACACAAAGCATGACAAAAGCGATGCGCCATTTTACACAATGCGCCAGTGAATTGATTGTGGATATGCCAACAGGTAATCCTGATTTAGTAAGACAAATCGAGCTCTGTTATCGCCTTAGCGGCACAGTGGTTTCTCCCGATGAGATCATCATTACAAATGGTGCAATGGAAGCTTTGAGTTTATCATTACAAGTGGTCACTAAAGCAGGTGATCTTGTGGCAATAGAATCTCCCGCTTTTTATGCAACACTACAAATTTTAGAACGCTTACAACTTAAAGCCGTAGAAATTCCCGTGGATCCTATCTCTGGCATGGACATTTCTGCCTTGGCTGAATCCATTGAGCATTTTGATATTAAAGCCGTTGTATTGATGACAAGCTTTCAAAATCCATTGGGTTCATCACTGTCAGATGAAAAAAAACATCAATTGATCCAATTAGTCAAACAGCATCAATTACCCACAATTGTGGATGATGTTTATGGTGAACTCTACTTTGGCAAAACTGCGCCCATTTCATTAAAATCCATGGATGAGCAAGGATTAATCATCCATTGCAGCTCTTTTTCTAAAAGCTTATCGCCTGGTTTTAGAATTGGCTGGCTCGCAGGCGGAAGATTCACACAATCCATTGAGCGCTTAAAGCTCACCAGTACATTATCCCCTTCTGTTCCAGCACAATTAGCGATTGCCTATTATTTACAGCGCAATCATTATGATCGCCATCTACAAAAACTGCGCTATATTTTGGCACTGTCACAAAGACAGATGCTCGCTGCAATTGCACGCTATTTTCCTAAAAATGTTGCGGTGACAGAACCTAAAGGTGGATATTTTTTATGGGTTGAATTACCTGAACATGTGGATGCACTAGAGCTGTATAAAAAAGCCTTAACACATAAGATTAGTATTGCACCAGGCCCTATATTTTCAGCGTCTCAAAAATTTAAAAACTGTATCCGTTTGAATTACGGCATGGAATGGCATCCTGAAATTGAAAATGCCATGAAAAAGTTGGGAATGATTATCAAAGGATTTAGTTAATCATTTATTAATATATACATAATATCAATGATTTTGATCAAACTGTTATGCTTTTTTAATAAAAACTGTATCTGTACTGCTTTCAATCTGCTTGTAGAATTAGCCGTACCAAAAGTGCTAGTCATTGCAGTTATAGGAGCAAATCATGTTTGGGTTAGAAGCGCTCGATCTCGCGCGCATACAGTTCGCATTCACAGTTTCATTTCATATCATCTTCCCTGCCATCACTATCGGGCTTGCAACATATCTTGCTGTGCTAGAAGGATTATGGCTCAAAACCAATCAACCCAAATACATCAATTTATTTAACTTCTGGAGCAAAATTTTCGCCGTTAACTTCGGGATGGGCGTTGTTTCAGGTGTTGTTATGGCATTCCAATTCGGTACACATTGGAGTGAATTTTCAAGATTCGCAGGTGGCATCACAGGCCCATTATTAACTTATGAAGTCACAACAGCATTCTTCTTAGAAGCAGGTTTCTTAGGTGTGATGATGTTTGGTCGCAATAAAGTCAGCAAAGGCATGCATTTCTTTGCAACATGCATGGTTGCGCTGGGTACAAATATCTCTATGTTTTGGATTTTATCATCCAATAGTTGGATGCAAACGCCAGCAGGTTATGAAATCATCAACAATCAAGTGGTACCTACAGATTGGTTCGCCGTTGTCTTTAATCCATCATTCATCTATCGCTTAGTGCACATGGCCATTGCTGTATTCATGACAACTGCATTATTCATTGGTGCAGTCGGCGCTTGGCACTTATTAAAAGGCGATCAACGCCCTGAAAACAAAACCATGTTTTCCATGGCAATGTGGTTACTATTGGCAGCAATCCCATTACAGTTTTTAGCAGGTGATCTTCATGGTTTAAATACCTTAAAACATCAACCGATGAAAGTTGCTGCAATGGAAGGTCATTGGGAAAATGTAGGGGATGAACCAACGCCATTGATCCTTTTTGCCATCCCAGACATGGCGCAGGAAAAGAACCATTTTGAAATCAAAATCCCAGCACTTGCAAGCTTAATTTTGACGCACAGTTTGACTGAGCAAGTACCCGCGCTCAAAGAAGTACCGAAGGCAGATCGACCAAACGTACCATTAGTTTTCTGGAGTTTTCGTATCATGGTTGGCTTAGGTTGCTTAATGCTATTAACCGCCGTCATCAGCTTATATCAACGTAAAAAACAGACGTTTTACACCAATAAAAATTGGCTTCGTTTAGTCATTGCAATGGGACCCACAGGTTTAATCGCCATCCTAGCTGGCTGGTTTGTCACAGAAGTTGGCCGTCAACCTTGGGTGGTTTATGGATTACTCCGCACGAAAGATGCCGTTTCTCCACACAGTACATTGCACATGAGCATCAGTTTAATCAGCTTTATCGTTGTTTATGGATTGGTTTTCATCACAGGTTATTTATACATGATCAAGCTAATGAAAAAAGGCGTTGATACACAACAAGGAGCAAACTAATGAGCACAACATTTGATCCTTCATTCATTTGGGCTGCGTTGATCTTAATTGGCGTGACAATTTACATCATCACAGATGGATTCGATCTGGGCATTGGTATTCTATTGCCATTCTTAAAAGACGAAGCCGAACAAGATCAGTTTGTGGACAGCGTTGCCCCCGTTTGGGATGGCAATGAAACATGGTTAGTTTTAGGCGGCGCAGCATTAATGGGTGCTTTCCCATTGGCTTATGCTGTGATTTTAGAAGCTTTTACTGTGCCAATTGTCATCATGTTATTCGCATTAATCTTACGCGGTGTTGCCTTTGAATTCCGTGTACATTCCAATCATAAGCGTTTATGGACATATGCTTTTATCATCGGATCTTGGGTGGCAAGCTTTATGCAAGGTGCAATGGCAGGTGCATTTTTACAAGGTTTTGATATGAATGGTCAAACATTCATCGGTACAGATATGGATTGGCTCACACCTTTTTCAGTTTTGACTGGGTTTGGCTTGGTGATCGCTTTTGCATTGATTGGTAATTATTGGGGAATGATGAAATGTCATACGAGTATTAGAAATCGCCTCGCTAAACTCAGTCAACCCATATTAATGGCATTGATGGTTGCATTGGCATTCATCGCCCTATTCATGAACTTTGCGAGCAATATCTCGTATGATTTAAGCATCACTCGTAAAATCATCATTGCAGCTTGCTTCATCGCAATTCTCATCATCGCTGTGATCTTATTTGCCACGAAAGTCAGCGATATGACAAAATTTTTACTCACACTTGGCATCGTATGTTCAGGCATGATCGGATTCATGACAATGTTTTTCCCTTACATCATTCCACCGAGCTTAACGATTAATGATGCAGCAGCATCAGGTGCAAGCCAAATGTTCTCTCTTGTGGGCACATTGGTGATGTTACCAATCATTCTGCTCTACTTGGGTTGGACATATTATGTCTTTCGCGGAAAGGTTTCATCCGAGGGCCATTACTAATGTCTAATAAAAACTCAACCCTTAAACAACTTGGCTGGATGTTTCTATTGTGGTGCGGTGGCGTTGGTGGATTATTCATCCTTGCGCTCCTCATTCGACTGATGCTCACATCCGCGGGATTAACCAGCTAATTAAGAACTATGCATCCCAATTAGCCCCCTTACTCCCAAGTTATTGTCCCATCTTTTTAATCTAAGATGCGATACCCTTGCTAATTGGGATGCGCCCTGTTTCCCCCAATCGGAGAAGGCGATATGCTTTCTCCTTCTTTTTTTCTCGGTTTCGAGGTGTGATTCACTAAATAGATCGCCAAAAAGATTAATAAACAGCCCAAGATAAATTTGACTGTTAATGCTTCACCTAAAAAGATCATCGCAAAAACAGTAGCGAACATTGGCACTAAAAATAGGAATGAAGAAGTTTGAGAAACGCCGCCTTTCTGCAAAGCCATAAACCACAATGAAAATGAGCCAATGGATGCAGGTATGATTAACCATGCTAAATTAAACCAGCCTAAGCCACTTAACTGTGCCCAATCATAGGATTCTGATGAAGAAAGCGAGATTACAGATAAGATAAATCCTCCCATCAACATCTGCCAACCTGCTAGGCTAAATGGTGTGCTATCAATTCTGCAAAAGCTTCTGACAGAGATCGTGCACAATGCCCAGCTCAATGCGCCGAGTAGTGCAAAGATCATACCCAAATAATTACCACCTTTGCCTAACTTCAAGCATAACATAACGCCCAAAATACCCAACAATAAACCGACTAAACGCTTCATTGTCAGCCTTTCCATTTTCGTGAAATGCGCCAAAATCAAAACCCATAACGGATTTGTAAAAAATAGAACTGATGCTAAAGCTGAATCAATGCGCATCAATGCTAGATTTAAAAATCCCATGGCTGCCGCCGTTTGTAGTAATCCCACGATGGAAACATTCAAAAAACCAAAGAACATCGAACCTCGAAATGTTGGAATCACACCTGCTAAACCATATTGATAACGACAAATGGCTAAGACAATCATGCCTGACACTACAAAGCGTACACCGCCCAAGAAAAATGATGGCAATGATTCTGTTGAAATTAAGAATTTGCCTGTGGGAAATGATGATCCCATACAGAAAGTTGCCACCAACAGTAGCGTTATGAATCCTAGATTGCCTCGATTAACCACATCTACTCCTTCTCTACTTTGTGTAGTTTTTATATCCTCACACTATTAATTAGCAGATTATGATTAATTCGTCATACGATATTTATGACTTACTTCATGCTTTGTTTAATACACTAAAATATTTTGACCACATTTTTAGATGTATTGTTTTTCGAGTTTATAGTGATTACAATGCTTCTCTTACATTGAACAAACTTTCTTTTCCATGAATCGTATCCATTCATATCAAAAGTGACTCAGCACAATAGTCTCTAGTTTAGAGGCAAGTGAGAGTGTCTAAGGCAAAATCGACCTGTTAACTTTTTTGTCGTAACACTTTCAGACTTTTTAACGCCTGTTAAAAATTGCTTTCTCACATTGAATATTGAACGACTTAAGGAACGACTATGAAAAGACGCGAATTTTTCACTACGGCAGCCACTTCTGTTGCTGGTTTAATGGCTTTAACCACATTCTCTTTTGCAAACACGAACGGTAATACAATCACGATTCCTGAACTGAAAAATCAGCGTCGTCGTTTCACCATCACACAGAAACATACACCAATTGCACCACTGGGTTCAGAAGGTACAACAAAATTGTGGATTCCATTACCAGAAGATACTGTATTCCAACGATTGATCAGCTTAAACATTGAAGGCAATTATGATGATAGCAATATCAATGCCAATAATGATTTTGGTGTTAAAACACTGTTTGTCACATGGCAACCTGAAACTAAAGATCCAAACATTACCATTACAATGGAAGTAGAAACTTTAGATTGGGAAATTGCGGCACAAGGTTTATTGGATCACTATGAAGCACCTGAAACGATCCATTATCCAAAGGAAGTATTGATTTACCTAGAACCCAGCGAGCAAATTGCAACAGATGGCATTGTTAAAGCAACTGCAGATAAAATTGTGGGCAATGAAACTAATCCTTTAGAAAAAGCGCGTTTAATTCACAAATGGGTCAGCGCTAATATGAAACGTGATAATAGTGTCATTGGTTGCGGTTTAGGCAATGTGAAACAAATTTTAGAAAGTGGTAATTTAAGCGGTAAATGCACAGATATTAACTCTGTATTTGTTGCACTTGCTCGTGCAGCTGGTATTCCTGCAAGAGAAATGTTTGGCATTCGCGTAGGCAAAAGTCATAAATTAGAGAAATATTCCAAAACAGCATTTGGTGGTGCAGATGCTAATGGCTTATCTAACATCACTGGTGCGCAACATTGTCGTGCAATGTTCTATTTAGCAGGATTTGGTTGGGTGCCTGCGGATCCTGCCGATGTCACTAAAATGCGTTTAGCTGAAAATAAAGCACACAATGATCCAGATGTTCAATTCATCGATGAATATCTATTTGGTAACTGGGAAATGAACTGGATCGGCTTTAACTTTGGCCGTGATTTTGACATCTATCCTGCAACGGAACAAGGAGCAATGAATAACTTTGGTTATCCATATGCTGAAGTGGATGGTGATCCACTGAACTATTACGATCCTAAAGTATTTGCGTATAACTATGAATCACAAGAGCAATAATTCCATATCATCTAAAGGGATTATAGGCTTTTTAGCAGCGGCTATGACAACAGCCGTTGCTTCTAGCTTATGTTGCCTAGCGCCATTGATCTATTTGGTCTTTGGCGTTTCCGCGGCAAGCTTATCGGGCTTATCCAAACTCACATGGTTACAGTGGCCGATGCTTGGGCTTTCTGTCATTTTTATTGTGCTCATCACACACAAATTATTTTTGTCTAAAAAGCCATTATGCAGTGGCGGATTACAGCGCAAACATCTCATCATTCTCTATTTTTTATCATTACCATTGGTGATTTTCATGCTGTCTTATCCTTTTGTATTGCCTTGGCTGTTGGAGTTATTAGAATGAATTTGATTAAACAATTATCCTTAATATTTATAATCTTTTTGGCAGCATTTTCTATGGCAGAAGATGTCAAAATTACGATTGATGTAGAAGATATGACATGCTCATTGTGCGTCACTTCAATTAATCATTCTCTGCGTAAAACTGAAGGTGTGATTAAAGCTAAAGCATCATTGAAAACACATAGCGTAGAAGTGATTGCACCCAAAGAATTAAACACAGATATTCTGCTAGAGGCGATCAAAAAAACAGGTTATACAGGGAAAATTGCTCAAATTGAGCCTATTGAGTAAGCTTTATGCTCTCTTTCACTTCTGCCAAAAGCCATTCTGTAAAAATATCGATATGACTGCCTTTTTGAATGGCTTTAGGTGATAACAAATAATAAGCAGAACCATCTTCAATGAATCCTTCTGATGCAATCAGTTGCCCTGAAAGCACTTCTTCTGTCACCATTAAAAATGAGGCTAATGCAGCACCTTGCCCAGCCAATGCAGCTTGAATACATAAATAAAAATGTTCATAAATGATCTGTTTATTCTCTTGAAGATTAATTCCCATGATACCTTGCCATGTTTGCCAAGCCATCGGACGAGAAGCCGTACTCAACAATGTTAAATCAGCGAATGGCTTCTTAATTTCTGATCGTTGAACGATGCCCATTCGTTCTGAACATATCTTTAAAGCATAAATATCATCCGACCATTGGAAATCGTTGCGGCGCAGCGCAATATCTACATGAGTTTTTGTAAAATCTATTGAACCACCAGCAGCAACTAAATGAATTGTAATTTCAGGATGTTGAGCATAAAAATTCATTAATCTAGGAATGAGCCATTTCATGGCAATGGTTGGCTCACAGGAAACACTCACCGTTGACGACTCAATTGGTTCCTGCAATTTAATGACAGTATCACTTAACTCTGAAAATATATGCGTTGTAGTTTGGAACAACAATCGCCCTTTTTCTGTGAGAAATACAGCACGATTACGACGCTCAAACAATTCACAACCTAAATGTTCTTCCAATAAACGAATTTGTCGGCTAATTGCGCTATGTGTGACATGCAGAGATTCAGCCGCTTTGACAAAACTCTCTTCGCGTGCAGCCGCATCAAAAAATCGTAAGGATGTTAAAGGTGGTAATTTCATAAATAGGTAACGAAAACTGACAGATAACCGTTAGAATAAATTGTTTTTCATATCCTTTCAATCGCTAGATAATGTAGTTCTTATATAGCATCAAGATTAAAATGGATCACAATTTATGAATGAAATCATCACCTTTGCAACCATCACTATTTTAGCTGTCATTAGTCCTGGACCAGATTTCGCTATGGTCACACGCAATAGTTATGCATATGGCATTAAAACAGGTCTACTCTGCGCTTTGGGCATTGCCATTGGTGTACAAGTTCACGTTTTTTATACGATTTTTGGCATCACTGTCATTATTTTAAATTCACCGATGCTTTTTTTAATCGTTAAATTATTAGGTGTTGGTTATCTCGTTTATATCGGTTTTCAATCATTCACTAATACGAAGCAACTGACCATCGAGGGCAACAATATAGCGTTACCATCGACTTTGGCGGCTTTTAAAAATGGCTTTTTAACCAATGCATTGAATCCCAAAACCATGTTTTTTGTGATCTCTGTTTATACGCAAGTGATCGATGCAGGACAATCCCTTTGGCGTAATTTCAGTTTTGGGCTATTCATCACTTTTGCCCATTTACTCTGGTTTAGTTTAATCGCCCTATTTTTTTCATCCCCAGTGATCCGCTCACGAATATTGCACCATCAATTTCTCATGGATAAAGTCATCGGTGTGTTATTAATCGGCCTTGGATTATCATTGCTATTCTGGGATATTGCTTAAAGCCCCATATTGGTCAAAGCATTATAAATGACATCTGCCAGAACTTTATAACCTGCTTGATTTGGGTGAACATGATCTTGCTTTAAATTTTCTTGCCCTAAAATGTCTGAAAACAGATCAGAAATGAGATTAACCTTCTCTTCTTTCGCCAAAGCCTGATAAATATCTGCATCACTAGGTTTTCCTGTGATGGCAGCAACGGGCGACAATGCTGGTACGGCGACCAATACAGGAATGGCACCATGAGCTTTCACACTTTGGATGATGGCTCTTAAATCCTCTTTGACTGCTTGAGCATTGCGCCTTTGCAAGAAATCATTACCACCTAGTTCAATGATGACCAACTGTGGTTGATGCTCAACCAACACGGAATCAATACGATTTTTCGCTTCATCCGCACGCTCTCCCACAACACCAGCATTGATCACATTCCAATAGGATAAATCTGCCAATAACGCAGGATAGGAATCTTTGGGATTGACTTGATAGCCAAATGTTACGCTGTCACCAAATGCCACAACTGTTGCATTGGCAGGCAAACGATCATAACGCTGTGGTTGATCACCACAAGCCATCACGACAAAGCTTAATAACAACACCCAAAGATATCTCATTCCCTACACCTTCACTAAAATAATATTTATGACAAGTAATCTAATAATTTTTGGAGATTAACTTGTCTATTTATTCTGCCTTTTTTCACAATTGGACTAATATTCGAATTTAAATCATGAGATTGAATATTTCTAATTATTTTCAATATATATGCTTTTGATTCCATATTTTGAATGATAGATAACGCATCCATCAAGGCTGATGTATCTTTTTCTGTATTTAATATACGATAAAAGAAAGTCTCTGCCCAATCATTAGCTTTATCAGATAAAACATAAATAAATTCTAAAAAACTATATAAATATGAATGATCCTTGAGTGTTAAATATTCCACTAATTTCAATAATTCAAATTGTAGTTCGGGGAATGAAGATTCATCATTGAACATTGATAACAATATTTTCATATTCATTGTTTCAGAAGATAAATAGCAATCCTCTAATAGTTGATCAAAATACTCTCGATCAACTTCAATATCGAACTCAAAAACTTTAGAAATTTTTTCAATCAATTGCATATTTACTAATCAGCCTTTTAATTTTACATGTATGCATTAAACCTTCACTAAAATGATATTTTTAGGATCAATTTGAATGCCCACAGAATCGCCTTCCTTCATGGCTTTAACATCAGCATGAATATTACTGGAAACAACCGTCTGATTACCCACTTTCAATGTCACTTCAGCACCATCTTTATCTGATTTATGAGAAATCACTTCACCCACAATGCAGTTATCTTCTGTATGAGGCACAATAGCCACATTCGGTGCTTTAATGAGCAAAATGAATCGCCCATTCTCTTCAATATCCAATAATTTTGTACTTTCATCCGTAATGGATGCTTTTAAAATATTGTCAGCACCGATGTCAAAATAGATTTCATCATGAATCCCAAAAGATTCCACTTTGATCACTTTACCAGACAATTGATTGCGTGCGCTCGTTTGAAAACGTAACTGTTGCAATAGATTCAAATCATCCTCAAAACTTTGTGAATACTGGCTCATGCTCTTTAAAAATGCAGAATGCGCTTCTGCAATGAGATCAAAACGCTGCACCAATTGCAAACCACGCTCTGTCAAACATGTTCCGCCGCCACCTTTTCCACCTGCGACGCGAATCACCAAAGGCTCGGAAGATAAATTATTCATTTTATTAATCGCATCCCAAGCTGCTTTATAGCTCATGGGAACAGCTTTAGCGGCATGAGTGATGGAACCTGTATGATGAATCTCTTTCAACAATTTAATTTGTTGCGGATTACCAAAATGAACACCTTCCGCAGTTAAACGTAAATCACCTTCAAAATTAAGCATTATCCACCTCATAATTCGCTAATTGACGAATAAAAAGCTGACGCAACTGATCAATTTCTGCATCATCTTTCATCGCTCTTTTGGGGATGATCGCATAATGATCCGAGCCATTATAAAAGATCATAAAAAGCTCATCCGTTTCTAAATACGCTGCATAATCATCCCAATCAATCGTTTCTGAAACCATCCCACATTCATACACAATATGCTCTTGTGAAAATATCAACGACTCTGTTTCGCCAGCATTCACCATTTTGTAAAAATTACGACGCACAATCCAACGCTTTGCATAACCTTGTTGCAACATAAAGGCAATCACTGCGATGGTGCCGCCCAAGAAAAATTGACCGATCATCACAAAAGCTACTGCAATGATCCATAAAGCGATCTGCACATATAAATCCACTGAGTTTTTCTTCAAAGCCTGACGAAAAGCTTCATCGGCATGATAATACTCTTCCAATGTTGCGATATAAGCAACTTTAATATTCATGCTATTCCTCGTTTTATAATTGTTGACTCATGTCGTACAACTCAAATCCTTGCGGCTCTATTTCGATATTTTTACCTAAAGCTAACACCTTAAAGCGCTCACCCATTTCAGCTGGTAAAACAAGTATCTGGATCGCTTGTGCGATTTTATACCACGCCATTTCATCGCTGATTTGCGCTTTAGCTTCTGTCAGCATCGCTTCCAAGCCATTACCATATAAGAAATATGCTTGCGATGTGTAACCTAGGAAATCTAAATCTGCTTCTAAACCAGCTTCTGCCAATAACGTGAAATCCACATTGGCCGTTAAATCTTGCAAGCCTTGGAACAACTCCCAGCTGTTGTGAACACGATGTTTAAAGTGAGCAATCAACGTGCCTTCTACGCGCTCAGCCATATAATATTGCTGACGACTATAACCATAATCCAACAATATCACTGCGCCTTTGGTTAAACATTGCGTTAAATCAGCGAGCCATGTTTTCACCATTGGGCAAAACTCACTTAAATAACCATCAGGCAATGTAATGTTAGCTTCAACAAGTTGCGCCATAAACTGCGTTAATTGATCATCTTGGCGGTTAGCGACGGTGATGAACTGCTCTATTGATTCATCATAACCAACATCAGCATAATAAGCTTCACCATTGTGAATCGTAAAGCGTTCCACAGGAAGAGCATCCACAATTTCATTACCAATGATGCAACCTTGCCACGCTTCTTTAGGTGCTTCATTCAACCAAACCACACGATCAATCAGATCAGGATGAACTTTTGCGATATTTTCTCTCTGTCTTTCACGCAAAACTGGTGATATTTCCACAATATAATAGTGATCAGGCAATGCATTGATCTTCTTTAACTGCGTTAAAATATCTGTTGCCATCACACCTGTACCTGCGCCCACTTCCATAATGGCAGGCGACTCACACAATGCTAAAATCTCTGCGATTTGATTCGCCAAGCAATAGGAAAAATATGGTGAGATCATCGGTGCTGTTACAAAATCGCCTGTACGACCAAACTTTGGTAAAGCGCCCGTGTAATAACCCAACTCAGGATGATATAAACATTCCGCAAAATATTCACTGAATGGGATCGAACCGTTAGCTTTGATTTTCTCAACCAACAAATGCGCTAAACGCGCACTATGTGCGCGCTCATCGTCTGTTAACTCAGGAAGATCTAACTCAACCCTCATTGAACAGCAACCTCACCATAACCACCTGCTTGTCTTTTCACACGGACTTTCTGCCCTGGAAAAAGATCTTGTGCTTCTTTCAACATGACGACAACGTAGCCTTGTCCTTCAATTTTAACACTCACTTCCTGCTGATTATTATCACGCAAAACCACCGCAGTAATTTCGCCTGTGCCGTTATAAGCTGATTTCTGATCATCTGGAATCGGTGCATTTGCACAACCCACAACTAATAAACCCACTAATAAAGATGTTAATAATTTAAGCTTCACCATTACCTCCAGTTTCTGTTGGTGCTTGTGTATTATTGCGCTGATGCGATTTGCTACGACCGCGCGTGTGCATGTTGCGTGGACGACGACGTTTTTCAAATTTACGTTCGATCTTATCTTCTGCCGATTGAACCATTTCATTCATATTGTCTTCCGTAGGCGCCGCTTCTACTGCATCTTCTACGATAAATACAGGTTCTTTATCTGCCTTATCAGTTTTATCTGTTTTTTCAGCTCTTGGCTTATTACGATTCTGATTTTGACGAAATTTATTTGACGACTGATTTCTACTTGGCTTTTTAGGCTCAACCAATAAATCATCTTCCAACTGAATCGTCGGGATTCTCATCTCAATGTATTCTTCGATATCTGGCAATGAATATACATATTCTTCACATGCAAAACTGATCGCTGTACCTTCTTCCCCAGCACGCGCTGTACGGCCAATACGATGAACATAATCTTCCACATCTTGTGGTAAATCATAGTTAATGACATGCGTTACATCAGAAATGTGTAAGCCACGTGCTGCGACATCCGTTGCCACCATAATGGAAATCTTGCCATCTTTGAAATCACCCAATAAACGCTCGCGCTTATTTTGTGGAATATCACCTGACAACACACCCACTTTATAGTCATTCGCTGCTAAGTAATTAGAGATCTCTTCTGCTGCTCGTTTTGTATTAACAAAAATAATCGTGCGTGTTGGCTGTTCTTTTTTCAATACGCCAAATAGCAATGAAATCTTATCTGGAGAGCCCACATGAATAAGATATTGCTTGATTTTATCTGCCGTCACATTGTCCGCTTCGATCTGAACTTTTTCTGGCATATCCATGTGCTCATACGCTAATTCTAAAACGCGCTGAGAAAATGTTGCTGAGAAAAATAGATTTTGGCGCTCTGTGACACTTGGCATTTTTTTGAACAAATAACGAATATCTGAGATAAAACCTAAATCAAACATGCGATCCGCTTCATCCAACACCACAACTTCGATCTCTTTAAGATTCAATTCACCTTGCTTATAGAAATCTAAAATACGGCCAACTGTACCAATCACCACATCCACATCGGATGCTAAATCACTGCGTTGTTTCTCGTAACCTGTACCGCCATAAATGCAGCTGAATTTTAAACCTGTGTAACGGCCTAACATCTCTGCATCTTCATAAATCTGGATCGCTAATTCGCGCGTTGGCGCCATAATGATGGCAAAAGGCCCGCGTTTACCTTGCACCACAGGAACCGTCATCAAACGATTCAAGGTTGCCAATAAGAACGCCGCACTTTTCCCCGTGCCCGTTTGTGCTTGGCCAACTACATCTCTACCTGCCAATAAAAGTGGCAAAGATAGAGCTTGAATCGGTGTGCATTGCACATAATTATTATCTTCTAACGCTTCTTGCAAAGATTCATCGAGCGGTAAATCCTTAAACATTATTTGACTTAATTCTGGTTTTGCCATGTGTATCTTGACCTTTGATTGAAATGTGTAATAAACAATTTTTACTGAAAGCGTTTAAACTTTAAATACAAACTATGCTTGTTATTTCTAACTAATTCCGTTTTAATAAACCAGAATTTTAAATAACAGACTAAAATTGTCTATTATAAATTATTTTAAGGAGTTTTATCATGAGTAATTACGTTAATGCAACAGATGCTACATTTGAAGCTGAAGTTTTGCAATCAGATCTACCTGTTTTAGTGGATTTCTGGGCTGATTGGTGCGGTCCTTGTAAAATGATCGGACCTCACGTTGAAGCAGCTGCTGAAACATTTGCAGGCAAATTGAAAGTTGTGAAATTGGATGTTCAAAACAACCAAGCAATCGCAACTCAATTGCAAATTCGTTCAATCCCTGCATTGATGATTTTCAAAAACGGTGAAGTTGTTGATACACAAGTTGGCGCAATTCCAAAAGCTGCATTAGAAGCTTTCATCAACAAAAACATCTAATTGCAAATATTACGAAGTTTCAAAAGGCAGAGCAATCTGCCTTTTTTGCATCTTAAATACCCGAAATTTCTATTGCATCATTTTTCATCTATAATCCTAAAAGCTTTCCGCTATTGAACGATTCTCAAGGAGATGACAATGTCACAAAGATCTAGCATTACAATGAAAGGCAACCCAATCACATTAATGGGCACAGAAGCAGTTGTTGGACAAGAAGGCGCAAACTTTAGAGTGGTTGATCTTGGTTTGAATCCTATCACTTTGGATAATTTTGACGGAAAAATTAAAATCATCTCCGTTGTGCCATCGATCGATACTGGCGTTTGCTCAATTCAAACTAAGCGTTTTGAAGAAGAAGCAAAAGCATTGGCAGATGTTGCAGTATTAACAATCTCAGTGGATTTACCATTTGCACAAAAACGCTTTGCAGATGAAAACTGCATTACTCATCAGAATCTATTATCTGACTACCAAACACATGATTTTGGTGTTGAATACGGCTTTGAAATCGAAGGCTTAGCATTATTGGCACGCGGTATTGTTGTATTAGATAAAAACAACATCATCCGCCACGTTGAATATGTTCAGGAAGTGACAAACGAACCTGATTATGACAAAGCATTGGAAGTTGCAAAGTCGTTGTAGTTTTCTAGTAGAAAGATGTGAAAAAAGGCAGAGAAATCTGCCTTTTATTCACTTTAAAAATATACTTTATATGCTAGCTCGATTTTAATCAAAATATAAATAAAAAAATTCAAAATATAGGCAAATAATGAAATACATCATCACCTTATTGTTACTATTCAAATTTAGCGTTGCTCAAGATATAACTGAACTACAAAAAAATATTGATCCATCAGATGTGCTCTTGGAAATATATAAAAAAGATAAGAACAAACAAAATTATTTAGAAGAAATATTACTATACCAACAATCAGCAGATAATGGAGATGCTTATGCTCAAACTCTCATCGGTGTTATGTATGATGACGGTATGATTATAGAAAGAGATTCTGAAGAAGCACTAAAATGGTTAACATTGGCATCCAATCAAGGTAATTACTATGCACAATTTCATATTGGAAGAGTAATGAGATATTCCATGGATAATCACATAGAAGCTATCAAATGGTATCAATTAGCAGCAGAGCAAGGATATGATGACGCGCAATATTACCTTGGTGAGATGTATAAAAAAGGTAATCCATATAAACGAAAAAATAGGGTCGATCAAAATTATGATCATGCTATTAAATGGCTAACATTAGCTGCAAATCAAGGTCATAATGATGCTCAGATAGCTCTTGGAGAAATCTACGAACAAAGTGAAGGTATACAACAAAATTATGCTGAAGCTTTTAAATGGTACAAACTAGCAGCTGAAACAAGTAATTCAAGTTATGACTACATTAAGCTTGCTGATATGTATTTTGAAGGTAAAGGAACGAATCGAGATTATTCAAAAGCAAGAGAAATATATAGAAAAATTTGTTATGAAAGTAAAAAGCAAAATGAGAAAGTTTGCACTAAATATAACAAATCCATATTAATTGAAATTCTATCACTGTACTCACCTATTAGTTCAAAGATAGCTGAGTATTTATAATAGACGAATAAATACAAAAACCCTTGCATCGCAAGGGATTTTGGTTAAGCAGAAGCTTATTAAGCTTTCATATCCACAACCATTCGGCCTTGGACTTTACCTGCTTCCACTTCTTCAAAGATAGCATTCACATCAGCCAATTTACGCTTTTGCACAACTGGTACAACCAAACCATCTGCTGCGAATTGGAATGCTTCTGCTAAATCTTGGCGCGTGCCAACTAAGCTACCAATCACTTCAATACCATCTAGCACTGTTTTAACAATCGCTAAATCCATAGTTTCTGATGGCAAGCCAACTGCGATAACTTTACCTGTTGCGCGGAGTGAATCCACAGACTGATTGAATGCAACTTTTGATGCCGCCTGTTTCTTAAAAAGAAGATATATCTTTACTTACAAGTTGGAATACAGCTTGTTTCGCATTTGAATTAAGATATTATCAATCAATATTTGATCTGGCTTATCTTGCAATGGTGATGCTGTGAGGGATTCCTCGATATTTTTCATGAGATTATCCGATAGTTCAATGAGTCTATCGTAATCTTCTTCGCCTGATTTTATTTTCAACAATGCTTCACGATTAGATCGTTTAACATTTAACTTTCCATCTCTAATAATTTCTTGAGCAACTTGTAATAACCTAATTGTGTGCATCATATTTTTCGAATCATAATTTTTTCCATGATCCATATTAGTTTGATAACGATCTTCATTTCTATTCTCAACCCAATCCCAATATGCTTTGTACTCTTTACAATAGCGAATATATGCTTCTTGATTCCAATACAGGTAAGCAACTAATGGTTCATTTTTAGGAATGGATGAAATAAACACACCATTAGTATTATCATTCTCAGCAATGCCTTTATAACCATAACTATTTGTTTGATCATAAAACAAAGCATGTAATCCTTTTGCATGATCAATCACGCTTAATCCGCATAAATTTTGCTGATAATCCTTATCTAACAGCCAATCTTTTGCAGGAATAGATTGCCCTTGTTCGATGATATAACAAAAATCTATCAATGATTTCCGCTCTTTATCCATAGGATTGACTATTTTCTTTTTATATCCACGAGCTTTTTTGATTTGTGTCGTAGCATAGCCTGCAAAAGTATCTTTGCAGAGTTTAGATAAAAACAGATCCAACGATAAATGATTCATAATCGGATGTTTATACAAAATACATTCCTCTGGCGATGCTAAAACCTCTAAAATATTAGGATTGTTTTTCGTAAGGAGCTCTATAAATCGCCCTAATTCATAATAAACTTCATCATTCGTTTCATTATTAATTTGTGCAACGTAATGACCTGCATAAAATTGATCTTTTGGCAGATAAAAAACACCTTTTAAATCAGTATCTGATTTTAGAGTATCTAATCCATATGCCCTACTTCCGCTGATACACTCAAAAAGTAAATAACCATTGTTCTTAATAAACTCAATGTCCATTTTTAATATCTATATCCTGTAATCAGAGATTTAAAATAGTCATCCGCTTTTTCAATACTCAAAGAGCTTTTTTCTAACAATCTTGCCTTGTCTCGACACTCATCAAAAGTTGTCATGATCCAATTTTTTAACTTCGGCTCGATTGTGATTAAATATCCCTCATGAACAGTTTCTTTTAACTTAATTAAAGCTACCACTTCATCTCTTAAGTCTTCTGGCAAAAGCTCTAACATAGGGTAAATATTCATTGGGGCAATTCTATTTTTTTCTATGCACCAAGTTGCTGCCAATAAAGGCCTCAAAACATAAAATAATTTTTTAATACCTATTTGTTCATTTTTCATTGTACTCATTGCACTTTCTGCAATGCCTACATAATGAAATGTATTACCTCTTTGGCCAAAATATTCTTGACATAAATCCCACAACTGCTTTTTGATCACCTCATCTTCTCTATAAATCACAGGAGATTGTAGCCATTCAAAAGGTGTTGTATTAGATTTTGTCATCAACTTTAAAAGCTTCACAACATCCCACCCCACAAAATCCAACTCATCATTAATAGGATAAGTAAGCTGATCTTTTTTAGGCATTAAAGATAAGTAATTATCCAATTCTCTCATATAAATAAAACGAACATCATAATCGCTATCAGGCGAAGGAAATCCCCAAGCACGACTACCTGATTCACACGAATAAAGTATTCTAATATTTTCTTGTTGCTCTATTTCAGTTAATTTATTGTCGATAACGACTTGTACATCTTTAGGTATGTTCATCATATTTATTAAAAATCCACAAAAATATTATAATTAGCAAGATAGTCTATAGAATTTTTTTAAGATATCACTGCCTTTTAATCATATAATAACCGATTCAAAATTTTCACCCATCAAAAGGAAACACAATGGAACTCAATTTACATTACGAAAAAATTGATGACCTCTTAACAAGATTGCACGATCTTAGGGGGTATCTTTGACTTTGATACAAAGTCAGAACGATTAACTGAAGTTCTTATGGAACTTGAAAGCCCTGAAATCTGGAATGATCCAGAATATGCACAAAAGCTCGGTAAAGAGCGCTCTTCCCTAGAAAACATTGTTTATGGTATTCGTGATCTAACATCCCACTTAACCGATGCCAAAGATCTATTAGAGCTCTGTGAAATGGAGAATGACGACGATTCTCTCGAAGTTGTTTTATCAGATTTATCAACGTATGAAAAAGAAGTTGAAGCGTTAGAATTCCGCCGAATGTTCTCTGGCGAATTAGATGGCGCAAGTGCGTTTATGGATATCCAATCGGGTGCAGGCGGCACAGAAGCGCAAGATTGGGCTTCTATGGTGATGCGCATGTATTTGCGTTGGGGCGAAGATAAAGGCTTCAAAACTGAAATCTTAGAAGAATCTCCTGGTGATGTTGCAGGCTTAAAATCTGCCACTATTAAATTTGAAGGCGATCACGCTTATGGTTGGTTAAGAACAGAAACAGGGATTCACCGTTTAGTTCGTAAATCTCCATTTGATTCAAACAACAAGCGCCATACATCATTCTGCGCTGTGTTTATTTCACCTGAAATTGATGACAATGTGGACATTGAAATCAACCCTGCGGATTTGCGGATTGACGTTTATCGTGCATCGGGCGCAGGCGGACAGCACGTTAACAAAACTGAATCTGCTGTGCGTATTACGCATTTACCAACGAATATCGTTGTACAGTGCCAAAATGATCGCTCTCAGCATCGTAACAAAGAAGTGGCAATGAACCAATTGCGCTCTAAGTTATATGAATTTGAAATGCAAAAGCGCCGCGAGGCTTCGGATGCATTGGAAGATTCTAAGTCTGATGTGGGTTGGGGCAGCCAAATCCGCTCTTATGTATTGGATCAATCACGCATTAAAGATCTTCGTACTGGTTACGAAATGGGCAATACACAAGCAGTATTGGATGGCGATCTCGATGGCTTCATTGAAGCGAGTTTGAAATCAGGATTGTAATTTCATCGGCTCATATCCATTAAAAAGCTCAATCATTATTAATGATTGAGCTTTTTTAAGCTAAAAAATACTGATCAATCTTTCTGACAAGTATTAATTCCCAGCAAAGTATATAAAGGACAAAAACGAATTGCACCTGCAATAATTGGCACTAAACCAACTAAGCCCCACAATGTTTTTGGTCCCCAAAAGATTAAGCTCAACAGGAATAATCCAATAATAAAACGGATCACCATATCAACCGTACCGACATTCTTTCTCATAACAACCTCCTTCTCTCTCTCGAATAAATTACTAAAAGTAACTTATAAAATATCATAACATAAAACATCTGAGAAAAATAAAGAAAATCTATGATTTAAGTTTTGAGAATTTTTCCACGCTGTGCTCAAATGAGCGATTCGATAGAACCTTAGCTAAACGATCAATCTCTGGTAAATCAATGGCAGCTTGCATTGTCCCATTTGGATTTTTTGTGATTTTCACTTTGCAGTAAATTAAACCACTATGAATACCTAACTCTTCTTTCTCTTGTTTAAGTGCGTGTGCAGTTTCTGCTTTCAAATGCCCAACTGGCATACCATTGATCAATATACGATGCTGAGAATGATTATCTCGACTCAATATATTTTGCGTGATCATCCCATCCATAATGCTCACTGTTTCAGTTGATCGTGCTGTGATAATTTGCAAATTTTCTTGGTGAACTTTTTCAGTGTCTAAAACTTCATTAAAAGCGCCATTCGCACACACATAAAAAATATTACCAGAGCCAATATGCTTTTTTCTGAATGAAAAAAAGAGTTGATAAACAATCGCAGATATTGCCGCCATAATGGCCAAAAGCCCTAAGATTTTTAACATCGTCACTCCGATTGCGATTGCCCTAAAACAAAGCATCCTATAAGGATGCTCCATGAAAACATTCAACTGCCTTAATCTCTAAATTGCCTACCTGACATTTGAGCATTTTTAATTTTTTGATCTGTTGAATATTGCGACAACGCATAAACTGACCAAATCACCGCAGGTAACCATCCGATGATTGTTAACTGCAAAATTAAACAAATGATCCCCGCAATTGGGCGACCGATTGTGAAAAACTGTAACCAAGGCAATAAAAATGCCAATAATAAGCGCATGACTCCTCCTTTTATTTAACTATAATTCGATAAAAACTCATCGATCACTGGCTGAAAATATGGGGCCATTCGTTGCTTTTCAAAGTATGATGCCAATGTTTTTTCATTCGATGGCTGATTAAAATCTTTCGACATACTGATCAAAGCTGCATCATCCACAACCCAACGCTTTGGCATATTGTGTTCAATGGCAAGCTCTTCCCTTTTCTTTGCCAACAATTTTAAAAGCTGTAAACGCTTGCCTCGCAAAGTTTTGCGTGCTTTCACCTTCATCCAAGCCATGTCAGGATTCGGTGCGTACTTTTCCACCATATATAAAGCTTCGGTTTTATCAAAGAACATGCGTTGTTCTTCTTTCGTTTCGATCTTATCTTTCATTAAAAGATAAAGATCATACAAATATGTCACATCATCGTAGGCATAATCAATTTGATTTTGTGACAATGGGCGTTTTTCCCAATCTGTGCGAGTTTCTGCTTTATCTAATAAAACATTCAAACGCATTTCCACAGTATCTTGATAGCTCATTAAATGATCTGCACCCAAAACTGTTTCCGCAATTTGTGTGTCAAAAATTGGCTTAGGAATGAGATTGAAAGTTGTATAAATTGTTTCCAAATCCTGACTTGCTGAATGGAAAATTTTTACGATTTTCGGATGCGTCAACATCGCCAACAATGGCTCAAAATCGGTGATTGCTAAGGGATCAATACAAATCGCTTCTTGATCTGTTGCCAATTGTATTAAACATAATTTTGAAAAATAGGTACGAAAACGCATGAATTCAGTATCCACCGCTATCGCTGTTAAATCTTGTTGATTGGCCAACCAGTTTTTTAATGCTTCATCACTATCGATGAAAAGATATTCTCTAGCCATGCTGTCCAGTTATTTTAAAAACATGGCGAAATTATAGAGTAAATTCCACAATAACAAAGATTATTTTTATAAAGATTCGTTCTAGTATAGAATTAGCACTATTTACCGACTTACTTTGCATGGAAATGATGATGAAAAAGAGAGTAATGCAGATCAGCAGTCTATTATTGATGACAGGCTTAGTTTCCGCTTGTTCCAATTTGCCAGGTTTACATAAAACAGTAATATTGCAGGGCAATCAAATCGAAGATACTCGTTTAGAGCAGATTAAACCAGGTATGGCACATTTAGATGTGCAACGTATTCTAGGTACACCTTTAGTGAGAGATCCGTACCATCCTAATGTTTGGCATTACACATTCATGAGCACATTATCGACAGGTGAACAAACAGCTCAACAAAATGTCAAAGTAACATTCGACAAAAATAATCGCGTTCAATCTGTTGAAAGACTTCAATAATCATAGGAGAAGTTATGCTTCATAAAGGCATTGGTTTAGTTGCACATGACCAAAAGAAAACTGAATTGGTAGAGTGGATGAAACCTCACTACGAATTTTTCAAACAATTCCCTTTGTATGCAACAGGAACAACAGGTAAAGTAATTTTAGAAGCCTATCCTGACTTAAATTTAACACGTTTAAAAAGTGGACCATTGGGCGGTGATCAACAATTAGGTTCGTTGATCTGTACTGGCGAGTTAGGCTTGCTCATTTTCTTTACAGACCCATTAACACCAATGCCACATGATGTTGATGTTAAAGCATTAATTCGTTTATCCACGCTTTATAATATCCCAATGGCTTGTAATCAAGGTACAGCGGACCTATTAATGACAGGTCTCACTCATGTTTACTCACAAAAAGGTTAATACAATGGTTAATATCCCTCTATTTAAAACTCCAGTTAGCAATGACACACCTTTTTTCTTGATCGCTGGTACATGCGTGATCGAATCAGAAGAGATGACATTTGAAGTTGCAGGTCGTTTAAAAGAGATGTGTGAAAGACTCAACATTCCTTTCATTTATAAGTCATCATTTGATAAAGCTAATCGCTCTTCCATCAATAGCTATCGTGGTCCTGGCATTGAGAAAGGCTTAGCGATTCTTGAGAAAATCCGTGCAGATTTAAATGTACCTGTATTAACAGATGTGCATGAAGATACACCTTTAGATGAAGTGGCATCTGTTGTGGATGTATTACAAACACCTGCATTTTTATGCCGTCAAACTAACTTCATCCAAAATGTTGCAAAAACAATGAAACCTGTCAATATCAAAAAAGGGCAATTCTTAGCACCTTGGGATATGCAACACGTGATCGAAAAAGCACGTGCAACAGGCAACCAAAACATCATGGCTTGTGAACGCGGTGTTTCTTTCGGCTACAATAATTTAGTTTCAGATATGCGTTCATTAGAAGTGATGAAAGATATCGGCTGCCCTGTTGTATTCGATGCAACACACTCAGTGCAATTACCAGGCGGACAAGGCACAAGTTCTGGCGGTCAACGTCAATTTGTTCCTGTGTTATCCAAAGCTGCGGTTGCTGTTGGTGTGGGCGGTTTGTTCATGGAAACGCATCCTGATCCTGATCAAGCATTGTCAGATGGCCCAAATGCGATCAAATTATCAGAATTAGAAGCATTGTTAATCAAATTAAAAGCCATTGACGAGATTGTTAAAGGCTAATGATTTTACTTGCATCCAAATCGCCACGGCGCCAAGAGCTATTGAGACAAATCGGTATTGATTTTCAAGTGATCAATACTGATATTGATGAATCGGTTTTAGATCACGAAGATCCTTATCAATATGTTGAACGTATGGCTCATTCTAAAGCGTTGATGGCAAAATCAATGCTGAGCAATACTCAGCATCCGATTTTAACAGCAGATACTTCGGTGATTAAAGACCAAATCATTTTAGGCAAACCCGAAAATTATGATGATTTTCAACGCATGATGTCTCTGTTATCTGGCTCAACACATCAAGTTTTGTCTGCCATTGCAGTGCAATATTTAGATCAAATCATTGTAAAAACTAATGTCAATGCCGTAACATTTGCACATTTACCCGAAACATTCATCGAAACTTATTGGGCAACCAAAGAGCCTTGTGACAAAGCTGGCGGCTATGCTATACAAGGCTTAATGGCACAATATATCCAAAAAATTGAAGGCAGCTATTCAGGCATTATGGGTTTACCTTTGTTTGAATTATCCGAAGTTTTACGAGAAATTGGTTATAATGCTCATTCGCCGATTCAATAGATCCTGACAATAGACAAATTCAATATGGAACCATCATTTAAATACATTAAAGACCCTGAAAGCGGTAATCAAGAATCTGTTGCCATTGAGACCAAAAATGTCAATGAACAGAATAAAGAAGCCGAAGTTATCCAGAAAAAGAAATCCAAAAAATATGGAAGTTCTTTAGGCTGGGGATGGTTTCAAGGTTTTAACTTATTTGTCACAGGATGTTTCCTTGCCATCTGCTTAGTTTTTGCTTACTTCATGATGGGCAGTGAAACAACACGCACAGGCTTACCTAAATACTCAATTGACAGAGCCAATGATTTAGGTAAAGCCATTTACAATCCTGCATTATCTGAAGAAGAGCGCGAATCATTTGTATACAAACCACCAGTTCGTCGTCCAACAATGACAGATAAACCAACTTTAGAAGAGATCGAATTGATCAGTGAAGCTGAAAAAAATCCGACAGCTAATTTGGATTTACCTGCATTAAGTTTGATTTCATCGGCCGAAGAAGATGACGAGGCAGAACACAATGCAGAAAATTTCTATGGTGATTCGCCGTTTGGTCTCAATATGGAATCATTACAATTGGAATCTTCTGCGCAAAATAGTGCGCCTGCTCAATCAGACAATCCTGCAATCAATACTGCAATTCAAAATGCAAAAGTTGCATGGCAAAAAGGACAATTGAGCGAACCCTATCAAGGTTCTGCACTTTCGTTTTATCATCAGGCATTGGCGATTGATCCTAATAACCAAGCAGCGCTTTCTGGCATTAGCCAATTAGCCAACCACTACTTAAATCAAGCTAAAAAAGAGTTCAGTAAAAATGATTACTTTTCAGCCTTGGATTATGTTGATGTCGGTTTAAAAGTGGATCCATTAAATCCTGAATTAAACCAATTAAAAGCTCAATTGATTAATGAATAAAACGATTCGCATAGTTGTTTTGATAGGGCTAATATTCTTCTTTATTGCCCATTGCTTAGTAATGAGCATTGATAAAGAATATTTCCCTGTCTTTGCTTATCTCTATCCTTTTGTTGCTAAAGTTTGGTTTGAAGCTGGTAGATTGGTATTAGCTTTCAATCTACAAACAGACATCACAACCATTTTCACAGCCATTAAATACATCTTCTTAATGAATATCGCGCTGGCTTTATTTGCTTTTAAATATGATCGTTTTTATAGAATGGTTTTATGGAGCAGCGCTGGCATTTTTATATGCTATCTCATCGCACTGCTCTTTTTAGGTTTAGCAACAATCTACCCCATTTATACCGTTTCCATTGCTTTTGCCTTAGCAATTAGCTTATCATTATTAAAAAACCAACATAACTGATCAATATATAATAATATGTGCATACATGTATCATTTTGATCATTCAATGATAAATTATTTTCGTTTAATTTCATCTAGATCAAATATCTATGAATTGCTGTTATAAATTTGTCATATGCACAGCATATAATTAAAGTATTGAAACTGTACTCAAGAAAGGAACCGACCTATGGTTAAATTCTTACTAACAGTGCTGATATCTATCCTACCGATTGTAACGTTTGCACATAATGTCGATGACCCAAATTTTTGGGAAGGTTGGAAACGTGACACATCTGTTGAAAATAATGTTTTAACACTTGTTAATAACAGTCGCTTATCTGCTCAAGACTTAATTGATTATGCAACTGAAGCTCATCCTGAGCATGCGTTTTATGTCGGCTTACTTTATTATCTTGGTTATCATCATCATGCTAGCGTCCCTTTTCCAAGGGATCATAAAAAAGCTTTACAATATTTCAGTAAAGTCCGTAATCATCAATATTTAATGCCTTACGTTAACTATTACAGTGGTATGATTTTATGGAATGGTTATGATGGCGTGACCAGTAATAAACGACAAGCAAAACAGTTATTGGCACGCTCTGGCACACCTGAATCATTTTTAATCCTTGCTGCGATTAACTATGATGATCCACAAGAACAACTACAATGGTACAAAAAATTAGCCTACACAGATGATTGGCGTGCAATTTTAACCGTTGCTCATTGGTATTCTATTGGACGTGGTACTCATCGAAATACAGGCGAGGCAATTTATTGGTATAGCAAAGGCTGTGAGCAGCGCATTGAAGATGCTTGTGAGAAAATACGCGCTTTAAAATATTAATATTTAACATGATAGGCTTTGATAATCATATGGCTACAAGATAAAATAGGCAAAAAATCAGGGATGGATAAAAATTATCACTATTCAAAAGAAAAAAATGTAGCCAAATGAAATTTTTCCTGTAAAATCCCCTGATTCCTCATCTTCATATGAGGATTTTTTTTTAGAGTTAAGTTTATATTGGGTATTTAACTCGCACACAAGGGGGCAGTAATTCTTTTGAATTTCGGCACATATTTATCTCTCTTTCAACAAGCCATGGAAAGGCTGGGGGAAATAAACTTATGTTATCAAACAAACAAACGTTATCTCCTAACGTTACCAATAACGGTTCTGCGAGCTTACAAAAAACATTAGTGCTTTGGCAGCTTGTCATGATCGGTTTAGCATATATGCAACCTATGACTGTGTTCGATACTTTTGGTATCGTTAGTCAAGATACAGGTGGACATGTTCCAACTGCATATATCATCACATTAGTCGCTATGATGTTCACTGCACTGAGTTACGGCAAGATGGTTCGCCGTTATCCTTCTGCAGGTTCAGCTTATACATATACACAAAAATCCATTGATCCTAAAGTAGGTTTCGTTGTGGGTTGGTGTACATTGTTAGACTATTTATTCAATCCAATGATCAACATTTTATTAGCAACGATCTATTTGAAATCACAATTTGGTGACATCAATATTTGGTTCTATGTTGTACCATTGGCAGCATTGATGACTTATATTAACTACCGTGGTGTAGAAATGGTGGCAAGCTTTAACAGCATCATCGTATTCTTCCAATTATTGTTAATGGTTATCTTCATAATTTTAGTCATTAAAGGCCTCTATTTTGATGGTGTTGGCGCTGCAACTTTAGCAAGCACAAAACCATTTGTGAGCCCCGAGATGTCAATCAGTGTTGTTGCTGCTGGTTCTGCAATTTTATGTTTCTCGTTCCTAGGTTTTGATGGTTTAAGTTCATTATCTGAAGAAGCAAAAGATGCAGCGAAAGCGGTCCCCAAAGCAATCTTCTTAACAACATTGATTGGTGGTGTGATCTTTATCTTCATCACGTATTTCATGCAGTTATTCTTTGAAGGTTATACTTTCGTTTCACCAGATGAAAGCCAGCCTGAAGTATTGTTATATGCAGCAGAGCAATCAATGGGCAACTTACACATTGGTAAATTCTTAGCATCAACCTTCTTCCAATCCATTGGTTTATGGTTGGCAATCTTTGCAGTATTTGCATCTGGTTTAGCAGCACATACAGGTGTTTCTCGTATGATGTATGTTATGGGTCGTGATGGTATCTTCCCTAAAAAAGCATTCTCTTACATTAACCCTAAATACAAAACGCCTTCTATCAATATTGTGATCGTTGGTATTGTATCGCTAAGTGCAGGTTTCTTCGATTTAGACTTTGCTTTGCATTTAGTTAACTTCGGTGCATTGACAGCATTCTTCATTGTTAACGTGTGCGTTATCGTACAATGTTACTTTAAAGATGGTCAAAGAGATGGCTTTAAAAATACTTTAAACTTCTTGATCTTACCTTTCTTCGGTATGCTTTTCATCGGTTATTTATGGTACAACCTCGAAAGCATTGCATTGCAGATTGGTCTTGTATGGGGAACTTTAGGTATTATCTACTTAGCAATTGTCACCAAAGGTTTTAGAAAATATCCTAAAGCATTTTTGGATCGCGAACATAGAGTAGACTAATAACATTAAATTTTCCCCCAGGAAAACAAACACCCGCACCCAATAGCGGGTGTTTTTGTGTTACAGTTTGTACACTTTTATATCTTCATGAGAACTCATTCATGCTTAACTTAAATCGCATTGGAAGCTTACTCACAATCGTTGCAATTACAGCAGGTTGTGCAACAACTATTCCTGATCCAAACAAACCCTTAGAAAAATATACTGCCATTGGTCGTGCCGCATTAAAAGCGCCTGAAAATAGTGGTCAAGCAAGTTTCAATTGGGCTCAAAAAAATCCTGAAGATTTGAAGCTGATTGTTCAAGGTCCTTTAGGTAGTGGCAGAATCGATCTTGCAGTAACGCCTAATGAAAGCGTATTAGTGACAGAAGAGCAAACATACAAAGGCCAATCACCAGATGCTTTATTCACTGAAATTACAGGCTTTGACTGGCCGATTTCAGGCATGAAAAATTGGATCGTTGGGATACCCAACGAAAAAGCAACAAACATAGAACGTGATGATAAAAACCGCGTGATTGCTTTTAAAGAAGATGGCTGGAACATCCAATACAAAAAATGGATGACATATAAAAAACGTGATATTCCAAAGAGCATTGAATTAACTCGTGGTGATGTCCGCTTACGTTTATTAGTTGAGCACTGGTTATATTAAAATGCAGTTTTTTAAATCCCCCGCTAAAATCAACTTATTCCTTCGCATTGTGCGCCAAGAGCCGAATGGTTATCACTATTTGCAGACATTATTTCAATTCATCTCATTGCAAGATGAAATCGGCTTTGAGCTGCGTGATGATAATAAAATTATGGCTGATTATCACAATGAGTTCATTACAGAAGAGAATGATCTCATTGTTAAAGCAATCCGTCTGTTACAAAAAGAAAGTGGCATTACAACGGGCTTAAATATTACTCTTAAAAAAAGTATTCCAATGGGCGCAGGTTTAGGTGGTGGCAGCTCCAATGCGGCTACCACATTAATGGCAATCAATGAACTATACCAACTTAATTACAGCTCTGATAAGCTTCAAGCGCTCGGCCGTACTTTAGGTGCAGATGTTCCGATCTTTATTTATGGGCAAAGCGCATGGGCAGAAGGTATTGGCGATTTATTCATTCCAATGCAACCGAAAGAAAAAGCTTATGGTTTGATCATTCCTAATATTTCCATAAGTACGCAAAAAATTTTCCAATATCCCGAGCTATCCAGAAATAATCCAATCTTAGAAAAGACAGATCAACCTGAATATTTGAATGATTGTACTTCTGCAATTTACGCGCTCTACCCCAAAATGCAAGACTATATGGCAACATTAACATCTCTAGGATTGGCACCCAAAATTACAGGGACAGGTTCTTGCATTTATATTAACGAGCCTACATTTGAGCAACAAATTCAATTAGATCAATTTTTAGCATCAGAAAATCTACAATACCGATCTTTCCATACGTTGAATCACTCGCCCTATCATCGTTAACATTCATTATATGCGCTCTTTTGTGGTATGATTTCGCACGATAATTACCACCAATTCACTAAAGGAGCGCATAGTGACCATTATCAAACGTGAAGATCTTGTTCAATCGATCCATGATAGTTTGCAGTTCATTTCCTATTATCATCCAGAAGATTATATTAAAAGTTTAACAGCAGCTTACGAACGTGAAGAGTCGAAAGCCGCTAAAGATGCCATGGCACAAATCCTCATCAACTCAAGAATGTGCGCTGAAGGTCGTCGTCCTATCTGTCAAGATACTGGCATTGTGACTGTATTTGTAGAAATCGGTACATCTGTACAATTTGAAGATGGCTTTGATGTGACTCAAGCGATCAATGAAGGTGTTGCAAAAGCTTATACTGATCCTGATAACATTTTACGTGCATCTGTTCTCGCTGATCCAATGGGTAAACGCATCAATACTAAAGATAATACACCTGCGGTGATCCATTATGATTTAGTGCCAGGCGATAAAATCGATATTCATGTTGCAGCCAAAGGCGGCGGCAGTGAAGCAAAAAGTAAATTTGCAATGCTCAACCCTTCTGATTCTGTTGTGGATTGGGTGCTAAAAATGGTACCTGAAATGGGCGCAGGTTGGTGTCCACCAGGAATTTTAGGCATCGGCATCGGCGGTACTGCGGAAGAGGCAATGTTGATGGCTAAAAAATCCTTGATGGAACCGATCGACATTCAAGATTTAATGGCAAAAGGTGCAGAAACTCGCGCAGAAGAAGTACGCTTAGAGTTATATGACAAAGTGAATGCTTTAGGTATTGGCGCACAAGGTTTGGGTGGATTAACAACGGTATTGGACATTAAAATTCTAGAATGCCCAACACATGCTGCTAACCTACCTGTTGCGATGATTCCGAACTGCGCAGCAACGCGCCATGTTCATTTTACTTTAGATGGCAATGGCCCTGCTGTATTAACGCCACCCAATTTAGATGTTTGGCCTGAGATCACTAATACAGGTTCTGCGGGTAAAAAAGTTAACCTAGAAACCATCACAAAAGAAGAAATCGCAACATGGCAACCAGGTGATACATTATTGTTATCAGGTAAAATTCTAACAGGCCGTGATGCAGCACATAAACGCATGGTGGATATGTTGAATAAAGGCGAGCAACTGCCTGTAGACTTTACCAATCGTTTCATCTATTACGTTGGCCCTGTTGATCCAATCAATGATGAAGTTGTCGGCCCTGCTGGCCCAACAACTGCAACGCGAATGGATAAATTCACTCGTCAAATATTAGAATCTACTGGCTTAATCGGTATGATTGGTAAATCAGAACGTGGTGATATCGCAATCGAAGCCATCAAAGATAACAAAGCTGTTTATCTCATGGCTGTTGGCGGCGCAGCTTACTTAGTTTCTAAAGCAATCAAAGCTTCTAAAGTATTAGCCTTTGAAGATTTGGGTATGGAAGCAATCTATGAGTTCACAGTGGAAGATATGCCTGTCACTGTAGCCGTTGATACTTTAGGGCAATCTGTTCACAAAACTGAGCCTGTAAAATGGCAAGCTAAGATCGGGAAAATCCCAGTCATTACTCAGTAACTCATTCTACTGATTAACTATATCTCAATATCTCAACAAAAAACCAGTTCATTATTGAACTGGTTTTTCTTTAGCACTGAATCAATTTATTTCTCAGCTTGTTTTGCTAATAGATCACGAATTTCTTTTAAGTAATCTTCAGATGTTGGTGCAGGTGGTGCTGGTGGCTCTGCCGCTGCTTTTGCTTTCTCTTCATGATGAGCTGCTGCAACAATTTTATTCGCAGCTTTCATAATCGCAAATAATACAATCGCCGTGATCAAGAATGTAATCAAAGCGCTCAACACTGAACCCACATTAAATGTCACACCTTTCACTTGAAACACCAAGTTGCCCAATGCATCATCTGCTGATGTTTTGCCCGTTGTCACAACGAAAATTAAGCTAATGATTGGTGTTAATAAACCCTCTACAATTTTATTAACAATCGCTGTAAATGCCGTACCAATCACAACACCCACTGATAAATCTAAAATATTGCCACGCAATAAAAATTTCTTAAATTCTTTCAACATAATTTGCTCGCTTATTTATAAATAATGATAAAAATTCGGAGTAATCAGATTAGTACACAAATGTGAATAATGAGTGACAGTGATTAATATTTGCTAAACCTACTAAAATGTTCCTGGGTACGCACCGCCATCAATCAAAAAATTTTGCCCTGTGATATAAGCTGCTTGAGCACTACAGATATAAGCGCACAACGCACCAAATTCATCAGGCTCGCCAAAGCGTTGCGCTGGAATTTTCTGCATACGTCCACTGATCGCATCTTCTTTAGAAATACCATTTTTATCAGCTTCTGCCGCCATTGTTTGCATTAAGCGATCCGTTGCAAACGCACCTGGCAAAATATTATTAATGGTGACATTATCTTGCACAGTTGTGCGTGCAACACCCGCAACAAATCCTGTCAAACCAGAACGTGCACCATTGGACAAACCCAAAACACTGATCGGTGCTTTCACGGCACTCGATGTAATGTTCACAATACGACCAAATTTTTGCGCTTGCATTTTTGGCGTCACTGCTTTAATTAATTCAATGGCAGTGATCATATTATTATTCAATGCCTTCATCCAATCTTCCGTTGTCCAATCCAAATAATTACCTGGCGGTGGACCACCTGCATTATTGATCAAAATATCCACTTGAGGCGCTGCTGCTAATACTTTTTCACGGCCTTCTGGCGTTGTAATATCTGCTGCCACAACAATGACTTTGCCTGCATTTGGTAATGCTTCTAATTCTTTTTGTGTTGCCAATAATGATGATTCAGTGCGGCCATTAATCACAACATTCACGCCTTCGCTCACTAAAGCTTTTGCACAAGCTTTTCCTAAACCTTTACTACCCGCGCATACAATCGCCCAGCGATCTTTAATCCCTAAATCCATACTCTCTCCTTGGTTACATTAATTATCAAATGATAATATGAATCATAGCGGAAATTCTCCACTCTTTCACTCATAAGGTTTTCTATGCTCAATCATTGGCCTCAAAACTCAAACACACCTTTTATTTTATCTTTCAGCGGTGGTAAAGACAGTACTTTGGCGCTCTATCACGCCTTGCAACAAGGTAAATGTATTGGCTTAATCATGATGCTATCTGATGAAGGTGATCATTCTCGTTCTCATGGCGTACCAATGTCCATCACACAAAAACAAGCAGATGCTTTAGGTCTCCCCATTCTCAGCGCTCAATCGAGCTGGGATGATTATGAAGTCAATTATCTAAAATTATTGGCAGATGCTAAAAATATGGGCGCAAATCTTTTAGTCACAGGCGATATTGATGTACCAGAACATGCCTCGTGGCATGAACAGATCGTACAAAAAGCCGATTTAGATTTATATATGCCTTTATGGAATCGACCACGCAGAGAAATTGTCGAAGAGTTCGTGAGATTAGGCTTTCAAGCTATGATCGTTTCTGTGAATTTAACTAAAGGCATGACAACAGAAGATTTGGGGAAAATGCTGACATTAGAGATGATTGATACTCTCGAAGATCGCGGCATTGATCCTTGCGGTGAAGCAGGTGAATTCCATACTTTAGTCATTGATGGGCCAATTTTTCAATCGCCCATCGAAGTCTTACCCATCGATATTCGCTCTAATGGGACAAATGCATTTTTGCAATTGACATCTTAAAATTTAACTCAAAGCCCAAGGGCTGCTGCTGAATATTAGGCAATAACCCACTATCCTTCCAATTACCTGATAAAAATACATTACTCAAATCCATATTTTTGAGTAATGACCAATTAGGCTCTAAAATTTCTCCCACATGACCGCCCAATAAGTAAAAATCCACATCCTGATAATTCATTTTTGGTGCATCATCTTTCCAATGAGCGATCTTAATGATCTTAATAGATTTAGGCAGTTGCTCACGTAGCTTTGTGATGAATGCTTGTGTTTCCCAGCCATTTAATAAAATCGCATCGAGCGTAATTTCATTCACCACATACAAAATATCTGCTAAATCCGAATTCTGAAAAATACCGATATGCTTTAAAGGAGAATCTTTAGCGATCTCTTTTGCATCCTCGATTGCAATGCCATAAGGTGACGTTAACACAAAGATAAAACCTGCGTAAGTCGCACCTGCTTCATGTGCTGCCATTAAATCTGCACGATTTGTGATGCCACTTACAATGGATTCTTTCGATCGTAATGTTTTCAATTGTGTTAACGCTGCCATTTCATTTCCTTTGGATATCATCGAGATATAAAAAAAGCCCGCTTTTGAGCGGGCTTTGATTTGATATAGGGTGAACTATTTTTATTCACGAACAACTATATCTCCCGCCTTGTGGAGATAGTAGTAATAATAGTAATTCGCAAAAAATTGGTTCATATATTTTCAATTAAAATAATTTCAATAACAAATCGATCATAATCTTTTATTTAAAGATGTCAAGAAGGTTCTACAGATGACTCTTCAAGCCCTAACTTTTTAGCATTGCGTCGTTCAGATAGATCCACAATCTTAGCAGCCACCAAATCTCCAGTGACGTTACCCAATGTAAATACCATATCCACAAGAATATTGATACCTGCTGTCAATGCAACGATTTCAATCGGTAAACCTGCTTGCGCAAATACCGCAGACATTGCAATTAAGCCTGTACCAGGAACACCTGCTGTACCTACAGCTGTCAATGTTCCGATCAAAATGATTGATACCAGCTCAACCATGCCCAATTCCATGCCCATGATTTCTGCGGCAAAAATTACAGCAACACCCAAACGCAATGCTGTACCGTTCATATTCACAGTCGCACCGATTGGCAATGTTAAGTTGGCAATACTTTCATCAATGCCCGCTCTTTTTGCAGCTCTAATTGAGATCGGCAATGTTCCTAAACTACTCGCTGTAACAAATGATGTCAGCATACAATCTTTAATGTCACGATAGAATTGGATCACTTTACCGCCACACAATTTCAAAATGATTGGGTAGAAAACAATGATTAATAAACCAACACCAATGTATGACGTTAAAATAAATTTACCCAACGCAATGACTGTATCCAAACCTTGCGATCCGATCGTTGCTGCTGTGATACCAAACACACCAATCGGTGCATATTCCAAAATACCGCTTAAAATTCTCAACGTCACTTCATTCGCAGATTCTACAAATTTCATGAGCGTATCACCCATTTCTTTATGGGTATCATTCTCTGAATGGCGCATATACAACATTGAAATACCGATGATGATCGCAACAAATACAATTGCAAGAATATTGCCATCAGCAAATGTCTTCACAATATTTGTTGGGATCATATTCAAGATAGTATCAATCAAACCTGGGCGATCAGGAACGGAAATGGTTGCACCTGTATCTAATTTCACACCAGCACCAGGATTCATAAATTTTGCAACCACAATACCAATGGCGACAGACAATGCCGTTGTCACAACATAAATCGGGAAAACTTTAACGCCGATGCGCCCTAATTCAGTAGGACTTGAATGATTCACTGCAACCAACAATGACAAAAAAATGAGCGGAATAACGATCATTTTCAATAAATTCATAAACACAACACCGAGCGGTGAAAAAATTGAGCTTTGTGGGCCTAGTACAACACCAAAAACCAATCCAAGAATAAAACCTACTGTAATTTTGAGCATAAAAGATTTGCTCATATACCAATTCCACAACAACTTCACTACATACCTCCCTAAAAACATTTTTATGTTTTGTCGACTATACTATCTACGAAAAGACTGATGTAATCGACAAAATGCTGATATAAAAGCTCTTCAGCATTATTGATTAGCATAACCTATTTTATTGATCTAGGTCATACAGTCGGGTAGATTAGTAGTAAATGTGTCATAATTGCAAACGAGCTTTCCGCATTAATTCATTCCATATTGGATTGAACACTAGATTTATATTTTTAAGGATACAATGTATGAACCTTTCACAAATACCGCGCAAACAAATCCCATCTATGGCTTCTTTGCAGTGTTTTGAAGCCTCCGCGCGCTATTTAAGCTTCACTCAAGCAGCTGAAGAACTGTTTTTAACACAAAGTGCTGTCAGTAAACAAGTGGCACAATTAGAAGCAACATTACAAACAAATTTATTTTATAGGGTTCGTAAGCGTTTAAAGCTCTCCGCAGCAGGTGCTGCATATTTACCAGAAGTGCGAAAAATTCTAGGCATTGTCGAAGATTCCACACTACATATGCTGACTTATGGCGGTGATCGTGAAATTTTAAGTTTAGCGGCACATCCAACATTTGGCGCCCGCTGGCTCATCCCAGCACTCAAAGAGTTTTATGACATTCATCCCAACATTCATTTGAATTTAAAAGATTATGTTCAGCCCTTTGATCTTGCAACAGCGGGCATTGATGTCGCCTTCATTTTTGGTGGTGGCGTTTGGGAAGATATCGAATGCATTAAGCTATTTGACGAATGGATGGTACCTGTTTGTCATCCTAATTTTCTTAAAGATAATGGCCGCGCCATTCAAAAAGTGGAAGATTTCCAACATTACACTCTTCTACAATGCCAATCTCGTGTGGCATCTTGGTTTTTATATTTCTCAAGCCAAGGCGCAACCATTGATCACTGTTATCAAGGCCCAGAATTTGAAACATGGTTTGCTTGCATTCGTGCAGCAGAGATGGGTTATGGCATCGCTTTAGTGCCAAAATTCTTAGCACAAGATGAATTAGAACGCGGAACTTTAATCATTCCTTGGGATTATGAACTGGATAGCCATGGCGCTTATTATTTAGCATACGAAGCACAATCCATTGATATTCCAAGAATTAAAAAATTCATCACTTGGTTAAAAACCTATTTACAGACGATGCATTCGGTGGAATCGGAAAAAAAGGAATAATTCACAGCTTTTTTTTCGTTTGAACCACTTTCGGATTTTTGATTTGATAGCTCCATCTTATAGCCCAGTTACATTTTTCCAACAGAGAAAAAGTGACTGGTTCTATCACTTGGAGGAATAACATGTCTATCACATCCGCACTATCCATCGTGCATCCTATCACTTTGTCTCACGGTTTGAATGCAACTGTATGGGATGAAAGTGGTCGCGCTTACATCGATTTCGTTGGTGGCATTGGCGTTTTGAACTTAGGCCATTGCAATCCTAAAATTGTTTCTGCCATTACAGAGCAGGTACAAAAATTAACCCATTATGCTTACAATGCTGTGCCACATGGACAGTACCAAAAAGCCATGGATGCATTGGCAAAGTTCATTCCAACTGAACAACCAATGATGGGAATGTTCACGAATTGTGGCGCAGAAGCGACAGAAAATGCCTTGAAAATCGCGCGCTTACAAACTAAACGCACGGGCGTAATCGCATTTGATGGCGGCTTCCATGGCCGAACATTGGCCGCATTGAATCTTAACGGTAAAGTTGCCCCTTATAAACAAGGTGTTGGCCCATTGCCTGGCCCTGTTTATCACTTACCTTTCCCAAGTCAAGATACTGGCGTAAGTGCGGCAGATGCAAAAGCAGCATTGGCGCGTTTACTCAGCGTAGAAGTCGATGTTCAAAACATCGCATGTATCTTCGTAGAACCAGTTCAAGGTGAAGCAGGATTCCAACTATTTGATCGTGAATTCGCACAATACTTACGTGAATTCTGTGATCAAAACGGCATTTTATTGGTATTGGATGAAATTCAATCAGGCTTTGGGCGCACAGGCAAACGCTTTGGCTTTGAACATTTAGGCATTGAACCTGATCTATTATTGCTTGCAAAAAGTATCGCTGGTGGAATGCCTTTGGGCGCTGTCATGGGTAAAGAACATCTCATGAACAATCTTCCTAAAGGTAGCTTAGGTGGTACATATTCAGGCAATCCTGTTGCATGTGCAGCGGCATTAGCAACGATGGAAATCATGTCAGATGCTGAACAACTAGCTCAATGGAATCAGCAGTACACTCAAACAATCGAAAAATATCATGCGCAATGGCAAGCTGAAGGGTTAACTTGTGTTGGCCCATTAACTGGCGTGGATGCAATGCGTGGCATTACTTTATTGAATCAAGATGGTTCAGCAGGCACAGAAGTACTCGCAAAAGTATTAAAAAGCGCACGTGAACGCGGTTTGTTATTGATGCCAAGCGGTAAAAGCCGAAACATCATCCGTTTATTGGCACCGCTGACGATCGAACCTGAAACACTAGAACAAGGCTTAAACATCCTAGGCGAATGTTTAGCCGAAGCAATTCACCAATAATAATATTAAGCAGTTCATTTGGAGGAACTCATGTCAACTACAGATTTTATCTCCCCTGATTTAATTAGGGCTAAATTTTCAAGAGCAATGTCCCACATGTACCGTGATGAAGTGCCATTGTATGGCGACTTGATGCAATTAGTGGCAGATGTCAACAAAACAACATTGGACAACAATCCATTGCTCAATAAGCATTTAATCCAAACAGGCGAAATCGAGCGCCTAGATGAAGAGCGCCACGGTGCAATTCGTTTAGGTACAGCACAAGAATTACACACAATGCGCCGTTTATTCTCAGTGATGGGCATGTTCCCAGTGGGTTACTATGACTTAACACCAGCGGGCGTACCTGTTCACTCAACAGCATTCCGTGCGATTCATGAAGATTCTTTGAATGTGAGCCCATTCCGTGTATTCACATCATTATTGCGCCTAGAATTGATTGATGATGCGGATCTACAAAAAGAAGCCAAAGAAATTTTGTCTCAACGTAACATCTTTACAGATGGCGCAATGCGCTTGATCGAAAAGAATGAGAAAGAAGGCGGCTTGAATGAAGCGGATGCAGATGCATTCATTCAAGAAGTGTTAGAAACTTTCCGTTGGCACTCTGATGCAACAGTCACAGCAGCACAATATCAATCATTGCATGATCAACATCGCTTAATTGCGGACGTTGTGGCATTCAAAGGCCCACACATTAACCATTTGACACCAAGAACCGTTGATATTGATATGGTTCAAGAGTTAATGCCAAAACGTGGCATCACACCAAAAGCCGTTGTGGAAGGTCCTCCTGCACGTCAATGCCCTATTTTGCTTCGTCAAACAAGCTTTAAGGCATTGCAAGAAAATGTACGCTTCACAGATCAAGCCGCAGATGAGAGCACAGGCAATCATACTGCTCGCTTCGGTGAAATCGAACAGCGCGGTGCAGCATTAACACCAAAAGGCCGAGTATTATATGATCAATTATTGAATCAAACGCGCGCGGAAATTGGTGCAACGTCTGAATCTAATGCTGATCAATACCGTGCAGCTTTGGCAAAGCATTTCCAAGCATTCCCAGATAGCTACAAAGAGTTGCATGACAATAAATTAGCTTATTTTGCTTACTATCCAACGCAAGATGGCATCGCAAAAGCAGGTTCATATGCCGCTGATGCAACGATTGAAGAATTAATCGAAGCTGGTGCAATCAGCTATGAACCAATCGTTTATGAAGATTTCTTGCCAGTGAGCGCAGCGGGTATTTTCCAATCTAACTTGGGCGATAATGCACAAGCGGAATATACAATCAGCTCGAACCAAGAAGAGTTCATGAGAGATTTAGGCTCTAAAACAATCGATGAATTAGAGTTGTATGCTTTATCCCAAGCGCGTTCGTGGGAAGCATGTAAAAAAGCACTTGCGATTTAATTAACGCATGCGCTAAAAAGCAAATGGTGTTCCTCCCGCCATTTGCTTTTTTTCGTGGCATAATAACCCACTACGTTATGCAGTCACTGAGGATATGATCGAATGGCAACATTATTAAACTATAAAATCACCCAACCTGAAACCGAGCTTCATGCAACACCGATTTTGTTGATTCATGGCCTGTTTGGCGATATGAATAACCTTGGTATGATCGCACGCGGTTTGACGGATTACACAACCATCCAAGTGGATGCGCGTAATCATGGTGATTCTTTCCATTCTGACGCAATGAATTATTCTGCAATGGCACAAGACATCGTTGCCCTGCTTGATACTTTGAATATTCCTGAAGTTACTATTATCGGCCATTCTATGGGCGGTAAAGTTACAATGAAAGTCACGGAATATATTCCTGAAAAAATCAAAAACCTCATTGTGATTGATGTTGCGCCTGTGGCTTACAATGTGCATCGTCATACTGAAATCTTTGCAGCATTGAATGCTGTGAGCGATGCTAAAGTCACAGATCGTAAAGAAGCGGCTGAGTTAATGCGTACGATTTTAGATGAAGAATTTGTGATTCAATTCTTATTGAAATCATTCAAGCAAGGCGCTTGGAAATTTAATGTGGCAACCTTACAAGATCGCTATTTAGAGATCATTGGTTGGCAGGATGTACCAACATTCACCAAGCCAACTTTATTTATCATTGGCGGTGAATCTGGTTATGTTCGCAAAGAAGATCAAGCATTGATCACAGCACAATTCCCTAATGCGACTGCAAAAGTGATCGCGGGCGCTGGTCATTGGGTTCATGCTCAAAAAACGGATGCTGTGCTCCGCACAATTCATACGTTTTTAGATTAAACACATAGCTAATAGCAGTTATTCATTATAATATGTAATTACATTTTCTGTTAATCATTAAAGGTTCTTCATGGCTAATGTAGCTCTTGATCACTTGCCAAGTGCGTTAATTTCTCAAATTTCTAATATTATTAATGTCAATCCACAAGATGTTATACAGGATATAAAGGCAAAAGGGTTGCCTGTTGATACTTTTGATGATTTAAATACTAATATAATTATCAAAAACTACCGAAGAATTGAAGATATGTCTCAATCTTATTGCAACTATGCTGCTAGAAATAGTGCTGTTACGGGTTTAGCATCAGGTTTCGGTGGATGGACAACTATGATTACAATTGGTGGGGTCGATATTTTAAATATGGCCGCCCAATTATATAGACTAAATCAAAGAGTTGCATATTTAAATGGTTTTAATCCCAATAATCCTCATGATTCTGAATTAACCAAAGAAATTTATTTATATTCATTGGGATTTGATAGAGCAGCTGTTGCTAGCATGCAAGCAATAATGACCAAAGCTGCAAATATTGCAGGAAAAAAAGGAGCTAACTCAAACCATATACTCAAATTTATCATACAAGTCGCCTCAATATTGGGGGTACAATTAAACACAAAACAAGCTGCTAAATATATCCCTATCGTAGGTGGGGTTTTAGGTGGCGGGATCAACTATACTTTTGCTAAAAAAACAGCAACTGCTATTCAGAAACGATATAAAGAAGAGTTTTTTCGTAGAGTACAAACTGAACTCATTAATGCTAATAGTTCAGCTGAATAAACTACTATAAACTTGTATCATAAAACAACTTCTTCTCGCCCATATTCTCAATCTATTGCTTTTGTGCTATGTTCAGAAAGTAGTCAAAAATAATTACAATTGGGAGGACGAAGGTTTATGAGAACAAGTAAAATTTTATTGTTATTGTCAGTTTTGATGCCATTTTCAATCGGCACATTATCCTTGGCAGAAAAAGCCAATAAGCGCGTGGCAATCACTGCGATTGTAGAGCATCCTGCATTGGATCAAGCACGCCAAGGTGTAATTGATGAACTGAAAGATGCAGGCTATGTGGAAGGTCAAAACTTAACAGTAGAATTCCAAAGCGCACAAGGCAACACAGCAACCGCAGCGCAAATCGCCAAAAAATACGCAGGTGATAATCCTGACGTGATCGTAGGCATCGGCACACCAAGCGCACAAGCATTGATTGCATCTACAAGAACAGTACCAATCGTTTATACCGCTGTGACAGATCCTGTGGCTGCTAACTTAGTGAGAAGCTGGGAAGCAACAGGCGGTAATGTGACAGGTGTTTCGGATCATTTACCTTTAGAACCACAAGTAGAATTAATTAAAGCTGTTGTGCCTACTGTGAAAAATGTGGGTTTCGTTTATAGCCCAGGTGAAGTGAACTCAACGATTGTATTGAAAGAACTTCAAGAAGTTTTAGATAAAGATGGCATTAAAGTTGTGGCAGCGCCAGCGCAACGCACGACAGACATTTCAACTGCTGTCAAAAGCTTACAAGGCCGCGTGGATGTGATTTACACAAGTACAGATAACAACGTGGTTTCTGCTTATGAATCCATGTATCAAGCTGCTGTACAAACTAAAATCCCATTGATTGCATCAGATACTTCATCTGCTGAACGTGGTGCAGTTGCAGCTTTAGGCGGTGATTATTATGGCATGGGCAGACAAACAGGCAAATTGGTTGTGCGCATTTTAGAAGGTGAAAAAGCAGGTGATATTCCTTCTGAAAAACCACAGAAAACACAATTGTATGTCAATTTAAAAGCAGCAAAACAACAAGGCGCAACATTGCCACAATCTATGATTGACTCGGCAACTAAGGTAATTGAGTAAATTTTTCTGGAGCATTAATGTCTTTAATTTCTTTATTTGGCGCCTTGGAAGTTGGGCTAATCTACGGATTGGTTGCCCTTGGCGTCTTAATTTCATTTCGTATCTTAAACTTCCCTGACTTAACCGCCGATGGTAGCTTTCCTTTAGGCGGTGCGATTTGTGCCATTTGTATCGTTTCTGGCATGAATCCTTGGCTCGCAACATTACTTGGCACATTAGGCGGCGCAATGGCGGGCTTTGTCACAGCTTGGCTCAATGTTTCATTAAGAATCATGCAATTATTGGCAAGTATTTTAGTGATGATTGCGCTTTATTCTGTGAACCTACGCATTATGGGCGCGCCCAACGTGCCGATCATTTGGGATCCAACGATTTTCAGCCCATTCATTGCAGAGGATTACAGCAATCAGTTTTGGGTAAAGCCTTTGATCATCTTATTATTTGTGATTGCAATTAAGCTGTTATTAGACAGATTCTTTAAAAGCCAAACAGGTTTATCACTCCGTGCAACGGGCGCTAATCCTCGTATGTCCCGCGCGCAAGGCATCAATACTAATGTCATGACTTATCTCGGCATGATGTTATCGAATGCATTGATTGCTTTGGGCGGTGCTTTATATGTGCAAACGCAAGGCGGAGCTGATATTTCCATCGGCATTGGTACAATCGTGATTGGATTAGCTGCTGTGATCATTGGTGAAACACTCATCACTTCAAGAAAGATCTTCTGGATCACACTTTCAGTGATCGTGGGTGCAATCTTATATCGCTTATTCATTGCTTTAGCATTGCACAGCGGGCCACTCAATAAAATCGGTATTGGCGCGCAGGACTTAAACTTAATCACAGCCGTTTTAGTGGTGATCGCCTTGGTATTGCCACAAATCAAAACAAAATTTAAAAGAATGAGAAGGAGAAAATCAAAATGATGCAATTAAAAGATATTCGTGTCGTTTTTAATGAGGATACTCCTTTAGAAAATATCGCCATTAAAAAGATCAACTTAACAATTCGTGAAGGTGAATTTGTCACGGTGATCGGCAGTAATGGTGCAGGTAAATCCACATTATTGAATGTAATCAGCGGTGATATTCCTGTCACGGAAGGCACAATCAAAATCAATGATATTGATGTGACGAATCATTCTGTTTCCAAGCGTGCCAATATGGTGGCGCGTGTTTTCCAAGATCCGATGGTGGGCACTTGCGAAGCATTGACCATTGAAGAAAATATGGCGCTTGCTTATGGCAGAAGCAATGAATCAGGTTTGGGATTGGGTTCGGCTATCACAGAAGAGCGTAGAAAAATCTTCCGTGAACACTTGGCAACATTGAATTTAGGCTTAGAAAATCGCTTGGGCGATAGCATGGGATTATTATCAGGTGGGCAACGCCAAGCCATTAGCTTACTAATGTCTTCCCTGCAACCTTCTAAAATTTTATTATTGGATGAACATACTGCCGCGCTTGATCCTAAAACTGCATCTTTCGTTTTACAATTGACGGATAAAATCGTGCGCCAAAATAAGCTCACAACATTGATGGTAACCCATTCAATGCAACAGGCTTTAACCTATGGCACAAGAACCATCATGCTGCATCAAGGGGAAATCATGCTGGATGTCTCAGGCGAAGTTCGTGAGAATTTAAGCATTTCTGATCTTTTAGAACTCTTTGAACACAAAAAAGGCACCAAAGTGAGCGATGATGCCTTATTGCTAGGTTAAATATTTTTAAATACATAAGCATCATCTTTCAGGATGATGCTTATTTTATATGACTATTTTTTATTTCTTCGCCGCAGGCTTTTGAATCAAATCAAATGTTAAATCCCAAAATTTATCTTCGTCAATCGTATGAACAATTTTTGCAACTTGTGTGCCCAATGGCCCTTGAATCGTATAAGCCAAGCTTCTGCCATAATCCTGCGTATATTCAGTGTTCACATCAATCCATTGATTTTTCGATTCTGTAATAATAGATGGATCAATGATAATTGCTGAAACCAATAAATCCCAAACATACGATGTTGCTTTTGGATTTTGGAATTTACGCTCGTACCAGCTCGTGACAAACATATCTTTTAATGCTGGATACAACTGCGGCAATGCTTTCATTTTTTCGTAGCGGTCTTTCGTCACAAAGACTTTATCTGTCACATCTAAACCCACAACGATTTGCTCTTTAAACGGTGCTCGCACGCACATTTTTGCAGCTTCAGGATCAAACCACCAATTAAATTCAGCGGCTGGCGATGTATTACCTGGCACTTCAAAAGCGCCACCCATATAAATGATACGCTTCACTAATGGAATAATGTCAGGATCCTTTCGGATTGCCATTGCGACATTCGTACAGGGCCCAATTGCTGCAATCGTCACTTGATTAGGATTTTTATGAATCGTATCAATGATAAAGTCCACAGCATCACGTTCGATTGGCTTCATTTTAGGTGGCTCGAGATAGATCTTTTTATAAAATTCATCCCATGCTTTTGGTTCACCTGTTGAGCGTTCATCATAACCCAATGAACCTAAGTAATTAGAAGGCCCAATACCAAACATTTGTTGCTCTAATTGAATCCCTTCATGACGGCTTGCTCGGAATGGATAGCGAATTCCCTCCACAACTGGTACATCCATACGATCAATCACTTCCAATTGCCTAATAGCATAAGCAGTACCTTCTCGTGACCAAGTATTGCCCGAAACAGTTGTTACACCGAGAAGATCCACTTTATCGGAATTAGCCAACATAATCATGGCTAAACCATCATCAAAAAGCTCCACCATATCTGTATCTAGAATTACTTTTTCTTTTGCCATCGTCATCGCCATAGAAGTTGCCAATACTGCTGTCGTTAATAATACTTTTTTCAGTGCCATATTATCTCCTAAACCAACGTGTAATGAATGTGAATGAGACCTGCCCGCGGCGCACTTGATCCAAAAATACTGCAAGAATAATCACAACGCCAATGATCAATCTTTGTGAGTAAGATGCAACATTAAGTAATGTTAAACCATTTTGTAAAACACCCATGATCAACGCACCAATCGCTGTACCAATCACAGAACCCACGCCACCCACTAAACTTGTACCACCGATAACAGTGGCTGCAATTGCATCTAGCTCATAGCCTTCACCTGCGATCGGTTGCGCTGCATTTAATCGCCCTACCAATATTACTGCGCCCAATGCAGCTAAACCACCATTGATAATGTACGCACGAATTTCTAGCCAAGCAACATTGATCCCTGATAAACGTACCGCTTCACGATTCCCTCCGAGCGCATAAATTTGTCGCCCAAAACGTGTCTGAGTTAATACATAATAGCTCACCATCACGACAGCAAAAGCGATGATCACAGGCACAGGTAAACTGAAACTTTCTGTGACAGGAATTTTGCCGTTACCTAAATAACGCAAGGATTGCGGGAAGCTATAAAGCGTTTTACCACCTGCGATTGTCAATGCTAAACCACGTGCAATCCCCATCATTCCTAACGTTGCAATGAATGGTGGTACTTTCATACACACAATCACAAAGCCATTAATTAAACCACACATTGTTCCCACTAAAATTGCCCCGATGATGGATAGAGCAACCACTAAAAGCACCATGAATTGTGAAGGATCTTGCCCGATCCACTTCATGCCAGCATGGATGAATGTACCTAAGCAAACTGCACTTAACGCCACAATTGAGCCAACGGACAAGTCAATTCCGCCCGTTAAAATCACATAAGTCATGCCTGTCGCGATGATGGAAATTGTCGCCACTTGCAATAGGATATTCACGATATTATTCGTTTTTAAGAACACAGGCGAAGCAAAGCTCATACCTATCACAAGCCCAACTAAAACGAGCCCAATCCCCAAATTAGAAATAATAGATAATGCAGATGATTTTGTTAGTTTTTGCATAATTATGTCACCTAAATATTTTAAATTCTTCGATTAATGGATTTATACGCCCACCATTAAGTGCATTAATTTCTCTTCTGATGCATCTTTTCTTAAAACCTCGCCTACCATTTTGCCTTGTCGCATGACCATAATTCGGTTAGATAGCGCCAACAATTCAGGTAAATCAGAAGAAACCATCACAACTGTGCCACCTTCTTGAGTGAATTCACGCATCAAATCATAGATTTCTGCCTTAGCACCTACATCTATACCGCGCGTTGGCTCATCGAAAAAAAGAATTTTCACGCCACTTTCTAACCAACGGGCTAGCACAACTTTTTGCTGATTGCCACCTGACAATGTCCCTGCTGTTTGCTCTTGGCTACTTGCCACAACGCGAAGCTTATCCAAATTCTGTTGCACACATGCTTTCTCTTTTTTCTGGTCAATGAATAAGCCATTCCATAATCTATGTAAGATGGGCAATGTCACATTTTTACGGATGCTTGTACCCAGCACTAAACCCTGCCCTTTGCGATCTTCCGTTAATAATCCAATGCCTGCATCCACCGCATCTTTCGGTGAGCGAATATTTTTCTTTTCACCATCAATATAAATTTCGCCACTGCTTTCATCTGCACCAAACATAGCACGCAAAATTTCTGTTCGCCCTGAACCCACTAAACCCGCAAAACCTAAAATTTCACCTGCATAAACATCGAATGAAAGTCTTTGTACATGAGCATTTTCTAGATTTTTCACACTGATTTTAATATGATTATGATCCGTATAATCCTCTGTGTGTGTTGCTTTAATCTCTCTGCCCACCATTAATTTAATGATTTCATTATTAGTTGTATCTTTATAAAGCATTGTGCCTGTGCGAACGCCATCACGCAAAACAGTTACGCGATCAGCAATGTGATTAAATTCTTCTAAACGATGAGAAATATAGATCATCCCAACGCCCTTTTCTTTCAATTGGTGAATGATTCTAAAAAGCGTTTCCGTATTTTTACGGGAAATGGATGCTGTTGGCTCATCAAAAATAATGATTTTATAATCATGCAAAATCGCTTTCGCAATTTCCACCATCTGTTGCTGCGCGAGGGATAAGCTACTCACTTTAGCATTGGGTGAAATATCGAGCTCCAATTCATCTATGACCTTTTTAGAACGATCATACATCTCCTTCCATTGCATCTGCCCAAAGGCATTATGTTTTTCACTACCTAAAAAAATATTCTCTAAAACTGTGAGCTCAGAAACTAGCAATAACTCTTGGTGAATGAAGCCAATACCTTTTTGTTGAGCTTCTTTAACTGTAGTTGGATTGTAGCTTTCTTCAAATAGCATCATCGAACCACTATTGGCGGGATAAACGCCCGCAATAATCTTGCATAAAGTCGATTTACCAGCACCATTTTCACCCACCAGACAATGGACTTCACCTGAGTGTAACGTAAAATCAACGCCCTTTAATACTTCAACTTGATTAAAGGACTTAGTAATATCATGCATTTCAAAAACAACTTTTCTATCTAGTTCATTCATATCATTATTCTTTTAATTCAATCGTTAATGAAAATTTAAACTGCGGTATAGATTTGCTTGCTTATAAATTTTACTACATAATAGCTATGGTTTGTTGTGATTTCTCTATTTTATACTATATCAATTAATCAGAGGTAAATCCGTATGAAACGTCTATTACAGTCATTAGTAGCAACCGTTACACTTCTCAGCGTCATCGCTTTCGGTCAAGCCGAAAAACCCAAAATTGCCCTTATTATGAAAACACTCAGCAATGAATATTTCATCGCCATGAAAGAAGGTGCAGATAAAGCCGCCAAAGAACAAAATATTGATCTTGTAGTGCAAGTGGCGGAAAAAGAAGATTCCACAGAACAATTAGTCTCATTGGTTGAAAATATGATTGCTTCTAAAGTGGATGCCATCATCGTAACACCCAATGATTCCCACGCTTTCGTCTCTGTGTTCAGTGATTCAGAAAAGGCAGGGATTCCTATCATTGATCTTGATGTAGAGCTAGACAAAGATGCAGCTAAAGCCGCAGGTTTAACTTATTACTATGTTGGCGTGAATAACTTTGAAGGTGGTTATAAATCGGCAAAACGCTTAGTGAATGAATTGGGCGGCAAAGGTAAAGTTGTGATCCTAGAAGGTATTCCTGGCGTTGATAATGGCGAACAGCGTAAAGCAGGCGCTATGAAAGCATTCTCTGAAGCATCAGGAATTGAGGTCGTTGCATCACAAACAGCTAACTGGGAAACAGAACAAGCGTTGAACGTGATGACAAATATCCTAACAGCAAATCCTGATGTTGTGGGCGTGTTTGCAGCGAATGACAATATGGCGATTGGTGCAATCACTGCGATTGAAAATGCTGGTTTAGATGGAAAAATCCTTGTCTCTGGCTATGATGCATTACCATTAGCATTGCAATACATTAAAGAAGGCAAAATGCTCAATACCATTGATCAAGGTCCTGCTGCTCAAGCCGCAAAAGGTTTGGAATTTGCTGTTAAACGCATCAACAAACAAGAAGTACCTGAGCGCTTCTACCAAGATTTAATCGTCATTGATAAAAGCAACGTACAATAACTAGCTAACTCATTCATTAATAATCATAAATAGCCATCATAGTCATGGCTATTTTTTTATGCTTTAAAAACAAAGACTAACCAATCAAAAACAATGTCATTATATTCAACACAAATCAGCAGATTTATAATTTTTATCGGTTTTTAAATAAAAATATTGCATTTTATCAATGATTTTTAGTAAATTTACGTGTTTTATTCAATACAACTTTCGGGATAATGGATGTATAAAAAACTTCAGTACTTTTTTTCTTTACCCACCGCAGGTGGCATCGTTTTAATGATCTCTGCATTATTGGGATTAGTAATCGCCAATAGTCCATTGGCTGACTCATATTTTTCTATTCTAAATAGTTACGTTGCTGGGCTTTCCATCTTGCATTGGGTGAATGATGCTTTCATGGCAATCTTCTTCTTATATGTAGGCTTAGAGCTGAAGCGCGAATTTTTAGTGGGAGAACTAGCGACTAATTCACAACGCATTTTACCTGGGTTAGCTGCATTAGCAGGTTTAGCAGTACCAGCTGTTATCTATTATTACTTCAATAAAGGTGATGCTGCTGCTTTAAATGGCTGGGCAATTCCAACAGCAACAGACATCGCATTTGCATTAGGTATATTAGCGTTATTAGGTAGCCGTGTACCGTTATCATTGAAAGTATTTTTAACAGCGTTAGCGATCATTGATGACTTAGCTGCCATCATTATCATTGCAGTTTTCTACACACAAGAGCTTCATTTAGTTTATTTATTGGGTGCATTAGGCAGCATCATTGCATTAATATTCTTAAACTTTAAGAAAGTAACATCGCCTTATTTATATCTAATTTTTGGTCTGATCTTATGGTTTATGGTATTAAAATCAGGGATTCACGCAACATTGGCTGGCGTAACATTGGCACTAACAATCCCATTGAATAATATCGGAACTAATGCAAAAGGTGAGCCACCATTAATCGCATGGGAGCATAGCTTAAGTAATTGGGTGAGCTTCTTGATCATTCCTATATTTGGTTTTGCCAATGCAGGTGTATCATTTGCTGGTTTAGAATTATCCATGTTAGCGCATCCTGTGGTATTAGGCGTTGCTTTAGGCTTATTCTTCGGTAAACAAATCGGTATTTTTGGTATCGTTTATGTGGGCGAAAAATTAGGGTTATTCAACCGCCCGAATGGCGCGACATGGTTACAAGTCTATGGTGTTGCATTATTATGCGGTATCGGCTTTACAATGAGCTTATTCATCAGCATGTTGGCATTCGTTTCACCTGAATTACAAGACTTGAGCAAAATCGGTGTATTCATCGGTTCATTCTTGTCGGGTGGATTGGGTTATGCAATCTTGAGACTGCATCCTCAGCCAAAAGTGTAAAACATCCGATAGAAAAACAAAATCCCCAAATACCACTATGATATTTGGGGATTTTTTAACTCAGAGTTTTAAATCATAATGCTCATATTATCTTTAGCATCTGAATAATAATCAGGCAAAGATGCTCGATTTTCAGGATCACGCAGCCACATATCCATATCATGACTAATATGCGTTAATATCACATGATCACATGATAAACGGCTTTCTATCTTCTTCACCAAATTAAGATCATTGTGATTACGCGGCGGCGTCTCTTGCGGTGGAAATGTACAATCCAAAATCAAATAATCAAAATGATAAGCCTGTAAGAGCTCATAAGTCTCTTCTGGTAAATCCACCGTATCCGTTAAATATGCCACTGTGCTTCTACTCGTTGCAATCACGTAACCCAAAGTGGGCTTAGAATGTTGCAAATTGACAGCCGTGATTGTAAAACCTTCAAATTCGATTGTTTGACCATGCTTCCAAGGTTTTTGGAAATTCAAAATGCCTGGGTGCTTATAAAGATCAGCAAACCCTTCATCATCCTCTGGACCATAAACAGGAATCGGCTTGCCAAAGCCCCAACGAATGTGCAACAAACCCTGCGCATGATCGCCATGATAGTGTGTTTGGATGATCGCACCGATCTCATCTCGTCTAAAACGCCCCAACATATCTGAAATACCGCAATCAATAAGCATCGTCTGCCCTTCGCATTTCAGCATCACAGAACACGAGCTTCGGCGAAACTCTTTTAAATTATTAGCATCCAAACATACTGGGCAATCACAACCAAAAACTGGCACTTCTGCTGTATCTGATGTTCCAAGAAATGTCAGCTTTAACATATTTCACCTTCTCTCACTCTTAAAATTAATTGAACAAAATCATCCACAACATCTGATAAAGGCTGATTAGCATTCAATTGAAAAATATTATCTATTTGCATATCACTGGTTAAAGCTTCATTGCGCATGATTCGTGCTTCGATCTCCGCTTGAGATTCTCGTGCTCGTCCTTCTAGTCGAGATCTCTGGACTTCTGTATCTAATGTTAATGCGATCGGAACTAATAACTCCGTAAATTTATCTTTCGCCTCTGGCCAATATTCCCTAGAACCATTGAGCAACACAATTTTATTTTCCGTCACATCATTGATCCACTGTTTATCATAAGCATAATGATAACCATTGGCTTGCCAACTCAAGGAAAAACAGTCTTTGACCAATAATTCATTAAAAATCTCTGGCGAGATCACATTATGCTGCTCTGCATCTGCCGTATTCAATATCCTTGTAATATAACGAGGCGGCCGACTCACTTGATCTGTAAAATGTTGACAAATACCTTCAATCACAGAATCCTTACCCGAGCCAGATGGCCCCATTATATAAAATGCATTGCGATGCATAATCACCCTTTTAAATCACTCGACGACCACTTTTCCAAACTGCTTGAATCAACGGCTGATCACCATGCATGACCACTTGCAATAAATCAGCTTGTTTACCAATGGCAATTTCACCACGGTCATACAAATCCACAGCTTCCGCGGGATTTTTACTCACACAGCGTACAGCTTTGGCCAAATCATAACCAATATCATCATGCGTTAATAAAAATGCAGCATGCAATAAACTGGTTGGATAATAATCGCTAGATAAAATGTGTAATAAATCTTGTTTGGCTAAAATACTAGCAGATATATTGCCTGAGTGTGAACCACCACGAACAACATTCGGTGCGCCCATCAAAACCTTCATATTTTTTAAAGTTGAAAATTTTGCAGCTTCTTCAGTGGTTGGGAATTCAGCAATCTTCATCCCTAACTCATAAGATTCTAAAGCGTGAGATTCTGTTGCATCATCATGGCTAGCCATCACAATATTTTTATCACGACAATATGTGGCAATGTCTAAGCGATGTTTATGGCTAAATTTCTCTGCATTGGCGATTTGCTGTGCTTCATAAGCATACATTTCATCCGCTGTTAAGCCATATTTCCCTTGATAATACACTCGATAATGTTCGACTTCTCTGAACTGTCTCTGACCTGGAGAATGATCCATTAAAGAAACCAAGCCCACATGTTTATTACCCACAGTTTCTTCAAATGCGGCTAAAGTATCAGGATGAGCCACTTCACAGCGTAAATGAAGCTTATGTTCCACTCTCGTCAACTGATGATCTTGAGAATAATCCAACGTTTCTAACATCGGTTTTAAGCTTTCTATGCGCGTACTTCGTGGGCTGATATCTCCCAAAGAGAGCGCATCGAAAACCGTTGTAATACCAGAGCTTGCAATCTGATTATCATGGCTGATCATCGCAGGCAATGATGGCCATTTGACAGAAGGTCTTGGCGTCATATGTTTTTCCAAGTTATCTGTATGCAATTCCACCATACCTGGCATTAAGTAACTGCCTTGCATATCCAACGCAGATGGCATCATGACATTGCCTTGCTCGATGCTTTTAATCTTGCCATCTTTCACAACCACAGTACCGTGAATAACTTCATCACCTAAAATAATCTGAGCATTTGTGAAAACTTGTTCAGCTAACATGATCAACCACCTCATTTTTCAATACATTGAATTGACGATTACCCACTTGTTGGCGCACATAAGCATCATGAAAAATCCCAACAATGGCACTGCCACTATCTTTGGCTTCTTGAATAAGCTCTAACACAACATCGCGATTTTTTTCATCTAATGATGCTGTCGGTTCATCCAACAATAAAATCGGCCAACTCACCATAAAGCCACGTGCAATGTTCACACGTTGTTGTTCGCCACCTGAAAATGTGCTCGGCGCTAAGTGCCACAAACTTTCAGGGATATTTAAACGGCTCAATAAACTTTCTGCACGTTGTTGCGCAGCTTCCTGAGACATGCCACGCTCCAATGCTGGCTGCATCACAACATTCAGTGTTGTCACTCGTGGAATCGTTTTTAAAAATTGGCTCACATAACCAATGCTATTTTTACGCAGCGCAACAATTTGGCGCGGCGTTGCTTTCACCATATCCACCCAATGACTACCTGTTTTAATCTTCAACTCGCCGCTATTGGAGAGATAATTACCATACATCATGCGCAATAATGTGGATTTACCAGAACCTGATTGGCCAGATAAAATCAAACATGCACCAGATTCAGCATCAAAATTCAGGTCATTGAATACGTTAATTTCTGCACCGTTTTGTTGATGCATGGTGAATTTCTTAGATATCCCTTTGGCTGAAATCATAACTTTAGACATAACGCGCCCCTTATACTTGCAAGATGGATGACACTAACAACTGCGTATATGAGTGTTGTGGATCATCTAAAATTTGATCAGTTAAACCTGTTTCAATCACGCGTGAGTTTTGCATCACCACTAAACGATCTGCCAATAATCTTGCCACTGCTAAATCATGCGTCACTAAAATGATGGACAAATTATATTGACGAACTAAAGAGCGAATCAGATCCAACAATTTTGCTTGTACCGAAACATCCAAACTACTTGTGGGTTCATCCATAAAGACTAAACGAGGATTAGACACTAAATTACGAGCAATCTGTAAACGTTGCTGCATACCGCCTGAAAATGTTCTCGGATAATCATTCACACGCGTTTCAGAAATTTCCACTTCTTCTAACCATTCGCGTGCTGTTTGATTCAAATGACCATAATGGCGAACGCCTTGCGCCATTAATCGCTCACTGATGTTTGCACCCGCTGAAACATCCATTCTTAAGCCATCGCGCGCATTTTGCTCAACAAAGCCCCATTCAGTTCTCAATAGTTTTCTGCGTTCTGCTTCTGTTTGTTCATAGAGATTTTGAATGGTGCCATCCATATGGATATAATTCACAGAACCATGATCTGGCTTCAATCGACCTGACAATGTTGATAATAACGTCGATTTACCTGAACCCGATTCACCCACAATACCGATCACTTCACCAGGATAAATTTCAAAAGAAACATCTTGGCAACCTTTATTCGGGCCGTACAACTTGGTTAATTGCTTCACTTCCAATAATGGGGTTTCCACAACTTCATTACTCATCATTAACTCACTTTGATTGACTAATTGCATGCGTCATCCTTCATTGCCAATTGTTGCTGACAATAATCCGTATCTGAACAGACAAAAATGTGCTGACCTTGGTCATCTATCACAACTTCATCTAGGAAAGAGTCGCCGCTACCGCAAATTTCACAAACGTCATCCCACTTTTGTATTTCAAAGGGATAATCCTCAAAATCTAAACTTTCTACATCTGTATAAGGTGGCAAAGCATATAATCGTTTTTCTCGGCCCGCGCCAAAGAGCATCAATGCTTCACTTTGATTCAATTTTGGATTATCAAACTTAGGAATCGGTGAAGGATCCATAATGTAATGGTTATCCACTTTCACAGGATAAGCATACGATGTTGAAATATTGCCAAAGCGTGCAATGTCTTCATACAATTTCACATTGATCACACCATAATCTTGCAGCGCATGCATTGTGCGCGTTTCCACTTCCGAAGGCTCAATGAAACGCAAAGGTTCAGGGATGGGCACTTGAAATACCATAATCTGCCCTGACTTTAATGTCTCTTCAGGAATTCTGTGGCGCGTTTGAATAATATCGGCTGCCTTCGTATGCGTTGTTGTTGCAACATTTGCCGTTTTTTCAAAGAATTTTCTGATGGAGATGGCATTGGTTGTATCATCTGCACCTTGGTCAATCACTTTTAATACATCATTTTCACCGATGATGCTGGCTGTGACCTGAATGCCACCTGTTCCCCAACCATAAGGCAATGGCATTTCACGACCACCAAATGGCACTTGATAACCTGGAATTGCGACAGCTTTCAACAAAGCTCTACGCAACATGCGCTTAGTTTGTTCATCTAAATACGCGAAGTTATATAAACTAGTTTCTTGCATTTGCTTATCCTTCCATTCCTTGATCAGCTTTGGCGGCGGCTCTTTCTGCACGAATTTTACGAAGCAACTCAAGCTCTGATTGGAAATCAACATAATGTGGTAATTTAAGATGGGATACGAAGCCAGAGGCTTCCACATTGTCACAATGGGATAAGACAAATTCTTCATCTTGAGCGGGAGATTCACGCTCTTCTTCCCAATCATCTGCACACAAAGCACGATCAATCAATGCCATCGCCATCGCTTTACGTTCACAGTAACCAAAACCTAAACCATAACCGCGTGTGAATTGCACATCCTCTGAAGTTTCCACAAATTGGTTCACCATTTCGCACTCGGTGATTTCAATCGTGCCAATTGGAATGTCTAAATCCAACTCTTCTGGATGCAACCAAACTTCAATATCGCCCAAACGCATTTCGCCCATAAATGGATGCGTCCGACCAAAGCCACGTTGTGTTGAATAAGCCAATGCCAACAAAAAACCTTCATCACCACGGGCTAACATCTGCAAGCGCTCTGCACGCCCTGCTGGAAACTGCACAGGATCACGCGTAATATCTTTAACAGGTGCATGTTTTGCTTGATCTGGTTGCGTCACCAAACCTTCATTCACCAATAAATCCAATACATGTGGACACTTCATGACTTCTGGCACAGCATGATGACAATCTTCAGCAACTTGGGAAATTTCTCCCTCTTCTGCGGCCAATGCAAAATTCAATAAACGATGCGTATAATCAAATGTTGGCCCTAATAGTTGCCCACCTGGAATATCTTTATAAACCGCAGAAACTCTACGCTTCAACAATGTTTTTTGTGTATCCAAGGGCAAGCTATCTGTCAATCTTGGCAATGTCGTACGATATGCTCTCAATAAAAAGATCGCTTCCACAACATCACCAGCACTCTGTTTAATGGCCAATGCAGCCAATTCAGGATCATATAAAGAACCTTCCGTCATCACACGAGACACTGCCAATGGCAACTGTTCTTTGATCTGCTCGATGGATAGTTCATCAACAGTGCGATCACCACGACGATAATCACTTAAATAAGCATGGGCATTTTCAATAGCTTTTTCACCGCCCTTCACTGCTACATACATTCGCTCATCTCCTCAATCGTGATTCTTGTACTTCTTGGCAAACCCAACACGCGATCACCTTGTGTGAAGATAAAATCGATGCCTCTTGGGAATTCAATCAATGCATCACGTTTTTCCCAAAATTCTTTGGGTAACGGCAACTGACATTCACGTGCATTTTCAATACCAGGACCGCTCCAAACAACATTCAATGATTCTGATGATTCAGGGATCTGCACAATAATGGTGGCAGACAGATCAGGATAACGATCATTCCCCATTGAAAAGGCTAACTGATCATCCGCTAAGAAATCTGCCAAATCATAAATAGCAAATTGCGCTGCATTTTTATCTTCTGTTAACTGACAACCACAATGGAATGTTAAATTGGTTTTGACTGCTTCTGATCGCTTAGAATCCACCAACCATAACGTGGTATCTGCATCCAATAATGTCAATAAAACAGACATTGTGCTTGGTTCAAACTCAGGCAATGTTTCGCATTTTGGCAATGTTTGCCAAATACCTGGCTCACTCAGTGCTGATAAAACCTTACGAAACACAACTTGCGATGATTGCACAGGATTTTCAAAATTTTTAATCAATTGAACTGTCATTAATCTTCCCCTCTTACCATCGTGAAGAAATCTACTTTCGTGGATTGAACACGGGCTTCTTCAGCTTTCAAACGCTCATTCAATGATTGCGTTAAAGGTGCCAATAAATTTTGCTGCCAAATGGTTTGCTCATCGCTTTGCAAATAAGCATCAGCCAATGCGATCAATAATGCTTGAGATTGACTACGACCAATCACGTAACCAAAGCCCATCGTGCCATCTTCAATGCGTACAACGCAGCGCGTTACAGTCACTTCGCCTAAATTAAAAACCTGCCCTTCACCAGCTGTTTTACCTTTCACCATTGCCATACCAACTTCTGGGGCACGTACAATGTCATATTTCTTTGCTTTCAAGCTTTGCTCATAATGGCTGATCTGCTCTTTTTGCTGAGTCAAAACAGACAACCACTGTTGACGATCTGTCAGTTGCATGAATACATTTCCTGTGTCGACTAAAATTAAATGAATTTTTTACGTAAATACTGTGACAACATATCAATGAGTGAAACTGTCACGATGATGATGAAAATAATTGCGGATGTTGCTGGGAAATCAAATCCACGGATGCTTTCCCACAATAAAACACCGATACCGCCAGCGCCCACCATGCCCACAACTGTTGCGGAACGAACATTGGATTCAAAACGATACAGCGCATAAGAGATCCAAAGAGGTAATACTTGTGGGATCACACCATACTGAATCTCCTGTAATTTACTCGATCCTGTAGAGCGCACACCTTCCACTGGGCCTTCATCAATGGCTTCCACCGCTTCGGCAAATAGCTTTGCCAATGAACCCACTGTATGTAAGAAAAGTGCTAAAATCCCTGGGAATGGCCCTAAACCAACGGCTGCCACGAAAATCATCGCGAAAACCATTTCGTTAATGGAGCGCAATGCATCCATTAAACGTCGAACGATTTGCTGAACCCAACGTGGCGCGATATTCGATGCACTCAATAAGCCTAAAGGAATCGCAAAAATTACACCCAACAATGTTCCCCAAATGGCAATATATAATGTCACCAAAATTTCCGATAAATAGAGCTTCCAATGCGTAAAATCTGGAGGGAAAAACTCTTTGGTCAATGTCCACATATTATCGGCATCAGTGATCAATTTAAGCGGCTGCATTTCTCCACCGCGCCATGAAATCACAAGGATAAATGCAATCCCAACCACTAATACCCAGTTAAACCACTTTTTAAAAGGGTTCGAGGATTGCACACTGATTGAATCCATATTATTCATTCACAAGACCCTTATTGATTTGCCTGCGCTTTTTTAAAGGCTTCCAATTCTCTAATTGGTTCCAATTGGCTATTATCAGACTCTTTAAACTTAGACCAACTTAAACGCTTCAATACCGCTTGCTCTTCTGGTGTTGAGCCATAATTAACGAAGAAAGCTTTCACTTTTTGCTTCATATCATCAGACATATCTGTACGCCAAACTAATGGATCTGATGGAATTTCTGGCGATTCCCAAATGATTTTTACTTTAGATAAGATTTCTGGCTGGCGCTCTTTCATCATATCCCACGAATTACTATTAAATGTTGCAACATCTAGCTGTCCATTCGCGACAGCCATTAAATTGCTCTCATGATTTGCATTTAAAGTACGCTTAAAAATTTGTTTGGGATCCACATTATGCTTACCAAAAACATAATAACCTGGTACTAAATAACCAGAAGTTGAATTCGGATCACCATTACCAAAATTCAATGTTTTTGCGCTCGCCAACATATCTTCAACATTATTGATTGGGCTATTTTTCTGTGCGATCAAAACACTTGTATAACCTGTTGTGCCATCATCATAAACAACACGAGCAAAAACTTCACCCGATGCACGATCCACAGCTTCCATCGCAGATTTATTGCCATACCAAGCCATGTCCACTTTGCCAAAACGCATTGCCTGAATCACACCTGCATAATCACTTGCAAAAAACGGCTTAATTTCTGCCCCAACTTGCTTGCCCATATCATCCAACAGTGGCTGCCAATCCGATCTCAAATTTTGAGAAGATTCTGTACTGATGATCCCAAAATTAATGACGGTTTGATCTTCTGCATTGGCAGAACTCAGCATGCTGATACATGCCGCAGAAACAAGTGCAACTTTACCCATAGAACCTAAAATTGATTTCAACATAGTGATCTCCTAACCTTTCATGAATTGTAAATCTAAAATAGAATTTGGTAATGCGCTGCACGCTTCATCATTACTGATGCGAGAGGCATATAAGTTATCTAAAAATGCATCATCTAAATTATCCATACGACCGTAATAGCGCACTCTGCCCTGTTTCAAAGCTGCAACGTGATCACAATATTCACGGGCATAGTCCACTTGGTGCAATGTCACAATGACAGTTTTACCATCAATGCGATTAATGTCTTGCAGTGCTTTCATCACTGATTTTGCAGATTCAGGATCTAAAGATGCGATGGGCTCATCAGCTAAAATAATGTCTGCTTCTTGCATTAAGACTTTAGCGATCGCAACACGTTGCTGCTGTCCACCTGATAATGTGGAAGCACGTTGATAAGCAAATTCTTCTAAGCCAACACGTCTCAAACAGCGCAATGCTCGATGCTTTTCTTCCCATGTGAAATATTTCACCAAGCTTCTCCATCCAGAGATTCGCCCTAAACTACCAATGAGCACGTTATCCAACACTGATAAACGCGTCACTAAATTGAATTGTTGGAAAATAAAACCGATATTGGAGCGCTGCTGACGAGCCGTTTTTGTAATATTGCCATTGTTTTGAAGCGTATTACCTAAAATTTCAACATGCCCCGAAGATGCTTTTGTCAGCGCATTAATGTGTCTTAAGAGCGTTGATTTACCTGAACCTGATGGACCCAATAGAGCGGTCATTTGCCCTTTTGGAATATCTAAATCTATATCAAAGAGAACCTGCTTTTGTGCAAACAACTTATTCAACGACTTGATCTTGATGGCATCCATAATTAAATCCCTTAATCATTTTTGATGGATGCAGTATAGGTAGCCATCGTGACATGGTCATGACATGAATATGACGATCCAATGACATGTTCATGACACTTTTATGACGCAGTTTATTGATATCAATAACGGTATAATCCAATGTATAAACTAAAATTATATTTATAAAAATCAATAATATATAAAGTTTAATTTTAATATTTATAATAAATAATATATGCTTGATTACATAATATTTATAATGAAAGTCTTATTGAGCAACTCTCTTCTGATATGGAATACAATGACAAAACGTAATTTATCCATTGCTTTAATCACAGCATTACTGGTCACAGGTTGTAGCAGCACAAATGGCGGTAGCGGCTTTGCCAGTGCCTTGAATCAATTTGCAGACATCATCAGCGGTGCATCACCTTACATTCAAGAGGCAGAAGAGTGGGAACAATATGCCAATACAACAGCACAAAAAGGTTTAACTTATCAGCCCGCAAGCACAACAGAAACACAATTCGTAGCAAATAAAATGAATGCTGAATACGCACCTGCCATTGATCGATTGGCCAAACCTTTCATCAAGAATGAAGCAATGGACAATGAGTTTGATCAAGCTAATCAAAACTGGCACTTCAAATACAATAAAATTGTCACTGTTAAGGATCAACAGTCAGCGCAAGTGGTTGGCTTTTGTGTGAATTTTGATGCGAATCATTGGCAAAATGGTCAACCAACGCCCGCAGATACAGCAGGTAATGTAAAAAATCATTTAGTTTATATTGCAACCAACCGTCCATTCTCGACAGCAGCATCGCATCCAGATATTATTAAAACATTGTGCAAAAACACACTTTTGTAATAAAAATTTAAATTATAAAGCATTGCATCACAGTGCCATGATGATGCTAGTCAGATCTTTTCACACCTGATTCTGACTAGCATTACCGTCAATTTCTTACGGACTTAATCCTATGATTTGAGTACCTATTTTTTTCTGTTGTCTAAAAATCCTGTCATAAAAACTTCATAAAGAGTCGTTAACATTTGCCGCATCTTCTCAACTCAGTATGTATTTATGACCATGAAACGGCAACAACATCTCTATTGGATATTACTTCCAACCTTCTTTTTCCTCATTATTTTCACCTACTGGCCTTTATTTCGATCACTCATCGATAGTTTTTATGACAGCCGCTACCTAGATCAAGCGCAATTTGTCGGCCTAGAAAATTTCTCAAGACTTTTCGCAGATCCTATCTTTTGGAAATCTTTAACCAACAACATCATCTACATCATTCTCACTGTTTTCCCAAGCATCATCTTAGCCCTTATTTTAGCGGTTGCTTTATGGGAGAATCGCCACATTAATCGTTGGTTACGCACAATTTTCTTTCTGCCCACCATCATCCCATTAGTCAGCGCTGCAACTCTTTGGACCTTCATTTTTATCCCAAGCATCGGTTTATTAGACTATTATTTAGCCAAATTCTTTGGCCCAATGAATAACAATTATTTAGGCATGAACAACAGTGCTTTGATTGCACTTAGTTTTGTGGGTATTTGGAAATTTGCAGGTTACTACATGATCTTTTTCATCGCAGGTTTACAAGCCATTCCACAATCCGCCAAAGAAGCTGCAATTATGGAAGGTGCATCTCGTACTCAAGTATTTTTCAGAATTACACTGCCACTATTGAGGCCCACCATTAACTTTGTCGTGATCATTGCGTTTGTCTACTCAATCACACAAATTGATCATGTGATTGTTATGACACAAGGCGGACCTAATCACAGTACTTCAGTGCTTTTATATTACATTCAAGATTTAATGCTCAATACGCATGATGTGGGTAAAGCCTCCGCCGCAACCTTCATCACATTGGCACTGCTGTTCACTTTTTCCATTGTTAATCTTCGTGTATTGGAAAAAGGAGTCCATTATGAACACTAAATCCAATAAAGTTTGGTTCATCACATTACCCATCATCATCAGCTGTGCTGCACTTTTATGGATCACGCCCTTCCTTTGGATGATGGCATCTTCCATCAGTGAAGATAGTTTTAGTTTGGATATGGCTTCCATTTTACCGCGCATGCCAATTTCATTCGACAACTTCAAGCTTGCGTGGGAAAGCGCAGATTGGCCAGTGCTATACATCAATACCATCATATTTTCCTTTGGAACCTTCTTCATACAGTTATTGACCATCACAACCGCAGGCTATGTTTTTGCTTACCATGATTTTAAAGGCAAAACGCTCCTGTTCTATCTATTGTTATTACAGTTAATGATCATGCCTGTCATCTTAATGGTGCCCAATATTATGACACTGCAATCCGTGGGCTTAATCAATAATCTCTTCGGTACGATGATGCCCTATTTTGCTTCAGCATTTGGTGTATTCCTAATGCGACAAGCCTTCCTCAGCATCCCAAAAGAGTTAGAAGATGCAGCTTTAATGGAGGGTTGCAGCTGGTGGCAAGTGATTTGGTATGTGCTTTTACCAATGACAAAGCCCACAATTCTCGCCTTTGGCATTGTTAGCGTCACTTATCACTGGAATGAATTCATCTGGCCATTAATGACGCTTAATGATCCGTCATCACAAGTTTTAACCATTGGATTAGTCTCATTTGCAATGGGCGCTGAATCTGGCGGCCAATGGGGAATGATCAGCGCAGGCACAATCCTTGTGTGTTCACCACTTCTCATTCTCTTCCTCATTTTCCAAAAACAATTTTTCAAAAGTTTCGGTTTTTCAGGCATTAAATAAGGATTTTTTATGTTACTTGCTCATATTTCAGATTTACACTTTCGCAGCGAAGGCACAAAACTGTATGATTTCATCGATACAAATGCCAAAAATGCACAACTCATCAACCATATTAACTCCCTCAGTGAAAAACCTGATGCATTGATCATTACAGGCGACATCGTTAACTGTGGCAATGAAGCTGAATATCAATACGCACGCAAAGTCTTGCAATATCTAAACTTGCCGATCTATTTAATCCCAGGCAACCATGATGATAAAGAGTTATTTGTACGCTATTTCCATGATTTATGTCCTGTGATGGGCAATGACCCTGAAAATCTGTTTTATGCAGTAGATACAGATCATGCACGATTATATTTCATCGACACTAGCCAAAAAGGCAATCCTGCTGGCCACATTACATCGGCAACATTGGAATGGTTATCAAACGAGTTATCCACTCACGATAAGCCTTCATATATTTTTATGCATCATCCTCCTGTTGATTTTGGTAATTGCCAAATGGATCTCATCCGCTGCTTAAATGGTGATCAATTACTGCCGTTGATAGATCAACATCCTCATCTTGAACGAATCTTCTGTGGACATGTTCACAGAACGATGATCGCGCAATATAAACAAGCCATCATCATGTCCATTCCAGGCACAGTCCACCAAGTACCTTATCACTCAACAGATCTCACAGATCGTTATAACGAAGAAGAAGGCATGATGTTCATGCATCGATTACTGCCAACCACAGGTTTAGTGAGCTATAACATGCCATTAGCGGCGATTCCTTCTTATCTGTATCAACCTTCCATTAGCTGTCCTGGAAACTAATCATGACAACCGTAACATTAAGAAATATCGAAAAATCATTCAATCAAACATCTGTTTTAAAAGACATTAATTTAGAGATCAATGACGGTGAATTCATTGTACTTGTGGGCCCATCTGGTTGTGGCAAAAGTACTTTATTGCGTATTTTAGCGGGATTGGAGCATGTTTCATCTGGGCAGTTATTGCTCAACAATACTGAGATCAACGATTGGTCGCCTAAAGAGCGTAATTTTTCTCTTATTTTCCAAAATTATGCACTTTTCCCTCATATGAGCGTGGAAAAAAATATCACATTCGGTATGAAAGTGCGTGGTGAAGATAAATCCACATTTGCAGGAAAAGTGAAAGAAGTCGCGGATTTATTACAGTTGGAGCCTTTATTAAAGCGTAAACCTAAAGAATTATCTGGCGGACAGCGTCAACGCGTTGCGATGGCTCGTGCCATTGTACGCTCGCCCAATCTTTTCTTAATGGATGAGCCTTTATCTAATCTCGATGCCAAACTTCGTACAGATGTTCGCGATGGGATCATTGATCTTCATAATCGGCTCAAAACCACAACCGTTTATGTAACACATGATCAAATTGAAGCCATGACAATGGCAGATAGAATCGTTGTGATGAATAAAGGAACCATTCAACAAATTGGTTCACCTGAAACACTCTATTTTCATCCTAGAAATCTATTTGTCGCGACTTTTATCGGCATGCCAGCTATGAATGTATTCAAATTACCAATTCATGCCAATGATGTTGTGCTCTATCCAGAGAGAACATTGAGCATTCCTAATGTTCAATTCCCAAAAGATGCACAAGATATTTACCTTGGCATTCGCCCTGAACATATGTCCCATGCTTTGACAGAAGATATTCGCGAAGATAACAGCTTTGCTTTAGAAGGCACGGTGACGCATCGCGAATTGCATGGTGCGGAATACTTGCTCACGATCAAAACTGCGCTGGGCGATCTGACTTATCGAATTGCTAACTATAACGGCAATGTTCCTGCATTACAGAGCGTAATGACGTTACACATTCCTTTTAATCAACTTCACTTCTTTTCAACCACCACTGAACTCAACCTTACTACGGAGTTTTAAATGAAAAAGTTACTTTCCCTTGCTGTTACATCCACTTTGATGATGAGCGCAGCTTATGCTCAGCAAAAAATTGACTTCATGTTTCCTGCACCTTTGGATGGCAAGTTAACCGCTGAAATGACACGCATTATCAAAAACTACAATGCCTCTCAAGATGACGTTGAAGTCCGCGGTATTTTTACAGGTGACTATGATACAACTAAAATGAAAGCAGAATCTGCTGCTAAAGCTGGTCAACCACCTGCATTAGTCATTATGGCAGCAAACTATACAGTTGATCTTGCATTGAAAGATATGATCTTGCCAATGAATGAACTATTCAAATATGATCCTAAACAAAAAAATGCAACAGAGTTTTTAACCAATAATTTCTGGCCAGCAGTTCATAAAAATGCTCAGATGCTAGGTGAAACTTATGCCATTCCTTTCCACAACTCAACGCCATTACTCTATTACAATCAAGATCTTTTTGATGCAGCGGGTATTAAAGAACCACCAAAAACTTGGGATGAAATGGTGGAAGTTTCTAAAAAGTTGACAGATCACTCAAAAGGTCAATGGGGCATTATGATGCCAAGCACGAATAACGACTACGGTGGCTGGGTTTTATCATCATTAACTCATGCTAATGGTGGTTATTTTAATAATCCTGATTATCCTGGTGAAGTTTATTACGATGCACCGAGCACACAAGGCGCGATGCAACTATGGAAAGATTTCGTCTATAAACATGAAGCAATGCCAGAAGGCGTACTGAACTCTAAACAGATCAGTGCTAACTTCTTCTCAGGCCGTTTAGGCATGGCAGTACTCAGCACAGGCGCATTAGGTTTTATGCGTGAAAACAGCAAAAAGATTAATATGCAAGTTGCCATGTTGCCTTCTAAAGAACGTAATGCTGTCATCATCGGTGGCGCAAGCTTAGTGAGCTTTAAAGGCATCAGCGAAGATGAAAAAGCAGCTGCATATAAATTTTTAACTTATCTTGTTAGCCCAGAAGTTAATGGTGAATGGAGTCGATTCACAGGTTATTTCGCACCAAGAATGGCAGCTTATGATCTACCTGCAATGAAAGAGTATTTAGCAGAAGAACCAAGAGCAAAAGTTGCGTTGCAACAGTTACAATATGCTTATCCTTGGTATGCAACATATGAAACAGTTGCTGTGCGTAAGGCAATCGAAAATGAATTGGCAGAAGTGATCAGTAATCCTAACTATTCAGTGCAAGAAGCCACAAAAAATGCACAGAAGAAAGCTAATGAAATTATGAAACCCTATCAAGATTCAACAGCATTAAAAGTTCAATAATAAAAATGTAGTAATTAAAACCGTCGATATTTTTATATCGGCGGTTTTTTTAGGGCTTACAATTAGACTAGAACAAGCATACAAAGTGGCCTACTTTGAAATAGACAATAAAAATAAAAGTATCTATATTTAACAGCATAGGTCAGTGACAGCTGAGATTAAGATCAGAGAACGCCGAGTGATAGATTACTTCTTATCCCCTCTTCAAACGAAGGTGGATGAGAGTATGCGTGAATTATAGGGAAAATTAACTATGAATTACTATGATTATGCACCACCCATTTTTAGATGGACATTTGGTAACACCAATATTAAGCCATGGGAGATATTTCCGTATTTGATGTAGGGAACGGTGGTTATTGCATTTATTTTTATAATTTTGGCTTTGGTACCATTGTTTAGAAAAAAACGATTCAAACACCAAAAATGGGTGCAGTTGAGTTGCTTAATGAGTGGCTTAGTTTTATTTTATTATGGGATTCAGTGGGATAAATATTATTTAGATTATGAATTTGATAATGCTTTATCTCAGCCTGGAATTTTTATAAAAAAACAGGTAGAGGCAGATGGATATGCTGAAATTTCTTTTCGCTATAGAACTCTTACAGGAGATAGAGAGGAGGTAAGATTCAAGCCCTCTGAATTAATAAAAATCAAAGAAATACCTGCCAGTGGCCTCATAAATCAATGGAATTTGAAAGATGATAAATCTTGTTATAGATTTAATCATCCAAATGAGCCTTATTTATATAAAGAAAAAGCAACTATCCTCAAGGAGGATGATGGGATATTTAATTATTCTAAACCATTAAATGAAGTAGCAAAATATAGCGGGTATAAAGATGGTCAGTGTATTGAAGGCACCCTGAATAAACCTATATCTCGTTATTACTATATCAAGGAGTCGGATCGCGTTGGGTTAGGCCTCAGACGTGAAAAACACTATATTGTTGATACCTATACCGGAGAAGAGCTGAGCTACCAATATCGTTTTCGTACAGCGCGGAGCCGTTTATATTCTATGACGCTGGGTTTGCTGGATGATTTTCTTCCCTATGGTAATAACCAAACAATACAGTCACCAGAAGGTGTAGTCATTAAAAAATATTATCCAAAAGAAGTTTACAAGTATTACGATTCAATGCCTGAATATTTTATTATCCAAACCCTTATTCCTTCAAAATTTTTTCATACAAGTACCCAAGGAGCTAAATAATGAAACCATTAACAATTCAACAAATGTATGATTTGGTGTTGCCATACCAATACAATATACTGCTCACAACCTAATATTAAAAATATTAGGTTAATAAGATAAGAACATAGTTTTGTTTTTACCAAACATCGAAATCTACACAGGGTATAGATGAGGGTACAGCATTTCAGACAGGCAATAAAAAAGCTTGTTAATCAATAAGATAAACAAGCTTTTTTACTATACTTGGCGGAGGCGGTGGGATTCGAACTCACGAACGGTTTAACCCGTTGCCGGTTTTCAAGACCGGTGCCTTCAACCACTCGGCCACGCCTCCAAAAGAGAAATGAATTATATACAATTTCAGAGTTAACGCAACCCTAAAATTGAATCTTTTTTACTCAACCACTGCAATTCGTAAATTATTTGTGCCACCTTGTACAAAATTGAGTGATCCTCTCGTAATAATAATGCGATCGCCAGACTTCACAGCATCCTGTGCTTTCAACACTTGCACAACTTCACCCACAACATCTTCTTCATTGGCATGATTCACATTGAACTCAATCGGCTTCACACCACGATACAATGTCATGCGCCCTGCTGTTTCTGTATGGCGCGTTAAACCATAGATTGGAATTTCTGCGGTTACACGGCTCATCAACAATGCTGTCGTGCCTGATTCTGTTAAACAAACTAACGCTTGAACATCATAATGGTTTGCTAAAACCATTGAGGACATAGCAATGGCTTCATCTGTAAAATTAAACTTACGATCTTTAATGAATTGATTTGGCGTTAATACGGCAAACTGGTCACTTTCTGCACCCACACAAATTTCTGCCATGGCTTTCACGGTTTCTACAGGATATTTACCTGCTGCGCTTTCAGCTGATAGCATTACAGCATCCGTGCCATCTAATACTGCATTCGATACATCCATCACTTCTGCACGCGTTGGTGATGAGTTCTCGATCATAGATTCCATCATTTGCGTTGCTGTAATAACTGCACGATTCAATTCACGAGCGCGTAAAATCATGCGTTTTTGTGCGCCCATCAATTTGGAATCACCAATTTCAACGGCTAAATCACCACGCGCAACCATAATGCCATTCGATGCCAAAATGATCTCATCAATATTAGCAACCGCCTCAATGCGCTCAATTTTTGCAATAAGATGCGCTTTTGACCCAGCTTTTTCTAACAACTGGCGCGCTTCATCCATATCAGCGCCATTTCTTGGAAAAGAAACAGCAACATAATCTGTGTGGAAATTTGCAGCACAAATTAAATCTTCTTTATCTTTGTCTGTTAATGCAGGTGCGGATAAGCCACCGCCTTGTAAGTTGATCCCTTTACGATTAGAAATCACACCACCAATTTTCACTTGTGTATGAACTTCTGAGCCTTGTACTTTTATAACTTCTACAATAATTTTCCCATCATCCAACAGTAAAATATCTTGTGGTTTTACATCATTAACTAATTCCTTATATGCAATCCCAACACGCTCTGCTGTACCTGCATTGTCATCATATTCACTGTCTAAAATGAAAGCAGCCCCTTCTTCTAAAGTGACAGAGCCATCCACAAATTTCTCAATGCGAATTTTAGGGCCTTGAAGATCAGATAAAATGCCTACTTTAATATTCAAGCGATCAGAAATTTCACGCACAGCATTCACACGCTTAATGTGATCTTCATGGGTTCCGTGGGAAAAGTTCAAACGTACAACGTTGACACCTGCTTTAATGATTCCTTCTAAAACACCTGCTCTATCCGTTGCTGGCCCCAAAGTTGCAACGATTTTGGTACGTCTATTCATGAACTTCTCCTTAATCTTTGATTAAATTCATATTAATAATACTAATCTTGATAATAGATAAAACAAGATCGCAGTCTTGTGTGTAATTCAGTACAATATACAGAATTATTTCTTTATTAACGAATATCTAGTTTGGAATCATGACAGAATCTATCTTTAATCGCGAACTCATCGACAAGTATGACAAAGCAGGTCCTCGCTATACTTCTTATCCAACAGCTGTGCAATTCACAACAGAATTCACACGTGAAGATTATATGGAAGCTGCGAAGCGTTCTAATGAATCAGGCCGTGACTTATCATTATATTTTCACATCCCATTTTGTGACACAATCTGCTTTTACTGCGGCTGTAACAAAATCATCACTAAAAATCGTAAGCGTTCTTTACCTTATGTAGATCACATGTTGCATGAAATTGAATTGCAAGCACCATTGTTTGATCGCAATCGTAAAGTAAAACAGCTCCATTGGGGCGGCGGCACGCCAACATTCTTATCGCGTGATGAGATGAAAATGGTGATGGATAAAACAGCTGAAAACTTCACTTTATTACCGAATGATGAAGGCGAATATTCCATCGAAGTTGATCCACGCGAAGCCAATGCAGACACTGTTCGTTTCTTGCGTAGCATTGGCTTTAACCGCTTAAGCATGGGCGTTCAGGATTTTAACCCTAAAGTTCAAGTGGCTGTTAACCGTATTCAGCCCAAAGAGATCACATTAGAAACATTGCATGCAGCGCGTGATTGTGGCTTTAGCTCTATTTCTGTGGATTTGATCTACGGATTGCCATTCCAAACTGTGGATACATTTAACCAAACATTGGAGGAGATGATCGAAATCTCTCCTGATCGTTTATCAGTATTCAACTATGCGCACATGCCACATTTGTTTAAAACACAAAAACAAATGAATGCAGAAGATATGCCAAAACCTGAAGAAAAGCTTTTGATTTTGAAAAACATCATCGAGCGCTTAACGGATGCTGGTTACGTTTACATTGGTATGGATCACTTTGCTAAACCAACGGATCAACTAGCTATCGCACAACGCGAAGGCAATTTATACCGTAACTTCCAAGGTTACAGCACGCATTCAGATTGTGATTTAGTGGGCATGGGCTTATCTTCAATCTCTCAAATCGGTAATATCTATGCACAAAATGTGAAAGATATGCCTGAATATGAAGCGGCATTGCAAGGCAATCAGTTACCAATTTGGCGCGGTGTTACATTAACGCCTGAAGATGAATTGCGTCGCCATATCATCACGGAATTGATGTGTAATTTGAAATTAGACATCAATGAAATCAGCCAACGCTTCAATATGGATGCAAAAGAGTATTTCAAAATTGAACTCGAAGATTTACGCGCGATGGAACCAGATGGTTTAATCGTAGTGGATGGTGATACTTATTATGTTCAAGATCGCGGTCGTTTGTTGATTCGTAACATTGGCATGGTATTCGATGGCTACTTACAGAAAAATGACCAGCGCTTTTCACGCGTGATTTAACAATATTCAAGCAACACTGAAAAAAGCTCTATCCGTAGAGCTTTTTTGTTGTAAGCTATATTTTTCACAAACAATTTGATGGATAGTAAAGGATTTTCAATGAAAAAAATCTTAACCATTGCAGGCTCAGATTCTAGCGGTGGCGCAGGCATTCAAGCGGATTTAAGAACATTTGCAAAGCATGATTTATACGGCTTTTCTGCATTAACTGTTATTGTCACGATGGACCCTGAAAAATGGTCCCATGGTGTTTATCCAATTGATGTGCCTGTGATTGAAGCACAGATTCAAACAGCATTGGATGGTGTTGGCGTTGATGCAATCAAATTGGGCATGTTGCCAACGCCTGAAATCATCGAAAATGTTTCAAAACATTTAGATATTTGGGCAACTAAAGTGCCTGTTGTGGTTGATCCTGTGATGGTTTGTAAAGGCAATAAACCATTGTTCCCTGAACATGCTGAAGCCATTCGTACGAATCTAATCAAATATGCAACAGTCACAACGCCAAACTTATTTGAAGCCGCACAATTAGCAGGCATGGAAGAGATCACAAGTTATGAAGATGCTGTAGAAGCCGCAAAACGCATCGTAGCTTTAGGTTGTAAAGCTGTGGCAATCACGAATGTTGGCCGCGTCATGGAGCCTAAAACATCCGCTGATCTATTCTATGATGGCAATGAATTAGTATTAATGGAAGGTGATTTCATTGATACACATCATACACATGGCTTAGGTTGTACTTTTGCCGCGCACGTTGGCGCAAACCTATGTAAAGGCTTATCACCACGCGAATCAGTTTATGAAGCAAAAGAAGCCATTAAAAAAGGCATCCAAAAGCATTGGGCAATGAATGAATTTGTTGGGACTTTAAACTTCCCTGATAGTTTTAAATAATATTGGTCATCAGTATCCAAAATAATAACTTAGCTCCCATCGGGAGCTAAGTTATATAAATATCAGCTTAAATTGCTCGTTTCTTTAATGTGCCAAGCATAACAGCGCTAACAACTGTACCTGCCGCAATTGCAATAACATAACCCAATAAATTACTAATCGCCCCTGGGATTAACAGCACAAAAACACCGCCATGTGGTGCTTTTAATTCGCAACCTAACACCATCGAAATCGCACCTGCAACGGCTGAACCTACAACAAAGCTTGGAATCACACGAAAAGGATCACGCGCTGCAAATGGAATCGCGCCTTCACTGATGAAAGATAAACCCAAAACTCCTGTCGCAATGCCTGATTCATATTCGTCGTTGGTGAATTTACTTTTAAACAATCGTGTCGCAACCGCTGCTGCTAACGGCGGAGTCATTCCTGCTGCCATTACAGCCGCAATCGGCTCATAAACGCCTGAAGAGATCAAAGCCACCGATGTTGCATAAGCAGCCTTATTCACTGGCCCACCTAAATCAACCGCCATCATTCCACCAATCACCGCGCCTAACACAAAAGCATTGGCACCTTCCATTCCTTTAAGCCATGATTCTAAGGCTTGCAATACAATCGCAATCGGCTCACCCACAACATAAATCATGATCAAACCCACAATCAATGTTGCCAATAATGGCAAAATCAATACAGGCTTTAATCCATCTAAATTACGGGATAATCGAATATTTTGATTAAGCCAAAGGACAATATAACCTGCAAGAAAACCTGCAATAATTCCACCGAGAAAACCAGCGCCTAAATGAGCCGCTAATAATCCTCCAATCATTCCTGGGGCTAAACCTGGTCGATCTGCTATAGAAAAGGCAATATAACCTGCCAATGCTGGCACCATTAATGAAAATCCTAAACCACCAATGGTTGATAATGCATGTGCCAATGTACCTGCATTTTCTGCATCGCCCGCATTAATACCGCCTAAAGCAAATGCCAATGCAATCAATAATCCACCTGCAACAACAAATGGAATCATAAAAGAAACACCTGTCATCAGATGTTTATAAGGCCCTATCTTTTTATCCTCTTGCACTTCTATTGCCGCTCTATTTTCAATAGGTTCCGCTTTATGCAATTTTGCTTCAGCAAGTGCTTTTTGAATGTATGATCGCCCATCATTAATCGCAGCTTTCGTATTCGATGCATAAACTCGTTTACCATGAAAACGTGCACGATCCACTTCTCTATCCGCAGCAATGATCACAATGTCTGCATTTTTGATCTCTTCTTCTGTTAATGCATCTTGTGAACCGACAGAACCTTGTGTTTCCACGCGAATATTAACGCCTAAAATTTCTGCCCCTGCTTGTAAACCTTCTGCTGCCATAAAAGTATGCGCGATGCCAGTTGGGCAAGATGTTACAGCTACAATTTGAACCGCTTTAGGCATAACGCCAGACAAAATACTTTGTGGCGATTGTAAAACAGCATCTAATGTCGTCACTGTTTGTATCATATCTTCATATTGCGCACGAATTCTCTCTGCCACATCCACACAAATCACAACATCATCTTTTTGTGGTGGTTGATCAAAGTTAACAATCGTACTATCTTTTTTAATCACAACCACTTCTATTCGTTGGTGTAAATCATGTGCGGCTTTAATCAATGCTTCCTTTGCCAAAGCCCCTTGCACTATCGAAGCTTGAATGATGACCCAAATTTTCTGATGCATGATTAGCCCTCCAATTGCTCGATCACAACTTGCGATGCCAATATTTCTACAACCTTTCTTTCAGGCAAATCGGGGCCAATAAAACCTAATTTAGCCACTGCAAATGCAGAAGATAAGCGCGCGGTAGCTTCTAAAGATAAACCCTCACGAAGTGCAGTTGCAATGCCTGCAACCATTGCATCACCTGCACCCACTGTCGTTAATATCGTGTTTGCTTTAAGCGAAGCTTTAATAACTTGCTCAGAATCTATAAATAATGCACCTTCTGCGCCCATAGAGATCACAACTAACTGAATGCCTGAAGTAATTAATTGTCGAGCTTCACAGATCACATCATCCTGAGAATTCAATAAGCGCCCAACCCAATCAGATAACTCAGCCATATTAGGTTTAATGCAATAAGGTTTAATCTCTGCTTTCAATGTCTCTCTCAATGCTTCACCGCTCGCATCCAAAATTACTTTTGCATCATGTTTTTGTAATACTGATAACATACGGACATAAACATCATTGGCGCAATTCAATGGCAACGAACCTGATAAAACAGCAATATCACAAGGTGTTTCTAAAAATTGTAGTAATTGATTGAGAGCTTCTGCTGTTGCGGAGATTCCAGGCAGATTAATATCCGTTGTATCTGATGGATCCACAATCTTAATATTGGTACGATTTGCACCCGCAACCTGCACAAACTTATCTTGAATATTTTTCTGCTGAAAGGCTGATTTAAACAGCACAGCATTATCATTGCCCAATAACCCCGTCACAATGATCGGTTCAGCATGCCAATCCGCCAAACAAGATGCCACCATGATGCCTTTGCCACCAGCAGTATAATGTACAGATTGTGCCCTATGAACTTCACCAATGTGTAGATGATTCACCGAAATGGTTTGGTCAATCGCAGGGTTTAATGTCACCGTTACAATACTCATCGTATTTCTTCCACTAAAGCACGAACATCAATCGCACAGTCTTGAACTAAAGCTGAGTGCGCCAATTTTTTCATATCCACTAAAGAGTGAGCGCGTAATTTAGCCTTTACAGGCGCAATATCTCTTGGTGTCATGGACAATTCATCCACACCCAAACCCGTTAAAATCATTGCGCCTAATGGATCACCTGCCAAACCACCACAAACGCCCACAGGACGATTGTACTGCTTAGCACCTTCTACAATCTTTTGGATCAATCGCAGTACAGCTGGATGCAAGCTATCTGCCTCTGCTGCAAGTTCTGGATTCTGACGGTCAATCGCCAATGTATATTGTGTTAAATCATTGGTGCCAATGGAGAAGAAATCCACATGTGCCGCTAAAACCTCTGCCATGACAGCCGCTGCTGGCACTTCCACCATAATACCAATTTGAATTGTAGGTGCATTCAGAGATTTACGAACCCCTTCGCAATAACTCTTCAATGTCAAAATCTCTGTCACAGTTGTAATCATAGGAAACATAATGGCCAGCTTTTTGCCATCTTTCGCCACTCGATACAAAGCTTTTAGCTGCGGTAACAACAGATCCATTCTACGCAATAATAAACGCGCACCACGAACACCTAAAAATGGATTGTCTTCACAAGGCAAATGTAAATGCGCAACTTTTTTATCGCCACCAATATCTAAGGCACGGATGATTAAAGGTAATCCATTCAATTCTTTCGCCATCGCGCTATAAATGATGTATTGATCATCTTCTGTTGGCAATTCTGAATTTTCTAAAAACAGAAACTCCGTACGCATTAACCCAACACCTTCAGCGCCTTGTGCCAATGCAAAAGGAATTTGATCAGGTTGATTGGTATTAGCACCAATCATCACTGTATGTCCATCTTTTGTCGTAGCTGGCTGACGTCGATGAGCTTCTTCTTCACGGTATTTTGCGGCCAATGTTTCCAACCAAGCTTCCGCTGATCTCATATTCGCATCGGAAGGATTCACATAGATCATCGCACCATCACCATCCACGATCATCGTACTACCATTTTTAACGTGTGCCACTGCTTCACCTGCGGCCACAATGGCAGGAATCCCTAAAGTTCTTGCTAAAATTGCTGTGTGCGATGTTGGTCCGCCATATATTGTGACCAATCCTTTCACTTTAGAGGCATCCAATAATACAGTATCAGATGGTGTTAAATCTGTTGCTGTAATGATCCATTCGCCTTCTGGTAAATCCGCCAATGTATTCCATTTTAATGAAGGATCAATGTGCCCCAAAACACGGTAGCCAATGTCACGAAGATCGGCTGTTCTCTCGGACAATGTCGCATTATCTGACAATAAAAACTCTTTCACTCGTTTCTCAATGGATTGCTGCCAAGACCATGCAACGCCATGACCATCCACAATTAACTGACATGCGCTACTGACTAAACTTTCATCGTCTAATAATGCTAATTGAGCTCGAAAAATTGCGGCGTCTTTTGCGCCCAATTTTTTCGTCATAGATTCAATGAGATTTTCCATCTGCTTTCGCGTATTTTCGATAGCATTTTCAAGAACTTTGCCCGCATCTTTCAATGCAACAGGTTCATCCAATATCACAGGACAAGATGATGTTAAATGGTAAGATTGAGCAATCACAAAACCAGGACTTGCTGAAACACCATGCAAAATTGCAGCATCTGTAATTTCTGCGGGCTTCCAACCTGAAATTTTTCCTTTTTGCTTTTGTAAACGCTCATGCTCAGCGTCATTTTGTTCCTGCATGGATAATGTTTGAATGCATGATTTAAACGCCTCAAGCTTCTGCTCATCATCCGCAGAAATGATCACTTGATCGCCACATTTAAGTCCAAGCTGTAATAATTCCACCATATTTTCTGCCATTGCAACATGTTTGCCATGGTGCACTTGAACTGCAAGATCTAATTTTTTTGCTGCTTCCGCCCATGCTGATGAAGGACGCGCATGCAAGCCCGAAGGATAATCAATCGTCCATTCAAATGAATGGGCATAATTCTTATGAAGCCTGCCAATTTCAGCATAATCTGGCTCTTTTGCATGCAGTAAAGCATTAATAATGAGATGAGCATTTGTCGTTGTACATAGCTGATCAATCAATGCTTCATTGTGCAACAATCTTGTGAGACGCTTTAATATTGCAATGTGATTATCTGTTTTTGCTGCAATGGCTATGATTAATTTTGCTTTTTGTCCATCATGCCAATCCACGCCTTCTGGTACTTGTAATACAGCTACAGCATCATGGTGAATACAATAGCGATCCTCCACTAATCCATGAGGAATTGCAACACCAACACTCAAATAAGTATTAGCCGCTTGTTCTCGTTTTTCCATACTGGGAATGAAAGCATTATCCACACAACCAGCATCCACTAGTAATTGGCCAACTGCACGAATCGCCTCTGACTTGGTTATCGATCCATTACCTAACGAAATCAACTGTTCTGTTAATATAATATTCTCAGTGGAATTGACCATATTCACGCCCTTTACATCATGATCTCTGTTATCTACCCTTTCGCTATTGGCCTTTCTGGATTTTTGCACCATTCACTCCAAGAACCAGGATACAACTTTGTAATACCCAAACCAGCATAATACATCGCAAAAATATTGTTGCAGGCGGACACGCCAGATCCACACTGCTGAACTATTATTTTACCACTATGATCTTGTAAAAACTCATTCCATTCATCTTTTAAAACATCTGGTGATTTAAATGTGCCATCGTCTTTAAGATTACATTCAAATGGACGATTGATCGCGTTGGGAATATGGCCAGCAACAGGATCTAATGGCTCAACTTCACCACGATAGCGTGCTGCACCTCGAGCATCCACAATACATAATGTAGATTGGCTCGCTGATAAATCGTCCAACACATCTTGTGTCGTGACTGTACCAAAATCACTGGCACGTATCGTGAAATTACCAGTCGTTTGATCTGTCGTTGGCTCACCTGTTTCTAATGCGTAACCTGCTATTTGCCATCCCTTGAATCCGCCTTCTAAGACTTGGACATCTTGATGACCTAACCAATGCAAAACCCACCATAAATGCGTTGCATATGTGCCACCATTATCATCATAAATAATGATACGATCATCCGAATTGATCCCTAAATCCTGCATTAACGCTTCTAACTCAGAGGGAGATTTTAAAGGATGTCTACCTGTTTCAACTGTGATTTCTGCACACAAATCAATATCAAGATCCACTCTCAATGCATTGGGAATTCTACTTTTAGCATATGCAACATCGCCATAATCTTCATTCATTAAATCAAACCGAGCATCAATGATGACCAGCTTATGATGATTTTCTTGTAATTGTTTCAAGGCTGAAACTGTGATCAATGGCGATAAAGCTTGAGTACTCATTGTGCATCCTCACATATTATGAATATATTAGTCCCATAATATGCATGAATGTGCGCCTAAGATAAAGGATTAATCATCACTTTTATGTCTAATGCTTTGGCATAATAAGGCGAAGTCGTCACTAAACCATCCACGCCTGTCTTACAATAAGCTTGAATATTATTAGGATTAATTCCGCCTGCACCCAATAATGAAATATGTGGATGCGCCATTTTCATCACACCAACGGCTTCTTTTAATGCTTCTGGCGTTAATTTATCAAACTGAATCGCATCTATGTCCATTTGTGCAAAACGTAAAGCTTCTTCTAGACTTTCAGCTTCTATCACAATCTTTTTTTCACACGTTAAATGCTTAATGTCTGCAATTTTCTGCATCAAAGCTTCGTCATTCACAAAGAATGCTCGATGCTGCTGAAAGATCAAAATGGTTTCAGATAATCCCAATCTATGTGGCATCGCTCCACCTGCAATGATACCTTGAATTGCCAAATGCTTTGTCCCTGGAATACTTTTCCGCGTCGTTAATAGTGCAATTTTTGGGCTGGCTTGATTGCACACATCCACCATTTTTCTTGTAGTACTTGCAACACCAGAACAATAATCGATGATATTCTGCCCGATCTTCCAAACTGTATGAATCGCTTCACTGCTGCCTTTGCCGATTAATACAACATCACCTGCATTAATCTGCTCGCCTGAATGCTTCATTTCAACCAATTCGATGCCCAATCGATCGAACATTTTTGCCACAATTTCTGTACCTGCCACAATGCCATTTTCCCGCGTTGCATAACGAATTTCGGCCATGTGCGCTCGAATGCTTAAAAGCTCACAAGTGAGATCAATGTAAGGCACATCCTCTCGAATTAAACGCTCGATTTCATCCGTTGTCATAAACATAATGGATCCTTTTAATGATTTTATTTCAGTTGTTCAAATAAAAATGATTCACCTTCAGCTTTAATCTCTTCAGTTAATTCATAAGCATGAATCAATCGCCCCGCTTTCATCACGCCAATTTGTGTGGCAAGTGATAAAGCCTCACTAATATCATGCGTTACATGAATAATCGTTGGCTGATAGGCTCGGTGAATGTTTCGTAAAACTTTCCGCATGTCATGGCGAGTGACATAATCCAATGCACTTGTGGGTTCATCCAACAATAATATTTGAGGTTTAAATACTAGAGCACGTGCCAAGGCGATGCGTTGTTTTTCACCACCACTTAAATGATGCACGGTGTGCTTCAATAAATGGGTGATCCCCAAACATTCTGCAATGTCATTCACCATAACTTGGCACTTTTTTAGAGGATAACCACGCATTTTTAATGGAAAAGCGATGTTATCCAACACATTCAAATGCATGAATAACTCAAAATGCTGATAAACAAACCCAATATTGCGGGCTTCTGGTAAAGTATTCTGCAAGGCTTGTCCATTAAATATCATCTCGCCCGTGACTTTGGGATATCGTCCTGCGATGGATTCCAATAACAAGGTTTTACCAGAACCTGTTCGCCCTAAAATCACACAATAGCTACCTCGCTGAATGTTCAAATTAATATCATTGAGCTGAAATTTTGATAATTTTAGTGATAAATTACAAATATTCAGCATGTTTTTTCCTCAATATCCATTCAAAAACTAAAGAGCATGTGAGTGAAATTAGCATTAAAATCACAGCGATCGACATTGCTAAATCTAAATCACCTGTTGAAAGATTCAACATGATTGAAGTGGGTAAAATCTCTGTTTTCATGCGTGTTGCGCCCGCCACCATAATGACAGCGCCAAATTCACCTAAAGCTCTCGACCAAGTTAAGACAACTGTGGAAATAATCGTAGATTTCAGTAATGGTAATGTCACATGATAAAAGCATTGCCATCGGCTCGCTCCCAATGTTCGAGCCACAAATAATTGTTTAGTATTTAAGTGCTCTAAACCAACTGTTAGGAGTTTTATCGCAAAAGGCAGATTCACAAAAGTTTGTGCCAAAATAATGCCTTGTTGAGTAAAAACAAAGGATACATTCAGATGCTTTTCTAAAAAGCTACCAATGCCCATATGACCAAAAAATAGTAATAAAGCGACGCCTGAAACAATATGTGGCAAAGCCAATGGTAAACATAACAATGGCATTAACCAATGTTTAAAACGCGAATGATATAAAAAATAAGCAATGGGAGCGGCTAGAATTAAACAGATGATTGTGGAAATGATGGATGTTTGCAGGCTCAAGCCAATAGCAAATTGCACTTCTTTTAGAAACAGCGCTTCTGGCAATAACGGAATGCCTTCCTTCATCAGCATAAAAAGTGGCGCAATAATCAATAGCGCCACCAAACTAACTAATCCATAATATGGGATTCTTCTCATTCAGCAACTGGCTTAAAACCGTAACGCGCAAAAATTTCCTTGCCCTCTTTCGAGCTTGCTAAATCCATAAAAGCTTTGGACAATTCTGGTTGTGCAGTCGAACTAATCACACCGCCAGTAACGATTTGATCAATATTTTGGTTAGGATCAATTTCAATGATCTCAACTTTCGGATTATTGTAAACAGAATCGATCGTTGCAATCATTGCATCCGCACTGCCCAATGTTAACTGCACCACCATTTCATTCACAGTATTGGCTGTGGAAACCACATGATTGTTGACCTTTTTTAAGTTGTTCTTTTCTAAAATCAACTGGGCCGTTTTACCAATCGCACTTGCTTTCTCTTCCCCAAGAATCACTTTGATACCGTCTTTACTAAGATCTTGTAGATTTTGGATATTTTTAGGATTACCTTTAAGGACAACTATCGCTGGCGTATGATGAGCAATGCCATAAGCTTCATTCACTAATCCTTTTTTATGGGCAGCATTATAAGCAACATCCGCACCAACAATGAATAAATCACCTTTCTTTGTGGCTTCCAATTGTGTCAATAACTGCCCAGAACCCGCATAGTTAAATTCAATTTCTGCATTATTTCGCGCTTCAAACAGCGTTGCGATCTCTTCCATTGGCTTTTTCAAACCTGCACCAGAATAAACAAATAGTGATTCTCCATCTGCCCATGAAAAACCAACACTGCTCGCCAATATTACAGCGGTTGCTGTTATTTGCTGAAACACTTTCATTACTGCCCTCATGATTAACTGAAATGATCGCAGTATAATATATTACATAACGTATTTACAATTTCTCACAACCCGTGCCAATAATCTCACTTCGTCCACCGCTCATTGGTTTAATCCGAATCTGTGTTTGGATTCGCTCTTTCAATGCCGAAACATGGGAAATGACGCCAATCAATTTCCCTTCGCCATGCAAATTGGATAAGACTGCAAGCGCTGTATCCAACGCTTCTTCATCCAATGTACCAAAGCCTTCATCCAAAAACAGTGAATCCACACGCACTTTTCGGCTCGCCATTTTCGATAAACCCAATGCCAGCGCCAAACTAATGATGAAGCTTTCTCCGCCTGATAAATTTTTAGTGGATCGCTCTTCGCCTGCTTGGTAATTATCCATCACGTTTAACTTTAAAGGCTCAGCTTTATCGCGCATCAATAGATAACGATCCGTCATTTTCTCCAATTGACGATTGGCGTGATTCACCATTAATTCAAAGGTTAAACCTTGTGCAAAGTTGCGATACTTTTTACCATCAGATGAACCAATCAAACCATGCAATTTATCCCATCGTTGGCATTCTAATCGCTGCGCATCAATCGCTTCTTTCTTCTCCGCAATTCTGCCAAGTGCTTGATCATTCTCACTCAATTGATATTCTAGCTGAGCCAATTGTTCTTGCTGTTCTATCCAACTCTGTTCCTGTACGATTAATTGAGTGGATAAAATATCTAAAGGCTCAGTTGTAATAGTCTTTTTCTGCTCAATGACCAATTGCGATTTTCGATCTTTTTCTCGTGCAGCTAAATCCATCTCTTTCTGCGTTAAATCTTTGGCTTTAAGTATTAATTCCTCGCGTATATCATTCGGCAATCGCGCTTCTAAAAATGCCGCTTCATCCATAAACTCATGCTGATTTAAACTTTCCATAAACACAGTATTCAAAGTTTGTAACTCAGCATCTATTTTCACAATAGATGTAGTTAATTGCTGAATGCTCTGCTCTGTTAATCGCAATGTTTGTTGTGATTGTTGTTGTGCTTCTTTCGCTTTGATTGCTTGAGCTTCCAATGATTGCAGCTGTATCGTTAATTGTTCTTCTACTGTTTCCACAATTTGCTCACCAAATAATGCAATACGCTCTGATTTTTTCGCATCTAATTCAGTTTGAATTTTAGTTAACTCTGCCTTTTTATGACTTAAATCATCTTCTTTATGCTGTAAATGATTCGATAATTGCTGAATTTCATACTTTATTGTATTCAAAGAATCCTGAATGTTTTTTGCATTGTTAACCTCAGCTTGCCACTGGTTCAATCGCCCATTTAAATGATCTAGCAATTCATCATGCGCCATAGATTTCACGATATTCAATGGCTGCAACGATGAATAAATCTCTCGATTCAGATCATCATATTGCTTCTCTAAAGTATTTAATGAATCACTATTTTTCTGCTGATTTTCAATCAATTCAGCCTGTTTTTCTTTTAATTGCGTTAATTCAGAGGTTTTTAATGTGATTTGTAGATCAATCGCCGTGAGTTTTTTATCGAGCTGATGACATAATCTTTCTTGGATTTCCAATTGATCAATGCGCTGTACCAGAATCACCAATTGTGCTTCAATTTCATCTTGCTCTGGCATTTGCCCTTTCGCATAAGGATGATCGAGCGAACCGCACAATGGGCAAGCTTCTCCATCCTTCAAACGCTTACGCTCTTCCTCCAACGAAGCAATACGATTCAGCAATGCTTGTTCTCGTAATAACCCTTCCTTTTCATTGCGATAATCAAGCAAAGTTCTGCCTGCCAATAAGCTTTGCTGAGTTGATTGCACCAAGGTTAATTCTGTATTAATTTGAGTTTTATCTTGCTCAATTTTTCCTAACTCTGTTGTTTTTGTCTCAATATTACTGGCGATTGCCTGCAACTTATCATTATCTGAATCATTAGATTTCTTTTGGCTTTCGATCGCTACAGCTTGGCATTGCAATTGTGCCAATTGGTTTTTCACCGCAAAAAAATGATTCACCAACCATTCATCTGCTTTATGTTCAACCAAATATTGCTCTGCTTTCGCTAACTCTGTTTCGCTTTTTTGATATTGCGCTTGCTGAATTTTTAACTTTTGCTGATATTCTGCCATTGAAGATTCAATCGCAGTACATTGTTGAGTTAATGCTTCTGCAATCTTTCTTTTCTCGGCCAAAGCATAATCCAAAGTACGAACTTGCTGCCAAATCACCGTTTGCGCTTTGTACTGCTCTTTCCCTGATTGATGTTGCGCCATTGCATCATCTAAAGCCTTCTGAGCACCTTCTAACGCATTTTTAGCTAATGGCAATTGCTCATTGTGCTTAACTAAATCCTTTTGAGCTTGTGATAATCCATCACGCACAGCGGTTAATTTCGCGTATTCACCCTCCAATTGCATGGCAAGATTCGCCATTTCCAATTGCTGTTTTTTAGGCTGAAATTCAGTAATGACTTTTGTTAGCTCGATTTTTTCAGCTTCTATATTGGTTAAATCAGTTGTTAATTTTTCAATTAAATTTAACCAATCCACAGCGATGCGCGTTTGATCTAAAGTCGCTTTTAACGCTTGATTTGTCGATTTTTGCGTGATGATTGTAGATTTTATATCTGTAATTTCATCATCCGTTAACAACTGAATGCCACGAACTTCCGCTTGCAAAATATCCAATTGCTTTTGTTCATCAGTTTTGCGCTTATGCACTTGTACTGAAATTTCCGAATAAATCTCTGTGCCTGTGATCTGTTCTAGAATCTCAGATTTATGCCCAACATCCGCTTTTAAAAAGCTATCAAAACTGCCTTGAGCCAATAACATAGATCGATTGAAGCGCTTAAAATCCATGCCCGTTTTTTCTTCGATCACCGCCACAACTCGGCTTTTTTTGCTTTCGATTATTTTGGATTCATCAAACTTAGACAAATCCGTAATTTCAGCAATCTCATGGGTTTGATCTTGCAGTGCACCATCTGGTGATTTTCGAGCTTTGCGCTGTTCCCAATGGCAACGATAAATCCCTGCTTGGGATTGAAACACAACCTCCGCATAACACTCGCCTGTATGGCGGGACATAATCTCATTATCACTTTTTGTGATTTTACCTAGGCGCGGCGTTTCACCATACAAAGCAAGACAAATCGCATCCAAAATCGTAGATTTACCTGCGCCCGTTGGCCCAGTTAAGGCAAAAATTCCATTATTCACATATTCAGGATCACTGAAATCAATATTCCATTCACCTTGTAAAGAGTTCAAATTTTTAAAACGTAATTCCAAAATTCTCATACTTTACTCCGCGTTTTTATCATTGTCTTGTAACTCTTGAATGATCTCATTGTAAGCTGAAATCAGCTCTGATTGTTCGCTTTCATCCACATCAAATGCCGTTAAACAGCGTGCAAAAACATCATCAGGATTCAAATCATCCAATGTTTCTTCATCCATTTCGCTGTGGATCACGCGCTCCATTAATCTGCGATTTTTAATGCGTAATACTTCAAGCTCACTATTATTCAATGCTTCATCCAATAGATCACGCAAATTGCTCACAATCTCCGTGCCTGTGTATTCAATTTCGAGCCAAGCATTGCTTTCTTCTGCCTTTAACTGCTCGATCTTTTGCTGAATGTTTTTCACATCACCTGTGATTTTCACGAGTTGCTGAAATCTTGGCACAAATAATGGTGTTACTGTTAAAGATCGTCCGATAAAATCCACGAGCAAAACTTGTTTGTTCTGATTAATTTCGCCATAGCCCATCGGAATTGGCGAGCCTGAATAACGAATATGTTCAGCACCGCCCACTTTTTGTGGTACATGCAAATGCCCAAGCGCAAGATAATCCAGTGAAGCAGGAAAGAGATCTCGCCCAACATGCGCCAATGTGCCCACATATAATTCACGCACGCCATCACCATCCACAGTTTGTGCGCCTGCCGTAAATAAATGCCCCATGCCAATCATAGGAATATCCTTAAAACCAGCTTTTTCATATTCTTTCTGCTGTGTTTCTGCGATCGCACAAACATCGAAATAATGATTACGAATGCCTTCAATTAACTTTGCATTTTTATCGTCAATATTTTCGCCTGCTTCCAATAAACGGATATCTTTATCCCGTAAATATGGCACAGCACAAATGATGGCTTCAGGCTGATCATTGTGATAAAGCGTGATCACTTCGTCGCTTAGATCATCGGGCATTGCACCCACCACATGAACATTCAGCGCATGCAATAGTGCTTTGGGCGCATTTAAAAATGATGGTGAATCGTGATTGCCACCAATAATCACAATATGGCGACAAGTGCCTTTTGCCACACGATGCAAGAATTCATAATACAAAGATTGCGCACGGTTACTTGGCGTGCTTGTATCAAACACATCGCCTGCAATTAATAATACATCCACAGCATGCTCGGTAATAGCATCCACCAGCCAATTCAAAAAAGCTTCAAATTCTGCGTAGCGCTTTTTGCCATAAAGCGCCCTGCCCAAATGCCAATCCGCTGTGTGTAATATTCTCATGCCATTATCCAATGATTCATTATGGTTGGGATATTAACATTGATAATAATTTTTAAAAAATGAATAAAAACCACTTTAAATAACAAACTATACCAACTCATCAATTTTATTAATTGTATTCAATGAGAGAGTACAATTTGGCCCACTATAATCCCCTCAAAAAAACTTCCCTAATTTGTGAGTACTAAAAATTAAATATCAGCCCTTTTTAATGCCATTAAATACCCAAGAAGCTGGTCTGTGCTATTAAAAAATCTTGAGCTGCTTTCTCTAAAATTTTCCATCTCTTCTTTTGTATGTGCTTGCCCAGACAAAACTTTATCTGCAAAATCTTTCCATACTAACAAATGAGTTTGAACGCTAGTTTTATAGTCATTAAAAAATTCATTATCTACAATCATATATAGCCTGCATATCATTATTGCCTTACTAAGATCATGAGTTAACAAATCAATATCTATAACAGTATCTTTAATCATGTGTGGTCGCATCAAAACAACTTTAAGCCTAAGACCCTCGGCAACACTATACAACTCCTCTATTTTAGCAACTCTCAATTTTTCTGATTCTAATTTAATCTGTGCATCTATCTGTTTTTTCGTTGATTGTTTTTGAGAGTAAAAGGCAATAAGTGCGGCACCAAATGCTATTAGGCCAGCAACTAAAGATCCGTGATTTTTGGATATCTCTATAAAAGTTTCAATAGTGAATAATTTCACTAAAAAAGCAAACATTGCCATAAATGGAAAAACAATAATTAAAGAAGCCACAAACTTCGAAATACATTCGTCTTTATTCATTATTAATTCTTTAGTAAATAAATATGATTATATCGTATAAACAATATCTCCGAATCTTGTGATTTCTAAGCTGCCTATTCGGCAGTTAACAAACTTACTGCTGAGTTTGCCATTCAAATTTTTTTCTAAGCTGCCTATTCGGCAGTTAACGTGTTATCCCTGTTATATCTTGGGTTGCTGCTTTTCTAAGCTGCCTATTCGGCAGTTAACTGCTTAAGCCATTCAAAGTGTACGAATCTTGATTTCTAAGCTGCCTATTCGGCAGTTAACTTATTCACCGCCTAACAATTCAGGGTTTTCGTTTTCTAAGCTGCCTATTCGGCAGTTAACCGACGGCCAAATTTACAGTGTATTTGCCAAAATTTCTAAGCTGCCTATTCGGCAGTTAACAGCATGTAAATAAATAATACAGCAGAAATTACTTTCTAAGCTGCCTATTCGGCAGTTAACATGTTGATCAAGTTAATCTCTGTCCTGAGTGTTTTCTAAGCTGCCTATTCGGCAGTTAACAGTAGATTTTACGCGTAAACTCATTAGAAAACCACATGTTACAGGTAAAAACCAATAAAATACCAATAATTTTCAATAACAATATAACCATTTGATTTATAATATTTTATTATTAACCTAAAAAACTTTGGGTCATTTCCTTCAAAAGTTGACTATAACTAAATAGTGTAATGAATCTAAATATCAGCTAGTGCATTTTCGTAATAGCTTATTCACGATTTTATTGCATAATAAAACTTACATTCAGGCTACACAATGGCTTTAGAATGCAGGAGAAAGAGGAGAGATCGGCCATAATCATCATGATGAACCCGCCAAAAACAACTGTTCAGTTATGACAATTAGCGCTGATAAATTAATGCCCATGAAATGACAAATTGGCATATTCATGGTTGATTCTAAAAGGAAATACCCAATGTTAACTATTTCATCTCGTGCCGCTCTTGTCAGTGTTTTGGCAAGCAGCCTAATATTGAGTGCCGCCCACAGTGAAGAGCAATCATTCCCCAAAGGAGAACAAACCTATAAAAATATTTGTGGTCGTTGCCATGAAGCTGGCATTGGCCCTGATTTTAAAGGTCGAAAACTACCTGCAACATTCATCATCACCATGGCACGCAGCGGCTTCCAAGCAATGCCTGCATTTCCAATGTCGCACGTGGATGATGCAACGCTATTAGAAACAGCTAAATATATTGAGAATTTACCTGCTAATCCTGTCACAACCGCACAAAAAAAGGATTAATGCCATGAATACAGCTCGTCGAAATGTATTAAAAGGCATTGTTGCTTTAGGTTCCGCTAGCGCCTTGAACTTAGTTTCACCATTGTGGGCTTCATCGAACATTGCTAATAATCCTATTCATTTGATCGTGGCGAATGATGATGTTGGAAATGCTTTTTATAAAGGTGCTAATACCGTTCAATCCATCGCCATTCAATCATCATTGCATAGCGCAACTTCCCTGCCTTTTTTAGAAAAATATCAAAACCTTTTGAAAACTAAAGGACAACGAATTTTTGGCCTCGTGGATGATGCAAGTGCCGTATTAATCATGGATTTTGCACGCTCTGCCAATGCGCGTGTTTTATGGCAAAAAGATCACGTGATTCATTCCAATGAATCAGCAGCACAATTGGGTTTAGGATTAGTGAGTAACGCCATAAATCCTGCAACAAAAGAACAGATCGCATTCAAAAAACATTACGTTTCATTTTTAATTGAAAGCTAATGGGGAAAACAATGAAAGAAGCTAAAAATATGGTGTTACCAAAAGGCGTAACACAAACAGATTTCACAAGTGCTGTAGAGCAATTACAGCAACTTTTAGGCAATGATAATGTGCTATTGAGTAGAGAGCACATCTTACCTTACACAAAAATCATGATGTCTGTTGATAATGCAGAACATACACCTTCAGCAGTTGTGACAGCAACAACAGTGGAACAGATTCAAGCCATCGTTAAAATCTGTAATGAGTTCAAAATTCCAATTTGGACAATTTCTACAGGCCGTAACTTCGGTTATGGTTCTGCTGCGCCAGTTGAGCGTGGACAAATCATTTTAGATTTGAAGAAAATGAATAAAATTATCCATGTTGATCCTGATTTATGTACAGCTTTAGTCGAACCTGGCGTAACTTATCAGCAGTTATATGATTATCTTCAAGAGAACAATATTCCATTGATGCTATCATTCTCCGCGCCTTCTGCAATCGCAGGGCCTTTAGGCAATACAATGGATCGTGGCGTTGGTTATACGCCATACGGCGAACATTTTATGATGCAATGCGGCATGGAGATAGTTTTAGCCAATGGTGAAGTTTTGCGCACAGGCATGGGCAGCGTTCCAGGTGATAAAGCATGGCAAGTATTCAAATGGGGTTATGGCCCAACATTAGATGGCATGTTCACACAATCCAACTACGGTATTTGTACTAAAATGGGTTTTTGGTTGATGCCAAAACCACCTGTTTATAAACCATTTGAGATTCAATTCCCTGAAGAGAGCGATATTTCTGAAATCGTGGAAATGATTCGTCCACTGCGCATTGCTCAGATCATTCCAAACTCAGTTGTGATTGCCAATATCCTATGGGAAGCTGCAACATGTGATACGCGCCGCCATGAATACACAATGGAACCAGGTTCAACATCTGATGAGATCTTAAAACAGATCCAAAAAGATAAAAATCTCGGCGCTTGGAACGTTTATGCTGCCTTATATGGCACACAAGAACAAGTGGATGTGAACTGGAACATTGTCAAAGCTGCCGTTGAAAAATTAGGCAAAGGCAAATTAATCACCAAAGAAGAAGCTGGCGATACTCAGCCATTTAAATATCGTGCTGAATTGATGTCTGGCGTGCCAAACTTACAAGAGTTTGGTTTATATAACTGGCGCGGTGGCGGTGGTTCTATGTGGTTTGCGCCTGTGAGCCAAGCAAAAGGCTCCGAATGTGATAAGCAAAAATCTATGGCAAAACGTATTTTGAATAAACATGGTTTGGATTATGTGGGCGAGTTCATTGTGGGTTGGCGAGATATGCACCACGTAATCGATGTTTTATATAACCGCGCTGATCCTGAAGAAACAAAACGTGCAGATGCTTGCTTTAATGAGCTTTTGGATGAGTTCGAGAAAGAAGGTTATGCTGTTTATCGTGTGAATACGCACTTCCAAGAGCGCGTTGCACAGATTTACGGCCCTGTTAAACGCCAAGTGGAACACGCGATCAAACGTGCGCTCGATCCAAATAACATCCTTGCCCCAGGCAAATGTGGCATTGATCTCACAAATAACTTTTAAAAGTTAAAAACTATCAAAATCCTGCTAATTGCCTAGTATTAGCGGGATTTTTTTAAATAACAATTTTGATGCTTGGTGATAATTACAAGATCAAAAAAACCACCTGATCAGGTGGTTTCATTCAATTCCAAATTAATTATTATTAAAACGGATAGGGTCTTGGCGTTTTCTGAACCGTAATCCACTGCATGCGCGTGAACTCATTCAATACCCATTCGCCATTGAAGCGGCCCAAGCCTGAGTTTTTCTCGCCACCAAATGGTGCATTCGTTTGATCATCCACAGAGATATCATTAATGTGCGTCATTCCTACGCGAATGCGCTGTGCGAATTCTACGCCACGCTCTAAATCTTTTGTGAAAATTGCGCTAGATAAACCAAATTCGCTCAAGTTCGCCAAATATGCAGCATCATCTTCATCTTTCGCTTTAATTACAGGTAACAATGGTGCAAAGCTCTCTTCTTTTGCAATTGAAGAATTAGGATCAACATTGATGAATACATGTGGGCCAACCAAATTACCATTAATCCCACCTGCATAAGCAACGGTTGCGCCTTGCTTTTCAGCCAAAGCAATTTTCTCTTTCACTTCGTTCACTTGTTTTTCATTAATTAATGGACCAATGGCTGTTTCCATTTCCGCAGGATTGCCCACTTTCAATGTTTTCACATGTGCCAATAATTTTTCTACATATTCATCATAAATAGATGCATCCACAATCGCGCGGTTTGTGCTCATACAGATTTGTCCTTGGTGCAAGAAACGACCAAATACCGTTGCTTTCACCGCTTCATCCACATCTGCATCTTTCAATACAACGATTGGCGCATTGCCACCCAATTCCAACGCAACACGTTTAATTGGATTACCCATCGCCAATTGCCCAATGCGATGACCAACTGGCGTTGAACCTGTGAATGATACAAATGATGTCGCTGCATGTGTCACAACATAATCACCAATTTCAGCACCTTTACCCACTACAACGCTCAATACGCCCTTTGGCAAGCCTGCTTCTTCAAACAATTTCCCCAACAATAAACCACCTGTTACAGGCGTATCACTTGAAGGCTTTAATAGAACGCTATTACCTAAAGCAATTGCAGGTGCAACAGAACGCATACTTAAATGGAAGGGAAAGTTCCAAGGGCTAATCACCGTCACAACGCCAAGCGGTAAACGATATGCGCGGCTCTCCTGCCCTGCAATTGAAGATGGCATGATAGAACCCGTTGCTCGACCAATCAGGGAGATGGATTCTTCAATAATATTTTTAGCACTGCCCAATTCAATGTGTGCTTTTAATGCTGTGCTGCCTGCTTCATTCACAAGCCATTCGTGCAATTCACCATAGCGAGCATCCATCACTTGGATCAGTTTTTTCAAAACTGCTGCGCGCTCTTGAGGTAATAATTTCCCCCAGCTCTGTTGTGCCTTTTCTGCGCCTGTATAAGCCACATCGACATCTTTTTTTGAAGCTGTAGAGACAGATAGAATAGTTTCTTGATTAAAAGGGTTACTGACTTTGATTTCCCCTTCTGCTGAACCTTTTACCCAATCACCGTTGATGAATTGTAAGTCAAATCCTGTATATTTCATCTTTGCTTTCCTCCAGTTAAGCTTTGGTGTTCATATTGAAATAAAGCCAATGATGAATCACCATTGGCCTTTTATATCATATTTTTCTACGCTAATTGTTGTTCCAAATCAGCCAATACTTTGTAGCAATCAATCACGTTAGCAACACTTGAACGTGCTTCTCTGCCTTCTTTAATTGCCGCAATGAATTCACGATCCTGTAATTCAATGCCATTCATGGAAACATCGACATTTGTCACATCAATCACTTCTTCTTTACCATTCACAAGATCATCGTATCTTGCGATATAAGTGCCGTTATCACAAATATAGCGGAAGAATGTGCCAAGTGGGCCATCATTATTGAATGACAAAGATAATGTACAAATCGCCCCATTGTCAGCTTGTAATTGAATGGACATATCCATCGCAATGCCTAACTCAGGATGGATTGGCCCTTGAATTGCATTAGCTTTGACAACTTTTGAACCTGTTTGATATTGGAATAAATCCACTGTATGTGCAGCGTGATGCCATAACAAATGATCTGTCCAAGAGCGAGGCTGACCTAATGCGTTGATATTTTTACGTCTAAAGAAGTATGTTTGTACATCCATCTGTTGAATATTCAATTCACCTGCATCAATTCTCTTCTTAATCCATTGATGGCTTGGGTTAAATCGACGAGTATGACCAACCATTGCCACCAAACCCGAAGCTTTTTGTGCAGCTAAAACCTCATCTGCATCTTTCCAGTTATCTGCCAATGGAATTTCAACTTCCACGTGCTTACCTGCTTTTAAACATTGCAATGATTGTGCTGCATGCATTTGTGTTGGTGTGCATAAAATTACGGCATCCACCTCATCCATTGCCAACATCTCTGCCATATCTGTTGTATAACGTGCAACGCCATATTTTTCTGCCACAGATTTCACATTATCTAGATCATTACTGACCAAACAAACAACTTGTGCATCATCAATGTTCTTCAATGCATCCAAATGTTTAATACCAAATGCGCCTGTGCCCACTAATGCAATTCTTACTTGACTCACCTAAAACCTCCTATGAGTTTTCTTCTAAAATTAGATGCCCAACTGCTGTATTCGATGCAGGCACATGATAAAAACGGTGTGTAACCTCTGGTGTTTTCTCCAAATTCATCGCACCGCGCGCAATCAACCACATGATCAACTCAATGCCTTCAGAACCCGCTTCACGCACATATTCTACATGCGGTACTTTTGCTAATGCTTCTGGATTTTCAATTAAATCATCTAAGAATTGATTGTCCCATTCTTTATTGATCAAACCTGCACGTGGACCTTGCAACTGATGGCTCATGCCGCCTGTGCCCCAGATTTGTACATTCAAATCTTCATCAAAGGATTCTACAGCTTCACGAATTGCTTTACCTAATGCAAAGCAGCGCTCGCCCGATGGCGTTGGGTATTGCACGACATTCACATGTAGCGGGATGATTTTGCATGGCCATTTTTCAATGTCATCACCAAACATTAATGACATTGGCACAGTCAAACCGTGATCCACTGGCAATTCATTAGCTATTGTCATATCAAAGCCATTATGAATCAATGATGTGCCAATGTGATAAGCCAATTCAGGATGACCTTCAACTGTTGGCACAGGGCGCTTGCCCCAACCTTCGTCAGCAATTTCAAATTGACCCGCAGTACCTAATGCAAATGTAGGAATCAAACTTAAGCTAAATGCATTAGCATGATCGTTATACACAAGGAAAACGACATCAGGCATATTCTCTTTGATCCAATCTTTCGAGAATTCATAACCATCAAACACTGGCTTCCAATAAGCATCTTGCGTTAATTTATTATCAATCGCATTCCCCACTGCTGGAATATGTGATGTATAAACACTAGCTGTAATCTTAGCCATCTTTTTTCTCTCCCACATAACGATTACCTTCAGGTGATCTTCCGCCTTTTACCATCATTTCACGGTATTCTGCTTCCGTCATACCTGTCATGCTACCTGCTAATTGCTGGAAGGATTTACCATCCACGCCGCCTAATTTAGCGAGGAAATAAATATTGCCACCCAATTCTAAACAGCGATTCAAATCACGCGCCAATAATGCTTCTTTTTGAGCTTCTGTCATTGGCCATTCATCCAAATATGCACGCTCATCTGCTTTGAATCGTTCACGATTGTCAGCTTTCATCAGCGACATACAAAATTGATTAATGTGATAACCTTTACGAGATTGTTCCGCATCAAAAATGATGGTTCCAGGTATATCTTTGTACGGTTTGTCCATTGTCTCCTCCTTACTTAGACGATAACGTTTCTGGCCAATACAAACGCATTGGATTATTCACCAACAATTTCTCTTGCAGTTCCGCTGTCGGCGCGATCTGTGGAATGTAATCCACCAATAAACCATCATCTGGCATATGATCTTTAAGATTTGGATGTGGCCAGTCCGTTCCGAACAATACTCTATCAGGAAATTGCGCCACAATCTTCTTTGCGAAAGGAACAACATCTTGATAAGCGTGTTGTTCACCATCCAATGCTTTTGGCCCTGTTTGACTTAAACGCTCAGGACACGAAACTTTACACCAGAAATTAGGGTTTTCCGCCATCAATTTGACGAAGAGTGCAAACTCTTCACCTTCTGCGGATTTTGTCACATCTGGTCGCCCCATATGATCCACAACAACCGTTGTATCAATATTAGTGAAGAAATCCCATAAACGAGGTAAATCTTCTGCCTCAAAGTAGATCACAACATGCCAGCCAAATGGCTTTATTTTCTCAACAACTTTCAATAATTCATCTTCAGGCGTTTCATCCACCAAGCGCTTCACAAAGTTGAAACGCACGCCACGAACACCTGCATCATGCATTTTTTGTAATGCTTCATCTGTAATCGTTGATCTCACAGTTGCAACGCCGCGCGCCAAGCCATGGGCAGATTCTAATGCATCCACCAATGCACTATTATCCGCACCATGACAAGTGGCTTGAACGATCACATTGCGCTCAAAACCGAGTAAATCACGCAATGCAAATAACTGATCTTTTGATGCATCACACGGCGTATATTTGCGTTCTGGCGCATACGGAAATTGATTGTGTGGCCCAAATACATGGCAATGGGCATCCACTGCGCCTTTTGGCATCACAAATTTTGGTTTAGATGGATTCGGATAAAATGGTAACCAGCCTGGTGTCATTTCAAACATAACAACTCCTGAAGAATTTTGATTAAGGTAGATATTTAAGACCAGCTTTTTCCAAGCCTTCGCGCATTTTGTATAAGTCCAATCCCAAAACACCATCTGCAAACTGCTGGCGTTTGTTACCTTCATTCTCTTCACGCTGTTTTGCTAATTCTGCCACTTGTGCAGCGACTTCTTTCGGTACAACCACAATACCATCCACATCTGCAATCACCACATCCCCTGGATTCACATGAGCACCTGCACACACAACAGGAATATTTACAGAACCCAATGTTGCCTTCACTGTACCTTTTGCACAGATTGCTTTACTGAATACAGGAAATTGCATCTCTTCTAGATCAGCCACATCACGCACACCACCATCAATGATCAAGCCTTTTGCACCTTGTGCCTTGAATGATGTTGCCAATAGATCACCAAAGAAGCCATCGACAGATTCTGTTGTACATGCCGCAACCACAACATCGCCTGGCTTGATCTGCTCTGCTGCTACATGCATCATCCAGTTATCGCCTGGTTGTAATAATACTGTGACTGCTGTGCCACACATTTTTGCACCGTTATAAACTGGGCGCATGTAATGTTGCATCAAACCCACTCTGCCCATTGCTTCGTGAATGGTTGCCACACCATATTTGGATAACTCAGCAACCACAGCAGCATCTGCACGAGTGATATCAGTATGCACAACACCCAAATTATTTAATCTTTGACTCATGAGAAACTCCTTATGCTTGCTTCGCTTTTAATCTTTTATCTAAACGTGGGAATACTTTACGCACATTACCTTCATACACTGCATGCTTATCAGCGGCATTTAAAGATGCGGCTTCGATATAACGCTTAGTATCATCAAAATTATGGCCCGTTAATGGATCCACTCCGCGCACTGCACCAATCATTTCAGATGCAAATAGAATATTTTTGTTTTCCACAACTTTTAATAACAGATCAATGCCATCCTGATGATAAACACAAGTATCAAAGAATACGTTATTCATTAAATGATCTGCCAATTCAGGCTTTTTCAATGCTTGTGCCAATCCTCTATAACGCCCCCAATGATAAGGTGCAGCGCCACCGCCATGAGGAATGATTAATTTTAATTCTGGGAAATCTTTGAATAAATCTCCTTCGATCAATTGCATGAATGCAGTTGTATCACCATTGATATAGTGTGCGCCCGTTGTGTGGAAACATGCATTACAACTTGTACTCACATGAACCATTGCTGGTAATTGGTGCTCCACTAATTTTTCATAAATTGGATACCAATATTTATCTGTTAAAGGTGGCGAGGTCCAATGTCCGCCCGATGGATCTGGGTTTAAATTCACCGCAACGATGTCATATTCATTCACACATTTTTCCAATTCTGGAATACATGTTTCAATGGGAACACCTGGCGATTGTGGCAACATTGCCGCTGGCGCAAAATTATCAGGATACAATTGAGAAACTCGGTAGCACAGTTCGTTACAGATCGCTGCCCACGTGGAAGAGATTTCAAAATCACCAATGTGATGCGCCATGAAGCTTGCGCGCGGTGAGAAGATCGTCATATCAATGCCGCGCTCTTTCATTAAACGCAGTTGATTACCTTCGATCGTTTCGCGGATATCTTCGTCTGTGATCACTAAATCTTCCACTCTTGGCTTCAATGATGGATCTTTAATGGATGCGATTTGCTGTTCACGCCATTCAGCCAAAGCTGTTGGTGCTGTTGTATAGTGACCATGACAATCGATGATTAAACTCATTTATTTCTCCTCTATAATTTCGCTGATTTTGTTGGGTGAGATATAAGCTTCACCTTTCATCAATACTCTTGCCGTTCTTAATAACGATGCACCTTTCACTGTTGCAACGCCATTTTCATTTTCAACATCCAAAGAAACGCTGAATTCCCCTGTGGGATGCTCAATGGATAACACTAAATCTTGATCTTTATTTGGCTGTGTTGTTAATGGATAAACAATACTTTCAGGATAAACACAAGCCGTTGCCACCGTTACCGCTGCTAACACGCCAATTGCCTCATGGCAAACATGCGGGATATAACAGCGTGTATGGATCGCGCCACCATTGATTGCAGGTGCCAATAAACACATTTTTGGATAATTTTTTTGGCTCACATCGCCTAAACCCATTTTTATGGCAGCATCTAAGCGTAATTGGTTAATTTCAGCTTTCAATGCACTATTTTCATTATATTCAGCAACTGACTCATAACCTGTGACACCAAAATCTTTCGCATTCATCAATACCATCGGCATGCCGTTATCAATGCAAGTTACTTCTATTTGCTGGCCATTGGATAATGTGAATGTATCTTTTGCCGAACCTGTTGGGAGCAATGTTCCGCACATTGCGCCAGCAATGTCTAAAAACTTGATGTAAATGGGCGATGCTGTGCCTGGCACACCATCAATACTTGCTGTGCCATCGTAACGAACTTCACCATTGGGCGTTTCCACTGTGATATCGCTCAACATGCCCGTATTTTGCGTCAACACACGAACGGTTGTCGTTTCACCTTTCGCTGAGATTAAACCATTTTCAATGGCAAATGGCACAACAGCAGCGAGCATATTGCCGCAATTAGGCTCTGTATCCACCACATCACTTTTCGGTTGTAATTGTGCAAATAAAAATGTTAATTCACTTTTACCATCAGTGGACTTTGAAATGATCCCCACTTTACTCGTTAAAGAATGTGCGCCACCCAAGCCATCAATTTGTCTTGGATCTGGTGATCCCATCAATGCCAGTAGATATTTATCCCGTAACTGAATATCTTCTGGCAATTCTTTGACATCAACGAATAGACCTTTAGATGTTCCGCCACGAACCAAACTCACTGGAACAGCTATTTTTTCGGACATATAGACCTCTCGATCCTACTGGATATTGAAATGGTTAAATATTACTGATCCTCATCTTATTAAAATTGAATAGGGGAATAAATGTGATATAAGTTCTATGAGTTAGTACAAAAATGCATAACTCATTTAATTGACCTTGTATGCTATATGTATCCATTATGTATTGATTAGGAATTGCTATGAACAACTTACCGATTGATTTAAAACAACTGCGCTATTTTATTCATGTTGCTGAGTTTGGAAGCTTCACACAAGCTGCGAATCACTTGGATGTTGCCCAGCCAATTTTGAGTAGACAAATCAGAAAGTTAGAGACAACTTTAGGCAAAAGCTTGCTGATTCGTAATGGACGTGGTGTCTCTTTAACAGATTCAGGGCATATACTGTTGCAGTATAGCCGAGAGATACTAACGCTTGTCGGTCATGTTTATGAAGAGTTAGTGCAAGGCAATTTATCAGGCCATATTTCCATTGGCATTCCACCAACTTTAGCGAGAATGCTATCCGTTGCGTTAACAAAAAAATTCCATTCAGCCATGCCTGAAGCGCGTTTAATCATCACAGAAGCGATGACTTCTGCCATTGAAGATCGCATCATTACAGGACGATTGGATATGGGCTTACTGTACAATACAAGTCGCTCTCAAGAACTTGAATTACAAGTATTAGCCAAAGAGAACCTTTATCTCATCGCTCCTAAAGAGTATCAATTTAATGATAAAAAAGAGCTCAAATTACAGGATATTGCAGGTTTACCATTAATATTGCCATCCTACCCTAATACATTTAGAAAGCTTATTGAAGTGGAAATGACTAAATCAGGCTTAAAACCGAATGTGATTTTAGAGATGAATAGCATCAACACCATCATCGAGTTAATTGTCGAAGGATTAGGCTGCGGTTTGTTGTCACATAAAATCCTAAATACTTTAAGTGAAGATGATCGCAATAAGATACAAGCCATCTGTGTACCATCATTAGAGAGCCGATTATATCTAGCCACTTCTAATAAACGCATGATCACAAAAACACAAACAACAATGCTACAAATCATCCACACTTTAATTGCAGAATACTTCAATGATTAAATACCTGTGTTTGTAGCGATATACCATTTAGACATATCTAATAGATGGCTTTAAACATTTGACTCATGGATTATTCATGCATAATGAATTCACCACTCAAAAATCTACAAAAAGACTACAAGAGTGACATCACCCAGCGTTAAATGATTATTGTAATAATATTATGGAGGTTAAAGATGGCGCCGCACCCAAGATCCGATCAGGATTTTCAAGAATTTATAGACAACAATAAATTCTCCAAGTTTCAATGGATGATCTTTGCAGTTTGCTTTTTAGTGGCACTGCTCGATGGTTACGATACTGTCGCCATTGGTTATATTGCACCTAGCTTAATTCAAGAATGGGGAATACAAAAACCTGATCTAGCCACAGCCATGAGCGCAGGATTATTCGGCATTGCCATTGGTGCTATTGGCTTTGGGCCACTCGCTGATAAACTCGGCCGTAAGATTATGCTGGTCATTTCTGTGCTTGTTTTTGGGATTGGAACATTCATTTCAGCTTATAGCCAAAACTTATTACACTTAGAAATATTACGTTTCATTACAGGCGTTGGATTGGGTGCTGCAATGCCAAATGCCGTCACATTACTCAGTGAATATTGTCCAACAAAACGTAAATTCTTTTTAGTGAACACCATGTTTTGTGGCTTTCCTGTAGGCGCCGCATCTGGAGGATTCCTAGCAGCTTGGATCATTCCTGAGTTTGGTTGGCAATCAGTTTTATTGTTAGGTGGCATTGTGCCTGTCATTTTAGCGCTTTTCTTACTATTTTTTGTGCCTGAATCCGCGCGTTACTCCATCAATAAGGGTTTATCTCAAGAGAAGATCAAAGCAACATTATCACGCATTTCTGCATCTGCTAAAGATTACACAAGTTTCTACTTATCCGAAAATATCAATGTCACCAACGAAAGCAAATCGGAAGGCATTAAAGTCATTCTCTCTAAGCATTACGTTGTTGGCTCTGTCATGTTATGGATGACTTATTTTATGGGCTTAATCATCTTCTACGGCGTTTCCAACTGGATGCCAACACTATTCACTGCCGCTAATATTAGTGGATCATTAGCTGCTGTTGTGACTGGTTTATTTGCTTTAGGTGGTTTAGGTGCGATTGCCAATGGTTGGTTGATGGATCGCTATAATCCCAGTATTTTGATCGCAACATTCTTTGCCTTAACTTTCATCACCGTTGGTGCGATCGGCTACTCTGTGAATATGGGCACAGCGGCTTTAGTATTGATTACAATTATCTCGGGCATTGTGATGAATACAGCACAATCTTCATTACCATCCTTTGCGGCAAGTTTTTATCCAACAGCAGGTAGAAGCACAGGTGTTTCATGGATGCTTGGCATTGGTCGTTTTGGTGGAATCGCAGGCTCTTACTTAGTTGCAGAGCTCATCAAAAGAGACATGGATTTACAACAAATCTTCCTTGTATTAGCGGTGCCCGCAGTGATTTCCACTTGCACATTATTGGTCATCTATTTTAAATATTTCGCCAATAAGAAAAGTGCAACTCATGAAAATAATGAAGAAACTTGTAATGCTTAATTGAAATGATATTGCGCAAAAAAGCATATGAATCGCTTCATATGCTTTTTTATTCTCTTAACGAAAACATCTTGGCAACAATAAACCCATCACCATTGCAATGGCAAATACAATACCATCAGGTATGCCTTGCCCCACTAAAACTAAAGCAGGTGCTGGGCAAATGCCCACTAATCCCCAACCTGCACCAAAGATCAACCCGCCTATGATTAAGCGCTTGTTCATCGGCGTATTTGTGGGCAGATGATGACTTTCACCCAATAATGTTGTGCCACGCTTTTTCAAAATTGTGACAGCGATAAAGCTCATCACCAAAGCGCCAACCATTACCCAAATTAATGCAGGATTCCAACTGCCAAAGGGATCTAAAAAACCTTGAACAACGGCAGGATTTGCCATACCCGATAAAATTAATCCTAAACCAAATAAAATTCCTGCAACTAATGATATGAATGCGTACATTTCGTACTCCTTATAATCCCAATAAATGTTTAACAATGAAGACAGAAACACCGCCTGCAACCATAAAAATCATTGTGACCACAACAGAACTTGGTGATAATCGCGCGATGCCACAAATGGAATGTCCACTTGTACAACCTGAGCTTAACCCTGCGCCTAAGCCCACTAATAATCCACCAATGATTAATAACACGTTATTATTCGTTAATTCAGCGACAGGCACTTGTGCGAATAAGCTATAAACCCAAGGTGATATTAAAATACCGATGATGAATAAAGCACGCCACAAAGTAAAACCATGTTTACTCAATGTTGTGCTTAAGATTCCGCTTACGCCCATCACTCTGCCGAGAAACAAAAAATAGATCATGGCTGCTAAACCAATAAGTAAACCGCCCAATAATGCTGGCAATGAAAAAAACGATGTCATATTTTCCTCAATTAATATGATGTAAGGTCAATGCCCTACGGGGATTATCTTGAAAAACAGTTGAATGTATTCAAATGCTAAAAATGAATGTGGGTATTATAGCGGAATTTCCATCAAACAGTTACTTTTAGTAACTTAAATTTAAAATATATATCCAGTCATCATTTTATGATCTAAACATTTACATATTTTCAATACTAAAAGTCACCGTAAAAAAGTAATCGTAACTGACTTTTTGTCCATTTTTTTCAGCAGGTTTATATCTATAATTTTGTGCTGATTTTTGAGCTGCATTATCCAACCTTGGATAACCACTGCTTTTATGCACTTTAACATACTCAGCTTTGCCCGAAGCCAAAACTCTAGCCATTAATGTCACTTGTCCTTCCTCTTTTCGACGAATGGATAATTCAGGATATTTGGGCTTACGATTGCCAAGAGTTTTACCTTTATGTGTTGGCGCGACAAAGGCTTGTGATCGTATGTCTTGCCCTGCTTTCTTAGGCTGAATTTGCGCAGTATTTTTATTGGTATTTTGCTTAATAATATTCTTTTTCGGCACTATTTTGGAGTTAACAGGCTTTTGAACGACTTTTTCCTTCGGCATTTCTATAGGAGATTCAATCTCTACATCACTTTTGTCTACCGTTAATATTTTAGGCGTTGCTTCTTTTGGTTCCGTAACTTTTTCTTCAAGTGGTGCGGATTGCATCACATTTAAAACAGTCATCTCTAATATTGTGCCTGCAATCGCTAAATTTTGTTCATACTGTTTTTCGGGGGAACTCAAAACAATATAGAGAATGCCACAATGGCCCAATGCAACGATCACAAACAGCACAATATTAGAGATTTTAAACATAACCTTAGAAATTCACATTCAAACGAACCCAAAAACGTCGACCTGGTTCATTGACTTTGAATTTATTGGTTTCATAAGGGTAAATATCAAATGCTGAGCGACTGATAAATTCAGAGTAGTTTTTATCTAAAACATTATCGACACCTGCCATCAAAGTTAACTCATTTTTAATTTTCCATGAGCCATTGAGGGACAATACGCCAAAACCAGCGCCTTTACCCACATCTGCACCAAAGATATTACCTTGCCCGACAGCATAACGATTCTGAGAATCCACCACTCGCCAAACAGCACCCGCACTGAATTCATCATTGCTCCAATTAATGCTCGTGTTCCATTCTAATGGTGCAATTTGCGCCAATGGTCTACGATCAGTCTTATTTTTGCCATAGGTATAAGCAATGCTACTACTTAAACTCCAATTGGGTGTAATGTTCCATTGCACTTGTGCTTCTGCACCATAACGATCCGCATTAATATTACGCGCTCTGCCTTGATCAATTAAAATGTAATCTTTCATTTGGCTTGCAAATACTGTTGTGGCAACCGTCAAATTATCCCTGTTAAATAAGAAACCAAAATCAATCTCGTGATTCGTCTCTTTTTTCACTTTTTCGCCATCGGCTCTGCTTCTTTCCCAGAAATCAGGTGCGCGTTGTGCCATGCCATAACCCACATGGAATAACCAATCATTCACTATATGTTCATAACGGATGAATGCAGAATCTAAGTTATATCGCTGAGATAGAAAACTGCCATCCAAATTCTTACCTTTACCGAAATTTGGATTATATTTTGCATCATTACGATCATGGCGATAACCCAATACTAATTTCTGATCATCATTCATGTACCAAGAGGTTTCAACAAAAACACCGATATTTTTAAATTTCTGATTCAATTGATATGGTGTATTTTTATAATTCAATGTCTTGCGTAACTTATGACGATCTGCAAACCAATCCATTCCCACAACGGTTTCAGTATTACCTAATGATAATTCTGCAAATAATTTAGCCGTTTGTGTTGTTCGCGCAGGATTACTCAATGCAAACATTTTCGGTGTCGCGCGATATGTGAAGTTATCCATCACATGATCAATCTTATTGTGGCTATACTCAAACTGTACTTTAGATAACCATGCAGTAATGTTTTCTTGCTTCACTTTAAAGCGCCAACTATCACGATCAAATTTTGTGCCATCCATCATACGATCCGCATAGGCAGTATGTCCTCGGCTACGATCATAACCTAGCTCGATCAACGTATTTTCTGTGGGCGTTAAACCCAACTCAATCGTTTGGCTAGATCTTTTGTATTCAGAATGAAGCTTGTCACCTGCGCCATCTTTATAATCATTGGATTTATTGTAAGTGCCATTAACATGAACCCAACCCCATTGATTACCAATGATTGCATCTGCGTAGGATTCTAAACGATCATATGATCCACCCAATAATGAACCGCTAAACTTTGTGGTGAATTCATCAAATCTTAGATCATTTCGTACAAAACGTGCAACACCAGCAATATTGCCTGGGCCGTATTGTACAGATTGCGGACCTTTGATAAAAATGACTTCATCATAAGATTCAGGGTAAATATAAGCAGTTGGTGGGTCCATTCTGCCGCCGCAACCGCCTAAAATCTGATGATCATTGCTTAAAATTCTTAAACGAGATCCACCCAATCCACGGAAAATGGGTTCACCACCACCGCCACCTTTTCTCGCAATGCTTAAGTTGGGAATTAACTTTAATAATTCAGCGCCATCTTGTGCAGGTACAGGCTGAATCGCCTCTTTCGGATTAATGGTTTGTACATTGGGCTGATTAGATATCTTCGCGATGACCTGAATATCATCCAATGTTTCCACTGCTTCTGTCTCTTGAGCATAAATTTTAGGCATAAGAATCCCTAAAACCGCTAAAAATAGCGCTTTTTGTTTCATAATCTCTCCTTGGTTTTGATCAGCGATGTTTGAACACGGGAGCGCTGATCAACGCTCCCATGCTTTGTATCTCATTAATGCTGCATTTTGCTATGATCCACTTGCGAATCATTCATTGGCTTATTATCTGTTGCAGGCATATCCATCTTAGAATGATCCATCGATGGTGCTGACATTTGTGAGTGATCCATCGCGCCATGACTACCGTGGTTCATGCCGCCACCTAAATCTTTCATTAACATAGAACCCATGTAGAATAACGTCATTAATAATACGATGCCACCTGCGACTCTTCGCGCATTTTTAGAAGAGAAAAAGCCACCAAAAAAGTTGCCAGAAATGCTTAACGTCAACATCATTGGTAATGTACCTAACCCGAAAAATAACATCACTAATGGCGCTGTCATTGCATTTTCAGCCCCTAAACTCATTGCAAATGCCATGTAAACCATACCGCATGGTAATAATCCCCATGCTAAACCCGCAACATAAGCCCCAAAAAATGATTTAATCGGGAAGAACTTACGTGTTAATTTTGAAATAGGACGAGAAAGTTTACTCATTGGCTTTTCAATGAATGCCAAAAATTGTGGGAAACCAATCAACTGTAATGCCACAAATAACATCACAATTCCGGCAAAGTAACGAATCACAACTTGTAATGGCTTAAGATCCTTCATGGCAACGCTTAATAACATCGCAACCACACCAAGCAACATATAAGTAGTGATTCTACCGAGGTTATAACAGAGCGCAGCCCCTATTTTTCTGCCATTACTTTTCGCCTCTGTATTCATGCCCAAAATGCCTACAACAGGCCCACACATACCAAAACAATGCAAAGAACCATTAAAACCCACAACAAACACTGCTGTAAGCAAAGCTATATCAATCATAAGACTCCCTTTCTCATTTTACAACCTGTATATACAAGTTTGAAATTATGTATATAGTCTAGCGCCAATAAAAATAATAATAAAGTGCTTTGATGAAAGATTTTTCTCCGCTCCGCACTCTATTGACTTTAAATTTTTTTAATGTATATGCTTTAAATCTTGCTATGAAATTTATAGCGTGAAGCTGGGTAATACTGCACTGCATAACTGACAATTTTATTTTGTATCTGCAATCGCTCAACCACTTTAAAGCAAGCTTCATTGTTGCCGATATCCAATAAATGACGAATATGCTCATCAGGAATCACAGCTTCTAAAGTATGCTTTTGTGACAAAGTGGGCGACAGCTTTTGTAAATACGCTGTTGTACAATCCTTTTGAAATGATTCTGCTAAATATAAAGGCGCAAAAGATTCACACACATAACGCGTTTCATATTGCACAGGAGAATTTTCATTAAAATAGATAATTTCACTATAAAATACGGAATTTTTACAGTTTTTACCCATAAATTCTGCAATATCATTAATATCATCGATTTTTTTAATACCAATAATTTTTGATGAAAAACGATAACCTTCTGCTGCAATTTCTTGTGAAATGGGAATCAATTCAAAAAATGGCACCATCTGAAATGGCGTTGCAACAAATGTTCCTGCGCCTTTTTCCCTGAATAGATAACCTTCTTCTGTCAACTCTTTAAAAGCACGATTCACTGTCATTCTGCTGATGTTTAAGATCGCCGCAATCTCATTTTCAGAAGGTAATTTTTGATTAGGCTTCCAATCACCTTTGCCAATTTTTTCCAAAATATGCTCTTTAATTTTTTGGTACATCGGTAACGAATAATTGTCTGAAGTCAAAATTGTCGTAAAAGATTTTATAGTCATAAGCAATACTCAAGAAAATAGAAGCCCCTTTCAATTCGTAAATTAGTCTATAATTAGCGAATGGGTTCATAATTCAATTAATTTAAAGGGAAAATATGGCATCCAATAAAATATCACAAGCAGAATTCACGCTCATGCAAGTATTATGGTCTCAAAACCAAGCAACGAGTCAAGAGATCATTACAATTTTAAGCGACTCCGCTGATTGGCAACCGAATACCATTCAAGCGATGTTATCACGCTTAGTGCGAAAAGGAGTCGTGGGGATCAGAAAACGTGGGCGTTATAATGTCTACTTTCCAACAATCGCCGAAGAAGATAGAAATCGACAACATGTTGAAGCAACTGGCCATCTCTGTTCTCGTAAAGTGGGCAAACGCATTGTAGAGATGATCGAAAATCGCGTATTATCATTTGAGGACATCGAAGCCATTCAAAATGCTTTAGAAGCCAAAAAGCCTTTTGCAGTGGAAGAAGTGATCTGTGATTGCCCACCAGGCACTTGCACTTGTAAAAACTGCAACTGCAAACGTGAAGAGCGTAAATTCGTGGCAACGCCGACAAACTGTTGTTCAGGCTAATTCATTCAGCCCTACAAAAAAAACCGCCATATTTTGGCGGTTTTCCATGTTAATACCCAAAGAATATTAATTTTGATTCAAATAGTTATAAGCATACTGTGCATATAGCTCAGCACCTTGTTTCAAAGTTGCCTCATCCACATTGAATCGACCATGATGATGTGCCCATTCGCTATCTGTTTCAGGGTTCGCAGAGCCCACAAATGCAAAGCAACCTGGTGCTTTTTCCATATAGTAGCTGAAATCTTCAGCGCCTGTTGTTGGACGATCAAAGATGATTGCATCTTCACCAAAAGCTTCTTTCACAATCGCCGTTGCTAAAGCTGAACTTTCCACCTCATTCAATACTGGCGGTGTCACATGGCGATAATCAATTTCGACAGTTGCACCATACATTGCTGCTGTATGTTCTGCAAAGCGCGTCACTGCTGCACGAATACGATCACGATTTTCTAAAGTGAATGTACGAACTGTACCTTCCAATGTTGCATTTTCAGCAATAACATTAAAACGCGTACCCACATCCATTTTGCCAATGCTCACAACCGCAGCGTCTAACGGATGAGTTTCACGCGCAACAGCCGCCTGTACATTCATCACAAATGATGATGCAACAACTGCAGCATCCACACATTGGTTTGGCAATGAACCATGCCCGCCTTTACCTTTGAAATGAATTTTTACAATATCCGCAGCAGCCATTCTAGGCCCAGCTTCACAGGAAATTTTACCTGATGGCAAAACAGACCAAATATGCATGCCAAAAACATTATCCACACCATCCATCGCGCCTTGTTTCACCATAGATGCCGCACCTTCCGCCAACTCTTCCGCAGGTTGAAAGATTAAGCGAACATTGCCCTGTAACTCATCCTTTACGCTGTTTAATGCTTTGGCAGCTGTTAGTAACATTGATGTGTGCGTATCATGCCCACATGCATGCATTTTCCCTTCCACTTTTGATTTATATGGAATATCGTTCAGTTCTTGTACTGGCAACGCATCAATATCTGCGCGCAACGCAACAGTTTTCCCAGCTTGACCACCTTGAATTTCAGCAATAATGCCTGTCGGTTCAGTTAAGCGATATGAAATCCCTAGTTTATCCAACTCACGCGCGATTCTTTTCGTTGTTTCAAACTCTTCCCAAGGCAATTCTGGATTCGCGTGTAATTCTCTACGCATTGCGATTAATTCATCTTCTGATGCTTTGATCACATGTTGGATTTTTTGACTAATCATTTTATTTTTCCTTTGCTTCTGTCAATGCTTTGACTGTTTCAAACAATACTTCTACACCTTTGGCGATCTCTGAATATTCCGTCCATTCTGCGGGATGATGACTGATGCCATCTTTGCTGGGCACAAAAATTAACCCAACATCCGTTACTCTCGCAAAAATCATGGCATCGTGACCTGCACCACTGACCATTGGCTCTTCAGAAATGCCCAAAGATTGACTCTGTTCTCTAAAATTATTCACAATTCTTGTGGATAACTCTGTGGGTTCTACATATAAAGTTAAATGTTCTTGGACTATAATCCCATGATGACTTTCAGCATGAATAGCTTCTTTAACAGCTGCAATCATACTATCCAATTTATCTTTAAATTTAGAACGAATGTCCACAGTGAATGTGACTTTATCAGGAATCACATTCGCACCATTTGGATAAACATTTAAGCGCCCAACTGTTGCCACACAATATTCACCAGCTTGTGTTGCAATCTGTTCAACCATAGTAATCACTCGACTTGCTGATAATAACGCATCGCTTCGCATTCCCATCGGTGTTGTACCTGCATGCCCAGCTTTACCTTGAATCACCACTTGCAATTGAGAAATTCCCACAATGACATCCACTATACCGATATCTTTTTTCAAATCCTCTAAGATTGGGCCTTGCTCGATATGCAACTCCAAAAATGCTTTCAAAGCATTCGGTGGATAAGCCAACTTTTCCACTTCTTCTGGCTGAAAACCTGCATTTTTGATGTGTTCTGCTGCACTCAAACCTTGCTGGTCTTTCAGATTCAGCAAATCTTCATACTTCAATAAACCACATAAAGCACGTGATGCTAATAAGCCTGAGTTAAAGCTTGTGCCTTCTTCTTCCACCATCGCAACAATTTCTAAAGGATATTGCGGTACTAAACCTTGGTCTTGAAATAATCTTGCTACTTCCAAACCTGCCATAATACCCGCAGGACCATCAAACATACCGCCATTTGGCACAGAATCATAATGGGAGCCCACTAAAACAATTGGCTTATGGTCAATCTCTGGCGTTGATAATCGGCCAAAAATATTCCCCAAAGCATCCTGCCTCACCGTCAAACCTGCTTTTTCCATGATTTCTTTAATAAAAGGACGAGCTTTGGCGGCTTCAGGGCTATAGGACAAGCGCGTTGTGCCTTGTCCTGGTGTTGCTGTAAATTCATTCAAATCTTCTAAATCTTTTTGAATGCGTGATACTTGAACCATTATTTGCTCCTTATGCTGCAACCAACCAGCCTTTCATATAGCCTGCTAAAATGACAGATACGATCGTCACAGAGACAAAACCGCCAATCAACATAGGTGGTAACATATGATCCAACAATACTTTTCGTTCCGCTTCATCATCTGTTAAATTGTCCACCACTTCTTTCGTGATAATGTAATCTGCAGGAAAACCATATAACGCTGTCAATGCCACAGAAAATGCCATGAATGGATTAATGCGCAAAATGAATGCGATCACAAATGAGGCAATGAACATGCCCACAACTGCCAATCCGATCAATACAACCAATGGTACGAATAAACGCCCTAACATATCTGGGCTTGCTTTACTTAAGCCATTGAATACGAAAACCATGATACCCATCATTGCAAACCCCATGGAGTTTGCTTTTTGTAACGGTTGGCGCTCCAAAAATCCTACAGCAACGGCAATCACACCAAACAATAAGCACAATACAAATTGATCCACTACGATGCCAAACTGTGTTTTAAACATTAATGATGTGCCATAAGCGATCAAACCAACCACAGCGATTCTGAATAATTTAAAATAATCTGTATCACATTTTTCATCCATTTTGCTGAACATTCTTGGACGATCCAACGCATTTTCACGAGCCAACTTTTCAACTTCTTTCATGGATTCAGGATCCGACTTCCATTGACCTTTACGATGTAACTCTAATACTCTTCGCCCTTCTTTTTTCAAAGATACTGATGTTAAAGAATAGCCTGCGAAACCTTGCATCACGTAAATTAACAATGCAAATACCGCAACGTCTTCTAAACCTAAAGCCAAGGCTGCATCATGCATGATAATGGAGGACACAATCCCACCGATTAATGGTGGGATCCCTGCTGTGATTAAGTTTTTATCAAAAAATAACGAACCAATTGTGTACCCGATAATGATCACGCCCACCAAGCTTACCAAGGCAACCACAACTGTTTTCCACTGGATGATCATTTCTCGCCATGATAACAATGTACCCATATTAACGATCAATAAGAAGATTAATAATACGGCTGTAACCGTTGGAATCCCTGCACGCGCAACCAAATCTGTTGGGAAGAACGTCCAATAACCGAGTAGAAATAGCACAGCGCAGACAAAGACAGATGGAATAAACGCTTTTGTTTTCAGCGAAATATAATCACCTAGATATAAAATTCCCAGAATCAATACAATTGCCAACATTTGTGGCATTTCTGGTGAAGGTGTTAATAACATTGTCTTTAATTGGAGCAAAAATCCCCCGGCGCCCGCATTTTCCATCTTAAATATCCCTAAAATTAATGTTTACTTTTGACTCTTTCAGCTGCTTTACTGGTCGACAGTTATTAATATTATTTTTTAAGCATCCCTAAATTGTATAGAGGATATTTTTTATTTTTGCAAGACATGACCTTTGATTATATCAAAACTTCACATTAAAATTATGCATTAGATCAATTGCTGATCAAATAAATTATTTCTTCAATATCATTCGATTAACTGCTTTCATCAATGCTAATCATTAACTATTTTGTAATACATGATTTGAGCAATATTTGATAACTTTTTTCTAATTTGTCTAGATAAATTTGAGGATTGGTATCAATCTCTAATGCAACACCCACAACTACATCGCAATTGAATGGTACAAATAGTGCTTCTCCTTTCGGTAAAGCTTTCCCTAAACCACGCAAAATTATTGGATAAACAGGCATATATTCATATCTCATTGCGAGATAATGAATGCCACGTTTTAATTTAAAAATACGATCTTCAGTACTTGAGCGCGTACCTTCTGGAAACAAAATCACAATATCGCCGTTATCCAATGCTGAATAACATCCTGAAAATAGTTCACTAGGTGCTTTAACTTCATTGCGTGCAATGGGAATAATGTCTATACAATATGTCGCAAACCATTTGATCCAACGGTTTTTGTGAAAATAATCGGCAGCCGCAACAGGACGAACACGATGTAAATCCTTCAAAGGATATAAACTCATTAAAACCAATGTATCCAAATGACTTGTATGATTGGCAGCCAATATCGCAGGACCTTCTTTCGGTAATGCTTTGCGATTCACAATATTTAAACCCAAACCAATCAACACCAATGGTTTAACAATCACCGCGAAGAATAGAATCTTAATGAGCCTTTTCATCATGCAAACTCTTTTGTGATGTAATAAAAATAATGAAAAAATAGCGGAATGGAATACATCAAGCTATCAACGCGATCCAATAATCCGCCATGTCCAGGAATGAGTGATCCGCTATCTTTAATGCCTAAATCTCGCTTGACAGAAGATAAAACGACATCGCCAATGAAGCCTGAAGTTGCGATTAAAATCCCTGCAAACAACCCTTTTTCCCATGTCAATATTGTCAAAAATGGTGCTAATAATGCTGCTAAAGTTGTTGTAATCACTAAACCGCCCAAGAATCCGCCCCACGTTTTATTCGGGCTGACTTTCGGAATGATTTTACGCTTGCCAAACAACTTCCCTGAAACATATTGACTCACATCATTGAACTGTGTGACAAAAATAAGATACAGCAATAAACCTACGAAACCAGCGTCAGGATGCACTCGATCCAAATTCGCTAAATAAGCAATATGGCTAAAACCAAAAACACACAGCATTAAGCTCCATTGAATTGTGGAATTAGCTTTAATAAACCCATCTGTTTCGCCGATTAAAACAGCTCTGAATGGCAACAATAAGAACATATAGACAGGAATTAAAATAATGAACATGCCATACCATTGAATGTATGCAAAATAATACTGAAATGGTATGGATAAATATGCCCAGAAAATCAGACGACGATCCACAGCCCTAATGGGCGTAATGGAATAAAATTCTTTCAACGCCAAAAAACTGATGAATGCAAAAAAGATCGTTGTTGCTTTTTGTCCTAAGAAAAACGCACCTAAGATCAAACCGATCATCCACCACCATGATTGCGTGCGCTGCACTAATTCAGTGTGATCTTTATGATGATCCGTTCTGTTTTTATGCCAAACAATCACACTAGAGATCATCAAGATCGCAAATAATATGCCAACCATGATTAAACTATGCTGTGGAAAATTCGCCATTATCTTATTCCTTGTTATATTTTCTAAATCATATCACGCACTTTAAAGTAAACAGTGTTTAGATACAAATTAAATCATACATTGCTCTTTAAATTGATGGCCCACAAAAATCTTTTTTGGATTGCCTCGCGCCAATTGATGATGGACCAAGCGGCGAGCTTTTTCTGATTGATCCAATTGTTCATTCATCATCTGATGCAATTTTTTCTGAATCAATAAATTCGCCAAACGCTTATTGGCATGCTGGCTACGTTCCCTTTGTACTTTGACAGAAATGCCAGTTGCCAAATGCGTTGCCTGAATTGCAGATGCAGTTTTATTCACATGTTGCCCACCTGGCCCTTGCGCTGAAATCGCTTTATACACTATTTCACTTTCAGGCAAAGCTTTGAGCGATGAAAAGAACTCAATGCCGAAAAACCAGTTTTTACGTCGATGATTGGGGCGCACTGAACTTTTCCAAATCCATTGATGTGTTCCCTGCCATTCTTGAATCAAAGCATGATCATCTTCAATATTCACATGCAATGTTGCAGATTTTAAACCTTTTCGATCCTTCACTGATTCTATTAACTCAAAATTAATATTGTGTATTGATAATGCTTTCATGAACACATTCAACGCTTTTTCAATGGCAATAGAACATTCTACAGGGCCTTGAGCTGATGATAATTGTACAATTTGCATTAGTGCTCTCCTGATGTTTTGTAAGTTAATACAGGTGATAACTCTGCAACAACTTCGATTAAATCTGCATCTTTCAATGCTTGAATCACACCTTCAATATCTTTATAAGCTTCTGGTGCTTCTTCATATAACAAATCACGATTTTGGCAAATGACTCGTCCGCCCAATTCTGTCCGAGTTAATTGATCCGCACTATATTTTTGTGACAATCGCCCTGCACATTCACTCCTCATCCACTTTCTACCTGCGCCATGCGCAATGGAAAATAGTGAGTTTTCTTGTGCTTTTGGCATCACTAAATAACTGTATGTTCCCCGTGATCCAGGAATGATTGCCAAACCTCGATCACCAGCAGTTGCACCTTTACGATGTAACCAACCTTTCACATGATCAATCATTGCAGGTTCCACATAATTGTGTGGTAAATCTAAAATACGATTCCCTGACATTTTGAGTGCATCCAACATGCGTTCTGCGATCATAGCGCGATTAATACTCGCAAATTTCACAGCTTCATCATGCTTTTGCAAATATGTATTAATGTCATCAGCATCATTCATGCCATCATGATTATAGTGATCAATGTGATCACGCAAAATCGCTTGCCCTAAACCACGAGAACCACTGTGCACCAATAAAAATAAATTTTTATGATTTAAATTTAATTGATCCCATAAATCTTGATGGATGATTGTATTCACTTTCTGAAATTCAGCAAAATGATTACCGCCGCCAATTGAACCGAGAGAACTTTTATATGCATGATTTTGAAATTCAGTCGGCACATTGTCAGCTAGCCAATCATCATCCGCAAAGTCTGAATATTTCTTTAAGATTTTTTCTGCTTTATCCAACCTAAATTTATGAGCCAATAAATCCGTTTGCCAGAAACTCATGCCACAGCCGATATCATTGCCAATTAAAGCAGGATATAAATGATCCACTGAGAAAAATGAAGCACCGACAGGATAACCGTGCCCAGCATGTAAATCTGGCATGCCTGCAACAGAATGCATGCCTTTTAATTCAGCAGTTTTTTTAAGTTGATCAAGCGCGTTGCCTTCTGTCCAAGGCGATAAAATTTGAATGGTATTGCCCATTTCCAATCCTTTTATTATGTAACTTTAAATATATTTGATTGGCAGGCGAAACGAGTTTTAAATTAAAACTTATAGATCAACGCCTGCAAAGAGATTTGATTGTAATGTTGTCATAATGTCCTCCTTGCTCGTTAATGGATGAAATAAAGATCGCAATTCTAGCAGTTTAAAAATAAAGTACAATATAATAATTTTATTAAACAATGTTTACTTTTAATAAGTCATCGTTTAATATTATTTAAAATTCACTTTTGATCTTTTTTCAGTCATCTTGATCTATCAATATTAAAGATTATTAAAAAAGAATAATTCGAGGCAACAAAATGATCTCCATCTACAAACTAAAACCTGCATTTCAATCTTTATTGCGCCCTATCACGCAAAAGCTTTTTGATAAAAACATCACAGCCAATCAAGTAACTGTGGCTGCATGCATTGGTTCATTGATTATTGCGACAATCATGGCGTTTTTCCTGCCAAATACATTAGTTTTATGGTTAATGCCGATCTGGATGTTCATTCGCATGGCACTTAATGCTATCGACGGAATGTTGGCTCGTGAATTCAATCAACAATCTAAACTCGGCGCTTACTTAAATGAGCTGTGCGATGTCATTGCAGATAGTGCGCTATTCGCTGTATTCATCTTCATTGCTGGCATCAATAGTTATGCCGTTTTACTCATCATCTTTTTAGCATTTTTATCAGAATATGCGGGCGTAATGGCACCATTAATCGGCGCAAGCCGCCGTTACGATGGCCCAATGGGCAAAAGTGATCGTGCATTTGTCTTTGGCACATTAAGCGTTGTCATTGCACTCAATTTAGTTGAGATCTATTGGATCAATAGTGTGCTCTATATCGTTATTGCATTATTGATCTACACAATTTTTAACAGAATTCGCCAAGGCATTCGTGAAACGAATGCTTTATAAAAATACATTATGCATTTCCTCGCCGTAGGTGAGGAAATTGCCAAACCTAGAAATAGTTTAAATATACAAATAATAAGGAAATAATCATGAGAACAGAAACAACTTCAACTTTTACGAGCCATGATGGTGAATCTCTATTTTATCGCCATTGGGCAGCGACAGAGCCAAGTTTGGATAAAAAAGCGATCATTCTATTTCATCGCGGGCATGAACATTCAGGCAGAATTGCTCACTTAGTGGATGAGTTGAATCTACCTGATTATGACTTCTTTGCTTGGGATGCACGCGGTTGTGGTCAATCACCTGGTGCTCGTGGTGATGCACCTAACTTTGGTTGGATGGTGCATGATGCAGAAACTTTCTTTCAACACATTCAATCTGAATACAATATTCAAGCAGAAAATATTGCCGTTATCGCCCAAAGCGTAGGCGCTGTGATTGCTTCCACTTGGGTACATGATTATGTGCCTAAAATTCGCGCATTAGTGCTAGCATCCCCTGCCTTTAAAGTGAAGTTATATGTACCTTTTGCCATTCCAGGTTTACGTTTAATGTATAACATTCGTGGCAATTTCTTTGTGAATAGCTATGTAAAATCCCATTACTTAACACATGATGAGGAGCGCCAAGAATCCTTCAATGCAGATCCTTTAGTTGAGCGCCCTATTTCCACCAAAATTTTATTGGATCTTTTTGATACATCTAAAAGAATCGTTGCGGATGCTGCATCCATTCATGTGCCAACTCAGTTATTAATTTCAGGCTCTGATTGGGTGGTTAAAAGAAAACCACAAATCACTTTCTTTAAAAACCTCAGCTCCAAAACCAAAGAGATGCACATATTGAAAGGCTTTTATCACGATACATTAGGCGAAAAATATCGTGGTATTCCGATTCATAAAGCACGATCATTTATCGAAAAAGCATTCAGCCAACCGATTGAAACACCCAATTTAATCGATGCCGATAAAGTTGGTTATACCGCGGAAGAATCCAAAAAGCTCGCTAAACCTGAAAGAAATATTTTCAAAAAAATGTATTGGGCATTCACTAAAAAAGGGTTGTGCTTTGCTTCTCGTACATCCGATGGCGTAAAATTGGGCATTGAAACAGGTTTTGATTCAGGTAGCACATTGGATTATGTTTACCGTAATCAACCCACAGGTTTAACTGCTTTTGGCCGATTCTTAGATTTTAAATATTTGGATGCAATTGGCTGGCGCGGGATTCGTCAACGCAAAGTGAACTTAGAAAAAATTCTAAAAACTGCCATTGAAACACAACAAGCTGACAAAAAAGATGTCCGCATTGTGGATGTTGCAGCAGGCCATGGTCGATACATTTTAGAAACTGTGAATCAATTGCCTAAAAAGCCAAAATCAATCCTGCTTCGTGATTATAGTGAACTAAATGTTGAAAAAGGTACTGATCTGATTGCACAAAAAGGCTTAAGTAAGATCGCAACTTTCGAGCGTGGTAATGCATTCAGCGAAGAGGAATTATCCAATCTATCACCGAAACCAACCATTGCAATTGTTTCAGGTTTGTATGAATTATTCGGCGAAAATCACTTATTACAAAGTTCTTTGAAAGGCTTAGCCAACAGCATGGAAGCTGGCAACTATTTGATTTATACTAACCAACCATGGCATCCTCAATTAGAGTATATTGCTCGTGCATTAACAAGCCATCGTGAAGGTCAACAATGGGTAATGCGCCGCCGTACTCAATTAGAAATGGATCAATTAGTAGAAGAAGCAGGCTTTACGAAACAGAATATGCTCATTGATGAATGGGGAATTTTCACTGTATCAATCGCGGTGCGTAATGGACAAGATCACTAAAAATCTCTGGCAACAAAAATGCATATGGTTAATCTCATTAGCCATATTCTTTTATCTCACTTATAACGCCGCCAACTATTTCACTATTTGGCGCGCAAAATCAGAGATCATTCCACACATAATGTTTCAATGGGAGCACAAAATCCCATTGATTCCTTGGACGATCATTCCCTATTGGACGGAAAATCTATTTTATGGCTTAGCCATTGTATTAACCATTAATAGCAAACAACTTAAAACATTGGGCAAGCGTTTATTCGCCACGCAAATTATCTGTGTTTTGGGTTTTCTGCTCTTTCCCTTACAACAGATCAATGTGATCAATCGCCCAGAAATTCAAGGCTTCTTTGGCTGGTGGTTTGATTCTTTGATGAAATTTGATCATCCTTATAATCAAGCGCCCTCCTTGCACATTGCCCTTTTGGTTGTGTTATGGACTTTTTATACCGAGCGATTTTCTAAAAAATGGCATTGGTTAATCAGCATTTGGTCACTTTTCATTGGCGCTTCTGTATTAACCACTTGGCAACATCATTTCATTGATATTCCTGCGGGCATGTTAGCAGGTGCTTTAGCTATTTGGATTGTACCCAATCATATTCAATCGCCATTATATGTGCCAAAACTCGCTAAAAATTGGCAATGGTTTGGTGTTTATTTCACCATATCTATCATTCTGACCTTGATTGCGATTGTGAATAAAAGCGGTTGGTTATGGTTATTGTATCCTGCATTTTCACTTTTCATTGTGGCTTGTAACTATGGTTTCTTTGGCAGAAAAGGTTTCCCGAAACAGAAAAATGGGCATTACGCATTGAGCCAATGGATTCTGTTTCTACCTTACATTTTAATTGCCATGATCAATTCAAAAATTTGGACACGAAAAAGCAATCCTTTCGATGAAGTATCGCCCAATCTTAATATCGGTTCGATCCCAAACCGAACGCTAGATCTTTCACAATTTCAAAGTTTAGTGGATTGTTGTGCAGAAATTCCCTTTAATGGTGAAAAAGTGGAAAATTATTATCATAATTATTTATTGGATATGACGCCTTTAACCATTGCTGAATGTGAACATGCTGCCAATACTATCAATAAGGCGCTTCGATCTGGCAATACTTTGGTATTTTGCGCCCTAGGTTATTCAAGAAGTGCCACAAGCATCGTTGCTTATCTTGTGATCTATCGAAATTACTCCGTGAACAAAGCCATTCAACAAGTAAAAAAAGCCCGTAAAGATATTGTGTTGAGTCCAACACAGATCAAAATATTAAGGAAATTGACATGGAATTATCTGTATTAATAACGCTATTAAAACAAGGCAAATTAATCAATCGATCATCTTGGGCCATATTCATCATTACAGCGTTGAGTATTGCTTATCTTGCACCTTTTAGATTTGCAATCATTGCGATTTTACTTGCGTTTGTATTACTAATCGCACAAACCTATTATGCGCTTCGCATTGCGATGGATTATGAGTTTTTCCAGTTATTACAAAATGAATCACCAAGCCTTGAAAACTTGGAAGCCTTTGATCAAATCTTACTGAAACATAAGCTCATTAAAAACTTGGAGCCTGATACAACAAGAAGCTTAGATAGCAGAATTGCGGGGATTATTTGCTTGGTGAAATTACAAATCACTTATTTGGTTTGAACTGACCCCATAAACTTGGACAGTTTATAAATTATAAAGACAAGGACTGATTTCGATATTCTATCGGACTCAGTCCTTTTAGTTTGAGCTTAATTCGATCATTATTGTAATAATCGATGTACTCATGAATCTCTTTCTCTAATTGATCGATAGATTCAAATTTTTTCACATGAAATAGCTCTGATTTCAAAACACCAAAGAAGTTCTCAATCACAGCATTATCATAGCAATTGCCTTTGCGTGACATGCTTTGTCTAACTTTGTGATCTTTTAAAGATTGTTGGTACTGTTTCATTTGATATTGCCAACCTTGATCAGAATGTAAAATCAGTTTCTTGCGTCCTTTCTTATGTAACTTTAAATGCTTCAATGCCTTATTCAGCATTTTACCCACCAACTCATATTTGGAGTTTTTAGCAACTTCATAGCTAATAATTTCCTGATTATATAGATCTAAAATCGGAGATAAATACAGCTTTTCACCGTTCACTTTAAACTCTGTGACATCTGTTACCCATTTTTGGTTGGGCCTTTGAGCCTTAAAATTACGCTTCAAAATATTCTTCGCTATTTTTCCAACTTTTCCTTTATAAGATTGGTATTTCTTCGGTCTTACTAAAGATTTAAGATTCAGTAATCGCATGATTCTTTGAACTTTTTTATGGTTAATGGGGAAATCTTTTTGTAATATCGCAGTGATGCGACGATAACCATATCGACCTTTATGCTCATGAAAAAGGGCTGTTATCCTTGCTTTAAGGCTTTCATCTGAATCAGGCTTAGCCAATACTGCCTTATGATAGTAATAAGTGCTTTTGGCTAGATTCATGATTTTCAGTAACGATGACAATGAATGCTTTACTTTGAGTTCTTCTGCGATGATTGTTTGCGCCTGAGCGCTTCTTCCTTCTCGTCCAATTCCTGAAACTTTTTTAACACATCATTCTCCGCACGAAGATAGGCTAATTCAGCTTGAAGTTGATCTATCAACTTTTCTTGTTCAGTGCGATTATCAGGTTTTTTGGGCAATCTCATCTTTTTAGGTCTTCCTTTTTGACGTGGTTCAAGTGCACTCAAACCACCTTCTTTAAACAGTGATTGCCATTCTAATATAGAAGTAAATGCTGGAATATTAAAATATGAAGCCGCTTCGCGGGCAGAGTAATAATGATCTGACATAAACTTCAATACATAATATTTGAATTCAGCAGAATATAATCGTTTTGTTGTTCTTGGCTGAATCCCTGATTGACCATGATACTGATAAGCTTTGACCCACTTTTTAACGGTGGAGTGATCAATATTAAAATGATCAGCTGTAGAGCTATATCCATTTCCTTTTTGATAAAACTTAACAACTTTTAATTTGAAATCAAAAGAATACTTCGCCATATAAAAACACCCCAAAGTTGTGTCCAACTTTTGGGGTGCAGTTCACAAATCTTTGGCTTATTAATATCCTTGCTGATTTTATCTATGCCATCGGGCATGATAATAATCGTATCTGCGAGCTTATTTGGATTTCATAGATCAGAACTATATTTATGGTATGACAGCTATCCTCAATACTTATTATTATTTTTCACTATTTGTTCGACGCCAATTTTATTTTTAAAGCTTTGGCACAGTAAAACCCGATTAAGCTTGATATTTCAACTATTTGTTAGAGCTTTATTAGCTGCAATCTATGTACTTTTTATATATTTAATTCTTCACACAATTTTCATGATAGATATCATCATTCCAGCATTCATTAAAATGATCGCCCATTAAAAAATATCAGATTTACTACTGATCAAAGGCAAGTAAAAATCATAGATTCAGTGATATAATAATCAAAATATTATAATAAAAAACAAAGGAATAAATATGTCTCTAAAGAAATATTATTGGATATTTTCGGGCTATCTATTATTGTGTAATATTCTATTTTCCCTTCTTAGCATATTAATTAACACATCATCTGGTTTTATTTTATCAAGTATAGTTAGCATATTTATATCTGCAATACTTCTTATTCACAATTTTCTAAAAATAGAAAAACGAATACCTACAATTGAAGAATCTCGCAAACTTACTCGAGTTAGCTTTGTACTAACTTGGACAATATCACTAAGCTATTTTTGGATTTATTTTGCAGGTTTCATCTTTTACTTTAAAGGATTAAAACCATTTCTTTTTCTACTTAAAAATCCTTTAATTAATTGGGCTTACATGTTTGGACTAAAAATAAACTCCGAATTTTTCATCACTATTCTCATATTTTTAGTAATTTTCTCTCTGATTTTTTATGGGTCATTAAAATACTTATATGGTAGTTATACAAAAAAACTATCAAAATTTTTATTAGAGTAAAATCTATAGTAACTATTACTTTTAATACCCGTTTCTTTATCTAGCATTATTCTTCATCTCGCTCGGCAAAAATCCAAAGCGTTGCCTGAAATAATATGCAAATCGGGAACCTGATTCATAGCCCGCTTCTTGTGCGATATCTTCAATGTTCCAATGGGTTGTTTGCAATAAAGTTAAGCCATAACTTGTGCGTACATTTTGTATGAGTTGGCTGACACTCGTATTTTCATTGGCAAGGTGCCTGCGCATTGTGCTTTCACCTAAATGAAAATGCTGTGCAATCTCTTTCGCTTGCCATTTTTGATTTGGTGCTTGAGAGATTAATTGTGTGATTTTTTGAGATAACGTTAAATTTTCAGCACTCGAAAATACAACACCCATTTGCTCTAGCCAAATCAAAATCTCCACAAATTTATGATTTACTAAATCTTGATTATTGATTGTTGTGAGTTGATTAGATATCTGTAAAAAACTCTCTTTAAACGATTCAGGAATATTCTTTAAGATTTGGATATTATCTAAATACGAGGAATGATGGCTTTCTCGCATCTTTTCATAATATTTTAATGGCTTAGATTCCCACGTAAAATAACATGCTAGATAACTATCATCCTCAGGATTTAGATTAAGAATATCCAATGTTGTACCCGCAGGAATCACCAATATTTCACCTGCATTAATTGTGGATTTTTGATGATCAAACTCGATGATTTTAGTGCCTTGCAACACTAAAATCACCATTGGATTGAGGCAGAAAATCTGAGTTAACGGTTGTTCATAATGTTGAAGAATAGTCGCACAAGTGCCGATATCTTCAAACCTTAATAATTGCTTTGAACTCTCCAAACCCACTTTTTTCTCCCTTAATCTTTATATTTATCGACCAAAAGTATAAGTCATCGTTGCTTTACCAATCGCGTGATGATTTGCCATAAAGCCAATCAATGCAGGCGATGCAGCTTCTGATTCAGGAATTTGATCAATATCTAAAGCATATAATGTGAATTGATAACGATGCGTTCTACCTTCAGGCGGACAAGCGCCACCAAAAGTATTGATGCCATAATCGTTGCGAACGCTCCAAGAACCTTTTGGCATCAAATCTACAGAGCTGCCTGCGTTTTCAATAATTCCAGTTGTTGCAGGTGAAATATTCGCAACCACCCAATGCCACCAACCTGAACCTGATGGCGCATCGGGATCATACACAGTTAGCACAAAGCTTTTAGTATCTTTCGGTGCATTTTTCCATTCCAATGCAGGCGAAATATTCTCGCCCTGACAACCAAACTGATTAAACATCTGTTTATTCGTCAATCCATTGGCTTCAAGCTCTGGGCTTGATAACGTAAAATCCTGCGCATTCGCACAACCCAACATCACAACGAAACCGAGCACTAACTTTTTCATACAACATTAATCCTTTATAAATAACAAGGCGTTTAGTTTCACTGAAATATGGATGATTCACCATGCAGAATCAATCTAGTTTAATACAAATTCGCTCACTTGAATTCGTTTAATTATTCACATCAAAATGCTACTTTTATCAAAATCAAAGCAACATATTCGAGATATAATATTTTGATATAAAAGAATAAAAAAAAGGAAAACAAAATGATTGAATGGCTTAAGCAAGACAAAATACCATTATTAACATCAGGGCTATTTATTGTAGTCGCGCTTTGTCGAAGATATTACCAGATACTTGGCGGCTCCTATATATCATATATTAATGACCAGGAACTTATCATTTCCATGCTCATTACTTCTACAATGTTCATAATTTTTCAAGCACTCTTAGTCTTCAGTTTTTCTGCAATCACTATCCATCAATACAATTGGGAAAACTCCGTTAAAAAGAACATAGCCTTTATTCTTATATGCGGTATTGCTCCTTTCATTTTTCTACATTTAATCACGTTGTTGCCTAGTTTCTATCAGATAAAATCACTGATATTAGACTATGCAATTCGATTATTATTTATGATATTGGTCGTATATTCTTTGGTTTTACCTAACATTATTTTTACTCGGATCTTGCGATTAAAAATTAATACAAATCCTATAATTCATATAAAACCTTATTTCACTTTTGCATTTGCAGCCGCAATCTATCTAATTTTTACACATGCTTATGTACACTATTTCACTAATATCGATCTGAAAAACAATATCCTCAACCATATTTTTATAGTCACGCTTGTTATTATCGCATTCTTTTATCTGTATTTTTGGTATCAAACTGTCGTTAATAATATTCCTTTTTCTAATGCCTTCACTGCATTTCATTGGTCTATTTTTATAACTATGACAGTTACTTTTCTTATTTTACTGCTTCTCCATTTATGCTCATATGTCGTCACACCATACATTATAGTTGTGCCCTTATATCTTATTTTTGCGGGAAAAGGCATATACGCCCTAATACTTTCCATCATTATATTTTGTTATACTTTCACACTTTCTAACCACAAATATTACAAAATCTTTCACGCAAGTGCTATTGCCTACATTGTTTTAATCCTTTTCTTCAGCATGCGCAATGTGCATTTAGAAAATGGCTTACTATATGGATCAATACTGCTAATCATCATTAATATCTCTATTGCTATGTTGATTTTCAGTTTATTCCCCCGTTTCATCCTAAAAATAAGCCTAAAATTGAGCCAAAAAATCGTATAATAGACCACATTAAAAATAGGCTAATTGATAAATACAAATGACGAATACAGAAAATACGCCATTGATTGGCATTGATTTAGGCACAACCAATTCATTGATCGCTGTATGGAAAGATGGCGAAGCAAAACTTATTCCCAATGTGCTGGATGAATATTTAACGCCGTCCGTTGTGAGTGTGGATGATGATGGACAAATCCTTGTTGGGCAAGCTGCCAAATCACGTTTAATCACACACCCTGATCGTACTTTTGCGGCTTTTAAGCGTTTTATGGGTGCACAAAAGAAATTCAAAATTGATGATTATAATTTCACACCGCCAGAATTATCTGCCCTTGTTTTAAAATCTCTGAAAAAAGATGCTGAAACTTATCTCAAACAAGATATCAAAGATGTTGTCATCTCTGTACCTGCGTATTTCAGTAATGAACAGCGCAATGAAACAAGATTTGCAGCCGAATTGGCAGGTTTAAATGCTGTGCGTTTAATCAACGAACCGACAGCCGCCGCTTTGGCTTATGGGCTGGATCATGACGACGATGAAGAAACCATTATTGTATTTGATTTAGGTGGCGGCACATTTGATGTCACATTATTGGACATTGAAGTTCCATTAATCGAAATCCATGCATCCACTGGTGACAACTATTTAGGCGGTGAAGATTTTACTGCTGCGATCATGCAATATGCATTAAAAGAGTGGACAATCAACCATAATGATTTAACCGCACAAGCACTCTCAAAACTTTATAGCACAGTGGAATCTTTCAAATACCAATATTCCATTAAGCATCAATTATTGGAATGGGAATGGCAAGATCAATCGTACACATTAACCATTGCAGATGATTTACTTAGTAAAATCTATCAAGATCTGTTGATTCGCATTCGTCAGCCGTTGGAAAAATCGCTGCGCGATGCCAAAAAATCAGCATCAGACATTGATAAAGTTATTCTTGTGGGCGGTGCGACTAAATCTAGCATCATTCAACAGCTAGTTTCTAAGTTATTTAAAAAACTACCGTTTCGTCATTTAGATCCCGATACTGTTGTTGCGTTGGGTGCAGCCATTCAAGCAGCCAACCGCGCACGAGATGAAACCATCGAAGAACTTATTTTAACTGATGTTTGTCCATATACATTGGGCATTGCTGTACATAATCCAAATTCTAATGATGCACTTTTTCAGCCCATCATAGAGCGCAATACAATCATTCCCACTTCTCGATTAAAGCCCTTCTCCGCCATGACGATTGGACAAAAGTCCATCAATGTTGAGGTTTATCAAGGTGATCGCCCCTTCGTTAAAGACAATATTTTGGTGGATAAATTTGATGTTAAATTGCCACAAAGCGATGCCATTACACAGTTTGAAATTCGTTTCAGCTACGATATTAATGGCTTATTGGAAGTAGATATTCTCTTTGATGATCAAGACAGTAATCATAATCACTCTATTGATCGAAGCCCTGTCGGTTTAACCGATGAACAAAAGATAGAGAGCCGCGAACGCTTAAAGCATTTAAAAATTCATCCAAGAGAAACTTTAGCCAACCGCACCTTAATGGCACGCTTAGATGAAGCCTTTGCGAAATCTTCTGGCAATGAACGTGAAATGATCTATGAATGGATCCAAAGATTCTTAGAAATGCTTAATCTGCAAGATGAAGTACAGATCACAAAAGTGAGAAAAGAGATCAATGCATTACTGGATAACTTATCATGAGCCTATCACAACAAGAACGCTGGTTTTATAACTTGAGTTTGCCATTTTCATATCTATTCATTGATCATGAAAATGGCAACACAAAACCCGAGTTTTATAGTACAGATGTCTCTTTAGAAGAAGCTTTTAAAGGCTGGGACATTAATGATCGCGAATCACTGTTATTAACCATAGAACGTATGACAGACAATGGCCATGCAGGTATTTCCAATCTACCTTATGCTATTTTTTCTCGCGGCTTGCCTTCTGAATGGCAAGCACATAAAGCAGAAGAGAAAACAAACTTTATGCAGTTCATTGATGATATGGTAGAAACCACTGGCCATTTAGTGCAATCTGGTGGTATTCGTGCTTGGGATTATTCTAGAATGAGCCTTTTAGCACGCGCTGGTTATAATACAAAACTGATCACTTATGACGAATTATTGTGGATTCATTATGAGTTGGCATTGCGAACTCAATACTTCTTTTCCAATTGGCCACAATATTTTTCTAGCCACTTCATTGGTTGGCATTATTGGTTATTCAATGGTGAAGGAATGGAATCGTTAGAAGATTGGCAGCTATCTTTCATTCAACAAAATAGCCCAATCTATCAAGAACAATTTCAGAAAGTAATGGCTGATCCCGACTGTAAAAATTTACCTTGGGCACTTTATTTAGAAACTGTCGAAAAGCCAGAATCAATGGTGGAGATTAATTGGTAATGAAAACTATCTGGGAAATATTATCCATTGAACCAACGACAGATCAGAGCATCATCAAGAAAGCTTATCGAAAAGCGTTGCCAAATCATCACCCCGAAAGCGATCCTGAAGGTTTTAAAGCACTGCGAGAAGCTTATGAAAGCGCTTTGAATTACCAAGAATCTTCCGAAGAAGATTGCTCAGAATCCAGCGCTAATGAGAATGAGGAAACGCAAACACCTGAAGCCATTCAAAAGCTTTATCAATTGATGGATGATCCACAACGAAGATTTTTGATTTCAGCTTGGGAAACATGGATTCATGAAGAGATCAACGATCTATCATTGGATGATTACGATAATATCCAATTTTGGGTGCTGCAAGCGTTACTGAATCAACAATATTATCTTGCCAATGATTGTGCTCGCATCGTGATTCAACGATTTAACTGGGAGGAATATTACGAACAACATTCTGATGAACATAGTCGCAATGTTGTTTTATCCTTCATTCACGGTTGCCAGAATGAGGATCTGATAGATCATCAACTTTTGGTGGATTATCCATTAGCCATCCAAAATAAAATTTTAGAGTTTTACCAGAACTGCAATGAACAGAGCCGCTCGAGTGCATTGCATCACTTGTCTCATTATCTCTATCTTCATCACAATATCCCTATGCCAAATGATCCCAGATTGATCATCAAGATTGCCCATTGGTATATGTTGATCGATGAACCCAAAGCCATTTGGTTGGCGGCACTGCAATCCATTAGAGAAACAATCAAAGATGATATTTTGCTGAAAGACGTTGATTATTTAATTAATTTTCATCGTATGGTGGATCGTGATCACTACATTCAATTATTAACTGATTTGAATCCACATTGCCATTTATCCGTTGCCTTCCAAGCTTATTTGGAAAATGCCAATCTATTCCCTTTCATCCACATGGCACACTTTTTTAAATACCATGTTTTAAACCATTTACAAAACCATCAATTATTGCGCTTTGAACCTGTTATACAAGTTTCATTACCGCTATCATTCATTTCTCAATCAGTATTACGAGATGATGTGACAGCAATGATCGAAGATTATTGGGGCAATTGTAGCTTTGATTTTTTATCTTGTGGATTGAATGCTCAACCGACAGATCCCATTCAGTCTCTTCTTTATGCTGTGTGGGTCATTAAATATGGTGATGAATGGAGTTTAGATGCATTCATAAAAACAGATTATGAATATGATGATCCGATTGCTAATTTGTTATTGGAAACATTCCAAAGCAGTGCTACACAATTATTGGCATATTTCCAAACATCACTTGCCATCCGACATACAAAAAACACTTTGAAATTATATGATGAACCTGAGCCCGAGCAATCGGTTGATCACTCTTTAAGGGATATTCATCTTATCTATGGCTGGATGAATCGTATGCATCCTTGGGCATCAGATAATTTCATGAGACTTTACCTTCGTAATCATGATAAAAGCAATCCATCGTTATTAATGCGTGAATATTTTACTTATTTATTCACCTTGTCGGAGAGTCAATTAAATTATATCCAAGCAGCTCAAAAGACCATTCATACATGGCGACAACAAAATATTTTGCTATTTTTATTCACAAGAACAAAACAGATTTATCATTTTGATCATCATAGAAAATTAATCAAATCCTTACCGAAAACGAGAGTCAAATGGTTTGATCATGCATTCAAAATGTTAAAAAAAATTACCAACAATAAAGCATGTTTTAAAACAGATTTCTTTTGGGAAGAGCTCATAGAAAGTGATCTAAAAAAAGATCTACGATATGCCAATATCTTTTATATTTATCACTATAATTGGCAATATATTGCTGATCAATTCTCAAAATCCAAAGCTTATGAATTCTTCTATCTTTTTATGATGAGCAATATCACTGATCACTCTGAAAAAGTCATGAACGATGCCGATATTTTGCTCGCCATTGCTTTGCTTAACTCAAAAGATCTTACAGCAAACCGCAAAACATCTTTAAAGAATTATCTTGCTCGTTTTAAAAATCAATCTGAAAATGTGGCTGAAACACTCGAATACTATCAAAATATTATAGAAACTGGTGATGTGCCAGAAGAGTGCCAAAGTTGGGTGCCGCCATTTGTAGAACTTTTGCAATTACAACATAAAATCCGTAGCCAACAACCTTTCAGTAAAGATGAGCTCAAAAAATTAAAATATATGGCCGAAATGTCCGAATATAATACTGCACTTCGTATGGCGGCGCTTGTCTTACACAATGAAAAGCCATTAACGATGTTTGGAAAAATTATGCAACCCTTCAAACAATTCTACAAACTTCTCATGCGATCATACACTGCAAAAATGATTTTCATTGCAGTATGTATCATCATTGCCAAGCTCATGAAGTATCTTTTTGTTGGTCCATAATTATTCATAAAATTGACTCATAAAAAAGCCTCGCAATGCGAGGCTATATTGTGTGAAATATTTTGGAATGATTACTTCGCTTGTTCGCCCCAAATTGCTGGCAATTTAAATCCTGGGAATTTTTGATCAATGTATGCTTTAAACTCATCTGAATTATAAGCAGATTCAATATCTTTTAACCATTGCGCATCTTTATCTTGCGGCTTAACAGCACTCCAATTGACATATGCAAAGCTTGGCTCTTGAAATAATGCTTCTGTTGGTTGAATGCCAGCGTCAATTGCGTAGTTACCATTGATCACGGCAAAATCCACATCCGCTCGCGCACGTGGTAATTGCGCCGCTTCTAATTCTACGATTTCGATATTTTTAGGATTTTCCACGATGTCTTTTTTCAAAGCCACCAAAGGATTCACACCTTCCTTCAATTTAATCCAGCCCAATTCATCCAACATGACCAATGCACGTGCATTATTACTAGGATCATTAGATACAGCGACAGTGCTACCTTCTTTCAACTCATCAAAATTCTTTAATTTACCTGGATAAATGCCCAATGGTGCCGTTGGCACTTGGAAAACTTCGATTAAATCTAATTTATGTTGCTCTTTGAATAAATCAAAATAAGGTTTGTGCTGAAATACGTTGATATCCAAATCACCATCCGCCAACGCAATGTTCGGGCGAACATAATCAGTGAATTCCACCAATTTAACGGTATAACCTTTTTTCTCCATTTGAGGACGCACAGAATCACGCACCATATCCGCAAACATTCCTGGTGTTGTTCCAATTGTGATCTCTTTTTTCTCGGCTGGTTTCTCTGCTGTTGCTGTGTTTTTATCATCACTTTGACCGCAGCCAGCTAGAACTAAGCTCAATGCCAATGCGCTGGTTGTTAATGCTTTTGACCATAATTTTTTCATGTTGAAACTCCTCAACTTTCTCAATTGAATTAATTTAAAAATTAACGCTTATCTAATTTTCTAGCGATCATATTGCCAATGGATTGCATCAAAATCACTAGGATGGATAAAACTGCCACAATGAACACGATAAATTCAGTTTGGAAACGATAATAACCATAACGCACCGCTAGATCGCCCAATCCACCGCCGCCAATCATGCCAGCGGCTGCGCTGTAGGATAAAACGCTGATGGCTAAAACTGTAATGCTTGAAACCATGCTCGAACGGCATTCTGATAACAAAACTTTAAAAATAATCGTGAATGGTTTTGCACCGATTGATTCCGCTGCCTCAATCATTCCACGAGGCACTTCACGTAAATTTTGCTCAACCAAACGTGAAAAATAAAATACCGCAGAAACCGTTAAAACAAATGATGCTGCAACAGGTCCAATAGATTTACCCACAACAATTTTTGTTAATGGAATCAATGCAATCATTAAAATTACGAATGGAAATGCACGCATAAAGTTCACGCTCGCATTTAAAATGTGATGCAAAACAGGATTAGCAAAAAGCTGATTTTTGCCCGTTAAAAAGAGATAAATACCTAATACGGTGCCGAGTAAAACACCCAAAACTGTAGAAATGCCCACCATAACAAATGTTTGCCATGTGGCTAATAAAATCTCATCTTGAACGGCTAAAATGCTTTGTACTGCTTCATTGAATCTTTCTAACATATTAATCCTCTCTCACCAGCTCTTGACCAATCGCTGATTGTGCATGGATTTGGTTATCCTGCACTTCCACAATTTCCACAATATCACCATGGTTTAACAATGCTGCACGATGACATAAATTACGGATCACGCTCATTTCGTGCGTCACAATCACAATCGTAACGTTGAAGCGTTCATTGATCTCTTTTAGGCAACTTAATACGCTGCGAGTTGTGGAAGGATCTAATGCACTTGTTGGCTCATCTGCTAGGATCACAGAAGGATTAGATGCTAAAGCACGTGCAATCCCAACGCGTTGCTTTTGCCCGCCTGATAACTGTGATGGATAATGATTGATACGATCACTTAAATGCACGATCTCTAAACATTCTGCGACACGTTTTTCAATCTCTTGCTTACTCCAGCCTGCAATCTCCAATGGAAATGCAATGTTTTGTGCAACTGTACGATTGGATAATAAATTGAACTGCTGAAATACCATGCCAATTTTTTGGCGCGCTAAACGCAATTCATCTTTAGATAATTTTGTGAGATCTTGATCACCGACATGAACAGCGCCTTGATCTGGTCTTTCAAGCAAATTAATTAAACGCAACAAAGTGGATTTTCCAGCGCCTGAGTAACCCATTAAACCAAAAATCTCACCCTTTTGAATACGCAATGTTGTTGGGCGAACAGCACTGAACCAAGTGTTATCTTGGTTTTGATATTGCTTGGCAATATTGTCCAAGAAAATCATACAAACAAACTCCTAACCAAAAATTAAGCCCGATGTGATCAACACAACGGGCTTAACAGGAAAATCGTTTGATGCAGGATTTTCAATGTATGAATACAACGGCATCCACTGTTTAGCTGTTTTTCGCCCGCAATCTGTGTCAAATCGGCGCTATTAAAAAATAGTTTTTAAATTAAACTCTTTTTCCATCCATTGGTCAATCATTTTTTATCAATTAATTTTTTCACCGATTGATAATACTGCAAAACTGTTGAAATATAACAATTCGCGCTATAATTACGCCCACTATTATTTGCGATACCATTATGGAGAAAGATAATGTCTAATGTACAAGAAGAAAAACAAATGGCATTTGCCAATGATTACATCAATATTAATGCCAATAAATTTAACAGCGAACAAATTTTCACACTCAAAGAGATGTTGCAAAAATTGCCTGTAGATCGCCAAATCACAGTGCAAACTTTCCCACTAAAAGATCCAATTTTGGCTTTAATCATCTCGTTTTTCTTAGGTGGATTGGGCATCGATCGTTTTTATGTCGGCAATATTGGTTTAGGGATTCTCAAACTGATTACATTGGGCGGTTTAGGCATTTGGGCATTGATAGATCTATTTTTAATCATGCGTGCAGCAAGAAGAACTAATTTCAATAAATTATCACTGCTTTTATAACGCAAAAATACAATAAAACTACATCGCCATTCTCTGTACAGAATGGCTTTTTGTTGCAGATATAAATAATAATGATTATCATTATCGTTTTATATTCCCGCAACAGGATGTTCCTACAATGATGAAGAAAGCTTCTTTATGGTTAGCAATCAGTTTAATTGCGACACAGATTTCTACACACAGTTTTGCCAATACTAAAATCTCTATCGGAGAAACTCAAACAGTATCTTCATCCATATTTAACGAAAATAGAGAAATACAGATCTATTTGCCTTCATCTTATGCAAAATATCCCAGTCAAGATTATCCTGTCATTTATCTATTAGATGGTGAAAATAACTTTCATTACCTCACAGGATTTGTTCAAAAATTATCCAAAGTGCCCTATCCTTCCATGCCTGAAATGATCATTGTGGGCATTATTAATACTGATCGTTCTCGTGATTTAACACCAACAGCACAACGATTTGATTCTGCAGCCAAAGATGTTAAACGCATTTCTGGAGAAACGGGTGGCAATATGGCATTTTTCCAATTTTTGGACAATGAAGTCATGCCAACCATTGAGAAAAAATATCGTACCAATGGTTTAAATATTCTCATTGGTCATTCTTTCGGCGGCATCACAGCTTTGAATCATATGCTCAATGGCACAAAAGATATGCAAGCTTATATTGTGCATGATCCTAGTATTTGGTGGGATGACGAAGTCATGTTACAACGCTTTCAAGATGCCAAAGGTAAAGACTTTCAAAACAAAAAGCTATTCATCACACAAGTGGGAGAAAGTGAAAATACAGAGCGTACTTCAAACCATTACAAAGGCATTCAAAAGCTCAATGATTATCTTCAAACCAAGCCTTTTAAAGATTTAAGTTATCAATATAAGCAATATGAAGGCGAAGATCATGGCTCTGTGCCATTAAAAGGTAACTTAGATGGATTACGTTATGTTTTTGATGATATTAAAATTAATATCAAAGACATTCCTAATCAACCGAATTTAGTCCAAGAACATTATGCCAAATTGAGCCAAAATCTTGGCTTTGAAATGCAACCCAGTGAACCTTATTTAGATGCTGTTTTAAATTATTTAAAACGATTGGATGACCCAAAAATTGCAGAGCAATTTCAAGAGTATATTATTTCTATTTATCCGAAAGGTAATGTTGCCGATACAGTGAATAAATCATATTGACCCGTCCTAGAATAAGTTAACAGGTTGAATCGAACCACCGACCCCAGCATGATGAGTGCTGTACTCTAACAAACTGAGCTACATGTCCATACTCTGTCTGTTGAGGGATGCGATTATCAGGCATTTCATATCATCAATACTCATTTTGCACCAAAAATTAACACTGCTGCATAGAGTCTAATTCCTTCGTTGGCAATAACCCTGTCAATAATCCCAAGATTGGCAAAAAGGAAGTGCAAACAAAAACGGTTTGTAGGCTCGTTTTATCAGCGAGCCAGCCTAAAAATAACGCACCTATTCCGCTCATCCCAAACATTAATCCAAAGAAAATGCCAGCAATCATACCGACATTGCCTGGCACTAATTCTTGAGCAAATACCACAATCGCCGAAAATGCAGATGCCAATATTAACCCAATAAATACAGATGCAATAATCACACCAATGAAAGGTAAATGTGGCAAAGCTAATGTGAATGGCAATGCACCAATCATGGAGAACCAGATCACTTTTCTTCTGCCAATTTTATCGCCAATTGGTCCACCAATGAATGTACCAATCGCAATGGATGCCATGAAAATAAAGACCAAAATAACAGCATTTGAGCGCTCGACATGGAATTTCTCGATCAAATAAAAACTAAAATAGTTCGTAAAATTCGACATATAAAAATATTTAGCAAAAATTAATACTGCAAGAATCAACAAAGCCCACAATGTGCGATTTTTGCCATAAGGGAATGTCACTTCTTTTGTTTGCCCTTTGGGTTTGGCTTTTTGATGTTGACTGCCCCAATGCCCAAGATAAGTCAATAAGCCAATGGCTAAAACACCAACTGCGGCAAACCAAAAGATATTCTGTTGATTTGCATACTTAACGATGATAATACCCGCGATCAATGGCCCCAATGATGAACCTAAATTTCCGCCCACTTGGAAAATAGATTGCGCTAAACCGTATCTTCCACCCGATGCAATTCGTGTTAATCTCACAGCTTCAGGATGAAAAATGGATGAGCCAATGCCCATCATGCCTGCTGCAATTAATAGATGAATATAGTCGGTCGCAAAACCCAACAGTGTAATTCCACTTGTTGTAGCCAACATACCAAATGGTAATAGATAAGGCTTAGGTTGACGATCAGTAAAAAATCCAATCCCTGGTTGCAAAATAGATGCTGTCATTTGATACACCAAGCTGATCATACCAATTTGGGCAAAATCCAAAACAAAATTCACCTGCAATAATGGATAAATCGCCGTCAACATCGACTGAATTAAATCATTACATAAGTGGGCCATTCCGATCATTAACAATATTGGAAAAGCTGTCTGCATTGTACTTTTCGGCTCTATCACGACAATATCCTAAAATATTCTTGGACATTCATTTAAGCAGAAATTACATTTATTGCACGCGATAAATTTTCACAGCTTATTGGGAATGACGATTTGCAATGTTTTCAAATGAGCATCATTCTGCATTGTTCTACGAATTGTTGCAGGTAGGTGCTTATATTGCACACCAGATAATGAAATCGAACGCTCTTTAGAATTCCATACAAATGGCTGCTGAGAAATGGGATCAATCGCTAAATCGCCCTGAGATTTTAGAAACTCAGGAATATCTTCATCTTGAACTTGATGTTTCATGATCAAATATTTCAGATAAACCATATTATGATAATCTCTTTGAATATCATTGCGCTCTAAATAACCTACTTCCCATATTGAATTCCGACAATCCATCATCAATAAAGTATTGGTCACATCTTTGCACAACTCTCTCACCAATTTTTGTGTCGTTGGATCATAAGGATTTACTTGATATAGCGCTTCCAATTCACTCTTTTTTACATAGTAATCATTGAGCTCTACAACGGATAAATCATGGCTGGCCAATACTGGCTTAAACCAAACAAATGCTAATTGTGATTCGTGCTTTAATGCGATCAATGTTGTTGGATGAATTTGCTGTGCATAATCTTGTCCTGCTAACATCAATGCCGAAAATTCAGGATGTTGCAATAATTGTTCTGCATACTGGCTATTCAATAATGCATCCAAATACTGATCCAAAATCTGCTGCATTGCACCTGCAATCATCACATCAATTAAGTTGTTTTTCTGTTCCAAATAAACCATTTGATTGATTCGTCCTTGCAATAACAATAATGTTTCAATGCCTTGATCAACCTTCCCTTCTGAAATCAAAACCACCGAATTCGCTAATTGTGCTTTCATAATACTCAAAAGATTTTGATATGCAGGCAACGGCGTCATTATTGAAGCTTCACGAGGAAAAAACAATGTATGTGCTATAGGATAATCCCTAAAAACATCATCATAGCGCTGGATTAATGTTTCATTATCTTTCAACAATTGCTGAATCTTGGACTGATTCTGAATGATCTGATCAATACAATGTGAGTTATTGTATTCAAAACATAATAAATTTATTTTGATGAAATTTTTCGGATCCTGCCATTGTAATAAACCTTTTGAATAATCTAATTTATTTAATTCTAAGGCTATCTGATTAATCTCTTCGCTCGATAACATATTTACTTCAGGCAATGCTTCATAAATCGCCGCATAATCTTTAGCAAATGCTGTTTTAGTTACATTGTAATAATCATCTTTTGCATAAGTTGCGCCTAGCAAAGCTATAAAACGATTATTTTCTAATAATTTAGTATCCAATGGCTTTGGCGTGATCAACTCTTTCACTTCAGGCAAAAGCTCTACTTGCTCTTCTGCCACTAAAAAAGATGTTAAACCCAAAATAATTAATGCTGCGAAAATGAGCGATTTTTTCATCATTGTTCCTTATTTTGAATCTCTTTGAGGAATCGTTACTTGTAAATTTTTAATGTCAGGATTATTTGTAACAACAGTTCTAATTTGTGCAGGTAAGTATTTACTTTCAGGTAATGGAATAAAAATAGTGCGTGCTTCAGCATTCCATTGAAACGGTTCTTGAGTGATAGGATCAATTGCAATTTCACCTTGAGTTTTCAAAAATGCAGGAATGTCTTGATCCTGAATACTGTCTCGCAAAATTAAATATTTAAGATAAACCATATTGTGATAATTACTTTGTGTATCATAACGCGCCAAATAATCTTCAAAAACAAATACACTACAAATATCTTCATATTGTCTATTTAAAACTTCACATTCTTTAATTAATTGCTCTTTTTGATCTGCAAAAGAATTATTTCTAATTGATTCAATTAGTTTTTGGTTAAAGATATATCCTTGATTTAGAGCTTCATTACTAATAGTGTTCTTATTATTTTTTATAAAGTGATTTAATACCCACTTTACTTCAGCTTCCATTGTTTTAATAAGATTCTTACGATATTGCTCAGGATAAGGCTGAAATAATTCAACTACATCTGAATTATTCAATTCATTGATCAATAAACCTTCATCTAAAATAGCATTCAAATAAAGATCTAAATATGAGCGATAAGCTACTCCCAACATTTGAGGAATCAAACCGACAATTTCATTATCTGGTGTTAATAATCTTATACCTCGTTCAACATCCTGAAGATTCTCAATCGCTTGTTTAATCTGATAGTCATTGAGTTGCAAAATAACTTGATTAAGAGTTAATCGAATAACTCTAGGAATATGATGATAACTGGATAAAGCATCCATTGAAAAATCATTGTATTCCGAACCATCAGATAATAAAGATAGATCAGTATGTTTATCCGAGTTTTTAACAATATGATGATAACGCTGCAATAATTTCTGATTATCTAACAATAATTGTTCGATTTGATCACGAGATTGAATAGTTTTAGTAAAGCAGTTTTTCGCCATATATTCAGAACATAACAACAACTCATCATACAATTGATTTATATTTTCTGACCAAGCTAACATCGCTTGCCCTTCAGGCAATTGATCTTTCATTGAGATTAGTTTTTTGGATGACTCTTTATCCATCAAGATATCATAATTAGCTTTAACTGTTTGCTGAGCAACTTCATAATAATCATCAGAAGGATACAAAAGCCCTAATAAGCCAGCGGAAAAACTATTTTCCAATAATTTTGGATCCAATGGCTTTGGTGTGATCAACTCCTTCACTTCAGGCAATAGCTCTACTTGCTCTTCCGCCACCGAAAAAGATGTTAAACCCAAAATAATTAATGTTGTGCAAATGATAGATTTTTTCATAATTTATTTATTATTAAACAATTAATTAGCGATATTGTAAAACTTTGATTATAGCCCATTTCAATAAAATATTTTCAATTCCTCACACAAAAGAGGTTGCATAATAATTTTTCAAGCGTACTATCTTAATAGTACAGTACTAAGATAATTCAAAAATCAAAGGAAGATTATGCAATCCCAACGCTTAAAAATTGCGATCCAAAAATCTGGTCGCTTGAGTCAAGAATCTGAAGCTCTCTTTAAACAGTGCGGCTTAAAAATGATCATACAAAAAGATAAGCTCATTGTTCATGTGGAAAATATGCCGATTGATATTCTCCGTGTACGTGATGATGATATCCCAGGTTTAGTCTTTGATGGCGTTGTTGATATTGGCATCATTGGGCAAAATGTTTTAGAAGAAGAGAGCTTAAGCCGAGAAGGCAAAATGGATAACGATTACATCACATTAAAAGAATTACCTTTTGGTGGATGTAGATTATCACTCGCGATCCCTAAAGAAATGCCATATGAATCTGTGGAATCGTTAAAAGATATGCGCATCGCGACATCATATCCTTACTTATTGAAGCGCTTTTTAGATGGTAAAAATGTGCCATTCAAAACATCTATGCTGAACGGTTCAGTAGAAGTTGCACCGCGCGCAGGTTTATCGGATGCGATTTGTGATTTAGTTTCAACAGGTGCAACATTGGAAGCCAATGGCTTACGCGAAGTGGATGTCATCTATCGTTCTAAAGCTGTGATTATTCAATCCACAAATACAATGGATGACGCAAAACAAGCGCTCATTAATAAATTGATGACGCGCATCCAAGGCGTAACACAAGCTGTTGAATCAAAATACATCATGCTCCACGCGCCTAAAGATCGCTTAGATGAAATCTGTAGCTTATTACCAGGTGCAGAAACCCCAACAATTTTACCATTGGGCAATGATAAAAGCCGCGTAGCGCTACATATGGTCAGCACAGAATCTCTATTTTGGGAAACAATGGAAGCCTTAAAAGCTAAAGGCGCCAGTTCAATTTTAGTTTTACCTATTGAAAAAATGATGGAGTAACAATGCGTACCGTAGTTTGGAAAAATTTATCCACCCAAGAGCAATCACAAGTTTTACAGCGCCCTGTTCAAATGAGCGCACAAAGTTTAGAAAATAATGTTCGTGCCATTGGCGATGCGATTCAACAAGAAGGTGATACAGCTTTAATTCGCTTCACTGAAAAATTTGATAAAACCACATTAACTGATGTTGTTTTACCACAAGCTGCATTCGCAGAAGCTGAGAAAAACTTATCCAATGAATTTAAACAAGCCATACAAAATGCATATAGCAACATTTATAAATTTCATGCAGCACAAAAGCCCGAGCCTATTTCAATCGAAACGCAAAAAGGCGTTTTATGTGAAGTATTGACGCGCCCAATTGAAAAAGTGGGTTTATACATCCCAGGTGGTACAGCGCCGCTCTTCTCTACGGTATTAATGCTCGCCATTCCTGCGAAAATTGCAGGCTGCAAACGCATTGTATTGGCTTCTCCGCCAACCATTGCGGATGAAATTATCTATGCTGCAAAGCTATGTGGCATTGATACAATTTATACAATGGGCGGTGCTCAAGCTGTATTTTCCCTTGGTTTAGGCACAGAAAAAGTCGAAAAAGTAGATAAAATCTTTGGACCAGGTAATAGCTATGTCACAGAAGCGAAACGCCAAGTGAGCCAAATGATGAATGGTGCAGCCATTGATATGCCTGCGGGCCCTTCTGAAGTTTTAGTGATCGCTGATGATAATGCAAATCCTGACTTTGTGGCTTCTGATCTATTATCCCAAGCGGAACACGGTACAGATTCACAAGTAATTTTAGTAACGACATCCCAAGCCATGGCAGATAAAGTGAATGTTGCTTTAGATTATTGGCTCAACCAACTATCTCGCAAAGATACGGCGCTTGAATCATTAAAAAACAGCACAACAATTATTGTTGATTCATTGAATGAGGCCGTTATTGTGAGTAATTTATATGCGCCTGAGCACTTAATCATTCAAACTGATGATGCACGCAATTTACTCGATGATATTCAGCATGCAGGCTCTGTGTTTTTAGGTCAATATTCAGCAGAATCCATGGGAGATTATGCATCTGGCACAAACCATGTATTGCCAACCTATGGTTATGCCAAAACAGTTTCAAGCTTAGGTTTAGCCGATTTTAGTAAACGTATGACAGTTCAAGAAATTTCCGAAGATGGTTTAAAAGATTTGGGCCCTGTGGTATCTCTATTAGCAGAAAAAGAATTATTAGATGCCCACAAACTAGCAGTAGATATTAGGCTCAAAACTATCCTAGGAGAATAAAAATGTCGATGACAGATAAAGAGAAACGATCCATCCAAACATTGGTGCCCTATAGTGTTGCACCAAGAGATCAAGATTCAGAAGCCATCTATTTAGATGCCAATGAAAATCCTTATCCGCGAGAATACCGTTTATCCAATAAATACTTTAACCGTTATCCTGAACCGCAACCGCAAGCACTGTTAGAAAGCTATGCTCAATATATTGGCGTTCAGCCTGAAAATCTATTAGTTTCTCTAGGCGGCGATGAAGCGATTAAACTCATCATAGAAGCGTTCTGTAATGATGAAAATGCCATTTTATTCTCGCCGCCAACATTTGGTATGTACGCCATTGACTCTTATGTCGTGGGCTCTAAAGTGTTAGAAGCACCATTAACAAAAGATTTCCAAGTGGATGTACCTGCATTTTTATCAGCCGCACAAAATGCCAAAGTTGTCTTCATCTGTTCGCCCAATAATCCAACAGGTAATTTGATGAAAGTTACGGATATTGAAGCTGTATTGAATGGTGTGAGCGATCAAACCATTGTTGTGCTAGATGAAGCTTATATTGAATTTTCTGATAGAGAAAGTTTTGCAAAACGATTGGTAGAATTCCCAAACCTTGCGATCATTCGCACATTGTCCAAAGCATTTGGTGTGGCGGGAATTCGCTGTGGCTTTACGGTTGCCAATACAGATTTGATCCGTTCACTACAAAAAGTAATCGCACCTTATCCATTACCAACGCCAGTGATTGAAATTGCAGAACAAGCCATCAGTCAAGATGGCATCGAATACATGCGTACTGCTGTTAAACAGATCAAGCAAAATAAAACTGTATTTGTGGAAGCTTTATCTACGCTGCCTTTTGTTGTCAAAATTCATCCGAGTGATGCTAATTTCATCTTAGTTGAAATGACAGATGCAGCAAAAGTCTATGAACTTCTAAAAACCGAACATATTTATGTGAAAAAACAATCAGGTATCTTAAACAATTGTTTACGCATTAGCATCGGTACTGAGAATGAGATGAAACGCGTACTACAAGTACTCACCAAATATAATTAGGATGATTGTTATGCAAAATATTTTATTCATTGATCGTGATGGCACATTGATTGATGAGCCAAAAACAGATTTTCAAATTGATTCATTAGAGAAATTAATTTTTGAACCTAAAGTCATCCCTGCTCTGCTCGCTTTACAAACAGCAGGTTATCGCTTTGTTATGGTGAGTAATCAAGATGGTTTGGGAACAGAATCCTATCCTCATGCTGATTTTGATCTACCTCACAATAAAATGATGGAACATTTCAAATTGCAAGGCATCACTTTTGATGATGTATTGATTTGTCCACATTTTGAGAGCCAAAATTGTGATTGTCGTAAACCAAAATTAGGTTTGGTTCAGCGCTATTTGGATGAAAAACTATTTGATCCTAATCATAGCTATGTGATTGGTGATCGTGAAACGGATGTCACTTTAGCGAAAAACATGGGCATTCCAGCACTTCAATACCATCCTGAGAAGTTGGACTGGGATTTGATTGTGGAAAAATTAATGCCACAGAAGCAAAACATCAGTTATGAACCTCGCACAGGTTATATTGAGCGCAGCACTAAAGAAACGGACATCAAAGTTTCTGTCTCTTTAGATGAAACAGGCGCTAATACAATCAATACAGGTTTGCCATTTTTTGATCATATGTTGGATCAAATTGCCACACATGGTGGTTTTAAAATGACTGTGGATGTCAAAGGTGATATTGAGATTGATGATCATCACACAGTAGAAGATACAGCCATTGCTTTAGGAGAAGCATTACGTGCAGCATTGGGTGATAAACGCGGCATTGCACGTTTTGGCTTCGTTTTGCCAATGGATGAATGCAAAGCTTTTTGTACTTTAGATCTTTCTGGCCGCCCTCATTTAGAGTTCGATGCAAAATTTAAACGCGATATGATTGGAACTTTTAGCACAGAAATGGTAGAACATTTCTTCAAGTCTTTAGTTTATTCTTTACGTTGTACGCTGCATTTAAAAGTGAAAGGGAAAAATACCCATCACAAAATTGAATCTCTGTTTAAGGTGTTTGGCAGAACACTTCGCCAAGCGATTAAAGTTGAAGGTACTGAGTTACCAAGTTCTAAAGGGCTACTATGATAATAATTCCTGCGTTAGATTTAATGAATGGTCAAATTGTAAGATTGCAACAAGGTGATTACGATAAACAAACCAAGTTCACCGCATCTCCCATTGAACAATTTGAAGAATATGTATCACAAGGTGCAAAATATCTTCATCTCGTGGATTTAGATGGCGCAAAAGATCCCGCACAACGCCAATTATTCACCATTAAACATATCGTAGAAGGCGTGAAAGCCCCCATCCAAGTGGGCGGTGGCATTCGCACTATAGAAGATGTACAAAAACTATTAGACATTGGTGTTGAGCGCGTTGTTGTTGGCTCTACGGCTATCCAAAATCCTGAAGAAGTTAAATCTTGGTTTCAAGAGTTTGGTGCAGATAGTTTCGTATTAGCCTTAGATACTCGCATTGAAAATGGCAAAAAGCTCATCGCCATCAGCGGTTGGCTAGAAACAACAGATCAAACCATTGAAGATGTTATAGAAAATTTCCAAGAAGTTGGCTTACAACATGTGCTTTGCACAGATATTTCTAAAGATGGCATGCTTCAAGGCTCCAATGTCAAATTGTATAAAGAGCTCGTGAAAAAATATCCTGACATCAATTTCCAAGCATCTGGTGGCATTGGTGGCTTAAAAGATTTGGAAACATTGAGCAAATCAGATGTTTACGGTGTCATTGTTGGCCGAGCTTTACTAGAAAATAAATTCACAACCAAGGAGGCAATCGCATGCTTGCAAAAATAGTCGCATGCCTAGATGTAAAAGATGGTGTTGTTGTTAAAGGTACTCAATTTAAAGATCATGAAATCATGGGTGATATTGTTGAATTAGCCAAACGCTACAACAAAGAAGGCGCCGATGAAATTGTGATTTATGACATTGCAGCCTCTACAAGAGATGCTTTGGTGGATAAATCTTGGATTCGTAATGTTGCGGATGTGATCAATGTGCCTCTTTGCGTCGCAGGTGGCATTAAATCTATCGAAGATGCGGAAATTGTATTTGCCAATGGTGCACAAAAAGTTTCTATTAATTCCCCTGCTCTCGCCAATCCTGATTTGATCAATCAGTTATCAGAAAAATTTGGCAAAGAGAAAATCGTTGTGGGCATCGATTCATATTTCGATGAAGCTAAAAATGATTACTTTGTCTATGCTTTAACTGGTGATCCCAACAAAACTAAAGCGACACAATGGCGTACAGAAGATTGGATTCGTGAAGTAGAACAACGTGGCGCAGGTGAAGTTGTCCTCAATATGATGAATCAAGATGGGGTTCGTGAAGGCTATGATTTAGTCCAATTGAAAAAAATGGCGAGTGTGACAACACTTCCTATTGTAGCTTCGGGTGGCGCAGGTGTTGCAGAACACTTTTTAGAAGCTTACACGATTGGTGATGCACAGGGCACATTGGGAGCTTCTGCATTCCACAAACAATTAGTACACATTGGTGAATTAAAAGAGTTTTTAAGAACTCATGGTGTCGAGGTGCTCAATGCCTAAAGAATTTTCAAAACTCATTGATCACGTTGATTGGAATAAGGTTTCTGGCCAATTACCTGTCATCATTCAAAACTATAAAACATCTGAAGTTTTGATGTTTGGTGTAATGACCAAAGAAGCCTTGCAAAAAACATTGGATGAAAATATTGTCACCTTCTTTTCCCGTACAAAACAGCGCTTATGGACAAAAGGTGAAACTTCTGGCGATTATTTAACAGCCGTTGATTACGCTTTAGATTGTGATCTCGATACTTTACTGATCACGGTCATTCCTAAAGGTAACACTTGTCATTTAGGCACAAAAAGTTGTTTTAGTCGTATTTCTTCTGATTTGCCTTGGGTTTTCTTCAGTGAACTTGAAGAGATGCTTGATAAACGGAAAGATGCAGATCCAGAAACCTCTTACACTGCTTCTTTATACGCTGTTGGTAAAAAGAGAATCGCTCAAAAAGTTGGTGAAGAAGGCGTTGAAGTTGCTTTGGCAGCCATGGCGGAAGATAAGGAAGAAATCCTCAATGAAGTCGCCGATCTTCTCTATCACACAACAATATTATTGCATGACCAAGACTTAGCTTGGGGTGGCGTATTGGAAGTTTTGAAACAACGCCATAAAAAATAATCCAACGTTTTGTTTTATCTTCTCATCAAAGAACCCCGCTGAAGGTATAACTCAGCGGGGTTTTTATTCAATACTAAAAAGTACTAATGAGATCTCTCCCTTCGGGAGAGATCTGTAATATTTTTCAAATAATGACTATACATTAAATCTAAAATGCATAACATCGCCATCTTGTACGATGTATTCTTTACCTTCTAAACGCATTTTACCTTTTTCTTTCGCGCCAGCTTCGCCTTTCAATGCAACATAATCATCATAAGCAATCACTTCTGCACGAATAAAGCCTTTTTCAAAATCTGTATGAATCACGCCAGCTGCTTGTGGTGCTGTTGAACCTTTTTTAATCGTCCAAGCACGTACTTCTTTCACACCAGCCGTAAAATAAGTCTCTAAGTTCAACAATGAATAACCTGCACGAATCACGCGATTCAAACCTGGTTCATCAAAGCCCATTTCAGATAAGAAATCTTCTTTATCTTCATCATCCAACTCAGCGATCTCTGACTCAATTGCCGCACAAATTGGCACAACAAACGAACCTTCTGCTGCTGCGTATTCTTCAACTTTTGCTAATAATGGATTATTTTCAAAACCATCTTCATTCACATTGGCAATATACATGACAGGTTTAATCGTCAAAAATTGCAATTCGCGAATCAACAATTTTTCATCTTCATCCAATCTCAATGAACGCACACTTTTGCCTTCATCCAATACTGGAATGATTTTTTTCAACACAGCCACTTGTGCTTGTGCATCTTTGTTACCACTTTTTGCAATTTTTTCTACACGATGTAAAAATTTTTCAGCAGATGCTAAATCCGCCAATGCTAATTCAGTATTGATCACTTCAATGTCATCAATCGGATCAATTTTGCCTGATACATGAATGATGTCATCATTTTCAAAACAACGCACAACATGCGCAATCGCATCTGTTTCACGAATATTTGCTAAAAATTGATTACCTAAACCTTCACCTTGTGATGCACCTTTAACAAGGCCAGCAATATCCACAAAGTCTACAAATGTTTGTTGTACTCTTTCAGGCTTAACAATATCAACCAATGGTTGAATGCGTTGATCTGGAACATTCACACGACCAACATTTGGCTCGATTGTACAGAATGGATAGTTTGCAGCATCGATCCCTGCATTGGTGAGCGCATTAAAAAGTGTTGATTTACCAACATTAGGAAGCCCTACAATACCACACTGAATTGCCATAAATTATTCCTTTAAGTTACTTCTTACGATGTAATTCGTTCATGACTGGCTCAAAATCACCAGCAACCATAGAAGATAAGTATCGTCTTGCATCCCAAATGGAATCATCCATTAATTTTTGATCTGCGCCCGATGCTTTCTTTAACACATAGTTCGCGACTAACTTCGCATCGCCAGGATGGCCAACGCCAACACGCAAACGATTAAAGTTATTAGAACCCAAACAAGATACAATACTTTTTAAGCCATTATGCCCGCCATGTCCACCACCTTGTTTTACTTTTACAACACCAGGTGGCAAATCCAACTCATCATGAACCACTAAAATTTCTTCTGGTAAAATTTTATAAAAGTGTGCCAAAGCCAAAACGGATTCACCACTTTTGTTCATGTATGTTTCTGGTTTCAATAAATAGACTTTTCGACCATCTTGTATTAATTCGCCCACTTGTCCTTTAAATTTACTTTGATAAGACAAAGGAGAGCTTGCTATCTCGTCAATAAACCAAAAACCCGCATTGTGGCGGGTTTCGATATATTCGGGACCAGGATTACCCAGCCCGACAATTAATTTTAGCGCCGTCATTGACTATTACGCTTCTTCTGTAGCCTCTGCTGCAGCTTCAGTTTCTTCAGCTACGCGTGGAGCTACGATACCAGCTACTTGATCTTCAGCATGAGTTAAGATTTCAACGCCTTTTGGTGCTTTGATGTCAGCTACAGTGATGTGTGCGCCAACTTCTAAAGCTGCAATGTCAACTTCGATTGCGTGTGGCAAATCTTTTGGTAAACATTCAACTTCAACTGCTGTTAAAGCGTGAGTTAAGATACCACCAGCTTTTACGCCAGCTGCAGTTTCAGCATTCAACAACACAACAGGTACTGCTGATGTTAATTTTTCACCAGCTTTAACACGCAAGAAGTCCAAGTGAGTGATCAATGGTTTGAATGGGTGACGTTGTACATCACGCACGATTGCGCTTTCAGCTTTGCCATCGATTTCAACAGTTACGATGCTTGAATAAACATCTTCATGACGGAATTGTGTCAAAACTTCGTTGTGGTTCAAAGTGATGCTTACTGCATCTTTGTCTGCACCATAAACTACTGCTGGGATTAAACCTTCACGACGTAGGCGGCGGCTCGCTCCTTTCCCCATGTCCTTGCGAAGAGATCCTTTAAATACGAATTCACTCATTTGTTACTCCAAATAAAATTTTAGTTATAAAAAGTTTTCGACCGCGACCAGCCAAAAACACAAGCGCCATATTATAGCAATTTAATTACTCACTGCAATCTCTAATTTCGTGATTTTTGTGCCTTTTTTTACTTCTTTTCCACGCTTACCGCGCTCATCCACAAACAACTGCCAATCATGCGGTTTCAAAGTCACTTTCGAGCGACCGAAATAGAGATTAATCACATCTTCAGCACCAATCATATACAAACCAACCAATGCATCTTCTTGGTTTTTAAATGCAGCACCAGGAATACCAATGATCTGATTACCTTTACCTTTCGCCAATTCAGGCAATGCAGATAATTCAGTCACCAATAATCGCCCCTTTTCAGTATAAGCAACCAGATAAGGCTTATGCTCTATATCTACTTTTTGTGGCTCGAACATTTTAGCATCGCCTACATTCACAATCGCTTTACCAGCTTTTTGACGACTCAATAATTCGCTATAAGTCACAATAAAACCATAGCCATTATTCGCAGCCAATAAATATTTGCTCTCTTCCTGATCGCACAAAAGATAATTGATATGCGTAGATGCTGACAATGTGAATCGCCCGCTCAATGCTTCGCCCATAGTTCTTGCTGATGGCAATGTATGCGCGGCCAAACTATATGCACGGCCATCATTATCAAAAAATACAGCCTGTTGATTATTGCGACCTAAAATAGAGCAGAGATATTCATCGCCTGTGCGGTAATTCAACTGTGTCGGATCAATTTCGTGCCCTTTTGCCGCACGAACCCAACCCATTTTGGATAAAACAACTGTAATTGGTTCATTGGATACCAATTCAATTTCATCAATCGCCTCTGCTTGTGCGCGCTCAATCACTTTTGTTCTTCTCACATCGCCATGAGTTTTTTGATCTTCTTTGATCTCTTTTTTAATCAATGCTTTTAATTTTGCAGGTTCATTCAACAATTGCATCAATTCATCACGTTTCTGCTGCAATTCATCTTCTTCAGCCTGAAGTTTCATCTCTTCCAGCTTTGCCAAATGGCGCAATTTAGTTTCCAAAATTGCATTGGCTTGAATTTCAGTGAGATTGAATGTGCTCATCAACAGCTCTTTTGGCTCATCTTCAAAACGAATGATGCGAATCACTTCATCGAGATTCAAATAAGCCACCATCAATGCTTCTAAAATATGCAAGCGTGCTTCTACTTTGCTCAATTGATGCGTTAAACGGCGCGTCACGGTTTCCGTTCTGAATTGAATCCATTCTGTGAGAATTTGATGCAAATTTTTAACTTGTGGACGATTATCCAAGCCGATCATATTCAAATTCACACGCACAGATTTTTCTAAATCTGTCGTTGCAAATAAGTGATCCATTACGCGCTCATGCTCTACGCGATTAGATTTTGGGATCAACACAATGCGCACAGGATTTTCATAATCTGATTCATCGCGAATGTCGTCAATCATCGGTAATTTTTTAGATTGAATTTGATTTGCGATATCAATCTGAATCTTTTCACCTGAAATCTGATACGGCAATTCTGTGATCACAATGTTGCCATTCTCAATGAAATATTTTGCACGCAAACGAATCGATCCCGTGCCTTGTGTATACAGCTTCACGAGTTCTTCTTTTGTATTAACGATTTCACCGCCTGTTGGGAAATCTGGTGCTGGCACATATTGCATCAATGCTTCTAAGGTTAAATTCGGCTGATCAATCAACGCACATGTTGCATCTGCAACTTCCGTTAAATTATGTGGCGGAATATCCGTCGCCATACCAACCGCAATCCCTGTACCGCCATTCAATAAAATATTGGGCAATCTTGCAGGCAATCTCACAGGCTCATCCAATGAACCATCAAAGTTTGGCTGCCAATCCACAGTCGCTTCATTGGTTTCTTTCAATAAAACTTCCGCATATTTAGACAGTTTAGATTCTGTATAACGCATCGCAGCAAACGATTTAGGATTATCCAACGAACCAAAGTTTCCCTGTCCATCCACTAATGGATAACGATAAGAGAACGGCTGAGCCATCAAAACCAATGCTTCATAACATGCGCTATCACCATGCGGATGATATTTACCGATCACATCGCCCACTGTTCTGGCGGATTTTTTATGTTTAGAGACTGCGGACAGACCCAATTCACTCATCGCATAGATAATGCGGCGTTGAACAGGCTTTAGGCCATCGCCAACATGTGGCAAGGCGCGATCCATAATCACATACATGGAATAGTTTAGATAAGCTTCTTCAGCAAACTCCGCCATTGGGCGAACTTCAAAATTCTGTTGCATAAATTGCGTCATAGTTCATTATTTCTAAAAAATAGAAATCCCATTCTGCTACAAAACAGAATGGGATTCTCATAATCGTTCATTTAAAATACAAATTGTGGTTTATCTTCAAAACCGTTTAAACGCTCCAATTCGATCTCGAATCTTGAATCTTTACGGATTTCGCTCAATTGATTAATAAATACTGTGCCACTTGTGACCGTTTGATCTTGCTGACCAATGAAAGCCAGTAAACGACCACCAGTTTTTAAAGCATCTAACAATTTTTGTGGTGCTTCTAAAACTGAACCTGTCATGATGATGACATCATAACTATTTTTCTCTACTGTAAAATCTTTTACATCTGCTGTGATCAATGTCACATTATCGATATTCAGTTGATCAATATTTTTTTGTGCCGTTGCCGTGTAATCAGGATTAATATCAATCGCCGTGACTTTTTCACCCAAATGCGCAGCCAATGCTGCTAAAAATCCGCTGCCTGAACCAATCACCAATACATTATCTGTTGATTCGATTTCGACTTCCTGCAAAATTCTGCCTTCCATCGCTGGCGTTAACATCTGATCTTTACCGCCTAATGGTAATCTCAGTTCTGAAAAAGCCAATGTTTTGTGCTCCTCCGCTACAAAATCATCACGATTGATAACATCAAATGCGTTTAATACTCTTTGATTCAATACATTCCATGGACGAATTTGCTGCTCTATCATATTAAAACGCATATGATCTTTATTATTCATCGTCATAATCACGCCTTCCTCTTAATGGGTAAATTAATCTAATTTCTTTAATTATCAGTAGAGTTGTTGAATGAAAACTCTTTACGCTCTACAATAACTGTCGCCTTTGCTTGGGTTATTCTATAGGAAAATCATCATGTTTGAAAATCTCGCGTTACACTCATTTGATCCTGAACTCTTTGAAGCTGTAAAAAAGGAAGGACAACGTCAAGAAGATCATGTTGAATTGATCGCATCTGAAAACTATTGTTCTCCATTAGTTATGGAGTTACAAGGTTCTATGTTAACTAACAAATATGCTGAAGGTTATCCAAATAAGCGCTACTACGGTGGCTGTGAATTTGTTGATATCGCGGAAAGCTTAGCCATCGAACGCGCTAAAAAATTATTTGGTGCTGATTATGCAAACGTACAACCTCATTCAGGTTCACAAGCGAATGGTGCTGTTTATTTAGCATTGGTTGAACCAGGTGATACAGTTTTAGGTATGAGCTTGGATCACGGCGGTCACTTGACTCATGGTGCTAAAGTTAACTTCTCTGGCCGCACATACAAAGCTGTTCAATACGGCGTGAATGAAGATGGCTTAATCGATTATGATGAAGTTGAAAAATTAGCAATTGAACACAAGCCAAAAATGATTGTTGCAGGTTTCTCTGCTTACTCACAATTATTAGATTTCAAACGTTTCCGTGAAATCGCTGACAAAGTAGGCGCATATTTATTCGTAGATATGGCTCACGTTGCAGGTTTAGTTGCTGCTGGTTTATATCCTAACCCAATGGAATATGCTGACGTTGTAACAACAACAACGCACAAAACATTGCGTGGCCCTCGTGGCGGTATCATTTTAGCTAAAGCAAATCCTGATTTAGAGAAAAAATTGAACTCAGCAATCTTCCCAGGCATTCAAGGTGGCCCTTTAATGCACGTGATCGCAGCTAAAGCTGTGGCACTTTTGGAAGCAATGCAACCTGAGTTTGTTGAATACCAAACACAAGTTTTAAAGAATGCTAAAGCAATGGTTAAAGTATTCCAATCACGTGGTTTTGATATCGTTTCTAACGGTACAGAAGATCACTTGTTCTTGGTAAGCTTAGTTAAACATGGCATTACTGGTAAAGCTGCGGACGCTGCATTAGGCAAAGCAAATATCACAGTGAACAAAAATACTGTACCAAATGATCCACAATCTCCATTTGTAACTTCAGGTATCCGTGTTGGTACGCCAGCAATCACAACTCGTGGTTTCAAAGAAGGCGAGTCTGAATTATTGGCTAACTGGATGTGTGATGTGATGGAAAACTTGGATGACGAAGCATTGGCTACACGCGTTGCTGAAAACGTAACTGCATTGTGCCGTAAATTCCCTGTTTACAAAAAATAATTCATTATTTTGTAATCACTGAATAACGAAGCCCTAAAAATTTATTTTTAGGGCTTTTTCATAACTATAATTTCTCTAAAATATTATGACTATCACAACTTTCATTTTTCTTAGCTTACCATTTTTAATCTTACTAGCTCTTCTTGTTTATCTAGGTTACAAACTATATAAACAATATGATGAAATGGATTCTGAACAAAGAATTTGGTCAGATACATTTATAATTGGTGTAGGAATATTATTTATTATCTCGTACGCCATGACTTTCTATATATTTGAAACGCCATTATCTGCTGAAAGAATCAATCGCCTTAGATTATTGCTACAAATTATTCCTATCATCATGGGTGGCTGTGCTTTAATTATTGCCTTTCTTAACTTCAAAAGGAAAGCTTTTAATTTCAATGAAGAAGGATTAGGAAATCTTAGTTATTTTTCAGGGCTTAATCATCATAACAGCGATCATAGCTTTACTATTATGAATCTAAAGGACAAACCTATTGTCATATTTAATATTGTAATTAAGCTACATAATATTTCTATAAGTTTACCTTACAACTATCCTTTAACTATCAATGGTTACCATGCTGAACGTCTAAATATGCCTTATATTGATAAATTTATTTCTCATGCCAACAATGGGTATTTTGATGTGGTGACAAACGAAAAACTTCCTTTTGCTGAACCCAACTTATTTTCTGGTAATCAAATAGTTAAGGCACTTGCCTATGAGGAATTTACTGTTTATGCAGAAACAAATATCCGACAAAAATACATCAAAGTAACCAAACAAAATTTTGATTCAATTCCTGATAGCCAAATACATATAGAAGAAATTGATATTATTCATGATATTGAAAATCAGGATAAAATTTGGCGAGATGAATACTATGATTTATTAAACAATCTTCCATTATCAAGGCAAGGTAATAATTTCAAATTATAAAATAATGATCTAAAATACTCCGATCATAATTCACTCTGAATCTAAAGGCAGACTATGAAAAAGGAACAACTCTTATTAATCGTTGGTGCGATTTTATTAGTGATTGGTGTTGTGTTAAGCATGACAAATGGTGGAGCTGATAATGCAGCAATCGCCTAGCAAGCAACTAATGCACGAGAAGCAGCACTAGCAATCACTGCTAATCCAATCAATCCTTTTTTCATTGCTTTCTCTTTAATCTATAAATTTATAGCTGATCAAAACCTTTAAGCGGAGGGACTTTCTGACACTTCACATAAGGGTCATATTTTATAGTTCCATCTTGATACTTTTCCTTACCATTTTCCAAAAAAGCCTTACGAATTAATACGCCATTTTCATCCCATTTTTGACACCAACCATTAGCATATCCAAAATTATCAAATACAATTTCGGCATATTTCTGACCAGACTCATACCAATAAGTTGCAATACCTTGTATAAATCGATCTTTATAGTTGGCTTCAAAATATTTTTTGCCTGATTTGTACCAATAAATTGTCTTTTGTTGTTTAGCTTGATACCTATCTTTAAAATATTTGTACTGGAGTTCACCTGTTGGATAATATCCAAGAACAACTGTTAAATCTAAATCAGGATCAAAGAATACTTCATACTTAAGAGTCCCATCTTCACGCCAACTTTTTCTGTACTCTTTTTCAGGCAACTGACTGTTTTTATATGACTCTTCACGTTTATTACCATTGATATACCACTGAGTGTTATGTTCACCAAATGATCGATTCTCATCAGTGCGATCATATTGAGAAATTGCATTAATTGTGTGCTGTGAATTATCAAAATAATCTTTTCTCTCACCCACTAAAAAGCCATTTCTGTAAGAAGCTTCACTTGAAATTAAACCATTTTTATACCAGAGAATATATTTCCCTTCTTTTCTTCCTTCAAGAAGTGCATATTCCTCTTTTTTCTCACCAGTATCATAATGCGTTACAATCTTTTCAATTTTACCTTCGCCTTTAGCAATGCGTTCTAACCGAGCCTCTTCTTCTAATTTACGATTAATGGCATCTTGTCTATTTTCTTCTATCATTTTTCTAATACTTTGATTACGCTCTTGCAATAAACGAGCATATTCACGTTTTTGATAATCTTGATACTGCGAATATCCAAAATATCCACCACCTAACACAGTGATAATTGCTAATCCTACCAATCCTTTCTTCATTGCTTTCTCTTCTATTGATCGTAATTTAATCGACATTTAGCTTTTTATCATAAAAAAAATTTATAGCTACTATACTATAACATTGAGCCATTTTGACAGGATGAATCATGCAACATTTTAAAAAACTCATTGGAGAAATCAGAACCGCACAACAAAGAGATATAGAATTTTGTGCAATCTTAAATAATATTTATCACCGCTATCATTTAATCAATGATCTATTTGGTGAACAATATGATCGCCATACAGAATACGCTTTTAAAATGATGCCGTTCCTTTTACCTGTTAGAAATAAACTCCAACCTTTATTAAACACAGGTGTATTTTCTGTACGACAAAAACAACTGATCTCAGAAGTATTACGCGCTTTACACAGCCCAGAATATGATGGTGAATCACCTGAAATCAGAATTCATGGCATTTGCGCACTCCATTTTTGGATGGGCATTTTTAATATCGATAAAGGTTGGTATTTGTGTGATTTCAAAACTACGTTTAAATCTTTGACTAAAGACGATGATGGTGTAAGCTTTCTACCATATGATGCTTCTCAGAAAAAAATCAATGCAGCACAGCCATTTGTCAATCCAAATAAAAAAGATGAAAATTTTGAGGCACTCATCGTCTATTTGAATCAAGCTATCGAATATATTTTGAAAGAAGCATAAATTTTCTAAATATTCAAAGGTCAATTATGAAAAAAGAAAAACTAATTTCATATTAAAAATCACAAAAAATATAGTTAGCCAGACCGCAACTTATCCGCATAACTAATGCTATAGTAATCAGCATAATTAGAATATGTTTGTTAGGTTGCCCTATGATCTTCTTTACTACTTTAACTTCTGTTTCCGTCATGGGCGCCATGATGTTAGTTGGCGTATTGTTGCGCCGTGCCTATGGTTTAACCATAGAATCTCAGCGCTTAGTTGTCGCTTTAATCGTCAATATCGGCTTACCTTCCATCGTTTTATCGAGTGTATTCAATACACACTTAGATTCTGAATTGATGCAGCAAATCCTCACCATGTTTGTTTTATCAGTCATATTAAATACGCTCGGCATTATTGTTGTTCGTTATATCGCCTTGAAACGATTTAAAACCGAAGACAAAAAAGCAAGTGAAATTGCCATCACTGCGACATTAGGCAATACAGCTTTTATCGGCATTCCACTGTGTTATGTTTTATTAGGTGCGCAAGGTGCATTACTTGCTGCAATCTTTGATGCAGGTTTAGACTTTGTGATTTGGACTGTTTGTGTCTTTCTATTACAGCGAGATAAAGGCTTTCGCCTGCGTAATCTTGCAGCCATGATCAACATTCCATTAATGGCAATTGTGATCGCTTTAACATTGGGTGCAATACAATTTGAAGCTCACGAAATATTAAAACAATTAACCAAATCACTGGCTGCCATTGCTAGCCCATTGGGCATGATTTATATCGGCTTATTGATTCCTGACTTATGGAAAGTAATTAACAAGATTGATTTAAAAAGCGTGACTTTGGGCGTATGTTTCAAAATCATCATTTTTCCATTGATGGCATTTTTACTGATTATTTTACTGCCGATTGATTCATTAGTCACAAAAGTGATCTTGATCCAAGCCACAATGCCAACTTTTACATTGGCATCCGTGCTATTTCAACGCTACAACGCAGACATTAACTTTAGCATCGCCATGACATTAATTTCCGTCATGGCATCCTTAATCACCATTCCTTGTATGCTCTATTTGTTACATTTAATTGGTGTTGGACTCTAAAGATTACTCTGTCATGCTAAAAAGGATGGCGCAGCTTAACAGTAGCGCCGTAGATAAATTCAACCTGACCATCGGCACCAATAAATTACCCACAAATTTATCCTCGATGCTTAATTCATAAACTTGTCTTAAATATAATGGAATCAATACTAAAAAAATCCATAATGCAGACAAAGGAAGATAACTCACAACAAAGATAATTAAAACGCCCAGAGATGTTAAAAGTAAACTGATCTGATAAGATTTCGCCCACGATAAACCCATCATCACAACCAATGTACGCTTCCCTGCCTTTTCATCCTGTTCGTGATCCCGCATATTATTAATATTCAAAACGCCCATGGATAGAAATCCACTGGAAATCGCAGGCAAAATTAACCAAGCACCCAGCTCATTCGTTTGCAGATAATAACTTCCCATAATGCCCACAAAACCAAAAAACATTAAAACAGATAAATCACCTAAGCCAATGTAACCATAAGGCTTTTTACCAACAGTGTATGTCACAGCGGCGACAATGGATAAAAATCCTAAACCAATGAAGAAATATAACTGTTCGTAACTTGTGGTGGAAACCAGTAATAACCATAAACCTGAAACAACAGACACACAAATTGTTAAACACAATACAAGACGCAATTGATTCAACGTAATCACACCATGATGAATACCACGCAATGGCCCTAACCGCTCACATGTATCTGTCTGTTTAGAAAAATCGCCATAATCATTAGCCACATTAGAAGTAATCTGTAGAAGCACTGCTGTTAATAAGGTTAAAAGAAATACTTTAAAGCTGAATTGGCCTTGCCAATAAGCCAATGCATTGGCGATTAAAATAGTTGCAACAGCTAATGGTAATGTTTGTAATCTAAAGCTGCTCAACCATGCGTGATAGTATTGACGTCTATTCATTATTTTTTCTCAATTTCCATCGATGACTTATTTATACATGGATTTTCCCATGTTATCTATATTATTGATAAAAAAGCCAATACCTAAAATTAGGTATTGGCTTGAGATAATATATTCAAAATAACAGCAACTATTAATCAACTCATTAACTTATGTAGTAGTTTTTTAGAAATACCTGTGAATTCTAACAACCCATCATAATAACTACCATCAATGATGAAATGGTTAATATCTAATATTTTTAATACAGATGAAATTAATTCAACCTGAGTACAACCAACGGCATTGGCATCCTCAGCGGTAATAAATTTAGGAAACTCTGAACGCAAAAAACTCATACTTGCAGAAACAAATAATGGTGGAATACCAATGCGAGCATGCACTCGTCCAATGTTCCATAAAGATTTTATATAATCTTCGTTAAATTCCATAGAAAACAACTCTTGCATCCACTGAATATGTGTAGTTTTTAATCCCTCAACCCTTCCTTCTAAATAAACTGCAGTGATGTGGTTATTTTCTAGCTGAGCATAAAATTTATCAGTTAACTCAGGTAATTTAGGCTCAATCAAAGGACTCAATTTATGTAAACGATCTATATCTTTGTGTGTGAATTGATTCACATCCAATAGTACATCCAACTCCGCATGCATGATCCCAAAACTATTCTTAATCGACACAATATCTCCCCTTTAATAATATCTATTATTTTTATTTCATTATTTTATGATTAATGATAATTCAGGACTATCAATTCAATTAACCAATATTTTCCATAGCATTATAAAAACATAAACCATTAATAATTATTATTCAACAATAATCAGTGAAAATAATATAATAAAAGAGCTAATATTACTTATTAACTCTTTATCCATAATTTAAAACATACGATAATTTATTTTAACTCATCAATCTTTGTAACAATTTCTTAGAAATCCCTGTGACTTCCAATAAGCGATCATTATAACTGCTGTCTATCACAAACTGATTAATGTCCAACATTTTCAAAACCGAAGCGGTTAACGCGGCTTTTGTGCTCCCCAATTCCGTGGCCATTTCATCCGTGATGATATTAGGTATTTCTGAACGTAAAAAACTCATACTTGAAGCGACAAATAAAGGTGCAATGTGTAATTTTGCATGCACTCGGCCAATATTCCATAAAAATGCGACATACTCTTCATTGAATTCTCTGGAGAAAAGATCCTTCATCCATTGTAAATGCGTCGCTTTTAATGCTTCCAAACGGCCCTCCAGAAATACAGCAGTTGTTTCATTATTTTGTAATTGAACATAAAAAAGCTCTGTCAAAGCGGGTAATTTAGGTTCAATGATTGGCTTTAATAAACGTAATTTATCAATATCTGCCTGCGTAAAATTATTAATATCTAATAAAACATCTAGATCTTCATTGGTAATACCAAAATTATTCTTAATTGTCACAGTTGATTCCTATAATTTCTAATAATAACTTATAAATATTTCATGTAATTTGCATCACATAATCTAAATTTTGATTATCTCAACTTGTAGCACTGATCATCATCATAGATTATTTTAATCAAACTACTACTAGCAACTATAGTACAAAGATTGCTGAATTAATATGCTACCCTCATAAATTTCATAAAATTTTTCTTTTCAATTCAATTCTTTATTTATTTTAACTCATCAATCTTTGTAACAATTTCTTAGAAATCCCTGTAACTTCCAATAGGCGATCATTATAACTGCTGTCTATCACAAACTGATTAATGTCCAACATTTTCAAAACCGAAGCGGTTAACGCTGCTTTTGTGCTCCCCAATTCTGTGGCCATTTCATCCGTGATGATATTAGGTATTTCTGAACGTAAAAAACTCATACTTGAAGCGACAAATAAAGGTGCAATGTGTAATTTTGCATGCACTCGACCAATATTCCATAAAAATGCGACATACTCTTCATTAAATTCTCTGGAGAAAAGATCTTTCATCCATTGTAAATGCGTCGCTTTTAATGCCTCCAAACGGCCTCCAGAAATACAGCAGTTGTTTCATTATTTTGTAATTGAACATAAAAAAGCTCTGTCAAAGCGGGTAATTTAGGTTCAATGACTAGCTTTAATAAACGTAATTTATCAATATCTGCCTGCGTAAAATTATTAATATCTAATAAAACATCTAGATCTTCATTGGTAATACCAAAATTATTCTTCACAACCACGTTTAACACCCGCATAAAAATTAAAATTTATTTCAATAATTCAATGAGATAAAATAAATATTACCTTCATCAAATCCCATATAAATTTTAAATATGGATCGTGACAAATTTATGACAGACTTTCATTTAATGAATAAAAATTTAAAGATATTGATGTAAAAGCAAGATATAGATATATTTTTTCAATTAATTTCATCCCTGACTATCATATTTAAAAAAAGTCTGTATAATCCACAGGCTTCATCGAATTCTAGGGTCTACTGCATATTATTCTATATTTGCCTCACTCTCGCGCGCTATCGTCGCCACGTAGTATTCCATGAACACTCCTTTATTAATTCTTTAAGGTGCCTCAATTGAATTTGAGGTAGATATATTATTTATGCTTTTTTCAGACTTAGATCTAAACCCGATTTTATTAAATGCGTTAAATGAAATGGGTTATCAATCCCCTACGCCTGTGCAAGAAAAAGTTTTGCCTGTTGCGTTAAACGGTGATGACTTAATGGTGAGCAGCCAAACTGGTAGCGGTAAAACAGCAGCGTTTTTATTACCTGTATTGAACATTCTTTTAGACATTCCTTTTGAGAAAACTTCTTCTCGTAAAGGTGAGCGCCGTGGTAAAGACAACATCAAACCTAAAGCTTTGGTATTGTGTCCAACACGTGAATTAGCACAACAAGTTGCTAAAGAAGCGATTCGCTTAAAAGGTGCAGCTCGCGGTATCCGTATTTCTACAGTAGTTGGCGGCATGCCATATGGCCAACAAATTCGCGAATTAGAAAACGTAACTGTTTTAGTTGCAACGCCAGGTCGTTTATTAGACTTGTATAAGCAAAAAGTTGTGGACTTATCAGAAGTACAATTCTTTGTAGCAGATGAAGCAGATCGTATGTTAGATCTCGGCTTTGCTGAAGACTTAGAAATGATCCACAAAGCGTGTAAAAACTGCCAGCAAAACTTAATGTTCTCCGCAACATTCCCTAAAAATATCATGCGTTTAGCAGAAGAGATGATGGAAGATCCTGAGCGCATCGAACTCTCTTCACAAAACGTATTGAACACAAACATCACTCAACAAGTGAACTTTGCAGATGACAGAGATCACCAAAGAGAATTATTGATTCACTGGTTAAACCAACCGAATTTGGATCAAGCAGTTGTATTTACTTCAACACAAATTGAAAGTGAAGAAATTGCAGATATGTTGGAAGATGCTGACTATTCAGTAACTTACTTGCATGGTGGTATTCCACAAAAAGTCCGCAACCGTCGTTTAGAATCATTACGCAAAGGCCGCACTAAAATTTTAGTGGCAACAGACGTTGCAGCACGCGGTATTGATATCGCATCAATCACTCACGTTATCAACATCGGCTTACCAATGAAAGCTGAAGACTATGTTCACCGTATTGGTCGTACTGGCCGTGCTGGTCGTTCTGGTGATGCAATCAGCATTGTGAATGTGCGTGATCATCGTCGTTTACGTGATATTTCTGACTATACATCTTATAAAATCGATGTATTAACAGTGGAAAGTTTAGAACCAACTTTGGATCCTAACGATTTCAGAGAAAACAGAAACAAGAAAGGTCGTGGCCGCGGTCGTAATGGCGGTGGTAAATCTGGTGGTCGTCGCTTTGAACGCAGTGGTGGCGGTCGCGGTGATAGAAATGATCGTGGTGATCGCAAAGATCGCGATTCAAGATCAGACAAGCCAAGAAATGAACGTAAATCATCTTCTGAATTCTTCGACAAACCTAAAGGTGAAGGCCGCGATTCTCGTAGCTCAGAAAAACAACGCTTCACAGCTGAGCGCAAATCAGACAAATCAAAATTTGAGCGTTCAGAAAGAACTGATAGAACTGCTCGCTCTGATAAACCAAGAGGTGATCGTTCAGAACGCCCTACACGTTCAGATCGCCCACAAAAATCTTTTTCAAGAAGAGCACGCTCTGAATAATTAAAATTCAAGTGCCATTTAAAATTAAAAACTCGCCCATTCGGCGAGTTTTTTTCTGTATGATATATCTGCTTCATCCAATAATAATTTTAGGAGAAAACAAATGAAGAAATTAGTCAAAATCGTAGCTGTTTCTACAATTGCTTTAGGATTTGGCTTAACTGCATATGCAGAACAAAAAAATTCGCTCAATGAGTATGAAATCACTAATACAACGCAATTTACCTGTGCCCAAGAAACACTAACTGTTGATTTCTTAAATAAAAAACAAAATAACATCGCCCTTATAACATTGTCTGGTGACACAGTGCCAACTCTATTGGCAAATGTAATGGCTGCAAGTGGTGAAAAATATGTCGGTAGTATTTATGAACTATGGATTAATGGTGATAGTGCCATGTTCACTAATCTTATGATTGCCCCTGAAAATGCCGTAGAATGCCAAATTGTACCCGCAAAATAAATTAAACTAGGAGAAATCATGAATACATGGATTAAAGCTTTAGCAATCACAACTACTATTGTAGGATTAAGTGCTTGTGCAAGTAGCACTTCTTCTAATGGATTGGATCAATATAAAGAAACTTCAGTCACAACATACCAATGTGGTAATGATAAAGTGACCGCAAAATTTTTAAGCGATGAATTTAACAATATCGCTTTAGTTTCTGTCAACAATGAAGCACCTGCATTATTATCCAATTCTCTTGCCGCAAGCGGTGCAAAATACCAAGGCGGTATTTATGAATTATGGACAAAAGGTGACAATGCAACTTTTAGAAATTTATTAAAAGCACCTAATAGAAATATCCAATGTAAAACAATAAATTAATATTTTTATTAACTTATTAAAATATCCAATAAGCTATTCAATAAAAAAGGATTATATTACCATAATCCTTTTTTATATCTGCTTTGTTATGATCACTTTTGACAAATTGGGCAAAAATATGTCGATCGTTGAGCAATAGTAATTTTCTGAATTTCTACACCACAATTCACGCATTCAGCTTTATCTCTTCCATAAACAGATAAAGAATGAGCGAAATACCCATGTGTGCCATCAGGCTGTACAAAATCTTTTAATGTGGTTCCTCCTTCCCCAATCGCACGACTCAACACGGTTTTAATAGAATCCAATAATATTTTCTGTGCTTTGGGTTTTAAATCCTGTGTAGGTTTTGTTGGATGAATGCCACTCAGAAAAAGTGCCTCATTAGCATAAATATTCCCAACACCCACAACAAATCTTTGGTCCATAATAAAAGATTTAATGGGCTGTTTTCGATTTTGAATAATTTTTTTAAAATAAGCTTCATTAAATTCATCGCTCAATGGCTCTGGTGCTAATTTAGTTAAATAGTCTGGTGTTTCATCACCTCGATAAATTTGCACAAAACCAAATCGACGCGGATCATGATAACGAAGCTCTTTACCATTGGATAACTTAAAAACTATGTGATCATGTTTTTTACGCGGCTCATCAGATTCACTAATTCGTAAACTGCCCGACATACCTAAATGAATCAATAGATAAAAACCATCTGAATGCATTAATAGGTATTTTGCTCTCCTCGTAACATTTGTGATGACTTGACCTTCCATTAAAGTCAGCGCATCACTCACAGGATAACGTAGCGAACGATGATGAATATCAATCTTCTCAATGGATTGATTAATCACATATGGCATAATGCCCTGCTTAGTAATTTCAACTTCTGGTAATTCTGGCATAGCAATCCCGATTATGATGAAAACATGATAAAATTCTCTTCATTGTACTCATTATGGATAATATATGCATCACCCAATCTTACCTCTGTCTCGCATCCTCACACTAGCAGGATACGGATTATTAATGATCACATTAATTCTTGGCATTGTTCTTAAAAAAATCTACATCAATATGCCAGAAGGCTTATTACTCATTACTTTAGTTGTACCTTTACTTTTCCCATTACGAGGATTATTACAAGCTAAACGCTATACGCATGCTTGGGGTAGTTTTTTATCTTGCTGGTATTTAGTGATTGGCGTAGATGTTTGGCCTGATAATCCTGCATTATCAGCAGTCATTTTATTATGTACAACTGTATGGTTTACTGGCATGGTTTTATTTGCACGATTTTCTCCATTCGATTGGAAAGAAATTCCAAGCGAACGCTTTAAAAAATCTAAATAATTTTCACTCAGTTATAAACAATAAAAAGGTTGGCAATGCCAACCTTTTATTGTGATCAAATTAAGATAATTTCAAATACTCTTCTGCAATCAATGCTGAGTTTGCGCTTGCTTTCGCTAAATATGTTTCAAAATCCATATCATTGCCTTCGTTATGCGTTACATCACTTAATGAACGTAATACAATCCAAGGTGTTTGATTGCGCTCACACGCGCATGCAATTGCAGTTGCTTCCATATCCACAGCAATGGCATTCGTAAATTTTTCTTGAATACGTTTAAATGCATCTGAATCTTTGGTCACAAATTGATCACCTGATACAATCAATCCCAAATGATATGGTGTATTTAAAGATTTCAATACAGCTTCAATGCCTGATAAATCAGAATGGCCATTTTCAAAAATAAAGCGTGAATCAGTGATTGTGTTTGGCCCAATATCGAAATCATGATATTGCAATTTATTAGCAACAACCACATCACCAATAGTTTGACCAACTTTTGTACCACCAGCACTACCAATATTAATCACTTCTGTCGGCTTAAATTCTTTCAATAAAATTGCTGCTGTATATGCTGCATTCGCTTTACCAATGCCAGACTTGGCCACAACAATATTTTTACCACCTAACTGACCCTGATGAATTTCTACACCATCAACAACACCTTTCACAACCATTGCCATACGAGCAACCAATGCACAAACTTCCTCATCCATTGCACCAATAATGACTTTAACTTGGTTTATCATAATAGATCCTTTTTAAATTTATATTCCAATCCAAAGCTCTTGAAAAAAAAGCTTTAGTTTTCACTAAAGCTTTTCTTGAATTATTCTGCTTTATTTCGCATATGTGGGAATAATAACACGTCTCGGATGGATGCTGCATCAGCAAAAATCATCACTAAGCGATCGATCCCGATTCCTTCACCTGCTGTTGGCGGTAAACCATATTCTAACGCAGTGATAAAATCTTTATCTAGATGCATTGCTTCATCATCACCTGAGTCTTTCTCAGCCACTTGAGCCATGAAACGCTGATATTGATCTTCAGCATCATTCAATTCCGAATAACCATTGCCAACTTCACGACCGCCAATGAAATATTCAAAACGATCTGTGATCATTGGGTTTTCATCATTCTTACGCGCTAATGGTGAAACTTCTGAAGGATATGCTGTGATGAATGTTGGTTGCATCAAATTCTCTTCAACCTTCTCATCAAATACTTCCATCAAAATTTTGCCCCAACCATCAGAATCTTTAAATTTAATACCGATAGATGTCGCCAATTCCGCCACACCTTCACGAGTATCTAAATCAAAGTTTTTAGCTTCTGGATAATGATGAACGATAGACTCTTGAACTGTCATACGAACTGCTGGCTGACTAAAATCCAAAGTCAACCCTTGATAAGGTACACTTGTTGAACCCACAACATCTTTTGCTAAAGTTGCCATTAATTCATCAGTGAAATCCATCATATCTTTATAATCAGCGTATGCCCAATACCATTCAACCATTGTGAATTCAGGGTTATGGCGCGTTGAAACACCTTCATTTCTAAAGTTACGATTCACTTCATAAACTTTTTCCATACCACCCACAACCAAACGCTTCAAATAAAGTTCTGGCGCAATACGCAAATAGAACTCCATATCCAAAGCATTGTGATGTGTAATGAATGGTTTTGCATTCGCACCACCTGGGATAGAATGCATCATTGGTGTTTCAACTTCCTCAAAACCTTTATTGTCAAAGAAGTTACGAATGGTACGCATGATTTGTGTACGCTTACGGAACACCTCACGCGCTTCCATATTCATAATTAAGTCAACATAACGCTGGCGATAACGCGCTTCAATGTCCGTTAAACCATGAAACTTATCTGGCAATGGACGCAATGATTTAGTCAATAAATCAATTTCAGAAACACGAACCGTCAATTCACCCTTATCAGAACGCGAAACAACACCTGAAACACCGATGATGTCACCGATATCCCAATGAGAAAATTCTTCAAATTTCTCTGCGCCAATCAAGCCTGTATTCAAGAACAACTGAACATCACCTGTCTGATCACGAAGAACAACGAATCCACCCTTACCAAACAAACGTTTAGACATGATTCGACCAGCCATCTTCACATGAATATTTTCAGCAGCCAATGCTTCCTTATCCATATTTTCTGTACGTTTATGCAAATCCTTCGCATGTGTATCTTTGCGGAATTGATTTGGAAACGCTACATCCTTAGCCTTTCGAATGCCTGCTAATTTCTCACGGCGTTCAGTAATTAAATGGCTTTCGTTGACTTCTTCGGTTTTAATATCTTGACTCATAATTCTTTGACATAAAAGTTAATAAAATAGGATTAGCTTGAGTAGTTCGGTGCTTCTTTAGTGATTGTTACATCGTGAACATGTGACTCACGCATACCTGCGTTTGTGATCTGTACAAATTTTGGTTTAACGTTCATGTCTGCAACTGTTGCGCAACCAACGTAACCCATACCTGCACGAATACCGCCCATCAATTGGTGAACGATTGGCACCAAAGAACCTTTATATGCAACACGGCCTTCAATACCTTCTGGTACTAATTTATCTGAAGTTGTACCTTCTTGGAAGTAACGATCAGAAGAACCTGCGCCCATTGCGCCTAAAGAACCCATTCCACGATATGATTTATAAGCACGACCTTGATAGAATTCAATATCACCAGGTGCTTCATCAGTACCTGCTAATAAACCACCCACCATGATGCATGATGCACCTGCGGCTAATGCTTTAACCATGTCACCTGAATAACGAATACCGCCGTCAGCAATGACAGGAATACCACGATCTTTCAACGCCGATGCAACATTAGAAATCGCACTAACTTGTGGCACGCCGATACCTGCAACAATACGAGTTGTACAGATTGAACCTGGGCCGATACCTACTTTAACAGCATCCGCACCAGCGTCCGCTAATGCAATAGCAGCTTCAGCAGTCGCAATATTACCTGCGATGACTTGTAAATTTGGATAAGTTTGTTTAACCCAACGTACACGATCAATAACACCTTTAGAATGGCCATGTGCTGTATCTACAATGATCACATCCACACCCGCTGCTGCCAATGCTTCAATACGTTCTTCAGTACCTGCACCAGCACCAACTGCTGCACCTACGATTAATTGCTCATTTGCATCTACACATGCATTTGGTAATGACTGTGAACGAGAAATATCTTTAACTGTAACCAAACCACGTAATTCATTAGCATCATTCACGATTACTAAACGCTCAACACGGTGTTCACGCAGCAAGTTTACGATTTCTTCACGGCCAGCATGCTCTTTAACTGTAATTAGACGATCACGTGGCGTCATTACATCTTTAATGCGAATGGACAAGTTATCATGGAAACGCACATCACGATTAGTAATGATGCCCACAACTTTACCTGCATCAATTACTGGCGCACTTGAAATTTCAAATGTGCTGAACATGTGGCGTAATTCAGCCAATGTCATATCTGGTGTTACAGTTACAGGATCAGAAATGATACCGTTTTCGAATTTTTTAACTTTACGAACTTCAGCTGCTTGCTCTTCGATCGTTAAGTTTTTATGAATGATACCGATACCACCTTGTTGCGCCATAGCAATTGCTAAACGGCTTTCCGTTACTGTGTCCATTGCTGCTGATAATAGTGGGATATTTAAGCTGATTGATTTCGTTAGTTGAGTCTTTAAAGATACTTCTTTAGGTAGAACTTCAGAATAATCTGGAACGAGTAAAACATCATCGAAAGTTAGTGCTTGCTCAATAATACGCAACATAGTGTTTGATCCCTCTAGAGATTGGTTTGCCAAAAAAGATTGGCTCGGGATTCTAACACAAAATGGGGAGTTTTGGCTATCTACTTTCTATTTCTATATGATCTATTAATAATTGCAGTGATCGACGACCACGCCATTCATTCACATCCAATTTATAAATACAACGTACTTTCTCTGTGTTTTCTTGCCAATCCTTTGCTTTGAAAAAGGCAATACCATTGATAGTAAAGTTAGATTGTGGATGTTTTAATTCAAGTTTTAAATGAGTATTTTGCAGGATTTTAGCATCCACAACGTCAAAGGTATTATCAAATGTTGGCTCTGGGAATGTTTGCCCCCAAGGCATTGCAGTTCTTAATACAGCCGCATTATCTAATGTAAAATCTTCAACACCCAATTCCCCATCCGTATAAATAACCTTAGGATCAACGTCTCTTAATAGTTTTTCTGCGCGCATTGTGAATACATTTTGAAATGCTTTAAATGCAGATTTTCTTAATGTTAAACCTGCTGCCATCGCATGACCGCCAAATTGTAAAATCATATCTGGATATTCAGTTGCAATGCTTTCCAATAAATCACGTAAATGAATCCCTGCAATGGAACGACCTGAACCTTTTAATAATTCATCATTCTCTTCAGCAAAAATAAACGTTGGGAGATTAAACTTTTCTTTCACACGCGATGCAACGATACCAATCACACCTTGGTGCCAAGAAGGATCATACAAAGCTATGCCGCTCGGCAATTCTTCATCATTCGATAATATTTTTGCCAAGATCTGTTCTGTTTCTACAGTCATCGAGCGCTCAATTGCTTTACGCTCTTGGTTAAAATTATACAAACGACCAGCATAATAACGGGCGCGATCTTCAGCATCTGTGATCAAGCATTCGATCCCTACACGCATATCATCCAATCGCCCCGCAGCATTTAATAATGGAGAAATACCAAAAGCAATATCTGTCGTGGACAATTCAGCCTGTTTTTTACCTGATACTTCCAATAATGCCTGAATACCAACAACTGTACGACCTCGTCGAATTCGTTCAATCCCTTGTTGAACTAAACAGCGATTATTGCGATCTAAAGGCACTAAATCAGCAATTGTTCCCAATGCAACCAAGTCCAAATAGTCTGCTAAATTTGGGGCTGTTTGTGACGTAAAATACTTTTGATTAATCAGCTCACGCCGAACCGCCATCAAAACATAAAAAGCAACGCCAACACCGCACAACGAACTACTTTCAAAGTCACTATTTTTAAGATTAGGATTCACAATGGCATCAGCCATCGGCAAAACTTCACCTGGCAAATGATGATCTGTAACAACGACATCAATGCCATGCTCTTTTGCTTTTGCGATTGCCGCAATACTTGAAATCCCATTATCTACAGTGACGATTAAATCTGGGGCAGCTTCTAAAATTGAATCCAATAATGAAACCGTTAATCCATAACCATCCAACATTCTATTGGGAATACGATATGAAACATCTTGGCTGCCAAATAACCTTAAAACACGCATCATAAGTGCTGTGGAAGTTGCACCATCCACATCATAATCACCCACAATCAATATTTTTTTCTGCTGAATAATTGCATTTGCAATAATTATCGCGGCTTTCTCACAATCACTTAAAGAAGTAGGTACCAATAAATCCTTAAGGCTAAAGGAGCACTCCTCAACCGATTGTAATTGGCGGCGTTGAAGCACTCGATTCAAAAGTGATGATGAACTCAATTCAACATTAGAGTTTTGTACTCTTTCTACAATGATCATTCTGGCAAATAACTATAAGTGAACTTAGGTCGTGATAATACAAACTTAAACTTTTTGTTATACACAAATCTTTCGCCATTCACTGTATCAATGATTACATTGCTGATTAACCCTTGATCTACAGCAACCAATGCTGGCGCCAATAACATATTGGCAATTTGAGATCGTGCATCTAACCAACCTAATAAATCATTGTCAGAGATTTTACTCACTAGACGATCATCCACCACACAAATATTAGGATGATTATGAACCATTTGAGAAAAATCAGCCGTTGAATTGCGTAGTGGGAAAAATGACATACCTGCGCCACTACCAACGCCACGAATGATTGCATTATCTGAAAATATTGCTGAATATTCTACATCTGCATCAAATTCATACTGCTCCCCATTACCCCAAGGCCAAAAATCCACAATAGGATCATAGCGCTGCCTTAATCTTAAACTATTGTAAGAGTAGGTTTTCAACCAATCATGCGCATGATTGAATTGTTCTTGCCAATACAAAGCATCAGGGCCAGATAAACCATAGCTTGCAGGATCAATACCTTTGGGTCTTAATCCCCAAATCGGGGTTGATTTAACCTCATTATTTTTCTTTAAAGAGATAAACCAATCGCCATTGGTTGTCACAATTGAGTCCTCTGCAAATGAAAAATCACTTGCAAAATCTTCTGCCATTTTTTGAACCATATGGCCACGTAAATTTGTCACACCCAACTGTGTTAACAAAGAGAGTTTAAACCAGTTGTTAGAACGCATACGAATGCCACTTGCATTCAAACCACAGCGCGCCCAAGCAATATCATCTGGTAACTTTAAATATTCTGTTAAAGCATCTTGAATCAAAAAATGATTGGTTTTATGCGCGGTAGATGAATGTAAGAATCTATCATAAACAGAATCCAACGGAACCGATGAGATTTTATTTGCCCAAGCATTCGGCAAATGATCCGTCAAACATGGGATGATAAATAAAACTGTATTCATTAGTTAACTACACCACTATCAATTTAAATTAAAGTACTTCTCTAAAAATTCTCTTAACTTTTCTTGATTAGGAAATAAAATACCCCTTCCTCTGTCCAAAACTTCAACAATTCATTAGAAGTTTTACTTAGAAAAGCCTTAAAATCAATTTCCGAGTGAGGGTCTGTCGTCACAACCTGAATTTCATCACCCACATCCATTTTTTGCAACGCCTGCTTAGTTTTCAAAATAGGCATTGGACATTGCAAATTTTTTAAATCTAATATTTCCATAATCACCCATTCATTAACATGCACGCCATGATAATCGCATCTTCACGGCCATTTTTTGTAGGATAGTAATTCTTCCGAATATCTATCTCATTGAATCCTTCTGATTCATACAATGATAAAGCCGCAACGTTAGATGACCTAACTTCTAAAAAAATCGATACGATATTTTTTTCAATCATATCTTTCTTTACATATTGCAACAACTTACGACCTAAACCTTGACCTTGATAATCTGGATCAACCGTAATATTTAAAATAGTGGCTTCATCCAATACTATCATCATAAATACATAAGCAATTACTCTATCATAGTACGTTATTTTAATTTTATACTCATCCCCTTCAACCATAGAGCTCATAATCTTCTCGCTCCAAGGAATGGGATATGCTTTTTTCTCAATGCTATATATTGCTTCAAAATCACCCTGGGTGATTTCTAAAAACTGAATATCTTCCATTGTACACTTATTCCAATAGTTTTTTCATGTCTTTCCACACCTTTCGCTTTTCTTCAGGAAATTTTAATAATTGATATGGATTATAACTAACATACACTGGAATCTGTTGCCCCAATATTTCCAAACTCGCTACCTCAGTTCGCATATCGTCAAAAGATTTTGCTTCTTTCAATAAATATTTGGCAACATTTCGGCCCAACAATAAAATTTTGGTAGGTCGAATTTCATTCAACTCTGTCAACAAATGCTGAAAACACTGATTCTCTTCTGTTTGCGTAATGAATGATTGATACGGTGAACATTTCACATATGGCGTAATATAAACATCATCCATAGAATAACCAATTGTTTTGAGAATATTGGTGAATAATACGCCTGCTTCTTCAGCAAATGGTTCACCTGCAACATCTTCATTAAATGTTGGCGCCTCTGTAATGACAACAAGCTTGGATTGATTCGATCCTTTACCAGATATAACTTGTGTACGACCCGCATGTAATTTACATGCAGTACAATTATCAACAGATGCCGCAATGGGAGCGTCAACTTGAGGTTGATGATAATCAACCTCAGGTATAACACTGGATGATATAGCTATGGACGCCTCAACAGGCAACGCTTCTTCCTGAAGAGTGGGCTCGATAACCTCTGAAGCTTCCTGTCCACGCACTTGCCAAACAGGAATCTTCAGTAATTTTAAATACTCTAAATTATGACTCATGATGCTCGTGACGCTCATGACGTTTTGCTTGTAATGCTTGCATACGTTTTTTACGTGCTTGTCTACGATACACATATTGTACAGGTGCAGATAAACCATAAATGAATGCAGTTAAAAACAACACAATAGATGGTGATGAAATCAACATACCTGCATAAATTACAACGATAATTAAAGCAGTAAATCTAACTCTCTTAATTTCTAGTGTTTTAAAACTATAAAACAAGAAATTCGATACCATCATTAACCCCGCATAGAGTGTCACTATAACCATTAAGCCTGTTAAATCATGACCTGTAAAAGTCAAATCCGCACCGAATGCAGAGGCAATTTTTTTAATACCAACTTCACCTGCCCAAACTGCACCTGCAACAATCGCAGCAGCCGTTGGACTTGGTAAACCTACAAAATAACGCTTATCCACAGAGCCGATCTGCACGTTAAAACGTGCTAAACGAAGCGCTGCACATGCTAAATAAACGAACGAAGCAAACCAACCGATCCCGATCACTTTAGAAACTTCACCCAAGCCTTGGAATGACCACATATAAACTAAAATGGCAGGTGCCGCACCAAAAGCAACCATATCTGCCAATGAGTCATATTGCTCACCAAAACTACTTTGTGTATTTGTCCAACGTGCAACACGCCCATCCATGCCATCCAAAACCATAGATACAAAGATTAAAACTGCTGCCGCAGCATAACGTCCTTCTAATGCTAATAAGATGGAGCTAAACCCCGTCATCAAAGAAGCCGTTGTAAAAAGATTCGGCAAAATGTAGATGGCATTTTTTGAAAGATTATTTTTAATCTTTTTATTATTCATTAAAATCGCCTCGTTATGGAAAACCTGTATTATACATTCTTGATTAGTGGAAGCTATAGCTAAAGGCAACATTCACTCATCAAGCATTTTGCATAACTATTGAGGTTATTTCCTGTTTAAAGGGTTCATTAATACATACATTGCTACATAATTAAGGATTGAATTCATCATTATTATGATGATCATCAATTCTTAACCATATTAAACAAATATCATCACAACATTGTAACAACTGACAATATTTAAAATTATCACAAGTTATGAATAAGTCCACATAACCTGTGGATAATTATGTGTATGACTCAGTTAAAATAACCATAAACTATTAATTTTTATTAATTAAATAAATATGATCATTTTTTTCTCTTTACGTCCTTTATTTCAGTTCTTTGGGCTTTGTATAGGTGATTAACGCTACATATTGCAAATAAAAATAGAGATAACCAATCACTTCTTTTTCTGTAATCTTAGTAATAAAACGATCCACCAACATAGAATCCTGATTCAACAAATCATCCATAACGCGATCCATGATTTCTGTTTTCAATTCTAGATGCTGCGATAAATAATGAAGAACTTTTTCTGAATCATAATGTCTATAACTTTCCACAATAAAATCCACATGCTTCTGTAGTAATTTTTTATCTTTAACACGCAAAACACCTTCGGATGCAATCATGAATGGCGTTGTTAAATTCTCCTGATAGCCTACTAATAGTTTTTGCAGCAATGTTTTAGCAACATCAATATCAATTGCGTCAATAACCGTTTCATAAACCTTTTTACCATCACAATAAAAAACTTTGGTGACAATACTTCGATGCAATCTCACAGTATTTAAAAGATGTGTCACAAATCCATCAAACTGACGTTTCAAATGCCATTTCCCAGCAAATACTAAACATTGTTGATCGCTATTATTCCCAATCACTGTGCCTGTTACGATAATATTATCTAATACAATATTCACCTGCTCTTCTACGCCATATTGGCAATGATTGATTTTGGCTTCTAATACAAGTTTTAATATTGGTTCAATGAATGCATGCCAATCCAGCTTAGCAAAAGCAAATTTGGGCAGCTTACCTTCCGCTTTATACTGTTGAAACAACTGATGTCTTGCGTAATCATGTAATAAATCATCAGGTATATCGTTATAAAATAACTCCTCGATTAAATTAATACGTGCCTGATATGTTTCCAAAGCATCTCTTTCTGACAAGGCAAAAATTTCATCATCTTCAATCTCACTCATGGATTGCTGATAAAAATTGATGCCAAAATGATGAATACTGAAAGATTTCAGCGGATCTTTAAAAGCATCAATCAGCATTTTTGCCGAAATTTGTGTAAGTTCAGAGGATTTCGGTTCATATTGTGCATCATCCAAATCATGTAATGCAGGTAACCATTCTTTTTGGAACGAATGAATTGGGCTATGATCACTAAAGAGCATTGGGCTAAATGGCGATAAAGGATGATGAATGGTTAATGCCTGTGCCACCATTTGCCCTGAATCTGTTTCTGCAATTTCATCTAAATAGTGCTGCAATTCATTCACAAATAATGATGGAAACATTTCACTATTGTTGTGAATATTTTTACCAATATAGCTGATATAGAGTTGAGACTTGGCCGACAATATCGCCTCTAAAAACAGATAACGCTCATCATTAACTGTAGAACGATCACCACGTTGAGGATGCGCTTGCATCAAATCATATTCTGGATATTGCTTACGATGGGGAAAACTTTCTTGATTCATTCCCAACATACAGACAATCTTAAATGGAATGGAGCGCATTGGAATGAATGTACAAAAGTTAATAGAACCAGTTAAAAATCGTGATTCTGGCCTAAATGAAGACAGATGCTCATTCAAATTTCTCTGAATTAAATGAATGGTAATCGGATCAGTGAATTGAACATTATCACCTTCATCTAAGAAATTGTTCCAGATCGATTGCAAGTGTTGTAAACGATATTGAGTGACATCATTGTCGATATAGAACTTCGACCAAATCTCAGGCAATAATGTTCGCCATTCATCCAATGAATATGCCTGAGATAACTGAGTTTTTAAATCTATTAACGCATCTATAAAATCCACTAAATGACCTAATGTTACTGCTTCTCCGCCTTGAATATAAGGAAAAGCTAAAACATCGTCAATTTCAACAGCCTCATTCAAACTGTAACCCAACAATAAGCGTTTCAATCCCCACAACCAAGTATTTGTAGGCTCTTCACGCACATTCAATTCTGCTAAATGATTGTGATCAATACCAAACTTAATATTACTATTTTCTACCCATTTACGAATCAGCTCTCGATCATTCTGACTAATGTGAAAACGTTCAGCAATCTCAGGGATTTCCAATAATGTTAATAATTCGGAAACAGTAAAATGACTTTCTGAGATCGAAAGCAATAATAAAAATGCATCCAAAATGGGCTCATGTTTACCCAATGTAAAATCTGAAATAGTGAATGGAATTTTAGCATCATATGAGAAAGGCGAGCCGAACACCGCTTCAATCATCGGACGATAACGATCAATATCAGAAACCATCACAATAATATCTTTAGGCTCTAACTCATGGTCACGATTAAATGCATGTAGCAATTGATCATATAAACCCTCCACTTCCCTTCTTTCACTGTAATGTGAATGAAAACAGATGCTTTTATCATCAGCTTTCAACAAATATCGTGATTTTTCTAGATTAATTGCTGCTAAATTAAAAACTTCTTTTTGTACATAACCCAATAAACCATAAGTTTCTGGTTCACTGAATGCTTCAATTTCACGAATATCATCATATTGTGATAATAAATGAATAAAATCTCTCCCAATTTTCCCGAAGCTTGCCAATAGTGGATTGCCATGAAATTCTAACCATTGCTCTGATGTTTCCAACTCAACATCTAAACCATATTCATCTATATCAGGCGAGAAAATTTCCTCACGTGCTTCAGCTGATTCAAAAATAATGCGCTGAACATTACGGTTACGGTATTGCGTTAAATCTCCCCAATAAAACTGAGACGGATTAGTGAAAAAAACATGCACATCAATTTTCTGACTTAATGTATGCAATAAATCAATGAACAATGGTGGCAATGTTGAAATCCCAATCACAAATAAACGAGTAGGAATATTTTTATTTTGATAACGCTCCTCAGGCAACGATTTCAATAATTTTGTAATATTTGCTAAATAATGTTTTGGAATGACTTTATGATAAATCTCTTGCCATACTTTTTGCTGCCACAGCTCATCCATTGAATCATTAAAAACTAATTGATTTTTCTGCCATGCATCAAACCAATCTGGGCGATAAGCTAAGTATTTATCAAATAATCCTGCAATTTCTTCAGCTAATCCCATCATTCGTATATCATGATCTTGTGTATGATCATTGGATAAATATCGTTCTAAAACGTCCAAATCTGCCAATGAAGAATGTTTCAATACATCAAATACTGCCCAAGTTAATGTTAACCGAGAAATTCTTAAATTAGTTTGTTGCCGTTCTTCTTCTGTCAGTAAGTTCTCAATGATTGTAACAATCTGATTAATCGGGAATTCTAATTTAGTATTCGCAAAAATATTATGCTCTTCCGCTAATGCACTCTTTAACCAATTCGTCATCCCACTACTATGAATAATAAAATATTCAGGTAATAAAGGGTTTGCTAAAGGATTTTTTTGGATCAAATAACTTGCCATATATTGCAAGGAATCTAAATGATTGGAGTGATAAATAGTAAAAGCCATAGCCACTTCTTTTAATGATAATATATGCATCATTGTAAGCTAAATTCAGCATTAAATGGATATTGATAGGATTTATTATGGTTAAAGTTTTATTTGTCTGCTTGGGTAATATTTGCCGATCTCCAATGGCCGAGGCACTATTTAGAGAAAAAGTGAAAGCCAAAGGATTGGAAGATAAAATTTATATTGCCTCTGCCGCAACAGGCGACTGGAATTTAGGCAAACCACCGCATCATGGCACACAAGAAATCTTAAATGAAAGAGGCATTTCTACAAAAGGCATGATTGCTACACGAATTTGCGGTGATGACTTTGAAGCTTATGATTATATTTTAGGTATGGATAATAATAATATTCGAGATCTCAAAGCGCTTCCACCAACCGATCAGTATGATTCTAAAATCCATTTATTCTTAGAGCCACTCAATAATCCTGAACATACGGAAGTACCTGACCCTTATTACACAGGTAATTTCGAATTAACTTATGATCTAGTGAATCAAGGCTGTGATTATTGGTTGGATTATATTATTAAAAATCATCATTTATAAATAACAAAAGCGATCATTGAAGATCGCTTTTTATTATCTTACATTTTTACGAATATAATCTATCACAATCCCCCAACCTGCTTCATTGGGTGCATCATATGACCATAATTGTTCTGATTCATCATCTAATAATACTAATAATTCATGATACTGTTTTGATAAAGTTTTTCTAACCTCAGAATCTATTTCTAATAATTCTTGTGTAGATAATTTAAATCTTGGATTAATGAGAAAATTATGATGATCACAAAAATGCCCTTTCATTTTATTACTGAAAGGATCTATCGGAAACAACTCAATCAATTTCTTATAATGTATAGCTAAATCATCAAGCTGATGTACTTTTAAAGCATTTTCTATAAATGGTAAGAAATCATAGCCTTCGATGATTCCACTCCATCCATCGCCTTTCCAATGACCAATAATATTCATCATAACAAATGCGTTAAAAGCCGCTGTATCTAATTGCTGAGCAATACTATCAATGTCTCCAAGAGACCAAATTTTCTCTGCAATTTCTAATAAGTCTTCTTCTGTATTTATATTTTCCAATGCAATAAAGCATTTCAATGTCATCATAATTTGTTATCTTTAATTTATCTTCATCATTATAATGAAACACAACATAATAAATAAGCTAGCGCCGATTATTAGATTGGTTTTCGTGTCTTTCCAAAGAGCTTGAAAGCTCCTCTTTCTACCTATGCATAATAAAACAATCCATCTAATAGATGCACCAATAATAGGCAATATATATTCAAATATTATTTGTGCGACGCCTTCTCCGATTCCACCCATTGTCAGCAACACTCTTTTAGGCTCAATAAAAACTTTTGTTATTGTAACATTGAGTACTAATCAACATTTAATTATCTTTTCCATTTTCTTTCTTTTACACAAAGAAAAAGCCCACTCAATGAGTGGGCGATTCATATTAGACCCTGGAGATGACCTACTTTCACATGGGGAGGCCCCACACTATCATCGGCGCAGCTACGTTTCACTTCTGAGTTCGGAATGGATTCAGGTGGTACCATAGCGCTATTGTCTCCAGGAAAACTGGTGGTTGGATGTTATTATCAACACCGCAACAGCATTCTTTGGTTTAGTTGGTTAGCTTTCGCTTGCGTCGTATACCGACATTATTGTGTTACGATTCTGAGACCTATTATATGGTCAAGCCTCACGGGTCATTAGTATTGGTTAGCTCAATGCATTACTGCACTTACACACCCAACCTATCAACGTCGTAGTCTCCGACGGACCTTTAGAGAGGTTAAACCTCTAGGGAAATCTAATCTTAGGGTGGGCTTCCCGCTTAGATGCTTTCAGCGGTTATCCCGTCCGTATTTAGCTACCCGGCAATGCCATTGGCATGACAACCGGAACACCAGAGATACGTCCACTTCGGTCCTCTCGTACTAGAAGAAGCTCCCTTCAAATTTCCAACGCCCACGGCAGATAGGGACCGAACTGTCTCACGACGTTCTGAACCCAACTCGCGTACCACTTTAAATGGCGAACAGCCATACCCTTGGGACCGACTACAGCCCCAGGATGTGATGAGTCGACATCGAGGTGCCAAACTCCGCCGTCGATATGGACTCTTGGGCGGAATCAGCCTGTTATCCCCGGAGTACCTTTTATCCGTTGAGCGATGGCCTTTCCATACAGAACCACCGGATCACTAAAACCTACTTTCGTACCTGCTCGACTTGTCTGTCTCGCAGTCAAGCACCCTTATGCTTTTGCACTCAAAAGCGCGATTTCCGACCGCGCTGAGGGTACCTTCGCACTCCTCCGTTACTCTTTCGGAGGAGACCGCCCCAGTCAAACTACCCACCATGCAATGTCCCCGATCCAGATAATGGACCTAGGTTAGAATTTCAAATATTTCAGGGTGGTATTTCAAGGATGGCTCCACTCAAACTGGCGTCTGAGTTTCAAAGCCTCCCACCTATCCTACACAAAAAGATTCAAAATCCACTGCAAAGCTATAGTAAAGGTTCACGGGGTCTTTCCGTCTTGCCGCGGGTACACCGCATCTTCACGGTGATTTCAATTTCACTGAGTCTCGGGTGGAGACAGTGTGGCCATCATTACGCCATTCGTGCAGGTCGGAACTTACCCGACAAGGAATTTCGCTACCTTAGGACCGTTATAGTTACGGCCGCCGTTTACTGGGGCTTCGATCAAGAGCTTCGCGTTACCGCTAACCCCATCAATTAACCTTCCAGCACCGGGCAGGCGTCAGACCCTATACTTCCACTTTCGTGTTTGCAGAGTCCTGTGTTTTTGATAAACAGTTGCAGCCACCTTTTCACTGCGGCCCTCTCAAGCTTACTGCGTAAAGCATTCACCTAAAAGGGCGTACCTTCTCCCGAAGTTACGGTACAATTTTGCCGAGTTCCTTCACCCGAGTTCTCTCAAGCACCTTAGAATTCTCATCCCGACCACCAGTGTTGGTTTGGGGTACGGTTTCTATATAACTGAAGCTTAGAAGTTTTTCTTGGAAGCATAGCATCAACTACTTCGGAGTCCGTAGACTCACCGTCATCACATCTCGGTATTAAGATCCCGGATTTGCCTAAGATCTCTACCTACTTGCTTAAACTGGGATAACCGTCACCCAGCTAGTTTAGCTTTCTCCGTCCCTCCATCGCATTATATAGAAGTTCAGGAATATTAACCTGATTCCCATCGACTACGCATCTCTGCCTCGCCTTAGGGGCCGACTCACCCTGCTCCGATTAACGTTGAACAGGAAACCTTGGTCTTTCGGTGTGGGAGTCTTTCACTCCCATTAACGTTACTCATGTCAGCATTCGCACTTCTGATACCTCCAGAATCTCTCACGAGTATTCCTTCTCCGGCGTACAGAACGCTCCCCTACCACTTAATATCTAAATATTAAATCCGCAGCTTCGGTATATCGCTTAAGCCCCGTTGAATCTTCCGCGCAGGCCGACTCGACTAGTGAGCTATTACGCTTTCTTTAAATGATGGCTGCTTCTAAGCCAACATCCTAGCTGTCTATGCCTTCCCACATCGTTTACCACTGAGCGATAATTTAGGGACCTTAGCTGGCGGTCTGGGTTGTTTCCCTCTTCACAACGGACGTTAGCACCCGCTGTGTGTCTCCCATGATTGCACTTTCTGGTATTCGGAGTTTGCATCGGGTTGGTAAGTCGGGATGACCCCCTAGCCGAAACAGTGCTCTACCCCCAGAAGTGATACATGAGGCGCTACCTAAATAGCTTTCGGGGAGAACCAGCTATCTCCAAGCTTGATTAGCCTTTCACTCCGATCCACAGCTCATCCCCATCTATTGCAACAGATGTGGGTTCGGCCCTCCGGTCAGTGTTACCTAACTTTCAGCCTGGCCATGGATAGATCGCCTGGTTTCGGGTCTACACCCTGCGACTAATTCGCCCTATTAAGACTCGGTTTCCCTATGCCTCCCCTATGCGGTTAAGCTTGCCACAGAATGTAAGTCGCTGACCCATTATACAAAAGGTACGCAGTCACCCTAAAAAGGGCTCCCACTGGTTGTACGTACACGGTTTCAGGTTCTATTTCACTCCCCTAGCCGGGGTTCTTTTC